>NZ_CP180480.1:5662500-6932784 GCF_047758675.1 Pseudomonas arabinosi | reverse complement strand
AGTTCTCCGAACGTTTGCTGAAACTGTCGCCGGACTCCATGGACCGGGTGTTTCTGGTCAACAGTGGCAGCGAGGCCAATGACCTGGCAATCCGTCTGGCATGGGCCTACAGCGGCGGTCGCGACATGCTCAGCGTGCTCGAGGCCTATCACGGTTGGACAGTGGGCGCGGACGCGGTCTCGACTTCGATTGCCGATAACCCGAAGGCCTTGAGCAGCCGTCCGGACTGGGTGCATCCAGTCACCGCGCCGAACACCTATCGCGGCGAATTCCGTGGACCGGATAGCGCGCCGGACTATGTGCGCAGCGTTGAACACAACCTGGCGAAAATTGCCGAGCAGAAGCGTCAGCTGGCCGGTTTCATCTGCGAACCGGTGTACGGCAATGCCGGCGGTATCTCACTGCCGCCGGGGTATTTGAAACAGGTGTATGCGCTGGTTCGTGCTCAGGGTGGGGTCTGCATCGCCGACGAAGTGCAGGTCGGTTACGGCCGCATGGGCAACTTTTTCTGGGGTTTCGAAGAGCAAGGCGTGGTGCCGGACATCATCACCATGGCCAAAGGCATGGGCAACGGCCAGCCGTTGGGCGCGGTGATCACCCGTCGAGAAATCGCCGAAGCGCTGGAGGCCGAGGGTTACTTCTTCTCGTCGGCTGGCGGCAGCCCGGTCAGTTGCCAGATCGGCATGGCAGTGCTGGATGTGATGGAGGAAGAAAAGCTCTGGGAAAACGCTCAGGTCGTGGGCGGGTATTTCAAGGAACGGCTTGAAGCGCTGATCGATATTCATCCGCTGGTGGGCGCGGTGCATGGTTCCGGCTTCTATCTGGGCGTCGAGTTGATCCGCAATCGCGAAACGCTGGAGCCGGCAACCGAAGAAACCACGGCGCTGTGTGATCGGTTGCGCGAGCTGGGGATCTTCATGCAGCCGACTGGCGATTACCTGAACATCCTCAAGATCAAACCGCCGATGGTGACCTCGCGTCAGAGCGTGGATTTCTTCGTGGACATGCTGTCGAAGGTGCTCGCAGAAGGTCTGTAAACACATACCCCTGTGGGAGTGAGCCTGCTCGCGATTGGGCAGGATCAGTCGACATCCATGTTGAATGTTCGACCGCAATCGCGAGCAGGCTCACTCCCACATTGGCACGGTCTAAATTCGATAGATATCGGTTTTTTAGCAAAAAAATATGACGAAAGGTTTGCTGGTGGCTTCTAAAGCCGATTTTTATCGGTTATAAAGTCGCCACTGCCCCGGTGTGGACCCACCACGCCCGGTGCTTCCCATTTCTGTCATTGGTCGATGACACACTCGACCCTCAAGCAATTGCCCCGGAGATGATTCATGAGCCGTATCGTTACCGTCGCCGCCACCCAGATGGCCTGTTCCTGGGACCTTGAAGCCAACATCGAGACCGCTGAGCGGCTGGTCCGTGAGGCCGCGGCGAAAGGCGCGCAGATCATCCTGATCCAGGAGCTGTTCGAGGCTCCTTACTTCTGCCAGAAGCCGAACCCGGATTACCTGCAGCTGGCCACGACCGTTGAAGACAATGTCGCCATCAAGCACTTCCAGAAAGTCGCCAAAGAGCTGCAAGTGGTTCTGCCGATCAGCTTCTACGAACTGGCGGGCCGCGCGCGTTTCAACAGCATCGCCATCATCGATGCCGACGGCAGCAACCTCGGGATTTATCGTAAAAGCCACATCCCGGACGGCCCTGGCTACCACGAAAAGTATTACTTCAATCCGGGCGATACCGGCTTCAAAGTCTGGAACACCCGTTACGCGAAAATCGGCGTGGGCATCTGCTGGGACCAGTGGTTCCCGGAATGCGCGCGCAGCATGGCGTTGCTGGGCGCAGAAATCCTGTTCTACCCGACCGCAATCGGCAGCGAGCCACACGACAAGACCATTTCGTCCCGTGATCACTGGCAGCGCGTGCAACAAGGCCATGCCGGCGCCAACCTGATGCCGCTGATCGCCAGCAACCGCATCGGCAATGAAGAGCAGGACGGCTACGACATTACGTTCTACGGTTCGTCGTTCATTGCCAACCAGTTCGGCGAGAAGGTTCAAGAGCTCAATGAAACCGAAGAAGGCGTGCTGGTTCAGAGCTTCGACCTGGACGAACTGGAGCACATCCGCAGCGCGTGGGGTTCGTTCCGCGATCGTCGCCCGAACCTGTATGGCACACTAAAGACCCTCGACGGTTCCCTGGAGTCCTGATCGCTATGACCACTTTGCACAGCACGCCGCGCGCCGACGGCTTTTACATGCCGGCCGAATGGGCGCCGCAAACCCAGACCTGGATGATCTGGCCCGAGCGCCCGGACAACTGGCGCCTGGGTGGCAAACCGGCGCAGGCCGCGCACGTCGCGGTGGCCAAAGCCATTGCCCGTTTCGAACCGGTGACCGTGGCGGTTTCCGCCGGCCAATACGAAAACGCCCGTGCCCGTCTGGATGTGCCGAATATTCGTGTGGTGGAAATGTCCAGCGACGACGCCTGGGTTCGCGACACTGGCCCGACGTTTGTCATCAATAACAGTGGCGAAGTCCGTGGTGTGAATTGGGACTTCAACTCGTGGGGCGGTTTCGACGGGGGGCTGTATTCGCCGTGGAATCGCGATTCCCAGGTGGGCGGCAAGATCCTCGAGATCGAGCGCAGCCAACGCTATCGCACTGAGGGCTTTGTGCTTGAAGGCGGTTCGATCCACGTCGATGGCGAAGGCACGCTGATCACCACCGAAGAATGCCTGCTTAACCGCAATCGCAATCCGCACATGAACCGTGCAGAGATCGAAGCGGTGCTCAGCGCCAATCTGGCTGTGGATAAAATCATCTGGTTGCCGGACGGGTTGTTCAACGATGAAACTGATGGCCATGTGGATAACTTCTGTTGCTACGTGCGCCCGGGCGAAGTGTTGCTGGCCTGGACCGATGACCCGCAGGACCCGAACTACCCGCGCTGCCAGGCGGCGATGAACGTGCTGGAAAGCAGCACCGACGCCAAGGGTCGCCCATTCACGGTGCACAAGATGCCGATTCCGGGGCCGCTGTATGCGACCGAAGAAGAGTGCGCGGGTGTTGATCCGGTGGACGGGACTCAGGAACGTAATCCGACCGTGCGTCTGGCCGGCTCCTACGTGAACTTTCTGATCGTTAACGGAGGCATCATCGCGCCGAGCTTCGACGACCCATTGGATGGCCCGGCAAAAGAGATTTTGCAGGCACTGTTCCCGCAGCACGAAGTGGTAATGGTGCCCGGCCGCGAACTGTTACTGGGAGGCGGTAACATCCACTGCCTTACCCAACAACAGCCAGCACCACACAAAGAGTGAGTGCAGTTGTAACAGCTTGAGTTGGTTACAAAATAATTCAGGCAAACGTTTTCACTCTCGGTTTAGCAGAAAGCCCGCAGCCCTACAGGACTGCGGGCTTTTTTGTATCCGCTTGTCGACAGTTGCGAAACCTTGGCACAGCTCTTGTATCGCTCATGGTGCAAAACAGGGAGGGGAGAACTGCGATGTTCTGTCATAAACCTTGGATAAGTTAGCCGCTCACAAACCAGGAGAGAGCGCGGAAATGAACGCCGAAATGAATGTGGTGAGCGAGCGGGCGTTGCATCCCCTGGCAGTAAACAGCGAATCGCTCCAGGTCCTGGCGCACTGGTTGAAATCCAATGGAACGCGTCAGATCAGAGAGCCTGATCCGCGCCGGATGATGATCGAACGCTACCCCGCTGGTTTATTCAGCGAAGCGGAGCTGGAAGCGTTGTGGGATGTGATGGAAGGATAAGAAGAAAAACAACGGATTGATAAAGCGCTGCCGGGATGGCGGCGCTTTTTTATGGGCGAAGGTTTTGTGAGTTACACAGAACCATTGTGGGAGCGAGCCTGCTCGCGAAAGCGGTCTGACAGTCAACAGTGATGCTGAATGTGCCGGCCTCTTCGCGAGCAGGCTCGCTCCCACAGGTGTTCGGTGTGAACACATTATTTGTGATCCACACCGGTAAAACGGTGTTTAGAAACTGTAGGTGCCAGTCACGACCAGGCTGCGCGGTTCACCCGGCTGAATCTGCGCCGCACTGGTGGCCGACGAGTAGTAGGTCTTGTCGCTGATGTTGTTCAGCGCTGCGCGCAAATCCCAATCCTTCTGCCGGAACCCGGCCAATGCATCCCAACGGCCATAACCCGGCAGGACGGTGGTGTTGAGGTTGTCGGCATAACGCTGGCCCACCAGGGTCAGACCGGTTTCGGCGTACCAGCCCATTTCCGGTTTCCAGGTCAGGAACAGGCTGCCGTTATGCTTGGCCACGTTGCTGATGCGTTTGCCTTCAAAGCCGTTGTTGTCCTTCTCGACCGTCGCGTCCTGCACACCCACGCCACCGCGCACGTACCAGTTGCCAGCAATCTTGCCGGTCCCGGTCAGCTCGACTCCGCGGGAACGTTGCACGCCGGTGAGCAAGGTGACAGTCGGATTGTCGGGATCGCTGGTACGGCGGTTGTAGAGCTCCAGTTCGTAGATCGCCAACGTGGTGCTCAGGCGGTCATCGAGCCAGTCGCTCTTCACGCCGATTTCCTTTTGCTTGGTCAGTTCGGGACTCAGGTCGTTGCTGTTGCCGGCAGCGCCCGGGGTGATACCGATCAAACCACCGCCGACCGGGGAAAACGTCTTGCTCCAGGAGGCGTAGAAGGAATGATTCCGCAGCGGCGTCCACACCAGTCCTACACGCGGGCTGGTGCTATGGCTGTCGCGATCTTCAGAAATGTCCCGCAGCTTGTTGGTCGACTCGATGTCGAAGGTGTCGTAACGCAAGCCGGCCAACAGTTGCCATTGATCGTTCAGACGCAGCTGATCCTGCACGTACACCGCACGGCTTTCGACTTCGGTGTGAGAGCTGCTGGAAACCTGCATCCGCCCGGTATGCCGTAAATTGCGGTCGGGGTTGTACAGGTCCAGTGCCGGTACAGGCTGAGTCCCGCGTCCGGTGGCTGCGTTGTACAACGTAGGGTCGCGCCGCTGGCTGCCGATTTCGACGCCGCTCAGCAAACGATGCTCAAGGCCGAACGTGTCGAAACCGCCTTCCAGTTCGACGTTGTTGTAGACGTTGCGGGTGGTCAGGTCCTGTTGCCAGTGTTGGCGCGTGACCTTGTTGGTCGCCGGGGTATAACCCGTCAGGTAGGTGTTGTCGAAATCGCTGTTGAGCTTGAACACACCCAGGGTCTGGCGCAGCTGCCAGTTGTCGCTGAGCTCATAACTGAGTTTCGAGCGCAGGGATTGCGACTTGTCGTCGATGAAATCGTGTTCGCTGCCGTAGGTCGTATCCCGTCCTACGTCCGCCGGGCGTCCGTTTACACCGGGGATACCGCGATCCGGCGTACGGTTGTAGCGGCTGTATTCGTACTGCACCAGCCAATTCAGGTCCGGCGTCAGCTGCCAGCTCATCGACGGAGCGAACAGTTGGCGATTGCCGCTCACGCCGTCGCGGAAGCTGTTTTGATCCATGTTGCCCATGTTCAGGCGCAGGCTGATGTTCTCACTCGGGTCGGTGCTGAGGTCGGCGTAGAGGCTGCGCAAATCATCGCTGCCGCCCTGGGCCTCGAGGGTCGAGCGGCGACCGAATTCAGGCAGCTTGCTGACCCGATTGACGATCCCGCCCTGACTGCCGCGGCCATATAAAACAGCGGCCGGGCCTTTGAGGACTTCGATGCGTTCGATGTTGTGCAAATCGCGCACGTATTGGCTGTCGTCACGGATGCCGTCGAGGTAGAAGTCGTTGCTGGCGTCGAAACCGCGGATGCGCAGGCTGTCGAAGCGCGTGTCGGCGCCGCTGCTGACGTTGGGGATGCCGCTCAGCGCGGTGCCCAGATCGTTGGTGCCGTAATCCATGACGTTCGCGGTTTTGATCGAGTCGATGGCTTGTGGAACGTAGCGCACCGGCGTGGCGGTGCGGGTCGCGGTGCTGGTTTCCTTCACACGCGGGTCATCGGCTTCAGCTTCGGCGCTGATCGACGTCTCGGGTAAAACGGTGGTGGCGGCGCAGGCAAAACCGGCAGAGAGAAATGCAGAAAGCCCAAGGGTAACGGGCGTGAGGCGAAAGGGGGCAGGCATCTGAAGCGCATCCGAAAGGGTGAAGTAATTCGAGGGCGCGAATGGTAATGCTTGTTATTTACTTTCGTTAATTATTCTTGAAAGGATCCGCCTGTTTGATTATTTCTAATTGTGTCGAGATGGTTACAGTAGGGCCGTGAGGCCATTCGACCGATTCATGAAACAAACTGAAAGCCATTCCAGCGTTTTTCAGAAACGGACGAAGGACTAATCTGCCGGCATCTCGTTTTGTCAGAGTTTTCCCATGATCCTTCACTACATTTACGACCCGTTATGCGGTTGGTGCTACGGCGCAAAACCGCTGGTGCAAGCTGCTCAGGCTGTGTTGCCAGTGATCGCTCACGGCGGCGGCATGATGACCGGCGCCAACCGCCAGACCGTCTCGCCACAACTGCGCAACTACGTGATGCCCCATGACCGGCGCATTGCCGAGTACACCGGCCAGCCGTTCGGCGAAGCGTATTTCGAAGGATTGCTGCGCGATGAGACGGCGGTTTTCGATTCCGCCCCGCCGATTGCCGCGGTGCTGGCAGCCGAGCAGATCGCCGGCCGCGGACTGGAATTGCTGGGGCGTTTGCAGAGTGCTCACTACGAGGAAGGTCGCCGCATTGCCGATGAAGCTGTGTTGTTAGAACTTGCGAAAGACATCGGTCTGGAACCTCAAGCGTTCCAGGCTGCTTTCAAAGCAGCTGAAACCGATCGCCACATCAAGGACAGTCGAGCATTCCTGGCCGAGGTCGGCGGCCAGGGTTTCCCGACCTTCGCCCTGGAACACAACGGCCAATTTACCCTGATCGATATCAGCCCGTGGCTCGGCAAGCCGCAAGCCTTTGCGGCATGGCTGAGTCAGTCGCTTCCCGCACAAGCGTCATCATCGGCGCTTCAAGCCTGTGGCCTGAGCGGCTGTGCCGATTGACGTCGACAAGTGATTTCTTAGACGTTTTTCGCCTATTTACAGACGATTCATGAAATTGACACATCGTTAAGGGCGCAGCTAGGATTCGCCCCACGCCTGTGGCTAACCGCCATGACTCATAAAATAACAAAAAGGCCCGCCACGATTTCTTCGTGCGCGGGCCTTTTTGTTTGGGGTGAAAAAAGAGTGCGATAGCGCCGTTTCAGCCGTTCGACGCAGCGCGTATCAACCGATCATAAGGAAAAGAACAAAATGTTGAACAAGCGAATCAGCCTGATCGCTCTGGGGATGTTGAGTGCTACACAGGTCATGGCTAACGACCAGGCCGAGTCCAAGGGTTTTGTTGAAGACAGCAGCCTCAAAGTGCTGCTGCGCAATGCCTACATCAATCGCGACAAAAAAGACGGCAACGACGACCAGCGTGAATGGGGTCAGGCTGCCATCGGCACCTACACCTCGGGCTTCACCCCGGGAACTGTCGGCGTAGGCGTTGATGCCTTCGGTCTGTACGGTTTGCGTCTGGACCGTGGTAGCCACAGCGGCGGCCAAGGCATCGACTTCTTCAAGGAAGGCGACAGCGGTAACCCGGCCGGCGACCTGGCCAAAGCCGGTGGCGCGGTGAAATTCCGCGTATCCAGCACCGTTCTGACTTACGGCGACCAGATGCCGGTTTTGCCGGTACTGAACTACGACAACTCCCGCCTGCTGCCAGAAAGCTACACCGGCACGCTGATCACCTCCAGGGAGATCAAAGGCCTGGAGCTGAACGCCGGTCGCTTCACCGCCGAATCGCGCAAAAGTGCTGAAGGCCGTGACAGCGGTGGCCTGAAATCGATCAACGTGTTGGGCGGTAGTTACCAGTTCACCGAACAGTTCAAGGCTGCGCTGTACGCCTCCGACGTCGAAGACGTGCTGAAGAAGCAATACGTGAACGCCAACTACGTGTTCCCGATCGACAAGGATCAGTCCCTGACCCTGGACTTCAACGGCTACCGCACCAAGCTGGACAGTTCCTATGTCCGCGAAAACACCGTGCCCGGCCAAAGCATCGTCACCGGCGACGACAACAAAATCTGGAGCCTGGCCGCCACATTCGCCACCGGCGCGCACTCGTTCACGCTCGCCCACCAGCGCAGCACCGGCGACAGCAACCTGGGCTACGCCTACGGCGGCTACCAGAAAGATCAAGGTCGCGTCGGCGACGGTGGCAACACGATCTACCTGGCGAACTCCTACTGGTCCGACTTCAACGCCGAAGACGAACGCAGCTGGCAGCTGGGCTACGGCCTCGACTTCAGCACCTTCGGTATTCCAGGCCTGAGCTACAACTTCGCCTACGTGCGCGGCGACAACATCACCACCTCCACCAGCGAAGGCGGTACCGAGCGCGAAATCTTCAACCAGTTCAAGTACGTCGTGCAAAGCGGCCCGGCCAAAGACCTGAGCGTGAAACTGCGCAGCTCGATCCTGCGTGTCTCGCAGAAATCGAGTGAGTACAACTCCAGCGGTAACGAAGTGCGTGTGTTCGTGGATTACCCGATCAACATTTTCTGATGATCGGTTGCGTTATCGAGGCCTGATGCAAGGCTGAGAAAAGAAAAGCCCCGACTGGTTCGGTAATGCTGTTCACTTAAGCGGAGCAGCCTTACGGTCCACCGGAAATCGGGTTTTTGAAATTTTCACCGTCCTTGGCCTTGAAGGCCTTGGGCGGTGATCCAGAAACAGCCCGGCAACGCCTTTTCTTAGTTCTGCTAACCGTCTACCCGTCGCCGAAACGGGATTGGCCGCAGCCATCACGATCAACTGCACGGCGATGTACTGGCAAGCCGGCTTGAATCGGATGTCCGACGGCGCTCGGCCAAACGCCACTGCTGCCTGACTCGCCTCCCGGCGAATCACGTTGTAAGCCAGCAACAGCCCCCATACTTCCTGGTAGATCAGGTCGACTTTTTTGCTGCGCAAGGTCACTGCGTTCTGTTGCATTGAGCTTTTGATATCCCTGAAGCCCAATTCGATTTCCCAGCGTTCTTGATACAACACGGCAACGGCCTTTGTGCTGTAGGTCTTGGCCGGCAACGATGTCATGATTGTTTTTACTTTACCTTGAATTTCATAACTGACTTCACGCGCCTCCCAGTGTGTAGGAAGAGTCGGATTTCGCTTTCTGGCTTGCGGCGACACTTTCATACGCACCAAACGATCGTTGTGGTTGTAACGGGCTACCTCCTCGCAAACCAATCCCTTTTTTGCCGGAATCAGCCAGTGGCGGTGATTGCCGTCGCCGCTCAGGCTGAGCATGAGATCGGCGCTCCAGAATCCCTTATCGAACAGCGTCACGGAGTGGTCGGGAATCTTCTGCAAAAACTCATCGGCCAGACGCATTTCGCTGCGTCGGTAAGGGCTAAGTTGTGCATCCAGGATCAGGTGCGAACGCACATTCATCAGCGCCACCAGGCGCAGCATGGGAAAGGGAGTCTGGCGGTCGGTCGAGGTGTTTCCAGAACCGAAATGGTCTCGCAACTCAGGTGTATCCGGCGTGCGCAGAAGCGCACCATCGACCGCAAATACTTGCAAGTCCTGCCAGGCATCATCGGGATAGCGCTGCGCGCCCCATTGAGTGCCAGTTTTGCGAAACAACCACTCAACCGGGTCGGCCCCAAGCCGCTTGCGGGCCTCGGTCACACCGCTACGGGCCAACAGATGGTCAGAAGCCAGACCTTGGGCGCAGATGTTCAAACGCCGGGCGACTTCATGAACAGGTTCGTCGCGAAACAATGCCATTCCGAGCACCAGCCAGAGCACTTGGTCGGCAGGCAAGCGACGCCGCCGGATAGTGGCCTGGCTGGACAAATCCAGCGCAGATGCGACCCACTCGATGGGAATATTTTGAGTGAAAGTGCTCAAGTCACAGAAGTTAAAAAGGTCGCCGAGGTCGAGCAAGTCCTGTTGAACAGACATAAAAAATCCGATGCCAGAGGTCTGGCATCGGATTTTCGAAGAAGCCCGGCGAGGATTCAAATGCTTAAGTGAACAGCATTACGACTGGTTCGGGGCTTTTTTGTGGGCGCCGCAGTGCTCTGGCTTGCGTCACCTGGCGATTCGAGCTGCCCGTCAAAGCCTAGATTTCCCATCGCGAATGATCGAAACGATCATTTGAATGATTGATTTGCGCAAATTAAACCGAAGGCCTAAGATAAATTTGACTGAAACAATCAGTAAATGATCGGTTCAGTCAGTTTCGAGGTGATGCACGTCTTACCCAACAATTATAAAAGGAGACCCTCGTGGCCCAATTTCCTATCAAACGCACCATTGAGCGCATACCGGGCGGCATGATGATCGTGCCCCTGCTGATTGGCTCGCTGGTGGCAACGTTCCTGCCCGACACGCCAAAGTTTTTCGGCTCATTCACCAATGCACTGTTCACCGGGGCGCTACCGATCCTCGCGGTGTTCTACGTCTGCATGGGCGCAAGTATCAATATCAAAGCCACACCTTATCTCCTTAAAAAGGGCGGGACGCTGCTCGCGACCAAAGTCGGCATCGCCGTCCTCATTGGTATTGTGCTCGGGCACTTCCTGGGCGAGCAGCCGATTTCATCGGGACTCTTCGCCGGCATTTCCACGCTGGCAGTGGTCGCTGCGATGAACGACACCAACGGCGGCTTATATATGGCGCTGATGGGGCAGTACGGTCGCTCCGAAGACGTCGGCGCCTACTCGGTCATGTCGTTGGAGTCCGGTCCTTTTCTGACGATGGTCACGTTGGGTATCGCTGGCCTGTCGGCATTCCCCTGGCCGACGTTGGTGGGCAGCATCCTGCCACTGGCGCTCGGCATGCTGTTGGGCAATCTTGACCGTGACATGCGCGATTTTCTGGCCAAGGCTGTCCCGGTGATGATCCCGTTCTTCGCTCTGGCGCTCGGTGCCAGCCTGGACTTGCATAACGTCTGGCAGGCCGGTTTGCTGGGTCTCGGCATGGGTGTTGCGGTCGTCGTTTTGACCGGCATCCCGCTGTTCTTCGCCGATCGTTTGACCGGTGGCACTGGCGTCGCCGGTGTTGCAGCAGCCACCACCGCCGGGAATGCCGCCGCCGTCCCTGCGTTAATCGCGGCGGCCAATCCGGTGTACGCCGAAGCAGCCAAGAGCGCGACCATTCTGGTGGCCGCCTGCGTCGTGGTCACTGCGATTCTCGCGCCGCTGCTCACCGCCGCCGTCGCCAAGCGCGTGCAGCAGCGCAACCCCGCCGTCATTCCCGAACCGGAGATTGAACGTCAAAAGCAGGAGGCCTTGCGATGAGGATGTTGATCATCGCAGACGATCTGTCGGGCGCGGCGGATTGCGCCATCGGTTTTGCAAGCGCGGGGCTGCAAACGGTCGTCACGCTCGACCCTTTGAATGACAAGGCTGACGCTCAGGTGATTGCCGCCGACACAGACACCCGGCGCCTCTCACCGGCGCGGGCCGCCGAGCGTACCGTCGCCGCGTTCAAGGCACTGCATCAGCCTGGGCAGCGGCTGTACAAGAAAATCGATTCGACTCTGCGCGGCAACTGGGCGGCTGAAGTCGCCGCCCTGCAACCGTTGGCGGGGCTGGCCATTGTGGCCCCGGCGTTTCCCGCTACAGGCCGTACGTTGCGCGGCGGTCGGGTGTTCGTGAACGGCCAGCCGCTGGAAACCACCAATACCTGGAAACTGGAAAACGCCGACCGTCCGGCCGATGTTGAAGCAATGCTCATCGCCGCCGGCCTGACCACCGCGAAGCTTGACCTCGACACCTTGCGCGGCAACGAAGACGCGCTCGCCCGGCACATTGCCGAAGTCGCCCGCAGCGGCACGCAGGCGTTGATCGTCGATGCGCAAACCGAAGACGACTTGCTAACCCTCGCTCGCCTGACCGCGTCGATCGACCAGCCACTGTTCTGGATCGGTTCGGGTGGCCTTGCGCGGGAAATAGCCAGCCTTCCTGATTTCTCCGAAGCACGCTTCGCGGCCATCGAACCCGATGCCGTCGAAAAAAGTCAGGCGCCGATTCTGATACTCGTCGGCAGCCTCTCCGGCGTCTGCGAGCGGCAATGCGCACTGCTCAAAGAGCGTAGCGGGGTCAGCGAATTGGTCGTCCCGCCTGAAGTCCTTCGCCAAGGCACAACCCATGGCGATTGGGCGATCTGGCAGGCGCGCATCGGCGAGCAACTGGAAGGCTGGAGTGACCTGCTGCTGCGCATCGGCCGCGATGAGGCGTTCGATCCCCAGGAGGGCGCGCAACTCTCGACCATGTTGGCTGTGCTGGTAGAACCGCACTTCGCCAAGGTCGGCGGCCTGATCGCCACGGGCGGCGAGACGGCGCGGGCCATATTGACCACTGTCGGGATCGACAGCCTGCAACTGCTGACGGAAATCGAAGCCGGCGTCGCCTTCGCACGACCGACCGTTTCCCGGCAGGGCCATCGTCCCGCAATTGTTACCAAGGCGGGCGCGTTCGGCAGCGATCACGCGTTGTACGCGGCATGGCAACACCTCAGCGATAGCGCCGATCGCTCCCCGCCCAAACGCACACGAATCCAAGGACTCGAATGAACACTATGAGCAACTACCTCCCGATCATCGGCATCACCATGGGCGACGCCACGGGCGTCGGTCCGGAAATCATCGTCAAGAGCCTGACTCACGACGTCGTCTACCAACAATGCCGGCCGCTGGTCATCGGCGATGCCCGTCGTCTTGAGCAGGCCAATGTCATCGTCGGCGGCAGCGCCAAAGTGCGCCGCATCGAGGACGCCTCCCAGGCGTTGTACGAGGCCGGCACCATCGACTGCATCGACCTCAATCTGATTCCCGACGACCTGCCGTTCGGTGAGTTGTCGCCCATCGCCGGTGACGCGGCTTATCAATACATCGCCCGTGCCGTGCAACTCGCCGAGGCCGATCAGATCGACGCGATCTGCACCGCGCCGTTGAACAAGGAAGCGCTGCACGCCGGCGGCCACAAGTACCCGGGCCATACCGAAATGCTCGCGCACCTGACCAACGTCGACGAAGTGTCGATGATGCTGGTGGCGCCGCAACTGCGGGTGATTCACGTCACTACCCACATCGGCATCATCGACGCGATCCGCAAGATCGAGCCGGGCCTGGTTCAGCGTACGATCGAGCGCGGCAACGCGACGTTGATCAAGGCCGGCATCGCCAAACCGCGTATTGGCGTGTGCGGGATCAATCCGCATGCCGGCGAAAACGGTTTGTTCGGCTATGGCGAAGAGGAAGAAAAAATCATCCCGGCGGTGAAGCTGTTGCAGGAACGCGGCCTCGACGTGACGGGCCCACTGCCCGCCGACACGCTGTTCTTCCGCGCCGGACGCGGCGACTTCGATCTGGTGGTGGCGATGTATCACGACCAGGGCCACGGCCCGGTCAAAGTGCTGGGACTTGAAGCGGGTGTGAACGTGACCGTCGGCCTGGACGTGATCCGTACGTCGGTCGACCACGGCACTGCCTTCGATATCGCCGGCAAGGGCATAGCCGATGAACGCAGCCTGCTCGAAGCACTGCGCCAGGGTGCGGAGCTTGCCACGCGACGGGGATGAGTCGCAGGGACGCTGTCGTGTAAGATCGACCACCGTCCACACAACGAGACCCGCCATGAAAGCATCCGAACGCCACCGCGCCATCCTCGATCTCGTGCGTATTGGCGATGCCAACGTCGAGCAATTGAGCGCGGCGCTCGGGGTTTCGGAAGCGACGGTGCGGCGCGACCTGACCATGCTCGCCAAACAGCGGCACCTGGTGCGCACTTATGGCGGCGCGACCTCGGTGGTTGGCGTGCATGAGCCGGAAGCTTCGCTGGAAGAGCGCAAGACCAGCCAGTGGGAGCAGAAAGACGCCATCGCCCAAGCGGCCGCGGCTCATGTTCAGGACGGCGATACCGTCTTGCTCGACGGCGGCACCACTTGCGCCGCACTGGCCCATCATCTGTGCTCGCGACAAGACGTGCATGTGGTCACCAACAACCTGCTGGCCGTGATGACCCTGGCCAATGCGCCGGGCGTGCGGCTGACCTTGATCGGCGGCGATTTGCGCGGTTCGAGCATGAGCACGTTGGGGCCGTTGGCGGAGCTGACGTTGAGCCGGCTGAGTGTCGACAAAGCCTTCCTCGGTGCTGACGGCGTGGTTGCCGAGTTTGGTTTGTGTGAAGCGAGCGCGCAGCAGGCCTATCTGAAGGAGTGCATCATCAAACGGGCGGCACAGATTGTTGTCCTCGCCGACACCGACAAACTCGGTCGTGCGCGGCAACAGCACTGGACGCCGATTGAGCGGGAGTGGCGGTTGATTACCGGTGCTACGGCCGATGAAGCGGCACTGGCGCCGTTTCATGCGATCAAGCAGATCACTGTGGAAACCGTGATCGTCGAAAAGCCGTAGAAAATTCGCAAGCGAACAAAAATTTAAAAGATGTTCGGAGCTGTACTACTCTGAAGGCACAACCCTTTGCCCGAAGGAGTCCTTCCAATGGCCATTTCATCCCCCGTGCGCACCGCTCCCCAAGAGCTCGACACCCCGGAAGCCGGCCGTGTGGCGCTCAAGTTCTTCTTCAACCTGATGGAGCGTTGGGGCTGCACCGCCGAAGAACAGCGCACGCTGTTGGGCAAAGTCGGCAACACCACCTTCTATAAATACAAACACCTGCCGCCCAATGTGCGTCTCCCTCACGACACTCTGGAGCGCATCTCCTACCTGATGGGCATCCACAAAGCGCTAAGCATCATCTTCAGCAACAACCGCGACCGCGCCTACAAATGGGTCAGCAGCCCGAACACCGCCGCGCCGTTCAATGGTCAATCCGCGTTGAGCTATATGCTGGCCGGCCGGGTGGTGGACATCGCTGACGTGCGTCGCTACCTCGATGGCGTCCGCGGCTGATGGCTCCGGAAGTGGTGCTCCCCGAGTGGAACCGTGCTTACCGGATGATCAACAGCGCGTTCCCCCCGATCACTCTGTTTGAAGACGTGCTCGACCCCGAAGACCTGCAAACCGCCTACGCCCTGGAAGCCCTGACCAACGACCGGTTGGCGCAAGAAGCCGGCGTGCTCTCCCGCGTGCTGCCCGAAGACCGAATCTCCGGCCCCGGCTCATCACCGGTCATGGCCGCGTTCACCCACATCGGCAAAACCAGCCGCTTCACCGACGGCACCTACGGCGTCTACTACGCCGCCAGCAGCCAGGCCGCCGCCATCGCCGAAACGAGCTATCACCAGGAACGCTTCCTGGCCGCGACCAACGAGCCCGACATCGAGTTGACCCTGCGCACCTACGTCAACAAAGTCGTTAAACCAATGCACGACGTTCGCCAACACCACCCCGAACTGCACAACCCGGACCCTGACGCTTACGGGCCGTCACAGGCGTTTGCCCGGCAGCTGCGTGAAACCTTGTCGTGGGGGCTGCTTTACAACAGCGTTCGGCTGCCTGGGCATGAATGTGTTGCTGCGTTTCGTCCGCCGGCCGTGTCTATTCCGAAGCAAGGCAAGCACATTCGATATGTGTGGAGTGCGAGCAGTCGGAAGATTTCGTTTGTGTTTGAAGTCAGCGAGGTGTGAGCCGGAAACTGAAAAGCCCCGATTGATTCGGGGCTTTTCTTGATTGCGATTTGTTTATGACGCGACGTTACTGGTTCGGTTGTTACCCGGTGCATCGAGCACCTTCGCTACGTCATCGATGATCGCCTTACTCATATCCTGCAAAAAATGCGACGCCCAGGCATGTCGGTCGGTGTCACGAACCATGGCGGCGTCAGATGCGAGATGTTTGGCGATGTGGAGCAGGTCGGAGGCGTGGGAGAGGGCCTGGATGACCGGGACACCGGCGTTGATGCGGAACAGTGGTTGGTTGCCGTGGAAGGAGAAAGGGGTGAGGCCGATGGTTTTCAGGTCTTGGGGGTTGGTCATTGGGCACCTCCGGTTTTTGGGCGGTGGTGGGTGATAACCAATGAAACGGGAATGCAAATTTTGGACGGATCGATAGCGGGCATTAGCAAAAACTCCTGAATCAAAGTTAGAGCTACCACGTTCGTTCTCAGGCGAATGGGTGGCAGCTATGCGCGGGCTGAGAAACCGGAGATACAGGAACCCGGCAGACCCGAAGGTCTCCCACGCACAGCCGCCATTACACGGGAATGCAGGCACAAAAAAGCGCCGGCAATCGTGATTTGGGCGCTTGTGCGCCTGTATCTTACTTGGGTTCTCAGGCCCGGTCGCTGAATTGGCAGCGACGGGTTGAAGGTAGCTTGAGGGAGGTGGATGCGCAATCGTGGCTATGTGGTGGCGTGGGTTGAAGGTTTTAGTGATTTTTATGGCTGGGCAATAATTATTGGTCAGCCATAATTTTCATAATTTGAAGAAGGCGTGCTGATGGCCTTGCCGACTTGCTGAAGGAGATATCAGGAATGGACATTGAATTGGATCAGTTTCAAAAGGATTTGCTGGAATCTGTACGCGAAATGAATGAGAGCCAAGCGCTTCGAATCGCTGAGGGAAGGCCGTTAACGAAGGAACGCATCGACTCGCGTATGTCGTCTCCGGCGACACGTTCTAATAACGTGTCGCTGAAAGTGAAAAAAAGCGACACGTAACAAGACGGACTACATCAGAAGGGGCTGAGTCCTACTGCAAAATCACACAACGTCTAGCTGGCGTTAGCTTGTGAAATTACGATCTGAGGCAAAGCTCCGGCATCGTTGGATGGCAACGTAACCGTCGTTCGAAAGCCGAGTTTATCCAGCATGTCCATCATTGCATCGATCGTAAATTTCTCGATCTTGCCAGTGGTGAGTTCTGAAACGCGCGACTGGGTCACGTTCAACCTGGCTGCAGCCTCACTTTGTCTGAGGCCCAGGGTTTTGATGTAGTCAGTGATGAATATCGATAGCTCCATCTTCAACGCTTTTTTGCTAGCGACTTCGCTGTCATGCGTGGCATGGAATGGGCCGTCGAAAAATTGAACTGCCATGAACGCCTCCCTCCTTTGAGTTATCTAAAATTTGCGATAAGCGCAGGCTAGTCGATTGATCGTTTTTGATGCAAACGTATTGTGTCTGCGAGACATAACTCATTACACCGCGTAACTAATGATGTTCCCGTCCCCACCTTTATCCCCTCCAGCTAACTCCCTACATTGAACTCCAACGCCGACCCATTCATTCCGAAGGGAAGGTCACTTGGAGATTCCTCATGCCTTTCGTAAGCGTACGCATCACCCGCGATGGCGTTACCTCTGAGCAGAAAGCTCAGGTGATCGCCGAAATCACTGAAACCCTGCAACGCGTCCTGAAGAAGGATCCGCACCTGACCCACATCGTGATCG
Organism: Pseudomonas arabinosi; assembly: GCF_047758675.1. Classification (NCBI taxonomy): domain Bacteria; kingdom Pseudomonadati; phylum Pseudomonadota; class Gammaproteobacteria; order Pseudomonadales; family Pseudomonadaceae; genus Pseudomonas; species Pseudomonas arabinosi. The sequence goes on along the minus strand of NZ_CP180480.1, from coordinate 6,915,410 downwards.
AAGAAGTCGACACCGATAACTGGGGTTACGCCGGCATCACCACCACCCAGTACCGCAGGCAGTTGGCAGAGGCGGAGGACAAGTCATGACCGCGACCGTCTCCATCAATTTCATCTCCGACGTGGTGTGCCCGTGGTGCGCGTTGGGTGCGACGGCGCTGGAGCAGGCGATCGAGAACGTGGCCGGGGAAGTCTCGGTGGAGCTGACCTACAAGCCCTTCGAGTTGAACCCGGACATGCCGGCAGTCGGCGAAAAAGCGGTCGAGCATTTGATGCGCAAGTATGGACGAACCGCCGAAGACGTCGCCGCCGGCAAAGCGATGCAGATCGAACGTGGCGCGGCCATTGGCTTCAAGTTCGATCTGGAGAAGCGCAGCCACTTCTACAACACATTTGATGCTCACCGGTTGTTGATGTGGGCGTTGCAGGAAGGGCGGCAGGTCGCACTGAAGAAGATCCTGCTGCGCGCTTACTTCACCGACGGCCGGAACCCGAGCGATCGCGAGACGCTGGTGGGTCTGGCTGCTGAAGCGGGACTGGATGCGGCGGCGGCTCAAGAGGTGTTGGCGTCCGGAGCGTTCGCCAAAGAAGTGCGTGAGCTTGAAGAGTTTTACCGCCAGCGCGGCATCAATTCGGTTCCGGCCATGGTGCTGAACGGTCGTCACCTGGTGTCCGGTTCGCAGTCGGTCGAGTACTACGAACAGATGTTGAGACAAATGGCGAAGGCCCCCGCCGAAGCCTGATTGCTTACTTTTTCAAACCATCATTTATTAGTTGAGGTTCATCATGAGCAATTCGAAAAAAGTCATCGTTATCACTGGCGCTTCCCAAGGTCTCGGCGCAGGCATGGTCAAGGCGTTCCGTGATCTGGATTACAACGTTGTCGCCACTTCGCGTTCGATCAAACCGTCCACCGACCCGGACATCCTCACCGTGGCGGGCGACATCGGCAACCCGGAAGTCGCCCAGCAAGTCATCCGTGAAGCCATCGAGCGTTTTGGTCGCATCGACACTCTGGTCAACAACGCCGGTATCTTCATCGCCAAGCCGTTCACCGCGTACACCGCGGAAGACTACGCCAACGTGCTGTCGGTGAACCTGAACGGCTTCTTCTACATCACCCAACTCGCGATCAACGAGATGGAAAAACAAGGCAAAGGTCACGTCGTCAACATCACCACCAGCCTGGTGGACCACGCCATCGACGGCGTGCCATCGGTACTGGCGTCGTTGACCAAAGGTGGGTTGAACGCGGCAACAAAATCTTTGGCTATCGAATACGCCAAGCGCGGGATTCGGGTGAATGCGGTCAGCCCTGGCATCATCAAGACCCCGATGCATGGCGAGGAAACTCATGAAGCGCTGGGCAATCTGCACCCGGTCGGGCACATGGGCGAGATCAGCGACATTGCTCAGGCGGTCGTGTACCTGGACAGCGCCAACTTTGTCACTGGCGAGATCCTGCACGTTGATGGAGGGCAGAGCGCGGGTCACTAAGAGCTGCTTTTCCAAACGCCAGAAACAACAAAGCCCTCGTATTTCTACGAGGGCTTTGTTTTGTATGGTGCCGGCACCAGGAGTCGAACCCGGGACCTACTGATTACAAGTCAGTTGCTCTACCAACTGAGCTATACCGGCGTGTTAGGGCGACGATTATAGCGATTGGGTTGGTTCTGTAAACCCCTGAATTCAGACTATTTTTGCGCGGGTGTCAGACCAGCCTCGCGGAGGTTTCTGCGGGGCTGGTCAGTAAAGCGTTACACGCCGTTTTTAACCGCTTGAATCAAGTCCTGACTCAGCACCTGCGCGGGCGCTACTTGCACGCTTTGCGTGTAGAACGGCGGCAGGTTTTGGGCCAGTGTCGATAACGCTTGGGCGGTGGTGTTGCCCGGCAACAACACATATTGCAGGTTGGACGGATAGCTCTGCGGCACGGGGCCTTCCATGGTCGAACCGTACGCGCCGAAGGTCATCACGGCCTGCGGGGTGGTGGGGTCGGGGGCGTAGAGGAAGACGAAGGTGCCGTACTTTGGATGCGTCAGGTATTGCTCGGCCTGGGCGCGAACCGCCGGGTCGGGGTCGTTCATCAGGGTCCAGCGCATGACCGCGTAGTTGCGGGTGGTTTCCATGAACGCTGTACGAATTGGCGACTGGTTCTCGACGCCTCCCAAGCACACCAGCAGGTTGCCGAATGGATCGATGAGGGCTACCGAGTTGAACACCGGGCTGTGCTGTGCAGTTTGTAACAGTGGCGGGGCGAGTTCTGCGCCGGGGTCACGCGGGTTCGCCGATTGCACGGTCAGCGCAAACGGGCTGAGCGCAGTCAGTGCCTGGCGGACTTTGCTGTTGGCCGGCAGGTTGGCCGGGTTTTGCAGTTGATCCGGCGGCAGACCGCTGTTGTTGCTGGCCTCGCGTACGGTGTTGACGCTGGCGGAGAAGATCGAGCTGGTGAGGAAGTAAGCCGCCGAGTCGATGGTCTGGCCACCGAACACCGGGCTGGTCGAACCCTGATAGGCCCGACTGACCGGCGCCGCGATGGCGTAATAACCCCAGGTATCCTGCGCTTGTTGGCGGATCTGCGGCGGCAGTGACGGAAAGGTGAACTGGCTGTTGTAGTTGATGCCTGCGTAGTCATCGATCGCACTGACGGCGACGTTAAATCCTGCAGTCAGCAGCGAACCAGCGCACATGGCGCACGGGTCCAGGGTGGTGACGACGGTCAACTGATTGGGCGGTGGCAGGTTCAATGGCGCGACGTTTTCGTAGTACCAGTCCACCAATTGCCGCTCGCCGTGGGCGGTCGGGTCATGAGGTAGAAAGTACGTGGTGCCACTGCCGGGGAAAGGCATCAGCACGTTGTTGTGCAGCGCGGCGATGACTTCGCCCGTTGCGTTGTTGATGATTGCGCCGCCCACCGCGAAGGTTTGCTGCAGTGCAGCATCAATGGCTTGGTTGGCGACGGTATCGACGGCTTCCTGTGCACTGTTCAATGTGCTCATGATTTTCCCAGCTCCTTGCTGTTTGAACGCCAGGAAAATCTGGCGTTTGGCAAAGATAGTTGAGGTTTCGCAGGTCGTTTATGTTGTTTTGGCTGAACGCTTATGCACAACGGGATTTGTACCGCACCTGCTTAGAGGCAAATTTGCGGACCCGTTCTCATTTGTTCGCAAATGCCTGTTTTTCCAATTTTTTTACAGGTGTACGAAAATTGAACAGTTGTGTTTCAGCCCCGAAACAGCCGTATATATTGGATCCACGATAATTTCATCCCCAGAGTTATCCACAGGCTGAAGCGTTTTAAGGGCGCTCGGCCAGGATCAGGAAATTACGCGGTGTAAGCGGGGTTTCGCAGAAGGTGCCGAGGCGAACCGCATAACCCTGTTCGGAGAGGAAAAGTGCTCGATCGAGTACCAGCCACAGCTCCAATGGGCGTCGGAAAAGTCCGCGCAGCAGCTCCAGATTGCGTACTTCGGCCAATCGCTGCCAACCGGTGGCTTCTAGTGCTGACCAATCTTGCGGGCCGATTGTGGATAACTCTTTGAGTGCGGCCAAATGGTGGCAGTAATCGGCGAAAGAGTTGTCCAGCCAGGCGCTGGGGAGGGAAGGGGTGGGCAGGTATTCGTTAATGCCGCGCAGCTGTCGCTGCAGCAGGTCGAAGGCCAGGCGTCGGGCCATGGAGGTGTCACGCTGACGTCGGACGCGAGCGCCAGCGGTGACGGTTTCGCTCATCGGTAGCGAAAGATCTTCGAGGGACAGCTGTAGGTCAGAGCGCTTGGCCGACGAGGAAAGCGTCTGATATTCGCTCACACTGATCCGGTTGTAGCAGCAAGGCGCGATGGCCAGTTGTTTGCAGCCTGCCGCGCTGGCGAGTTGGATCAGCCGCACATGCAGATCACCGCAGGCATGCAGCGCTACTGGCGTGTGGTCAGCATTCAATAAAGAGGCAGCACCGGGCGCGAGCACGTCTTGCTCGACGTGAAGCGCATGCAAATGATGACGTTGACTGAGTGCCTGGCCGCTGGCGACCAGCGCCGGGTCATATTCCAGGCAAGTGAGCTGCTGACTGGTTTGTAACAGGCGTCGCCCCAAATGTCCTTTGCCCGAACACCAATCCAGCCAATGCTTCGGTGTAGAGGCAAACGCCAGCCGACTGGCGAAGGCTTCGATCTGCTGCCACTTGCGCCCCGGCACATCGACATTCAGCCGATGGCCAGCTGCTTCGAGTGCATAAGCCGGCAATTTACCTACAGCGCTCAGCTCAAGGGACAACGCCGCCAGTGAAGCGAATGGCTCCGGCGCCTCCAGAAGAGCAGGTTGTTTATGAGCATTTTCCGCATCGTCCAATGACCTGCTGCGTAGCCATACGGACAACTCGGGGTAGGACGCTTCCCAGGGAAGCTGCAGATGAGTAAACGGCCGAGGCTTCCACAGCGCTTGGTGCTCGATCAGAAAAGCATCCAGTGCGGCGAAACGGGTGAGTAAGGCCTCACCCGTCAGCACGCAGGCATCAACGCCCTTGGCAGGCATCGACGCGCAGCCAGCGCTCCAGCAGCTTGAAGCCGCGAACCAGCACATAAGCCATCAGCAGATAGAACATGCCCGCCGCGAAGAAGATCTCCACCGGCAGGTAGGTCCGGGCAATGATGGTGCGGGCCATGCCGGTCAGTTCCAGCAGGGTCACGGTGCTGGCCAGGGCGCTGGCCTTGAGCATCAGGATGACTTCGTTGCTGTAGGCCGGCAGACCGATGCGTGCTGCGCGGGGCAGGATTATGTAGAACATCGCTTTGGCTCGGGACATGCCCAGCGCCCGGGCCGCTTCAATCTCGCCCTTTGGAATCGCCTGAATCGAGCCGCGCAGGATCTCGGCGATGTAGGCCGCGGTGTGCAGGGTCATGGTCACGGTGGCGCACCAGAACGGACTGCGCAGATACGGCCACATCGAGCTGTTACGCACCGCGTCGAACTGCGCCAGGCCGTAGTAGACCAGGAACAGCTGAACCAGCAACGGCGTGCCACGGAAAAAGAAGATGTAGCCGTAGGGGAATGCCCGCACGTACCAGAGTCGCGACGAGCGCGCGATGCCCAGCGGAATCGCCAGCAGCAACCCGGCAATTACGGCGATGGCCACCAGTTCCAGGGTCAGTGTCGCGCCCTGAGCCAGTTTCGGCAGCCACTTGATGATGACTTCCCAGTTCATTGGGTGCTCCTCGCGAAGCCGCGAGCGGCGCGTTTTTCCATGAAGTGCATGCCGGTCATGGCGAGAACCGTCAGGCCCAGGTACATGAACGCGGCCACCATATAAAAGGTGAACGGCTGCTTGGACACGGTCACGCCGATTTGCGCGTGACGCATGATTTCTTCCAGGCCGATGACCGATACCAGCGCGGTGTCTTTCATCAAGATCATGAACAGGTTGCCCAGCCCGGGCAGGGCGATGCGCCACATCTGCGGCATGATCAGTTTGGTGAAGATACGGAATTTCGACAGGCCCAACGCCACACCCGCTTCGCGGTGACCTTTGGGGATAGCCAAAATTGCACCACGAAACACTTCCGTGGCGTAGGCGCCGAAGCACAGCCCCAGTGCAATCACACCAGCGGCGAAGGCATTGAGTTCGAGGTCGGGGTTGCCGAAGAACTCGCCCAGGGCACGCATCAAGTTGACCGTGCCGAAGTAGATCAACAGCACCCAGAGCAATTCCGGGATGCCGCGAACCAGTGTCGAATAAGTGCCGCCAAGCCATTGCAGCGGCTTGTACGGGGAAGTCTTGGCCAAGGCGCCGAGCAGACCGAGCACCAGCCCCAGGCACAAGGCCGAGAGTGCCAGTTTCACAGTCATCAGCGCACCAGCGGCGAGCGCCGGGCCGAATCCGTAGAGATCGATAGTCATGGATTTCTTTTCAAATCGCGGCAGGCAATGCCAGGGACTGGCGCCGTCAGCGAACGGCGCCAGTCAGGCAGGTCAGAATCAATAGATGCTGAACGGGAAGTACTTGTCGTTGATCTTTTTGTAGGTGCCATCAGCGACGATTTCTTTCAGTGCGGTGTTCAGCTTCGTACGAATCTCATCGCCTTTACGCACAGCGATACCGATCTTGTCGCTTTCTTCCACCGGGTCGCCTTTGAACTCATAAGAACGGCCGGCGTCGCTTTTCAGCCACTCGTAGTTGACGTACTTGTCGGCCAGGATGCCGTCCAGACGACCGGAGGTCAGGTCGAGGTAGGCGTTTTCCTGGGTGTCGTAGAGTTTGACTTCAACGCCTTCCATGTTGTCTTCCAGCCAGGTGCCAGCGAGGGTCGCACGTTGTGCGCCGATCACTTTGCCTTGCAGGGAATCCTTGTCGGTTTTGAAGTCGACGTCTTTCTTGGCGATGAATTGCAGCTTGTTGGAGTAGTACGGGTCGGTGAAGTCCACCGCTTGCTTGCGCTCGTCGGTGATCGACATCGAGGAGATCAGGAAGTCGAATTTCTTGGCGTTCAGGGCCGGAATGATGCCGTCCCAGTCGGACGTGACCACGGTGCATTCGACTTTCATCTTGGCGCACAGGGCATCGCCGATTTCTTTGTCGAAGCCGACGACATTGCCACTGGCATCTTTGTTGTTGAACGGCGGGTAGGCCGCTTCGATGCCCATCTTCAAGGTCTCGGCGGCGGCACCGGCGCTGAAGGCCAGGGTGACGGCAGCAGCCAGGAAGATTTTTTTGTAGTTCTGCATGCGGGTAGCTCCGTTAGCGGTTGCTGGACATGAATTGTTTGCAGCGCGCCGAAAGCGGGTTTTCGAACACCTGCTGTGGCGATCCTTGCTCTTCTACCAGGCCCTGGTGGAGGAACACCACCTCGCTGGACACCTGACGGGCGAAGCCCATTTCATGGGTGACCAGCAGCATGGTGCGGCCTTCTTCGGCCAATGCGCGGATGACATTAAGTACTTCCTGGACCATTTCCGGGTCAAGGGCGGAAGTGGGCTCGTCGAACAGGATCACCTTGGGCTGCATCGCCAACGTGCGGGCAATGGCCGCGCGTTGTTGCTGACCGCCGGAGAGTTGCGCCGGGTAGGCGTGGCGCTTGTCAGCAATGCCGACCTTGGCCAGCAAGGCTTCGGCGACTTCGATGGCCTCGGCTTTGCTCTGGCCAAGCACCCGGCGCGGGGCTTCGATGATGTTGTCGAGCACGCTCATGTGCGGCCAGAGATTAAAGTTTTGAAACACAAAACCGATCTCGCTGCGCAGGCGATTGATCTGCTTGCCGTCGGCAGCAACCAATTCGCCGTTCTTGGCGGCTTTGAGCTTGAGTTCTTCGCCGGCCACCAGGATCTGGCCCTGATGCGGGTTTTCCAACAGGTTGATGCAACGAAGGAAGGTGGACTTGCCGGAACCGGAAGAACCCAGGATCGAGATCACGTCGCCGTCGCGGGCGGTCAGCGAGATGCCTTTGAGCACCTCAAGCTGTCCGTAGCGTTTGTGCAAGTTGCGGATTTCAAGCGCGGGCGTGGCCTCAGCCATGTGCGTTCCTCATAAGTATTTCGCTCCTGCTGTTGGCGGCCTTCCTGGCGAGGCGGCCAAGCTAGCATAGCGTCTGAATGGCAGCCAACAGCGCTACGGGCGGTAAACGGGTGGCCTGTGGCAGGTTGTCGCATCGGTACAGCAGACTGTCGCGCTGCTATCAACCGAACAGCCGTTTGAACCAGACGCCCAGCGGCTGTCCCGTAAAAAAGGGCGCGATGTTGCCAGCTTTGGCGGGGTGTTGGAAGCGCTAACCGGCCAAACGTTCCTGAGCTGCACTTTTATTGTGCGTCGCTATATTTTTGGGTGTGTTTCTGGTGCGCCGTTTCAGTCTTAAAGTGGGTCGCAGGGTAACGCTCTGGCGAATTGCCATTAATCTCAATGACTTGCGATGACTGTCCGGTCGCGCTACAGGCCCCGAGCCTGAGGAGTTTGTAACATTTTGGCGCAATTATTGCGTGCAGAATACGGAACGCCCCGTTGGTTTCTTTTTACGAGAAGGAACGCCACGCCGGGTGGACGTAATCGCTTTTCCTTACAAAGGTAGTTTCAATGAGCAGTACCCCAAGCTCCAATGGCCTCGAACAGGGGCTCAAACCGCGTCATGTGACCATGCTGTCGATCGCCGGGGTTATCGGCGCCGGCCTGTTCGTCGGCTCCGGCCACGCCATCGCCGCCGCAGGCCCAGCCGTGCTGTTGGCCTACGCTGCCGCCGGTATGCTGGTGGTGCTGGTGATGCGCATGCTCGGCGAAATGGCCGTGGCTTCGCCGGACACAGGCTCCTTCTCGACGTATGCCGATCGCGCGATCGGTCACTGGGCCGGTTTCACCATTGGCTGGCTCTACTGGTGGTTCTGGGTGTTGGTGATTCCGCTGGAAGCCAACGCCGCCGCGACCATCCTGCACGCCTGGTTCCCGAATGTGGCGATCTGGGCTTTCACCTTGATCATTACTTTGCTGCTGACGGTGACGAACCTGTTCAGCGTGAAGAACTACGGTGAATTCGAATTCTGGTTCGCCTTGGTCAAAGTCGTGGCGATCATCGGCTTCATCGGTCTCGGCGTTCTGGCGATCTTCGGCTTCCTGCCGACCAGCCAAGTCAGCGGCGTTTCGCACCTGTTCGACACCCAGGGCTTCCTGCCAAACGGCATGGGCGCGGTACTGGGCGCCATTCTGACCACCATGTTTTCCTTCATGGGCACCGAGATCGTGACCATCGCGGCCGCAGAATCGAAGAACCCTGGCCAGCAAATCTCCAAGGCCACCAACTCGGTGATCTGGCGGATTGGCTTGTTCTACCTCGTATCGATCTTCATCGTTGTGGCTCTGGTGCCATGGAACGACCCGGTACTGGCAGCCGTCGGCTCCTACCAGACCGTGCTTGAGCGCATGGGCATCCCGAATGCCAAGTTGATCGTCGACATCGTGGTGCTGGTTGCTGTGACCAGCTGCCTGAACTCGGCGCTGTATACCGCCTCACGCATGATGTTCTCCTTGGGCAAACGCGGTGATGCACCGGCCGTTTCCCAGCGCACCAACAAGAGCGGCACGCCGTACTGGGCCGTCATGTTGTCCACCGGTGCTGCGTTTATCGCGGTTTTCGCCAACTACGTGGCCCCGGCCGCCGTGTTCGAATTCCTGCTGGCCAGCTCCGGCGCTATCGCGCTGCTGGTGTATCTGGTGATCGCCATCTCGCAATTGCGTATGCGCAAGCAGCGCATGGCGCGCGGTGAAAAAATCGCTTTCAGCATGTGGCTGTTCCCGGCCCTGACCTACGCGGTGATCATCTTCATCGTTGCGGCCCTGACGATCATGCTTTTCCAGGAAGCGCATCGCGTGGAGATCCTCGCGACCGGTCTGCTGAGTTTGCTGGTGGTGGCTGCCGGTTTGTTTGTGGCTCGTCGTCGCAAGCTGCAGAAGATCGGTGCGGTGGTGTTGAACTGATTCGTACCGCATAACGCAAAACGGCCGCTGTCAGTGATGACAAGCGGCCGTTTTTGTTTAGGCTACGCACAGTTCAATTCGGTTGACCGGTTCTTCTAAGCTTGGTCGTTAATCAGGGTTGTTCCCGGTTTGTCATGAAGTCATCACTGACGTCATCGCCGTCGAACCAATTGTCCCAATCTTCTCCTGCGGGCGTGATGATGCGAGACCTACCGATGGAGACAACATCGACTTGTTTCACATTGTTCGGCATTACTACGGCCTTGGGCAGATAGATGATCTGGCTTCCATTGCTGATGAGTAGGGTGGTCTTCTCCATCGAGGTCTCCTGCGATTTTCAATGAAAACGGCCGCTGTCACTGATGACTAGCGGCCGTTTTTTTCTACTCGAAGGCGCTTATTCAGCCTTTTCTTCCTGCGCATCCAGCGACTCGCGATAGCTGTCGAGCGCCGTGCCGAAGTCAGTGATGAACTGCGGATCTGTCAGCCAGGCCTGGGCGGTGTCGCGGTCCATGCCGTCGGCCCACATGCGGTAATCGATCAGCATGTCGGCAGCCAGGTGAGTGGCGGCCATGGCTTCGTTGTCGGCGTTTTCCATGTCCAGCAGTTCTGGATGGTCGCTGATGATCCCGGCGAGGTTCGACAGCAGGGTCAGCAGCATGTCGTTGCGGCTGGTGGCTTCCGCGTCATGCATTTTGCTGAACATTGCCAGGGTGTATTCCGGGATCGGCTCGCCGATTTCCCCCAGATCATCGTCCAGCGCGGCGGGTTTTCTGCCGTGGATATTGATTTGCTTGGCTTTGATCTTGGCGCGTTTGGCGCGTTTCTGTTGCTTGTTCAGGGAGGCCATTAAATTCAGTTCGCTTTCGGTTGTGTTTGGGCCGCGATGGCGTCGGACGCCGCCACGTAGTCAGCCTGGAAGGCCGGGGATTCGATCCACGCCAGTGCGCCGGCTTCGTCGACTTCGGTGGACCATTGGCGATACTCGATCAACGCCGCGAGGATGAAGTCTGTCGCGCCTTCTTCGCCTTCCTGCTCGTACACCAGCTCCAGCAGCGGGTCTTCGAGGAAGGCTGCGCACATGGCTTGCTGACTGGTTTTTTCAGCGTCGATCATTTTCTTGAACAGCTCGGTCAAGTCAACCGATTCGAAGTCGATGCGATCGTCGTTCGGATCCAGTTCGACCGGCGCGGCGGCCCGTTGAGTGCGGTTCTGCTTGGCCTTGGCTTTGGCGCGTGTGGCGCGTTTGTTCTGCTTGTTGGCGGATGCCATGGGCGTCGTTCCGTATTCCGTTGAGTGGGCGCATCAGTCAGTTGCGTGGCACTAGCCGCCCAGGTGTATCGGGGGCCAGTTCGCCGGTCTGCAGCCAGGACAGTGCAATGGGCCATAGTGTGGCTTGGTATGCGCTACGAAAAAAGGCGAAATGTCCGACTTCTTGTTCGCCGATGTCTTCGGGGGCGATTCGCAGGTGGCTGTTCGTTGCTCTGGTGAAGTAACCGAGCAGGCGTTCGATAGCTGGAATCGTGCCGTAAGGATCGTCGCTGATGCTGATGGCCAGGTTTTGTGCGGTGACGGATGAGAAGGGCAGTCGCCCGGATTTTGCGTGAAGGACGCGACCGCTGGGGCGTTTCTCGTAGTGCGCGGTGGGCATGCTCCAGTCGTGAACCACGCCGGCGGGGGTGTCCTCTAGCCAGCCCAGACGTTTGCCGGGGAAGTAGCCGCAAAGCAATGTCATCAACGGCATCACCAGATGCCATTTGCCGAACATCCGCCAGCGATGGGCGGGCGCGTAATCGCGCCAGTAAGCGAATTGCGCACCGACGGTCACCAGGCGTCGAATCATATGCCCGGAGGCTCCCAGGCCCGCTGCACAGCCTCCAAAGCTGTGGCCTACAACATCGATGGGTTGCCCGGGAAATTCACGCTGAGCGCGCTTGAGCATCGCCTCAAAGTCCAGCGCGCCCCAATCTGACCATGAAGCCCGAAGCCCTTTCAGCGACGCGGGTCGCGATTCACCGATGCCACGGTAGTCGTAAGTGATCACGTCGAAGTCGTTGGCGAACAGGTAGTCGGCGAAGCGCGAGTAGTGGCGGCAGCGGACGGAGGTGGCGGCGTTGATGATGACGACCGGGCGGGTAACGTCCTGACGGGGGTGCCGCCAGGTGAAGCCGCCAAGGATGAAACCGTCGGCTGCGGGTTCCTTGAAAGAGTCACCAGGTGTGCCGGCGGGTAACGGCATTTCAAGTTGCGTCGGGGCCAGTGAGGGCATGTCCTGAAAATTCATCGGCTTTGAACCTTTGCGGTTAGCCAGTCACCATAGTCTTCACGCCGTTTATGAACAATCCACCCGTGCTTATCGGAGCCTCTGCTTGAGTAACCGCTCCTCAAGCACCGCCCATTCCCGATCCAGTTCTGTGCGAAGTTCCTCCTCGCTCGGCAGCACCAGTCTGTAGGTACTGGCGAACAGTTGTTCGTTGCCTTGCAGCACTGAATAGCGCACCACCGATTCATCTTTTTGCGCGCAGAGAATGAGCCCGACGGTGGGGCCGTCCTCCGGTCCGCGCTTGAGGTCGTCGTACATGCGCACGTACATGTCCATCTGACCGACATCCTGGTGGGTCAGTACGCCGCGCTTGAGGTCGAAGATGACGAAGCACTTGAGCAGGTAGTTGTAGAACACCAGGTCGATGTAGAAGTCTTTGCTCTCGGTACTGATGCGTTGCTGGCGAGCGATGAAGGCGAAGCCTTTGCCCAGTTCGAGCAGGAAGCCCAGGAGTTGATTGATCAATGCTTGTTCAAGTTCGCTTTCCTGGATCAACCCCGCATTGGGCAGGCCGAGAAACTCCAGTAGCACTGGGTCCCGGATGAAATCCCGAGGGCTGACGTTCATTTGCTGGATGTTGGTGGCGGCTTCCTGTTTGGCGGCATCCCGGTCGCGGCTCGCCAGCAGGCGTTCGTAATAGAGGGTATTGATCTGGCGCTCGAGGGCGCGACTTGACTAGTTCTGCAGGGCTGATTCGTTCATGTACCAGTGGCGAGCGTTGTCGTTGTCGACTCGTAGCAGTCTGCGGTAGTGGGTCCAGCTCAATTCGGAACGCACTGCGTTCCAAATTGGAAAGGTCTGATAAAAATCCCGCATGTATCGCAGGTTGCGTTCGTCAAAACCTTTCCCAAACTGCTCCGTCAGTACTTTCGCCAGTGTCGATAGCAGCTGCTTGCCATAACCCGCCCGCCGGGCCCCCTCCTGCTCGAACTCCACAATATGCCGTCCGATCTGCCAGCAGGTTTGCACTTGGACGGTATCGACCGCTCGCAGCACCTTCTGACGCGCTTCGCGGATCAATTCGCCAAGATTGCCGAGCAGTGAAGTGATCTGTGGATCTTGAGTGTTACCGGATTTGAGGGGGCTCATGACATTTTCCGCAGCTGAAGGAAACAGGCGGAAGAGGATGGCAAGAGAGTGATAGCCCGCGATGCCGGGCGCGGCTGGTAAATCGGAAGGAAAGTCCGACTGGTTTTGCGGGATCACGCCTACGGCAATCCGCGCTTGGGGAATACAACGTGTAGTCCGATTCGTAGTGAACCCAAGTACTAATCAATCTAAAACTTGAGCATTCAGCGAGAAATCTAAAAGGAGTAACGGTAGGGCTCTGTGGAGCCCGGGAGTCGCCATCATGAAGTACGTCCATTCACTCATGTTGCCCATCGCCGCAGTCGGCGTGTTGATGTTCCCTGTAATGCTGAGCGCTGCCAGCCTCGAGCCCATAGACAACTCAGGCGTACAGGTCCAGCCGCAACAGCAAAGCGGGATCACTTATCTGTCCGGGGGGATTGGAGAAGATGAGTCGAAGGCTATCCAGCAAGCCACCGGCTATAACCTGCACATGACCTTCTCCATCGGGGTGGAGAACAAATATGTTCCCGATGTGGATGTGATCATTCAGAAAGAACCAGGGCAGCCGGTACTGACGCTGAGTCAGGCTGGCCCGCTGGTGTACGTTCAGCTACCTCCCGGCAAGTACACCGTGGTGGCGACGCGTAATGGCGAGGCGAAGCATGACACTGCGGATGTAGGAAGCGGCACGGCCCGTAATCTGGTTTTCCACTGGAGTGGTGAAGAATAAATGGATGAGGTTTTTACGGTGATCAGCCTTCCTTTGCCATTACACTCCCGCGCCTCATAAAACGCGTTGGAAGGGATGCTGAACTTGAAAGGGATTTTGCGTGTGGGTTCTGTCGTGAGCCTTGTATTGATGCTCGCGGGTTGCGGAACAATGATCGGCCGACTGAATGGCGCGTCCGAAGAGAATTACTACAAGGGTGTTGATGGCGACCTGCATTTGCTTGGCGCGAGGGGTGGCGGCAGTAGCGGTATGCCGGCGGCTGTCATGTGTTACTTCATGATCGTCTGCCCGCTGATCACGGTGGTGTCGCTGCCGGTGGATGCAGCGCTGGACACCGTGTTGTTGCCAGTGGATTACGTCAACACGCTATGACGTTTGCTTCAGCCTGAAGCATCTTGTGATGCCTCAGGCTGGCAGTCGGGTTAACGATGTGCGGATGACGGCATAACCGTGGGTTCATCAGTCGAACCGCGCCTGATCAAATCCCAGGCATAAAAAAACCCTGAATCTTGCGATTCAGGGTTTTCGGTATTTGGTGCCCAGAGACGGAATCGAACCGCCGACACGGGGATTTTCAATCCCCTGCTCTACCGACTGAGCTATCTGGGCAACGGGGCGCATTAAACTGGTTTTTCGGGGGGTCGTCAAGAAAGTTTTCAAAAAAATTTTAATTATTACCGTCGCTTACGTTCCGACCCTCGAAAATGCGGGATTATTCAGCCGGCGGAACGTAGCCGTCAGCCTTGGCGTATTCCTCGCCGGAAAAGAACTTGTCCATCTCGCCCTGAAGATATTTGCGGTCTTCGGCGTTCATCATGTTCAGGCGTTTTTCGTTGATCAGCAGGGTCTGGTGCTTTTGCCAGTCTGCCCAGGCTTTGGCCGAGACGTGGTCAAAAATGTCCTGACCTTTTGCGCCAGGAAATGGAGCGCGCTCCAGGGCGGGCAATTCTTCTTTGTACTTGCGGCACATGATGGTGCGGGTCATGACGACTCTCCTGCGTTCAATACGGCGGCCGCGCGTTCGAGCAAGGTTTTGACCGGGGCGGCAAGGCCCAGGCGCGGCGGGGTGGCGAGGTTATACCAGAGCCAGTCGGCCTCGGCCACGTGATGGCCGGCCTCCTGGACCTGAACCAGCCAGGGTTCGATGGATAACTGAAAATGACTGAAGGTGTGTACCAGGCTCGGCAGCGCCTGTTGGCTGCCAAGTTCCAGCGAATGCTGCGAAGCCAGATGTTGCAGGTCGTCGAGGTCGTCGAGTTCCGGCAGGCTCCATAGACCGCCCCACAAGCCCGTGGAAGGGCGACGGTAAAGCAGAATCGCGCCTTCGCCGTTGGCGAGCATCGGCATCAGCGTGCGCTTCTGTGGCACGGCTTTGCGCGGTTTGGGGATCGGGTAGCGCGTCTCCAGGCCAAGCATGTGCGCTTCGCAGCCTTTTTCGAGCGGGCAGAGCAGGCAACTCGGCTTGCTACGGGTGCAAAGCGTGGCGCCCAGATCCATCATCGCCTGGGTGTAGGCGTTAACCCGATCATGCGGCGTAAAGCGCTCAGCGTTCGCCCACAGCTGTTTGGCGACCTTTGGCTCGCCCGGATAACCCTCTTGCGCGGTAAAGCGCGCCAGCACCCGTTTGACGTTGCCGTCGAGGATCGGCGCCCGCAGGCCCATGCTCAGGCTGGCGATGGCGCCGGCTGTGGACAGGCCGATGCCCGGTAGATCAACCAGCTTTTCCACATCGCGGGGAAACTCGCCGCCGTACTGCTCGACGACGATCTTCGCGGTCTTCTGCAGATTGCGTGCACGGGTGTAGTAACCAAGGCCGGTCCACAGGTGCAGGACTTCATCTTCCGGCGCGGCGGCCAGGGCCTCGACCGTCGGCAACGAAGCCATGAAGCGGTCGAAGTAGTTCAGCACGGTGCTGACCTGGGTCTGCTGCAGCATGATTTCCGAGACCCACACCCGATACGGGGTGATGCCTTGTTGCCAGGGCAAATCGTGGCGGCCGTGGCGGTCGTACCAGTCCAGCACCGCCGATGAAAACTGCTCGGCTCTCATCGCTTGAACAGCCCCTTCAACGCGTTTTTCAGTTCAGGGCTGACTTTGTCGCCAAGCTTCTCGTCGATTTTTTCGCTGATTTTTTCGCCAGCCAGTTTGCTTGCGACCTGGCCCATGCGTTCGTTATCCAGGCGGCAAGCCTTGGCGCCCAGTTCCAGCGGGCCACGGCAGCGCAGCGGCCACTCGATGCCGACGAACTTCTCGCCGACCTGGCAAGCCGGGTCTGGCATGTCGCTCTTGTCGCCTTCGACGATAACGCCCACGCGATAATCCATGCCCAACACCCGAAGATCGACATCGCCGTCGCCGTTGACGGTCATGCCCGGGATGCGCACTTTCAGGTCCGGGTTGCTGGCCACGCCGTTACGGAAGGTCAGGTTGCCCTTGAGCTCCTGGAACGGTGTGTCCTTGCCCCTTGGCTCGCCGCTGAGGGATTTACGGTTCAGGGTGGCGATGCCTTTGCACAGCTGCTGTTCGAGGTTGGCATTGAGCAGCACGCCGTTGTTGATGATGAAACTGGCGTTGCCGTTGAGGGTTTCGATCAGCGCTTTCTGGCTGTTGCCGCTGCCGGTCAGGCTGCTGTTGAGCGTCACCAGACCTTTGACCGGTGGATTTTTACCCTGGCTTTCGAGGATTTTTTCCACCGGTACTCTACTGATGCTCGTCTGCATGTTCAGCGCTGGCACCTGTTGGCGCACGTCGAGCGTACCTTTGGCGTCGAAGTTGCCGTCGTACAGGTCGCCGCGAAGGCTTTCCAGTGTCAGCAGGCCGCCCTGGCCTGTGGCTTTGAGCGCAGCGTTCTGGATCGGCAATTTATCGAGGGTCAACTGACCGAAGGTGAGGTCAGCGTCCACGTCGAGTTTGGCCAGGCGCTCCACCGGCAACAGGCGCTCGTTGCTCCACGCGTCTTTGGTCGGTGCTTGCGGCAGCGGTGTGCTGCCCGCGCCAGCCATGGCCTCGGCCTCGGTGTTGGCCACTTCGGCCTTACGCACCTGCGTCGCGCTACTGGCTTCGGCGGATTTTGGTGGCAGATAACGGTCGACGTTGAAGGTGTCGGCCTTGAGGTTCGCCCGCAGCGATTGTTTGGCGAAGTCCTCGACGGCGATGCGGCCACTGAAGGTGCTGTCGTCGACTTTCAGGTTGATGTTGTCGAGCACCACGCTGGTCGGCGTGCCAGCCAGACGGCTGACTAACTCGACTTTGCTCAGGCTGCCTTCAGCCATCGCCGGAAGCTTCTGGCCGATGCTGTCGACGAATTTCGCCAGATCGAACTGGGCGATCGACAGGCCGCCGCTGATTTGCGGGGTTTTGTCGAGGTCGTTGACCTTCAGTTCACCCAATGCGCGCAGTTGGTTGGCGGAGATCTTGATGCCAGTCCATTCGGCGACGTTCGCGGCTTTATCGAGCAGTAACTGGCCCTGGGCGGCGAAGGTCATGGTTTTGCCTTGCAGCGGATCGCCAGCCACTTCGCCGGAGAGTTTCATGTCTTCGAATTTGTAGCGCTGCAGGGCACGCTCGAAACGCAGCTCGCCGTTGAGCTCGGTGCGGACACGCAAAACCGGCTGGTTGGTGCCCAGGAACGCGGTGAGTTTGACCGGGATGTTCGTGGAGTCATGCACCGGGCCGGTACTCAGCTGGATGCTTTCTGCGCTGAATTGCTTGCCGGTTTTCTCGTCGCTGTACTCAACGCGGGCGTTGTTGACGGTCAGGCTGTCGATGTCCAGGCGAATCGGCTGGGCCGGTTTTTCCGCTTGGGCGGTGGTCTCGGGTGCTGGTTCGCCAGTGGTCGCGGGCGGCGTGGCCGGGGCCGGTGCCTTGCCGATGTCTTGCCAGTTGCCGTGGCCGTCCTTGTCGCGGGTCAGGCGCAGGTTCAAGCCTTCGACGCGTACATCGCTCATCTGCACTTCACGGCGCAGCAGCGGCAACACGCGAACCGACAGGCCGAGCATCTGCAAGTCAGCGAACGGCTCGGTGGGCTTGGCCAGGGTTGCGACGCTGGCTTCGTGCAATTCCAGGCCCAGCCACGGGAACAGGCTCCAACCGATATCGCCATTGAGCGTCAGCTCGATGTGGGCCTTGTCGCGGGCTATCTGGCGAATCTCGTCTTTATAGTCGTTGGGATCAAAGAGGTGGGTCAGGGCAAAGCCCAGCGCCACAATGATCAGCAACAGCCCGAGAAGTACCAGACCCAGGATTTTGCCGAACGCTTTCATGGGCGAGTCCTTGTAGTTAGTCGAATTCGAAATTTAGCCGGGGAGTATAGCGCTCCGCAGCGGACGACCGGTCAGCGATCACGTCGGCAACCCATCCAGCGGTATTTTCAGTTTGGCCGCCAGCGCTTGCGCCTCCAGATGCCCGGCAGGCGCCAACAGATGCAATGTCACACCCGCTTGCGACGCCATTTTCCGCGCTTCGTTCACCAGGCGCTCGGCTACGCCACGACGACGGGTAATTTTTCGTACGCATATTTGGGACAAGTGCCAAACATCAGTCTGCCGCTGCAAACGAGCCGCTCCAAGCAACCGGTCATTGAAGCGTCCAGCGATCAGCGAACCATCGCCCAGGCAGGCTTCGATCAGCTGCAAATCCCCGGAAAACGGGGCAAACAGCCCGTGCGGAGCGTCGCGGTAGATCTTCTGCAGATCTTGCTGATCCTGATAAGTGGCTTCGATCAGCGGCTCGACAATGATCGGCATGAGGGCTCCTGCAGTGGTACGAGAACTGTTGACGTACAAAAGGTGATATCACTTTGATTTTTCTGTCACGTACAGATGGTAACCTCTGCCGGTTCGTCCGTCCTTCTGCGACGTGATGTCGCGCCAAAATGGAGCTTCACCTCAAAAACAGTCATGCGTGCGCATAAAGGCTGGGGGTGAGGAGCGCTGACGAACCATTCTAATAATTGGGGGATACACCATGACCACGAGCATCACGGCGGACGGCCTAAAAGCCGACCAGCCCGCGTTCCTGTCCAAGGAACGCATCATCGCCAAGCCCGGTTTCAACCGCTGGCTGGTACCACCGGCCGCCCTGGCCATTCACCTTTGCATCGGCATGGCCTACGGCTTTTCGGTGTTCTGGTTGCCACTGTCCAAAGCGTTGGGCGTGACCAAGGCAGTGACCTGTGCCCCGGACATGAGCTTCATCTCGCAAGTCTTCTCGTCCCAATGTGACTGGCCAATCTCGATGCTCGGCTGGATCTACACCCTGTTCTTTATCTTCCTTGGTTGCTCGGCCGCCATTTGGGGCGGCTGGCTGGAACATGCCGGGCCACGCAAGGCTGGCGTTGTATCGGCGCTGTGCTGGTGTGGCGGTCTGCTGATTTCAGCGCTGGGGGTCTATACCCACCAGATATGGTTG
Organism: Pseudomonas arabinosi; assembly: GCF_047758675.1. Lineage (NCBI taxonomy): Bacteria > Pseudomonadati > Pseudomonadota > Gammaproteobacteria > Pseudomonadales > Pseudomonadaceae > Pseudomonas > Pseudomonas arabinosi. Next base: position 6,896,433 of record NZ_CP180480.1, on the reverse strand, counting down.
ATGTGGATCGGCTCCGGGGTCATTGGCGGTATCGGCCTGGGCTTGGGTTACATCTCGCCGGTCTCGACCCTGATCAAGTGGTTCCCGGACAAGCGCGGCATGGCCACAGGCATGGCGATCATGGGTTTTGGTGGTGGCGCGATGGTCGGTGCTCCGCTGGCCGCAGCCTTGATGGGCCACTTCGCTTCGCCAACCAGCGTCGGCGTGTGGCAGAGCTTCCTGGTGATGGCCGCGATCTACTTCGTGTTCATGATCGGTGGCGCATTGTCCTACCGCGTTCCGCCAACCGGCTGGAAGCCTGAAGGCTGGACCGCTCCGGCGAAGAAAGCTTCCAACGCGATGATCACCCACCGTCACGTCCACGTGAACGTGGCGTGGAAAACCCCGCAATTCCGTCTGGTGTGGCTGGTGCTGTGCCTGAACGTTTCGGCGGGTATCGGCATCCTCGGCATGGCTTCGCCGCTGTTGCAGGAAGTATTCGCCGGTAAATTGCTGGGCACTGACCAGACGTTTGGTCAACTGGACGCTGGGCAACTGGCCTCGATCGCGGCAATTGCTGCCGGCTTCACCGGTTTGCTGAGCCTGTTCAACATCGGTGGCCGGTTCTTCTGGGCCTCGTTCTCGGATTACCTGGGCCGCAAAAACACTTATTTCGTGTTCTTCGCGCTCGGTTTTGCGCTGTACGCGTTGATCCCGAACCTCGGTCACCTGGGCAATGTTGCGCTGTTCGTGGCTGCGTTCTGCATCATCCTGTCGATGTACGGCGGTGGTTTTGCGACTGTCCCTGCGTATCTTGCGGACTTGTTCGGTACGCAAATGGTCGGCGCGATCCACGGTCGTCTGCTGACAGCGTGGGCGGCGGCGGGCGTGTTGGGGCCGGTGTTGGTGAACTACCTGCGTGAGTATCAGCTGAGCATCGGCGTTGAACGCGCCGCGGCTTACGACATCACCCTGTACATCCTTGCAGGCCTGCTGGTGCTGGGTTTCATCTGCAACCTGCTGGTGCGTCCGGTGGCTGACAAGTACTTCATGACCGACGCTGAACTGGCCGCCGAACAGGCGCTGGGCCACGACAAGGGCGCTGATGCCAGCACTTCGCTGGAGTGGAAAGCGGCACCGGGCACACGTCCGCTGGCGATTGCTGCGTGGCTGGTGGTGGGGATTCCGTTGGCGTGGGGTGTTTGGGTGACCCTGCAAAAAACCGCAGTGTTGTTCCACTAAGTTAAGTAAACGCATCACCCCTGTGGGAGCGGGCTTGTTCGCGAAGGCGGTGTGTCAGGCGGCGTTAATGTCGACTGACACTCCCTCTTCGCGAGCAAGCCCCGCTCCCACATTTGTTTTGTGTTCCATTCGAATGGCTTGTATGGACATGTCTATCCCCGACAAGACGGAATTCACTCCGTCAGTCATATCACCTCCCGTGTTTCTGTTTGGCGCCCGCGCCCCTATAATGGTTGCCTTTTTCGCCCAATGATTTTGCGGAGCTGGTGATGGCCGAACGTAAGGCGTCAGTCGAGCGCGACACTCTGGAAACCCAGATCAAAGCCTCGATCAACCTGGATGGCACCGGAAAGGCCCGATTTGATATCGGTGTTCCTTTTCTTGAGCACATGCTGGACCAGATCGCCCGTCACGGGCTGATCGACCTGGATATTGTCAGCAAGGGCGACCTGCATATCGACGATCACCACACGGTGGAAGACGTCGGTATCACCCTGGGTCAGGCCTTCGCCAAAGCCATCGGCGACAAGAAAGGCATCCGTCGCTACGGCCACGCCTACGTGCCGCTCGATGAAGCGCTGTCGCGCGTGGTGATCGACTTCTCCGGCCGCCCAGGCCTGCAGATGCACGTTCCCTACACCCGTGCCACCGTTGGCGGCTTCGACGTTGACCTGTTCCAGGAATTCTTCCAGGGCTTCGTCAACCACGCGCTCGTCAGCCTGCACATCGACAACCTGCGCGGCACCAACACTCACCACCAGATCGAAACCGTGTTCAAGGCTTTCGGCCGCGCCCTGCGCATGGCGGTAGAGCTGGATGACCGCATGGCCGGTCAGATGCCATCGACCAAAGGCGTTCTGTAATGCAGACGGTCGCGGTTATCGATTACGGCATGGGCAACCTGCACTCGGTGGCCAAGGCCCTCGAGCACGTCGGTGCCGGCAAGGTCTTGATCACCAGCGATGCCGATGTGATTCGCGAAGCCGACCGGGTGGTTTTCCCCGGCGTCGGCGCGATTCGCGACTGCATGGCGGAGATCCGTCGCCTGGGCTTCGATTCGCTGGTGCGTGAAGTCAGCCAGGACCGCCCGTTCCTCGGCATCTGTGTCGGCATGCAAGCCTTGCTCGACAGCAGTGAAGAGAACGACGGCGTTGACTGCATCGGCCTGTTCCCGGGCGCGGTGAAGTTCTTCGGCAAAGACCTGCACGAAGATGGCGAACACCTGAAAGTCCCGCACATGGGCTGGAACGAAGTGCAGCAGAAGGTGAGTCACCCGCTGTGGCACGACATTCCTGACCTGGCGCGTTTCTACTTCGTGCACAGCTACTACATCGCTGCCGGCAACCCGCGGCAAGTGGTGGGTGGCGGTCACTACGGTGTCGATTTCGCCGCCGCGCTGGCCGATGGCTCGCGTTTCGCCGTTCAGTTCCACCCGGAGAAGAGCCATACCCATGGCCTGCAATTGCTGCAGAACTTCGCCGCGTGGGATGGTCGCTGGTAAATGGCCGTCAAGAAGAAGCCACCGATCCTGACCCTCACTCCCGAACAGGAGAACGAGGCCAATCACAAGATCAAGCGTTTCATGGAGGACCGCTTCGAACTGGACCTGGGTTCGTTCGAAGCGGCCGAAATCCTTGAGCTGTTTACCCGTGAAATTGCGCCGCACTATTACAACAGGGCGATTTTCGATGTGCAGACGCACCTCAAAGAGAGGTTCGAAAGCATCGAAAGCGACTTGTGGGCGCTCGAGAAAAACTGATTTTCGAGCGAAGCTGAACAATCGAATTTGAAGGTTTGCCAGATGCTGATTATTCCCGCTATCGATCTTAAAGACGGTGCCTGTGTTCGTCTGCGCCAGGGCCGCATGGAAGATTCCACGGTGTTTTCCGATGACCCGGTGAGCATGGCTGCCAAGTGGGTGGAAGGCGGTTGCCGTCGTCTGCATCTGGTCGACCTGAACGGCGCCTTCGAAGGCCAGCCGGTCAACGGCGAAGTGGTCACCGCCATCGCCAAGCGCTACCCGAACCTGCCGATCCAGATCGGCGGCGGTATCCGTTCCCTGGAAACCATCGAACACTACGTCAAAGCTGGCGTGAGCTACGTGATCATCGGCACCAAAGCCGTGAAAGATCCGGCCTTCGTCGCCGAAGCCTGCCGCGCGTTCCCGGGCAAAGTGATTGTCGGTCTGGATGCCAAAGACGGTTTTGTCGCCACTGACGGCTGGGCTGAAATCAGCACCATTCAGGTGATCGACCTGGCCAAGCAGTTCGAAGCCGACGGCGTGTCCGCGATCGTTTATACCGACATCGCCAAAGACGGCATGATGCAGGGCTGCAACGTTTCGTACACCGCCGCCCTGGCCGCCGCGACGAAGATCCCGGTCATCGCGTCCGGTGGCATCCACAACCTCGGTGATATCAAGTCGCTGCTCGACGCCAAGGCGCCTGGCATCATTGGCGCGATCACCGGCCGGGCGATCTACGAAGGCACTCTCGATGTCGCTGAAGCGCAAGCTTTCTGCGATTCGTACAAAGGCTGAGGACTGACCATGGCGCTGGCCAAACGCATCATCCCTTGCCTGGACGTGGATAACGGCCGAGTGGTCAAGGGCGTCAAGTTCGAGAACATCCGCGACGCCGGCGACCCGGTGGAAATCGCCCGTCGTTACGATGAGCAGGGTGCCGATGAGATTACCTTTCTCGACATCACCGCTAGCGTTGACGGTCGCGACACCACGCTGCATACCGTCGAACGCATGGCCAGCCAGGTGTTCATCCCACTGACTGTGGGCGGCGGTGTGCGTACCGTGCAGGACATTCGCAACCTGCTGAATGCTGGGGCGGACAAGGTTTCGATCAACACGGCTGCGGTATTCAATCCTGAGTTTGTTGGTGAAGCGGCTCAGCATTTCGGTTCGCAGTGCATCGTCGTTGCCATCGACGCCAAGAAGGTCTCCGGCCCGGGCGAGACCCCGCGCTGGGAAATCTTCACCCACGGCGGTCGCAAGCCAACCGGTCTCGACGCCGTTGAATGGGCGAAGAAGATGGAAGGCTTGGGCGCCGGTGAGATCCTGCTGACCAGCATGGACCAGGACGGCATGAAAAACGGCTTCGACCTGGGCGTTACCCGCGCCATCAGCGATGCGCTGGGGATTCCGGTGATCGCTTCCGGCGGTGTCGGCAACCTGCAGCATTTGGCCGATGGCATTATCGAAGGTCACGCCAGCGCCGTATTGGCGGCGAGTATTTTCCACTTCGGCGAATACACCGTGCAGGAAGCCAAGGCCTACATGGCACATCGCGGCATCGTGATGCGCTAAACAATCCGGTACAGGCCAGTGGACATCATGGCGGGCTCAGGGCACTCTTGGGTACGCCATGGATCTCGGTAGCCAGACATGCTTAGACGCCTTCTTCTTGCCCTCGCCAGCGCTTCTCTATTGCTCGTCAATGGAGCGCATGCCGCAGAAAATCCCGACACCGGTCTAGTGTTGCTGACTGAAAATTTCCCCCCTTACAACATGGCGAAGAACGGCAAGAACTTCGCTCAGGACGAGAACATCAATGGCATCGCCGTGGACATCGTCCGCGAGATGTTCAAACGCGCCGAAGTCACCTACAGCCTGACGCTGCGTTTCCCTTGGGAGCGAATCTACAAGCTCGCCCTGGAGAAGCCCGGTTACGGCGTATTTGTGATGGCGCGGTTGCCGGATCGCGAGAACCTGTTCAAGTGGGTTGGCCCGATCGGACCGGATGACTGGATCATGCTGGCCAAGGCCGATAGCAAGATCAGCCTTGAGTCGCTGGAGCAGGCGCGCAAATACAAGATCGGCGCCTACAAGGGCGATGCGATTGCCGAGACATTGGCCAAGCAAGGGCTGAAGCCGATTGTTGTGCTGCGTGATCAGGACAACGCGAAGAAGCTGGTCAGCGGTCAGATCGACCTGTGGGCTACCGGCGACCCCGCCGGACGCTATCTGGCGCGCCAGGACGGGGTAACCGGGCTCAAGACCGTGCTGCGCTTCAACAGCGCCGAGTTATACCTGGCGTTGAACAAGGACGTGTCGGATGACGTCGTGGCCAAGCTGCAAGCGGCGCTGGATCAGCTACGCAAGGAAGGCGTGGTGGACGACATCATGGCGAAGTATCTGTAACCATCACCTCGATACAACCTGAGACGGAGCGGCCGGCGTTGCGCTCAAGTACACGGCACTTGTAAACACGTTGTTCAACATCGCCCTTGTCAGCAGATGCTCCCCTGAGGCGACGCCGATAATGCACAGTGCATGTGCGCCGCTTTGTGGCCCGATTTCAGTATTGATGTAAGCATCTTCAGCGCTGATGGCGGCGCTGTAATTGTCGGAAGCTTTGCAATCCCTGGCGTTATGGACCGTTTTGTAGCGATAGAAGGGCGCCTCGAGGGAGAACCTGAAGTCCCACGTAGGCAATACAATCTGCTCATCCACGTTTTGCGTTCTATGAACGTATGACTTGAGCTTCCAGGGCTCCGTGACAGTCAGCTCGACCGGCTCCAACGAACAGTCCACCCCATCGCTGGTGAAGACACCGTCAATAAAGCACTTGTGCAGAAAGTTGGCCGAGTAGCTGTAGTTGAAACGGGCAGCTGTACAGGACGTCGAGTGTTCACAGCCAGGCGGCGTTGGTGTATTGCGCGAGCTCACGACTTTACTGACGATGCCGGTGATTTCATTGGTGCGGCGGTTCAGCATCGGGCTACCGGAGCTGCCAGGGTGAAGGTCGCAGCTGTTTTTCATGGCCAGCGGGAACACCCCGGGGTGATCGATGAACGTTCCGGCGGTTTGTTCAGCGCAGGCACTCAATCGAAGCCCTTGTTCGGTAAAGCCGCTCGGCGCGCCAATGTTAAGCGCATCATGACTCTCGTTGGTTTGATGGGACGCCAGCTTGAGCGGGTTGACCCCGGCCTGTATCAGCGACGCTAATGTTGCGTCGACCTCCAGTACTGCAAGATCGGTCCCGACCAGACTGCTCCATCGGGCAGTCCTGATGGCATATCGGCGCTTACGCTGTGGCATGTCATGAAAGTAGTGGAAAGTGACGCTGGCTTTCAAAGGCCGATGGGTCCGCGCCGAACCGTACTGAAACAACACGCAATGACCGCTGGTGAGCAGGTAAGCAGGGCCGGTGGCTCGGCCTTGCCTGTTTCGCGTATCCAGTAGAACGGCGCTGCAGGTCTTGCCTGATTGGAGACTGAGTCGTCCCACGCCGCTCCAGATTTCATAAAAATGTTCGCTGTTTTGCAGTGCCCTTGACGGTGAGTCGTTGACGGCGCCTTCGCCCAGATCGCGGGCCTGCACGGCGGAAATGGCCAGCAGGCCAATCAGGCCGGGGAAGCAAAAGAAACTGAAGTATTTCATGTCCATTCCTTGGTGATGAAATTCAGGGTAAGCGCTATCGTGGCACGGGTCGGTGTACCGGCAGGTATAAATAGTTATCGCGAAAATGGAGTGGGCTGCTAGGAATTATCGGGCGGTCGGGAGGCGGTACTGGCCATCCTTGCCGTGCGCTGCCGTTGCACGATTGCCGCGCACGCTGATCATCTGTTTGATATCGATCCACTCAATGCCCTGAGTCTTGAGCTTGGGCAGTTCACGTTCAAGCACCGCTAATGTCTGCGGATACGGATGCCCGATCATCACCGCAGAACCTTGTTTGCGCGCCAGGCTGATAGCCGTCTGTAGCTGAGTAAAGATCGCGGCCTCAGTGGGCTCGTCATCCAGGAACACATCCCGCGAAACGCTCGCCAGATCGATTTTCTGCGCCTGTTGAGCGGCAACGGTTTGCGCACTGGTGCGGCTGTCGACGAAGAACTTGTGCCGACGCTGCAAGTCCGCCATCAGCCAGGCCATGGCGACCGGCTGAGAAGTCATGCGGCTGCCCATGTGGTTATTGATGCCAGCGGTGTACGGCACCCTTTTGAACGCTGCGTTCAGCCGTTTCTCAAGCTCTTCGATGGGCAAGTCGGGATGCCAGGCAAACGGACCGGTGGCCGGGTCCATGGGCATGTGCAGGATGACGATCTTGCCGGCGCGATGGGCTTCGCGGGCGAATTCGGTGGCGTGGGGTGTGTCAGGCATGATCGCCGTGGTGACCGGGCCGGGCAGGGCGAGCACGCGACGATCCCGGGGCAGGTTCTGCCCCAGGTCATCGATGATCAGAGTGATGTAGGCCTTTTGAGGGGCGGGCGCTGCGTGAGCAACACCCGCCAGACAACACAGCAGTCCGAGGAATAACCGCAGGCGCATCTCAGCGGCCGGAGGTGATGCTCAACCCTTTGAGCAGGCTCAGGGCCTGGGCCAATTGGTAGTCGTCATCCTGCGGCATCGCCTTGGCTTTGCCGCTGGAACTGGTCGGTTTGTCGGCGCCGCCGTTGCCATTGCCCAGGTGACCTTGCAGATCGGCTTCCTTGAAGTATTCGCCGTCCTGCTCGTTGGTGATCTTGGCCTTGCGCACTTCGATGTCCGGAACAATGCCCTGAGCCTGGATCGAGCGACCGTTCGGCGTGTAATACAGCGCCGTGGTGATCTTCAGTGCGCGTTCGTTGTTCAACGGCAGCACGGTTTGTACCGAGCCTTTGCCGAAACTGGTGGTACCCATGACCACTGCGCGTTTCTGATCCTGCAAGGCGCCGGCGACAATTTCCGATGCCGAGGCGCTGCCTCCGTTGATCAGCGCGACCATTGGCACGGCTTCGCTCTCGTCCTTGCCGGTGGCGGAGAAGCGCAGCTCGGAGTTGGCGATACGGCCCTTGGTGTAAACGATCAGGCCTTTGGTGATGAAGTGGTCGACCACTTCCACCGCCGCTTGCAGCACGCCGCCCGGGTTGTTACGCAGGTCGAGGATGATGCCTTTGAGCTTCTTGCCGTTGTCCTTGCGCAGCTTGGCCAGAGCCTTGGAGACTTCGTCGCCGGTCTTGACCTGGAACTGGGTGATGCGGATGTAGCCGTAGCCGGACTCCAGCAACTGGCTCTTCACGCTCTTCACTTGAATGATGGCGCGGGACAGGGTCACGTCGAACGGCGTACCGCCGTCGCGCACCAGGGTCAGGGTGATTTTCTGGCCGATCTTGCCGCGCATCTTGTCCACGGCTTCGGTCATGCTCTGGCCGCGGGTCGGCTGGCCGTTGATCTTGACGATGAAGTCGCCGGCCTGAATGCCAGCCTTGGAAGCCGGGGTGTCATCGATCGGTGAAACCACCTTGATGAAACCGTCTTCGGCGCCCACTTCGATGCCCAGGCCGCCGAATTCGCCGCTGGTGCTTTCCTGCAATTCAGCGAAGTCTTCCGGGCCCAGGTAGGCGGAGTGCGGGTCGAGGTTGCTGAGCATGCCCTTGATCGCGTTTTCCAGCAGGGTCTTGTCGTCCACCGGTTCGACATAAGCAGCCTTGATCCGATCCATGACCTCGGCAAAGGTGCGCAACTCTTCCAGAGGCAATGGCGCCTTGGTGGTCGCAGCAGTGCCCGCAGGCGCGACTGCCGGAGCAGGTTGAGCGGCGAACGCCAGAGGCGCGCCAATCACCAGGGCGATCGTCAGGGCCAGCGAGGTAAGGCGGGACAAATGCAGCATGTCGAACGAACTCCTGAAGTAGATGGCGTACTTATCCTTGCGCACGACACCATTGCGCCGGATCACTCGGGTGACCCTGCTGACGAATAGCGAAATACAGCGCTGGTGTGTCCTGCCCGCCACTGTTACCGACAGTGGAGATGGACTCACCGGCTTTAACCACGTCACCCGCAGACTTGAGCAGCGTCTGGTTGTGACCATAAAGACTCAAAAAACCGTTGCCGTGGTCGAGAATCACCAGCAGTCCGGCGCCTCGCAACCAGTCGGCAAACACCACGCGACCGCCATGCACGGCGTGCACCTGGCTGCCGGCGGAGGCGCTGATCATCACGCCGTCCCACTTGGTGCGGGCGTCGTCGCCACGGGTTTCGCCAAAGCGTGCCAGCAGTCGACCATCAACGGGCCACGGAAGTTTTCCCCGGCTTGAAGCAAAGGGGCCGCCAAAGGTCTCGCCTGAACTTGAAACCAGAGCGCCGGGTGTCGATTTAACCGGTTTGCGTGGGGCGTCGGTGGTCTCTGCGTCTGCAGCCGCCTGGGCCTCACGTAAACGCTTTTTTTCGGCTTCCTGCTGGGCGATCAGCGCTTTTTGCCGCGCTTCTTCTGCCTCACGGGCCTGACGGGCCAGGGTTTCTTCAATGGTTTTAAGGACTTTAGACAGGTCTGCCTGATCCTGCTCGCGGGCTGCCAGTTTCTGATCGCGGGCCTTCACGTCGTCGCTGAGCTTGGCCAGGACTTGCTGGCGCTCCTTGCGGACTTTGTCGAGTTCGTCACGCTGGCTGTCGAGGCTGCTTTTCTGCACCAGCAATTGCGCCTGTTGCATGGCGATGTCTTTTTCGACATTGGCCAGTTGGCGCAGGGTTTCGTTGAAATTCTTCAGCTGCTCCAGGCGGGCCTGGCTCAGGTAGTCGTAATAGGTGAGGGTGCGGGCGAATTTTTCCGGGTTCTGCTGGTTGAGCAGCAGCTTCAAGTACTCCTGACGGCCGTTCTGATAGGCCGCGCGGGCCTGAATGGCGATCAGTCGTTGCTGTTCAATCCGCGCGCTCTGGAGTTTTTTTTTCTCGGTATCGAGTCGCTGCAGCTCGGATTCGCTTTTCTTCAGCTCTTTTTGCAGGGCGTCGACCTGCTTCTCGAGCTTGCCCATCTCGGTCTCGGTGCCCTTGAGGTCTTTTTGCACACCGGATTTTTCTTCCTGGAGCTTGCCCAACAGTTTTTTCAGCTCGGCAATGTCCTGACGCGTGGCGTCCAACTGTTGTTGGGTTTGCGCGCGCTCGTCAGCAAAGGCCGGTTGGAGCAGGCATGTCAGAGCAAGGGCTATCAGGACGCGAAGCATAGAGGCGGGCGACACCAGGGAAAGGGACGTCCTAGTATGCCCGCCAAGCGTGGCAAAAAAAATGCCCAATTCGGGCTGTGTGATAACTGGAGCAGAGTTACCTCTCAAAACACCCCAAAACCAATGTGGGAGCGGGCTTGCTCGCTCCCACAGGGTTTTGGCGGTGTTTGATGGGGCGGATTACACCAGAATCGAGGTCCCGGTCATTTCCGCAGGTTTTTCCAGGTCCATCAACATCAGCATGGTCGGTGCCACATCCGCCAGCACGCCGCCGTCGCGAACCTTGAAGTTGCGCTTGCCGACATAGATGAACGGCACCGGTTCGGTGGTGTGCGCGGTATGCGCCTGGCCGGTGGATTCGTCGGCCATCTGCTCGACGTTGCCGTGGTCGGCAGTGATCAGGGCTTCACCGCCGACTTTTTCCAGGGCATCGACGATGCGGCCGACACACAGGTCGAGGCATTCAACGGCTTTGACGGCTGCGTCAAACACGCCGCTGTGGCCGACCATGTCGCCGTTGGCGTAGTTGACCACGATCACGTCGTAACGCTGGTTTTCGATGGCATCGACGATGCGGTCGGTGACTTCCGGGGCGCTCATCTCGGGCTGCAAGTCATAAGTGGCGACTTTTGGAGACGGGATCAGGATGCGTTCTTCGCCCGGGAACGGTTCTTCACGGCCGCCGGAGAAGAAGAAGGTCACGTGGGCATACTTCTCGGTTTCGGCGATGCGCAGCTGGGTCTTGCCGTTTTTCGCCAGGTAGTCGCCCAGCACGTTGTCCAGGCTGCCGGCGGCGAAGGCCGATGGGGCGGGAATGCTGGCGGCGTACTGGGTCAGCATGACGAAGCCGGCCAGCTTCGGCTGGCGGGCACGTTCGAATTCCTTGAAGTCGTCTTCGACGAATACGCGGGTCAGTTCACGGGCGCGGTCGGCGCGGAAGTTCATGAACACCACAGCGTCGCCGTCTTCGACTTTCACCGGCTCGCCGATGGAGGTGGCTTTGACGAATTCGTCGCTTTCGCCACGTTCGTACGCCGCTTGCAGGCCTTCCTGAGCGGTGGCGGCGTTGAATTCGCCGTTGCCATCGACAATCAGGTTGTAAGCCTGGGACACGCGGTCCCAACGGTTGTCGCGGTCCATGGCGAAGTAACGGCCAACAATGCTGGCGATCCGGCCTTTGCCGAGGGCCTGGAAGGCCGCATCCAGCAGTTCGATGGACGACTGAGCGCTTTTCGGCGGCGTGTCGCGGCCGTCGAGGAAGGCGTGCAGATAGATTTTTTCAGCGCCGCGCTTGAACGCCAGTTCGGCCATGGCAACCAGGTGATCCTGGTGGCTGTGAACGCCGCCGTCGGACAGCAGGCCCATGAAGTGCACGGCTTTGCCGGCAGCGACGGCTTTATCGACAGCAGCGCAGATGGTCGGGTTCTCGAAGAACTCGCCGTCGCGGATCGATTTGGTCACGCGTGTGAAGTCCTGATACACCACGCGGCCGGCGCCGAGGTTCATGTGGCCGACTTCGGAGTTGCCCATCTGGCCATCCGGCAGGCCAACGTCCATTCCGCTGCCCGAGATCAGGCCGTTCGGCACGGTGGCCCACAAGCGGTCCAGTACGGGCTTCTTCGCCGCAAAGATGGCGTTGGATTCAGGGCTCTCACTGTGACCGAAGCCGTCGAGAATAATCAGGACCAAAGGTTTAGGCGTGGTAGTCATGGATTCCACTCGTGGCTGAGTTAAAAGAGGGCGATGGAAAAGGGAGTGGCAGTTTAAAGCTAAGTTCCGACGGCGTCACCGCCGGACGGGGTTTGGCCCACCATAGTGGCTGTGTATACTGGCCGACATTTTAACGCCCTGGAACCTCCTTCGATGGTTGCTCACCTGATTGAATTTGCCACTAACCACTATCTGCTCGTCGGTATCTTCGTCGTACTGCTGGCGTTGCTGATCGCTTATCAGATGCAAGGCGGCGGCCGCAGCCTGAGCACCGGTGAACTGACCGGGCTGGTCAACAAGGACGCGGGCGTTGTGATCGACATTCGTTCGAACAAGGACTTCGCCGCCGGTCACATTGTTGGCGCGCTGAACATTCCTCACGACAAACTGACCGCTCGCGTCGGCGAACTGGAAAAGCACAAGGCTAAGACCATCATCCTGGTCGACGCCATGGGCCAGACCGCCGGCACGCATGCTCGCGAACTGATGAAGTCCGGCTTCACCGCCGCCAAGCTCTCCGGCGGTATTTCCAGCTGGAAAGGCGACAACCTGCCGCTGGTGAAGTGAGATGAGCAACGTCGTCGTCTATTCCAGCGATTACTGCCCTTACTGTTCGCGAGCCAAGTACCTGCTCGAGAACAAAGGCGTGGCCTTCGAAGAGATCAAGGTCGATGGCAAGCCGCAGGTGCGTGCCGCCATGGCTCAGAAGGCCGGACGTACGTCCGTGCCGCAGATCTGGATCGGCAGCACCCACGTGGGTGGTTGTGATGATTTGTTCGCCCTTGAGCGCGCCGGCAAGCTCGACGCGATGCTCAAGGCCTGAATGCCTTCCCTATAAGACCCCAAGATCAGAAAGGATCTGAGATGACTGACCAACAGAACACTGCAGCTAGCGAAGAAGAAACCGCACCGCAATTCTCCTTGCAGCGCATCTACGTACGTGACTTGTCCTTCGAAGCCCCGAAAAGCCCGGCCATCTTCCGCCAGCAGTGGGAACCGAGCGTCGGTCTGGATCTGAACACCCGTCAAAAGGCTCTGGAAGGCGACTTCCACGAAGTCGTACTGACCCTGTCCGTTACCGTGAAGAATGGCGACGAAGTGGCGTTCATTGCTGAAGTGCAACAGGCCGGGATCTTCCTGATCAAGAACCTCGATGACGCTTCGATGAGCCACACCCTCGGCGCGTTCTGTCCGAACATCCTGTTCCCGTATGCTCGCGAAACCCTGGACAGCCTGGTCACCCGTGGTTCGTTCCCGGCGCTGATGCTGGCCCCGGTGAACTTCGACGCGCTGTACGCACAAGAGCTGCAACGCATGCAGGCCGCGGGCGAAACCCCGACCGTTCAGTAAGCGGTTTTAAGCGCCAAAGCAATTTCAATGTGGGAGCGGGCTTGCTCGCGAAAGCGGTGTAACAGACAACGATGATGTTGAATGTTATGACCCCTTCGCGAGCAAGCCCGCTCCCACATTTGTTATGTGCTGTTACTTGAACCCGAGCTGGCGCCAGCCTTCGTACACGGCGACCGCTACGGTGTTCGACAGGTTCAGGCTGCGGCAACCTTCGCGCATCGGCAGGCGCAGGCGCTGTTCGCCGGGCAGGGCATCGAGTACTTCCGCCGGCAAACCACGGCTTTCCGGGCCGAACAGGAACGCATCGCCCTCGGCGAAGCTGGCATCGTGGAACGGCCGCGAGCCCTTGGTGGTGAAGGCGAACAGCCGAGGATGACCGAGGCTTTCCAGACAGCTGGCGAGGTCTGCGTGGCGTTGCAGGGTGGCATACTCGTGGTAATCGAGGCCGGCCCGGCGCAGACGCTTGTCGTCCATCTCGAAGCCCAGCGGTTCGATCAAATGCAGGTGGCAGCCACTGTTGGCGCACAGCCTGATAACGTTGCCGGTATTCGGCGGAATTTCTGGTTGGAAAAGGATGACGTGAAACATGCACGGCTCCGAAGGTAAAGATGAGCGGCATTCTACGCCGCCCGTGGACAACCGTTCGAAACTATTCCCGCGAGTGATGGCTTCACTGGCGATTGTCGGGGTGATGGTGGGGCTGATGATCGGTCGCCTGACCACTCCCGACCCCAGCGAATTGCAGCAGGTCGAGGTGACGAACGATGGGTTGGTGGTGTGGTTCAACAACGAACCCAAGGCCCATGGCGAGTTCGTCGACGGTAGCCTCGCGCTGCTGTTCGAGGCTGAAGGCAAGGCACAGAAAGGCCAGCTCAAGCTCAACGACAAGAACGTGAACTGGCGAGTGCGTTTGAGTGATGGTGGGTTGTTGCTGACGGTGGTGGCGGCCCGGCCGCTGCAGGGCGAGTGGGCCGGTAGCGAGGTCGATGACCGCTGGCGGATGGAGATCCATCTCCGAGAGCAATAAAAGAGGGAATCCCCGGCCTGCCTGTACCAAGGTCCCCAAAACGGCAGGGCTCGCGCATTGCGACGTGAGCCCGGTGTAAAGAAGGAACCCCTGACCTGCCTGTATCAAGGGCCCCAAAACTGCTTGGGCTCGTCGCTTGTGCGGTGTGAGCCCGGTGTAAAGAGGGGAATCCCCGGCCTGCCTGTACCAAGGTCCCCGAAACCGGGTAGTGAACTGAATCACTGAATGGACTATTGCAGGGGGCGTGCCAGGTTTTAACAAGTTGAAACAGAAAGTCGCGCTGAAACGTCGAAAGCCCCGTATTCCGGGGCTTTCGTGTTTTTTTGATAGGGGTTCGATTGCGAACGCAGGCGGGGTTTTGGATCTGTTGCCGTGCGCGATTGCGGTTCACGGTGCATTGCTGCGGTGCACGATGGCCCCCAAAGCATCGCGAGCAAGCTCGCTCCCACAGGGTTCAGTGGTGATCACAAAATTGTGAAGCACCCAAAATCCACTGTGGGAGCGAGCTTGCTCGCGATTGGATTTAACGGTCAGCGACGATTTAAAGGCTGCTTAGCCCTCATCCCCTTCATCATCATCCCCACCATCAACCTTCATCCCCAATTCCTTGATCTTGCGCGTCAGGGTATTACGCCCCCAACCCAGCAAAACCGCAGCATCGCGGCGGCGGCCGGCGGTGTGCTTGAGGGCGGTTTCGATCATGATCCGCTCGAAGGCCGGGACGGCGCTGTCGAGCAGGCTCGACTGGCCGCGAGCCAACGCCTGATCAGCCCACTGGCGCAGCGCTTGCTCCCAGTTGGTCACCGGCGCCGAATCCTGCGGCAGGTTCAGCAGCTCCGGCGGCAGGTCGCTGATGTGCACTTCGCGACCCGAAGCCATCACCGTGATCCAGCGGCAGGTGTTCTCCAGCTGACGCACGTTGCCGCCCCACGGCAGGTTCTTCAGGTATTCCTCGGTTTCGCTTTTCAGCAGCTTCGGCTCCACCGCCAGTTCTTGTGCGGCGCGGCTGAGGAAGTGCTTGGCCAGGGTCGGGATGTCTTCGCGGCGGTCCGACAACCGTGGAATGTGGATGCGAATCACGTTGAGGCGGTGGAACAAGTCCTCACGGAATTTCCCGGCGTGCACCAGGGTTTCCAGATTCTGGTGAGTCGCGGCGATGATTCGCACATCGACCTTCACCGGCACATGGCCGCCGACGCGGTAGAACTCGCCGTCCGCCAACACCCGCAGCAAACGAGTCTGGGTGTCTGCCGGCATGTCGCCGATTTCATCGAGGAACAGCGTGCCGCCGTCCGCCTGTTCAAAGCGCCCGCGACGCAGGTTGGCCGCGCCGGTGAACGCGCCTTTCTCATGGCCGAACAGCTCGGATTCCATCAGGTCTTTCGGGATCGCCGCCATGTTCAGCGCAATGAACGGCGAAGCCGCGCGAGGGCTGTGACGGTGCAGCGCGTGCGCCACCAGCTCTTTACCGGTACCGGATTCGCCGTTGATCAGCACAGTGATGTTGGAGTGGCTCAAGCGCCCGATGGCGCGAAACACTTCCTGCATCGCCGGTGCTTCACCGATGATTTCCGGGGTGCGGGTCAAGGCGACCGGGACTTCCAGGCCTTGCTGTTCCTGAGCGTGCTGGTTAGCGCGCTTGACCAGCGACACCGCTTCGTCGACGTCGAACGGTTTTGGCAGGTATTCAAACGCGCCGCCCTGGTAGGACGCGACAGCGCTGTCCAGATCGGAGTGAGCGGTCATGATGATGACCGGCAGCCGTGGGTGTTGTTCGCGAATCCGCGCCAGAAGGTCCAGGCCACTGGCACCCGGCATGCGAATGTCGGAGATGATCACGTCCGGCTGCTGGCGCGCCAGGCGGCTCATCACGCCATCGGCGCTGTCGAAGCTTTGCGTGGTCATGCCTTCTTGCTGCAAGGCTTTTTCCAGGACCCAACGGATAGAACGGTCGTCATCGACGATCCACACGGTTTCACTACGGCTCATGTCGATGTGGCTCCTTGTTCCAGTGGCAGAAAGATCGAGAAGGTGGTGTGGCCTGGATGGCTGTCACATTCGATCAGGCCCTGGTGCTGGCTGATGATGTTCTGGGTTATGGCCAGGCCCAGCCCGGTACCGTCCGGGCGACCGCTGACCATGGGGAAGAAGATGGTTTCCTGCAACTCCGCGGGAATGCCCGGGCCGTTGTCGATGATTTCGATTTTGGTCACCAGACGATGGCGCACGTGGCCGATGGTGAACTGGCGCATGGCGCGGGTGCGCAGGCTGATGCGGCCAAGGCGCAGCTCGTTCTGGCTGCTGATGGCCTGCATCGCATTGCGCACGATGTTCAGCACGGCCTGAATCATCTGTTCGCGGTCGATCAACACGTCGGGAATGCTTGGGTCGTAGTCGCGCACCAAAGTGATGCAGCCCTGGCTTTCGGCCTCCACCAGGTGACAAACGCGTTCCAGAACTTCGTGGACGTTGCACATCGCCAATGACGGCAGCTTATTGGAGCCGAGCATGCGATCGACCAGATTGCGCAGGCGGTCGGCCTCTTCAATGATCACGTTGGTGTAGTCGCGCAGGCTTTCTTCCGGCAGCTCGCGGGCAAGCAATTGTGCCGCGCCGCGAATCCCACCGAGTGGATTCTTGATTTCGTGAGCGAGGCCGCGCACCAGCATCTTGCTGGTTTCCTGCTTCGACAGTTGCGCCTCTTCCTTGGTGATCCGCAGCAAGCGGTCACGCGGGTGGACTTCCAGCAGCAGCATCGTGGCGCCGTTGGCGAGGATCGGTGTTACTGCGTAGTCGACGGTCAGCGTCTGGCCGGTGAGGGCGGTGAGCATCGCTTCACGCTTGGTGAACGGGTGCGCCTGCTGGACCGCCTGACGCAGGGAGTTCAGCGCCTCGGTGGATTCGGTGAACAACTCGCTGATGAACTGCCCATGGCTACGCTGACCGCTGATGGCCAGGAGCATCTCCGCTGCCGGGTTCATGTACTCGAGGCGCAGTTCGGCGTCGAGCAGAATGGTGGCGGTGGTCAGGTTGTCGAGTAGCAATCGATGCAGTGCGTCGCTAATGGTCATCAGGACCTCTTTTGGAGCAGGGCGCGCGCATGAATAAAGCGCTGATACGAGGAAAATGCAAAAACCAAACCAAGGCTCCGAAAAGAAGCGTTTAAGGCCTGAAACGGGCGTTTGACGCTCGTTTGCGTGGCGTTCCGCCAGCTTTGACGGGTACTTTCGAACCAAAATGGGATGGGATGTGGGTACGGTGCAGTATATTGCACCAATATAGTGCGCAAAGCTGAACGGCGTTAGAAGAAACGCAGGAAGGGATTTTTTTCTTCTACGGGTTTGTCTTTGAGCGGACATTCCGGCCGTTGGCCGTAATCGGGGAGGGCGCAAGGTTTGACCTGACGCTTCTGCGCGAGGGAGATGCGCAGCATGTGGAACGGCTGATTGGCGGTGCGCTCGACCGTGCGGCCCTGCTCGTCGAGGATTTCCACGGAGAGGTTATGACTGCCGCGATCGATGTTGCTCAGGGCGAACACCGGGCTCAGGCCGGGCGCTGCGGTGGGTTGGCCGTCCAGTAGCAATCGGTAGTGGTGGCCGCGTTGCAGGCCGGGTTCGCTGGTGACGCTGACGATAATCTCGCCAGCACTGCTGCGCACCGTGGCGTCTGGCTCCGGCACCAGGACTCTCAGCATGTCGTAGTGGAACAGTGGTTTTGTTTCGGTCTTCTTTCCAGTCATCACCGGTGCTGCGCCGCCAGGGTTGGCGGACATGCGGTTACTCGGCGCCAGCGGCACGCGCTTGGCGTTGCCGGAGCCTGGCCGGTCGGTGTAGACCCGATTGCCCTGAGCGTCGATGTAGGTGAACACCTCGGCCGTCACCGGCAGGGCGATCAAGCAGGTGATCAGCAGCCACAGCCTCACGGCTTATGCACCCGTTGCACGGTGAATGTCACGGTGGGGCTTTGCTGGACGATGTTCTCTCCATCGATAACCTGTACCGCGAGGCTGTGTGTGCCGCGATCAATATTGACCAGTTGCAGGATCGGCACGTTGCTCGGTTGGCCGTAGGGCTGATCGTCCAGCAACAGCCTGAACAGATGAGGGCCTTGCAGGCGGGGTTTGATCAGCACGTTGACGGTGAAGGTGCCGTTGTTGGCACGCAGCGCTTCGGTGGTGGGTAAGTTAGTCAGCTCCAGCACCTCGTAAGCGCTGCGCGGCTGTTCGCGGCGGGTGGCTTCGACAGGTGGCGCAGAAGGGGTTTGGGGGTCAACCCTGTTAAGCGGTGGCAACTCGACCGGCTGAGCCTTCACGCCATCGGGCGGTTGATTGCTGTAGGCGGTGTTGCCGTCGGCGTCGGTGTACTTATAGATCTGCGCGGCGGCGGGCAGGGCGATCAGCAGCAACATCAGTAGAAAACCACGACCCATAAAATCGACCGGAAGCGAAGGCGTTGGGTTGCAGCATAGGTCAGAGGCAGCGGTTAGCCCAAGTCGTTAACATTTGGCCATGATTTATCGAGGCCTGTCCGGCGCCCCAAAACCCTTGTGGGAGCGGGCTTGCTCGCTCCCACATCGGGGTGTCGCTGGTCGCAAAATCAGTGAATGAATTTCTGCATGCGTCGTTCCATTTCTGGTGTCCGCGGGGCGCAGCGTTCCGGTATTTCCTTGCCTGTTTCGTCGTAGTTCACCGTGCAGCCCAGAAAGCCACGGTCGAAAAAATAACGGCTGCTGACTACGCCGTTTGGGTGGAAACACAGCTGTTCGCCGTACAGTTCGGCACCGTCATAGTCTTTGACCGGTTGCTGGTTGATGGTCATCAGCCTGAAGCCTTTTTTGGCCAGCGTGCACCACCCGCCGTCGGAGCCATAGCTACTAACCGTGACCTGATCGTCAGTGCCGATGATCATTTCCTGGGTCTTTTTCCCGGTTTCAACGTTGTATTCGACGTAGTTTTGTTTGTGCCCGTAGAGGTATTCGCTTTCGCTCTGCAGCTTCCCTTCTTTGAAAACACGGAACTTCCCGCAAAGACCGACCTTCGGCCCGTTCTCGTCGAAGCTGCACGAGGTCGTTTCCAGCGCCACCGCTCCCTTGCGATCACGATCTATCCAGGTGCCGACAAATTTCCCATCGACGTAGGTGCCGTTGGAGGCGAGTGTGCCGTCGTCGAGGTAGTCGCGATAAGGGCCGTCGAACACGCCGTCGCGTAAGGTCATCTCCTTTGTAAGGCGGCTGCCGTCGGCGCTGAGTTCCTGCGCCCGCCCGTTCAATTTGCCGTTTTCGTAGTGTTGCTGGAAGGTCATCTTGCCGTTGCTAGCATAACCTTCCCGGGCACCCGAGCGCACGCCGGCTTCGTAATGTTCGATCAGCGTCAGGGTGCCGTTGGTGTCTGTTTCACGCAGTTCACCCTGCATTTTTCCGGCAACGAAATTCACGTGCTGGGTATGCCCATTGTCAGCCTTCAGCGTCCATGGGCCGGTTTTCAGGTCATCCTCGAAGTGGCCGCTGCCGGCTTCAGTCACCCACGGGCCTTCTCGTTTGTCGTCGCGGTAAGCCCCACTTTCAGTGACGTCGTCAATGTGCTGCTCACTCGGGCCATTGAGTTGGCCATGGAGGTAGGTAGAAAAACCGCTGACATCCGATTCACCGGCCTCGCTCGACAGCACCCAGCGACCTTCGCGCAAGTCGTTCTGAAATTCGCCCGTGTGGGTTTGCCCGTCATACGTCTCGGTCCATTGCCCTTGGCGTTTGCCATCGACATAAGCTCCGCTGAGCGAATACTGAAGACCTTTGGTGAACGACCAGTTGCCCGTACGTGCGCCTTGACTGTAGGTGCCCTGGCCAGCAATGGTGCCGAAGTTGTAACTGACGGAAGGGCCGTCCTCGCTGCCGCTGAAGGTCGCCGGGTCGGTTTCCCAGGCCATGCGACTGACCTGATAGTTGTACAGCGTGCGGCTGCCATCGTTGATTGTGGTGTCGATGCCACGCCAGAAGGTGACGGTCAAAAAGCGCCCATCTTTTTCTTGAAAGGTCTTTTTGTAGTAGTGCTGCCCGGGACCCGGTGAAGCGGTGCTCAGAGGCTTGGTGCGCTCATCGAAGTAGCCAACCAGCGTTCCCTGGGTGAGGTCGAGTTGGTCGAACTCAGGTATGCCTGATTCTTCATAGTAGAAGCGGTAATTAAGTGGCGTGAGCTTGGCCAGTGCCTTCTTGATCGCCAGGGCATCGAGGTTTTTCTGTCCTGAAGTCATGCGGTCGAGGGCCTTTTGCAGGCCGTTGACTCGACGGTAGAGATGATCGTTGGCGTCGTACTTGTAGGCGTGGACCTTGTACTGCGCCTGTTGCCTGAACAGCACAAACCGGGTCGGGGCTTCGCTGTCCAGTGGCATCAGGAATACCGACTCGATCGACGCTGCGCCGAAATCATCCAGCAGTTGCGGTTGTTCATCGTCGCTATCGCAAATGCAGTAATAACCTTTAACGCCACCCGCCTTCTTGATGAATGCGAGGGTGGCCGAGCTTTCCTGAAGACCCTGGATCAGCGGATGAGCCAATGACTTGCCGTCGTAAAACGGCGCCGCGTTGACGGCTGTGCAGCCAAAGCCAGCCATCAGGGCGAGTAACCACAACCACTTCATACGAATCCTTTCGTCAAGGCGCCGGGCAGGGCGCGAGAGCGGCGGATTATCCATGGATGTGTGTCCGGGGGAAACGAGCGCCCACAAAAAAGGCCTCCCGAAGGAGGCCTCATTTTTGTCACGCCGCTTGCGCAGGCGCTACCGGATCAGCAGCTGTAGTACAGCTCGTATTCCAGTGGGTGTACGAAGGTACGTACTTTGATTTCTTCTTCGCTTTTCAGGGCGATGTAAGCGTCGATGAAGTCGTCGCTGAAAACGCCGCCTTTGGTCAGGAACGCACGACCTTTGTCCAGCTCTTCCAGGGCTTCTTTCAGGCTGCCGCAAACCTGTGGGATCTCTTTCGCCTCTTCAGGCGGCAGGTCGTACAGGTTTTTGTCAGCAGCGTCGCCAGGGTGGATCTTGTTCTGGATACCGTCCAGGCCGGCCATTACCAGGGCTGCGAAGGCCAGGTACGGGTTGGCTGCCGGATCCGGGAAGCGAGCTTCGATACGGCGAGCGCGAGGGCTGGACACGTAAGGAATACGGATCGAAGCGGAACGGTTACGAGCCGAGTAGGCCAGCATTACTGGGGCTTCGAAACCTGGGACCAGACGCTTGTAGGAGTTGGTCGACGGGTTGGTGAAGCCGTTCAGCGCCTTACCGTGCTTGATGATGCCGCCGATGAAGTACAGAGCGGTGTCGGACAGGCCGGCATAGCCTTCGCCAGCGAAGGTGTTCTTGCCATCTTTGGCGATGGACAGGTGAACGTGCATACCCGAACCGTTGTCGCCGTACAGAGGCTTAGGCATGAAGGTCGCGGTGCGGCCGTATGCATCAGCAACGTTGTGTACGCAGTACTTCAGGGTTTGAACTTCGTCAGCCTTGGCAACCAGGGTGTTGAACTTCACGCCGATTTCGTTCTGGCCGGCAGTTGCCACTTCGTGGTGGTGAACTTCGATGACCAGGCCCATTTCTTCCATGGCGTTGCACATGGAGGTACGGATTTCGTGGTCGTGGTCGAACGGCGGAACCGGGAAGTAGCCGCCTTTGACGCCTGGACGGTGGCCTTTGTTGCCGCCTTCCACGTCCTGGTCGGACATCCACGAACCTTGTTCGGAGTAGATCTTGAACATCGAGCCGGAGATGTCGGACTTGAACTTCACTTGGTCGAAGATGAAGAACTCTGGCTCTGGGCCAACAAATACGGTGTCGCCGATACCGGTCGACTTCAGGTATTCCTCGGCACGCTTGGCGATCGCACGTGGGTCACGGTCGTAGCCTTGCATGGTCGAAGGCTCGATCACGTCGCAAACCAGGATCAGGGTCGGCTCTTCGGTGAACGGGTCGAGAACGGCAGTGCTGTCGTCCGGCATCAGGATCATGTCGGAGGCTTCGATGCCTTTCCAGCCAGCGATGGAGGAACCGTCGAACATTTTGCCTTCTTCGAAGAAAGCTTCATCCAGCGCGTCGCGAGCCGGCATGGTCACGTGGTGCTGAGTGCCTTTGGTGTCAGTGAAGCGCAGATCAATCCACTTGACGTCATGATCTTTGATGAGTTGAACCGACTTCGACATAGTGTCCTCCGGGTGGCTTCGGGCTTAGTAGTGGATGCCCTTAGAATGTGGGTGATGCCGGCGCGAATACTCTGCCAAGGCAACCTGCCTCACAAGGGAGCAAATTGCATGCCAGTGCCCCACCATGGGTTTTTTGCCCCAATTTCACGCTTATAAAGGTGCAAAGCGGAGCAAAGCAGGAAATAGCGCCCTGTAATGTGGCGTCAGATTCAACAAATGACCTGTTTTGGTGCGCGCAAAACCTTCTGCACATTAACTGGTTAAACCTTGAGCAATTTCCGCTATAATCCGCGCCCCCCTTTTTCGGCTGGCCCAGCGCGCGCTGTTTTCATGAAACTAATCGTAAAAGTCTTTCCCGAGATCACCATCAAGAGCCGCCCGGTACGGATGCGTTTCATCCGCCAGTTGGCCAAAAACATCCGTACCGTGCTCCGCGACTTGGACCCGGCTGTGGTGGTGAACGGTGTGTGGGACAATCTCGAGCTGGAAACCCGCGTCAGCGAGCCCAAAGCCCTGAAGGAGATGACCGAGCGCCTGAGCTGCATGCCGGGCATCGCGCATTTCCTGCAAGTCGACGAATACCCGTTGGGTGACTTCGACGACATCGTCGCCAAGTGCAAACAGCACTTCGGTGACGCGTTGGCCGGGAAGATTTTTTCGGTGCGCTGCAAGCGTGCCGGCAAGCACGAATTCAGTTCGATGGACGTCGAGAAATATGTCGGCAGCCAACTGCGTCGTCAGTGCGGCGCCGCCGGAATCTCGCTGAAAGAGCCGGAAATCGAAGTTCGCCTCGAAATTCGCGACAAACGGTTGTTCGTGATCCACAGCCAGCACAACAGCATCGGCGGTTATCCGCTGGGTGCCCTGGAACAGACACTTGTGCTGATGTCCGGCGGCTTCGATTCCACTGTTGCTGCTTACCAGATCATGCGCCGCGGGCTGATGAGCCATTTCTGCTTCTTCAATCTGGGCGGACGAGCCCATGAACTGGGCGTTATGGAAGTCGCGCACTTCATCTGGAAGAAGTACGGCAGCTCCCAACGCGTGTTATTTGTGAGTGTGCCTTTCGAGGAAGTACTGGGAGAAATTCTCGGGAAAGTCGATAACAGTCATATGGGCGTAGTTTTGAAGCGTATGATGTTGCGCGCTGCTTCCCGTATTGCCGATCGGCTGGAGATCGATGCGCTGGTCACCGGTGAAGCGATTTCCCAGGTGTCGAGCCAGACGTTGCCGAACCTGTCCGTGATCGACTGCGTGACCGACAAGCTGGTCTTGCGTCCGCTGATCGCCAGTCACAAGCAGGACATCATCGACCTGGCCAACGAAATCGGTACTGCCGACTTCGCCAAGCACATGCCGGAATACTGCGGGGTCATCTCGGTGAACCCCAAGACCCACGCCAAGCGTCCACGCGTGGAGTACGAAGAACAACAGTTCGACATGGCAGTACTTGAGCGTGCGCTCGAGAACGCCAAACTGGTGCCGATCGATCGCGTGATCGACGAATTGGGCCAGGACTTGCAGATCGAAGAAGTCAGCGAAGCGCTGGCTGGTCAGATCGTCATCGATATCCGTCATCCGGATGCCGCTGAAGACGACCCGCTGGGGCTCGTTGGCATTGAGGTACAAACGATGCCGTTTTATGCATTGAACGCTCGTTTCAAGGAACTGGACCCTACTCGCCAGTACCTGCTGTATTGCGACAAAGGCGTGATGAGTCGCCTGCATGCCCACCATTTGCTCAGTGAGGGGCATGCCAATGTGCGCGTTTATCGACCGAGCTAAGAGCCCGGGGCTGTATGCCTGTGGCCTGCGTCACCGGCCCCCCGACTCTGCCGTCAAGCTGTAACGGCAAGGCCTGACTCTACTGTAAATCGCTGCCAAGACTTGTCAGCACACCGAATCCTCTGATCGAGATACACAAGTGATCGAAAATCTACGCAACATCGCCATCATTGCTCACGTTGACCATGGTAAAACCACCCTGGTAGACAAACTCTTGCGTCAATCCGGCACCCTGGAGCGCAACGAGCTCAACGACGAGCGCGTGATGGACTCCAACGACCAGGAGAAAGAACGCGGTATTACCATTCTGGCGAAAAACACCGCCATCAACTGGAACGGCCACCACATCAACATCGTGGACACCCCGGGCCACGCCGACTTCGGCGGCGAAGTTGAACGCGTAATGTCGATGGTTGACTCCGTTCTGCTGCTGGTTGACGCTCAAGACGGCCCTATGCCGCAAACCCGTTTCGTGACCAAGAAGGCTTTCGAAGCCGGCCTGCGTCCAATCGTGGTCATCAACAAGGTTGACCGTCCAGGCGCGCGTCCGGACTGGGTTCTGGACCAGATCTTCGACCTGTTCGACAACCTCGGTGCTACCGAAGAACAGCTGGACTTCAAAGTCGTCTACGCCTCGGCCCTGAACGGCATTGCCGGTCTGGAACACACCGACATGGCTGAAGACATGACTCCGCTGTACCAGGCGATCATTGACCACGTACCGGCTCCACAAGTTGACCGTGACGGTCCGTTCCAGATGCAAATCTCGGCACTGGACTACAACAGCTTCCTGGGTGTTATCGGCGTTGGCCGTATCGCCCGTGGTCGCGTCAAGCCGAACACTCAAGTTGTGGCTATCGACGCTGACGGCAAGCGCCGTAACGGTCGTATCCTGAAGCTGATGGGTCACCACGGTCTGCACCGTATCGACGTTGACGAAGCAGCTGCCGGCGACATCGTCTGCATCAGCGGCTTCGACCAGCTGTTCATCTCCGACACTCTGTGCGACCCACTGAACGTCGAAGCGATGAAGCCGCTGACCGTTGACGAACCAACCGTTTCCATGACCTTCCAGGTTAACGACTCGCCGTTCTGCGGTCGTGAAGGCAAGTTCGTCACCAGCCGTAACATCAAAGAGCGTCTGGACAAAGAACTGCTCTACAACGTTGCCCTGCGCGTTGAAGAAGGCGACTCCGCCGACAAGTTCAAAGTCTCCGGCCGTGGTGAGCTGCACCTCTCGGTACTGATCGAAACCATGCGTCGCGAAGGCTTCGAAATGGGTGTTGGTCGTCCGGAAGTGATTATCCGCCTGGTTGACGGCGTCAAGCACGAACCGTACGAAAACGTGACCATCGACCTGCCAGAAGAATCGCAAGGTTCGATCATGGAACAGATCGGTATCCGTAAAGGCGACCTGACCAACATGGTTCCGGATGGCAAGGGCCGTGTGCGCCTTGAGTACAACATCCCGGCTCGTGGCTTGATCGGTTTCCGTAACGAGTTCCTGACCCTGACCTCCGGTGCAGGCATCCTGACCTCGATCTTCGACCGTTACGACGTGATGAAGTCCGGCGACATGTCCGGCCGTCAGAACGGCGTGCTGGTTTCGGTTGCTACCGGTAAGGCTCTGACTTACTCGCTGGAAACCCTGCAAGCTCGCGGCAAACTGTTCCTGGGTCACGGTGAAGACGTGTACGAAGGTCAAATCGTCGGCATCAACAGCCGCGACAACGACCTGGGCGTTAACCCAACCAAAGGCAAGAAGCTCGACAACATGCGTGCCTCGGGTAAAGACGAAACCATCGCTCTGGTTCCGCCTATCCGTTTCACCCTGGAACAAGCTCTTGAGTTCGTGCAAGAAGACGAACTGTGCGAAGTCACTCCTAAGTCCATCCGTCTTCGTAAGAAGATCCTGGGCGAAAGCGAGCGTACCCGCGCTGCCAAGAAAGCCGGTAACTGAGTTTCGACTTAGTTAGCAGTTAAAAAAACGCCCCCGACCGCAAGGTCGGGGGCGTTTTTGTTTGTCTGGGGTTTGTGCGGTGTTTGTGCCTGCCCCTTCGCGAGCAGGCTCGCTCCCACAGGGGGATATGGCGTACACACATCAAATGTGGGAGCGAGCTTGCTCGCGATGAGGCCCGGTCAGGCAGCGAGATTCTGGATCAGAACTTCTCGAGGGTCCGACGGCTCTCGCTGGTCTCGCGCGCCACTTCTTTGGGCTTATACGCGCAATACCCCGGCCGCGGCCCGATTTTCGGGTGGTTGCGGCAAGTATCCGGGCGCTTTTCATAAATAGTGCACAGACGGCTCTTACGATCCAGGTACAGGCAATCGTTGTTGCTCATGCGCTGAAGGGTGAAGATCTCGGACTTCTGGTTGTAACGCTCGACGATCCCTTCCTTCTGCAAACGCTTGGCAATGTTCTTCGGCGGCTCGCCGCGCTCGAATTCATCGACGATGCCGATACGGATCAGATCCTTGATCTTGACCTCGACCGGCAGGGTGCAGCAGCTGGAAACGCACGAACCACACATCGGGGCGGAGTACTTGGCCCAGGTATCGAGGCGATCGATCTCCGCGGCGGCGATCAGGTTGGACTTCATCATCGGTTGTTACCAGCGTGCATCAGGGCGCGCGATCATACCGGGACTGGTGGATTTTTGAACAACCTTTCGCCAGATTTTTTCGTATTCCGCCCAATAACACCTGTATTCCGGCACGGGCCCTGCATTCTTTCCGGCACATGACGTTGTAATGTCGACCTATCTCGCACTATCAGGAAAAACTGCCGAACCAGAGTTCCAACGACCTGTCAGACCGTCTAGGCTCAACAACTCCACGCTCGCTCGAGGTCCTATCAATGACTCAAGAACCACTTGTTCGCGAAGCAGAGGTGGCCGCATTCCGCGACGCCGTCTTGACCAAACTCACCTACGCGGTGGGCAAAGACCCGGATCACGCCTTCGACCACGACTGGTTCGAAGCCATTGCACTGGCGGCGCGCGATCACATGGTCGAGCACTGGATGGATCACACCCGGCAGATTTACCGCAAAGGTCAAAAGCGGGTTTATTACCTCTCCCTCGAATTTCTGATCGGCCGTCTGCTCTACGACAGCCTGAGCAACCTTGGCCTGCTGGACGTCGCCCGCGAAGCCATGACAGAACTCGGCGTCGATATTGAACGCATCCGCCTGCTGGAGCCCGACGCAGCGTTGGGCAACGGCGGCCTCGGTCGTCTGGCCGCGTGCTTCATGGAAAGCATGTCGACCCTCGGCATTGCCGGCCACGGTTACGGTATTCGTTACGAACACGGCTTGTTCCGCCAAGCCATTGTCGACGGCTGGCAGCAGGAACAGACCGAACACTGGCTGGATTTCGGTAACCCTTGGGAGTTCGAACGACCAGAGGTTGTTTACCCGATCGGCTTCGGTGGCAGTGTCGAAACCGTCACCGACGAAACCGGCAAGTCCAAGCAAGTCTGGACGCCGGCAGAAACCGTTCGCGCGATTGCTTACGACACGCCAGTCGTCGGCTGGCGCGGGGCAAGCGTCAATACGCTGCGCCTGTGGCGCGCCCGGGCCATGGAAGATTTGCACCTGGAACGCTTCAATGCCGGCGACCACTTGGGCGCCGTGGCAGAAGTCGCCCGGGCCGAAAGTATTTCCCGGGTGCTCTACCCGGCGGACAGCACCGAAGCCGGCCAGGAACTGCGCCTGCGTCAGGAGTATTTCTTCGTCGCCGCGTCCTTGCAGGACTTGCTGCGTCGTCATCGCAACATGCACACCTCGGTCCTGACCCTGGGCGATCATGCCGCGATCCAGCTCAACGACACCCACCCTTCGATTGCCGTGGCCGAACTGATGCGCCAGCTGGTCGACGTTTACGACGTCGCGTGGGATGCGGCATGGCAAGTCACCGTCGACACGCTGTCCTACACCAACCACACGCTGCTGCCGGAAGCGCTGGAAACCTGGCCGGTCGGTTTGATGGAGCGGATGCTGCCGCGGCACATGCAGATCATTTACTTGATCAACGCCCAGCACATCGATTCGCTGCGGGCCAAGGGTATCCATGACTTCGAGGTGCTGCGTGCGGTGTCGCTGATCGAGGAAGACAACGGCCGCCGCGTGCGCATGGGCAACCTGGCGTTCCTTGGCTCTCACAGCGTCAACGGCGTGTCCGGGCTGCACACGCAGCTGATGCGCAAAACGGTGTTCTCCGAACTGCACAAACTCTACCCGGACCGGATCAACAACAAGACCAACGGCATTACCTTCCGCCGCTGGCTCTACCAGGCCAACCCCGAACTGACCTCGATGATGGTCGATGCCCTCGGCCCGGATCTGCTGGACAACGCCGAAGAGCGTTTGCTCGAACTGGAACCGTTCGCCGAGAAAGCCGCGTTCCGCAAGGCGTTCGCCGATCAGCGGCTGCATAGCAAGAAAGCCTTGGCGTACATCATTCACGAGCGGCTTGGCATTGCGGTCAACCCGGCGGCGATGTTCGACGTGCAGGTCAAGCGGATCCACGAATACAAACGTCAGTTGCTCAACCTGTTGCACACCGTTGCGCTGTATCAGGCGATTCGCGCCGAGCCGGAAATCGACTGGGTGCCGCGGGTGAAGATCTTCGCCGGCAAGGCGGCGGCCAGTTATCACCAGGCCAAGTTGATCATCAAACTGACCAACGACATCGCCCGGGTGGTGAACAACGACCCGACGGTGCGCGGTTTGCTGAAAGTGGTGTTCTTGCCCAATTACAACGTCAGTCTGGCGGAGAGCATCATTCCGGCAGCGGATTTGTCGGAGCAGATTTCCACCGCAGGCTTCGAAGCCTCGGGCACCAGCAACATGAAGTTCGGCCTCAACGGCGCGCTGACCATCGGCACCCTCGATGGCGCCAACGTCGAAATGTGCGAACGCATCGGTGCCGAACACATGTTCATCTTCGGCCTCAGCGCTCAGCAGGTTGAAGCGCGCAAGCAGAACCATGAGTTCAATGCGACCCCTGATATTGCGGCATCCCATCGGCTGAATGACGTGCTGCAAGCGATACGCGGCGGGGTGTTCTCGCCGGATGATCCTTCCCGTTACACAGGATTGATCGATTCGCTGATCGATTACGATCGCTTCCTGGTCTGCGCCGATTTTGACTCTTACTGGGACGCGCAGATGCGGGTAGAAGCCCATTGGCACGATTCTCAAGCATGGTGGCGTTCGGCGGTGTTGAGCACTTCCCGGATGGGCTGGTTCTCGTCCGACCGGACCATTCGCGAGTACGCCACGGATATCTGGAAAGCTTTGGAGTAACTTTTAGCAATAATTGCGAGCAAGGCCCGACGGTTGTTGGGCCTGATCGATATACTAAGCGCCGGTTACACCGGGCGGTATGCAGGGCGATCCATTGTGGGAGCGAGCCTGCTCGCGAAAGCGGTCTGACATTCAACATTAATGCTGAATGTTAAGGCCTCATCGCGAGCAGGCTCGCTCCCACAGGTTTGTGTGGTTTCACACTAAACTCAGCCAGATGCTGCTTTACCCGGATTCGCCCCGCAGCGGGGCCGCTTAGGGATATCGACCATGCAATGGATGTTCATGCTGATTGGGCTGGTGCTGGGCTGGGTACTCGACGAGTCGTTCAGCGATGCGCTGTTGGGCGCGCTGCTCGGGTTGGGTATTGGCCAGGCCATTCGCATTGGCCGCCTGGATTCACAGGCCGCCGAGCAACGTAAGCGACTTGATCAGGCTCAGATCGCGTTGAATGCGGTGCAGCAACGGCTGTCATTGCTGGAAGTGTCAGGCGTCAAGACGCCGGAATCCCACGAACCCGAGCCGTCTCCTGAATTCACTCTCGACGAAATCCCTGTCGAAGCCCCGGAGCTGATCTGGGAACTCCCTCTCGAACTCGAACCGATCACCGCGGCCGCCGCCGAAAGCAGCCGTCCAGTGCCCGTCGATGCCTGGAAACCCGAACCGGTCGCCCGCGAGCCGCAACAACCCGCTATCCCTCGCGGCCCGAACTTCATTGATCGCGCCATCAGTGGCGCCCGCAACTGGCTGTTCGGTGGCAACACCGTGCTGCGGGTCGGTGTGGTGCTGTTGTTTCTCGGCTTGGCCTTCCTGCTGCGTTACGCCACCGAAGGCATGGTGGTGCCGATCGAATTGCGTTATGCCGGTGTTGCGGCGGCGGCATTGGGGCTTCTGGGGCTGGGTTGGTGGCTTAGAACACGCAACAGCCATTACGCGCTGATGCTGCAAGGCACCGGGATCGCGGTGTTGTACCTGACCGTGTTTGCTGCGATGCGCCTGCATCCGCTGCTCGATCCTACGGCGGCGTTAGGCCTGCTGGTCGCGGTGACGGTGTTCTCGGCGATCCTCGCCATCACCCAGGATGCGTTGGGCCTGGCTGCCGCTGCGGCACTCGGTGGTTTTGCTGCGCCAATCCTGACCTCCACCGGTGCCGGCAACCATGTCGCGCTGTTCAGTTACTTCGCCTTGCTCAACGCCGGCATCCTCGCCATCGCCTGGTTCAAGGCCTGGCGGCTGCTTAACCTGATCGGTTTCGTCGGCACCTTCGGCATCGGTTTCGCCTGGGACCTGCGTTCCTACACCCCGGAACTGCTGTGGAGCACCGAGCCGTTCCTGATTGTGTTCTTCCTGATGTACCTGGTCATCGGTCTGCTGTTCGCCCGGCGCAAGTTGCTGGAAATGAGCGACGCACCCGAGGACGGCAGTCGTGAAGCGCTGCTGCACTGGTCGGCGCGCAAGGGCGATTACGTCGACGGCACGATGCTGTTCGGTCCTCCATTGGTGGGCTTCGGCTTACAGTTCGCATTGGTCCAGCACTTGGAGTTCGCTGCAGCCTTCAGCGCATTGGCATTGGGCATGATTTACATGGGCCTGGCGCGGCTGTTGATGGGCGGACGAGCGTTGCTGCTGGCGGAAACCTGTCTGGCGCTGGGGGTGATCTTCGCCAGCCTGGCGATTCCGTTGGGGCTCGATGCGCGCTGGACCGCCGCCGCTTGGGCTGTCGAAGGCGCCGGCATCTTCTGGCTCGGCCTGCGTCAGCAACGACCGCTGGCCCGAGCCTTTGCCTTGCTGCTGCAACTGGGCTCGGCGTTGGCCTTCCTCAGTGAACTGCGAATCGGCGAAAGCAGCCTGCTGGAAGGGGCTCCGTTGGGCGCGTTGATGCTCGGCGTGGCGTTGTTGTTCAGCTTCTACCAGTTGCGCAAAGCCTTGCCCGAGCAGACGTCGGAATGGGAACGCAAAGGGCTGCCGGTACTGGCCTGCCTCGGTCTGACCTTTCTCTATCTGCTGGCGCCGTTGTTTTTCTTCACTCACGGCACGGCGATCAGTTGGGCGCTGGCGGGGTTGGCGACCTTGTTTGTTGGCTTGCGTCTGCAATCGCGCACGTTCCTGTTCACCGCGTTCGCCGTGCAGTTGCTCGGCGGTGCGTTGTTCCTGCTGCGGCTGCAAGGGGCGAGCGGTGAGTCCGCCGCTGTGTTCAACGCGGGTTGGAGTGGTCTGCTGAGCGCGTCGTTGATCGGCCTGGCGCTGATCGCCGGGATGTTGCTGGCGGCGCGCGATGAGATGGTCCGCAGCGACGTGCGATTGCTGCGCGGCTTGTCGGTGGTGCTGCTGGCCGGTCTGGTGTTGATCAATCTGGCGGTGCTGTTCGTCCTGCCTTGGCAAACGGCGAGTGCCGTTTGGGCGGCCAGCGGGTTGTTCATCATCTGGCTGAGTCTGTACCTGAAGCAGCGCGTGAGTTTTGTCTTCGGTTTGCTGTTGCAGGTGATTGGCGGCGCGGCGTTCCTGATAGCCGGGCCTGAGTTGCTCGGACCGCTTGCGAGCGAAGGATTGAAACCTCTGGCGCATAGCGGTTTCTGGACGCCGCTGGTGTTGGGTCTGGCCGCGATGGTTGGCGCCTGGCGCTTGCAGCTCGGCAATCATGCTTCGGCCTTCGATGTGCTGAGCTTGCAGCGTTTGTCCGAAGTGCTGTTGGTGTGGGGCGCGGCTTGGTGGGCGCTGGCGTGGGTTAGCGAAGTCCTGCGTTTTGCACCCTCGAGTCTGCAAGCGACGTTGTTGCTGGCGGTCGCGGCAGTGAGCGTGACGCTGTGGACAGTGTTGGCGCTGCGCCTGAAATGGTCGTCGCTGGGCTTGCTCTGCACCTTGCTGATGCCTGCGGCCGGTTTGGTGTTGCTGGCTGCGTGGCACTCGCGTTATCACCCGGCGGCCAATTTTGGTTGGCTGGTATGGGCGGCCGTGTTTGTTGTGCATTTCATCTCCCTGCGGCGTCTGGCGCCGATGTTGCCGGCGCGCGCCCTCAGTACCGCGCACGTGCTCGGCTGCTGGCTGTTGATCGGTGTGTTGGCCCTGGAGCTGCGTTACGGTCTGTTGCTGTTGTCCGAGCAGTACAACGCCTGGCGCTGGTTGGGTTGGGCTATTTTGCCGAGCCTGTATCTGGTGCTGATGGCGGCACCCCGCGCCTGGCCATGGCCGGTGTCGACGTATTCGCGCGAATACCGTGTGTACGCGGCGGCACCGCTGGCGTTGCTGATGCTCGGCTGGTTCTGGCTGGCGAACGTCGTCAGCGATGGCACCGCCGAGCCGTTGCCATACGTGCCGCTGATCAACCCGCTGGAGTTGGGTCTGCTGTTTGCGCTGTTCGGGGTCTACGTGTGGTCCCGCAGCGCTGTGGCGCAACTGGCGATTCGCAAGGACTATGCCGAACACGCCACGCAACTGATCGCTGGCGCCTCGCTGTTTGTGTTCTTCACGGCCCTGGTGATGCGCACTGCCCATCATTGGGGCGGTGTGCCGTTCGAGCTGGATGCGTTGCTTGAATCGATGCTGGTGCAGGCCGGTCTGTCCATCGTCTGGACCTTGATGGCCCTGAGTCTGATGATCGGTGGCCATCTGCGTCATCGCCGTGAAGTCTGGCTGATCGGTGCGGCGCTGATTGGTGTGGTGGTGGCCAAACTGTTCTTTGTCGAATTGAGTAACCGCGGCGGACTCGCCCGGATCGTCTCGTTTATCGGCGTTGGCGTATTGCTGTTGGTGGTGGGCTATTTCGCCCCTTTACCGCCCAAGCGCGTCGAAGCTGTGCCGGAGGCTGAAAAACCGGCCCCGCAAACCGAAGGAGTGTCGTCTTGAGTCAGAAGCTGAACCTTGTCTGGTTGGGCGCTGTTGCGCTGGGTGTGGCGCTGTCGGCCAGTGCTCAGGAAAAATTGGCGGACTTTGCCACGCAAGTGCCGTTGTCGGTCAGCGGCGAAGGTCCGTGGTATCGCCTCGAATTGCCGTTGAGCGTGCAACTGAATGCGCGGCAAACCGATCTCAGCGATGTGCGCGTGTTCAACGCCGCCGGTGAGGCTCAGGCGTATTCCTTGGCTCGGGCGCCGGCGCAGACCAGCGAAAACCGCACCCTGACTGACGTGAAATGGTTCCCGCTGTACAACTCGGCGGATTCCACCGAGCACGCACCGAGCGTGCGGGTGCAATCGAGCGCCAATGGCACGCTGGTCGAAGTGCAGCCGTCCAGTCAGCTGGAGGCGGGCGAAGAAATGCTGCGCGGCTGGTTGCTCGACGCCAGCAGCATCAAAGCACCCTTGCAGCAGTTGGTCCTCGACTGGACCAGCGAGCGCGATGGCTTCCAGCGTTTCACCATCGAGGCCAGCGACGACTTGCAGCATTGGCAGTCGTGGGGCGAAGGGCAGGTGGCGCGCCTGACGTTTGCCGACGAGCGGGTCGAACAACATGAAGTCGCCTTGCCGGGGCAGTCGGCCCGTTATCTGCGATTGCTATGGAACACGCCGCAATCGGCACCGACATTGACCTCGGCGCAACTGCAAAGCGCCAAGACCCGCAGCTTGCCGCTACCGCTTGTCTGGTCGCAACCGCTGGCGGGCAGCAGCGTAAAGGCCGGTGAATACACCTGGCAATTACCCATGGGGCTGAATGTCGAGCGCTTGCAGGTCGAGTTGAGTCAGCCCAACAGTTTGGCGCCCGTGACCTTGTCCGGTCGTCGGGAAAGCAGCCTGCCGTGGCAGCCGCTGGGCAGCGGTTTGCTCTATCGCCTGACCCAGAGTGGCCAGGACGTGGTGCAGAACGAATTGCAGCTGTCGGGGCAAACCGTGCAGCAGTTGAAGTTGACGGTGGACGAGCGCGGCGGCGGTCTGGGGGCCGAGGCGCCGACTGTGCGGTTCGCCGTGCGCTCCATTCAATTGGTGTTCCTGGCGCGCGGAGCGGGGCCTTATACGCTCGCACTGGGCAGTGCCACGGTGAAGGCGGCGAACCTGCCGCTGTCGACGTTGATTCCGGATTACAGCGCTGCAAAGTTGGCGACATTGGGCAAGGCTACGGTCGAAGGCGCGGCGGTGGCCACGCCAGCGTCGACCGTGACAACGGCTGCGCCGACGGACACCAACTGGAAGAAATTCGGGTTGTGGGCGGTGTTGCTGCTCAGCGTTTTGTTTCTGGCCTCGATGGCGTTCAGTCTGTTGCGTAAGCCGCCAGTCAAGCCCTGACGGCGGATGCTGCGCACCCCGATCGCGAGCAAGCTAGCGAAGGCGGTTTCTCGGTCGGTAAAGAACCCGGATTCGAACTACGCTCAACCGGGCGCATGAACTCTATTGGGTGTAACACGTCTGATAGGAGGAAATGCGCCCCGACTCGCGTTAAACTGCGCGGGTTTTTAGCCCCCCATTCCACCGGAGCCTTCCATGTCCCGCGTTACCCTGAGTCGCTATTTGATTGAGCAGACCCGTAGCAACAACACCCCTGCCGATCTGCGTTTTCTGATCGAAGTGGTGGCGCGTGCTTGCAAAGAGATCAACCACGCCGTGTCCAAAGGCGCCCTCGGTGGTGTTCTGGGCAGCATGGGCACTGAAAACGTCCAAGGTGAAGTGCAGAAGAAACTCGACGTGATCTCCAACGAGATCCTGCTCGAAGCCAACGAATGGGGCGGTCACCTGGCCGGCATGGCGTCCGAAGAAATGGACAACGCCTACCAGATCCCGGGCAAATACCCGAAAGGCGCGTACTTGCTGGTATTCGACCCACTGGACGGCTCGTCGAACATCGATATCAACGCGCCGGTCGGTACTATCTTCTCGGTGCTGCGTTGCCCGAACGAATACCTGAGCCAAAACGAGCCTTTGAACGAAAAGGCTTTCCTGCAGCCAGGCACCGAGCAAGTGGCTGCCGGTTACGCGATCTACGGTCCACAGACCATGCTGATCCTGACCCTGGGCGACGGCGTAAAAGGTTTCACCCTGGACCGCGAAATGGGCAGCTTCGTGCTGACCCATGAAGACATCAAGATTCCGGAATCTACTCAGGAATTCGCGATCAACGCGTCCAACCAGCGTCACTGGGAAGCGCCGGTACAACGCTACGTCGGCGAATTGCTGGCCGGCGAAGAAGGCCCGCTGAAAAAGAACTACAACATGCGCTGGGTCGCCGCGATGGTCGCGGACGTGCACCGTATCCTGACCCGTGGCGGTCTGTTCATGTACCCACGCGACAGTCGCGAGCCGTCCAAGCCGGGCAAGCTGCGTCTGATGTACGAAGCCAACCCGATGTCGTTCCTGGTGGAACAGGCTGGCGGCGCTTCCACCGATGGCCATCAGCGCATCCTCGACATCAAGCCTGACGGCTTGCACCAGCGCGTAGCGGTGTTCCTCGGTTCGAAAGAAGAAGTCGAACGCGTCACGGCTTACCACAAGGAATAAACCATGACCGCGCCCTGGCAGCCGTTGCTCGAATGGTGGTTCGGAACCCTCGAATCCCCCAACGAAATAGCGGCTGACAAGGGCAAGTTATGGTTTGGCAAGCGCGACAGCCAGGACCTCGAAGCGCGCACGCGTTTCGGGGACTGGGTCGAGCAGGCACTGGCCGGCGGATTGACCGAGTGGGCGCAACGCCCCGAAGGTTGGCTGGCTCTGGTGCTATTGCTCGATCAACTCCCGCGAATGATCTTTCGCGACACTCCCAAATCCTTTTCAGGCGATCTCAGGGCTCAGGCACTGGTGGCGCAAGGCATTGCTGCGGATTTCGATCGGCAGTTGCAGCCCATCCAGCGAGTGTTCATCTACCTGGTGTTCGAGCATTGCGAAAATCTGGCGGTGCAGAACGAAGCGGTTTCGCGATTTATCGAGTTGGTGGCGCAGCAGCCTGAGGCTGATCGGGCGGTGTTTGCCGATAACCTGGATTATGCCGAACGGCATCAGAAAGTGATTGCGCGGTTTGGACGGTTTCCGCATCGCAATGCGGTGTTGGGGCGGGAGTCTACGGCTGAGGAGTTGGCGTTTCTTTCGGGGCCTGGGTCCAGGTTTTAGATTTTCCTTGCGGCTGATGCCGTCATCGCCAGCAGGCTGGCTCCCACATTGGGTTTGTGTCGTTCACACATCCCCTGTGGGAGCCAGCCTGCTGGCGATGGGGCCAGTGAAAGCAGCTTAAATCCGGAAGCTGCCAACCAACTGCTTCAACCGCGCCGCCTGCTGCTCAAGATCCGAACACGCGCGCAACGTCGACTGCAAGTTCTCCACGCCTTCCTGGTTCAGCATGTTGATCTCGGTAATGTCGACGTTGATCGACTCCACCACCGCCGTTTGCTCTTCCGTCGCAGTGGCCACCGACTGGTTCATCCCGTCGATCTCACCGATACGCTGGGTCACGCTGCCCAGACGTTCGCCCGCCTGGTTGGCGATGCCGACGCTGCTTTCGCTCTGGCGCTGGCTGTCGGTCATGGTGATCACGGCTTCCCGGGCGCCGACTTGCAGTTTCTCGATCATCTTCTGCACTTGCTGCGCCGAATCCTGAGTACGGTGCGCGAGGTTACGCACTTCGTCTGCCACCACGGCAAAACCACGACCGGCTTCACCGGCACGGGCCGCTTCGATGGCGGCGTTGAGTGCCAGCAGGTTGGTCTGCTGGGAGATGCTGGTGATCACTTCCAGAATCTGCCCGATGTTCACGGTGTTGCTATTGAGCGTTTCGATGTTGCCGCACGAATCGCTGATCTTCGCCGAGAGCTGCTGCATCGCCGCGATGGTTTTATCCACGACCTGCTGGCCGTCCTCGGCCAATGCGCGAGCATCGCTCGAATGTTGAGAGGCGAGGGCGGCGTTCTGGGCGATTTCCTGGGCGGCGGCGCCCAGTTCGTTGATGGCGGCGGCGACGCTGCTGGTGCGCGAGGCTTGCTGGTCGGAGTTGAACATCGACGAGTTCGACGCGGCCACCACACGCAAGGCGACTTCATTGACTTGGCCGGTGGCCGAGGACACTTCGCGAATCGAGGTGTGAATGCGCTCCACAAAACGGTTGAACGAGGTGCCCAGGGCACCGAATTCATCGTGGCCGTGAATGGTCAGGCGTTTGGTCAGGTCACCTTCGCCTTCGGCGATGTCATGCATGGTGCGGCCCATGGTCAGCAGCGGCTGCATCAGGAAGCTGATCAACATGCCCAGAAACGCGATGATGATCACCACGGCAATGACCATGGCGATGATCGCCGAGGTGCGGAACTCGCTGAGCATCGAGAACGCGGTGTCCTGATCCAGCACCAGCGCCACGTACCAGTCTGCCGAGGGCACACCGTTGACGTGGGTAAAGGAGATGAATTGGGTCTTGCCGTCGATCTCGACTTCTTTCATGCCCGGGCTGACGTTCGGCGCACCGTTCGGGTAGGCGTCGGTCAGGCTCTTGAGCACCAGTTTGCTGTCCGGGTGGATCAGGATTTTGCCGTCGGCGCTAACGATAAACGCGTGGCCGTGGCCGCCGAAGTTCAGCGAGTTGATGATCGCGCTGACGCTGGACAAGTCGATGTCAGCGCCAGCGACGCCGATCATTTGATTCTGATGTTTCACCGGCGTGGCGACGGTGATCACCAGTTTGCCCGACGACGCGGCGATGTAGGGTTCGGTGACGATGGTCTGTTGCGCACCGTTGGCCGCCTTGTACCAGCCACGGGCGCGGGGATCGTAATCCGCTGCGCGATTGCCGGCCGGGACCGAGAACATCACGCCGTCGGTGCCACCGAAGTAGCTCAACTGGAAATTACTGGTGTAGGCGGGCAGGTCGATGGCGCGCTTGAGGTTGGCCTGGGCGCTGCCGTCCACGGCGATCTGCTGGGACAGCGATTGCAGCAACTGGATGCGACTTTCCAGCCAGGTCTGAATGTTGCTG
Organism: Pseudomonas arabinosi; assembly: GCF_047758675.1. NCBI lineage: Bacteria > Pseudomonadati > Pseudomonadota > Gammaproteobacteria > Pseudomonadales > Pseudomonadaceae > Pseudomonas > Pseudomonas arabinosi. Next base: position 6,858,039 of record NZ_CP180480.1, on the reverse strand, counting down.
GTGGTCAGGCTGCCGAGTTCCTGCATCGAGGATTCGGTACTGCTGCGCAGGGTTTGCCGCTGACGGTAGTCGTTGAAGAGGATGAAACAAGCGAATGCGACGGCCACCACGAGGGCGGCAGCCAACAAGATCTTGTGGCTGAACTTCATGTTTCTGGTCATTAAATGAGCTACCGCGGAGAGGCTGGTCAACAAAGGGGCGTCAATTTGCCACAGTCATGGGCATTGCGCTGCTTTTATGTCGACTGACCGGCGTCAAAGATTAGGCGGCTTTTGCGAAAACCGACGAAATACTTAATAGCGAAAGAAAGTTGCTGATTTTTCGAAACAAGGCAGACGAGCGGCCTGATAAATAGCCGGTCGGCCAGGGAACCAGACAGGGGTTTTCTCTTCTAAGCTTCTGCTTGGCAGTCATGCCATTCCCCTTCGCCCCAGGAGCTACACCATGTCGCTGCGTTCTATTGCCCTGCTTTCGTTCTGCGTGTTGTTGGCCGCGTGCAGCAAGGTTAATCAGGAAAACTACTCGAAGCTGTCGTCAGGCATGCCCAAGGCCGAAGTAGAAACCTTGCTGGGCAAACCCGCCGATTGCTCGGGCGCGCTCGGTATGTCCAGTTGTACTTGGGGCGACAAGAACAGCTTTATCAGCGTGCAGTACGCCGGTGACAAAGTGCTGATGTTTTCCGGCCAAGGCCTGAAGTAAACCGGGGTTATACGCCCACGGGAGAAAAACAATGAAGCGGTTATTGATAGTTCTTTTAGCCGGCCTGGTATTGGCCGGCTGCGCCACGTCTGGCGTAGATCCGTTGGCACCGAAAACCGCCAATAGCGTCAATCTCAAGAAGTACCAAGGGACCTGGTACGAGTTGGCTCGTCTGCCGATGTATTTCCAACGCAACTGCGCACAATCCGAAGCCCATTACACGCTCAAGCCTGACGGCAAAGTGTTGGTGCTCAATCGCTGCCTGACGGCAGACTGGCAATGGGAAGAGGCCAAAGGCGTGGCCTGGCCACAGGAGTCGGGCAAAACCGACAAGCTGTGGGTCGAGTTCGATACCTGGTTTTCGCGGTTGATTCCGGGTGTGGCGAAGGGTGAGTACTGGGTGTTGTACGTCAGCGATGACTACAAGACCGCCATTGTTGGCGATCCAAGCCGCAAGTATCTGTGGCTGCTGTCACGGACCCCGACGGTCAATGGTGTAGTGCGTGAGGAACTGCTGAGCAAGGCGCGTCAGCAGGGTTACGACACTACGCGGCTGATCTGGCGCGCGACCGATACGCAGATGGCCAAGATTTCGAACTAACGGTGCGGCTGAAAAAAAGATCACAGCCTCCGGCAGCTCCTACAGGGATCGAGTGATTCTGTAGGAGCTGCCGGAGGCTGCGATCTTTTGCTTTTAACCGAGCAAGTCGCGCAGGACTTGGGTGAACGCGCGATTACTTTCTTCTTCGCCCGCATGACGCCCGTCGCGCACAACCCACTGGCCATTGACCAGCACATCGCGCACCTGGCGATCGCCACCGGCAAACAACCAACGATTGAGAATCCCGTCGCCGCTGGCCGTCGCCAGGTACGGATCGTTGCCATCCAGCACCAGCCAATCCGCACGTTTGCCAACTTCCAGCGCACCAATCGACTGACCCAGCGCTTGAGCCCCACCATCCAGCGCCGCGTCGTACAGCGTGCGGCCAACCATCGGCTGATCCGCGCCATACAAACGATTACGGCGTTGGTCGCGTAGGCGCTGGCCGTATTCCAGCCAGCGCAATTCTTCCACCACGCTCAAAGACACATGGCTGTCGGAACCGATGCCCATGCGCCCGCCCTGAGCGAGGAAATCCACCGCCGGGAAGATCCCGTCGCCGAGGTTGGCTTCGGTCGTCAGGCACAAGCCGGCGATGGCGCGACTCTTGGCCATCAGCGTGACTTCTTCCGGGTTGGCGTGGGTCGCGTGAACCAGGCACCAGCGCTGATCGACCTCGGTGTTTTCGTACAGCCATTGGAGCGGACGACGACCGCTCCAGCTCAGGCAGTCGTCGACTTCCTTCTGCTGTTCGGCGATGTGAATGTGTACCGGGCATTGCTGGTCGCTGGCGGCCAGCACTTCGCTGATTTGCTGCGGTGTTACCGCTCGCAACGAGTGGAAACACAAACCCAGCGACTGCGCTGGCTGCTGCGCCAGGATCGGCTGCAAGCGCGATTGAAGCTTGAGGTAGTTTTCGGTGCTGTTGATAAAGCGGCGCTGGCCTTCGTTCGGGGCCTGGCCGCCGAAACCGGAATGGCTGTAGAGCACCGGCAGCAGGGTCAGGCCGATACCGGCGGAGCTGGCGGCCTGACTGATGCGTAGCGCCAGTTCGGCCGGGTCAGCGTAAGGCTGGCCGTTGGTGTCGTGGTGTACGTAATGAAATTCCGCGACCGAGGTGTAACCGGCCTTGAGCATTTCGATGTACAGCTGACGGGCGATTACGCCGAGTTGATCCGGGCTGATTTTTCCGACGAGGCGATACATCAAGTCGCGCCAGGTCCAGAAACTGTCATTCGGATTACCCGCCACTTCCGCCAGCCCGGCCATGGCCCGCTGGAAGGCGTGGGAGTGTAGATTCGGCATTCCCGGCAGCAGCGGACCGCTTAGCCGTTCGGCGCCATCTGCGTTGGAATCGGCCTGGATATGGGTCAACACGCCATCGGCGCTGACCTCAAGACGTACATTGTTGGCCCATCCACTAGGCAGCAGCGCGCGTTCGGCAAAGAAGGCGGACATGGTTCAGCACCCCATCGTGTGTTATTTGTATATACATATACAGACGTTTGCCTGCTCGGTAAACTCCGGCAAGCTAGCAACCTTTACTAAACGACCAAGGATTAACCGTGCCGACTCCGCCCCAAGTGTCACCGTTGGCCGCGAACATGGGCGACAGTCCGGCGCCCTTGTACGCCCGCGTCAAACAGATGATCACCCAGCAAATCGACAGTGGAAACTGGCCGCCGCACTACCGCGTTCCGTCGGAAAGCGAGCTGGTCAACCAGCTGGGTTTCAGCCGCATGACCATCAACCGCGCCCTGCGGGAGATGACCGCCGACGGTTTGCTGGTGCGCATGCAGGGTGTTGGCACGTTCGTCGCCGAGCCGAAAAGTCAGTCCGCGCTGTTTGAAGTCCACAACATCGCCGACGAAATCGCCTCCCGTGGCCATCGCCATACCTGCAAGGTCATCACCCTCGAGGAAGAGGCCGCCGGTTCCGAGCGGGCACTGGCGCTGGACATGCGCGAAGGCCAGAAAGTCTTTCACTCGCTGATCGTGCATTTCGAAAACGATATCCCGGTGCAAATCGAAGACCGGTTCGTCAACGCACTCGTGGCGCCGGACTACCTCAAGCAGGACTTCACCCTGCAAACGCCATACGCCTATCTGAACCAGGTCGCGCCGCTGACGGAAGGCGAGCACGTGGTCGAGGCGATTCTGGCCGAAGCCAGCGAGTGCAAGTTGCTGCAGATTGAAAAGGGCGAGCCGTGCCTGCTGATTCGTCGCCGCACCTGGTCCGGCCGTCAGCCAGTGACCGCCGCCCGTTTGATCCACCCTGGTTCCCGTCATCGTCTGGAAGGTCGCTTTCATAAATAGAGTGCATAAATGAGTGAGATGAAGGTTCTACGCGCAAAAGATTACCCACGCATGCCATGGAAAAACGGCGGCGGCAGCACTGAAGAAATCACCCGTGATGCGGGCACCGGTCTTGATGGTTTCGGCTGGCGCCTGTCGATTGCCGACATCGGTGAGTCGGGCGGCTTCTCGACATTCGCCGGCTATGAGCGGGTGATCACTGTGCTGCAAGGCGACGGCATGACCTTGCGGGTAGATGGCCAGGACACGCAGCCACTGTTACCGCTGGACCCATTTGCTTTCAGCGGCGAGAGCCAGGTCTCCTGCACATTGCTCGGTGGGCCGATCCGCGACTTCAACCTGATTTATGCACCGCAGCGTTATAGCGCGCGATTACAGTGGCTGGACGGCGAGCAGCGGTTTTTCAGCTCGGCAGGCACTGTGCTGGTGTTCAGCGTCACCGACGAGCTTGAAGTGAAGGTCGGTAACAGCGCCTCCCAACTCGGTCGCCATGATTGCCTGCAATTCGACGGTAACGTTGGCCTGCTGGAAGTCTCCAGCAATGGCCCGTGCTGTGTGATCGAGCTGATCGCACGCTGATTCAAAATCCCCAAAAGACTGATCGTTCCCACGCTCCCGCGTGGGAATGCATCCCGTGACGCTCCGCGTCACCGTCGCAACAGCGGACGCGGAGCGTCCCTGGCGGCGTTACCACGCAGAGCGTGGGAACGATCATCTGATTCGAAACTGCGCACCAACTTGTTACCGAACGCCCCAGCGTGGCGCAAAACCACGCCCAAGTAACAGCCGTCATCCCCCTCGCAAAATCCCCCCGAAAAATTTCATCTTTGCCAGAACCCTTGATCCAGGCGCTTTCCAGCCCTTTCAAAACTTTTCTTGAACACTCACCCAGCAAGTTGGCCGCTTGATTGCATATGCTTGTATGTACAAGTAAAGACGTATGCGTATGAGTCGATCGAGACTCCTCGCAACGTCCACTGATTCAGGTTTGGATTGATCGCTGAGGAGTCTCTTTCGTGACTGACAATAAAATGACCAAGTTTCGTGACGTTGAAATCCGCGCTGCCCGCGGTAACAAGCTGACCGCCAAGAGCTGGCTGACTGAAGCGCCGCTGCGCATGCTGATGAACAACCTCGACCCGGAAGTCGCCGAGAACCCTAAAGAACTGGTGGTTTACGGTGGTATCGGTCGTGCGGCGCGTAACTGGGAATGCTACGACAAGATCGTCGAAAGCCTGACCAACCTGAATGACGACGAGACCCTGCTGGTGCAATCCGGCAAGCCGGTCGGCGTGTTCAAGACCCACACCAATGCACCGCGCGTGCTGATCGCCAACTCCAACCTGGTGCCACACTGGGCGAGCTGGGAACACTTCAACGAACTCGACGCCAAAGGCCTGGCCATGTACGGCCAGATGACTGCCGGCAGCTGGATCTACATCGGCAGCCAGGGCATCGTTCAAGGCACCTACGAAACCTTCGTCGAAGCCGGTCGCCAACACTACAACGATGACCTGAAAGGTCGTTGGGTCCTGACCGCAGGCCTCGGCGGTATGGGCGGCGCTCAACCTCTGGCCGCGACCCTGGCCGGCGCTTGCTCGCTGAACATCGAATGCCAGCAGGTCAGCATCGATTTCCGCCTGAACAGCCGTTATGTCGATGAGCAAGCCACCGACCTCGACGACGCACTGGCGCGTATCGCCAAATACACCAAGGAAGGCAAAGCGATTTCCATCGCCCTGCTCGGCAACGCAGCTGAAATTCTTCCAGAACTGGTCAAGCGCGGCGTGCGCCCGGACATGGTCACCGACCAGACCAGCGCCCACGATCCGCTCAACGGTTACCTGCCAGCCGGCTGGACCTGGGAAGAGTACCGCGCTCGCGCCAAGACCGAGCCAGCCGCTGTGGTCAAAGCCGCCAAGCAATCGATGGCTGTGCACGTTAAAGCGATGTTGGACTTCCAGAAAATGGGCATTCCGACCTTCGACTACGGCAACAACATCCGTCAGATGGCCCAGGAAGAAGGCGTCGAGAACGCATTCGACTTCCCGGGTTTCGTACCCGCTTACATCCGTCCGCTGTTCTGCCGCGGTATCGGCCCGTTCCGTTGGGCTGCTCTGTCGGGCGATCCGCAAGACATCTACAAAACCGACGCCAAAGTAAAAGAACTGATCCCGGACGACGCCCACCTGCACAACTGGCTGGACATGGCGCGCGAGCGCATCAGCTTCCAGGGTCTGCCGGCACGTATCTGCTGGGTTGGCTTGGGCCTGCGCGCCAAGCTTGGCCTGGCGTTCAACGAAATGGTTCGCAGCGGTGAATTGTCTGCGCCAATCGTGATCGGTCGTGACCACTTGGACTCCGGTTCGGTCGCCAGCCCGAACCGCGAAACCGAATCCATGCAGGACGGTTCCGATGCCGTGTCCGACTGGCCACTGCTCAACGCTCTGCTCAACACCGCGAGCGGCGCGACCTGGGTTTCCCTGCACCACGGCGGCGGCGTCGGCATGGGCTTCTCCCAGCACTCGGGCATGGTGATTGTCTGCGACGGTACTGACGAAGCGGCCGAGCGTATCGCTCGTGTCCTGCACAACGACCCGGCTACCGGTGTCATGCGTCACGCCGATGCGGGTTACCAGATCGCGATCGACTGCGCCAAGGAACAGGGTCTGAACCTGCCGATGATTACCGGCAAGTAATGCTTGCCCTGTAGGAGCTGCCGAAGGCTGCGATCTTTTGGCGTCGTCACTGACGCCGGAGATCAAGATCAAAAGATCGCAGCCTCGTTTCACTCGACAGCTCCTACACAGCTCCTACAGAGAAACAACCAACACCGAATAACAATCCACAGAGGTTGAATCATGGCTGTTAACAGCGATCGTGCAGGCAACAAACCGTTGATCGAGAAACGTTCGATCGACTACATCCCGGAAGCGGAAAGACACGGTCGTCTGTTGAGCCAGTTCACCCTATGGATGGGTGCCAACCTGCAAATCACCGCGATTGTCACCGGGGCCCTGGCCGTGGTGCTGGGCGGTGACGTGTTCTGGTCGTTGATCGGTCTGTTGATCGGTCAACTGCTCGGCGGTGGCGTAATGGCGCTGCATGCGGCGCAAGGGCCCAAGCTTGGCCTGCCGCAGATGATCTCCAGCCGGGTGCAGTTCGGCGTGTATGGCGCGGCCATTCCGATCGTGCTGGTCTGTCTGATGTACCTCGGTTTCACCGCTACGGGCACCGTCCTTTCCGGCCAGGCGCTGGGCCAGTTGTTTGGCGTCAGCGACAGCGTCGGTATCCTTATCTTCGCCAGTGTCATCGTGCTGGTGACGGTGCTCGGTTATCGGGTGATCCATTGGATCGGCCGTGTTGCCAGTGTCATTGGCGTGATTGCTTTTGTTTACCTGTTCAGTCGCCTGATGAGCCAAACGGACGTGGGCGCACTCCTGCAAATCCGCCACTTCAGCTGGACCAGCTTTCTGCTCGCGGTGTCGCTCGCGGCGTCTTGGCAGATCGCCTTCGGCCCCTACGTGGCTGACTATTCACGCTACCTGCCGAGCAAGACTTCCTCGGTGAAGACCTTCTTCGCCGCAGGCGCGGGTTCGGTCATTGGCGCACAGGTGGCGATGATCCTCGGCGTGCTTGCCGCCGCCTCGGCCAACGGGCAGTTCGCCGGCCACGAAGTGGCCTACATTGTGGGTCTGGGCGGTACCGGTGCCACCGCTGCGCTGCTGTACTTCAGCATCGCGTTCGGCAAGGTCACCATCTCCACGCTGAACTCCTACGGCAGCTTCATGTGCATTGCGACCGTCATCAGTGGTTTCCGTGGTGACCTGAAAGTAACGCGCTTGCAGCGTCTGGTCTTCGTGCTGGTCATCGTCGGCACTGCGACCCTGATCGCGTTGCTCGGTCAGCACTCGTTCCTCGGTGCGTTCAAGTCCTTCATCCTGTTTTTGCTGGCGTTCTTTACGCCATGGAGCGCGATCAACCTGGTGGACTACTACTGCATCACTCGCGAGCGCTATGACGTGCCGGCGCTGGCCGATCCGAACGGTCGCTACGGCCGCTGGAACCCCCTCGGCATCAGCGTCTATGTCTTCGGTGTGCTGGTGCAACTGCCGTTCATTTCCACCAAGTTTTATACCGGTCCGCTGGTGGACGCTCTGGGTGGTGTGGATATTTCCTGGATCATCGGTCTGGTGCTTCCAGCAGCCCTGTATTACGTGTGCGCAAAAAAATGGCACAGCGCAGTACCCGATCACCTGATCCTGCCAGTCGAGCAGGACAGCGATGCAGCACCTATAACAAGCGGGGCCAGTCGCGCTGCGGCGCGGGCCTGATTGGACGTGGACAGGGCTGGATGCCTCTTGACTGCCGTAAGCCAACTCATGATTAGGAGCGTCACAACAATGAAATCGAACAAGACCCTGCTGACCACATTGCTTTCCATGGGCCTGCTGGCCAGCGCCGGCGTCACTCAGGCGGCGGGTTGGTGCGAGTCGGGCAAACCGGTGAAATTTGCCGGCCTGAACTGGGAAAGCGCCATGCTGCTGACCGACGTGCTGCAAGTCGTGTTGGAGAAAGGCTACGACTGCAAGACCGACAGCCTGCCGGGCAACTCCATCACCATGGAAAACGCCCTGAGCAGCAACGATATTCAAATCTTCGCCGAAGAGTGGGTGGGTCGTAGCGAAGTCTGGAACAAGGCCGAGAAGGCCGGCAAGGTTGTCGGTATCGGCGCTCCGGTCGTGGGTGCTGTCGAAGGCTGGTACGTCCCGCGTTATGTGATCGAAGGCGACGCCAAGCGCAAGCTGGAGCCTAAAGCTCCGGACCTGAAAGCGATCGCTGATCTGGGTAAATACGCTGCAGTGTTCAAGGATCAGGAAGAGCCATCCAAGGGCCGTTTCTATAACTGCCCGGCCGGCTGGACCTGTGAGCTGGACAACAGCGAAATGCTGAAAAGCTACGGCCTGGAAAGCACCTACACCAACTTCCGTCCGGGCACCGGTCCGGCACTGGATGCCGCGGTGTTGTCGAGCTACAAGCGTGGCGAGCCGATCCTGTTCTACTACTGGTCGCCAACCCCGCTGATGGGTCAGGTCGACCTGGTCAAACTCGAAGAGAAACCAGGCGTGAACAAGGAAGTGACCATCAAGGTCGGCGTGTCCAAGACCTTCCACGAGCAAGCCCCGGAACTGGTGGCTGTGCTGGAGAAGGTCAACCTGCCAATCGACCTGCTTAACCAGAACCTCGGGCGTATGGCCAAAGAGCGGATCGAGTCACCAAAACTGGCGAAAATCTTCCTCAAGGAACATCCTGAAGTCTGGCACGCATGGGTGAGCGAAGACGCAGCCAAAAAGATCGACGCGGCCTTGTAGGTTGAGCCTCTCCGACTGCCCAGAGCGGCAGTCGGGTGCTTGATCGCAACCCCTTGATTGAGAGTCTCTTATGTTTCCCGAAAGCTTTACCTTTTCCATCGCCGACTGGGTCAACAGTTGGGTCGATTCGCTGGTTACCAACTACGGCGATGTGTTCCGGCAGATCTCTGACACGCTGCTGTGGGCCATCGTCAACCTTGAAGGCCTGCTGCGTGCGGCACCCTGGTGGTTGATGCTCGCCATCGTCGCGGGCGTTGCCTGGCACGCGACCCGCAAGGTCGTGACCACGGCCGTGATTGTCGGCTTGTTGTTCCTGGTGGGTGCGGTCGGCCTCTGGGACAAGCTGATGCAAACCCTGGCGCTGATGATGGTGGCGACCATCATTTCGGTGCTGATCGGCATTCCACTGGGCATTCTCTCGGCACGCAGCAATCGTCTGCGTTCGATCTTGATGCCGCTGCTGGACATCATGCAGACCATGCCGAGTTTCGTGTACCTGATCCCGGTGCTGATGCTGTTCGGCCTGGGCAAAGTCCCGGCGATTTTCGCCACCGTGATCTACGCCGCACCACCGCTGATCCGCCTGACTGATCTGGGCATTCGCCAGGTCGACGGCGAAGTGATGGAAGCGATCAACGCCTTCGGTGCCAACCGCTGGCAGCAACTGTTTGGCGTGCAACTTCCGCTGGCCCTGCCGAGCATCATGGCCGGGATCAACCAGACCACCATGATGGCCCTGTCGATGGTAGTGATTGCCTCGATGATCGGTGCCCGTGGCTTGGGCGAAGACGTGTTGGTGGGGATTCAGACCCTCAACGTCGGACGTGGTCTTGAGGCGGGTCTGGCGATCGTGATTCTGGCAGTGGTTATCGACCGTATTACTCAGGCGTATGGTCGGGCACGGCATGAGGTGAGCAAATGAACAACGAAGCCATCAGCAAGATCGAAGTCAAAAACGTCTTCAAGATTTTCGGCAACCGTTCCAAGGATGCGCTGGCCATGATTGGTCAGGGCAAAACCAAGGATCAGGTGCTGTCCGAAACCGGCTGCGTGGTCGGCGTGAACGACTTGTCCCTGAGCATCGGCACCGGCGAGATCTTCGTGATCATGGGCCTGTCGGGTTCCGGCAAATCGACGCTGGTGCGCCACTTCAACCGCCTGATCGACCCGACCAGCGGCGCGATCCTGGTGGACGGCGTGGACATCCTGCAATACGACATGGAAGCCCTGCGAGAATTTCGCCGGCACAAGATCAGCATGGTGTTCCAGAGCTTCGGCCTGCTGCCGCACAAGACCGTGGTGGATAACGTCGCCTACGGTCTGAAAGTGCGCGGCGAGAGCAAGCAAATGTGCTCCGAGCGCGCGCTGCACTGGATCAACACCGTGGGCCTCAAGGGCTACGAAAACAAATACCCGCATCAGCTCTCGGGCGGCATGCGTCAGCGTGTGGGCCTGGCTCGCGCCTTGGCCGCAGACACCGACATCATCCTGATGGACGAAGCCTTCAGTGCCCTCGACCCGTTGATTCGCGCCGAGATGCAGGACCAGTTGCTGGAACTGCAAAAGACCCTGCACAAGACCATCGTCTTCATCACCCACGACCTCGACGAGGCCGTGCGCATCGGCAACCGCATTGCGATCCTCAAGGATGGCCGCCTGATTCAGGTCGGCACGCCAAGAGAGATCCTGCATTCGCCGGCGGATGAGTATGTGGATCGGTTCGTACAGCGTCGGGCGGCGGTGGTTTGAGAGATTTGCAGTGATCGAGCCGGCCTCTTCGCGAGCAAGCCCGCTCCCACATTGGAATGCGTACCCCTGTGGGAGCGGGCTTGCTCGCGAAGGCGTCAGTGAAGCTGCATCAATATTCAAGTTGTACGCACGAGGTTAATGATGTCCCAGGCTGAAAAAATCGTTATCGCCGACGCCCCGTTGCGTTGGCAGGATGTGGTCGCCGTAGCCCGCCATGGCGCACAACTTGAGCTGTCGCCACAGGTCTGGGCGCGGATCGAAAATGCCCAGGCGATCGTCCAGCGCATCGTCGTCAGCGGCGAACGCGCCTATGGCGTCAACACCGGCCTCGGCGCGCTGTGCAATGTTTCGCTCAAAGACGAGCAACTCAGCCAGTTGTCGCGCAACACCCTGCTCAGTCACGCCTGTGGCGTTGGCGCACCACTGGCCGATGAACAGACCCGCGCAATCATCTGCGCCGCCATTCGCAACTACAGCCATGGCAAATCCGGTATTCATCGCCGGGTCGTCGAGGGTCTTCTGGCGCTGCTCAACCGCGGCATCACCCCGCAAGTGCCGTCCCAGGGTTCGGTGGGTTACCTGACCCACATGGCCCACATCAGCATTGCGCTGCTGGGGGTCGGCAATGTCAGCTATCGCGGGCAGATCGTTTCCGCGCAGCAAGCCCTGGCCGAAGAAGGTCTGCAGCCGGTTCAGCTGGGCGCCAAAGATGGCCTGTGCCTGGTCAACGGCACGCCGTGCATGTCCGGCCTCAGCTGCCTGGCAATCGCCGACGCCACGCGTCTGCTGCAATGGGCCGACGTGATCGGTGCCATGAGCTTCGAGGCCCAGCGCGGTCAGATTGCCGCGTTCGATGCCGAGATCATCGCGCTCAAACCGCATCCAGGCATGCAGCAAGTCGGCATCAACCTGCGTGCGTTGCTCGATGGCAGTGAAGTGATCGCCAGCAGCAAAGGCATTCGTACCCAGGATGCGCTGAGCATCCGCTCGATCCCGCAAGTCCACGGCGCCGCTCGCGATCAGCTTGAGCACGCGAAAAAGCAGATCGAAACCGAATTCAACTCGGTCACCGACAACCCGATGCTGCTGGGTACGCCGGACGACTTCCGGGTGGTGTCCCAGGCCAATCCGCACGGTCAGTCAGTGGCGTTGGCGGCGGATTTGCTGGCCATCGCCATGGCCGAAATCGGTTCCATCGCCGAACGTCGTCTGGACCGCCTGATCAACCCGCACGTCAGCGGTTTGCCGGCATTCCTGGTGGCCAATCCGGGGGTGAACTCCGGGATGATGATCGTCCAGTACGTCGCCGCGTCGCTGTGTGCGGAAAACCGTCAGTTGGCGCAACCGGCGGTACTCGACAACTACGTCACCTCGGGCCTGCAGGAAGACCACCTGAGCCTGGGCACCAACGCCGCGCTGAAGCTGCATCGTGCCCTGGAAAACTGCACGCAGATCCTCGCCATCGAGTACCTGCTGGCGTCTCAGGCGTTTGAATTCTTGAAAGAGCAACGCTTCGGCGCCGGCACCGATGCCGCCTGGCGTCTGCTGCGCGAGCGGGTCCCGGCCTACGACCAGGACCGCTGGCTGGCACCGGACATCGCCAGTGCCGCTGCCGTTTTGAAAGACCCGATTTCGCTGCACAAAGTGTTACCGAACCTGAACTGATTTCCACCACACCAGCGTGCCAAGGCGCGGCTCCCCAGAAGGCGAGACGCGACGGACAACGGAAATCTCCGGAGCGTCTGGTTAGTTAATAAAAACTCTCAAAAGGAGAATGATGTGACTGCGCTTAATTTGATTCCCGGCCAACTGAGCCTTGCCCAACTGCGTGATGTTTATCAGCAACCGGTCAAAATCACCCTCGACAACAGTGCCTCGGCCCAGATTGAAGCCAGCGTTGCCTGCGTGGAACAGATCCTCGTCGAGAACCGCACCGCTTATGGCATCAACACCGGTTTCGGCCTGCTGGCTTCGACCCGTATCGCCAGCGAAGACCTGGAAAACCTGCAGCGCTCGCTGGTGCTGTCCCACGCCGCCGGTGTTGGCGAACCGATCAGCGACGCGCTGGTTCGACTGGTCATGGTGCTTAAGGTCAACAGCCTGAGCCGTGGTTTCTCCGGCATTCGTCGTAAGGTCATCGACGCGCTGATCGCCCTGATCAACGCCGAGGTTTACCCGCACATTCCATTGAAAGGTTCGGTGGGTGCATCCGGCGACCTGGCGCCTTTGGCCCACATGTCGCTGGTGCTGCTGGGCGAAGGTAAAGCTCGCTACAAAGGCGAGTGGATGGAAGCAACCGAAGCGCTGAAAGTCGCCGGTCTGACCCCGCTGACCCTGGCCGCGAAGGAAGGTCTGGCGCTGCTCAACGGCACTCAGGTGTCCACCGCTTACGCTCTACGTGGTCTGTTCGAAGGCGAAGACCTGTTCGCTGGCGCTGTGGCGCTGGGCGCACTGACCGTTGAAGCCGTGCTGGGCTCGCGTTCGCCGTTCGACGCGCGTATCCACGCCGCTCGTGGCCAGAAAGGCCAGATCGACGCCGCTGCCGCTTACCGCGATCTGCTGGGCGAGCGCAGCGAAGTGTCCGACTCGCACCAGAACTGCGAAAAGGTCCAGGACCCTTACTCCCTGCGCTGCCAGCCGCAAGTCATGGGCGCCTGCCTGACCCAGTTCCGTCAGGCCGCCGAAGTGCTCGCCATCGAGGCCAACGCCGTTTCGGACAACCCGCTGGTATTCGCCGCTGAAGGTGACGTGATCTCCGGCGGTAACTTCCACGCCGAACCGGTTGCCATGGCCGCCGACAACATGGCGTTGGCCATCGCTGAAATCGGTTCCCTGAGCGAACGTCGCATCTCGCTGATGATGGACAAGCACATGTCGCAACTGCCGCCGTTCCTGGTGGCCAATGGCGGCGTGAACTCCGGCTTCATGATTGCCCAAGTGACCGCTGCGGCACTGGCCAGCGAGAACAAGGCGCTGTCCCATCCGCATTCGGTGGACAGCCTGCCGACTTCGGCGAACCAGGAAGATCACGTTTCCATGGCGCCGGCTGCCGGCAAGCGCCTGTGGGAAATGGCCGAAAACACTCGCGGCGTTCTCGCGGTGGAATGGTTGGCTGCGGTCCAGGGTCTGGATCTGCGCGATGGTCTGAAGACTTCTTCGAAGCTGGAAGAGGCTCGCGGGATTCTGCGTGCGCAAGTGCCTTTCTATGAGAAGGATCGTTTCTTTGCGCCGGACATCAACGCGGCGAGCGAGTTGTTGGCGTCCCGTTGCCTGAACGCGCTGGTACCGGCGAAGTTGCTGCCTAGCCTGTAACGGCCTCTTCGCGAGCAAGCCCGCTCCCACATTGGATTGCGCTGAACCTGTGGGAGCGACGGTGCGACGATTCGACTTGCTCGCGATTCGATTTTGCGTCGAATAAGAATAAATAAGGACGAGCAATGCAGCAGTCAGAAAAAGGTTTGAAACGCGGGCTCTCTGCCCGACATATTCGCTTCATGGCGCTGGGGTCGGCAATCGGCACCGGGCTGTTTTACGGTTCTGCCTCGGCCATTCAAATGGCCGGGCCCGCGGTCCTGCTCGCTTACCTGATCGGTGGCGCAGCGGTGTTCATGGTCATGCGCGCCCTCGGTGAGATGGCGGTGCACAACCCGGTGGCGGGCTCTTTCGGTCACTATGCCAGCACTTATCTTGGGCCGATGGCGGGCTTCATCCTCGGTTGGACCTACGCGTTTGAGATGGTCATCGTCGGTATGGCCGACGTCACCGCATTCGGTATTTACATGGGCTTCTGGTTTCCGGAAGTCGCCCGCTGGATCTGGGTACTGGGCATCGTTTCGGTGGTCGGCGGCTTGAACCTGTGCAACGTCAAAGTCTTCGGTGAAATGGAGTTCTGGCTGTCGCTGCTCAAGGTCGCGGCCATCGTCGCGATGATCCTCGGAGGCTTCGGCATCATGCTGTTCGGCATCAGCACGGCGCCTGGCGCCCAGGCGACCGACATCAGCAATCTCTGGAGCCATGGCGGCTTCATGCCCAATGGCGTGGGCGGCCTGATCGCTTCGTTTGCGGTGGTGATGTTTGCGTTCGGCGGCATTGAAATCATCGGCGTGACCGCCGGCGAAGCCAAAGACCCGCAGCGCGTACTGCCCCGGGCGATCAATGCCGTACCGTTGCGTATCCTGCTGTTCTACGTGCTGACGATGTTCGTACTGATGTCGATCTTTCCATGGCAGCAGATCGGCAGCCAAGGCAGCCCATTCGTGCAGATTTTCGACAACCTGGGAATCAGCTCGGCGGCGACCATTCTCAATATCGTGGTGATCTCGGCAGCGGTGTCGGCGATCAACAGTGACATCTTCGGCGCTGGCCGCATGATGTACGGTCTGGCCCAGCAAGGGCATGCGCCCAAGGGCTTCGCCCGCTTGTCGCGCAATGGCGTGCCATGGATGACCGTGGTGGTAATGAGTGTCGCGTTGCTGTTGGGCGTGTTGCTGAACTACCTGATTCCGGAAAACGTATTTTTGTTGATCGCCTCCATCGCGACCTTTGCGACGGTATGGGTCTGGTTGATGATTCTGTTCACTCAAGTGGCCATGCGTCGTTCCATGAGCGCCGAGCAGGTCGCCGAACTGAAATTCCCGGTGCCGTTCTGGCCCTATGCGCCAATGGCGGCGATTGCCTTCATGCTGTTCATCTTTGGCGTGCTGGGCTATTTCCCGGACACCCAGGCGGCTCTGATCGTCGGCGTGGTCTGGATTGTATTGCTGGTGCTGGCCTACCTGACGTGGGTGAAACCGGCGGCAGGCAAGGCAGTACCGGTGGAGCGTGAACCTTCTTTTTCTCATCGATAACCTAACGGAGGCCACGGATGAAAACTCTCTGGCAACACTGCCACGTCGCAACCATGGCGCAAGGCGCCTACTCGATCATCGAGGATGCGGCCATCGTGACGTCAGGAGCGCACATTGAGTGGATCGGCCCACGCGCTGAACTGCCGTCGGGCGAGTACCCGGCAGTCAATGATCTTAACGGGGCCTGGGTGACGCCGGGCCTGATCGACTGCCACACCCACACGGTGTTCGGCGGTAACCGCAGCGGTGAATTCGAACAGCGTCTGCAAGGCGTCAGCTATGCAGAAATCGCAGCGGCCGGGGGTGGCATCGCCAGCACCGTGCGCGCCACTCGCGCGGCCACTGAAGATGAACTGTTCGCCAGCGCCGCCAAGCGTCTGAAGAGCCTGATGCGCGACGGCGTGACCACGGTCGAAATGAAATCCGGCTACGGCCTGGACCTGGCCAGCGAACGCAAGATCCTGCGGGTCATCCGCCGTCTCGGCGCCGAGCTCCCGGTCAGCGTGCGCAGCACCTGCCTGGCCGCTCACGCCTTGCCGCCGGAATACGCGGACCGTGCCGACGACTACATCGATCACATCTGCGCCGAGATGCTCCCGGCCCTGGCCGCCGAAGGGCTGGTGGATGCGGTGGACGCGTTCTGTGAATACCTGGCGTTTTCGCCGGCGCAGGTCGAGCGGGTGTTCATCACCGCGCAGACACTCGGCTTGCCGGTGAAGCTGCACGCCGAACAATTGTCGTCGTTGCATGGTTCGAGTCTGGCGGCGCGTTACCACGCACTGTCGGCCGACCACCTGGAATTCATGACCGAAGACGACGCCATCGCCATGGCGGAATCTGGCACCGTCGCGGTGTTGCTGCCCGGCGCCTTTTACTTCCTGCGGGAAACCCAGTTGCCGCCGATGGAGGCTTTGCGCAAACACGGCGTGAAAATCGCCATCGCCACCGACCTCAACCCAGGCACCTCACCGGCGCTGTCGTTGCGTTTGATGCTGAACATGGCATGCACCTGTTTCCGCATGACCCCGGAAGAAGCCTTGGCGGGTGCAACGATTCATGCCGCCACCGCGCTGGGCATCGCTGAAACCCACGGTTCGCTGGAAGTCGGCAAGTGTGCAGATTTCGTCGCCTGGCAAATCGATCGTCCGGCCGACCTGTCGTACTGGCTGGGCGGTGACCTGGAAAAACGCGTCGTGCGTCACGGCGTTGAAGTGAGCATTTAGGAGAACAGTTGTGGATAAGGTTCTGAACTTCAAACAAGGCCGCGTGCCGCTGCTGATCAGCATGCCCCACGCCGGCCTGCGCCTGACCCCGACGGTCGAAGCCGGGTTGATCCCCGACGCGAAAAGCCTGCCGGACACTGACTGGCATATCCCGCAGCTTTACGAGTTTGCGGCCGAGCTGGGCGCCAGCACCTTGGCCGCCGAGTACTCGCGTTTCGTCATCGACCTGAATCGACCGTCTGACGACAAACCTATGTATGTCGGTGCGACCACCGGTCTGTACCCGGCGACGCTGTTCGACGGCATTCCGTTGTTCCGCGAAGGGCATGAGCCATCGGCCGCAGAACGCGCGACCTATCTGGAGCAGATCTGGACGCCGTATCACAGCACCTTGCAGAACGAGCTGGCGCGACTGAAGGCTGAGTTCGGCTACGCGCTGCTGTTCGATGCGCACTCGATCCGCTCGGTGATCCCGCACCTGTTCGACGGCAAGCTGCCGGACTTCAACCTCGGCACCTTCAACGGCGCCAGTTGCGATCCACAGTTGGCCACTCAGCTGGAAGCCATCTGCGCGCGGCACGGCGATTACAGCCATGTGCTGAACGGTCGCTTCAAGGGCGGCCACATCACCCGGCATTACGGCAATCCGACCGAGAACATCCATGCGGTGCAACTGGAGTTGGGCCAGTGCACGTACATGGAAGAGTTCGAGCCGTTCCGCTATCGCCCGGACCTGGCGGCTCCGACGCAGGTGGTGCTCAAGGAATTGCTGCAAGGGCTGCTGGCCTGGGGCGAGAAACACTACGGCGCATAAGATCAAAAGATCGTCCGAACGCGGCCCGAACCTTCGGCAGCTCCTACATTGGCCGTGTGAAAACCCGATCCTGTAGGAGCTGCCGAAGGCTGCGATCTTTTTGGTGCTGTCGCCACCGTGCAAATCTCGGTCGCTACAGTTCGCTTTTACCCTCTCGACGCTGCGTAATGTGCTGGGCACGGTGCATGAAGACACCGGCCCTCACAATAATCTGCCGCACGAGATCATCCCGATGAAAAGACTGTTCACCCGCTGTCTCTCAATCCTCTGCGGCACTGCTCTCCTGAGCACCAGCGTCCTGGCCAGTGACGACGCTTCCTGCAAGGCCGTGCGCATGGGCGTGGTCAACTGGACCGACGTGATTGCCACCAGCGGCATGGCCGATGTGTTGCTCAACGGCCTCGGTTACGAAAGCAAGCAAACCAGCGCCGTGCAGCAAATCATCTTCGCCGGCATCCGCGACAAGCGTCTGGACATCTACCTCGGGTACTGGAAACCGGCGATGGACAAAAACATCGCGCCGTTCCTGGCTGCCAATCAAGTGAAAGTCATGGCCAAACCGAGCCTGGCCGACGCACAGGCAACGCTGGCCGTACCTGAGTACGTCGCCGAGGCGGGCCTGAAAACTTTCGCCGATATCGCCAAATTCAAGGATCAACTCGGCGGCAAGATCTACGGCATCGAGCCGGGCAGCGGCGCCAACACCACCATCAAAACCATGATCGAGACCAATCAATTTGGCTTGAAGGATTTCAAGCTGATCGAGTCGGGTGAGGCCGGCATGCTTGCCGCTGTTCAGCGGGCGGTGAATCGCAAGGAATTCGTGGTGTTCGTCGGCTGGACCCCGCACCCGATGAACATCAACATGAAAATCGCCTACCTGACCGGCAGCGAAGACGTTTACGGCCCGAACGAGGGCGCCGCCACCGTTTCCACCGTGACCGCCCCGGACTACGCCCAGCGCTGCCCGAACGTGAATCGCCTGCTGGAAAACCTGACCTTTACCGCGGCCCAGGAAAGCCAGTTGATGGTGCCGATCATGGAGCGCAAGACGCCGCAGGACGTTGCCAGACAATGGCTGCGTGATCATCCCGAGGATCTGCAACGCTGGCTCGCCGGTGTCAGCAGTTTCGATGGCAAGGATGGCGTGGCGACCGTTCAGAGCAGTTTGAAACTTTGATGAGTTCCTATCCGTTATCCGAACAAATGGCGGCTTTCGTCGAGAAAACCGTCAGCTTCAACAGCACCGACAGCAGCCTCGGTGGTTTGCGTCAGGCCTACAGCGGGATGTGCCGGGCGTTTACCCCGCCGCGTTCCGCCGGGCTTTATGTGGTCGACTTTGAATTGGCCGGCGTGCCGGTGCGGTCTTATCAACCACCGGTTTCGCCGCCGACCAGCGGTTGCCCGTGCATTGTGTATCTGCATGGCGGTGGGTGGGTGGTGGGGGATCTGGACTCCCACGACTTCATCTGCGCCGAACTGGCGTCGATGCTCGGTGTGCTGGTGATCGCCGTCGATTATCGGTTGGCGCCGGAACATCCGTTTCCGGCGGCGTTCGAGGACTGCCTGGGTGTCTGGCGCGCGCTACGGACCGGGCCATTCCGGCTCGATCCTGAACGAACGCTGGTGGCCGGGGACAGCGCCGGTGGCAACCTTGCGGCGGCGTTGTGTCTGGCGTTGCGCGATGCGGGCGAGCCATTGCCGGCGGCGCAGGTGCTGATTTATCCGGGGCTGGGCGGTGATCACCGATTGCCGTCGCGCAGTGAATGCGTCGACGCCCCGCTGCTCAGCAGCAGTGATCTGGATTGTTATCACGCCCTGTACTTGCGCGGCACCGGAAAGCCAAGTGCCTATGCGATGCCGTTGCTCGCCGAGGATTTCAGTGGGTTGCCGCCGGCCTTGATCGCCGTGGCGCAATTCGATCCGTTGCGCGATGACGGCATGCTCTACGCCGACCGACTGAACGCAGCAGGTGTGGCCGCGACGCTTTATTACGGGGAGGGGTTGGTTCACGGCTGTTTGCGGGCTCGTGGGCAGGTCGCCGAGGTCGACGCACTCTATGAAACGCTGCTTGGCTATTTGTCTGAAAAAACCGGCTGAAAAACTCTGACTCTGCAAGGCATGCTCATTGGCGTAATTCGGGTTTATGATGCCGGACGGCAGAATAATAGAAGTCCCCCCAGGGATGACCTCGACCCCTTACGGAGCGCGCAATGCAGACTTTGTACCCGCAGATCAAACCCCACGCCCGGCACGATCTGGCCGTCGATGAAACCCACACGCTGTATGTCGACGAAAGCGGTTCGCCGGAAGGTTTGCCGGTTGTATTCATCCACGGCGGCCCCGGCGCCGGGTGTGATGCCCAGAGTCGTCGGTTTTTCGATCCAAACCTCTATCGCATTGTGACCTTCGACCAGCGCGGTTGCGGTCGCTCCACACCCCACGCCAGCCTGGAAAACAACACCACTTGGGATCTGGTCGCCGACCTGGAGCGGATTCGCCAGCACCTTGGCATTGATAAATGGGTGTTGTTCGGCGGTTCGTGGGGTTCGACTTTGGCACTTGCCTATGCGCAAACCCACCCGGAGCGCGTGCACGGTCTGATTCTGCGCGGGATTTTTCTCTGCCGCCCGCAGGAAATCGAGTGGTTCTACCAGTGTGGCGCCAGTCGTCTGTTCCCCGATTACTGGCAGGACTACATCGCGCCGATCCCGTTGGACGAGCGCGAAGACTTGCTCTCGGCTTTCCACAAGCGCCTGATCGGCAACGATCAGATTGCCCAGATGCACGCGGCCAAGGCCTGGTCCACCTGGGAAGGCCGGACCGCCACCCTGCGCCCGAACCCGATGGTGGTCGATCGCTTCTCCGAGCCGCAGCGCGCGTTGTCCATCGCCCGCATCGAATGTCACTACTTCACTAACAATGCGTTCCTTGAGCCCAACCAGCTGATCCGCGACATGGGCAAGATCGCCCATTTGCCTGGTGTGATCGTCCACGGTCGCTACGACGTGATCTGCCCGCTGGACAACGCCTGGGAACTGCATCAGAACTGGCCGAACAGTGAATTGCAGGTGATCCGTGACGCCGGCCATGCCGCCTCCGAACCTGGCATTACCGACGCACTGGTTCGCGCCGCCGATCAGATGGCCCGTCGTCTGCTCGACCTGGCCCCTGAAGAAGCATGAAGGGCCTGCTGCAACGCGTGCGTGGCGCGCGAGTCGAGGTAGCGGGGGAGGTGGTTGGCGCCGTTGATCAGGGATTGCTGGTGCTGGTGGCGGTCGAGCCCGAGGATACTCGGGCCAGCGCCGACAAACTTCTGCAGAAACTGCTTAACTATCGTGTGTTCAGTGACGCCGAGGGCAAGATGAATCTGTCCCTGGCGGATGTAGGCGGTGGGTTGCTGCTGGTCTCACAGTTCACCCTGGCCGCCGATACCAAGAGTGGGTTGCGCCCGAGTTTTTCGACCGCTGCCCCTCCGGCCCTTGGCGAGGAACTTTTCGACTATCTATTAAGCAAAGCGAAACAGGTGCATGGCACTGTGGCATCAGGTAGATTCGGCGCGGATATGCATGTGCACCTGGTCAACGACGGCCCGGTAACCTTCCTGTTACAGACCTGAAAGCGCTTGAAACATGTTTTTAAGGGCTTTTCGACTGAAAACAGGGGTTTTTCGCGATAAATACTTTGTTACCCCTGATGCGTTGTAACGCGGCCTACTAGATAATCGCGCGCTACGGGGATCAGCGTTCGTTGGTCCATTTTGACTTAGGTAGAGACTTGTCCTGGACCTCTTGGGGAATCATTTAGCCCCATAGGAGTCGGAACAATGCTCGCCAACTTGGCAAGAGTGGTCCGTAGGGGCGGTTTTTTCATGCCGCACACCTCACAGGCCCTTTAACTGGCCGTTGGTTTTTTGATCTGTTTTCGGCGAGGGTTGCTCGTGATTGTTAGTCCCTGTAATGCAAAATTGTCTGCCAAACGGTTACGAAGCGCTCTGGTAGCGGGCTCTGCACTGCTCTGCCTGCTCAGCGCCGGTCAGCTTTGGGCATTCAATCTGGATGATGTATCGGTCAAGGCAAAAGAGCTGGCCGGGCAGAAATACGAAGCTCCGCGCAGTAACCTGCCGAACGAGTTCCGCGAGATGAAATTCGCGGACTATCAAAAAATTCGCTTCCTGACTGAAAAAGCCGAGTGGGCCGATCAGAAGACCCCGTTCAAGCTGTCGTTCTATCACCAGGGTATGCATTTCGATACGCCGGTGAAAATCAACGAAATCACAGCTAACACTGTCGAAGAGATCAAATACGACCCAAGTCGTTTCGATTTCGGCGACGTGAAGTTCGATCCTAAAGCCACTGAACAACTGGGTTATGCCGGTTTCCGTGTGCTGTACCCGATCAACAAGGCTGACAAGCAAGACGAAATCATGACCATGCTCGGCGCGAGTTACTTCCGCGTTGTCGGCAAGGGTCACACCTATGGCTTGTCCGCTCGCGGCATGGCCATCGATACCGCTTTGCCGTCCGGCGAAGAATTCCCGCGTTTCACCGAGTTCTGGATTCAACAGCCGAAACCGGGTGACAAGCACCTGGTGATCTTTGCCCTGCTGGATTCGCCACGCGCTACCGGTGCCTATCGCCTGACCCTGCGTCCGGGCAGCGACACCGTTGTCGACGTCAAAGCCAAGATGTTCCTGCGTGACAAGGTCACCAAGCTTGGCGTTGCGCCGCTGACCAGCATGTTCCTGTTCGGCGCAAATCAGCCATCGAAAGTGCTGAACTACCGTCGCGAACTGCATGACTCCAGCGGTCTGTCCATCCATGCCGGTAACGGCGAGTGGATCTGGCGCCCACTGAACAATCCGAAACATTTGTCGGTGAGCAACTTCGCGATCGAGAACCCGCGCGGTTTCGGCCTGCTGCAACGTGGCCGCGACTTCAGCCACTACGAAGACCTCGACGACCGCTACGACAAGCGCCCAAGTGCCTGGATCGAACCAAAAGGCGATTGGGGCAAAGGCTCCGTCGATCTGGTAGAGATTCCGACGGCCGACGAAACCAACGACAATATCGTTGCGTTCTGGAGTCCGGAAAAACTGCCTGAGCCTGGCCAGCCGCTGGACGTCGCTTATCGCATGCACTGGACCATCGACGAAGCCGCGCTTCACGCACCGGACAGCGCTTGGGTCCAACAGACCCTGCGTTCCACGGGTGACGTGAAACAGTCCAACCTGATTCGTCAGCCGGACGGTAGCGTTGCTTATCTGGTGGACTTCGAAGGCCCGTCCCTTGCGGCATTGCCGGAAGCTACGGAAGTTCGTAGCCAGGTCAGTGTTGGCGAGAATGCCGAGCTGGTCGAGAACAGCGTGCGTTACAACCCTGAAACCAAGGGCTGGCGCCTGACGCTGCGGATGAAAATCAAGGATCCGGGCAAGCCAACCGAGATGCGTGCTGCGCTGGTCAAGAACATCGTGACTGCTGACCTGGCCAAAACTTCGCTGCCGACATCCAATTCTTCCGTCGCCAAGGCTGACAAGATTGCCGCTCGGCAGCAGGAGAAGCTGGACAAGGAAGCCAAGGAAACCAAGCAAGCTGTGGCCAAGCAGTCTGAAACCAAACAGGTTGAAGCCAAGCCGGCCGAAGCCAAGCCAGCTGCAGATTCCAAGGACAAGGACAACAAAGACGCCAAGCAGCCAGTCGCTGCCGAGGCGGTCCCAGCCACACCGGAATCGGTACCGACTGAAGAAGTCCTGACCGAGACCTGGAGCTACCAGTTGCCTGCCGATGAGTAATTCTCAAGTACAGCCAGAGACTCTTGCCGAGTATCTGGCGCATCTGCCGATGACCGACGAGCAGCGCGCGGAACTCGCGGGCTGCCAGTCTTTCAGCGAGTTGCATGAGCGCCTTTCGTCCTCGACGTTCGACGCGCCGACCGAGGCTGCTCAAGCTTCAGTCGGTCGTCGCCTGACCCTGAACACCGCCGAAGAACTGGCCGACGCTGAAATGCTGGTGCTCGACGCCAGCGGCCGGGTTTGCCTGCGGGCAACCCCGCCGATTCGTCGGACCAAAGTCGTGCCGGAGCCATGGCGCACCAACATTCTGGTGCGTGGCTGGCGTCGTCTGACCGGTCGCACCAATCCGCCGGCCCCGCCGAAGGATGAGCGTGTGCTGCCGGCTGCTCGCTGGCGCACCGTCGGTTCGATCCGCCGCTACATTCTGCTGGTACTGATGCTCGGCCAGACCATCGTCGCCGGCTGGTACATGAAAGGCATCATGCCGTACCAGGGCTGGTCGTTCGTCGACCTGAACGAAGTGCTGCATCAACCGCTGTCGCAAACGGCTACGCAAGTGCTGCCGTATGCACTGCAAACCAGCATCCTGATCTTGTTCGGGATTCTGTTCTGCTGGGTGTCGGCCGGTTTCTGGACCGCACTGATGGGCTTCCTCGAGTTGCTCACCGGTCACGACAAATACCGCATTTCCGGTAAAAGCGCCGGTAACGAGCCGATCCCCAAGGACGCTCGCACCGCACTGGTGATGCCGATCTGCAACGAAGACGTGCCACGGGTGTTTGCCGGTTTGCGGGCGACTTTCGAGTCGGTTGCGGCCACCGGCAACCTGGATCGCTTCGACTTCTTTGTCCTCAGCGACAGTAACGACGCCGATATCTGCGTCGCCGAACAGCAAGCCTGGCTGGACGTCTGCCGTGAAGCCAAGGGCTTCGGCAAGATCTTCTATCGTCGCCGTCGCCGTCGCGTCAAGCGTAAAAGCGGTAACCTCGACGACTTCTGCCGTCGTTGGGGCGGTGATTACAAGTACATGGTCGTGCTCGACGCGGACTCCGTGATGAGCGGCGATTGCCTGACCAGTCTGGTGCGCCTGATGGAAGCCACCCCGGACGCCGGGATCATCCAGACCGCGCCGCGCGCGTCGGGCATGGACACGCTGTATGCACGCATGCAGCAGTTCGCCACCCGCGTGTACGGTCCGCTGTTTACCGCCGGTCTGCACTTCTGGCAGTTGGGCGAATCCCACTACTGGGGCCACAACGCGATCATCCGCATGAAGCCGTTCATCGAGCACTGCGCCCTGGCGCCGTTGCCCGGTAAAGGCGCGTTTGCCGGTGCGATTCTGTCCCACGACTTCGTTGAAGCGGCGCTGATGCGCCGTGCCGGCTGGGGCGTGTGGATTGCCTACGACTTGCCGGGCAGCTACGAAGAATTGCCGCCGAACCTGCTGGACGAACTCAAGCGTGACCGTCGCTGGTGCCACGGCAACCTGATGAACTTCCGGCTGTTCCTGGTAAAAGGCATGCACCCGGTGCACCGTGCGGTGTTCCTGACGGGCGTGATGTCTTACTTGTCGGCGCCGTTATGGTTCTTCTTCCTCGTGCTGTCGACGGCGCTGCTGGCGGTCAACACGCTGATGGAGCCGCAGTACTTCCTTGAGCCACG
This sequence comes from Pseudomonas arabinosi, assembly GCF_047758675.1. Taxonomy (NCBI): domain Bacteria; kingdom Pseudomonadati; phylum Pseudomonadota; class Gammaproteobacteria; order Pseudomonadales; family Pseudomonadaceae; genus Pseudomonas; species Pseudomonas arabinosi. The sequence goes on along the minus strand of NZ_CP180480.1, from coordinate 6,832,966 downwards.
TCAGCTCTATCCGTTGTGGCCACAATGGCACCCGGACAAGGCGATCGCGCTGTTCTCGACCACCGTCGTGCTGCTGTTCCTGCCGAAACTGTTGAGCATCATCCTGATCTGGGCCAAGGGCGCGAAAGAGTTCGGTGGCAAGTTCAAGGTGACGATGTCGATGCTGCTGGAGATGCTGTTCTCCATGCTGCTGGCGCCGGTACGGATGATTTTCCACACCCGCTTCGTGCTCGCCGCGTTCCTCGGCTGGGCCGCGACCTGGAACTCGCCACAACGTGACGACGACTCCACGCCATGGAGCGAAGCGGTCAAACGCCACGGTCCGCAAACCTTGCTGGGCTTCTTCTGGGCCCTGCTGGTGATCTGGCTGAACCCGAGCTTCCTCTGGTGGCTGGTGCCGATCGTCGGTTCGTTGATGCTGTCGATTCCGGTGTCGGTGATCTCCAGTCGAGTCGGCCTGGGCCTCAAGTCCCGTGACGAGAGCCTGTTCCTGATCCCTGAGGAATACAATCCGCCACAGGCGTTGGTTGCAACCGACCAGTACACCCACGAAAACCGTTGGCATGCGCTGAACGACGGCTTCGTCCGGGCAGTGGTCGATCCACAGCAGAACGCCTTGGCGTGCTCGCTGGCGACTTCACGCCACCGTGAGGCCGAGCCGATCGAATGGTTGCGGATCGAACGGGTGCGTCATGCGCTGAAAGTCGGGCCTGAGGGTCTGAACAACGATGAGCGCGTGCAACTGCTCAGTGATCCGGTAGCACTGGGTCGTCTGCATGAGCAGATCTGGAACGAAGCTCACCCCGAGTGGCTGGAAGCGTGGCGTAAATCGGTGAAGGCCGACCCCCATGCGCCGCTGTTGCCGCTCAAGCCGCTGAGTGTGCAGCCTCAGTTGGCCTGACAAAAAACCCCGCGAAAGCGTAATGCTGTTCACTTAAGCATTTGAATCCTCGCCGGGCTTCTTCGAAAATCCGATGCCAGACCTCTGGCATCGGATTTTTTATGTCTGTTCAACAGGACTTGCTCGACCTCGGCGACCTTTTTAACTTCTGTGACTTGAGCACTTTCACTCAAAATATTCCCATCGAGTGGGTCGCATCTGCGCTGGATTTGTCCAGCCAGGCCACTATCCGGCGGCGTCGCTTGCCTGCCGACCAAGTGCTCTGGCTGGTGCTCGGAATGGCATTGTTTCGCGACGAACCTGTTCATGAAGTCGCCCGGCGTTTGAACATCTGCGCCCAAGGTCTGGCTTCTGACCATCTGTTGGCCCGTAGCGGTGTGACCGAGGCCCGCAAGCGGCTTGGGGCCGACCCGGTTGAGTGGTTGTTTCGCAAAACTGGCACTCAATGGGGCGCGCAGCGCTATCCCGATGATGCCTGGCAGGACTTGCAAGTATTTGCGGTCGATGGTGCGCTTCTGCGCACGCCGGATACACCTGAGTTGCGAGACCATTTCGGTTCTGGAAACACCTCGACCGACCGCCAGACTCCCTTTCCCATGCTGCGCCTGGTGGCGCTGATGAATGTGCGTTCGCACCTGATCCTGGATGCACAACTTAGCCCTTACCGACGCAGCGAAATGCGTCTGGCCGATGAGTTTTTGCAGAAGATTCCCGACCACTCCGTGACGCTGTTCGATAAGGGATTCTGGAGCGCCGATCTCATGCTCAGCCTGAGCGGCGACGGCAATCACCGCCACTGGCTGATTCCGGCAAAAAAGGGATTGGTTTGCGAGGAGGTAGCCCGTTACAACCACAACGATCGTTTGGTGCGTATGAAAGTGTCGCCGCAAGCCAGAAAGCGAAATCCGACTCTTCCTACACACTGGGAGGCGCGTGAAATCAGTTATGAAATTCAAGGTAAAGTAAAAACAGTCATGACATCGTTGCCGGCCAAGACCTACAGCACAAAGGCCGTTGCCGCGTTGTATCAAGAACGCTGGGAAATCGAATTGGGCTTCAGGGATATCAAAAGCTCAATGCAACAGAACGCAGTGACCTTGCGCAGCAAAAAAGTCGACCTGATCTACCAGGAAGTATGGGGGCTGTTGCTGGCTTACAACGTGATTCGTCGGGAGGCGAGTCAGGCAGCAGTGGCGTTTGGCCGAGCGCCGTCGGACATCCGATTCAAGCCGGCTTGCCAGTACATCGCCGTGCAGTTGATCGTGATGGCTGCGGCCAATCCCGTTTCGGCGACGGGTAGACGGTTAGCAGAACTAAGAAAAGGCGTTGCCGGGCTGTTTCTGGATCACCGCCCAAGGCCTTCAAGGCCAAGGACGGTGAAAATTTCAAAAACCCGATTTCCGGTGGACCGTAAGGCTGCTCCGCTTAAGTGAACAGCATTACCGCGAAAGCGGGGTTTTTTTTTGCGCTGCGTCGAGCAACAAATCCTGCTTAAACCCTTGTGCAAACGAACGAGTGCGTTAGCATCCGTCCCCGAATTGGTGCGCCCGGACAACTTTCTGTTCGTATCTGCCGGTTTTCCAAGGGAAACCCGCAGTTTGCGCGCCTCACAACGCGATGGTTTTGGGGACTTGATGATGAAGAAGTATCTCTCGATGCTGCTGGTCGGCGTCACGGCATTGGTTGCAGTCAACGCGGCGCAGGCCGGTGCCATCGATGACGCGGTCAAGCGCGGCACGCTGAAAGTCGGCATGGACCCGACCTACATGCCGTTCGAAATGACCAACAAGCGCGGCGAGATCATCGGCTTCGAAGTCGACCTCCTCAAAGCCATGACCAAGGCCATGGGCGTCAAGCTGGAGATGGTTTCCACCGGCTACGACGGCATCATCCCGGCCCTGCTCACCGATAAGTTCGACATGATCGGCAGCGGCATGACCCTGACCCAGGAACGCAACTTGCGCCTGAACTTCAGCGACCCGTTCATCGTGGTGGGCCAGACCCTGCTGATCCACAAGGAACTGGAAGGCACCATCAAATCCTATAAAGACCTGAACACCGCCGACTACCGCATCACTTCCAAACTCGGCACTACCGGCGAAATGGTGGCCAGAAAGCTCATCTCCAAAGCCAGCTACCACGGCTACGACAATGAGCAGGAAGCCGTGCTCGACGTGGTCAACGGCAAGGCTGACGCCTTCATCTATGACGCGCCTTACAACGTCGTGGCCGTGAACAAGGTCGGTGCCGGCAAACTGGTATTCCTCGACAAGCCGTTCACCTACGAACCGCTGGCCTTCGGTCTGAAGAAGGGTGACTACGACAGCATCAACTTCATCAACAACTTCCTGCGCCAGATCCACGAAGACGGCACCTACGATCGCATCCATGACAAGTGGTTCAAAGACACCGCTTGGCTCAAGGACATGGAATAAGGCCCGGTCAGTTAGACCGCGTCGCCCCAATCGCGAGCAGGCTCGCTCCCACAGTTGATCAGTGTGAACACAATCATTGTGTCCGGCACAGTCTCTGTGGGAGCGAGCCTGCTCGCGATGGGGCCCTCCTTGGCAACACAAATTTCGGAATCTGCTTACAGATGAAACAGAAAAAAGCCCTATGGCCGTGGCACGTGTTAACCGTGCTGCTGCTGATCGGCCTGGCCGGCGCGTTGTATTACGCCACCTCGCTGATGTCCTATGAATGGCGCTGGAACCGCGTGCCGCAATACTTCGCCTACCACGCCGAAGAATCCCAGCGTGCCGCCGATATCTCCACCGTCAGCGAACTGGTGCGCAAGGCCGACAAGGCGGAAGTCACCCTGCGCAATGATGCCGGCGTCGAGCAACACCTGACCGTCGACGACAACAGTCTGCAAGTCGCTCAAGGTGATGACGTGGCCGAAGGCGACGTGATCGGCGTAACCCGTCATTGGGCCGCCGGACCGCTGATGTGGGGGCTCTGGACCACCTTGTGGTTGTCCGTGGTTTCAGGTGTGCTCGGCCTGCTGATCGGCCTCGCCACGGGCCTGTGCCGACTGTCGAGCAACCCGACCCTGCGCGATCTCTCGACGATCTACGTCGAACTGGTCCGGGGAACGCCGCTGCTGGTGCAAATCTTCATCTTCTACTTCTTCATCGGCACCGTGATGAACCTCTCCCGGGAGTTCGCCGGGATCGCCGCGCTGTCGCTGTTCACCGGCGCTTATGTGGCGGAAATCATCCGTTCCGGCGTGCAATCCATCGCCCGTGGCCAGAGCGAAGCCGCGCGCTCGTTGGGCTTGAGCGCTGGTCAGTCGATGCGCCACGTGGTCCTGCCGCAAGCCTTCAAACGGGTGCTGCCTCCGCTGGCCGGCCAGTTCATCAGTCTGGTCAAGGACACCTCGCTGGTGTCGGTGATCGCCATTACCGAGCTGCTCAAAAGCGGTCGCGAAGTCATCACCACCTCGTTCTCGCCGTTCGAAATCCTGTTCTGCGTGGCCGGTCTGTACCTGTTGATCAACCTGCCGCTGTCGAAAATCGCCAGCCGGCTTGAGCGGAGGCTCGCGCAAAGTGATTGAAGTCCGCGATCTGGTAAAAGTTTTCGACGCCCGCGGCCACGTGGTTCGCGCGGTGGATAACGTTTCGACGCACGTGGCCAAGGGCGAAGTGCTGGTGGTGATCGGCCCGTCCGGTTCCGGCAAGTCGACTTTCCTGCGCTGCCTCAACGGCCTGGAAGAGTTTGATTCTGGCTCGGTGAGCATCGACGGCTTGCAACTGGCCGACCCGAAAACCGACGTGAATGCCTACCGCCGCGAAGTCGGCATGGTGTTCCAGCATTTCAACCTGTTCCCGCACATGACCGTGCTGGAAAACCTTTGCCTGGCCCAGAAAGTCGTGCGCAAGCGCGGCAAGAAGGAGCGTGAGGCCAAGGCTTTGGCGTTGCTGGAAAAGGTGGGTATTGCGCAGAAGGCCAACGAGTTTCCGTCGCGCCTGTCCGGCGGTCAGCAGCAGCGCGTGGCCATTGCCCGGGCATTGGCCATGGAACCGAAGGTCATGCTGTTCGATGAGCCGACCTCGGCGCTCGACCCGGAAATGGTCGGCGAAGTGCTGGACGTGATGAAAACCCTGGCGGTGGAAGGCATGACCATGGTTTGCGTCACCCACGAAATGGGCTTCGCCCGGGAAGTGGCGGATAGGGTGCTGTTCTTCGATCACGGCAAATTGCTGGAAGACGCCTCACCGGCCGAATTCTTCGATGCGCCGAAGGACCCGCGGGCACAGGCCTTCTTGCGGCAGGTGTTGTAACTTCAGCGCCCTCTCGGCCGCCATCGCGAGCAAGCTCGCTCCCACAGTTGACCGCGTGCTCCTGTGGGAGTGAGCCTGCTCGCGATGGCATCACCTCGGTCCTGAATGAACTGAGGTACAACCATCACCTCAAACCTTGAACCTGCCCACCAGCATCTGCAGATGCGTCCCCAACCGTGCCAGCTCAACGCTGGACGCCGCGGTTTCTTCACTGGCGGCCGAGGTCTGCTCGGACACGTCGCGCACGTTCAGCACGCTACGATTGATCTCTTCGGCCACCGCGCTTTGCTGTTCGGCCGCGGCGGCGATCTGCTGGTTCATCGACTGAATCGCCGAGACGGTGCGGGTAATGCTTTCCAGCGAGCCACCGGCGCGGCGGGTCAGTTCGACGCTGCTGTCGGTCAGGCTGCGGCTGTTGTCCATGATGGTCGCCACTTGCTGGGTACCGGTTTGCAGGCCGACGATCAGCTCTTCAATTTCTTCGGTGGACTTCTGGGTTCGCTGGGCCAGGCTGCGGACTTCGTCGGCGACCACCGCAAAACCACGTCCGGCCTCACCGGCACGGGCGGCCTCAATCGCCGCGTTGAGGGCCAGCAGATTGGTTTGCTGGGCCACGGACTTGATTACGTCGAGCACGCTGCCGATCTTGTCGCTTTCGCGTTTGAGATGACCCATGGCCTCGGTGGAGTTGCCGACTTCCTTGGCCAGGCGCTCGATCTGGGCGATGGCTTCGCCGACTACTTTGTCACCTTCGCGGGCCTGCTGGTCAGCGGCGACGGCGGCTTCGGAGGCTTCTTCGGCGTTGCGCGCGACTTCCTGCACGGTGGCGGTCATTTCGTTCATGGCGGTGGCCACCTGGTCGGTCTCGACCTTCTGGCTGTTGACCCCGGCGCGAGTCTGCTCAGTGACTGCAGACAGTTCTTCGGCAGCATTGGCGATTTGCGTCACGCCGTCTCCGATGCCGCCGATCAACTCGCGAAGGCCCAGGGTCATGCTTTGCATGGCACGCTGTAGCTGACCGAGTTCGTCCTGACGTTCAGAGATAAGGTTTTGGGTCAGGTCGCCGGCAGCAACACGCTCTGCCACCTTGAGGGTCTGGCTCAGGGGAATGACGATCTGGCGAGTGATGGCCCACGCGGCAAGAATACCGAAGGCAAGCGCCAGGACGGTGGCCAGTAGCAGCAGGTTTTTGGCGTGCGCGGCATCGGTGTCTCGGACGATGGTTTGCGACACGGTGAGTTTTTTGCTGACGTCGAGCAGGATGTCGCCTTGCGCGGCCATGCGTTTGAGCGCGGCAGCGCTGGCAACCTGGGAGTCGCGGAACTGGCTGACGGCGGCGCGATAGGCCTTGAGCGAGTCAGTGGCCTGCTGCAGGTTGGCGATGTGCTGTTCCGGCAGTTTGGAGGGCAGGCTTTCGAGGTTTTTCAACGCGTTGTCGATGGCGGCCAGCGCCGGTTGCTCGGCCTCGGTTTTACCGCTGTAGGTGTAACCTCGAACCTGAAAGCGCGCTTGCTGGATCAGTTTGCTCAGGTCGATCACGCTGTTGAAATCGGCGACGCTGTCACCTTGCAGCATGGATTTTTCGACTTCGGCGACACGGGCCACAGCGTTGTCGGCGGTGGCGCCGAGTTTGCTGCGGGCGTCTTCGCGGGTGGCGCCGGCCTGGGTCATGGCGGTGAAGGCTTGCTTGTACTCACTGGCGGCGGCCAGTTGCTGGTCGATCATGGCCACGTCGGCCGGTTGTTCGATCAGCGTGCGCGCGGTTTTCAGGCCGGTATCGAGTTGGCCGAGCAGGTCGTTGACCGCACCGGGGCCTTGGTCGCCGCGACGCATTTCGTAATCCAGGCGGGCCAGGCGCAAGTCTTTGGTCAGGTCATTGAGGCTGGCAATAAACCCCAGCTTATCGCCGCGACTCATCACGCCACTCAGGCCGGTCCAGCCAGTGAAGGTGATCAACAAGGTAAGCAGCAGCACCAGACCGAAGCCGACACCCAGTTTGCGATTGACGCTGACGTTCCCCAGTTTCTCGGCTAGCCATCGGTACATGCTGCAACTCCCTGGAACCATTTGTTGGTTTTATGGGAGCTGTATCGGCTGGAGGGCGGGGATCTGTAGGTGCAGCAAGATGTTCAGGGGAGTAAATACTTGTGGAGCGTGTTTGACCTTAGAAAAGGCGTGCGAGCAGCGCTGTGACGGCGGTTTCGACCCGCAGGATGCGGTCGCCAAGTTGCACCGGTTGCAGGCCGGCCTTGCCGAGCAGGTCGATTTCGTAAGGGATCCAGCCACCTTCGGGGCCGATGGCCAGGGTCACCGCTTCGTCCAGGCCACGAGGGCAGGGCGGGTAATTTCCGGGGTGGCCGACGAGGCCAAGGGTGCCTTCGGTAATCGCCGGCAGACGGTCTTCGACGAACGGCTTGAAGCGTTTCTCGATGACGATTTCCGGCAGCACGCTGTCCCGGGCCTGTTCGAGGCCGAGGATCAGCTGCTCGCGAATCGCCTCGGGCTCCAGGAACGGGGTTTGCCAGAAGCTCTTCTCGACGCGATAGCTGTTCACCAGAATGATTCGTGGCACACCCATGGCCGCTACGGTCTGAAACACCCTACGGAGCATTTTCGGCCGTGGCAGGGCCAGCACCAGGGTCAGCGGCAGCTTGGCTGGGGGTGGCTGGTCGAGGGTGACGCGCAACTCGGCTTCATCGGCGTCCAGACGCAGCAGTTCGGCCGAGCCCATCAGCCCGCCGATACGCCCGACTCGCAGGCTGTCGCCGACAACGGCGCGGTGGACTTCCTGCATGTGCGTCAACCGGCGATCACGCAGGATCGCCCGGTCGGCCGCAATGAAATCGGCCTCTTCGAGAAGCAGCAGGTTCACGGTTGAGTCGCTGGCGGCTGGTCGTTGTGATCGTCGGCCGGCTGGTCGTCCGGGTGCTCGCCGCGCTTGCTGATCAGGCCGCCGAACAGGATGCCGATTTCAAACAGCAGCCACATCGGTACGGCCAGCAGCGTCTGCGAAAAAATGTCCGGTGGCGTCAGGATCATGCCGACTACGAAGCAGCCGATGATCACGTACGGGCGGATTTTCCTCAGGTAAGCGACGTTGACCACGCCGATCCACACCAGCAGCACCACGGCCACCGGAATCTCGAACGCTACGCCGAAGGCGAAGAACAGCGTCATGACGAAGTCGAGGTAGCTGCTGATGTCGGTCATCATCTCCACGCCGGCCGGGGTGGCGGCGGCGAAGAACTTGAAGATCAGCGGGAACACCAGGTAATAGGCGAACGCCATGCCGGTATAGAACAGCATGATGCTCGATACCAGCAAGGGCACGGCGATGCGTTTTTCATGCTTGTACAGGCCTGGCGCAATGAAGCCCCAGATCTGGTGCAGGATCACCGGGATCGCCAGGAACAGCGACACCATCATCGTCAGCTTGAGTGGCGTCAGGAATGGCGACGACACGTCGGTGGCGATCATCGTCGCGCCCACGGGCAGGTACTGGCGCAACGGCGTGGAGACGAAGGTGTAGATCTGCTGGGTGAAGGCAAACAACCCGGCGAAGATGATGAAGATCGCCGCTACACAACGCAGCAGGCGGGTACGCAACTCGGTGAGGTGCGAAACCAGCGGCATGTGCTGGTCGTTTTCGGGGAGAGTAGGGCCTGTCATCGGTCATTTCCTGTGTCGCGCCGAGCCTGTATTTGCGCAGGGCAAGGCGCGAGGAGCGTAGTTTGGCGTTTCAAATAAGCGACGAGTAACGCAGCCCTGCGCAAATACAGGCCGGCCCTCCGGGTTGTGCCTGAAAGCGGGCCAGGCTGCGTTGTAGGCCTTGGAAAGGGAACAACCATTCCCTGCGGTCTACGCCTTGCCTGGCCCGCTTTCAGGCAACAACGCGACACAGGAAATGACCGATGACAGGCCCTTGTCATGAGACTCGCGGCGGCAAAGTGGTGTCGTGAGGGGCCGGCGTTGTCGGCGCGGCGGCAGGAGCAACAGGTTCTACGGACGCGACAACCGGCGCCGGTTCAACAGCTTTCACCGTTTCCGTCGGTGCAGCGGCAGGTGCAGCTTCTGCAGTCGGAGCATGAATCGTCTGCTCCGCCACAGGTTCAACCGGCTGAACCGGTGTGGCCTCTTGCTGAGTCGGCGTGAAAATCTTCCGCGCCTCCTGCTCCAGCGACAGAATGTGCTCGTTGTGCAGTTGCCGACGAATCTCGTCGGCACCGATTTCACGTTCAACTTCCTGTTTGATCGCGTTGAAGCTGCGCTTCAGACGGCCGACCCACAGGCCGGCAGTGCGCGCAGCACCCGGCAACCGCTCGGGGCCCAGCACCAGCAGGGCCACGAGGCCGACGAGCAGCAGTTCAGAGAAGCTGATACCAAACATTAGTCAGTGCTCACACGTCTTTGCGGATCGGCTCTTCGACTTTTTGCGCCTGCACGTCGATGGTGTGCGGCTGGTTCACGGACTGAGTGGTCTGTGGCTGAACAGGCGGAACCGGGGTCGCTGCCGGGTCGGCCGGTTTTTCGTCGTCGTTCATGGCTTTTTTGAAGCCCTTGATCGACTCGCCCACGTCAGTGCCGAGGTTTTTCAGTTTCTTGGTGCCGAACACCAGCACGACAACAACCAGGATGACGATCCAGTGTTTCCAGTCAAAAATGCCCATGTCGCTGCTCCTCTCTAATAATTGTTCAGGCGGACGGACGCGAGGCCTTCTCGGCGTGTCCGGACAGACCGAAACGACGGTCCAGTTCATCGAGTACAGCCTGTGGATGCTGCCCCAGTTGGGCGAGCATGACCATGCTGTGGAACCACAAATCGGCGGTTTCGTAGATCACATCGCTGCAGTCACCGCTGATGGCGGCATCCTTGGCGGCGATGATGGTTTCGACCGACTCTTCGCCGACTTTTTCCAGAATCTTGTTCAAGCCCTTGTGGTACAGGCTGGCGACATACGAGCTGTCGGCGGCGGCGCCTTTGCGCTCTTCCAGCACTTGGGCCAGACGGGTCAGAGTGTCACTCATGGCTGTGTCCTGCGGAATAGATGGCGTGCGGGTCCTTGAGTACCGGGTCGACGGTTTTCCAGTCGCCGTTCTCGAAGACGCGGTAGAAGCAGCTCTGACGGCCGGTATGGCAAGCGATGTCGCCGATCTGCTCGACCATCAGGATGATCACGTCGGCGTCGCAGTCCAGGCGCATCTCATGCAGGGTTTGCACGTGGCCGGACTCTTCGCCCTTGCGCCACAGCTTGCCGCGGGAACGTGACCAGTAAATGGCGCGGTTCTCGGCAGCGCTCAGTTCCAGCGCTTCACGGTTCATCCAGGCCATCATCAGGACGCGCCCGGTCTTGTGATCCTGGGCAATCGCCGGCACAAGGCCATCGGCGTCCCACTTGATCTCGTCCAGCCAGTTTTTCATCTTCGACTCCGACAGCGGTTCCACACTTCATGAGTAGAACCCAAGCGTTGAAACAGTGTGCCAGCGTGCGGGGGCGCTGGCTATCGGCGAACGACCAGATACAAACCGACCGCCACCATGATGCCGGCCGGCCAATGACCCAGTTCGTTCAGCGGCCCACCGGCAGCGAGTATGGTGCCGCCGGCCAGGTGCGCACAGCCGAGCAGTCGCAGCAGCCAATCGTCCTTGCGACGGTGCCACGGTGGCGGCGGGTCGTAGGCGTGGGGCTGGGACATGCGTTCGAGCAGGTCGCGGGCCATGTTGGCCAGGTGCGGCAGCTGTTCGAACTGGCTCTGCACGTTGCCGATCAAGGCTTTGGGGCTGACGCGCTCACGCATCCAGCGTTCGAGGAACGGCTGGGCGGTGTTCCACAAATCGAGGTCCGGGTACAACTGACGACCCAGGCCTTCGATGTTCAACAAGGTTTTTTGCAGCAGCACGAGCTGCGGCTGCACTTCCATGTTGAAGCGTCGAGCGGTCTGGAACAGGCGCATCAGCACCTGACCGAAGGAAATATCTTTTAACGGTTTTTCGAAGATCGGCTCGCACACGGTGCGGATGGCCGCCTCGAATTCATTGAGTTTGGTTTCCGCCGGTACCCAGCCCGAATCGATGTGCAGCTGCGCGACACGACGGTAATCACGCTTGAAGAACGCGAACAGGTTGCGCGCCAGGTAGTCCTGGTCTTCCGGGGTCAGGCTGCCGACGATGCCGCAGTCGATCGCAATGTACTGCGGGCTCCACGGGTTCACGGTGCTGACGAAGATGTTGCCGGGGTGCATGTCGGCATGGAAGAAGCTGTCGCGGAACACCTGGGTGAAGAAGATCTCGACGCCACGTTCGGCGAGCATTTTCATGTCGGTGCGCTGGTCGGCCAGGGTCGCCAGGTCAGTCACCTGAATGCCGTAGATGCGCTCCATCACCAGCACTTTCGGCCGGCACCAGTCCCAATAGACTTGCGGCACGTAGAGCAGCTCCGAGCCGTCGAAGTTACGCCGCAACTGGCTGGCGTTGGCCGCTTCGCGCAGCAGGTCGAGTTCGTCGTAGATGGTTTTTTCGTAGTCCTGGACCACGTCCGCCGGGTGCAGCAGGCGCGCGTCGGCCGAGAGTTTTTCGGCGGCGCGGGCGAGGATGAACAGCCACGCCAGATCCTGCGCAATGATCGGCTTGAGGCCTGGGCGGATGACCTTGACCACCACTTCTTCACCGGTTTTCAGCTGCGCGGCATGCACCTGCGCCACCGAGGCCGAGGCCAGCGGTTCGACGTCAAAACGGCTGAAGACTTCACTGATCTTTTTGCCGAGCTGTTCTTCGATCAGGTTGACCGACACTTGCGAGTCGAACGGCGGCACGCGGTCCTGCAGCTTCATCAGCTCATCGGCGATGTCTTCCGGCAGCAAGTCGCGGCGGGTGGACAGGATTTGCCCGAACTTGATGAAAATCGGTCCCAGGTCCTGCAACGCCAGACGCAATCGCGCGCCACGGCTCAGGTCCAGCGTCTTGCGCGGGAACCAGCGCCACGGCAACGCGTAGCGCAGCGCCAGCAGAAACCAGGGCAGAGGCAGGGCGAACAGCAGGTCATCGAGGCGGTAGCGAATCACAACGCGCTGGATGCGCAACAAACGGCGGACGGCAAGCAGCTTCATGCGTTATCGCTTGGGTCGAGGGATCGGGAAAGGCGCTCGAATCGCGCCTCGAGACGTTCCAGATCGAGTTTGATCTGGTCCAGTTCACTGAAACGGGCTTCGGCTTCGCGCTGACCGACGAGGGTGCGCGATTCTTCGGCCAGGTATTCGCCAAGGTTCTGATTGAGGCTGGCGAACCCTTGCTGATACCAGCGTGCGCGACTGCGCAGGTGACCGCCGACCAGTTGCGTGGCGACCGGTCCCAGCCAGCGCGAGAGTTCGTACTCCCAGTCCAGCTCAAGGTCCTGAAGGATCGCCGCCAGTTCCAGCAGCACGCCGCTGTCGCCGTCGAGTTCGACTTCAGGAGCATGCAGGACCGAAGTCTTGTCCTTGCTCATGGCCAGTTTCAGCAGGCTGGAGGCCGGTGCACGCAAGGTGCAGTCGGCGCCGGTTTCCCAGTGGGAAGCCAGCATCAAGCCTTCGTCGCTGGGCAGGATGAACACTTGCAGCGCCGGGCTGCGGCAGTCGACGGCAATCACCCGGCCGCTCAAATGCGCCAGCCGCGGCAACGCCGTGCTGTCGAGACGCAGCACCCGGTTCAGGCCGAGTTCAACGCTGGCGAGCAGGCCGGCGAGCAACATCAGGGTTTGATGCCACGGTGCAGGGCGACGATGCCTGCGGTCATGTTGTGGTAGGTCACGCGGTCGAAACCGGCCTCGACCATCATCGACTTCAGGGTTTCCTGATTCGGGTGCATGCGGATCGATTCGGCCAGGTAGCGATAGCTTTCCGAGTCGTTGGTGATCAGCTTGCCCATCAGCGGCATGAAGGCGAACGAGTAGGCGTCGTAGGCTTTGGACATCAGCGCATTGGTCGGCTTGGAGAATTCCAGCACCAGCAAACGGCCGCCCGGTTTCAGCACGCGCAGCATCGAACGCAGGGCGTCTTCTTTATGGGTCACGTTGCGCAGGCCGAAAGCGATGGTCACGCAGTCGAAATGGTTGTCCGGGAACGGCAGCTTTTCAGCGTCGGCCTGAACGAATTCGACGTTGCCGGCCACACCCAGATCCAGCAGGCGGTCACGACCGACCTTGAGCATGGATTCGTTGATGTCGGCCAACACGACCTGGCCGGTCGGGCCAACGAGGTGCGAGAACTTCTTGGTCAGATCGCCCGTGCCACCGGCGATGTCCAGCACGCGGTTACCGGTGCGAACGCCCGACAGCTCGATCGCGAAACGCTTCCACAGACGGTGCATGCCGCCCGACAGGAGGTCGTTCATCAAGTCGTACTTGGCGGCTACCGAGTGGAAAACTTCAGCGACTTTTTCCGCTTTCTGGCTTTCCGGAACGTTTTTGAAGCCGAAGTGAGTGGTGGGTTCGGCATCGCTGCCTTTGCGCTGATCAGTCATATCGCTGTCACCAAAAGAGAATGCGGGACATTCTAATCCCGGTGGCCTGCTTTGTCTTGGCAAGGCTGCAGGTAAGATAGGCAACCGCCGAGACGTTTTGCCGCAGTAGCGGTCAAGATGCTTCAGGAAAGTATTCATAAAGCAGGAGTCATTCGATGGCCCGTATTAGTGTTGAGCGTGCCCACGGCCTGGGTAAGGAAGCGGCCCGCGAGAAGGCCGACCTGTTGGCGCAGAAACTGTCCGAACAATATGGCCTGGAGCCGCAATGGTCCGGCGACACTCTGAACCTCAAGCGTTCCGGTGTGAAAGGCGCGGTGTATGTGGGCGAGGATTCGATCAAGGTCGATGTCGAACTTGGCCTGTTGATGTCGGCCATGAGCGGCACGATCAAATCGGAAATCGAAAAGGCGCTTGATAAAGCCTTGGCTTGATTCGGTCTTCGCATGAAATGGGATCAAATGTGGGAGCGAGCTTGCTCGCGATGAGGGCATGTCAGTCAACATAGATGTTGTCTGATACACCGCCATCGCGAGCAAGCGCGCTCCCACAGTTTTTGTGTGGTGTGCCCAAGGGTTTGTGTCAGTTGTTAGGGTGCCGTTTCTAATTATTCTCACTACTTTGTGCCTGAGCCCGTCGCTTTCGCGGGCAGTTCCTCAAACCTTCTGCGCGTGAGGTGCACCATGGCCAAAGTTATTTTTAAGAAAAAAATCGACGCTTCGACAACTGCTCTGGGCGACGTTAAATCTTATGCCCGCAAGATCTGGCTGGCAGGCCTGGGTGCCTACGCCAAGGTCGGCCAAGAGGGCAGCGAGTACTTTCAAGAGTTGATCAAGGCTGGTCAAACTGTTGAAAAGAAAGGCAAAAAAGTAGTTGCCGAGAAACTTGAAGCGGCCAATGCCGAGATCGATGAAGCCAAGAGTGAAGTGAGCACTTTCAAAGGCAAGGTCGAACTTCAACTCGACAAGGTCGAGAAGGCTTTTGACTCGCGTGTCGCAAGTACCTTGAATCGTATCGGCATTCCGTCTAAACATGACGTTGAGACACTCTCTGCCAAGCTCGATGAGCTGACGGCATTGCTCGAACGCGTCGCGCGTAAATCTTAAGGAGAACGGGATGGCTGGTAAAAAGAACACCGAAAAAGAAGGCAGCTCGTGGATCGGGAAAGTCGAAGACTACTCCCGCAAAATCTGGCTGGCTGGTTTAGGCGTGTACTCGAAGATCGACACTGACGGCAGCAAACTCTTCGATACATTGGTGAAAGACGGCGAGAAAGCCGAGAAGCTCACCAAGAGCGCTGTCGGCAAGAAAGTCGATGCTGCCAAGGACTCTGCTTCGTCGGCCAAGTCGCGCATCAGCGGCGTGAAAGATCGCGCACTGGGCAAGTGGGATGAGCTGGAAGGGGCTTTCGACAAGCGTCTGAACAGCGCCATTTCGCGCCTGGGTGTACCGAGCCGCAATGAAGTCAAAGCGCTGCACAGCAAGGTCGATACCCTGACCAAGCAAATCGAAAAACTCACCGGTGCCAAGGTCGCGCCTGTTGCGGCGAAAACCGCGGCGGCCAAACCTGCGGCGAAGTCCGTTGCCAAACCACTGGCTAAAGCTGCCGCTAAACCGGCTGCCAAACCAGCAGCCAAACCAGCAGCCAAAACTGCCGCAGCGAAACCTGCAGCAGCCAAGCCAGCGGCCAAAGCAGCAGCCAAACCAGCCGCTAAACCGGCTGCCAAAACTGCAGCGGCCAAACCCGCAGCCAAGCCAGCGGCCAAACCTGCCGCAGCGAAGAAGCCAGCGGTGAAAAAGCCGGCAGCTCCGAAAGCGGCTGCACCAAAACCAGCAGTGGCTGCCGCCAAACCGGCAACCCCGGCCCCAGTCAGCGCATCGAACTCCGCTGCTGCACCGACCCCTGCTGTAACCCCGACTGTCGCGCCAGCTCCTTCGACGCCAACCAGTCAGTCCTGATTTTCAGGGCTCAAGAAAACGCCCGGCCTGCAAAGGTCGGGCGTTTTTGTTTGTGCACGGTTCAGTTATCTCCGCTGTACCCCTGTGTTCAGGGTTAGTCGTGTTCTTCGAGGTATTGGAGCGCCAGCTGCTCCGTCGCGACCTTGATCGGCGGCAGCAGATGCGGCGCCACCAGCATCATGATTTGGTACACCACCAATCGCACTTCACCTTCGCGGTCCAGAATCCGCTGATAGTCCAGTGAGAACAGCAGCGTCATGGTGATCTGTTCCACCAGTTGCCCCAACGCCTGGGTATCGCTGACCAATTGCCCCTGAGCCTTTAATCGTGCGAGCAATGAAGCCAGCGTGCGCTTCAACGCGTTGAGCAGGTTGCGTATGCCCTTGGCCAGTTTCGGCAAGCGCCCGGCGAGGTTCGACAGGTCCTGGAACAGAAACCGGTAATGGGCCAGGCGTTCGATGATCAGGTGCAGGAACAGCCAGTAATCTTCCGGTGCAAGTTCCACATCGGCCGGTGGATCGAGCAGGGGCGCCAGTTCGGCCTGGAAACGCTCGAACAGTCCGAGAATCAACGGTTCCTTGCCGTGGAAGTGGTAGTAGAGGTTGCCCGGGCTGATGCCCATTTCGTTGGCCACTTCCATGGTGGAGACGTTCGGCTCGCCCTTCTGATTGAACAACTGCAAAGCACATTCGAGAATCCGGTCGCGGGTTTTCATCCAGTCTTCTTAATGGTCAAGTCATGCCACGGCCGGCGCCGGCCGTGGTTCGTTGTCAGTCAGCGCACGCGCACATAAGTGCCGGGTGCCGCTTCCATCGGTGGATAGTTCTGGTTGCCGAGCGCCATGTGGGTTTCTTTTAGCGCGCCTGAACGTTCTTGAATCCAGCTCAACCATTGTGTCCACCAACTGCCGTTGACTTGCTTGGCGTCGTAATACCAGGCCCGTGGGTCGCTACTCAGTTTCGTGCTCTCGACGAAGTTGGCTTTCGGGTTTGATGGTGGGTTGAGAATGCTCTGTACATGACCGCTGTTGGACAACACGAAGCGTCGCTCGCCACCCAGCAGCAGGGTCGAGCGGTACACCGCATCCCACGGGGTGATGTGGTCGTTGATGCCCGCGACGCTGAAGCTGTCGACGTTGACTTTCTGCAAGTCGATCGGCGTGCCGCACACTTCCAGGCCACCCGGATGGCTCAGCGGGTTGTGTTTGAAGAAGTCCAGCAAGTCGCCATGCAACGCTGCCGGCAAACGTGTGTTGTCGTTGTTCCAGTAGAGGATGTCGAACGCCGGCGGCTCCTTGCCCAGCAGGTAGTTGTTAACGAAATAGCTCCAGATCAAATCGTTGGGGCGCATCCAGGCGAAGACCTTGGCCATGTCGCGGCCGTCCAGCACGCCTTTCTGATAGGAGCGACGCTTGGCCGCTTCAAGCGTCTGTTCGTCGGTGAAGAGGGTCGCAGGCGAGTCCATCTGACTGTCGAGCAGGCTCACGAGATAGGTCGCGCTGGACACCCGCCGAAGTTGTCGCTTGGCCTGCAAATGGCCTTGCAGGGCGGCAATGGTCAGCCCGCCCGCGCAGGCGCCCATCAGATTGACCTCTCGGGCACCGGTGATTGTCCGGCACACATTCATCGCTTCTTCCACGGCTTCGACGTACGTCGACAGCCCCCATTCGCGATGACGCACATCCGGATTGCGCCAACTGATCATGAAGGTTTGCAAACCGTTCTTCAGGGCGAACTGGACGAAGCTGTTGTGTGGACTCAGGTCGAAAATGTAGTACTTGTTGATCTGTGGCGGCACCACCAGCAGCGGTTTGGAATATTGCTTTTCGCTCATGGACTTGTACTGGATCAACTCCAGCAGCTCATTGCGAAACACCACGGAGCCCGTCGTGGTGGCGACCGTTTTGCCGACCTCGAAAGCTTGCTTGGTGACTTGTCTGGGCAGACCGTCGTTGTGCAGGAGGTCGTCGACCAGGTGGCTGATGCCTCGCACCAGGCTGTTACCGCCGGAGTTGAAAATTTCCTTGATCGCCAGCGGATTAAGCAGGCTGTTGGACGGTGCCACGGCGTCGTTGAGCAAGGCGAACGCGAAGTGCGCGCGGGCGCGATCGTCCGGGGTCATGTTGCTGTCGTCGATCCAGTGTTTGACCTCTTTCTGCCAGCTCAGGTAGGCCTGCAAACTGCGGCGATAAAAAGGGTTGAGGCTCCACGCCGGGTCGGCAAAGCGATTGTCCTGCGGATTGGTCGGGTGCAGGGTTTCACCCAGCAATACGCGGCCCAGTTGACCGCCCAGCTTCAAGGCGTGTCGGGCGGTGTGCACCGGGTTGCGCAAACCATGGGCGGCAACGCTGCGCAGGGTGGAAAACAGATCCCGGCCACGCAGGCCGGTAATCGCACTCTGTGCGTTGATGAACGCGGCGGGAGTGGGCAAAAATTCCCTCGCTGGTTTTTCGCGCATGAATGAACACTCCTTCGTCTTCAGGCCAAATACAGATACACCGAACCAGAACACCATAGACGCTGTTGCGGATTGTTGCGCGGCGCTGCGTCTTCCCGGCCGACAATGGGCCGATTAGCCGCCAAATGGCGCCGGATGCGGATGCATCACGGCACGCTGACGTTCTTCCTCGAGAAACTTCATGATGATCGGTGCCACTGCTTCGGCCCGGGTGATCAGAAACAGATGCCCGTCATCGATGATGTGCAGCTGGGCGTTGGGAATCCGCCAGGCCAGTAACCGCATGTTGACTAGCGGGATCAGTGGGTCGTCGTCACCGGCCAGCACCAGGGTTGGCTGGTGGATCTTGTGCAACCAGTGAATGCTGGTCCAGCCGAGGCCGGCGAACAGCTGCCAGTAGTAACCGAGTTTGCCTGCCGAGCGGACCTTGGCGGCATGGCTGGCGGCGAGGGTCGGATCGCGACGGAACGCACCGCCATAGATCATCGGCGCAATGCGAATCACGTGAGACGGCTGGATGTAGCGTCGTGGGCTGGCCATCATCCACAGGACTTTCGGCTTGCCTGGCACCATCACCGTGCCAGCCGCCGTGGCCGCCAGAACGAGTTTCTTGCAGCGCTCGGGATAGTCGTAAGCGAACTGCTGGGCGAGGGCACCACCCCAGGAAACGCCGATTACGTTGACTTGCCCGTAGTCGAGATAGTCGAGCATCCGCGCCGTGAGTTTGGCCAGGCCCGGAAAGCGATACGGTCGCCTTGGCGTCGACGAACCGCCGACACCGGGGACGTCGAAAGCGATGACTTCCAGGTCCGGGTCCAGCGCCGCGACAAACGGAAACACCAGCTCCAGGTTGGCGCCGATGCCGTTGAAAATCAGCAAGGGCGTCAAGTGAGGCTTGCCGGGGCGTACTGCCGTGCGGAGGGTCTGGCCATCCAGGTCGACGGTACGAAATATGAATTGTTGCGGCATGCTTCAGGCCCTGTGGGGTTGGGTCGGTATCTCATCTTTACTGTGGGAGCGAGCTTGCTCGCGATGAGGCCATCACATTCAACATTGATGTTGATTGTTAGACCGCTATCGCGAGCAAGCTCGCTCCCACAGGGTCAATTACCGCTCATGCACATAAGTGCCCGGTGCAGCTTCACCTGCTGGGTAAGCCTTGTTGCCCAAACTGCCCGGAGACTTCTTCAGCTTGCCGGAACGCTCGGCTTGCCATGCCTGCCAGTGCAGCCACCAGGAATCGGTGTGCTTGGTGGAGTTCTCTTGCCACTCCTCGGCCTTGACCGGCATCTCGCTGCTGGTCATGTAGCGCGATTTCGGATTGCCCGGCGGGTTCAGAATGCTCTGGATATGCCCGCTGCTGGACAGCACGAATTCAACCTTGCCACCGAACAGTTGCGCCGACTTGTAGCAGGACTTCCACGGAGTGATGTGGTCGTTGGTACCGGCCAGGGAGAAGATGTCGGCAGTGACCTGCTTCAGATTGATCGGTGTGCCGCACACTTCCAGTGCGTCAGGACGGATCAGTGGGTTGGTCTTGAACATCTCGATCAGGTCGCCGTGGAACGCTGCGGGCAACCGTGTGGTGTCGTTGTTCCAGAACAGGATGTCGAACACCGGCGGCTCGTTGCCCAGCAGGTAGTTGTTGACCCAGTAGTTCCAGATCAGGTCGTTGGGGCGCATCCAGGCGAAAACTTTCGCCATGTCGCGGCCTTCCAGTACGCCGGCCTGATAGGAGTGGCGCTTGGCGGATTCGAGGGTTTGCTCGTCGACGAACAGTGCCACGTCGCTGTCCAGGGTGGTGTCCAGCACGCTGACCAGCAGCGTCAGGGCGTTGACCTTGTTCTCGCCGATCGCGGCGTAGTGGCCCAGCAGGGCGGTGCAGGTGATGCCGCCGGAGCAGGCGCCGAGCATGTTGATGTCTTTGCTGCCGGTGATCGCGGTGACCACGTCGACCGCTTCCTTGAGCGCTTCGATGTAGGTCGACAGACCCCACTCGCGCTGCTCCTTGGTCGGGTTGCGCCAGCTGACGATGAACGTCTGCATGTTGTTGCGCAGGCAGAAGCGCGCCAGGCTCTTGTCGGGGCTCAGGTCGAAAACATAGAACTTGTTGATCTGCGGTGGCACCACCAGCAGTGGGCGCTCGTGCACCTGTTCGGTGGTCGGCCGGTACTGGATCAGCTCCAGCACATCATTGCGAAACACCACCGCGCCTTCGGTAACGCCCAGGCTCTTGCCGACCTCGAACGCGCCCATGTTGACCTGGCTCGGCATGCCGCCGTTGTGCACCAGATCCTTGGCCAGGTGGGAGAGGCCGTCGAGCAGGCTTTTGCCGCCGGTTTCGAAGAAACGTTTGACCGCCGCCGGGTTGGCCGCACTGTTGGTCGGGGCCATGGCTTCGGTCATGAGGTTGATCACGAAATGCCCGCGTGCGACATCCTTGGGCGAGAGGTTGCTTTCGCCGATCCAGTCGTGGAGCTCCTTGCGCCACGCCAGGTAAGTTTGCAAATAACGTTTGTAGAGCGGGTTCTGACTCCAGGCCGGGTCGTGGAAGCGACGGTCATCGCTTGTCGGTTGGAGCCCGGATTTGCCGAACAGCACATTCTTCAATTCAAGGCCGAAATGGGCGACATGCTTGGCACTGTGAATCGGTTGTTTGATGGCCTGCCTGAGCACCATTCGAGCAGAAGCCAGTAGATCCTTTCCACGCAGCCCAACGACAGGATTCAGCCCCAAGGTATTTTCCGAGGCTTGATACTTCAAGTCATCGTTATTCTTGTTACTCATCTACGACGCTCCATTGTCCTGAGACGAGTACCTGGGTCCAGCTGTGCAGTCCACAGCCAATGCCAGGTACTACTACTCGGGTGACCGTTAATTCTGCATCGCTGCTTTTTAGTTCAGAGAGCACTGCAGGGACCTTGCCAGCTCCATTGGTTACCCGAGTTTAATTTTTTTCGCAAGCAGGCCAATCGTCGACCCGGAAGCGGAGCATTCAAACAGATGGAATTAGAAAATGCCTTCTAATGAGCGAAAGGCCTGATTTAGAGCATCAGCTTGACGATGGATTCGTTCGGATCGCGGGTCTTTCCGGCGGCTTTGAGTTCGGCAAGATAATCGTTCCAGAGATCCTCTTGGCGCACGCCCAGCTGGTACAGATATTCCCAAGTGAACAGGCCGCTGTCGTGGCCGTCGTCGAAGGTCAATTTCAGTGCGTACTGACCGGCCGGTTCTACCTTGGTCAGGCCTACGCCGATCTTGCCAAATTGCAGGATAGGTTTGCCGTGGCCCTGGACCTCGGCGGAAGGAGAGTGCACGCGCAGGAACTCGGCGGGCAGGTGATGCTCCTCGCCGGACGCGTATTTCAGCGACAGGGTTTTCGAGGCTTTGTGCAGTTTGATGTCGGTGGGGAGTTGGGTCATGACAGGTCATCCGTCTGGTGAAGCGCCCTGTAGGAGCTGCCGAAGGCTGCGATCTTTTGATCTTGATTTTAAGTGTCAAAAATCAAAAGATCGCAGCCTGCGGCAGCTCCTACGGGAGAGTGGGTGACCTACAGGATATAACGGGACAGATCTTCGTTCTGCGCCAATTCGCCCAAGTGGCTGTTGACGTAATCGGCGTCAATCAGGATCGCCTTTTCGTCGTGGGCGCTGGCCAGATCACCGGCGCTGAACGACACCTCTTCAAGCAGACGCTCAAGCAGCGTGTGCAGGCGACGGGCACCGATATTCTCGGTCTTCTCGTTGACCTGCCAGGCGATCTCGGCAATACGCTTGATGCCGTCCGGCTGGAACTCGATCACCAGGCCTTCGGTTTTCAGCAGGGCGCAATACTGCTCGGTGAGCGACGCGTGCGGCTCGCTGAGAATGCGTTCGAAATCTTCAGGCGTCAGGGCCTTCAGTTCGACACGAATCGGCAGGCGACCTTGCAGCTCAGGCACCAGATCGCTCGGCTTGCTCAGGTGGAACGCACCGGACGCGATGAACAGGATGTGGTCGGTCTTGACCATGCCCAGCTTGGTGTTGACGGTGCAGCCTTCGATCAGCGGCAGCAAGTCGCGCTGTACGCCCTCACGGGACACGTCGATGCCACCGGAGTTGCCGCGCTTGGCGACCTTGTCGATTTCGTCGATGAACACGATGCCGTGCTGCTCGACCGCTTCCAGCGCCTTGGCCTTCAACTCTTCTTCGTTGACCAGGCGACCGGCTTCTTCGTCACGCACCAGTTTCAGCGCTTCCTTGACCTTGATCTTGCGGCTTTTCTTTTTGCCCTTGCCCATGTTGGCGAACAGGCTCTGCAACTGGTTGGTCATTTCTTCCATGCCCGGTGGCGCGGAGATATCGACGCCGGCCATTTCGGCGACTTCGATTTCGATCTCTTTGTCATCCAGCTGACCTTCGCGCAGGCGCTTGCGGAACAGCTGGCGGGTGTTGGAGTCGGCCGACGGTGCAGTGTCGTCGTTGCTGAAGCCCATGCGTGCCGGCGGCAGCAGGGCGTCGAGGATACGTTCTTCGGCGGCGTCTTCAGCTCGGTGGCGAACCTTGGTCATTTCCTGTTCGCGCAGCAGCTTGATCGCCGCGTCGGCCAGGTCACGAATGATCGATTCAACGTCGCGGCCGACATAGCCGACTTCGGTGAACTTGGTCGCTTCGACCTTGATGAACGGCGCGTTGGCCAGTTTCGCCAGGCGACGAGCAATCTCGGTTTTACCGACACCGGTCGGGCCGATCATCAGGATGTTTTTCGGCGTGACTTCAACGCGCAGCTCTTCAGGCAGCTGCATCCGGCGCCAGCGGTTACGCAGCGCGATGGCGACGGCGCGCTTGGCATCGTCCTGGCCGATGATATGGCGATTGAGTTCGTGGACGATTTCACGGGGAGTCATGGACATAGTAATTGGCGGTCCTCAGGTAAAAGTAAGCCGTGGCATGGTGGCCAAAACAGGCTTACTCAGCGAGGTCCTGCTCCTCAATGGTGAAGGTGTGGTTGGTGAATACACAGATGTCGCCGGCGATGCCGAGGGCGGTTTCGACGATTTCCCGGGCCGACAGATCGGTTTTCTTCAGCAGCGCGCTGGCGGCGGCCTGGGCGTAACCGCCACCGGAGCCCATGGCGATCAGACCTTCTTCGGGCTCAACCACATCGCCGTTGCCGGTGATGATCAGGGAAGCGTCTTTGTTGGCGACCGCGAGCATGGCTTCGAGGCGGCTGAGGGAGCGGTCAGTGCGCCATTCTTTGGCGAGTTCGACAGCGGCGCGAACCAGGTGGCCCTGATGTTTCTCAAGCTGGCCTTCGAAACGCTCGAAGAGGGTGAAGGCGTCAGCGGTGGCCCCGGCAAAACCGGCGATCACCTGGCCGTGGTACAGGCGGCGAACTTTCTTCGCATTGCCTTTCATCACGGTATTGCCGAGAGAAACCTGGCCGTCGCCGCCCATGACGACTTTGCCGTGGCGGCGAACTGAAACGATGGTGGTCAAGGGAGAGTCTCCACGCAGCGGGGCGAAAATGCCTTATGCCAACTCATATGGGGGTGGTGGAGCGTATTTCAACTGCGGAGAGGGAGAGGGGACGAGCGGTGCGCGTATTGATCGTTCCCACGCTCTGCGTGGGAATGCAGCCCTGGACGCTCTGCGTCCCTTTCTAGAGCTGGAACGCGGAGCGTCCCTTGAGGCATTCCCACGCGGAGCATGGGAACGATCAGTGGAGGGTCAGCGGTTTTGGCGTTGTTGTAACAACAGGTTGCTGAACCCTGCACCGGACAGTTGTTTCTGCGCGGTAGTCAGCTGTTCGCGGTTGCTGAACGGTCCGACCAATACTCGATACCAGGTTTCATCCTTCACGGTGCCGGATTCAACCGCCACAGCCTGACCGAGCAAAATGATCTGCGCCCGAACCTTGTCCGCATCAGCCTCCTTGCGGAACGAACCGGCCTGCAGGAAGAACTTGGTCACTGGCGCCGCTTTGGACACCGGTGGCGCTGGCGGTGGGGTAATCCCGGCCAGTGCGGCCTGAGCCCGCGCGGTATCGATCTTCGCCGCTTGCTCTGGCGTGACTGGCGTCGTCGGAATGGCCGGCACTTGTGGCGTCGGCAGGGTTTTCTCCGGCACGGCATCCGGTGGCACGATGACTTCCGATTCCGGCAGCAACGTGTAGAAGTCGTACTTCGGCTTCACCGGTTGCGTCGGGCTCGGCGGGGTCTTGTTGGCCTCGGCGATCTTGGCTTTCTGCTGCTCGATCTTCTCGCGCTTGACGCTCTCGCTGCCCTTGCCCGGTTCCAGTTTCATCAGGAACACAATAAACGCGCCGACCGTCAGGCCGATGGCCATCCACAGCCAACCCGGGATCGGTTGCTTTGCAGGAGCTTGGTAACGGCTGGCGCCACGCTTGGGTGCAGGTTTTTTCTTGGCAGCCAACTTACATACGCTCCAGAGTTTCCAGACCCAAGAGTTCCAGGCCTTGCTTGAGAGTGCGGCCGGTCAGCGCAGCGAGGCGCAGACGGCTCTGCATTTGCGCCGGGGTGTCGGCGCTGAGGATCGGGCAGTTCTCGTAGAAGCTGGAGAACAGGCCGGCGACATCGTACAGGTAGGTGCACAGGATGTGCGGCGTGCCTTTGTCGGAAACGTTGTTCAACACTTCGCCGAACTGTGCGAGCTTCGCCGCCAATTCGTGTTCTTGTGGCGCTTCGAGGGCGATCTGGCCTTCGACTTCGCTGAAGTCCTTGCCGAGTTTGCGGAACACGCCGGCCACGCGGGTGTAGGCGTACAGCAGGTACGGCGCGGTGTTGCCTTCGAAGTTCAGCATCAGGTCGAAGTTGAAGCTGTAGTCGCTGGTGCGGTGCTTGGACAGGTCGGCGTATTTCACCGCGCCAATGCCCACGACCTTGGCGATGTTGCGCAGTTCGTCTTCGGCAAGTGTTGGGTTCTTTTCTTTCACCAGGTTGTAGGCGCGTTCCTGAGCTTCGGTCAGCAGGTCGATCAGCTTCACGGTGCCGCCGTCACGGGTCTTGAACGGACGGCCATCGGCGCCGTTCATGGTGCCGAAGCCCATGTGTTCCATTTCCATCGGATGGGTCACAAAACCGGCCAGGCGCGCGACCTGGAATACTTGCTGGAAGTGCAGGGCCTGACGCTGGTCGACGAAGTACAGCGCGCGATCAGCCTTCAATTTGCCGCTGCGGTAACGCACTGCCGCCAGGTCGGTGGTGGCGTAGAGGTAACCGCCGTCAGCCTTGACGATGATCACCGGCAGCGGGTCGCCGTCGGCGTTTTTGAATTCGTCGAGGAACACGCACTGGGCGCCGTTGCTCTCGACCAGCAGGCCAGCGGCCTTGAGGTCGTTGACGACGTTGATCAGGTCGTCGTTGTAGGCGCTTTCGCCCATCACGTCGGCCATGGTCAGTTTGACGTTCAGCAGTTCGTAGATTTTCTGGCAGTGCGACAGCGAGATGTCTTTGAACTTGGTCCACAGCGCCAGGCAGTCCGGGTCGCCGGCTTGCAGCTTGACCACCAGGCCGCGGGCGCGGTCAGCGAACTCTGCGGATTCGTCGAAGCGTTGTTTGGCTGCGCGGTAGAAGTTTTCCAGGTCCGACAGCTCGTCGCTGGTGATCGGGTTTTCCTGCAGATACGCCATCAGCATGCCGAACTGGGTGCCCCAGTCGCCGACGTGGTTCTGACGGATCACTTCGTCGCCAAGGAATTCCAGTACGCGCGCCACGCCGTCGCCGATGATGGTCGAGCGCAAGTGGCCGACGTGCATCTCTTTGGCCAGGTTCGGTGCCGACAAGTCGACGACGGTGCGCTGCACCGGGCCGGCCTTGCGCACGCCGATGTGGGCATCGGCCAGTGCGGCGTCCAGTCGAGTGGCCAGGGCCTGGGTGTTCTGGAAGAAGTTCAGGAAGCCGGGGCCGGCGATTTCGGTCTTGGTGACGTTTTCGTCAGCCGGCAGCGCGGCGATGATTTTCTCTGCCAGGTCGCGCGGCTTCATGCCGGCCGGTTTGGCCAGCATCATCGCGATGTTGCTGGCGAAATCGCCGTGAGTCTTGTCACGGGAGTTTTCCACCTGGATCGCCGGCGACAGGCCTTCAGGCAACACACCTTCGTTGACGAGTTGGGTGATGGCTTGTTGGATCAGCTGGCGAATGGTGTCTTTCATGGTGTTCTCTTTCGACCGCAAGCGCGGCGGCGCCTGGATGCGCTAGTGGAAAAACTGGGCATTATCCGTTGCGAAGACGGGCTTGCCAACTATAGCGGGCAGGTTATGGATATGTGGTGACAAAAGCGGCAAAGATCGCAGGGTAGGAGCTGCCGAAGGCTCCGATCTTTTGATCTTGATCTTTCAATACAAATCGACCGGATCGACATCCAGCGACCAGCGTACCGCCCGCCCACTCGGCATCTGCTCCAAAACCAGCAGCCAGCTGCTTAATAGTCGATGCAGCGGCGCGCGAGCCGTCGCTTGTAGCAACAACTGCGCACGATAACGTCCGGCCCGGCGTTCCATCGGCGCAGGCACTGGCCCTAGCAGCTCAATCCCGGTCAGGTTCTGTTCGGTCAGCAAACGCTCGGCCTCGCTGCACGCCTCATCAAGAAAACCTTCAGCTTGTCCCGGTTTGTGCGCTTCGGCCCGCAGCAGCGCCAAGTGTGCAAACGGCGGTAACCCCGCCGAGCGACGTTCGCTCAACGCCTGTTCGGCAAAGGCGAAATAGCCCTGCTCAGTCAATTGCACCAGCAGCGGATGGTCGGCCAGGTGCGTCTGGATGATCACTTTGCCCGGCTCTTCAGCCCGGCCCGCGCGCCCGGCAACCTGGACGATCAACTGCGCCATGCGCTCGCTGGCGCGGAAGTCGCCGGAGAACAGCCCGCCATCGGCATCGAGAATCGACACCAGGGTCACCCGTGGAAAGTGATGCCCTTTGGCAAGCATTTGCGTGCCCACCAGAATGCACGGTTGGCCCTTCTGGATGGTCGCGAACAGCTGATTCATGGCATCTTTGCGCGAAGTGCTATCGCGGTCGACCCGCAGCACCGGGACGTCCGGGAATAGAATCCCCAGCCGTTCCTCGGCGCGCTCGGTGCCAGCGCCGACTGGCCTTAAATCGACTTTTCCGCACTTCGGGCAATGCCGAGGGACGCGTTCGACGTAGCCGCAATGGTGGCAACGCAGTTCGCCGGAGCGCTGGTGTACGGTCATGCGCGCATCGCAGCGCTGGCATTCGGACATCCAGCCGCAGTCGTGGCACAGCAAGGTCGGCGCAAAACCGCGACGGTTGAGGAACACCAGAACTTGTTGGCCAGCGGCCAGCGTCTGGCCGATGGCCTGCTGCATCGGCCCGGATATGCCGCTGTCCAGTGGGCGACTTTTTACGTCCAGGCGCAGGAAGCGCGGTTGCTTGGCGCCACCGGCGCGCTCATTCAGGCGTAAGAGCCCGTATCGACCGGTGTAGGCGTTGTGCAGACTTTCCAGCGAAGGCGTGGCGGAGCCGAGGACAATCGGGATGTTTTCCTGGCGTGCGCGCACCAGCGCCAGATCGCGGGCGTGATAACGCAGGCCTTCCTGCTGTTTATAGGAACCGTCGTGCTCTTCATCGATGATGATCAGGCCGGGGTTCTTCATCGGCGTGAACAGCGCCGAGCGGGTGCCGATAATAATGTCGGCGTCACCGTCGCGGGCGGCGAGCCAGGCTTCGAGGCGCTCGCGATCGTTGACCGCCGAGTGGATCAGCGCGATGCGTGCATTGAAGCGCTGCTCGAAGCGCGCCAGGGTCTGCGGGCCGAGGTTGATCTCCGGGATCAACACCAGTGCCTGCTTGCCGGCCTGAAGGGTTTCGCGGATCAGCTGCAAATAGACTTCGGTCTTGCCGCTGCCGGTGACGCCGGCCAGCAAGAACGCGTGATAACTGTCGAATCCGGCGCGAATCGCCTCATAGGCTGCACGCTGCTCAGGGTTGAGCGGCAGTTCCGGCTGCGCCAGCCAGTGTTCGTGGCGGGCGTCGGGGGCATGCTTGCGGATTTCGACTTGCACCAGATCCTTGGCCAGCAGCAAATCCAGGCTGTCCTTGCTCAGCATCAGTTTGCTCAACAACTGATGGGCGACGCCGTGGGGATGCTGGGCCAGGGTCGCCAGGGCCTCCCGTTGACGCGGGGCACGAGCGATGCGCGGGTCATCAAGGCTGGCGCCGGGCGCGGCGGACCAGAAGCGTTCCTGCCGTGCTTCGGCCAGTTCGCCTTGTCGCAACAGTACCGGCAGCGCCCAGCTCAACGTGTCGCCGAGGCTGTGCTGGTAATACTGGGAAGTCCACAGGCACAGTTTGAACAGCGCGGGTGGCAGCGGCGGCGTGGCATCGAGCAGGGCCAGGGCCGGCTTGAGCTTTTCTACCGGCACTTCGCTGTGATCGGTCACTTCCACCAGAATCCCGATCATCTCCCGTCGGCCGAACGGCACCCGCAGGCGCATGCCCGGCTGCAACTGGGCACGCAGGACCCCGGCCGGGGCACGGTAATCGAACAGGCGGCGCAGGGGCGAAGGCAGGGCGAGGCGCAAAATGGCGTCGGGCACGCGATGGTTTTCTCGATGATGGGGCGGTGAAGAAGGCCGGGAGCCTAGCAGACGGTCGGTGTAAGGGACAGCTTGCGTGATCGCAAAGGTCTGGTAGAATCCGCGGCCTAATTATGTGCGGTATTCAACAATAGTGTTGAGTGGCGGCACACTAGCCTGAGGAATACACCATGAAAGCCGATATCCATCCAGCGTACGAAACCATCGAAGTAACTTGCAGCTGCGGCAACAAGTTCGAAACTCGTTCGAACCTGTGCAAGCCACTGGGTACTGACGTATGCAACGAGTGCCACCCGTTCTACACCGGTAAGCAGAAGACTCTGGATACTGGCGGCCGTGTACAGCGCTTCGCAGACCGCTTCGGTGCTTTCGGCAAGAAAGCTCCTGCTGCTGCAGAGTAAGGTTGCAAAGCCCCATGGGCTTTACCTTGCTGATGAAAAAGGCGTCCCTCGCGGGCGCCTTTTTTGTATCTGCGATTTGGCTTTCCGGTGCCCAGGCCTTCTGCCCGGTGCCGAGCGGGCTGACATCCGTTGCGGTGCAACGGGTGGTGGATGGTGACACGCTGCGCCTGAGCGATGGCCGCAGCGTGCGCATGATCGGGTTGAATACGCCGGAGCTGGGCAAGAAAGGCCGCTCCGACGAGCCGTTCGCGGTGGCGGCGCGCCAACGTCTGGAGGCTCTGGTGGCCGCCAGCGACGGACAGGTCGGTTTGTTGCCCGGTAAAGAAAGCAAAGATCGTTACGGTCGCACTTTGGCCCATGTCTACAGCGCCGATGGCTCCAACCTTGAAGCGCAGATGCTCGCTGAAGGACTCGGTTTCCAGGTAGCGGTCGCGCCGAATGTCGATCTGGTCGACTGCCAGCAAGCGGCGGAACACAGCGCCCGTCAGGCTGGGCTCGGGTTGTGGCGCCAATCCCCTGTACTGAAAGCGGAGCAGATCAACACGTCCGGTTTCGCTGTGCTCAGCGGTCGTGTGAGCAAGGTTCAGCGCAATCGCGGCGGGGTTTGGATCGAGTTGCAGGATTCGGTTGTATTGCGCGTTGCACCCAATTTGCTGGGGCAGTTCGATGTGGCCAATCTCGAGCGGCTGAAGGGCAGGCAGATCGAGGCCCGTGGCTGGGTGCTGGATCGTTCGCGGCGCGGCGGACTGAAAGAAGGGCAGGCGCGCTGGCTTCTGCCATTGACTGACCCGGCGATGCTTCAGATGGCGCAGTGATAAAAAATTGTAGACATTTTTAATGTGGATTGTGAACAGTCAATCCCTTGTGTTCCGCGGCTCTTGGTCCAAAGTCGTAGGGCTGGGCGCTTGACAGGGGTGACCGGTCAGTCTTGTAGGGACTTTGCGACACGAGTATCCTCGGCGGTCCGTCTGTCCCACAGTAAAAAGCGGAATGCCCATATGTCTGATTTGAAAACTGCCGCTCTCGAATATCATGCCCATCCTCGTCCAGGGAAGCTGAGCGTCGAGCTCACCAAAGCCACGGCTACCGCCCGCGACCTGTCGCTGGCTTACAGCCCCGGTGTAGCCGAACCAGTCCGCGAAATCGCCCGCGACCCTGAACTCGCCTACAAGTACACCGGCAAGGGCAATCTGGTTGCAGTCATTTCCGATGGCACCGCAATTCTCGGCCTGGGTAACCTCGGCCCATTGGCTTCCAAGCCAGTAATGGAAGGTAAAGGCGTGCTGTTCAAGCGCTTCGCCGGCATCGACGTTTTCGACATCGAAGTCGACTCCGAAAGCCCGCAAGCCTTCATCGACACCGTCAAGCGCATCTCCATCACCTTCGGTGGCATCAACCTGGAAGACATCAAGGCACCTGAGTGCTTTGAGATCGAACGCGCTCTGATCGAGCAGTGCGACATTCCGGTATTCCACGATGACCAGCACGGCACCGCGATCGTTACTGCGGCCGGCATGATCAACGCCCTGGAAATCGCTGGCAAAACCCTCGCTGACGCCAAGATCGTCTGCCTGGGTGCCGGTGCTGCCGCCATCTCCTGCATGAAATTGCTGGTGAGCATGGGTGCCAACATCGAAAACATCTTCATGGTTGACCGTACCGGAGTGATCCACTCCGGCCGTGACGACCTGAACCAGTACAAGGCTGTTTTCGCTCACTCGACTGAAAAGCGCACGCTGGCCGACGCCCTGAAAGGCGCGGATGTGTTCGTTGGCCTGTCCGGCCCGAACCTGCTGAGCGCTGAAGGCCTGAAATCCATGGCGGCCAACCCGATCGTGTTCGCGTGCTCCAACCCGGATCCAGAGATCGCCCCGGAACTGGCTCACGCCACCCGTGACGACGTGATCATGGCGACCGGCCGTTCGGACTACCCGAACCAGGTCAACAACGTGCTGGGCTTCCCGTTCATCTTCCGTGGTGCTCTGGACGTTCGCGCCAAGCGCATCAACGAAGAAATGAAAGTGGCTGCGGCCAACGCCCTGCGTGAACTGGCCAAGCTGCCGGTTCCTCAGGAAGTGTGCGACGCCTACGGCGGCATCAAACTGGAATTCGGTCGTGAGTACATCATTCCGAAACCAATGGATGCGCGTCTGATCACCGTGATCTCCGATGCCGTGGCCAAGGCTGCGATCGAGACCGGCGTAGCGACCCTGCCGTATCCGAAGAACTACCCGCTGAAAAGCGTGGATGACGTGTTCAACGGCTAAGTCGTTGTAGCGCTTCAACCAAAGGCCCCGGCTCTAACGAGTCGGGGCTTTTTATGTCTGGGGGTTTTGCAGCGGTAGTAATGGCCTCATCGCGAGCAGGCTCACTCCCACAGGGTTCTGCGTCGTTCGCAAACCCAATGTGGGAGCGAGCTTGCTCGCGATGAGGCCCTGACAGGAAACCCGGATGCTAAAAAGCCCCGCCTTCTAGAGAAGGGCGGGGCTTTCAGGTGCTGCTGTGCGATCAGAACAAATCGATCGGCGCCGCTTCATCCGCAGGCAGTGGGCTGCCCGGCGCAGTGCCGTTGCCCAGCTCGTTCCCCGACGGTGGCGTGTCTTCGGCCTTGAACAACTCGAAGTAGGCGCCTGGCGTGCCTGGGGTGGCTGCACGGCCGCTGACCGGGTCGACTCGCAGACTGAGGATGCCTTCCGGCTCTGGCTGCGTATGGGGCGGCAGGCCTTTGAGTGCGGCGCCCATGTAGTTCATCCAGATCGGCAGGGCGATGGTGCCGCCGAACTCCTTGCGACCCAGGCTTTCAGGCTGGTCGAAACCGGTCCAGACCGTGGTCACATAATCGGCGTTGTACCCAGAGAACCAGGCGTCCTTGGACTCGTTGGTGGTACCGGTCTTGCCCGCAATGTCGCTGCGGCCCAAGGCCAGGGCGCGGCGGCCGGTGCCGAGTTTGATGACGTCCTCAAGCATGCTGTTGAGGATGAAAGTGGTGCGACCATCGACGATGCGCTCGGCCACGGCCGGCGTTTGTGGCGCTGGCTGGGCAGTCAGCGCTTCACCCGGGGTTGCGTTGACGGTGAAGGCGTTGGCTGCGGCAGGGGCGGCTATACCGTCGGTGGCGACGTTGCCTTTCGGGACGCTCGGCGGGTTGGCGACGAACAGCGTGTCGCCATTGCGGCTTTCGATCTTGTCGATGATGTAAGGGCTGATCTTGTAGCCGCCGTTGGCGAAAGTGCTCCAGCCGGTGGCGATTTCCATTGGCGTCAGTGTCGCGGTGCCCAGCGCCAGCGACAGGTTGGGCGGCAGGTCCTGCTTGTTGAAGCCAAAGCGCGTGATGTAATCGATGGTCCTGCCAACGCCCATGGCTTGCACCAACCGGATCGAAACCAGGTTACGCGACTTGTACAGGCCTTCACGCAAGCGGATCGGGCCGAGGAAGGTGTTGGTGTCGTTCTTCGGACGCCAGACCTTGTCCAGATATTCGTCGACAAACACGATCGGTGCGTCGTTCACCAGGCTGGAGGCGGTGTAGCCGTTATCCAGTGCCGCACTGTAGACGAACGGCTTGAAGCTCGAACCCGGCTGACGCTTGGCCTGCATGGCGCGGTTGTAGTTGCTCTGTTCGAAGGCGAAGCCGCCGACCAGGGAGCGAATGGCACCGTTCTGCGGATCGAGGGAAACCAGCGCGCCCTGAGCCTGGGGGATCTGGCTGAATTTCAGCGAGTTGTCCGGCTGGCGCTGCACACGAATCAGGTCGCCGACCTGGGCGACGTCCGAAGGCTGTTTCGGATTGGGGCCCATGCTGTTGGTGTTCAGGAACGGACGAGCCCACTTCATGGTGTCCCAGGCGACGTGCTCTTCGCCGGTACCAGTGCGGGTCAGCACCTGCACGCCGTTCTTGTCGACCTGGGTGACGATGGCAGGTTCAAGGCTGCTGATGGTGCGCTGTTTGGTCAGCTCGGTTGTCCAGGCCTCGCGAGTCTTGCCCGGCAGGCGCGACTCCGGTCCACGATAACCATGACGCTGGTCGTAGGTCATCAAACCTTCGTGGACCGCGGTGTTGGCCATTTCCTGAAGGTTGCTCGGCACCGTGGTGGTGACGCGGAAACCCTCGGTATAAGCGTCGCTGCCATAACGGCCGACCATTTCGGCGCGGGCCATTTCAGCGATGTACGGCGCATTCACTTCCGGGGTCGGCACGTGATAACTGGCGTTCAGCGGCTCGTTGATCGCGGTGGTGTAGTCGGCTTCGGTGATTTTGCCGAGCTTGTACATGCGCCCAAGGATCCAGTCGCGACGTTCCTTGCTGCGGGCCGGGTTGGCCAGCGGGTTGAAGCGCGAGGGGGCTTTCGGCAGGCCGGCGATCATCGCCATCTGCGCCAGGCTGACATCACGAATCGACTTGCCGTAGTAAACCTGCGCGGCGGCTTCGATGCCGTAGGCGCGGTTGCCCAGATAGATCTTGTTGACGTACAGCTCGAGGATCTCGTCCTTGGTCAGCTGCCGTTCAATCTGCAGGGCCAGGAGGATTTCGGTGGTTTTGCGCGAGAAGCTGCGTTCGCTGGTCAGGAAGAAGTTCTTCGCCACCTGCATGGTGATGGTGCTGCCGCCGGACTGAATGTGTCCGCTTTTTACCAACTGGGTGGCCGCACGCATCAGGCTGCTGGGGTCGACACCGTAGTGGTTGGCGAAGTTGTCGTCTTCAGCACTTAGTAACGCATTAATGAAATTGGGGGGAATGTCGGCGAACCGGATCGGTGTGCGGCGCATTTCGCCAAATTCTGCGATCAGCTTGTTGTCGCTGCTGTAGACCCGCAAAGGAATCTGCAACTGGATGCTTCTCAGCGCCTCCACGGATGGCAAACCCGGACTAAGGTAGAGAAAGGCGCCGCTAAGACCGAGGAGCAGTCCGCAGAAAACGGCGACGATGGACCAACCGAAAAATTTCAGCAGACGAATCAAGGCTTTTGGACATCCAGGGCAAAGAATGAATTAGGCATCAGGGTTCAGATAAACAGGGAACGACCCGCGCTTGAAGTAAAAACCGGAAAAAAACGCTGGGCATTATAAGCATTTTTCCGTCGAGGGCGTCATTTGCGCTGCTGTCAAGACGGGTGGTTTGAACGCAACGGATATTACAGAGTCCGTAAGACACGGATAGTCATAGGGAATTGGTAGTGCTAGGACTCTTCAATAAAAAAGCCAATACGCTTCTGGGGATCGACATCAGCTCCACGTCGGTCAAGCTTCTGGAGCTAAGCCGCCAAGGCGACCGTTATCGGGTCGAGGCCTATGCGGTGGAACCTTTGCCCACCAATGCGGTGGTCGAGAAAAATATCGCCGAGCTCGAAGGCGTAGGGCAGGCACTCGCGCGCGTGCTGCTCAAGGCCAGAACCAACCTCAAGAACGTCGCCGTGGCGGTGGCCGGTTCGGCGGTGATCACCAAGACCATCGAGATGGACGCCGGTCTTTCCGACGACGAAATGGAAAACCAGCTGAAGATCGAGGCTGATCAATACATCCCTTATCCATTGGATGAAGTGGCCATCGACTTTGAGGTCCAGGGCGTTTCTGCGCGCAACCCCGAGCGAGTCAATGTGCTGCTGGCGGCCTGTCGCAAGGAAAACGTCGAGGTCCGGGAAGCGGCCCTGGCCCTGGCCGGCCTGACAGCTCGCGTGGTCGACGTCGAGGCTTATGCGCTGGAGCGTTCCTTCGGATTGCTGGCGAGTCAGCTGGCGGCTTCTCAGGATCGTCTGACGGTGGCGGTGGTCGATATCGGCGCTACCATGACCACCCTGAGCGTGCTGCATCAGGGGCGGATCATCTACACCCGCGAGCAATTGTTCGGCGGTCGTCAACTGACGGAAGAAATCCAGCGACGTTATGGCCTGACCCTTGAGCAGGCGGGGCTGGCGAAGAAGCAGGGTGGTTTGCCGGACGATTACGTCAGTGAGGTGTTGCAGCCGTTTCGCGATGCGCTGGTGCAGCAGGTGTCGCGTTCGTTGCAGTTTTTCTTCGCCTCCGGTCAGTACGACTCGGTTGATCACATCCTGCTGGCCGGCGGTACCGCCTCGGTCCCGGGGCTGGACCGGTTGATCGAGCAACGATTGGGTACGCCGACGCAAGTGGCCAACCCCTTCTCCGACATGGCCCTGAGCAGCAAGGTCAACGCCGGTGCCCTGGCCAGCGATGCGCCGGCACTGATGATCGCCTGCGGGCTGGCCCTCAGGAGTTTCGACTGATGGCGCGGATCAACCTTTTACCTTGGCGCGAAGAGCAGCGTGAAGCGCGCCGCAAACGCTTTTTGCTGGCACTGGTCGGTGTGATGGTGGGGGCCGTGGGCGCGGTGCTGATCGCGAACCAGGCCATCAGTGGCGCTATTGATCGGCAAGTAGCTCGTAACGATTACATCGGCAAACAGATTGCCGTGGTCGACGAGCGGATCAAACAGATCAGCGATTTGAAGGCCCGTCGCCAGCAACTGGTCGAGCGCATGCGCATCATCCAGGACCTGCAAGGCAACCGTCCGATCAGCGGGCGGATCTTCGATCAGTTAGCGCGTACCTTGCCGGACGGGGTGTACTTCACCGAGGTGAAAATGGCCGGTAAAACCCTGTCCATTACGGGCGCGGCAGAATCCAACAATCGTGTTTCGGACCTGATGCGCAATCTTGATGCGTCAGACTGGTTCAATGCGCCGACCCTGACGGAGGTCAAAGCGACGACCGCCGGTCAGCTGGATCAGGCCAACGTCTTTCAGCTGACCGTTCGTCAGACTCAGCCCGCCGCTGCGGAGGGCGGCAAATGAGTCTGTCTGACTGGTTCGAAGGCCTGCGCAAGATCGACATCAATGACCTGGACACCAATAACATGGGTTCCTGGCCGCCAGCCATCAAGGCACTGGCGGGTACCCTGCTCATGATCCTGGTACTTTCGCTGGGCTACAGTTTTTCCATCAGCGACCTTCGGAGCCATCTCGAACTCAAGCGCGAGGAAGAGTCGACCCTCAAGGAGCAATTCGCCAACAAGGCCCATATGGCGGCGAATCTGGAGCTGTATACGCAGCAGATGAAGGAAATGGAGAACTCCTTTGGTGTGCTGCTGCGGCAATTGCCCAGCGACACCGAAGTGCCTGGCCTGCTGGAGGACATCACTCGCACCGGCCTGGGCAGTGGCCTGGAGTTCGAAGAGATCAAACTGCTGCCGGAGAACACGCAGCAGTTCTACATCGAGCTGCCGATCCAGATCACCGTTACCGGTGCCTATCACGACCTGGCCACCTTCGTCAGCGGCGTTGCCGGGCTGCCACGGATTGTTACCCTGCATGACTTCGACCTTGCGCCGGCCAACCCGGAAGGTGGCCCGAAGTTGCGCATGAGCATCCTTGCCAAGACCTACCGCTACAACGACAAGGGGCTGCAAAAATGAGCCCGATTCGTTGCTTTTCGATGGTGGTGTTGGTCGCCGGCCTGGCCGGTTGCGGCAGCGACAATGACTTCAGCGACCTGGACGCGTACATGAACGAAATGCGTTTGCGTGCGCCCGGCAAGATTGAACCAACGCCGACATTTCGGTCTTACCCAACATTCACCTACAGCGCCGCCAACCTGCGAAGCCCGTTTTCCCGACAGATCAGGGTCGATCTGGCCGGCCAGAAACACGGCTCGCGCAACGTCAAACCTGACCTGAATCGGGTCAAGCAGTACCTCGAAGGTTTCAACATCGAGCAGTTTGAAATGGTCGGAACGATCGCCAATGCGACCGGCTCCTTTGCGCTGCTGCGCGGGGCGGGCGGCGTGCATCGGTTGAAAGTCGGCGATTACCTGGGGCGTAACGATGGGCGGATCGTCGCCATCAGCGGCTCGCAGGTCGATGTGGTCGAAATCGTTCCCGACGGCGAAGGCGCCTGGCTGGAGCGGCCGCGGACCATCCCTTTGAAAGAGCACTCATAGTGGAACTCGAATAATGAACAGGATTTTCTCAACCTTCGGTATTTCGCTATGGATAGCGTTGCTGTCGCCGATGGTACTAGCGGCCAACCTCAAAGCGCTGGATGTCGCCGCGCTGCCGGGGGACCGCGTCGAGTTGAAGTTATCGTTCGATGGGCCGCCACCGCCGCCCCATGGTTACACCACTGAATCGCCTGCGCGGATTGCGCTGGACCTGCCTGGCGTCGTCAGTCAGCTAAAAAGCAAAAATCGTGAACTGGGCGGCGGAAATGCCCGCAGCGCCACGGTGGTGGAAGCCAAGGACCGTACGCGGCTGATCATCAATTTGACCCAGTTGACCCCATACAACACACGGGTCGAAGGCAACACGCTGTTCGTGGTGGTCGGCCAAGGTGCCAACAAAACGGCCTCCAGCCCGGCGCCCAAAACGCCACGCGCAGCCACTGCAACGCCAGCCTCGGCGAAAGCCTTTGCGCCAGTGGGCAAGGCCATCCGGGGTGTGGATTTCCAGCGCGGCACCCAGGGCGAAGGCAATGTGGTCATCGATCTGTCGGATCCTTCCATCGCCCCGGACATTCAGGAGCGCGACGGCAAGATCATCCTCGGTTTCGCCAGGACCCAATTGCCTGAACCGTTGCGTGTCCGTCTGGACGTCAAGGATTTCGCCACGCCGGTGCAGTTCGTCAACGCCAGCGCCACGGGCGATCGGGCCATGATCGTTATTGAACCCGGCGGCGCCTTCGATTATTCGACTTACCAGACCGACAACAAGCTGACCGTCAGCATCCGGCCGATGACCGTCGATGACTTGCAGAAACGCAACACCGAACGCTTCGCCTACACCGGTGAAAAGCTCTCGCTGAATTTTCAGGACATCGATGTGCGTTCGGTGCTGCAACTGATCGCCGATTTCACCAACCTCAATCTGGTGGCCAGCGACACGGTGCAGGGCGGCATCACGCTGCGCTTGCAGAACGTACCGTGGGATCAGGCGCTGGATCTGGTGTTGAAAACCAAGGGCCTGGATAAACGCAAGATCGGTAATGTTTTGCTGGTGGCTCCGGCCGATGAAATCGCTGCCCGCGAGCGCCAGGAGCTTGAGTCGCAGAAGCAAATCGCCGACCTGGCGCCCCTGCGTCGCGAGCTGTTGCAGGTCAACTATGCCAAAGCTGCCGATATCGCCAAGCTCTTCCAGTCGGTGACCAGTGCCGAGGCAAAAGCCGACGAGCGGGGCTCGATCACGGTGGATGAGCGGACCAACAACATCATTGCCTACCAGACCCAGGATCGCCTTGACGAGCTCCGCCGTATCGTCGCGCAACTGGATATCCCGGTGCGTCAGGTGATGATCGAGGCGCGAATCGTCGAAGCCAACGTCGACTATGACAAAAGCCTCGGCGTGCGCTGGGGAGGATCGATCCAGAACAAGGGCAACTGGAACACCTCGGGCGTCAGTAATAATGGGGAAAATGCTTCATCGACCATCGGTACGCCTGGCAGCACCAGCACCAACTCGCCGTTCGTCGACCTGGGCACCGCCGCCAACACCTCGGGGCTCGGCATCGCCTTCATCACTGACAATGTGCTGCTGGATCTCGAGCTGACGGCCATGGAGAAGACCGGCAACGGCGAAATCGTCTCGCAGCCCAAGGTGGTCACGTCCGACAAGGAAACCGCGAAAATCCTCAAGGGCACGGAGATTCCCTACCAGGAAGCCAGCTCCAGCGGTGCTACCTCGGTGTCGTTCAAGGAGGCTTCGCTGTCTCTGGAAGTGACGCCCCAGATCACTC
Source organism: Pseudomonas arabinosi (assembly GCF_047758675.1). Taxonomy (NCBI): domain Bacteria; kingdom Pseudomonadati; phylum Pseudomonadota; class Gammaproteobacteria; order Pseudomonadales; family Pseudomonadaceae; genus Pseudomonas; species Pseudomonas arabinosi. The sequence continues at coordinate 6,794,184 of NZ_CP180480.1, read as the reverse complement.
CGGACAACCGGATCATCATGGAGGTCAAGGTCACCAAGGACGAACCGGACTACCTGAACAAGGTGCAGGACGTACCGCCGATCAAGAAAAACGAGGTCAATGCCAAGGTCCTGGTCAACGACGGCGAGACCATCGTGATTGGCGGGGTTTTCTCAAATACTCAGAGCAAGGTTGTAGATAAGGTGCCATTTCTCGGCGATGTGCCGTATCTTGGCCGCCTTTTCCGGCGTGACGTGGTTTCGGAGAAAAAATCCGAGCTGTTGGTGTTTCTCACACCGCGTATCATGAATAACCAGGCGATTGCTGTGAGTCGTTGATTCTGTGCGAAATTTGATTCTTGTTGGACCGATGGGGGCTGGAAAAAGCACCATCGGCCGGTTGCTGGCCAAAGAGCTGCGCCTGCCGTTCAAAGATTCCGATAAGGAAATTGAATTGCGCACGGGCGCCAATATCCCGTGGATTTTCGATAAGGAAGGCGAACCGGGCTTTCGTGACCGCGAGCAGGCGATGATTGCCGAGCTGTGCGGCTGCGATGGCGTGGTGCTGGCGACCGGTGGCGGCGCGGTGATGCGCGAGGCCAATCGTCGGGCGCTGCACGCCGGCGGGCGGGTGGTCTATCTGCATGCGTCTGTCGAGCAGCAGGTCGGTCGCACTTCACGCGATCGCAATCGACCCCTGTTGCGTACTGCCGATCCGGCCAAGACCCTTCGGGATTTGCTGGCGATCCGCGATCCGCTTTATCGTGAAATCGCCGATCTGGTGGTGGAAACCGATGAGCGGCCGCCGCGAATGGTGGTGCTCGATATTCTCGAACGCTTGCAGCAGCTACCTCCCCGTTAAAGCGCAGCGCGAAATGCGCTATCCTCGGCGTCCTGTCATGGCCGCTCAAGGTTGTGGCGGATGGCTACCGAACGGCGTCACACCAGCAGACGTCGTGGACATTCGTTAACTCAAGGCAGGACGCCTGATTCCATCTTCACTGTGGGGACACATGCAGACACTCAAGGTCGATCTAGGCGAGCGCAGCTACCCGATTCACATTGGCGAAGGTTTGTTGGATCAGCCTGAGTTGCTGGCCCCGCATATCCGCGGACGGCAAGTGGCGATCATCTCCAACGAGACCGTTGCGCCGCTCTATCTCGAGCGTCTGACCCGCAGCCTCGCACAGTTCTCGGTGGTTTCCGTGGTGCTGCCGGACGGCGAAGCGTTCAAGACCTGGGAAACCCTGCAACTGATTTTCGACGGTCTGCTGACCGCACGGCACGACCGCCGTACCACGGTCATCGCCCTCGGTGGCGGTGTGATTGGTGACATGGCCGGTTTTGCTGCCGCCTGCTATCAGCGTGGTGTCGATTTCATCCAGATCCCGACCACGCTGCTGTCGCAAGTCGACTCTTCGGTGGGCGGCAAGACCGGAATCAACCATCCGCTGGGCAAGAACATGGTCGGCGCTTTCTATCAGCCGAATGTGGTACTGATTGATACCGCGACCCTCAATACCCTGCCGGCCCGCGAACTGTCCGCCGGGCTTGCTGAAGTCATCAAATACGGGCTGATCTGCGACGAGCCGTTCCTGACCTGGCTTGAAGACAACGTCGATCGCCTGCGCGCCCTGGACCAGGTCACCCTGACTTACGCCATCGAGCGCTCTTGCGCGGCCAAGGCTGCGGTGGTTGGTGCCGACGAACGGGAGACCGGTGTTCGCGCCACGCTCAACCTGGGTCACACCTTCGGCCACGCCATCGAAACTCACATGGGCTATGGTGTCTGGCTACATGGTGAGGCGGTCGCTGCTGGCACCGTAATGGCCTTGGAAATGTCCACACGCCTGGGCTGGATCAGCGAGCAAGAGCGCGATCGCGGTATTCGTCTGTTCCAGCGTGCCGGCCTGCCGGTCATCCCGCCTGAAGAGATGACTGAAGCCGATTTTCTCGAACACATGGCAATTGACAAGAAAGTGATCGACGGTCGTTTGCGCCTGGTGCTGCTGCGCCACATGGGCGAAGCGGTGGTGACCGACGATTATCCGAAAGAGGTTTTACAGGCCACGCTGGGAGCGGATTACCGCGCTCTGGCTCAGCTTAAAGGTTAATAAGATCCCGATGACTAGTTTGCACGCCGACGAGGCTTTCCTCGGCCATTACCAGTTGAGTCATGACCCTTTTTCTCCACGGGTGCCTGGCTTCAAATTCTTCCCGGCCCAGCGCAAACCGGTGCTGGGGCAACTGCATCACCTGGCCCGCTACAGTCAGCTGCTGCTGGTCGTCACCGGCCCGCAAGGCAGTGGCAAGACGCTGTTGCGTCAGGCCCTGGTGGCCAGCACCAATAAACAATCGGTGCAGAGCGTGGTGGTTTCCGCCCGTGGCGCCGGCGATGCGGCCGGCGTGCTGCGCCAGGTGGCTCAGGCGCTGAACGTCGGCCAGGCCGAGATCGGCGCGATTCTGGCTCAAGTGGTGCAGCTTGCACTGACAGGGCAGGAAGTCTATTTGCTGGTGGATGACGCCGAGCAACTCGACGAGTCCGCGCTGGAGGCCTTGCTGGCCCTGGCTGCCGGTGCACCGGAAGGTCGCCCGCATGTGTTCCTGTTCGGTGAGTCGTCGCTGATAGCTCAACTGGACGCGCTGAGCCTCGAGGAAGAGCGTTTCCACGTCATCGAGTTGCAGCCTTACACCGAAGAAGAAACCCGCGAATATCTGGACCAGCGGCTCGAAGGCGCCGGCCGGGGAATCGAACTTTTCACTGCGGATCAGATCTCTGATATTCACGAAAGCTCCGACGGTTGGCCTGGCAACATCAACCAGGTTGCCCGCGATGCAATGATCGAAGCCATGATTGCCAGCCGCTCAGCGGTGAAGCGTCCAAGTATGGGGTTCAACATGCCGAAGAAACACGTATTGGCGATTTCCGCCGTTGTCGTGGTCGCGGTAGCCGCCGCCTGGTTGATGCCGGGTCGCAGCAAAGCACCGACCACTGGCGCACCTGCCAACGAACAGGCGCAACTGCCGCTCGGCCAGGGCACGCCACAACCTAACAGCGGTGGCGCGCCAGCCGTCGAATTCGCCGGTAACTCGCAACCGATGCCATTGCCACTGGTCGGCAACTCGCAGCCGGTCATGCGTGGTCCGCTGGCTGAAGCCGCCGGCGGCATCACCGAAGGCGACGACGGCGTGCCGGACGAAGGTTCGAGCGCTACGCCGCCGACCGTAACCACCACCGCGCCGCCTGCGGGCATCCAGCCTGGCCCGGCACCGACACCTGCCGCCAAGCCTGTGCCTGCGCCGACTCAGGTCGCGACTGCCAAGCCAGCCCCGGTTGCGCCTGCCGTGAAGCCGGCTCCAGTGCCAGCCAAGCCAGCCGCCGCTGCTGCTGCCAAGCCTGCCGAGAAACCAGCCACCGTGGCCAAGGCTGCCGGCGGCACCTGGTACTCAGCGCAAGCGCCGGGTAACTACGTGGTTCAGATCCTCGGCACCAGCTCTGAAACGGCCGCGCAATCCTTCGTCAAGGAGCAGGGCGGCGAGTACCGTTATTTCAAGAAAGTACTCAACGGCAAGCCGCTTTACGTCATCACTTACGGTAGCTTCGCCAACCGTGATGCAGCCGTTACCGCCATCAAGGCCTTGCCAGCGAAGGTTCAGGCTGGTAAACCTTGGCCTCGCACTGTCGCCAGCGTCCAACAGGAACTGGCAACAACTCGCTGAAGATTCGGCGGCCTTACCCAGGCCGCCTCTCCCGGCACCTCAAAATTTCTACAAGCGCATGCCGTCTCTACAGACCGCGTGCCTTGTGGTGTCTGCGTCACAGTAGTCTTTGAGTCGTTGCGGTCAAAATTAAAAAAGTTTTGACTAGCACAGCATATCGCTTTAAACCTTTCACAAATGCGACATAGATTTGCGACAGTTCGTCGTCAAATTTGTGAGCCTCTGTGTCGGTGTGTACAATGACCTCCCTTTTGCCCCCGCAAAGCTGGCGTACGTTCGGCGCGGATGGTAAGTGGTTGAATTGAAAAGAAATTTGCCTCGACAAGAGGCAGCCTGGTGAGAAAGTGTCTATGAAAGCAGGTCTGTACCAACCAGATGAATTCAAGGATAACTGCGGTTTCGGCCTGATAGCCCATATGCAGGGCGAGCCCAGTCATACCCTTTTGCAAACGGCCATCGAGGCCCTGACCTGCATGACCCACCGCGGTGGGATTAATGCCGACGGCAAGACCGGTGACGGTTGCGGTCTGCTGATTCAAAAGCCGGACGTGTTCCTGCGAGCCATCGCCCAGGAAACCTTCGGCGTCGAACTGCCCAAGCAATATGCCGTGGGCATGGTCTTCTTCAACCAGGACCCGGTGAAAGCCGAAGCCGCTCGCGAGAACATGAACCGCGAGATCCTGGCGGCCGGCCTGACCCTCGTCGGCTGGCGCAAAGTGCCGATCGACACCAGCGTCCTCGGCCGCCTGGCCCTTGAGCGCCTGCCGCAGATCGAACAAGTGTTTATCGGCGGTGAAGGCCTGAGCGATCAGGACATGGCCGTCAAGCTGTTCACGTCCCGTCGTCGCTCGTCCGTGGCCAACGCCGCCGACGCCGATCACTACGTCTGCAGCTTTTCGCACAAGACCATCATTTATAAAGGCCTGATGATGCCGGCGGATCTCACCGCCTTCTATCCAGACCTCAGCGACCAGCGCCTGCAAACCTCGATTTGCGTGTTCCACCAGCGCTTCTCGACCAACACCCTGCCGAAATGGCCGCTGGCTCAGCCATTCCGTTTTCTCGCCCACAACGGCGAGATCAACACCATCACCGGCAACCGCAACTGGGCCGTGGCCCGTCGCACCAAGTTCACCAACGATCTGATGGATCTGGAAGAGCTCGGCCCGCTGGTCAACCGCGTGGGTTCCGACTCCTCCAGCATGGACAACATGCTCGAGCTGATGGTCACCGGTGGTATCGACCTGTTCCGCGGCGTGCGGATGATCATTCCGCCTGCGTGGCAGAACGTCGAAACCATGGACCCGGACCTGCGTGCGTTCTACGAATACAACTCGATGCACATGGAACCGTGGGACGGCCCGGCCGGCGTGGTAATGACCGACGGTCGTTACGCGGTGTGCCTGCTCGACCGAAACGGTCTGCGTCCGGCGCGTTGGGTCACCACCACAAACGGCTTTATTACCCTGGCCTCGGAAATCGGTGTCTGGAACTACCAGCCTGAAGACGTGATCGCCAAGGGCCGCGTTGGCCCGGGTCAGATCTTTGCCGTGGACACCGAAACCGGCCAGATCCTCGACACCGATGCGATCGACAACCGCTTGAAGTCCCGTCATCCGTACAAGCAATGGCTGCGCAAGAATGCCCTGCGCATTCAGGCGACCATGGAAGACAACGACCACGGTTCGGCGTTCTACGACGTCGACCAGCTCAAGCAATACATGAAGATGTACCAGGTCACTTTCGAAGAACGTGACCAGGTGCTGCGCCCGCTCGGCGAGCAAGGCTACGAAGCTGTCGGCTCGATGGGCGACGATACGCCGATGGCCGTGCTGTCCCAGCGCGTGCGCACGCCGTACGACTATTTCCGCCAGCAGTTCGCGCAGGTCACCAACCCGCCGATCGACCCGCTGCGCGAAGCCATCGTCATGTCTCTGGAGATCTGCCTCGGTGCCGAGCGCAACATCTTCCAGGAGTCGCCGGAACACGCCTCGCGCGTGATCCTCAGCTCGCCGGTCATTTCCCCGGCCAAGTGGCGTTCGCTGATGAACCTCGATCGTCCGGGCTTCGAGCGCGCGATCATCGACCTCAACTACGACGAAAGCGTCGGCCTCGAAGCGGCCATCCGCAACGTCGCCGATCAGGCTGAAGAAGCTGTGCGCTCCGGCCGTACCCAGGTCGTGCTGAGTGACCGTCACATTGCCCCGGGCAAGTTGCCGATCCACGCTTCCCTGGCCACCGGCGCGGTGCACCACCGCCTGACCGAAAAAGGCCTGCGTTGCGACTCCAACATCCTGGTGGAAACCGCGACTGCTCGCGACCCGCATCACTTCGCCGTGTTGATCGGTTTCGGCGCCTCCGCCGTTTATCCGTTCCTGGCCTACGAAGTACTGGGCGACCTGATCCGTACCGGTGAAGTACTGGGCGACCTCTATGAGGTGTTCAAGAACTACCGCAAAGGCATCACTAAAGGTCTGCTGAAGATCCTGTCGAAGATGGGTATCTCGACCATCACGTCGTACCGCGGTGCGCAGTTGTTTGAGGCCATCGGCCTGTCTGAAGAAGTCTGCGACCTGAGCTTCCGTGGCGTTCCGAGCCGCATCAAAGGTGCGCGTTTCGTCGACATCGAAGCCGAGCAGAAAGCCCTGTCCGTCGAAGCCTGGAGTCCGCGCAAGCCAATCCAGCAGGGCGGTTTGCTGAAGTTCGTCCACGGTGGCGAATATCACGCGTACAACCCGGACGTGGTCAACACCCTGCAAGCCGCTGTGCAGCAGGGCGACTACAGCAAGTTCAAGGAATACACGGCGCTGGTGGACAACCGTCCGGTGTCGATGATCCGCGACATGTTCAAGGTCAAGACCCTGGACACGCCGCTGGACATCAGCGAGATCGAACCGCTGGAATCGGTGCTCAAGCGCTTCGACTCCGCGGGCATCTCCCTCGGCGCCTTGTCGCCGGAAGCTCACGAAGCCCTGGCCGAAGCCATGAACCGCCTCGGTGCGCGTTCCAACTCCGGCGAAGGCGGCGAAGACCCGGCGCGCTATGGCACCATCAAGAGCTCGAAAATCAAGCAAGTGGCGACTGGCCGTTTCGGTGTGACCCCGGAATACCTGGTCAACGCTGAAGTGCTGCAGATCAAAGTCGCTCAGGGCGCCAAGCCCGGCGAAGGTGGTCAGCTGCCAGGTGGCAAGGTCAACGGTCTGATCGCCAAGCTGCGTTACGCAGTGCCGGGCGTGACCCTGATCTCGCCTCCGCCGCACCATGACATCTATTCGATCGAAGACTTGTCGCAGCTGATTTTCGACCTGAAACAAGTCAACCCGAAGGCCCTGGTCTCGGTGAAGCTGGTGGCAGAAGCGGGCGTCGGCACCATCGCCGCCGGTGTGGCCAAGGCCTACGCGGACTTGATCACCATCTCTGGCTACGATGGCGGCACCGGTGCATCGCCGCTGACCTCGATCAAATATGCGGGCGCTCCGTGGGAACTCGGCCTGGCCGAAACCCACCAGACCCTGCGCGGCAACGACCTGCGCGGCAAAGTGCGGGTACAGACCGACGGCGGCCTGAAAACCGGCCTCGACGTGATCAAGGCAGCGATCCTCGGCGCTGAAAGCTTCGGCTTCGGCACCGCGCCAATGATCGCCCTGGGTTGCAAATACCTGCGTATCTGCCACCTGAACAACTGCGCCACCGGCGTCGCGACTCAGAACGAGAAGCTGCGCAAGGATCACTACATCGGGACCGTCGACATGGTGGTGAATTTCTTCACCTACGTCGCCGAAGAAACCCGTGAGTGGCTGGCCAAGCTGGGCGTGCGCTCCCTCGAAGAGCTGATCGGCCGTACCGATCTGCTGGACATCCTCGAAGGGCAGACCGCCAAGCAGCAACACCTGGACCTGACGCCATTGCTGGGCAGCGATCACATCCCGGCAGACAAGCCTCAGTTCTGCCAGGTCGACCGCAACCCACCGTTCGACAAAGGCTTGCTGGCCGAGAAAATGGTCGACCTGGCCACCTCAGCCATCAACGACATGAGCGGCGCCGATTTCGCGCTGGATATCTGCAACTGCGACCGTTCGATCGGCGCGCGGATCTCCGGTGAAATCGCTCGCAAACACGGCAACCAAGGCATGGCGAATGCGCCGATCACCTTCCGCTTCAAAGGAACGGCCGGTCAGAGCTTCGGTGTGTGGAACGCTGGCGGCCTGAACATGTACCTGGAAGGCGACGCCAACGACTACGTCGGCAAAGGCATGACCGGCGGCAAACTGGTCATCGTTCCGCCGAAGGGCAGCGTCTACAAGACTCAGGACAGTGCCATTATCGGCAACACCTGCCTGTACGGCGCCACTGGCGGCAAGTTGTTCGCCGCCGGTACCGCGGGCGAGCGTTTTGCGGTGCGTAACTCCGGTGCTCACACCGTGGTGGAAGGCACTGGCGATCACTGCTGCGAGTACATGACCGGTGGTTTTGTCTGCGTATTGGGCAAGACTGGTTACAACTTCGGCTCAGGCATGACCGGCGGTTTCGCCTACGTGCTCGACCAGGACAACACCTTCGTTGACCGGGTCAACCACGAACTGGTGGAAATCCAGCGGATCAGCGGTGAGGCGATGGAAGCCTATCGCAGCCACCTGCAACGCGTGCTGAACGAATACGTCGAGGAAACCGACAGCGAGTGGGGTCGTAACCTCGCTGAAAACCTCGATGACTATCTGCGTCGTTTCTGGCTGGTCAAGCCCAAGGCTGCCAACCTGAAATCGTTGCTTTCCAGCACCCGTGCCAACCCGCAGTGATATGCGCCTGAAGAGTTTGATGAGGTTTTAACAATGGCTGAACGTCTGAATAACGACTTCCAGTTCATCGATGTCGGGCGCAAGGATCCGAAGAAGAAACTGTTGCGTCAACGCAAGAAAGAGTTCGTGGAGATCTACGAACCCTTCAAACCCCAGCACTCGGCCGATCAGGCCCACCGCTGCCTGGGTTGCGGTAACCCGTATTGCGAATGGAAGTGCCCGGTGCACAACTTCATTCCGAACTGGCTGAAGCTGGTGGCCGAGGGCAACATCCTCCAGGCCGCCGAGCTGTCGCACCAGACCAACACCCTGCCGGAAGTGTGCGGCCGGGTGTGCCCGCAGGATCGTCTGTGCGAGGGTGCCTGCACCCTCAACGACGGCTTCGGTGCGGTGACCATCGGTTCGGTCGAGAAGTACATCACCGACACCGCGTTCGCCATGGGCTGGCGCCCGGACATGTCCAAGGTCATACCGACCGGCAAGCGTGTTGCGGTAATCGGCGCAGGCCCGGCAGGCCTGGGCTGTGCCGACGTGCTGGTACGCGGCGGCGTGACCCCGGTGGTGTTCGACAAGAACCCGGAAATCGGCGGTCTGCTGACTTTCGGTATCCCGGAGTTCAAGCTGGAAAAGACCGTGCTGAGCAATCGCCGCGAAGTCTTCACCGGCATGGGCATCGAGTTCCGTCTGAACACCGAAGTGGGCAAGGACGTGACCGTCGAGCAACTGCTCGAAGAATACGATGCCGTGTTCATGGGCATGGGCACCTACACCTACATGAAGGGCGGCTTTGCCGGTGAAGATTTGCCGGGCGTGCATGACGCGCTCGACTTCCTGATCGCTAACGTCAACCGCAACCTGGGCTTTGAAAAGTCGCCGGAAGATTTCGTCGACATGAAAGGCAAGAAGGTGGTGGTGCTCGGTGGCGGCGACACGGCAATGGACTGCAACCGTACGTCGATTCGCCAGGGCGCCAAGTCGGTGACCTGTGCTTATCGTCGTGACGAAGCGAACATGCCGGGTTCGCGCAAAGAGGTAAAGAACGCCAAGGAAGAAGGCGTGAAATTCCTCTACAACCGCCAGCCAATCGCGATCGTCGGTGAAGACCGTGTCGAAGGCGTGAAGGTGGTCGAGACCCGTCTCGGCGAACCGGACGCCCGTGGCCGTCGCAGCCCCGAGCCGATTCCGGGTTCCGAAGAGATCATCCCGGCTGATGCCGTGGTCATCGCGTTCGGTTTCCGTCCGAGCCCGGCGTCGTGGTTCGAACAGCACAGCATCCAGACCGACAGCCAGGGCCGCGTTGTGGCCCCGGAGCAAGGTCAGTACAAGCACCAGACCAGCAACCCGAAAATCTTCGCCGGTGGCGACATGGTTCGCGGTTCTGACCTGGTGGTGACGGCGATCTTCGAAGGCCGCAATGCCGCCGAAGGGATCCTGGATTACCTGGGCGTCTAACCCGCGTTCAACTGACTGCAATGCAATACCTGTGGGAGCTGGCCTGCCAGCGATAGCATCACCTCGGTGTACCTGACAAACCGAGGTGTCTGCATCGCCGGCAGGCCAGCTCCCACAGTGTTTTGTGGTGTTGCGAAAGCTGTGTTCCACCGCGACAAATTGACCCGATAGACAAAAGGCTGACCTGCAACCGTGCCTTTTGCGTCGCGCTCTGAGAAAATGCCCGCACTTTTTTTCCGGATGCCGACATGACTGCCCTGAAGAACGACCGTTTCCTTCGCGCCCTGCTCAAGCAACCCGTAGACGTCACGCCTGTCTGGATGATGCGTCAGGCCGGTCGCTACCTGCCGGAATACCGCGCCAGCCGTGCCAATGCCGGCGACTTCATGAGCCTGTGCATGAACCCGGAGTTCGCTTGCGAAGTCACGATGCAGCCGCTCGACCGCTACCCACAACTGGACGCGGCGATCCTGTTCTCCGACATCCTGACCATCCCCGATGCCATGGGCCAAGGCCTGTACTTCGAAACCGGTGAAGGTCCGCGCTTCAAGAAAGTCATCAGCACGATGGCTGACATCGAAGCCCTGCCGATTCCTGATCCGCACAAAGACCTCGGCTACGTCATGGACGCGGTCAGCACCATCCGTCGCGAACTGAACGGCCGCGTGCCACTGATCGGCTTCGCCGGCAGCCCATGGACCCTGGCCACCTACATGGTTGAAGGCGGCTCGTCGAAAGACTACCGCAAGACCAAAACCATGCTCTACGACAACCCGCAAGCCTTGCACCTGCTGCTGGACAAGCTCGCGCAGACGGTCACCAGCTACCTCAACGGCCAGATCATGGCCGGCGCGCAAGCGGTGCAGATCTTCGACAGCTGGGGCGGCAGCCTTTCGGCGGCGGCGTACCAGGAATTCTCCCTGGCCTACATGCGCAAAATCGTCAGCGGCCTGATCCGTGAACACGAAGGCCGCAAGGTGCCGGTCATTCTGTTCACCAAGGGCGGGGGTCTGTGGCTGGAAAGCATCGCCGACGCTGGCGCCGATGCCCTGGGCCTGGACTGGACCTGCGACATCGGCAGCGCCCGTGATCGCGTCGGCAGCAAAGTCGCCCTGCAAGGCAACATGGACCCAACCGTGCTGTACGCCAAGCCAGAAGCCATTCGCACCGAAGTCGGCCGCATCCTCGCCAGCTACGGCAAAGGCAGCGGCCACGTGTTCAACCTCGGCCATGGCATCACGCCTGAAGTCGACCCGGAACACGCCGGCGCCTTCCTGCGCGCGGTGCATGAACTGTCGGCGCAATATCACGAGTAAGACCCTCTCTCGATTGCTGCCCGGGGCGATAAAACCGGGTGGCAATAAGTAATTAGAGTTCTTCTAATTATTTCTTTATTGTCCTGAATGTCGACTTGATCTTTGTAGTGGTTTGTTATTTGTTTAGTGTGGATAGCTTTTGCGAGCCGTTATTCTCAATTTCTTACTTAATGCCATATTTTGTCATGTTTGGTTGCCTTGACGGTCTGTCGATATCTAATTGTAATCGCGCCACTAATTTAACTTTGGTGAGTGTGATGAGAAGAGTAGGTTATTCGCCAGGGCAGGTGCTGTTGCACTGGCTTTCGGCGGGAGTGATTTTATGGGCGTTGTTGTCCGGATTCTATGTGTCGGTCGTTGACGTTTTGCCGCAAACAAAGGGCTGGGTAGGGTTTGTCAATGTTTCGGTGACCGCTTTATTTATTCCAGTTTTTGTTGTGAGGGTTTATCTGGTTGTTATTCATTCGTGTGCAGGGGACGCTACGAACAAAACACTGATGGATCAGGTGGCGTGTCTGATGCACAAGTTTATTTATCTGATAACGAGTGTTGTTCTTGTTGCCGGGATTTTAATGATGGATCGCGCAATTAATGTGTTCAACCTGCTTTTAGTTCCCCAGCCCTTGGAAGACCCAACTTGGATCGACAGGTTTTTTATTGTCCATGTTTGGTCCTGTGTGGTGTTGTTGATATTGGTGGCGTTGCACATCTCGGCCGTCATCAAACACGAGATGTGCGGGCGCAGGATCCTTAAGCGCATGACGTTCTAGCTCAGGCGGGTTGATTGCCAGGCAGGGTTGGCAACTTCGCCAGTTTCAACGCCACCAGCAGCGCAATCACCAGCAACCCGCCAATGAACAACCCGATCCCGTTCCATCCACCCATGTGCCAGAAAACCCCGCCCGCCGTCCCGGCGATGCTAGACCCTGCGTAATAGCTGAACAGATAAAGCGAAGACGCCTGCCCCTTGGCTTTGATCGCCCGGCGGCCGATCCAGCTGCTGGCCACCGAATGGGCGCCGAAGAAACCGAAGGTAAAGATCAACATGCCGATGATCACCACCGGCAGCGGCGTAAACATGGTCAGGGCGAGGCCGGCGATCATCAGCACGATGGTTGCCCACAGCACTTTGCGACGGCCGAGTTGGTCGGCCAGGGCGCCGATTTTCGCTGAACTGTAGATACCCGACAGATACACCACCGAGAGCAGCCCGACGAAAGCCTGATCCATGTGGTACGGCTCGGCCAGCAGGCGATAGCCGATGTAGTTGAAGAGGGTGACGAACGCGCCCATCAGCACGAAGGCTTCAAGGAACAGCAGTGGCAGGCCGGCGTCGCGAAAGTGCATGGTGAAGCCGTCAATCAAGCTGCGCGGGTGCAATGAGCGGGCGCGGAAGTTGCGCGACTCGGGAAGGATTTTCCAGAACACCGCCGCCGCGATCATGGCCAGGCCGCCGATCACCAGCATCGCCGTGTGCCAACTGACGAAATCGATCAACACGCCGGTGATCAAACGTCCGCACATCCCGCCAATCGCGTTGCCGGCGATGTACAAACCCATGGCCAGGCCGATGTGCTGCGGGTGGATCTCTTCACTCAAGTAAGTCATGGCGACCGCTGCCAGACCGCTCAACGACAACCCTATCAGCGCGCGCATCACCAACACGCCGTGCCAGCTCGGCATCATTGAACTGGCGATTGTGCAGAGCGCGGCGGCGAACAGCGCGGCGACCATCACCGGTTTACGCCCGATGCGATCAGAGATCGGGCCGGTGATCAGCAGACCAATGGCAAGCATGCCGGTGGCGACCGACAGGATCAGGCTGCTCTGAGCCGCATTGATGGAGTACTCATGGGACAGCAGCGGCATCATCGGCTGCACGCAATAAAGCAGAGCGAAGGTCGCGAAGCCGCCGCAGAACAGAGCCAACACCGTGCGCATGAACATCGGCGTGCCTTTTTCGATGTAGATCTCTTTCAGTTCAGAGAGTGCATCGTCCAGTGCGGCGGGCGGAACTTCATGGGCAAGTGGAGCGACAGCAGTTTTCACTTCGGACCTCGGAGGACGCAGCCGGTCAGGCAATGAAAAAAGCATATAGCTGCCTAATGATTCAATCCAATATATTGTTCGACCTGTTTGATAGGTTTAACGACCTAATGGAGTTTTCATGGAATTGCGTCACCTGCGCTACTTCATTGCTGTTGCCGAAGAACTGCACTTCGGCCGTGCCGCCCAGGTGCTGGGCATCTCGCAACCGCCGCTGAGTCAGCAGATTCAGGCGCTGGAGCAGGAGGTGGGCGCGCGATTGTTCGAGCGCACCAATCGTCGGGTCGAGCTCAGTGAAGCCGGCCGGCTGTTTCTGGAAGAGGCGCGGCTGGTGCTGGCGCAGGTCGACAAGGCGGCGGATGTTGCACGGCGGGCGCAGTTGGGTGAGCTGGGTGAACTGAAGATTGGCTTCACCTCGTCAGCACCGTTCAACTCGACCATTCCCCAGGCGATTTTTTCGTTTCGCCAGCGATTTCCGGCGGTGCACCTGAACCTGCGGGAGATGAGCAGCACCCAGGTTGCCGATGCGTTGGTGGATGAGTCGATTGAAGTCGGGATCATGCGGCCGCTTGGGTTGCCGGACTCGCTCAGCGTGGTGGAGTTGATGCGTGAGCCGCTGGTGGCGGTGCTCAGTTCAAAGCATCCTTTAGTGACCGATAGTGAGGAAGGTTTGTTTCTGTCAGCGCTGGCCCTCGAGCCCTTCGTATTTTTCCCACGCAGTTATGGCAGTGGTCTGTACGCACAATTGCTCAGCCTGGCGCGGGATGCCGGTTTCAGTCCGCACTTTGCGCAAGAGGCAGGCGAGGCGATGACGATTATCGGTCTGGTGGCGGCGGGGTTGGGTGTATCCGTGCTGCCGGCGTCTTATCAGCGGATGCGGATCGAAGGGGTGGTCTATCGGCCGCTGCTCGATCCTGAGGCTGTATCGGCGGTGTGGCTGGTGCAGCGCAAGGATCAGAAGTCGCCGATGGCCAAGGCGTTTGTGGAGTTGTTGACGCGTAAGGTCGAGCCGTTGAAGACGTGACTGATTCGCAGTCATTCGCGAGCAGGCTCGTTCCCACAGTGGATGGGTGGTGGAACACAAATCGGTTCACACCGCAAATCCCTGTGGGAGCGAGCCTGCTCGCGAAAGCGTCCGCAAGTTCACCAAAAAAGGTGCAGTTGCCTATGCCAAAGCGGACGCTTCGCTGAAGGGCGTAGGACATTTCCGAACTGCCTTGAACAGGCTACAGCGCCTTGCGGCATTGCCTACAACTACTCCAGAATCCGCCGGCTTGTGCGCTTTGGGGGCCATCGGTAACTTCGTTCGCATCACTGATTTCCAGTGATCGGGTTTAGTAGCCCGTGGATTAACGAGGCGCTTTTGTGCTCCTGACAGTCAGGTATTTCAACCTGCACTTGATGGCAGCAGTGCGCAGGGCGCCTTCGGGCGCGCCGGTTTCTCGTGTCCCCGGTCTACTAACCTGCGCACAGCTGCCACCCTTTTGTGTAGTAGCGACTCGGTGACGGCTCCACTTTTGGACCGAATTATGACTAATACAACAGCAAACCCACCGGGCACCGATCTGGACGCCCCACGCCAACCAAGCAAAATCTTCCTCATCGCCCCCGATATCGACAACCACACCCTGCTGGAATACGCCTGTGAATCCCTGGCATCAGCGAACGTCATGGCGAGCGATTTCGCGAGGTATCTGGAAGGATCGCAAAGCAACACACTGCTGGGGATTCAACAGTCGATCATGCTGGGAGAATTGGCGGTGAATCGTGTGCTGGATAACCTCGATCCATCCTGAACGATCAAAAATCCTGGCAGGAGTAGACCCATGACCGAACAATTCACTTGCTGGGACTCTGCCGAGTACCTCAAGACTGAGGAGGACATGGCCAATTATCTTGACGCTTGTATGGAAGAAGCAGGAGATGATCCAGCATTCATCGCGAAGGCTCTCGGGACTATTGCACGTGCTCGCGGCGTGATTCAGGTGGCGCTGGATGAGGGGCGGCGATGACAAGCCGACCTGTTTGTGAAGGGGCGCCGAAAGGCGCCCTTTGTCGTTTCTGACGTTACGGAAATCGTTGAATGACTCGATTGATGACCCGCGCAGGAAGACCAGCGGGGCGGTTACGTTGATTGAATGGCTGACGCCATAGAGCTTCAAAGTTTTGTTGGGTACGGCCGATAACCATCGTTGGACTCATCAAAACAATGGAGATACAGGATGTTCAAGCAGATAACCTTCACCGCTTTGCTGGCATTGACCGCTCTGACCGGTGGTTGTGCTTCGGTAAAAATGGCTGATGAAACCCAGGACGCTCAAGCGAAAACGTTCCAGGTCACCCCGGACAAAGCCAACATCTACGTTTATCGCAACGAGAGTATGGGTGCAGGCGTGAAAATGCCGGTGGCACTCAATGGCAAGCCGGTAGGGCAAACCGTCGCCAAGTCTTACCTGATGTTATCCGTCCCGGCCGGTCAACAGACCCTGGTGTCTTCGGCGGAAAACGATTCTGAACTGAAACTCACCGCAGAAGCCGGCAAGAACTACTTTGTCTGGCAGGAAGTGAAAGTGGGCTTCATCAAGGCGCGCAACAACCTGCAAGTCGTCGACGACAAGACAGGTCGCGCTGGCGTCGCTGAAAGCAAATTGATTCAAGCTCAGTAAGCGACTGGGCGCCCCCTGCGTAAATCGCGGGGGTGGTCCCGTTCACTGCATCCGTACCAAATCCCCGCGCAACGCTACTCGCGCCACAAACACTCCGGCCCGGCACTCATAGGTGTTCAGGTCCTTGCGCACATGCTGATCGTAATAACTCACGATGTTGGTCACCGCATTCGCCCCGACCCGCTTTGCTTCTGCTTGCAACTCGATCAACGTCGATTGCACTGCCCACTCACAGGCATCGAAATCGCTCTTGTTGGAGGCATTGGTGGGCCAGTCGCTGACGACATTCGTGCGCAACACTTGAAGGTGCTCCGTCGGTCCGTTGCCGGCCAGGTAGAACCTCACGCTGCCATCGAGCCGCCCGGCGCGGATCGCATTGGACAGGACTGTCTCAAAAGGCAAGTACATCAGATTGGTCGCCTGGCTGGCACTGGGCAGCAGGCCGAACAGTAACGCGGCGATCAGGGCTTTCACTTGCATGGTCATCTCCTTGACGTGAAAGAGAACCGCGAGTCATGCGACGTATCAGCGTTTTCGGTTCGAGCAGGCTGGGTGCATGCGGTCTGATTCAGCGAGTGTAGATGGGATTGACTGATCCTTCCCCCGCTCCTGCGTGGGAAGGATCAATCACCTACTTCCCAGTTACGACCAACGCCGAAAGATCAGCGAAGTATTAACCCCACCAAACGCAAAGTTGTTGTTCATCACGTATTGGTTGCTCATCTGCCGGAACTCGCCGCGCAGGTAATCGAGTTTGCCGCAGTGAGGGTCGACGTCGTCGAGGTTGAGGGTGTGGATGTACAGGTCGCGGTTCATCATTTCGATGCTGAACCAGGATTCCAGCGCACCGCAGGCTCCAAGGGTGTGACCGAGGAAGCTCTTCTGCGAGCTGATCGGCATGTGCTCACCGAACAACGCGCTCGTTGCCAGTGTTTCGGCAATGTCGCCCTGTTCAGTCGCGGTGCCGTGACCATTCACGTAGCCGATGTCTGAAGGTTGCAGCCCTGCGTCTTCCAGGGCCAGCTCCATGGCTCGGCGCATGGTGACCTGCTCTGGGCGGGTGGCGTGCTGGCCGTCGGCGTTGCTGCCGAAACCGACGAGTTCGGCGTGGATGTGCGCACCGCGAGCCAATGCGTGTTCGAGTTCTTCGAGCACCAGCATGCCGCTGCCTTCACCGATCACCAGGCCATCGCGGCCGCTGTCGTAGGGGCGTGGGGACGTCTGCGGCGCATCGTTTTTCAGGCTGGTGGCGTAGAGCGCATCGAAGACCATCGCTTCGGTCGGGCACAGCTCTTCAGCGCCGCCGGCGAGCATCAATGGCAGGCGACCAAACTTGACCGACTCGTAGGCATAACCGATGCCCTGGCTGCCGCTGGTGCAAGCGCTGGAGGTCGGGATCAGCCGACCGGTGAGGCCGAAGAAGATGCTGATATTCGCCGCTGTGGTGTGCGGCATCATGCGCACATAAGAGTTGGCGTTCAGGCCCTCGGCCACCGAGTTGAGCAGCATGTTGCCGAACGCCTTGATCTCGTCGGTGCTACCGGTGGATGAGCCGCAGGAAACGCCCATGCGCCCGTCCTTGATCGACGGGTCACCCAACAGCCCGGCATCGGCCAATGCCTGTTCTGCCGCGCCGACCGCCAGGCGCGAGACCCGGCCCATGCTGCGCAATTGTTTGCGGGTCCAGTGGCTCGGGACCTTGAAGTCGTCGATCGGCCCCGCCAGGCGCGTGTTGAGTTCGGTGAAACGATCCCACTCGTCCATCCGGCGGATACCGCTGCGGTTGGCCGCGAAGTTAGCGGCGATGGTGTCCCAATCGCTACCGAGTGAGGTGATGCCGGCCATGCCGGTGACGACGACGCGCTTCATCAGCACAGGCCTCCGTTAACGGCCAGAACCTGCCGGGTGATGTACGACGCTTCCGCGGACATCAGGAAATTCACCGCGCTGGCCACCTCTTCCGGGGTGCCCATGCGTTGTGCGGGAATCATTTTCATCATTTCTTCCACCGGCACGTTTTCATCGAGCATCGCGGTGTCGATCAAGCCGGGTGCGACACAGTTAACAGTAATTTTGCGCTTGCCCAACTCGATCGCCAACGCCTTCGCCGCGCCGATCAACCCGGCCTTGGAAGCGCTGTAGTTGACCTGGCCACGGTTGCCGATCAACCCGGACACCGAGGTGATGCAAACAATCCGTCCGGCCGCGCGACGACGAATCATCGGCATCATCACCGGGTGCAGCACGTTGTAGAAACCGTCGAGGTTGGTGCGCATCACCACATCCCAATCATCCTCGCTCAAGGCCGGAAAAGCACCGTCGCGTGTCAGGCCGGCGTTCAGCACCACGCCGTAGTAGGCGCCGTGGGTTTCCACATCGGCTTCGAGAATGGCTCTGCAATTGGCGCGATCGGACACGTCGAATTGCAGAATGCGCACGTTGCGCCCCAAGGCTTCGATTTCGGCCTTCACGGCTTCAGCGTCCGTCAGGCCGCTGCGGCAATGCAGCACGATGTCATGCCCGGCCTGGGCCAGACGCAAAGCGATAGCGCGGCCGATGCCACGGCTGGAACCGGTGATCAGTACGGATTCAGTCATGGCTGGGTTCCTTGGGTTTCATGAAGGTATTGAGCGGCCTGAGGCGGACGGAACACGTTCAGACGAGCGGTGGCGTGAATGCCAGGGGCGGTGATGTGGCATTCGAACACGCCCATGCCGTTGTCGTCTTCCAGCGAGCGGATGCCGTGGATGGTCAGCTCGGTGCCAGCGGGGAAGTGCTCGACGTTGCATTCGAATTTGCGGGTGCCGAGCAGAAACCCCAGCTCTACCGCATCGCCACGCTGGCGCGCATGGCAACCGGCGTAGGCGGCGACGCTCTGGGCCATCAGTTCGATGCCGACCCAGGCCGGCAGGCTGCCGTCCGGGCGGTTGAACAGGCCATCGGGTCTGACCGTGAGGCGGGTGTAAATCTGCTCGTCATCGAACGACAGGATCTGCTCGATGAAGATCATGTCGCCAGCGTGCGGCAGCAGTTCGGCGATCGGCCAGTCAATCATGGGGCGTCTCCGATAATCAGGCTGACGTTGTTACCACCGAAGGCAAAGGAATTGCTCATCAGATAGCGAGGTGCAATGGACGTCAGGCGATCGGCCGGGGTCACCCATTTCAGGGCTGGCAAATCGGGGTCCGGTTGGCTGTCCCAGACATGGGGCGCCAAGGCGTGCTCGCGGTTGCCTGCACTCAGGCTCAACCAGCAGAACGCCGCTTCCAGAGCGCCGGCCGCCCCGAGGGTGTGGCCGGTCATGGGTTTGGTCGACGAACACGGCACACCCGCCGGGAACAACGTCGCCACCGCCAGGCTTTCCATGGCGTCGTTGTGTTGGGTGGCGGTGCCGTGCAGGTTCAGGTAATCGATCTGCTGCGGTTGCAGTTGTGCTCGGCTCAAGGCTTTGCGCATCGCTTGCAGGGCGCCACGGCCGGTCGGTTCCGGCGCAGAAATGTGATGTGCATCGGAGCTGGCGCCACTGCCGAGCAGGGCAATTGGCTGGCTGTCGCCGACATTTTTGCTCATCAAAAACAGCACCGCCGCTTCGCCTATGTTGATGCCGTTACGGTTCACCGAAAACGGGTTGCAGCGTTGCCCGGACACCGCTTCCAGCGCTGAGAACCCATTGAGGGTCAGCTTGCACAGGCTGTCGACACCGCCGCACAGCACCGCGTCGCAAATGCCCAAGTCCAGCAGTCGCTGAGCACTCATCAACGCCCGGGCGCTGGAGGTGCAGGCCGTGGAAATCACATACGCCGGGCCGCTCAGTTGCAGCCAGTCGGCGAGGAAGTTCGCCGGAGCGCCGAGTTCCTGTTGCTGATAGTCGTAATCGGCCGGGAACTGATGCTCGCGGATGTAATGGGCCAGGCCGCGACTGGCTTCGTCGATGCCCGAGGTGCTGGTGCCCAGAACGATACCGATGCGGTCGCGGCCGTAGGTCTGGATCGCCTGGTCGATGTCTTCGCGAATTTGCAGCGCGGCTTCCAGCAGCAATTGATTATTGCGGGTGTCTTGCGGCGCAAGCTCAGCCGGGATCGGCGCCAGTTCGTCTTGAACTGCTGCCACGGGCAATGACCGTTCCGCCACCCAGCCGGCCTCATTGCGCATGCCCGAACAGTCGCCGGCAAACAGGTTGCGGGCGACTTCGGACTTGTCACGGCCCAGGGCGCAGATCACCCCGAGGGCATTCAGGTAGGCCGTCATGGCGTGTCCCCACTGAGCGGCGTGACTTGATATTTCGGGCCTTTGGGCAGGTTCAATTCAAAGCTCATGGGTTGTGAGTAGCGGACTTCCCAGTGCGCTGGCAAGGACCGTTGCGAACCATGCTGCCACGCGGCGGGGTAGTTGCCCGACAGTTCATCTTTGGGGGTCAGCGCAAACAGCAGCGCGGCGAACAACTCTCGCGCTTCCGGGTTGGGCGGCAGCAGACCGTCAGCCTGCCACTCGCCATCGACCAGTTTCTGGCGTGCCTGGGGAATGCCCAGCAAGTCCATCATCGACCAGCGAATGCCAGGGCCTTCACGCTGGATCACCAGCACCCAGTCCTGCCGTTGGTCGGCCATCAGGCGCTGGATGTGCAATTGCAGCGGCAACGACAGGTTCGGGGTTTGCTCGGGCAGCGGCGCCCGGCTGGCGCAGGCGCTCAGCAACAGGACGCAACCCAAAAGCAGAAAACGGATCATCAGGCACACCTATCAAGGGGTTTGCGCGCGACCACATTGACCAGGGTTTCTTCCCGTTGGCCAAAGGGCTTCGGCCGGCGCAGACCCAAGCGTTCAAACAGGCCGAAATCCTTGGCGCGGCTCCACCACAAGTATGGATAAGACACGTTTTGCGGGCCGAGTTCGAAACCCTGCTGGCGAATCATGTCCAGGTACCCGGCGGCGCTCTTCTGTACGTGCATCGGATGGCGGAACAACCAGCGGATCACCCAGGTATCAATGTAAGCCTCGGTGGATTCGGCGAACAGCAGATAGCCACCGGGCTTGAGCACGCGGTAGAACTCGGCCAGTGCCTGTTCCTGCTGCACCAGATGATGGAAGGTCTGGTGACAGAACAGCAGGTCGACGCTGGCGTCCGGGACGTTGATGCTCGCGCAGTCGCTGCCGGTCAACTCCACCTCCATGCCCTGACGGACGGCTTCTTCGCCGGCCAGCTTCAGGCTGTGAGGGTCGGCGTCCAGACCGATCAGGCGCTGGGGCGCAAAGGTCTGGCGCAGGTACTGGAACGACTTGCCCTGACCGCAACCGGCATCCAGCAGCACCGGATTGCTCGGCGGTGTTTCGCTGAACAGACTGCGCAAATCGCTGATTGCCACCCGCAGAACATGGTGTTGCCAGGTGTGGCTGCGCAGGAACCAGAAACCAAAGCGGGTTTCTTCGACGTAGGTGTCGATCAAGTAGCTCATGTGGCGTCCTTTGCACAGAGCTCCGAGAGCATCCGCAGCCGGCGCTTGGGTTCGGCGACGAACGGATTGCGCTCGTCCCAGGCATACCCGGCCAGAATCGAACTGATCATGCGGCGAATATCCGGCGAGCCGCCCTCATGATAAATCACATCCTGGAACGTCCCGGCGTACCAGCCTTCGACGTAGCAACGGAACGTGTCGACGCCGCGCTTGAGCGGAATGGCGAACTCAGTCTGCCAATCGACATTTTCGCCTTGCAGTTGGCGATGCAGAACTGCGGCGGCCATGCTCGCCGAGCGCATGGCGATGGTCACGCCGGAGGAGAACACCGGGTCGAGGAATTCCGCGGCGTTGCCGAGCAGGGCAAAGCCTGGCCCGTGGAGGGTTTTGACGTTGGCCGAGTAGCCGCCGATGGTTCGAGCAGGCGTATCCCACACGGCGTTGTTCAACACACCCGCCAGGCTTGGGGTTTCAGCGATAAACCCACGCAGGCACTCGTCCAGATTCTCCATGCGGCCTTCGAAGTGTTCGGCTGCCGCGACCACGCCCACCGAGCAACGGCCGTTGCTGAACGGGATGGTCCAGAACCAGATGTCGCGGTGGATCGGATGGGTGGTGATGAGGATTTTTTCGCGCTCGAAGGTTGGGTTGTCGATGTGGTCTTCGACGTGGGTGAACACGGCCTGGCGCACCGGGAAATCCGACGGCGCTTCAAGGTCGAGCAAACGCGGCAACACACGGCCGTAGCCGCTGGCATCCAGCACGAAATCGGCTTCGACGCGGTACTGACTGCCGTCTTCGCGAAGCACATCGAGCTGCGGTTTCGGCAAGGTGAAATCGACGCTGACGATGGCTTCGCCGTACCGAACGTCGACGCCTTGCAGCGCGGCCTGATCGGCCAGCAGCTTGTCGAAATCGGCACGCTGGACCTGAAAGGTAGTCGGCTTGCCGTTGCTGAACGTCTCGCCGAAATCAAAGGCGCTGTATTGCTCGCCCCAAGCGAATGCCGCACCGTTTTTCAGCTGGAATCCGGCGGCGTTCACCGCCTCGAGCATGCCGGCTTCTTCGACGAAATCCAGGCAGTGGGACAGCAGGCTTTCACCGATGGAAAACCTTGGGAAATGCTGGCGTTCGATCATCAATACGTCATGACCTCTGCGCTTGAGCAGCGCGGCGGCGATGGCACCCGACGGACCTGCACCGATCACCACGACCTGGCGATGTTCCATTTCAACTGTTGGCACGGGGGCTCCTTGCCGGGACGGCGATGTTCAGAGGGGGTCGGTGCATACCGGCGAGTGCCGGCAGCAGTGTCGCGATCAGGCCCATCACCATCAGCGCGAAGTACAGCGCCGGGCTGATGAGTTGTTGTTGCAGCAGCAGGTTGAGAAAGACGATCTCGCTCAAGCCACGAATATTCAGCAAGACACTTTCCCGCCAGCGACTGGCGCCTTCAAACGAGGCGCCGGCCCAGCCGAGGCCCAGCCAGTTGCCCAGCAATTTGCTGGCAATCGGGAACAGCAGCAGTGCCGCCAGTTGCACCCAGCCGAGGCTGGCCATGGCCGCGTGGACGTTGATTTGCACGATGCCGAACGTGAGGATCAGCGGGATCGCGATATACGTCTGCAAGTGACTCATCCAGATCACCGGCAACGGCAGCACCAGCGGCACTTTGAGCGCGGCCATCCACAGCAGGTAACCGATGCCGAAAATCAGCGCATTGAGCTTGAAGTGTTCCGCCACGACCAGCAGTGCGAAGAAGCAACCGCTGTGCAGCAGCGGCTGGCGCAATCGGAGCAGGCGCAGCAGCAGCGGCAGGCAGGCGCCGGCCAGGGGCAGCAAGAGGCTACTCAGGTGCAGGCTGCCCTGGGCGATGGCGAACAGGGTCCAGCAAGTGAGGTCGATCAGGATGGCGGTCTGCACCAGTCGCCGGGTGGCGGCAGGCGGGTATTTGATGTGCCGCAGGTACAAATACAACACCGGAATCGCGGTGATGGCGAACAGCAGGCCGACCGCCAGCGAACTGATCCAGGGTTGCGGCGGTAACAGCCACACTGCAGTCGCTAGGCCGCAGGCAAAGGGAATACAGAAACTCGGCAGGGCGATTTTCAGGCTCTGGCGGTCGAGTCGCAGGTCAATCACGTCACTGAGAATGTGCCCCAGCAACAACGCAAAACTCAGGCTGTAGACGTTTTTCAGCCAGGTCGGCGCGACCAGCGCGGCGCCGCTCAATTGCCACTGGGGTTCGATCCAGAAGTACATCAGCAGCGGCAGGCCGAAGGTGGCCAGCAGCAACTGGCTGACAATCGGGATCACGCCGAAGTGACGACCGACACGGGTGGCCACGGCGAACAACGCCAGGGCCATGACCCAGAACACGGCGATCATCATGTTGCCGACTCCGTGACCGGGGCAGTGTGAACCTGGCGTCCGGCCCAAGGCGCAAGGATGAAGCTGAACGCCAGCCCGAGGCTCACCGACAGACCAAAGTTGCTCACCGCCGGCGTGCTGGACACCGCCAGCAGACCGAACGACAGCCAGGTGGTCAGCGCCGCCAGCAAGGTGCCCAACAGGCTCACGGCAGCGCCGCCGACCTGTTCTCGCATGAGGATCGCGTAATCGACGCTGATGGCCGTCACCAGCAGCAGGCCGAACAGGCTGAACAGCGTCAGCGGTTGCCCTAGCCAGCCGAGACTGGCCAGGCTGCACAGCGCGGCCAGCAGCGGCAGGGCAACGATCCGCAGCGCGCCGCCGAAGCCGAACGGCAGGATCAGCACCAGCACGATCAGCACGCAGGAAGCGAGCTTCAACTCTGCGGCACTGATCTGGGTGTCGGCGAACACCTTGTTCAACTCCCCGAGGCGATCCACCAGTTCCACGCCCGGCAAATCCAGCGCCTGGACGCGCAGCAGGGCAGGATTGTTCAGCCCTTGCAGGCTGACCATCGCCGCCACACCGTCATCGGTCGGTCCCAGCCACAGCGTGCGGTAGGGTTCCGCCAACGGACCGGCCAGCGCCGCGTCGATGTCTTCGGAGGGCAGTGCCTGCAACTTCGTGAGCTCTGCTTGCAGCGCCTCGGCCGGCACGCCGACATCGAGCAGCGGTTGCCAGAACTGCGGCAACTTGTTCAGCGCTTCACGCACTTTCTGCTGTTCGGTGGGTTGGCTGACCAATTGATTGAGCGACAGATAACCCTGGAGTTTTTCCAGATTGACCAACTGATCCAGTCGCTCGCTCAGCGCGGTTTCTCGTTCCAGCAGTTGCTGCTGATTGGCCGCGCGCACCAGGAAGAACTGGCTGGTGGGTTGATAGCCGGTGATGCGTGCAATGGTTTGTGCTTCGTCAGTCAGTTGCTGCGGTGCACCGACCCACTGGCGAATGTCGTTTTTGGTGTCGAGCTGCAGCAGACCGCCCACACAAAAGGCAATCAGCAGCGCCAGCAGCACTGGCGTGCTCGCGAGTTTGAGCAACGCTTCCCGGCGCCCCAGCAAATACTCGGCCACCCGCAGCGGCCACTGCGCCGGACGCAAATCTGTGCCCTTGAGCAGTGCCGGCAGCAGGCACACGGCGGACAAATAAGCGCCGAGCAGGCCGGCGGCAGAGAACACGGCAATCTGGGTCAGCGCCGGGAACGGTGTCCAGGCCAGGGCCAGGTAACCGATGCAACTGGTGATCAGGCTCAGCGTCAGGCCCGGCAACGTCAGGCGCAGGGCCGGCCAACTGTGCCAGGGTTTCAGGCTCCAGCTCTTGGACAGGTAATGCAGCGGGTAATCGACCGCCACGCCGATCAGGCTCGAACCGAGCACCAGCGTCATCACATGCATATGGCCGAACAGCGCCACGCAGGCCACCGCACCGAAGAGCATGCCGACCAGCACCGGGACGAAGGCCAGCAACACCCGCCAGCGCCGGAAGGCCAGCAGCAACATCAACAGAATGCCCACCGTGGCGCCGCCACCGACCCAGGTCATTTCCCGGGTGGCTTGCTTTTGCCCACTGGCCGCATAGAGCAAGCCGCTGGCGGCAAGCAATTGAACGTTGGCCTGTGCGGCTTGTTCACGGCTGTGCTGGAGCAGGTCGGCCACTTGCAGCGGCAGGTTCATGTCGAAGGCGTTGCCCGTGGTGCGCGAGCGCAGCAGCACCCAACTCTTGCCGTCGGCATCGGCGACCAGCGCACCGCTGCCGATGTCCAGTTGCACCGAACCGTGCTGCGGCTGGCTGTTCTGGATGCGCCCGGTCAGGCCCAGCCAGTCATCCTGACTCGGCACCAGACTGAAACCGGTGAAAGGGTCGAACAGCGCTTGCACTCGCTGCTGGATAAAGGCGTCGGGATGCTCAATGAGTTGCTGCCGGTCAGCCGCTGAGAGCATCGCCAGTCGGCCATTGAGCAATTGCGTGCGCAGCGCCGGCAAGTCGGCTTGCAGGTTCCACTGGACCTTTTCGAACAAGCCGCTGGCCTGCCATTGCTCGCCCAGCTTCTGCGCCATGGCGACCGCTTGCTGGCGATCGGTGTGGCCGACCAGCACCAGCATTTCTCGGTTCAGCGGTTCTTGCATGCGTTGTTCGGCGCGCAGTTCCAACGCGTCCGGCGCCGTGCCCGGCACCAGTTCCATCAGGTTGGCCGACAGCGGGGCGCCGTCACGCCATTGCCAGCCGGCGAGCGCGAGCACCGCCAGCAGCAGGATCAGAAACAGCCGCGGAAGACTCCGTTCACTCGGCAAAGTCATGTTGCTCCGCATCGCTCAACGGTTGGGCGCTTGTGCTGTCCTGCATGCGCAAAAGCGTGCTGTCGCCCTGGGTTTCGAGCAGCTCGATGCTGTGCACCAGTTCGCCACCGGCAATGTTGATATGAGTGAACACCTGCTTGAGTAGCATGGAGCGTGGGGTCAGCGTCAGCTTCCAGTTCTGTGCGTCGCCGCTCAGTGAAAGCTCGAAGTCCCGTTGCAGCCCGCTGCTGTCACCTTGCAGTACGGCGAGGAACAAGCGGTTCTGCTCGGCGCCGGCACTCTTGCTCGGCAGCATTTGCCAACCGTTGGCGTCTCGCCGGGCAATGCCTTTGTCGCTGATGCGGTAATCCTGTTGCAGTGGGGTTTTCAGCAGCCAGAGCAAGCCGTGGTTTTTAGCGAGGACGAAAGTGCCCTTGCTGGTCAGCGGCTGGGGCAGGGCGCGCAGGTGTTTTTCCTGGATGAAGTTGCCGTGGATCACGTCAGGTTTTGCCAGTTGATCGCTCAACTGCTGCAAATCAAAAGCCTGAGCGATCGATGACAACCCAAGCAGCGCCAACGCGCCGAGGCATTTGAAAAACGGGGTCATGCGAGCATCCTTTCGACAGCGTCGGTGAAGACCTTGGGTGAGGCCAGCTGCATTTCGCGGCTGCTCATGTCGACGGCGACCTGCACGGAACTGGCGCGGGTCAAGCGTTCTCCGGTTTGCAGATCGCTGATCAGGTAGCTGATCTTCAGACGGTTCTCCCATTCCACCAGATTGGCGCGCACGTTGAGCTTTTGGCCGAACACGGCGCCGCGCACATAACGCAGTTGCAGATCGATCACTGGCCACGCGTAGCCCGACTCGACCATCGCCGTGTAGTTGTGGCCGATCTTGTCCAGCAGCGCGCAGCGGGCGACTTCCAGGTACTTGATGTAATGGCCGTGCCAGACGACGTTCATGGTGTCGACATCAAAGAACGGCACGAGGATTTCCGTATCGGTGTGAAGCACTCCCTTGCTACGCATGCAGCCTCCAGTGTTGCTCGGCAATTCGCTTCAGGCACAGGCGCAGTTCGCCTTCCAGCGCGCGGTCTTCGATGACTGGCGGGAAGTCCTTGGCCAGTTCTTCGTGCATTTCGGCCAAGGCTGGCGGCAACGGGCGCGCATCCTCGGCCTTGCTGCGCAGCCAGACGCCTTGGTTGGCGGTCAGCAGGGTGGCAGCGGCAACCTGTTCGGTCAGCTCCAGCACACGGATTGCATCGCGGGCGGCGATGGTGCCCATGCTCACTTTGTCCTGGTTGTGGCACTCGGTGGAGCGCGAGAAGACGCTGGCCGGCATGGTGTTTTTCAGCGCTTCGGCGGTCCAGGCACTGGTGCCGATCTGCACGGCTTTGAAGCCGTGGTTGAGCATCGCGCGATCCGCGGTGGCGCCGGACAGGTTGCTTGGCAAGCCGTGGTTGTAACGCTCGTCCACCAGCAAGGCGAGTTGACGATCAAGCAGGTCGGCGACGTTGGCCACCAGGTTTTTCAGGCTGTCCATGGCGAACGCGATGTGGCCGCCGTAGAAGTGCCCGCCGTGCAGCACGCGTTCGGCTTCGGCGTCGATGATCGGGTTGTCGTTGGCGCTGTTGAGCTCGATCTCGATGAATGAGCGCAGCCAGTTCAGGCTGTCGGCCAGCACGCCGAGGACGTGGGGGGCGCAACGCAGGGAATAGCGGTCTTGCAGGCGATGCAGCGGCGCGGTCGGCGCGTCGATCGCCAGATCCTTGCGCAGCCACGCGGCAACTTGCATTTGCCCCGGATGCGGTTTGGCGGCGAACAGGCGCTCGTCGAAGTGCTCGGGGTTGCCTTGCAATGCGACCACATTCAGCGCGGTGATGCGCGTGGCCAGTTGCAGCAGGTAATCGGCGCGGGCGTAGGCCAGGCACGCGAGACCGGTCATGACGGCGGTGCCGTTCATCAGCGCCAACGCTTCTTTCGGGCGCAGGACCAGCGGCTCCCAACCGAGTTCGCGGTGTACGTCGGCCGCTTGGCGGCGTTCGCCACGGAACATCACTTCACGCTCGCCGGACAAGGTCGCGGCGACGTAAGACAACGGCGTCAAATCACCGCTGGCGCCCACTGAACCTTCTTCCGGAATCAGCGGCAGAATGTCGTGTTCGAGGAAGGCTTGCAGGCGTTCCAACAGTTCCACACGCACCCCGGACACGCCGTGGCACAGCGACTGCAAACGCGCCGCCAGCACCGCGCGAGTGGCTTGTGCGTCGAGCAGTTTGCCCAAGCCGCAGCCGTGGAACGTGTACAGATGACGGGGCAAGGCCTCGACATGATGCAGCGGCACCGCGACCACGCAAGAATCGCCGTAGCCGGTGGTCACGCCGTAGATCACGCCTTCCTTGTCCAGCAAGGAGTCCAGGAATCGTGCACCCTTGGCGATACGCTCGCGGTACGCAGGGTCGCTTTGCAACTGCGTCGGCACCTGACGGTTGGCCAGGGCCAGCACGTCTTCGATGCGCAAAGGGAGTTCGCCGAAGGTTACCGGCTCAAGCGTTGGCGTCGTCATCGGTCTTCCAGAAAGGGTAAAAGTTGAACCATTGTTGGGGCGCTTCAAGGCAATAGTGACCCAAGCGTTCGGCATAGCGGGAGGCCCACTGATGAATGACCTGCTCGCGGTCGCTGCGCTTCCACACCACGGCCTCGGCGAACGGTTCGAGGGTCAGTCGATAGTCGCCCGTTGGCTTCTTCAGGCACAGCATCAGGTTGATCGGGCATTTCAGCAGACCGGCCAGCAACCATGGGCCCTGAGGGAACGCGGCTTGATGGCCGAGGAAGTCCACCGTCACGCTACGCCCGCCGTGCAGCGGCACGCGATCGCCGGCAATCGCCAGCCACTCGCCGCGCTCCAGGCGTTCATGGAGTTGCAGCATGATCAGCGGGTCCAGCTCGCTGACCTGAATCAGCCGCAAATTGGTCGCGCCGGCTTCACCCAGCAAGCGGTTGAATTGCTCGGCATGCTTGGTGTGCACCAGCACGTTCATCGTGACTTTTTCGCCGATCTCGGCCAGCGCACGGCAGACCTCGAGATTGCCCAAATGCGCGCCCACCAGCATCTGCCCGCGGGTGCCGCGCAGTTGATTGCGCAGCAATGCCGGGTCGATGATTTCAATCTGCTCGATGCTCAACTTGCCGTTCCATACGTCGAGCTTGTCGAGCATGGAGTCGGCGAAGGCCATGAACTGTCCGAACACTCGCCAATGGGTCGGGCGTAATTCGTTGCGACCACTCCAGTCGGCGAGCCTCTGCTGGTATTGCCAGGCGCTGTGACGGGCGCTGCGCCCGAACAGGAAAAAGTACAGAACGATGCCGTACAGCAGCGGGCTCAACAACCGACGGCCCAAGACTTTTGCGCAGACCGCGGTGAACTTCATCAACCAGAAACTGCCGCGCTCCTGGCGATCAGCCCAGTGTTCCTTGTCTGCGCTCATGCTCGCCACCGTCGCCAGAGGATCACTGGCGCCCGCAGCAACATGCCGAAGAACAACCGGGTGTGCATGCTTGTAATCAGCACGTTGTCGTGGAACAGGCGGAAATGCGAGACGCCATCCAGCGGGTAATGGACGTTGGTTTGCAGCCATTGCATGGGCAGATTGCGCCAGGCCAGTCGTACGAGAATGTCCGAGTCGAAGTCCATGCGCTTGCCGATCTTCGCCGAATTGATCAGCGCCAGGGTCGGTGGTAACGGATAAACGCGGAAACCGCACATGGAATCGCGAATCTGCAACGACAGGGTGTTGATCCAGACCATGACGTGAGTCAGGTAGCGGGCGTACAAACGACCTTTCGGCACGCTGGCGTCGTAACGCGGGTAGCCGCAGATCACCGCCTCGGGATGGGCGCGTGACAGTTCGATGAAAGTCTGGACGTCTTGCAGATCATGCTGACCGTCGGCGTCCACCTGCAAGGCATGGCTGAAGCCCAGGCGCGAGGCTTCGCGCATGCCAGTCATGACCGCGCCACCCTTGCCCTGGTTGGCGCCGAGCCGGATCAGGAAAACGTTGTCGCGCAGGGCCAGTTGATCAAGCACCTTTGCGCAGGCCGGGCTGCTGGCATCGTCCACCAAAATGCATGGCAGGCGGCTGGCGAGCAGCGCATCAACCACCGTGGTGATAGCGGTTTCGTGGTTGTAGACCGGGACGATTGCGCAGGGGTTATGCATCGCCTGCCGCCTCCAGCAAGATTCGCCCACTGGAGCAGGTTGCGGTCTCGTTGCGATAGGTGAAATACAACTTGCTGCGCGTCGGATCGAAGCGCAGGTGCAGCTGGACTTCATCGCCGGGGCGTACCAGTTGCTGGAATTTCAGCACTTCCATGCCGGCGAATTTTGCCGGCAGGTCCATCAATTGCTGACCCAGGGTTAGCGCCCACTCCACTTGCACCACGCCGGGCAATACCGGCGCCTGGGGGAAGTGACCGCTGAAGTAGGCGAGGTCGGGTGGTACCGCCAGTTGCAGGCTCCATTCGCCATCGACTTCGACTTGATCCAGCACTTCAGGCGTCTTTGGACGCGGCGCCAGCAGCAGGGCTTCAACGGTGGCCTGGGGCAGTTTGCCCTGAGCGTTCAGTGGCAGTTGCCGCAGCAGGCGCCAGCGTCGTGGCAGGGCCAGGGCTTCGCAATGCTGGCTCAGATGCTGACGCAGTTCTTGCGTAAGGGTGCGTCGACCCTGATTGCGCAGCGCATGCAGGCCTGACTCGGTCAGCACCAGCAGCGCACCCAATGAAGCACGGTTTTCCTGAACCACGCCAAGACGCGCTTCGGCTACCCAGTTGTGGGCCATTAGTGCCTGTTCCAGCATGGGTAGAGAGATACGTTTTTCTTCCAGTTTGACGATCCGGTCCAGCCGTCCGAGCAGTTCGAATCGGCCGTCGGCAGCGATTCGCGCGGCATCCGCGGTGTGTTCGATATGCCCGGGAGGCAAGTACGGCGAAGCAATGAGCAGAGCACCGTCGCTGTCCTGGCTTAACTTGATGTCAGCAAAGGGCTGCCAGAGCGCATGGCCCTGACGCCAGGCGATCCCGCCGGTTTCCGAGCTGCCAAGGATTTCCGTCGGCCATTGCTGCAGGCGTTGCTGAAGGCTTTGTGCAGCCTCGGCCGGCAATGCACCACCGGAAGAAAATACTCGGCGAACTGCACTTAATGCGGGCCAGTCGAGGTTGTCGCCCATGCGCTTGAGCAGCGCCGGGCTGGCGACCCAGGCGAACACCGGGTGTTCGCGGCTGGCGCGCTGCAGGTCTTCAGGGAATGCCAGCTGCTTGCGCACAAACGAGCGCCCGGCGCACAGCGGCCAGAGCACCCGAAACAACAATCCGTAGATATGTTGAGTGGCGACGCTGCCGATGATGCAAGCCGCGCCAAGATCGGCGCCCCAGAGCAGTTCCAGTGCTTCGACTTCATTGGCCAGTTGGCGCAGGGTTTTGTCGATGCGCTTGGGCTCGCCACTGGAGCCGGACGTGCACAGGCTCAGCGAACAGCGATCCAGATCCAGCGCGGCGGCCATCAACGGCGGATGCCGATAATCGCTCAGGTGCGCGTCATCGCCCTGATCGGTCAGCCACAGATCGACTTCGGTCGACCAGCGCTGGCGAGTCTGGGCTTGCAGGTCCGCGGGCAGCAGCACGCTGACCCCGGCACGCCAGGCACCGAGCAGGGCAATCGCCAGGTCGGCGGCGTCCTCAAGGTGCACGGCAATGCGCCGCACACCTTGGGTTTGCAGGCCCGCGGCGAGGCTTAACGCCTGTTCGCACAGTTGCGCGTGATTCAGAGCCGGTTCGGCCGTCACGGCACGTTCCGGTTGCGCCTTGAGCAGCAGGTGCTCAAGTTTTATCCAATTCATGGGTGGCCTCGTACCCGTTGTCGTATCAGCCATTCAATGGCAAACAGCAGGCCCATCAATCCGTAGGAAATCAGGCCGGTGTACAACATCCACCAACTCAGCGGCGCCCAGAGGGTCAGGGCGGCGGCGAGCAAACCGTTAAAGAAGAAAAACACGCACCAGACGATCGTCACCTGGCGGGTATAAACAATCGCCTTGGCCGGCAGTTGCGGTTCACGCATGCGCGCCAGGCGTTCGATGATCGGCGGGCCGTATTTCAGGCTCAGGCCAAACAGCCCGAGCATGAACGCACTGATCAGCACCGGGTACCAGCGCAGCAACAGCGGGCTGTCGAACAGCGCCAGCAACAGGCAAAAAGTGATCGCAGTGATCGCCATCCACAGACTGCCGGGCTTGCGCGTACCCAACAGTGCCCGGGCCAGCCACAGGCTGCCCAGCAGCAGACCAAACTGCCACGGCGCGAAATGCTCCATGCCGAAATACACCGCGAAGGGGTACAGCAGGCCCGCCAGCAGCAGGCCGAGGCCGATCAGTCGGCTCATGCGGCCGGCTGAACCAGACGGTAGACCGCCTCGACCACGTCGCTGACGGTACGCACCGATTTGAACTCTTCGGCAGCGATTTTCTTGCCGGTCTGGCGTTTGATGTGATCGATCAGGTCGACCGCGTCAATGCTGTCGATTTCCAGGTCCTGATACAGGTTGGATTCGAGGCTTACGCGCTCGGGGTCCAGCTCGAAGAGTTCGACCAGAGCATCGCGCAGGGTGTTGAAGATGTCGTCACGAGTTTGCATGGTCCGGTCTCAAGCTGCCTGTTTTGCAGTGACGAACGCCGCAAGGCTCGCCACGTTGCTGAAGTGATTGCGGGTGTCTTTGGCGTCGGCGTCGATTTTGATGCCGTATTTTTTCTGGATCGCCAGGCCGAGTTCCAGAGCGTCTACCGAATCCAGGCCCAAGCCTTCGCCGAACAGCGTCTGGTCGTCGCCGATGTCTTGTGCGCTGATGTCTTCAAGGCCCAGGGCGTCGATGATCAGTTCTTTGATTTCACGGTGTAGATCGCTCATCTTCGGCGAGCTCCTTAATATAGTAATGATGCAAATAGTCATTGAGCTTGCGCGAGGCCTGAGGAGCAGGGCCACACGCCGCGAAGGCTTGTGGGTCTATATCGGCCCCGACACGGAAACTGAAGTGCACACGGCGTTTGGGGATCCGATACCAGGGCTCGGCCTTGGTCAACGTGGTCGGGTTGACCTTGATGATCACCGGGGTGAGGATTTTCGCACCGCGCAGAGCAATTGCCGCAGCACCCCGATGGAAGGCTGGCGCCTGACCGGGCTGAGTGCGGGTGCCTTCAGGAAAGATGATCAGGGTCTGGCCGCTTTTCAGCGCGTCGGCAGCGGCATCGAGCATGTCCATGCTGCCGTCGTTGCTGATGTATTCGATGCAGCGCAGCGGGCCGCGGGTAAACGGGTTCTCCCAGAGACTTTTCTTGACCACGCAGTTGGCGTGGCGCACCAGGCCGATCAGGAACACCACATCAATCAGCGACGGGTGATTGGCAATGATCATTTGCCCCGGTCGACCGAGTTTTTCGGCGCCCTGGATGTCGTAAGTCAGCACACCGGTGCGAGCCATGAACCGCACAAAAAACCAGAACAGGCGAGCAACAGTGTGCCGCGCTCGCCGCCGATGTGTCAGGGCATCGCCGGGCAGGCAGTTCAGTAGCGGGAAAACCACAAGCCGCAGGCACAGCCCGCCCAACCCGAACAGGGTGAAGCTTGCGGCGGTAGCCAGCAGGCGCCAGTAATAGGCGTCGCGGTTTTTTTCGGTTACAGGTTGCGTTGCCAGGTCCATACACGATTTTTCCAGGCATGTTGGCAGGTTGTCTGCTGGCCGAGCAGGGTACTCAATAGGTTCAGGGCATGGGGCCAGTGGGCTTTGGACAACTCATCCGCGGCGCTGTTCAGGGACAACTGCCAGTCGTTGCCGGGGGTGATCAACAGGCCTACCGCGTAAGGGAACGGCACGTCGTCGATCCAGGTCGAGTAGGCCTCGGGCGGTTGCTCTTCGGTAACGATCAGCAGTACCGCGGGAGCACCCTCGGAAAGCAAGGCCGCGGCCTCTAGCATGCCGTGTTCAAGGCCGTCGCCGGCTGCAGCGAGGGCCGTCATTTCACTGGTTTCGCCGCGCATGATCGACCACAGGCCGATGATCGCGTTGTGCACGGACAGGCTGAATTGAGTCGGCGACAGCGGCTGCTCGGCAGCCAGATCGCTGAGGATATCGAAAGTGCGCGGGGTTTCGCCGTGGCGAGAAATAAAGACCAACGGTAGGTCCTGGCGGCCATCGGCCAATGGCCAGCCGACACTGAACGCCATCCGCGCCAGACGACTGAGTCGCCGGCGCTGCATGGCCGGCAAAAACGAGACGTCGGGTGCGGCATCGCTGCTCGCAAGCACGACCGGTTGTCGGCTCCAGGCCTGCCAATCGTCCACGCTTTCGAGCCCAGGGGCCCACGCGCGCCATTGGGCGATGTTGAAATTGATCACAGACATTCATCCCGCCCTTGCGGGCTTCTTTGACGCGGTGAGTCGCAAAAAACGCGAACTACCTTACGTAGCGCTTAGCGCCGAGTGGCGCGCATTATCCCGTTGCGGCGGGCGTGTAGCAAATGATGGTTACATTTTGCTCAATGAAATGTACCGGTTGGTTCGTGCGTGGCTGTCACTTGGCCATTATCCACATTGTGGTGGGCATGTCTGTCGTCTCTGTCGGTGGTCAACGGCAGAGTTAGCGGCTTTTTTATTGAGAGATTGCCGATGACTGTGTAGTCCCTATGCCGGCGAGGTAGCTAAGCAGCGCCGTGGACTACTACACTCGGTCATTCTTTGATACACGGAGGTTTTGACATGCGGCGCGTGGTGTTCAATCAGAAAGGTGGCGTAGGCAAATCCAGCATTGCCTGCAATCTGGCGGCGGTCAGTGCCAGCGAGGGTTATCGCACGCTGTTGGTGGATCTCGATGCCCAGGCCAACTCCACTCAGTACCTGACGGGGCTCACCGGTAATGACATTCCTATGGGCATTGCCGATTTTTTCAAACAGACCCTGTCTTCCGGACCGTTCGCGAAGAAAAACCAGGTCGATATCTACGAAACCCCGTTCGACAACCTCCACGTCATCACCGCCACTGCCGAGCTAGCTGACTTGCAGCCCAAGCTTGAGGCCAAACACAAGATCAACAAGCTGCGCAAATTGCTTGAGGAGCTGGATGGCGATTACGACCGGATCTACCTCGATACCCCGCCAGCGCTGAATTTCTACGCGGTATCTGCGTTGATTGCCGCTGACCGTGTACTGATTCCCTTCGATTGCGACAGCTTCTCGCGTCAGGCGTTGTATGGCCTGTTGGCGGAAATCGAAGAATTGAAGGACGACCATAATGAAGGACTGGAAGTCGAAGGGATCGTCGTTAACCAGTTCCAGGCTCGCGCCAGTCTGCCTCAGCAAATTCTCGACGAACTGATCGCCGAAGGTCTGCCGGTATTACCGGTGTACCTGGGCAGCTCGGTGCGCATGCGCGAATCCCACCAGGCCAACACGCCGCTGATCCACCTCGACCCGCGTCATAAGCTGACGCAGCAATTCGTCGATCTTCACAACCTGCTGGAAAACGCCTGACCGCTCAGGGTCAGATGCCCTGACTGCGCAACCAACTCATCAACTGCGGTAACGGGAAGGCCCCGCTCTGGCGTGCCACTTCCCGGCCGTTCTTGAACAGAATCAGGCTCGGGATCGAACGAATCCCCAACTGCGCCGACAGCTGCTGGTTTGCCTCGCTGTCCAGCTTGGCCAGTCGACACTTGCCTGCCAATTGCACCGCCGCCTGCTCGAACACTGGCGCAAACGACTTGCACGGCCCACACCACTCCGCCCAAACGTCCACCAGCAGCGGCAGATCGCCTTTGATCTGGCTGGCGTAATCGCTTTGCTTCAGTTCGAAGGGTTTACTCAGCAGGACTTCGGCTTTGCAGCGGCCGCATTTTGGATGGTCGTTGAGGCGTTCGGCGGGGATGCGGTTGAGGCCGTTGCAGTGAGGGCAGGGGATGAGGAGTGGGTCGGTCATGCGGATGATCCTGTAAGAAGCCGATCATCTCTATGTGGAGACGTCTGCTCACATTTTCAATCGTGCAGAAGGACACGGCCTATCTAGGCTGAGGGAGCCGCCGGCTGGACCATTGGTCCGCTCGTGAATATCGCATCTTGCGATATTCACCGTCTGTGTTTAACTCTTCCATAGCAAAATGCGATAAGGAGATTGCATGCATGTGTTCATTGAAAAACGAATCTGGGAAGCCAAGGAAAAATGGCCTCAGGCAGCGAATGCGCTCGATCAATGGTATCGACAGGTCAAACGCAACAATCCAGGGGATTTTGCAGCAATGAAGGCGGTGTTTCCTGCGACCGACAAGGTAGGGGAATTTCACGTATTCGATATCGGGGGAAACAAGCTGCGCTAGATTGCTTTTGTCAGATACCGGCCGCAGAAGCTTTATATCAAGCATGTGCTGGATCATCGCGAGTATGACCGGGGAAAATGGAAGGAGGAGAAGGGATGAGCGTTTTGATTAAAAATGCGGCCGAGCATTGGGAGTTCGTCTCGCCTGTGCTGCGCAAACCAAAAAATGAAGATGACTATGACATGTTGGCGCAGGCGCTAGACGAGTTGCTCGAGATGACGGGCGATGATGAGTCCCATCCGCTGATGAGCTTGGTGGACATCATCGGTGACTGGATTGCAGAGTGGGATCGTGATCATCACCCCATGCGCGAGGCCTCTGGTGCAGAGGTTCTCGGCTACATGATGCGCGAACACGGATTGAGCCAAAGCGAGCTACCCGGCGTCGGCACCCAATCGGTGGTATCCGAGATCTTGAGCGGCAAGCGTCAGCTCAACCTGCGGCAGATCCGCTGGTTGGCCGAGCGCTTCGGAGTGTCGGTGGAGACTTTTATCTGACCGGGTTCAGGAAGAACAACTGATCTCCAAATGCTTGCCCCACTCCGGCGGCCGCTCCGCGTAGCTCTCCATCCCCGCTTGCTCCTCGAATGGATTGCTCAGCACCGCATGCAGGCGACGTACCTCTGAATAGTCGCCGCATTCCGCCGCATCGATAGCCTTTTGCGCCAGGTAGTTGCGCAGGATGTATAGCGGATTCACCGCATGCATCCGGGCGCGGCGTTGCTCTTGGTCAACCTCACCTTCGCGGGCAACGCGGGCAACATAGAGCTCGCCCCAGGCATCGAAGCCTTTGATGTCGACGAAGTCATCGCGCAAGCGGGCGACGGCCAGTTCAGGTGAATCTTCCCCCAAACGGCGGAAGAACAGGCTGTAGTCGACGCCACTGTTCTGCATCAGTTGCAGCAGGTGCTCCAGCAGTTTCTGGTCATCGTCTTCGGCCTTGGTGAAACCGAGGCGGCGGCGCATCAGGTCCAGGTAATGGGCCTGGTAGAGCGGGAGGTACAGGCCGAGGGTTTCGCGCAGGGCTTCGACGCTGATGAATGGCGTCAAGGCCTGGGCGAGGGCGCTGAGGTTCCACTGGCCGATCGGCACCTGGTTGCTGAAGGAGTAACGACCCTGGTCATCGGAGTGGTTGCAGATGAACTGGGCGTCGAAGTCGTCGAGAAACGCGAACGGGCCGTAGTCGAAGGTAATGCCGAGGATCGACATGTTGTCGGTGTTCATTACGCCGTGGCAGAAGCCATAGGCCTGCCATTTGGCGATCAGCTCGGCATTGCGCTCGACGATTTCGCGAAACATCGCCAGGTACGGTTCCGGCTGTTCCAGGCATTCCGGGAAATGCATGGCCAGCACGTGGTCGCCGAGTTCTTTCTGCTTCTCGGGACGTTTGGTGTAGTAGAAATATTCGAAATGCCCGAAACGCACATGGCTCGGCGCCATGCGCAGGACCATGGCCGCGCGTTCCTGCTTCTCGCGCCACACCGGCGTGTCGGAGCCAATTACGCAGAGGGCTCGTGTGGTCGGGATGTTCAGGGCATACAGCGCTTCGGAGGCGAGAAACTCGCGAATCGAGGATCGCAGCACCGCCCGCCCATCACCCATGCGCGAAAAGGGCGTCTGGCCGGCACCCTTGAGGTGCAGGTCCCAATGCTCGCCGGCCTCGTTGTAGACCTCGCCCAGCAACAGACCGCGACCATCGCCCAACTGTGGGTTGTAGGAACCGAACTGATGACCCGAATAGACCATCGCCCTCGGGATCGCGTCGGCCCAGAGCTTATGGCCGCTGAACAGTTCGGCGAACTCGGGGGTTTCGGCCACGTCAGGGTCGAGATCGAGCAGCGCCATGGCGGCAGGGCTGGCCACCACCAGGCGCGGGTTGTCGATCGGCTCGGGCAGCACGTGGGCGGAAAACGTATCGCCCAGGCGGGCGAAACGATTATCGAAGGTCAGTTCGTCGAGGGCTTTCAAGGGCCATCTCCAGCAGAATGTCCGAGCATTCTGCTAGGGATAAGCCGCTTAGTCGAGCTTGGCGGCTGGCGGCTCTTGCAGCGGTTGGCCATCGGGTTTGGGCACAATGGTTTTGGCTTCCGGATCGACGGGCACCATTCTGTATTCCTGGCCCTGGATGTTCTTGAGGTAAACCTCCATCTGCCGGAACGAGATGTTGATGTGCTGTTTCTTGAACTCGCGATTGATGAAGCGGTTGACCTCATCAAGCACCGGGTTACGGTCACCGAGGTCACGCACATGCATGCGCAGCTCGTGGTCGAGGGTGCTTTCGCCGAAATTCAGGAAGTACACGTGGGGTTCCGGGTCTTTCAGCACTCGCGGGTTATCGCGCGCGGCCTTGAGCAGCAATTCCTTGACCAGGTCCAGGTCCGAACCGTAATCGACACCGAGCTTGAGGGTCACTCGGGTGATGGTGTCGGTCAGAGACCAGTTGATCAGTTGTCCTGTAATGAACGTTTTGTTCGGGACGATGATGTCCTTGCGGTCGAAGTCGGTGATGGTCGTGGCGCGGATGCGGATCTTGCTCACCGTACCGGACAGGTTACCAATGGTGATGGTGTCGCCAATCCGTACCGGACGTTCGA
The DNA here is from genome assembly GCF_047758675.1 of Pseudomonas arabinosi. Classification (NCBI taxonomy): domain Bacteria; kingdom Pseudomonadati; phylum Pseudomonadota; class Gammaproteobacteria; order Pseudomonadales; family Pseudomonadaceae; genus Pseudomonas; species Pseudomonas arabinosi. The sequence continues at coordinate 6,755,047 of NZ_CP180480.1, read as the reverse complement.
ACAGAATCATGATCCCGGAGATGAAGTTGGCGAAGATTTCCTGCATCCCGAAGCCGAGACCCACCGACAGCGCCGCCACCAGCCATTGCAACTTGTCCCAACTCACGCCGAGTGTCGACAAGGTCGAGACGAAACCGATGCCAGCGATCACGTAGGACAGCAAGGTGGTGGTGGCGTACGCACTGCCCTGAGCCAGGTTCAGCTTCGACAGCACCAACACTTCCAGCAGACCTGGCAAGTTACGCGCGAGGGCAAAGGTGATGCCGATGATGATCAGCGCGCCGAGCATGTCGCCAATGCTGATCGGCACCATGCTCATGTTGGCGCCGGTGCCGCTGGTGTATTCGTAGAGGGTGATGTTGTCCAGGTACGAGAACACCGAGATGAGGTCCGACCAGACCCAGTACAGCGCCGCGATGAAACCGCCGAGCAGTGCCAGGCGGATCAGGCGCAGGGACTGTTCATTGACCTTCTCTATGTCCAGGGTTGGCTCTTCGATGACCGCTTCGCCGTCGCCGGCCTCTTTCGCGGCCTGGCGTTTGGCCAGGGCGCGCTGGTAGGCCAGACGGCGTGCTGCAACGCTGAGGCCGCGCACGAAGGTCGCTTCGATCACCAGCCAGAACATCAGCAGGTAAAGGGTGTTGATCAATCGGTCACTGAGCTTCAGCGCGGTGTAGTAGTAGCCGAAGCACACCGCCACGAACAACGCGACAGGCAAGACGGTGAACATGACTCCCACGGCCTTGCGGAACAGCGAAGCGTTCTGGTGAGTCGGGCTGCTGATCAGCAGGCGGCTGAGCAGCCAGGCCATCAACGCGTAGCAGGTCAGCACCACCGGCATGCCGAGTACGTCTTCGGCCAGGGTCGCGGGTTGCAGTTCGGCGACTGCCACCACCGCGACCAACGCCATGACCACCAGCCCGAGTCGACGGACCCAGCCCTGCAGGAATTCGACCTGAGGCTTTTCCCAGCGGAAATGCAGTTCGGCCACGCCACCCGGCGCGAGGATCCGGTAAGCGGTGTAGAACACTAGCCAGGCCTGGGCCATTTGCAGCAGCGCCGCGCCCATGTTCGCGTTCTGTCCGCGGGCGTCGATTTGCAAGGCCAGGCCACACAAGGCCAGGCCCAGGGAGACCGGCATCGCCAGCAGAATGTTGATCAGGATTGCCTGCGGCGTGTGCCACTGGCTGTCGCGCTTGAAGTGGCCGATGTCCTGGTGAACCTTGCTCAGTCGGGCATACAGGCTTTTGCGCCGCCACAGCAGGGCACCGATCAACAGTGCCAGGGGCAGGAACAGCAGAGGCCGTTGGGTCAGGCCGTCACTTAATTCGCTCAGGCTGGAAGCCCACGGCAGCGTTGTGACCTGACGTTCCAGGCGCTCCGGTACGGCGCGCATCCATTCCAGGTCCAGCGGCTTGTTGCTGGGAATCCAGAACATCTGCTCATCAAGGGTTGCCCGCAGGCTTTGCGCGGTGCTGAGCAGTTGCTTTTGATTGAGTTGCAACGTGATGGATTCGTTGAGCACCGCGCTGAGTTCGCGGTTCAGCCGCTCCAGCAGGTCAGCGCGGGTCGTGGCCAGTTCCAGCAGACTCTTGCGCAATTGCGGGGTGACTTGCTCGGGAGGCTGAGTCGACAGCAGGTTGTCGACGTAGGTCGCCGGGTTGCTGAGCAGTTCCCGTTGCTGGCTGACTTCGAATTGATAGAGGCGAATGTCGGCGATCTGGTCGGCCAGGTCACGGTCGAGCTTGAGGCGTGGCAGGGACTGTTTCTGTTTGTAGAGGATCTTGGAGAGCAGCAGGCTGCCCTTGAGCACGTTGATTTGCTCGTCCAGCGCCGAATCGCTCTGGGTCACGTTGTCCAGCTGCTGCTTGGTCTGCAGGTTTTGCTGGGTGACTTCGTTGAGGCGGTCGGTACTTTTGAGCAGGTAGTCAGAAAGCTTAAGGTTGGCCGCGCTTTCGGTAGCCAGCAGGGTGCTGCCGCCGGACTTTTGCGCTTCGATGGATTGCTGCGTCACCGTCTCCTGGGACTGGGCCAGGCGCTTCTGGTTGATCAGGGTTTGCAGCTCCTGGATTTCCTGATCCAGGCGATCGGATTTTTCCGAGAGCAAGTCATGCTGGCTGTTGCCCAAGTCCTGCAGTTGATTGTTGCCGGCCAGTTCCTGGCGACGCAACGGGATCAGGGCGTTCAGTGCCGCGAGTTCGGCGTTGAGCAGGTCGCGTTGCTCAGGGGTCAAGGTCTTGCCGGCGTCTTTGCCGACCTTGAGGATGTTGTTGATCTGCTGGATGCGTGTCTGGCTGGTGGAAATTTCGGCCTGTGCGCGCTCGGGGCGGGTCTGGGCAGTAATCACCAGACTGTTGGCGTCAGCCAGGGCTTTCTGCAGGTCGCTTTGCTGGGTGGAGCGCTCGGTGAGCATTTGCTCCAGTTGCTGAATTGGCTCTTTGGCATAGCGCTGCGGTACTGGCAGCACTTTGGCGGCTTTGAGCTTGGCCAGTTCTCGCTGGTTCTCGATGTTCTGCTTTGGGGCATTGGCCAGTTGCTGCTTGAGATCGGCCAGTTTCTGCTCGTAATCACGCTTGTTGTTGAGCTGTGTCAGCGTGTTTTGCAGGACGCTCTGCAGGGCTTTCTGATCGGCTTCCGGCAATTTGCGGTCGGCGATCTTGTTCAGGTTCGCCTGCACGGCTTCGCTGGACGGCGGTTCGGCCGCTTGCAATGTACCGACAGAAAGACTCAAGCCCAGCAGGGCCGTGATGATAAACGTGCGCAGGGTTGACATAGAGACCGATCGAAAGCGAGACGAAGTGTGGAGTTTAGAGGAAGAGTCCCGGACCGGGGCGACTTCCTTCGGGGAATCTGACGCCTACTTTACCGATCTTGTTCCCTTCCATGACCGCGACGGTCCAAATGGTGTTGTTCCACTCCACCTGGTCACCGACGACGGGTGCACCGCCCACTTTCTGGGCAATGAAGTGGCCGAGCGACATATTCGGATCGATGCCTTCCACTTTCAACCCGTACAGCGCCGCAACCGCAGCCAGCTGGGCGTCTCCTTCGAGTACGAAGTCGCCGAAGAAGCGCAGATCGAGGCCCCGTTGCGGTGCCTGACTGAAGAGTTTTCCGAGGGCTGGAAGGTTGTGTTCATGGCCGATTACGCACAGCAAATCGTCGACTTCGAGCACCGTACTACCCGACGGATGGAGCAGTTGCTGGCCACGAAACAGTGCCGCAATACGAGTGCCTTCGGGCATTTTCAGTTCGCGAAGGGGCGAGCCGATGCACCATTTCTCGGCACCGAGGCGATAAACGAACAGCTCCCACTCACTGGTGACGTGCACTTCCAGGGCTGCGCGGGAGATCGGTGCCGGCTCCGGCGGAACAGTCACTTTCAAAAGCTTCGCCACCCACGGCAGGCTCGTACCCTGCACCAGCAGCGACACCAGCACGATAAAGAAGGCAAGGTTGAAATAGAGCTGGGCGTTGGGCAGGCCGGCCATCAGCGGGAACACCGCGAGAATGATCGGGACCGCGCCGCGTAACCCGACCCAGGAAATGAATGCCTTCTCGCGCCCATGGAACGCCTTGAACGGCAGCAGGCCGACCATTACTGACAGCGGCCGGGCAAACAGAATCATCCACAGCGCCAGACCCAGGGCGGGCAGGGCAATCGGCAACAAGTCGTGGGGCGTCACCAGGAGCCCCAGCACCAGGAACATGCCGATTTGCGCCAGCCAGGCCATGCCGTCGAGCATGTGCAAAATGCCGTGGCGGCTGCGCACCGGGCGGTTGCCGATAACCAGGCCGCACAGGTAAACCGCCAAAAAGCCACTGCCGTGCAAGGCGTTGGTCAGGGCAAACACGACCAGTCCGCCAGCAATGACCAGGATCGGATACAGGCCGGTGGCCAAGTGGATACGGTTGACCAGTTGCAGCATGACCCAGCCGCCGCCCAGGCCGATAACAGCACCGATACCGAACTCACGCATCAAGTGCCCGAGCAGGCTCCAGTGCAGACCGGTCTGGCCGCTGGCGAGCATGTCGATCAGGGTCACGGTGAGGAACACCGCCATCGGATCGTTGCTGCCGGACTCGATCTCGAGGCTGGCGGTCACCCGTTCGTTCAGGCCTTTGCCACCGAGCAGCGAGAACACCGCCGCGGCGTCGGTGGAGCCGACGATAGCGCCGATCAGCAGGCCCTGGATCAGGTTCAGGTTGAACAGCCAGGCAGCGGCCATGCCGGTCAGCCCGGTGGTGATCAATACCCCGACCGTCGCCAGCGACAGCGCCGGCCATAACGCCACGCGGAAGCTGGAAACCCGGGTGCGCAAGCCGCCGTCGAGCAGGATGACGGCCAGCGCGAGGTTGCCGACCAGATAAGCCGTTGGGTAGTTATCGAAAATAATGCCGGCGCCATCGACGCCGGCCGACATGCCCACCGCGAGGATGATCACCAGAATCGGGATGCCGAGGCGCGATGAAAGTGAGCTCACCAGAATGCTTGCACCTACCAGCAACGCGCCGATCAAGAACAGGCTGTTGATGGTCGTCGCATTCAAAGGCAGTACTCCAGAAAGCTGAAAGGCGGGCGCAAACTGACCATGCAGTCTGCGTGCCAGCGATTCTAACCTGTTGAAATGTGATGCTGTCAAAAAGCTTTTTCAGATCAAAAGATCGCAGCCTCGTTTCACTCGACAGCTCCTACAAAGGATCTGCGTAAACCTGTAGGAGTTGTCGAGTGAACGAGGCTGCGATCTTTTCGGCAGTGATGCGATCTTCGTTTAGAGGCTAAACCGCCCAACCATGTTGTTCAGGTCCAGCGCCAGGCGCGACAGTTCATTGCTCGCGGCACTGGTCTGGTTAGCCCCGGTCGCCGACTGCACCGACAGATCACGAATATTCACCAGGTTGCGATCCACTTCGCGGGCAACCTGTGCCTGCTCTTCGGCCGCGCTGGCGATGACCAGGTTGCGTTCGTTGATTTCGACGATGGCACTGTTAATAGTGTCCAGCGACATGCCAGCACCACGAGCAATGTTCAACGTCGACTCGGCGCGCTCGGTGCTGTTGCGCATCGAATCCACCGCGTGTTCGGTACCGCTCTGAATGCTGCCGATCATGCGTTCGATTTCGCTGGTCGACTGCTGGGTGCGATGTGCCAGGGCACGGACCTCGTCCGCCACCACGGCGAAACCACGACCGGCCTCACCGGCACGGGCGGCTTCGATCGCCGCGTTCAATGCCAGCAGGTTGGTCTGGTCAGCCAGGCCGCGAATCACGTCCAGCACTTTACCGATGTCACGGGACTCGTTGGCCAGGTCGCCGATCAGGGTCGCGGTGCTTTGCACGTCGGCGCTCATGCGTTCGATGGCGCTGACGGTTTCCTGCACCAGGTCACGACCGTCACCGGCGGAAGTGGTGGCATTTTTCGAGGCTTCGGACGTGCTGACGGCATTGCGCGCGACTTCTTCCACGGCGCTGGTCATTTCGTTGACTGCGGTGGCGGCCTGTTCGATTTCGTTGTTCTGCTGGGTCAGGCCACGAGCGCTTTCGTCGGTGACACTGTTGAGCTCTTCAGCGGCCGACGCCAGTTGCGTGGCGGAACCGGAAATCCGTTGCAGGGTGTCGCGCAGCTTGTCCTGCATCTTCGACATGGCCAGCAGCAAGCGGCCGGCTTCGTCCTCACCGTCTACGGTGATCGGACGAGTCAGGTTGCCTTCGGCGATTTCTTCTGCAGCGCTCAAGGCATTGGCGATCGGCTTGGTGATGCTGTTGGTCAGCAACCAGGCAAAGAGCAGGGTCAGGCCACTGGCGATGACCAGCAAAGTGATCACCAGATTGAGGGACGTCGAATACTGCTCACCGGCACGCGTGTCGGTTGCTTCTATCTGTTGGGTGTTGATCTCAAGCAACTTCGCGAGGGCCGAGTTGACGGCTTCGGAGTTGGAGAGCAATTCGCTGTTGAGCATGGTGCGCAGTTCGTCGACCTGGTTGTTGCGCGAGAGCGTCTTCATCCGGTCTTCGAGTTGGCGATACTGCGCCAACAACTGCACGTATTGATCATAAGCCGCGCGTTCCTGCGGGCCGTCGATCAGCGGTTCGTAGACTCGTTGAGCGTCGCGAATCTGCTGATTGCGCAGTTCAAACAACTCGAAAGTTTTCTGCTGCACGTCAGGTTCACGGTTCACCAGCAAACGGTAGGACAGCACTCGCAGACGCAGGGTCAACTGAGTGAACTCGTCGAGGCTCTTGATGCTCGGTACGCTCATGGAGGCGATGTCTTCACCGGCGCCGCGAATCTTGCTCATCTGGTTCAAGGCGAATACCCCCAAAACCAGCATCAAACCGCCAATCAGGGCAAAACCGAGGAACGCCCGTGGCGCGATATTCATATTACGAAGGGACATGGTGTTTACCGAAATGAGCGCATCCGTGCGGCGCTGAGACTGACGTATGGGTGACTTATCGGTCATACGACTAAAGTCTTGAGGCCCTGCGCGTTTTTGTCGCACAACCGCTCCGGCGACGAAGTGCAGGAACCAGATCCGCCAATCACAGTCTTTAAAGTTCGCGAGGAAGGTCGCCCGCCAGGAAAATCAAGGCCTTGCGCCCCAATAACCCTGGCATCCGTGGTGACTTTTCTTTATCGTACGCGCCCCTTGAAAATGCTTGGAAAATCAAAATGTTGGAAGCATCCCTAAGCCAATTGGAACAGCTGGTCAGCGACCTGGTGCAACAGAACCAGACCCTGCTCGGCACCAACCAAACCCTGAGCGCAGAACTGGCCCAGGCCAAGGATGAAAACGAGAGCCTGCAACTGAGCCTGATGGAACAGGAAGAGAAACAAGGTGCTACCGCTGCACGCATTCAGGCCCTGGTTGAGCGCGTCAGCGCCGGCCCAGTCAGCGCATGAATCACGGCGCCGCAGGGGTAAAAGTCGTCTCGATCCTGGGGGAGGACTATTCGATCAAGGCGCCGGCCGGGGAAGAGCAAACCCTGCTGGACGCCGCGTTAATGCTGAAGGCTGCCCTGGCCGACACCAAACGGAAGTACCCGACGCTGATCGGTGACCGCTTGCTGGTGCTGGCCGCGATGAATCTGTGCTCCCAGCAGATCGAAATGCAGAAACAGCACAAGCAGGAACTCGACCGTTACCAAGAGCAAGTCAGCGCCACGGTTGAAGTGATCTCCAAGACGATCAATCAGGCCTGATCGGCTTTGCGCACAACCAAAGAATAAATTGTCGTTTGAGTTGTATACAATCGGCACGGCTGTTGCAGCGTTTCAGCCTCTTATTCTTTGGGGGTGCTCCATGCAGTTCTGGCGACGCAGTATTCAATGGCAGTTGATCCTGAGCATGGGCACCGCCCTGCTGGTCAGTATTCTGATCGTGGTTGGCATTTATACCCTCGTGGTCAACCGTCTCGCCGAGCGCTATCTGGTCGAACAAGCGCTACCGTCGAGCATCGAAGCGATGCGCAACGACATCGAACGAATCCTCGTTCAACCCCTCACCGCCGCCAAAGACATCGCCAGTAACAGCATGGTGCGCGACTGGTTGGCCGGGGGCGAGAACAGTGCCCAGACCGACACCTTCGTGAAGTATCTGGAAGGCATCCGCGCCGAACACAAAGCCTTTACCGCGCTGATTATCGGGACCGCTTCAAGCCATTACATCACTGAAAAAGGCCTGGACCGGACGCTCAGCCGATCCAGCCCCAATGACGCCTGGTTCTATTCGTTCCTCGACAGCAACCAGCCGCGCACCCTCAACATCGACAATGACACCGCGACCGGAGAGTTGGCCCTGTTCATCGACTTCAAGGTCGAGCAGGCCGGCAAAGTTGTGGGCGTTGCCGGGCTCGGCCTGAGCATGAAAGAGTTGTCGGAGCTGATCCACAACTTCAACTTTGGTGAGCGCGGCAAGGTCTATCTCGTGCGTTCCGACGGTTTGATCCAGGTTCACCCCGAGGCGCAGTTCAGCGGCAAGCGCTCCTTGGCCGAACAGATTGGTGTCCCGGCAGCGCAAGCCGTCATGGGCCAACAAGCTGCCACCCACAGCAGCTTCGATCGCGATGGCGAAGATTTCCTGGCATTGAGCCTGCCGTTGCGGGATTTGGGCTGGACCCTGGTGGCCGAAGTGCCACAGTCGCAGATCTACGCCGAAGCCCGCCGCGCCATGTGGATGAGCAGCGGCATTGGCCTGGCGGTGGCGCTGGTTTGCCTGATGCTGGTGGTGTGGTTGGCCCGTGGATTGGTGCGGCCGATTCGTCAGGTAACAGCAGCACTGGTAGCCATCGGTAGCGGTGGTGGAGATTTGACCCACAGGTTAGATTCCAGTCGCGCCGATGAGCTGGGCGACCTGGCTCGCGGCTTCAATCGGTTCCTGGAAAGTCAGCGCGACATGATCGGTGAAGTGCTGACCACCAGCGAGCGTTTACGCACGGCAGTCGGCCAGGTGGCACGGGTGGTGGACAACACCGCCGAACGCTCCGGCCGGCAGCAGGAAATGACCGACATGGTCGCCACCGCCGTCCACGAAATGGGCCTGACCGTGCAGGAAATTGCCCAGAATGCCGGCAATGCAGCGATGGCTTCGCAAACCGCCCGGGATGAGGCGATGCAGGCGCGGGAAGTGGTGGGCGGGTCGATCCGGCATATTGAAAGCATGTCCGATGAGATTGGCCTCGCTGCCAGTGCGGTGGGCGAGTTGGCCCATCAGGTGGCATCCATCGATCAGGTGCTGGCAGTGATTCGCGGGATTTCCGAGCAGACCAATTTGCTCGCGCTCAACGCGGCCATCGAAGCGGCGCGGGCCGGGGACATGGGGCGTGGGTTTGCGGTAGTGGCGGATGAAGTGCGGACGTTGGCGCGGCGCACGCAATCGTCGACTGATGAAATTCAGCAGATGATCGGCAGCCTCAAGCAAGGCGCGGAGAACGCGGTGTCGTCGATGCATTCCGGGCAAGCGGCGACGGGGACTGGTGTTGAGTCGAGCCAACGCACCGGGGCGTCGTTGACGGCGATTACCGGCCAGGTCGAGCGCATCAGCGACATGAACCATCAGGTGGCGGCGGCGACGGAAGAGCAGTCGGCGGTGACGGAAGAGATCAACCGGAACGTGCAGGGGATTTCTGATCTGGCGCGGGCTACCGCTGGGGAGGTCAGGGCTTGCCGCGAGGATTGTCAGACGTTGCAGCGGTTGGCGGATGATCTGGCGCGGCAGATGGGTGGGTTCAAGTTGAGCTGAGGTTTTTGCGGTGTGTCAGTTCAGGCCACCCCTCACCCTAACCCTCTCCCGGAGGGAGAGGGGACTGACCGATTTGTTCTTTCGAGTTATATCGACCTGAAATATCGAGTCGAACTCAGGCTTTGAAAACCATGAAGATCGGCTCCCTCTCCCCTCTCCCCCCTGGGGAGAGGGCTGGGGTGAGGGGTGGATCTAATGCCTGGTGAAAAACTTCACCTCACCCTTCATTATCAAAACCACTCATCCTGCATCCCAAGACACACATCATCCCGAGCCTCAAGAATCGCCAATTCATGGTGACAACCCGGCACTTCCCACGTCAGAAAATACCGCGCCGCCTGCAACTTGCCTCTATAGAAGCTCACATCCGCCGAATTCCCTTTGGCCAATCCTTCCTCAGCGCGAATCGCCTGCTCCAGCCAGCGCCAGCCAATCACCGTGTGCCCGAACACTTTCAGGTACAGCGCTGAATTCGCCAGGCTGCTGTTGACCTTGCCCTGAGCCAGATCCGTCAGCAGGCCGATGGTCACCGTTTGCAGGCGCGCCACCAATTTCTCCAACGGCTCACGCAGCGCGGTCAACGATTCATACGCTTGAGCGCGCTCGGCGGTATCGGCAATCAGGCGGATCAATTGCTTGAGCCCCGCACCACCGTTCTGCGCCAGTTTGCGGCCCAGCAAATCCAGCGATTGAATACCGTGAGTCCCTTCATGAATCGGGTTCAAACGGTTGTCGCGGTAATACTGCTCCACCGGGTATTCACGGGTGTAACCATGGCCACCGAGAATCTGGATCGCCAGTTCGTTGGCCTTCAGGCAAAACTCCGATGGCCAGGATTTGACGATCGGCGTGAGCAAATCCAGCAGTTCGTGGGCCTGTTTGCGCTCGGCTTCAGTCTCAAGGGTCGTGGTGTCATCGAACAGCCGTGCCGCGTACAACCCTAAGTCGAACGAACCTTCGACGTAGGCTTTCTGGGTCAGCAACATGCGTTTGACGTCGGCGTGCTGAATGATCGCCACCGGCGCAGTGTTCGGATCCTTGCTGTCCGGTACGCGACCTTGCGGACGCTCGCGGGCGTACTCCAGGGAATACAGATAACCGGCGTAACCGAGCATCACCGCGCCCATGCCGACGCCGATCCGCGCCTCGTTCATCATCTGGAACATGTAGCTCAAGCCGTGATGGGGCTTGCCCACCAGGTAGCCGACACACTCGCCGTTATCGCCGAAGTTCAGCGCGGTGGAGGTGGTGCCGCGCCAGCCCATCTTGTGAAACAAGCCCGCCAGAAGCACGTCGTTGCGTTTGCCCAGGCTGCCGTCATCGTTGACCAGAAACTTGGGCACGATGAACAGCGAAATCCCCTTCACCCCGGCCGGTGCGTCCGGAAATTTCGCCAGCACCATGTGCACGATGTTTTCCGACAACGGGTGATCGCCGCCGGAGATGAAAATCTTGTTGCCCTTGAGTCGATAGGTGCCGTCAGGCGCAGGCTCTGCGCGGGTACGAATATCCGACAGCGACGAGCCGGCATGCGGTTCGGTCAGCGCCATGGTGCCGAAGAAGTGTCCGTCGATCATCGGTTGCAGGAAGCGCTGTTTCTGCTCCTCGGTGCCGAAACTTTCGATCAGGTTTGCCGCGCCCATGGTCAGGAACGGATAAGAGGTCGACGCCGCGTTGGCCGACTGAAAATGCGCAAAGCAGGCCTGGGACAACAGCGTAGGAAGTTGCATGCCGCCCGCGTCGAAACTGCGCGCAGCGTTGAGGAAGCCGGCTTCAAGGAAGGCATCCACCGCCGGCTTTACTTCCGGAATCAGAATCGCCTGACCGTCCTCGTAGCGCGGCTCGTTCTCGTCGCCTTTGCGATTGTGCGGGGCGAAGAACTTCTCGGCGATATTGCGGGCGGTGCCGATGGCAGCATCGAAGGTCTCGCGGTTGTGCTCGGCGAAACGCTCACGCTGGGTCAGGCCTTCGGCATCGAGGACTTCATACAGCTCGAAAGCCAGATTGCGGGAACTGAGCAACGTCTCGGACATGGCGGCCTACCTTTTTTTGGAATGGACCGAGTCTAGGCGTGGGAAGGGCGGGGTGAACAGGATGATTGATGAGCGTGATGGTGGAGTCCGGGCACCGCTAATCAAATGTAGGAGTGAGCCTGCTCGCGATGGCGATTGCACAGTCAAAATGGATGTGACTGACAGACCGCTATCGCGAGCAGGCTCACTCCTACAAGGGATTTGATTGCCAGGCAACCATTGCGGTTGCCTGGCTTACAGCGTGTTAACCGATGGTCATCAAGCTGGCATTACCACCCGCCGCAGCAGTGTTAACACTCAATGCCCGCTCAATCACCAGGCGTTCCAGCGCAATGTTGGTCTCGCCTTGCGACAAACCATGGACCCCAACGATCGCACCGGCACGCTTGGCCACTTGCTGGCACACCGCGCGCAGCTGATCGGAATGGCCGTGATGCAGAACCGCATCAAACAGCACTTCGTCCTTGCTCCAGTCGGCAACCAGCTTGATCTTCGCCTGAACTTCCTTCGGCAGACGTGCGAACAACGCCTTGGTCAATTCAGCTTCCGGCCATACCGCCGAACCGCCGACGGCCAATACCGCCGCCAGTTGTGTCAGCAGATCGCCTTCGACTTCCGCCAGGCACAGCACGTGTTCGCGCGGCAGGATGGCGTAGCTGTTGCGTTCGCCGGTCGGGCCCGCCAGAACACGGGTGATCCCGCTTTGTGATTGCGCCGCGAACTGCACGCACAGGGTGTTCAGGTCGGCAAACTTGTTGCTGTCAGCCCAGGCCTGCAGAGCCTTCAGCGGTTTGCTCATGGCATCACGCAGACGAACATCCGGGGCAGCGATGGCATCACCGCGAGCGAAGGATTGTTCGATTGCATCGGTAGGACGTGTTGACAGCAGGCGGTACAGGTACAGCGGACCACCGGCTTTCGGGCCAGTACCCGACAGGCCTTCGCCACCGAACGGCTGCACGCCGACCACAGCACCCACGATGTTGCGGTTCACGTAGACGTTACCGGCGTTGACGTTGTCGATCACCTTGGCGATGGTCTCGTCGATGCGGGTGTGCACGCCCAGCGTCAGGCCGTAACCGGAAGCGTTGATCTGACCGATCAGCTGATCGATGTCTTTACGCTTGTAGCGAACAACGTGCAGTACCGGGCCGAAGATCTCACGTTGCAGCTCGTCGAAGCTTTCCAGTTCGATCAGCGTCGGCATCACGAAGGTGCCGCGTTTGACTTCTTCGGTGTTGGCGATTGCCACTTGGTACACGCTGCGACCTTTGTCGCGCATGGCCTGGATGTGCTTCTCGATGCCCGCCTTGGCTTCGGCGTCGATCACCGGGCCGATGTCCACGGACAGGCGCTCAGGGTTGCCAAGGCGGCATTCAGCCATGGCACCTTTAAGCATTTCGATGACACGGTCAGCGGAATCTTCCTGCAGGCACAGCACTCGCAGTGCCGAGCAACGTTGACCGGCGCTGTCGAAAGCCGACGACACTACGTCGATCACAACTTGTTCGGTCAGTGCCGAAGAGTCGACGATCATCGCGTTCTGGCCACCGGTTTCGGCGATCAGTGGAATCGGGCGACCTTGAGCATCCAGACGACCCGCGACGTTGCGTTGCAGCAAACGAGCGACTTCAGTGGAACCGGTGAACATCACGCCTTTGACCCGATCGTCACCGACCAGACGAGCACCGACGGTTTCACCGCGGCCCGGCAGCAGTTGCAGCACGCCTTCCGGAATCCCGGCTTCGAGCAGCAAGCGCACGGCTTGAGCCGCTACCAGCGGAGTTTGTTCCGCAGGCTTGGCCAGTACCGGGTTACCGGCGGCCAGTGCCGCAGCGACTTGACCACTGAAAATTGCCAGCGGGAAGTTCCAAGGGCTGATGCACACCACCGGACCCAATGGGCGGTGGGCGTCGTTGGTGAAATCGTTGCGAGCCTGAACTGCGTAGTAACGCAGGAAGTCCACGGCTTCACGAACTTCGGCGATGGCGTTGGCGAAGGTCTTGCCGGCTTCGCGAGCCAACAGGCCCATCAGCGGCTGGATCTCGCCTTCCATCAAATCGGCGGCACGCTCCAGAATCGCGGCACGTTCGGCGGGCGGGGTGGCCTGCCAGATCGGCGCAGCATTCAGGGCGCACTGGATCGCGTTGTCGACGTCTTCGACGGTCGCTTCCTGCACATGGCCAACCACGTCACGCAGATCGGACGGGTTCAGGACCGGCGCAGGGGTTTCAGTGCTGGAGGCGCAACCGAGCATTGGCGCGGCTTTCCAGTGGTTATGAGCAGTGGCCAGCAGGGCGCACGACAGGGAAGCCAAACGATGTTCGTTGGCCATGTCGATGCCGCTGGAGTTGGCGCGCTCGGCACCATAAAGATCACGCGGCAGCGGAATACGCGGGTGCGGCAGGCCGAAGCCGCCTTCCAGCGTCGCCATCCGCTCGATGCTGGCCACAGGATCGGCCACCAGCGCCTGAATCGAGATGGACTGATCGGCGATCTGGTTGACGAACGAGGTGTTTGCGCCGTTTTCCAGCAGACGTCGTACCAGGTACGCCAACAGTGTTTCGTGAGTGCCGACCGGTGCGTACACGCGGCACGGACGGTTTAGCTTGCCTTCGGAAACTTTACCTACAACCTGTTCGTACAGCGGTTCACCCATGCCGTGCAGGCATTGGAACTCGTACTGGCCGGGGTAATAGTTCTGACCAGCGATGTGGTAAATCGCCGACAGGGTGTGGGCGTTGTGCGTGGCGAATTGCGGGTAGATGACTTCCGGCACCGACAGCAGTTTGCGTGCGCAGGCGATGTAGGAAACGTCGGTGTACACCTTGCGGGTGTAGACCGGATAGCCTTCCAGGCCTTCGACCTGGGCGCGCTTGATTTCGCTGTCCCAGTACGCGCCTTTTACCAGGCGGATCATCAGGCGATGACGGCTGCGGCGAGCCAGGTCGATCACGTAGTCGATCACATATGGGCAACGCTTTTGATAAGCCTGGATCACGAAACCGATGCCGTTCCAACCGGTCAGTTGCGGCTCGAAGCACAGGCGCTCCAGCAGATCCAGCGACAGCTCGAGGCGGTCGGCTTCTTCGGCGTCGATGTTCAGGCCGATGTCGTATTGCTTGGCCAGCAAGGTCAGCGACAGCAGGCGCGGGTACAACTCGTCCATCACGCGCTCGTACTGCGCACGGCTGTAACGCGGGTGCAATGCCGACAGCTTGATCGAAATGCCCGGGCCTTCATAAATCCCACGACCGTGGGACGCTTTGCCGATCGAGTGGATGGCTTGTTCGTACGAGGCCAGGTACTTCTGGGCGTCGTGCTCGGTGAGTGCGGCTTCACCCAGCATGTCGTAGGAATAGCGGAAACCTTTGGCTTCGAACTTGCTGGCGTTGGCCAGGGCTTCGGCGATGGTTTCGCCGGTCACGAACTGCTCGCCCATCAGGCGCATGGCCATGTCGACGCCCTTGCGGATCATCGGCTCGCCGCTCTTGCCGATGATGCGGCTCAAGGACGACGTCAGGCCGGCTTCGTTGTGGGTAGCGACCAGTTTGCCGGTCAGCAGCAAGCCCCACGTGGCGGCGTTGACGAACAGCGATGGGCTGTTGCCCAAGTGCGGGTGCCAGTTGCCGGTGCTGATTTTGTCGCGAATCAGTGCGTCACGCGTGCCTTTGTCCGGGATGCGCAGCAGCGCTTCGGCCAGGCACATCAGTGCCACGCCTTCCTGGGACGACAGGGAAAATTCCTGCAACAGGCCCTGAACAATCCCGGCACGGCCGCCGGCGCTCTTCTGATTGCGCAGTTTTTCGGCAATCGAAGCGGCGAGCTTGTTGGTGGCTTCGGCCATGGCAACCGGCAGGCGAGCCTGCTCGATCAGCATCGGCACCACTTCCGGCTCAGGGCGACGGTAAGCAGCAGTGATCGAAGCACGCAGGACCGATTGCGGCAGGATGCTTTCAGCGAATTCCAGGAAGCACTGGTGCGCGTGGTCGGCGTGGACCTCGCCAGCGTCGTCAGCATCTTTGCTGATCAAACCGCTCAGCTCGGTCAGGGTTGCACCACCCTCGAGTTTTTCCAGGTAATTGAAAATTGCCTGCTTGATCAGCCAGTGCGGCGTGCGATCAATCGAGGTCGCGGCAGCCTTGAGGCGCTCGCGGGTCGGGTCGTCAAGTTTGACCCCAAGGGTGGTGGTAGCCATATTTTTATCCTCATGTTTGCCACGACCGCGTGGCATCAGCTGGCGGCAAGATTAGCCGTGCAACCGTCGAGGTGCAACCGGGTGCAACCCTTTTTTTGTCGGAATTATAAGCAGCTCGTCAGGAAATAAATTCCGGTACGAACGTCCCGCTCCTGCTTGGTGCTTTTGCTTCTAGTAAACCGCCATGACTGCGCTAAAAGGGAGCAAAAACAGGGTTTTTTCAGGTAAATCCGACTAGGTGCAACTTATTCTCTCGAAACTGGTTGCACCTTATTTGCTTTGTTGAATAGCATTCGCGCCAAGGTGCAACCGGTCAAAAAAGACAGGTGCACCGGCTGATGGCTTTCCTGGGGAAACATCAGTCATAAATGCGCGGGCCCCGAGATCGTCTGAACAAACATTGTCGTTTGTCGGCGGTTTCACACTCTGCCGCTACATAAAAACAAAGCCAGGGCATCACTCAATGAGCGTAAGCAATCCAACACTGATCACGTTCGTGATCTACATCGCAGCAATGGTGCTGATCGGCTTCATGGCCTATCGCTCCACCAACAACCTTTCTGACTACATTCTGGGCGGTCGCAGCCTGGGCAGCGTCGTGACTGCATTGTCCGCCGGTGCCTCCGACATGAGCGGCTGGTTGTTGATGGGCCTGCCGGGCGCTATCTACATGTCCGGTCTTTCCGAAAGCTGGATCGCCATCGGCCTGATCATCGGTGCTTACCTGAACTGGTTGTTCGTCGCCGGCCGTCTGCGTGTGCAGACCGAGCACAATGGTGATGCGCTGACCCTGCCGGATTACTTCTCCAGCCGTTTTGAAGATAAAAGCGGCCTGCTGCGGATCATCTCCGCAGTCGTGATCCTGGTGTTCTTCACCATCTACTGCGCTTCCGGCATCGTGGCCGGCGCTCGTCTGTTTGAAAGCACCTTCGGCATGTCCTACGAGACGGCGCTGTGGGCCGGTGCTGCGGCGACGATTGCCTACACCTTCGTCGGTGGTTTCCTGGCAGTGAGCTGGACTGACACCGTACAAGCCACGCTGATGATCTTCGCCCTGTTGCTCACGCCGATCATCGTGCTGCTGGCAACCGGCGGCGTCGACACCACGTTCCTGGCCATCGAAGCGCAAGACGCCAGCAACTTCGACATGCTGAAAAACACCACCTTCATCGGCATCATCTCGCTGATGGGCTGGGGCCTAGGCTACTTCGGCCAGCCGCACATCCTGGCGCGCTTCATGGCGGCGGATTCGGTCAAGTCGATTGCCAAAGCACGTCGCATCTCCATGGCCTGGATGATCCTGTGCCTGGGCGGCACCGTCGCTGTAGGTTTCTTCGGTATCGCTTACTTCTCGGCGCACCCTGAACTGGCCGGTCCTGTGACCGAAAACCACGAACGTGTGTTCATCGAACTGGCCAAGATCCTGTTCAACCCATGGGTTGCTGGCGTGCTGCTGTCGGCCATCCTGGCTGCCGTCATGAGTACGCTGAGCTGCCAGTTGCTGGTGTGCTCGAGCGCCCTGACCGAAGACTTCTACAAAACTTTCCTGCGTAAAACCGCTTCCCAGATGGAGCTGGTCTGGGTCGGCCGTGCCATGGTGCTGCTGGTTGCCCTGATCGCTATCGGTCTGGCGGCTAACCCGAACAACCGTGTACTGGGTCTGGTCAGCTACGCCTGGGCCGGTTTCGGCGCTGCGTTCGGTCCGGTAGTCCTGATCTCCGTGATATGGAAAGACATGACCCGCAACGGCGCACTGGCCGGCATCCTGGTCGGCGCGATCACCGTGATCGTCTGGAAACACTTCGAACTGCTGGGCCTGTACGAAATCATCCCTGGTTTCATCTTCGCCAGCCTGGCGATCTATATCGTCAGCAAACTGGGCGAGCCGACTAAAGGCATGCTTCAGCGCTTCGCCGCTGCCGAGGCAGATTTCCGTCTGAACAAGTGAAGGGAATGAGCTGATGCTCTGACCTTTCGGCTACAACAAAACGGCCCGCTTCCTACTGGATGCGGGCCGTTTTTTTGCCTACGCAAATTTCGAATCCCTGTGCATACCCCTGTAGGAGTGAGCCTGCTCGCGATAGCGCCGGGTCAGTCGACATCAATGTTGAATGATTAACCGCTATCGCGAGCAGGCTCACTCCTACAGGGGATTGGTGGTGCTTTTGAAGGAGATGTCTGTAGCCAAACACACTGATTGTTGAAGGAGAAATCCCTAAAAAAGCAGGACAAATCTGATTTCCCTGTCCCTCCCTCAACACCCCTTGTCGCTCATGCAGAATCGCCCGCCTTCATTCTGCAGAGACACATCGGATGTTCGCTCCTGCCAATCAACCGCGTTTCACGTTGACGATCGACGGCGTCCAGAATGAACTCAAGGTACTTGAGTTCTCGGGCACGGAAGCCATCAGCCAGCCCTATCGTTTTGACCTGGAACTGGTCAGCGAACGACCCGACATCGAACTCGAAAGCCTGCTGCATCGTCAGGCGTTTCTGAGTTTTGATGCACAGGGTTCCGGCATTCATGGTCAGATATTTCGCGTAGGCCAAAGCGATTCCGGACAGCGCCTGACGGGCTACCAAATCAGTCTCGTGCCGCGTCTGGCCTACCTCGGCCAGCGCATCAATCAGCGGATTTTCCAGCACAAAAGCGTGCCGGCGATCGTCGCGCAAATCCTCAAGGACCACGGCATCCAGCGCGATGCTTTCGAGTTTCGGCTCGGCAGCGATTACTCCGAGCGTGAGTACTGCGTGCAATACGCCGAAAGCGATCTGGCGTTCATCCAGCGACTGTGTGCCGAGATCGGCATTCACTACCACTTTCAACACAGCCTCGACGGGCACCTGTTGGTGTTTGGTGATGATCAGACGGTTTTCCCTCGTCTGTCCGAGCCGACGCTCTACCTGCCAGGCAGTGGAATGGCGGCGGATGCGCCGGCCATCAAGCGTTTCAACGTGCGCCTGGAAACCCGGACGACAGCCGTAACACGTCGCGACTACGACTTCAAAAAACCTCGCCTGCAACTTGAAAGCCGCCTCGACAGTGAACGGCGACCGGTGCTCGAGGATTACCACTTCCCCGGCCAATTCACCGACCGCGAACACGGCAAGCATCTGGCCCAACGAGCACTCGAACGTCACAACGCCGACTTCCGTCAGGCCGAAGGTCGTGGCGACGAGTCGGCATTGGTCAGCGGGCACTTCCTGCACCTGGCCGAGCATCCGCATCGGGCATGGAATGACCTGTGGTTGATCACCGAAATCGAACACCGTGGCCGCCAGCCGCAAGTGCTGGAAGAGTCGGTTACCAGCGACGGCCCGGATGATTTCCAGGGCTATCGCAATACCTTTCTGGCAACACCGTGGGACGTTTCGTTTCGTCCACCGCTGGGGCCGGAAAAACCACGCATGCTCGGCTATCAACCCGCGGTGGTCACCGGTCCGACCGACAGCGAAATCCATTGCGACGAGTTCGGTCGGGTCAAGGTTCAGCTCGCCTGGGACCGTGACGGTCAGCTCGATGAACACTCCAGTTGTTGGCTGCGCGTTGCCACCGGCTGGGCCCACGACCGTTATGGCAGCGTGATGATCCCGCGAGTCGGCATGGAAGTGCTGGTGGGATTCGTCGACGCCGATGCCGACAAACCGCTGGTGATGGGTTGCCTGCCTAACGCCGCAACCCCAGTACCGCTCGATCTACCCGCTGACAAGACCCGCAGCATTTTCCGCAGCCAGAGCAGTCCCGGTGGCGGCGGTTACAACGAATTGCGCATCGAGGATCGCAAAGGCGCCGAGGAAATCTACCTGCGCGCCCAGCGAAACTGGACGCAGCACGTGCTGAATGATCAACAGGTGCAGGTCGATAACGCCCGCAGCATTGTCGTCACAGGCACCGCTCGCCATGAGCTGAAGGCCGACGAGCAACGCATCACCCATGGCCAGCGCCAGACCGAAGTGAAGTTGGATGATCACCTGGTGGTGGTCGGGGATCGACACATTCGCGTGACCAGTCAGGCGCTGAATGCCAGTCAGCAATTCCATGTCAGCGCCGGCCAGCAAGTGGTGATCGACGGCGGTGCCAGCGCGACGATTCAGGCGGGCGGGCAGTGGATCAACATTGGGCCGGGCGGGATCTTCAGCAGCGTGCCGATTCAGGTCGGTGGTGCGTTGATCCCGGCCATGGCGGCTGCACCGTCCTTGCCGGATACGCCGTTGCAACTCGTCGCCGCCCCCGCAGCATTGCTGAGTGCCGCACAGATTCTGAGCCTGAAAAGCGACGCGCCGTTCTGTGAGGAATGTGAGCGCTGCAAGGATGGTGTCTGTGCAGCCTGATGCCTTGTCACCCCACGCCTGGTTGGATCGCCAACCGCTTAAACCGTCCGAGCAGTTGTTCGCGGTTTTCAGCAACGCGAGCGCCGCTGAACCGTTCAAAGCCTTGCAGCGTTCGATTGCAGCTCAAGCACCCAGTCCGATCTGGGCCGACACCGCGTACGCCGAGTGGGAACCGGTGATGCCCTATGTCGGAATCGTCGCCGCTGGCAGTGAGTTTCTGGAGTGGGTGGCCACAACCGAGTCTCGTGATTGGGGTTGGCTGGCGGTTTCTTCTGCCCCTCAGGAGGTGTTGCTCGAGCATCTTCGCAGCCTCACTCAAGTCCTTTTGCCCAACGGCAACGCAGTGTTTTTTCGCTTTTGGGATGGGCGTTATTTGCTGTCGATCCTTCAGTCTTCCGAGGTTAACGCTACGCAGTTAATGCCTGTGATCGGGCGCTGTTTGATCAATGGTCAATCGCTCGAAATCGGTGGCCAAGCGCTGAACAGTTCCCGGGTTTTTCCGTGGTGGGAAGTTTCCGAACCACTGCTCAAACACCTCGGTACCGAGTTCGCAACAACCCGAATAAGCAACTTGCTGAAGTGGTTGAGCGAGGAACGCCCTGACCTTTACGAGGCGTTTTCCGAAAGCGTTTTGCGCCACAAGGTTGCGATTTTTCTTGAGACACCGGACCTGCCTCAAGCACCCAAAACAGCCTTGGTGGACTACCTGATGGCGGAGCTGAACTGATGGATCAGATTGTGCGTATCGAGCAGGAGCTCGACGGTTTCAAAGACACCCTCTCCCTCTACCGTGAACAGCTCAAGCACTGGTTCAGCCAAGCGGCGGACACGGCCAGCCGCGCCGCTGATTTGCCTTCGCTGATGGGCATGGAGCGGATCATCAAGTTCGGCAATGCCAGCACTGCGGTGAGCAGTAGCGACAACAACTTCTTCTCCACTGTCGTGCAATGCCCAAAGGGCGGAAAGCTAGAGATCGAGAGCAAGTTCGAATCGGTTTATGACGTTCCGGTTGGGAATATTCAGGTTGATGTGATTGCCAGAGAGGGCGGGAAGGTGACGCCAGTCACGCTCAACAAAAACGGCAAGGGAATATTCAAAGGGGAAGAGGGCAAGTTCTACCGCATTCACGTCCATAACGAAGTAACTCCGCAGCAAGTCGATGACCTCTTCTCTTCCTACGATGGCCTGACGAATGAGCTCGAAAACTGGCTGCAAGATGAATGGAAGACATTCAAGCCGAAGTGGTCGGAATCTTCTTCGGTTGCTGTAGGCAATGGAATGCTCGCGGGAAGTTGGGCAGCAATCGAGGGTGTGTGGGACGGCATCGGCCTGCTTTCGGAGATTCTGAAGGATCCCGGGAAGTTTGGTGAGCGGTTGGGCGAGAGCGCCACAGAGCTGAAGAAACTCGCGCAAACCGCTCCGGATGTCATGGAAAAAGTCCAGCTGTTGGCCAGTGACGAAGCGGCGTTGTGCTTGCTGTTACGCACCGCCAGCCTCTGGTTGGACATGCTGCCGCCCGGCGAGATCGCCGGTAATACTGCCGAAGCAGTGTCGACGGTGGTGGTGCAATTGTTGATCGACATCCTGATTGGCATCGTTCTGACGTTCGCTGCAGCAGGGGCCGGTATCGCGTATTTGACGATGCGGCTGGCTAATCGAGCTGCGCAATTACTCAGCGCTGTTGTGCGTCTCGTGAAGGCGATTTTCACGATCATCAATAACTTCATCAGCTACGTCGACCGCTACAAAAAAGTCGCTGCCCGAGGCATCGCTGCCGGCATGAAAAAAGGCCGGATGCAGTTGAACTGGAGCGCACGTCGCAACGCTTCGCTAAAGAAAGACGAACACCACGACGACGCCTCAACGCAGGCGAAAAACCCCAACGGCGACAGCGCCGATTGTGTGCCGCTGACCTGCACCAACAATTGCCCGGTATCGATGGTCACCGGCGAAGAACTGCTGACCCTCATCGACGGTTCGCTGGATGGCATCCTGCCGTTCGACTTCACCCGGCTCTATCGCACCAGCGCCGCCGAGATCGACTGCGGCCTCGGTTTCGGCTGGAGTCACAGCCTCGCCCATCGACTGGAAATCGACGGCGACACCGTCATCTGGATCGACCACGAAAACCGGCGCACCACGTTCCCGCTGCCAAACAATGAACGCCCGGCGATCCACAACAGCCTCTCGCGGGCAGCGATTTATCTCGGCGATGAGCCCGAAGAACTGATCCTCGCCCAGGCGGGTGACGACGCGCGGTTCTATCACTTTCGTAACGGTCGACTGACGACCATCAGCGACGCTTACGACAACCGTTTGCGCATCACCCGCGACCGACAAGACCGCATCAAACGACTCGACAATGACGCTGGCCGCGCCTTGCGATTGCGCTATGACCGCAGCCATTTGGTCGCCGTCGACTACCAGGTTTTTGTCCCGGCCCAGACCCTCGACGAGGCCTGGCACACCGAGCTGACACTGGTCAGTTACAGCTACGACCAACGCGATCAACTGATCGAAGCCACCAACGCCGCCGGCGATAGCGAGCGTTACGACTACGACGATCAGCACGTCATCCTGCAGCGGCAACTGACCGGTGGGGCGAGTTTCTTCTGGGAGTGGGAACGGTCCGGCAAGGCTGCCCGATGTGTCCGCCATTGGGCATCGTTTTCGCAGATGGACACACGTTATGTCTGGGATGACGAGGGCAGTGTCACCGTCCAGAACATCGATGGCAGTGAAGAGGTTTACGTCCACGACGACCGGGCGCGGCTGGTACGCAAGGTCGAGCTGGACGGCGGCGAACACCTCAAGGCTTACGACGACAACGGTCGGCTGATTGCCGAGCAAGACCCGTTAGGCGCCGTCACCGAATACCGTTACGACGAGGTCGGACGGCTTATCGCGCTGATTCCGCCGGAAGACGAACCGACGGCCTACGAGTATCGCAACGGTTTCCTGCACGCGCGGTTTCGCGGCAAAGCCGTCTGGAAATATCAACGCAACACCCAGGGTGACATCACCCAAGCGACCGACCCTGACGGTCATGTCAGCCACTATCACTACGACGAACGAGGGCAGCTGCGGTCGATCCGGTACCCGGACAACAGTCGGCATGTCTTCGTCTGGAATGGCTTGGGGCAGTTGGTTGAGGAAACGCTGCCGGATGGTGGTGTGCGGCGGTTTTCCTACGACACGCTTGGGCGGCAGATTACCCGGCAGGACGAACACGGCGCCGTTACCCAGTACCAATGGGATGCCGTTGGCCGACTGATCCAGACGACGCTTCCCACAGGCGCCAGCCGCGCCTTCAGCTACAACGCCTACGGCAAGATCACCGCCGAACGGGATGAACTGGGTCGCGTCACCCGCTACGAATACATCGACGATCTGCACCTGGTCAGCCGCCGCATCAATGCCGACGGCACCCAGCTGAAGTACCGCTACGACAACGCCCAGCTGTTACTCGCCGAGATCGAAAACGAGTCTGGCGAAAAATATCTCCTGGACTACACGCCCAACGGCTTGATCCGACAGGAAACCGGATTCGACGGCCAACGCACAGCGTACGCCTACGACCTCAACAGCCAGCTGCTGGAGAAAACCGAGTTTGGCGAGGACGGCTCGCAGCTGGTAACGGCGTATGAACGAGACTCCGCGGGGCGCTTGCTGGTCAAAACCCTGCCCGACGGCATCAAGGTTGAATACCGCTACGACAGCCTCGGCCGACTGGTCAGCGTCGATGACGGTCACGACCATCCGCTGGAGTTCGAATACGACCAGCAGGACCGGCTGATCAGCGAACACCAGGGCTGGGGCACGCTGCGTTATGGCTACGACGCCTGCGGTCAGCTCAATCGCCTGCGCCTGCCGGACGGCAGCAAACTCGATTACCACCACGCCAAGGGCGGCGCGCTGACGGCCATCGACCTCAACGGCGCGCGACTCACGACCCACCAATTCGCCTTCGGTCGCGAGCAGCAACGCCAGCAGGGGCAGTTGCTCAGCGAATATGCCTACGACGATCAGGGCCGATTGAAGGCCCACGCTGTCAGTCAACAGCACCAAACGCTGTATCGCCGCGACTATGCCTACAGCGCCAACGGCAATCTCGACAGCATCGCCGACACCCGTCACGGCCAACGCAATTACCAATACGACCCGCTCAACCACCTGACCCGCGTCCGCCACACCCGCGACGACCCACCGGAAAGCTTCGCCCACGACCCGGCGGGCAACCTGCTGATGCAGGACCGTCCCGGCGCCGCGAAGGTGCTGGGGAATCGCCTGCTGATGCAAGGCGACCGCCACTACGACTACGACGCCTTCGGCAACCTCATCCGCGAACGCCGCGGCACCGCGCAAAAACTCGTCACCGAATACCGCTACGACTGCCAACACCGCTTGGTCGGCGTCACGACCCCGGACGGCCGCGGCGCCAACTACCGCTACGACGCCTTCGGCCGCCGCATCAGCAAAACCGTCGACGGCAAAACCACCGAGTTCTTCTGGCAAGGCGACAACCTCATCGCCGAAAGCAGCCGCGAGCATTACCGCAGCTACGTCTACGAACCCGGCAGCTTCCGCCCGCTGGCCATGCTCGACGGCAAAGGCCCACGCAAGGCCTGCCCGTTCTACTACCAACTCGATTGGGTACGCCGCAGGAACTGACTGATTTTGGTGGCGAGATTGTCTGGTCGGCGAAGTACAGCGCCTACGGCAAAGTCACTCGCCTTGCATTCGGAGGGGGAGAGCAGCTCGAGCAACCGCTACGGTTTCAGGGGCAGTACTTCGACGCCGAGAGTGGTCTGCATTACAACCGGCATCGGTACTATGATCCGGAGGTTGGTCGGTATCTGACGCCGGATCCGATCAAGTTAGCGGGTGGGCTGAACCAGTATCAGTACACGCCGAATCCGACGGGGTGGGTTGATCCGTTGGGATTGAACTCCAACTGTCCTCCGCCGAAAAATAAGAAAAAGGTAGGCTGTCCGTTACCTGCGGACGCTAATAAACCCGCCGTAAATCAAGGCAGTCCAAAGCTGCCTAAGGCAAGTGACCCGGAACCTAAAACCGAGGAGGAAGCCAAGCGTCAGGTATTAAAGTGGGAGAGAGAATATAAAATGCACTCAGTTGAAAAACATGGTCCGGAAATTGACGATAAAGCGTTGAAACAGCGGTCAATTGATGGATCTCATCCGACGAAGAAAGGTGTGAAAGGACCAATCAGACCAAGCTCTCAGTTCAGTAGCTGGATGATGCAATTTCGTGCGATAAGTTATGCTTTGTCTAAAATGCACCGTGATGTTCCCGAACCAACTGGTTATGACGCCGACCTGAACCCAGTTGTTCGAATGAAATTGCCCGGAGCAGGACGGGGATACAAGCCTAATGAAAAAAATCCAGATAATCCTCGTTATATAGAAAATATGGATGGTGCAGAAATTAAGTTTGATAAGCAGAATGTGAAACACCCATTCACGGCTTTTCCTCGAAAGGTGGATTGAAATGTTGATGCATCCATTTGTAAATTTTCCATTTGAGCCTCAGCTTTCTTATGTTCTGGCTGGAATCTCAATCTACGATAGAGAAGAAACACTTGGTGAGGCCTTGTGGGTTTATAACCCTAATAAGCAAGATGAAAGAGAGGAAGTAATAAAGAAATTTATAATTCCAGATTTTGACTATTTAACCTATAGGCATAGATTTTTAGTTTTTAAGATGCTTGAGGAAGTTTTGCAGCAATCAGATTTTGATTTTTCTAAGCAGTTTGAAAGTGATCACGAAGATCCCCGGATCCTCGCTTGGGATGAAACCGAAATAGAAAATCCACGTGGCTTTTTTGAAGACATATATAGATTGGCACGAGACGAGTGGAAAGACGACCTTCATAAAGCCGGTCTTGAAGACCAATCAACCTGGTAAGGCTTGTTATCCCTGAGGTGGATAGATTTTATGATCGCTTCGCGCTCAATCGCGGGCAAGCCACGCTCCCGCAGGACGGTGGCGACTGTAGGAGCGAGGCTTGCCCGAGAAGACGGTCTTACAGGCAACGAAAATTCTGGGCACGGTCGTCGGAAGTTTCCTTCAAGTTGTAGCGGTTTCCATGAACTGGTGCGAAGTGAGCTCCATGGATAGTCTTCGGCTGTCACTGCAAATGCAGTGGCAGGGTGTAGGAACCCTTGGAAATTCACCGCGCGTCAGCGCTGTCGTTTGATTGCGGCACTTTATTCGTGTCCGTAAGATCGTTCGCGGCGGCTGTGCGTGGGACACGCTTCGGCGTGGCTGAGTTTGGTGGATTCCTCAGTTTCCTACTCCCGCGCACGGCTGCCACCCAAGCCCGTAGGAAAGGCCGTTGGTAGCTTGAATTTATCCACCAAGGTCTCAAAAAATGAAAACACTTCATCCCGATCCACCCTATGAAAAACCAACCCCCCATCCCCAAAGCCGCTTCATGGCGCTCACCAGCAATTGCGACGACATGCCAACCCTGTTCGTCGACACCCAAGCGCCGCTGGATGTTTTGTATGACGCTGCCAACTACCGGATTCGCGCCGTCACCCAAGTGATGGAGAACTTGTCCATGCGCGGTTCGATCGAGTGTCAGTCCTTCATTCTTAGTGATTTTGCTTTGCTCTGTGCCATTCCGTTGCGGGATGGGTGTGATGTGCTGGATGTTCTTGGGCGGCGGTTGCGAGCGCGGTCTTCGGAGTAGGGCTGCTGAAAGATCGTTCCCACGCTCTGCGTGGGAATGCAGCCCGTGACGCTCTGCGTCACATCGGTGTCAGGCTCGAAATTGGCGGTGTGGCTGGAACGCAGAACGGCGCGTTAAAAGTCGTTTCCTGAAAACAAGAGGGCAGGTATGTCGGGTCAACAGCTAACACGGGAATTAATCGAAGAGTGGGCCTATAGCGATATCGTCATCGATGCCTATGAAAGTGGCGATGATGGCGATGGGGCACGCTTTGAAATCGCAGTCTTTGAGTTTTTCGGGGTCAAAGGTCTGCTGGATTTTGCCGCTGATCCTGCCTGTCTGGCACGGCTATATTTTGTAGGTTTGCTGGCAAAGACGTTTCTTTGGATGTTCAGAAATAACGCGGGTCTACCTTTTCATTTTTCTCGTTTTCTTGGAATTATGTCGAGAGAAGACTATCGGCGTATGAACGAGGAGCGGGAGGAGAAAATTTATGAAATCTGTCTTGTCCTGGACAGTATGCGATCCATCAAGGATCCCGCGATTCAGTCGCTTTATAAGCAGATACTTGATTTCAGGCATGACCAAGTCAGCAGTAGCTCTGAGTTTTATTATCAGTGTTTGAAAAATCTGGATCTCAGTCTGTTCAGCACTAATTTGACCTGAATGGTGGGTTTTCAGAAGCTTGTTCGGTAATGAATTGATCCTGGGTCTTGATAAAGGCGTCAAACGCCAGCGAGTTATAAACGCTCAAGCATCCAAGCATTACCAGCTTTTTGTCCGTGTATTTGCTGACAGATGAGGTGTTGTCATAAGCATTAAATACGTAGATCCGGGTATTCATGTAAGGGTCATGTGTGACCTTCAAGGTGTCTTCATCCTGAACCACGGTATGCATGCCGTTACCCATGAACGAGTAAGCACCCGCCGATCGCGCGATGTCTGCTTCTAACTCGGACTTCTCTTTAAAGTGCTTGAGAATGCAATGGCTAAGTCCGTAATTTTTTAAGGATTGGCGTGCCTCTGCCATGTGCGTCTCGTCAGCAAAAACGTGGCTTGCCGACAGTAAACAAACAAACGCCGAACATAGAATTCGCATCGGTTTTTTGACTCCCTGTCATTAGTTGAGGTGAGGGTGTCGCTCGGTGGGCCAGGAGTATGTGCCGGTCGCGCACGCCCTCGCCAGCGGGTTTTCGTCTGGCCGCTCGGCTGCCACCCCTGACGTTCGCCTCGGTACAAGGTAAACTCCCCGCCCTTCGCAGGAGCAATCATGAATTATCGTCACGCCTTCCATGCCGGCAATCACGCCGATGTGTTCAAACACCTGACTTTGACCCGCATCATCGCTTTGATGTCGCGCAAGGAGCAGCCGTTTGCCTATCTCGACACTCACGCCGGCATTGGTCTGTATGACCTGCAGGGTGATCAGGCGAGCCGTACCGGTGAGTACCTGGAAGGTATTGCGCGTTTGTGGGATCAGCCGGATCTGCCGGAGCTGACTGCTGATTACATGAAGGTGCTGCACGACATGAACCCGGATGGCCAGTTGCGCTATTACCCGGGATCGCCGGAGTTGGCGCGGCGGCTGACGCGGCCGCAGGATCGGGTGATGCTCAACGAGAAGCACCCCGAAGACGGCTTGCTGCTCAAGGACAACATGGCCGGTGATCGTCGGGTGAAGGTTCACTTGGGCGAAGGTTGGCATGTGCCGCGTGCGATGTTGCCAGTGCAGGAGAAGCGGGCGGTGATGTTGATTGATCCGCCGTTCGAGCAGCTGGATGAGATGCAGCGTTGTGCGGCGTCTTTGAAAGAAGCGATTGGCCGGATGCGTCAGACGGTGGCCGCGATCTGGTACCCGGTGAAGGACCAGCGCCTGTTGCGTCGTTTCTATCAGGACTTGGCTGGAACGGGCGCGCCGAAGTTGTTGCGTGTCGAGTTGCTGGTGCATCCGCTGGATACGCCGAACAGTCTGAATGGCTCGGGGCTGGCGATTGCGAATCCGCCGTGGGGGCTGGAAGAGGAATTGCGTGAGTTGCTGCCGTGGTTGTCCAAGAAGTTGGGACAGACCCAGGGTGGTTGGCAGATGGATTGGTTGATCGCCGAATAGGGTAAATCGACAAGCAAGATCAAAAGATCGCAGCCTCGTTTCACTCGACAGCTCCTACAAGGGAATGCGTAACCCCGTAGGAGCTGTCGAGTGAAACGAGGCTGCGATCTTTTGCTTTTAGGGCCCGAAAATCAGATCGGGCAAGTCACGCCTGTACCGCCAATCCCGCAATACCCTTCAGGGTTTTTCGCCAGGTATTGCTGGTGATAAGCCTCGGCAAAGTAGACCGTCGGGGCTTCGTCGATTTCAGTGGTGATCGTGCCTTTGCCAGCCTTGGTCAACTCGGCCTGGAACACTTGCTCGCTGTGCTTGGCGGCTGCCAACTGAGTCGGGTTGGTGGCGTAGATCACCGAGCGGTACTGCGTGCCGATGTCATTGCCCTGACGCATGCCCTGAGTCGGGTTGTGCAGTTCCCAGAACATTTTCAGCAGCTCGTCGTAGCTGACTTTTGCCGGCTCGTAGACCACCAGTACCACTTCGCTGTGGCCGGTCAGGCCCGAGCAGACTTCTTCATACGTCGGGTTCGGCGTAAAGCCGCCGGCGTAACCCACCGCCGTACTGACCACACCTTCGCGCTGCCAGAACTTGCGCTCTGCGCCCCAGAAGCAGCCGAGGCCGAAGATCGCGAAATCCACGTCCATCGCGAACGGGCCCAGCAGCGGGGCGTCGTGGACGAAGTGTTTTTCCGGCACGGTCATTGGGGTTTCACGGCCAGGCAGAGCTTGTTCTTTAGTCGGGAGCACGTTTTTGTTCACCAGGATTTCCGAGCGCAAGACCATGATCAGTCCTCTCAGTCAGGTTTGGATGTAGAAAGTCAGACCGCCAGTTTGCCCAATTATCCCTGTGGGAGCGAGCCTGCTCGCGATAGCGGTGTGTCAGTGACGTAGATGCTGCCTGATACAACGCTATCGCGAGCAGGCTCACTCCCACAGGGAGTGGGGGGGCCCACAAGGGATTGCTGTCAGGCGATCGGGCCACGCGGATAGCGCTTGAGCTTTTCGATCAGCTCGGTGCCCGGAATCGGCCGGTCGAACAGATAGCCCTGGCCAACGTCGCAGCGGTGACGGCGCAGGAACGCCAACTGCTCGGCGGTTTCGATGCCTTCAGCCACGACCTTGAGTTTCAGGTTGTGGGCCATGGCGATCACCGCGGAGGTGATTTCCATGTCGTCCTGGTTGTCGGGGATTTCGTGGATGAAGCTTCGATCGATCTTAATGATGTCGATCGGAAATTTTTTCAAGTAACTAAGCGACGAGTAACCGGTGCCGAAGTCATCCATGGCCAGGGTCAGGCCCAGGCGCTTGAGCTGATCGAGCTGCAAGTGGGTGTCTTCGGTGGCTTCCAGCAGCAGGCCTTCGGTGAGTTCGAGTTCCAGCAGGTTTGCCGGCAGCGCTTCTTCTTTGAGGATGTTGGCGATGGACGACACCAGGTCCGGATCGGAGAACTGCTTGGGCGACAGGTTGATTGCCACCTGAAGATTGCCCAGGCCCGCGGCGGTCAGGTCTTTGCTCATGCGGCAGGCCTGGCGAGCGATCCATTTACCGATGGGAATGATCAGCCCGGTTTCTTCGGCGACGCTGATGAACTGGTCCGGGCGGATCATGCCTTTTTCCGGGTGGTTCCAGCGCAGCAGCGCTTCCATCCCCAACAGGCGACCGCTGCGCAGGCAGAGTTTGGGCTGGTAGAACACGTCCAGCTCGTTCTGGGTCAGGGCGCGGCGCAGGTTGTTTTCGACGAACAGTTTGTAGCTGGCTTCGGCGTTCAGCGCTTCGGTGAACACCTGGACCTGGTGTTTGCCGTTGGCCTTGGCCTTGTGCAGCGCGAGGCCGGCGTTGCGCATCAGGGTTTGCGGATCGCGACCGTGCAACGGCGCGCAGGCCAGGCCCACGGAGCCGGTGACGCTGATCAGCTGGTTGTCGACGAACATCGGCTTGTCGAGGGTCGCCAACAATTGATTGGCAATCTGTTGGCCCGCACGCAGGTCGGTGTCGTCCAGCAGCACGGCGAATTCGTTACTGGCGAACCGCGCCAGGCTGCCGCTTGGGCTCAGGCTGTTGCGCAGGCGTCGGGCCAGGCTGATCAACAGTTTGTCGCCGGTCTGGTGGCCGAGGCTGTCGTTGATCCGCTTGAAGTTGTCGATGTCCACCAGCAACAAGCTGATCGGGGTATCGCTGTCTCGGGCGAAACGTTCATCGAGGTTGCGGATGAAGGCCGGGCGGTTGCCAAGGTTGGTCAGGTTATCGGTATACGCCAGACGCTCGATACGCTGCTGAGCGAGCTTGGTCTGGGTGATGTCTTCGTAGATGCCGATGTAATGCGTCAGCTCGCGGTTGTCGCCGTAGACCTTGGAAATCGACAACTGGCCCCAGTAGGGTTCGAGGTTTTTGCGGCGGCTTTTGAACTCACCCTGCCAGCTGTTGCTCTTGGCCAGCGCCGAGTGCGCGTCGAACAGCAGCTCGCTGAGGTTTTCCAGTGCCGGCAGTTCCGACAGCCGCTGGCCGTGGACTTCTTCGGTGGTGTACTGGGTGATCGCCGTGAAGCTCGGGTTGACGTACTCCACCACGCCGTCGCAATTAACCAGCAAAAAGGCGTTGGCGCTTTGCTCTACCGCACGCTGGAACAGGTGCAGGGCGCTGGTGGCGGTGCGACGGTTGTGGTTGTTGATGACTTGGGCAAACTGATCCGCCAACTCACCGGCGAAAGCAATTTCGTCCGATTGCCAGGCGCGGGTCATACCGGTCTGCTCCAGGCAGAGTACGCCGACCACTTGGCCGTCGACGCGGATGCTGGCATCGAGCATCGCATTCACATCGCGTGGGCGCAGGTGTTCGGCCATTTCCCGGGTGCGCGGGTCGCGCATGGCGTTGTGGGCGTCGATGGCGCGGCTGGTGTGCAAGGCTTCCACGTAGTCGGGGAAGTGACTGACGTCGATCGGCTCCGGCAGCAGGTATTCCTGGCTGGCGCGGTGATAGGCCGCAATTGGCACGAGCAGCGGACCTTCGAGGTTCCACAGGCTGGCGCAGTCGATTTCGTAAATGTCACAGGCGCTGCGAGTGATCAGTTCGGCGGCTTCTTTCAGGGAATTGTTGCTGCTATAGCGCTGGCGGGTCAGCAGCAGAATCAAGTCTTGCTGGGCGCGCACCCGGTCCAGGTGCAGAAGCTGTTCCTGCTGGGCGCGCTGATTGAGTTCCAGGGCGATTTGCAGGCGAGAGTTCTGGGTTTCGAGGTCCAGGGCCGGCAGCAGTTGCTCGCCCTCGAACAGGCCGTCGACCACTAGCAGATAGCCGCGCAGCAGGTGTCGATTGTGTTGTTTGTAGGCTTCGCCCAGTTCCAGCAGGTTCAAGGAGCCGGCGGCGGTGTGCAGGGTGTAGCGGATCAGGTAATGCGGGCTTTCGGTGAGTTGTTGCTGAACCGCGTCATGCGCCTGATAACGCGCTTCGGGCTCCATCAGGCTGGCGTAGGGCGAGCCGACCAGAGCACAGAGTTCCACAGCCGGCAGGCCGAACTGTCGTTCGCAATTGGGATCGAGAAACAGCAGCGCCCAACTCGCTTCATTCAGCCGTTCGAAACGAAGCATGCCCAGCCGCGAGGGCACAGGCAACTGCGTCACTACCTCGGCCACCATACGGCTGGCGGCATCGGGTTGGCTCTTCATATGGAGGGAAACTCGCTTCGAATAGGCTGATCGCGCCGGGCTCTCGCCCTCTTTACTGTTACCTGCGGCAAGGTTGCATCATTGCGACACTGACTGACAAGAGACATGAAGGCCAAGTGCTATAAGAATATGTCGGCAAGCGGCAGGATTTCTCCATTGGATGGCTAAAAGTAATCGTTTGGAGCCCTGTGGCGAGGGAGCAAGCTCCCTCGCCACAGGTTTGGTTTAACGCAAAGGAATACCTACC
The DNA here is from genome assembly GCF_047758675.1 of Pseudomonas arabinosi. Lineage (NCBI taxonomy): Bacteria > Pseudomonadati > Pseudomonadota > Gammaproteobacteria > Pseudomonadales > Pseudomonadaceae > Pseudomonas > Pseudomonas arabinosi. Next base: position 6,722,540 of record NZ_CP180480.1, on the reverse strand, counting down.
GATTGCAGCAGCTGGCCATCCCGATCGTGGTAATTGACACGAACCTGCTCCGCCTCAACCACCAGGTGCGCGAAATTGTCCTGGCTGACCACCTGGCTGGTCAGTTCATGTTGATAGTCGCCAGCGGCTGTTCGCGCCAATGGTTGATCGAGGATGAAGGTGGAGGCCTTGGCGTACGGCAGCAGTTTGCTGTTGCACAAAGGCGAGGAGACGATGGTGTGCACCTCGAAGTCCGGGTCTTCGCTGTGGGTCAGACGACTCGTCAAAGAGCCGTGGACATCACCGGAAACGAAGAAGACGTTCTTGATGCGGTGTGTACGAATTGTCTCCAGAAGCCGCAGACGTTGTTCGGGAAAGGCCTTCCACGCGTCGTCGCCATGGGCGTTGCGGTCGGGGTAGAACATGACGCTGGTGACCACGAATTTGACACGAGCCGTGCTGTTGATCAGCCATTTGAGCAGCGCCTGTTCCTGCTCTTCATCAAGGATGCGCCGGTCGCTGGCCGACAGGTTGCGTCGGGTTCGGCTATCGGTGATAAACCATTCGATATCGCCCTCGGTGAATTGATACCAATAGTGCGGCAACAGCGCTCTGTTGATTTGCCCGTTGGCAAGCAGTTCATGTACGGGGCTGTGGCTGACTTGATAGAGTTCATACGCCGCCATGGCGTTTCGGTATAAGTGAGCATCGCTATTACTTGCATTGGCGGGCCAGTTGTCTTCAATTTCGTGATCATCGAGGATCATGTAAATCGGCACGCCGGACATTAACGTAGCAATATTGGGTTGGGAAAAAGCTGCGCGGTACTTACTGAGTATTTCATTGTATTCCCGGTCGGGAGCAATGACGTTCAGGTCATCGACATAGATTTGATCGCCGGTCATCAACATGGCGCTGATGGGCGGTTCGGCCTGCTGCGCCAGATTCGTGATCGAGGCGAAAATCCTGTCCCCCAGATGCGGTGCAGACGGGATGCCAGCGGTCATGCGCAGGTAACGACATGAACCGACGATATAGGCCCGTGGAGTTGTGGCTTTGCTGGACTGCGTGCGAAACCGGTAGAGATCCCGCGGCCATTGCAGCGGCAGTTCCTGAACCGTTTCCACGGTGTGCACCGGGCTCATGGGGCTGAACCAGCCCGCTTGGTATTCGTACTCGGTATCGGCGGCAAGGTCGTTGAGTGCAATCACATCGGACATATCACGCAAGATCGTCAACTTTGTAAATACACCTTGGGACCAGCGTTCTTCGCCAGGCCGGCGATAACGAATGCCTGCAAATACCGGTGCATTGTTTTGAAGTTCGCCGCGCAAAAAGATGCGTGCGTGATTAGTTGTAGTGTGGCCAATAATAGGGCCGACAGTCGGTTTGAACATGTTCGAATCCATTCGAAGTAATGCTAACTAAGCAGATTAAGTTGTCGAAGTTTCTATTGGAAATTACCCCAACTAAGATTAGTTATTGGCTTGCGAAAAATATCGGGCGGAAGTGGACTCGAGTTGTAGGCGGCGTAAGCCATGAATGTAGGAATAAAACTCGGAAGAGGGCCCGATGCCAGTCAGTTCAGCCCTAATGCGATCTGTAGCAGCTGTCGAGCTTGCGAGGCCTTTGGCAGTTGGTACTTGGAGTGCTGAACGGGGATGGCTTTCTTGCAGGCAAAAAAAGCCCCGCCAAACTGGCGGGGTTGAGGTACGAGCGTGGCGCTCGGAAAACGTGGAACGCGATGGGCCCTCCGGTGAAGGAGGGCCGATCGGTGTTACAGCAGGATGGTGCGGATGTCCGCCAGCAGGTCGCTCAGACGCTTGGTGAAGCGTGCAGCAGCGGCGCCGTTGATCACACGGTGATCGTAGGACAGCGACAGCGGCAGCATCAGTTTCGGCTGGAAGGCTTTGCCGTCCCAGACTGGCTGGATGGTTGCCTTGGAAACACCGAGGATCGCCACTTCCGGCGCATTGACGATCGGCGTGAAGCCGGTGCCGCCAATGTGGCCGAGGCTGGAAATGGTGAAGCAGGCGCCTTGCATGTCGTCAGCGGTGAGCTTTTTGTCGCGGGCCTTGGCGGCCAGCACGGCGGCTTCGGCTGCCAGTTGCAGCAGGCTCTTCTGATCGACGTTCTTGATGACCGGTACCAGCAGGCCTTCAGGGGTGTCGACGGCGAAGCCGATGTTCACGTACTTCTTGCGGATGATCGCCTTGCCGCTTGGTGCCAGCGAACTGTTGAAGTCCGGCAGTTCCTTGAGCAGGTGCGCGCAGGACTTGAGCAGCAGCGGCAGGATGGTCAGCTTGACGCCAGCCTTCTCTGCAACGGCTTTCTGAGCGATACGGAACGCTTCCAGGTCGGTGATATCAGCCGAATCGAACTGAGTCACGTGCGGAATGTTCAGCCAGCTGCGGTGCAGGCTCGACGCGCCGATTTGCATCAGGCGAGTCATCGGCACTTCTTCGGTTTCACCGAAGCGGCTGAAGTCCACGACCGGAATCGGCGGGATGCCCGCGCCGCCGGTTGCGCCAGCAGCGGCGGCCGGTGCTTCCTTGGCCTTCTGCATCATGGCTTTGACGTAAACCTGCACGTCTTCTTTCAGGATGCGACCGTGCGGACCGCTGGCGCCGACGGCGTTCAGCTCGACGCCGAATTCACGGGCCAGTTGGCGTACAGCCGGGCCGGCGTGAACCTTGGCGCCAGGCTTGGCTGGAGCCGCAACCGGGGCAGCAGCAGGTGCGGCTGCGGCAGGTGCAGCAGCGGCTGGCGCTGGCGCACTCGGTGCAGCAGCGGCCGGAGCCGGGGCAGCAGCAGGCGCAGCGCCTTTGACTTTCAGCTTGAGGATCAGGTCGCCGGTACCGACTTCGTCATCCAGCTTGATGGAAACGCTTTCCACCACGCCAGCGGCAGGCGATGGAATCTCCATGCTCGCCTTGTCGGATTCCAGGGTGATCAGCGACTGATCGGCTTCAACGGTGTCGCCGGCCTTGACCAGGACTTCGATGATCTTGGCCTTGCCCGAAGAACCAATGTCCGGGACATGAATGTCCTGAACGCTGTCAGCAACCGGTGCAGCCGGAGCCGCAGCGGCTGGCGCTGGAGCAGCGGCAGCAGGCGCAGCAGCCTGGGCTGGCACGGCCGCTGCCGGTGCCGCGGCACCTGCCACTTTCAGCGCCAGAATCAGGTCGCCAGTGCCGACTTCGTCGTTGAGCTTGACGCTGATGCTTTCGACCACGCCAGCGGCGGGCGAAGGGATTTCCATGCTGGCCTTGTCGGATTCCAGGGTGATCAGCGACTGATCAGCCTCGACGGTGTCGCCGACCTTGACCTGGATCTCGATGATCTGGGCTTTGCCCGACGAGCCGATGTCCGGCACGTGCACTTGCAGGGTGGTTGCAGCAGCGGGAGCCGCGGCCGGTGCAGCGGCTGCCGGAGCAGGAGCCGCAGCCGGTTTCGCTTCAGCCTTGGCAGCCGGTGCAGCGGCAGCCACAGCCGCAGGGGCTGCAACAGCGGCACCTTCGACTTCCAGCTCCAGCAGTTCGTCGCCTTCTTTCAGGCGATCGCCCAGCTTCACTTTCAAGCTTTTGACGATGCCGGCCTTGGGAGCAGGGATTTCCATGCTCGCCTTGTCCGACTCAAGCGTCAGGATGCTCTGGTCGGCTTCCACGCGGTCGCCGACTTTCACAAATAGTTCGATTACTTCACCTTCACCGCTGCCGATGTCAGGTACGCGAATGAGTTCGCTCACAGAGTGTCTCCTCAGCAGTCCAGTGGGTTGCGTTTTTCCGGGTTGATCCCGAACTTGGCGATGGCTTCAGCCACCACTTTAGGTTCGATATCACCACGGTCAGCCAAGGCTTCCAGGGCTGCCAACACCACGAAATGACGGTCGACTTCGAAGAAGTGACGCAGCTTCTTACGGCTGTCACTGCGGCCGAAACCGTCGGTGCCCAGGACTTTGAATTCCTTGGACGGGACCCACTGACGAATTTGCTCAGCGAACAGCTTCATGTAGTCGGTAGACGCGATGACCGGACCTTGACGGCCGTTCAGGCACTCTTCGACATAGCTCAGTTTAGGCTTCTGACCCGGGTGCAGACGGTTGCTGCGCTCGACGGCCAGGCCATCGCGACGCAGTTCGTTGAAGCTGGTAACGCTCCACACGTCAGCGCCGACGTTGAACTGTTCACGCAGGATTTTCGCCGCTTCGCGAACTTCGCGCAGGATGGTGCCGGAGCCCATCAGCTGAACGTGGTGCGCCGCTTCGCGGGTGTCTTCCTCGAGCAGGTACATGCCCTTGATGATGCCTTCCTCGACACCGGCCGGCATGGCTGGCTGCTGGTAGGACTCGTTCATCACGGTGATGTAGTAGAAAACGTCCTGCTGCTCTTCGGTCATCTTCTTCATGCCGTCCTGGATGATCACCGCCAGCTCATAGCCGTAGGTTGGATCAAAGGTGCGGCAGTTCGGGATGGTGCCAGCCAGGATGTGGCTGTGACCGTCTTCGTGTTGCAGGCCTTCGCCGTTCAGCGTGGTCCGGCCGGCGGTGCCGCCGATCAGGAAGCCACGGGTGCGGCTGTCGCCAGCGGCCCAGGCGAGGTCGCCGATACGCTGGAAGCCGAACATCGAGTAGAAGATGTAGAACGGCAGCATTGGCTGGTTGTGGCTGGAGTACGAAGTACCGGCAGCGATGAAGGAGCTCATGGCGCCCGCTTCGTTGATGCCTTCTTCGAGAATCTGGCCCTTCTTGTCTTCTTTGTAGAACATCACCTGGTCTTTATCGACTGGCTCGTAGAGCTGGCCGACGGACGAGTAGATGCCCAACTGACGGAACATGCCTTCCATACCGAAGGTACGGGCTTCGTCCGGGATGATCGGAACGATGCGCGAACCGATTTCCTTGTCCTTGACCAGCTGCGCGAGGATCCGCACGAAGGCCATGGTGGTGGAAATTTCACGGTCACCCGAGCCGTCCAGGATTGCCTTGAGGGTATCCAGCGGTGGCGTCGGGATGTCGAAGCTTTTGGCGCGGCGCTGTGGCACGAAACCGCCCAGTGCAGTGCGGCGCTCGCTCAGGTAACGGGCTTCGGCGCTGTTGGGTTCCGGTTTGAAGAACGGCAGGTTTTCCAGTTCTTCGTCTTTGACCGGGATGTCGAAACGATCGCGGAACAGCTTCAGGCTTTCAACATCAACTTTCTTGGTGTTGTGCGCAGTGTTCTTCGCTTCGCCGGCACCGGTGCCATAACCTTTGATGGTCTTGGCCAGGATGACGGTCGGTTGTTCTTTGTGGTTGACCGCTTCGTGGTACGCCGCGTAGACCTTGTACGGGTCGTGACCGCCACGGTTGAGTTTCCAGATCTCGTCGTCGGACAAGTCTTCAACCATCGCCTTGAGCTCTGGCGAGTTGAAGAAGTGTTCACGAACGAACGCGCCGTCTTTGGCTTTGTAGTTCTGGTACTCGCCGTCGATGACTTCGTCCATGCGACGCTGCAGGATACCGTCGACGTCTTTGGCCAACAGTGGGTCCCAGAAACGGCCCCAGATGACTTTGGTCACGTTCCACTGAGCACCACGGAACACGCCTTCGAGTTCCTGGATGATCTTGCCGTTGCCGCGAACCGGGCCATCAAGGCGCTGCAGGTTGCAGTTAATAACGAAGATCAGGTTGTCGAGCTTCTCGCGGCCAGCCAGCGAGATCGCGCCCAGGGATTCCGGCTCGTCACACTCGCCGTCGCCCAGGAAGCACCAGACTTTTTGCTTGCCTTCAGGGATGAAACCACGGGCTTCCAGGTACTTCATGAAACGTGCCTGGTAGATCGCCTGGATCGGGCCCAGACCCATGGATACAGTCGGGAACTGCCAGAAATCAGGCATCAGCCAAGGGTGCGGATAGGACGACAGGCCCTGACCGTCCACTTCCTGGCGGAAGTTGTTCATCTGGTCTTCGGTGATGCGGCCTTCCATGAACGCACGGGCGTAAACGCCTGGCGAGGTGTGACCCTGGAAGTAGATCAGGTCGCCGCCGTGTTCGTCGGTCGGGGCCTGGAAGAAATAGTTGAAGCCGATGTCATACAGGGTTGCGCTGGAGGCGAAGCTGGAGATGTGACCGCCCAGGTCAGAATCTTTCAGGTTCGTACGCATCACCATGGCCATCGCGTTCCAGCGTACCAACGAGCGAATACGGCGTTCCATGAACAGGTCGCCAGGCATGCGTGCTTCGTGGGTAACAGGGATCGTGTTGCGGTATGGCGTGGTGATGGCGTAAGGCAATTGCGAACCGCTACGGGTTGCGAGTTCGCCCATACGGGTCATCAGATAGTGAGCGCGGTCTTCGCCTTCTTTGTCGAGAACCGATTCCAGGGCGTCCAGCCATTCCTGGGTTTCGACGGGATCGAGGTCTTGCATGGCTTGCTCCAGGGCGGAAAGGCTTCCAGAATCGGTTGCCTGAGTTTGCGACTGGCCTTGTGGGCAGACGATATAAATTCTTGGATTGCCGAGAGGTTGTTCCGGCGGCGTGTAGTTTTACTACAAATCTTCGGGCATTTCAGCCTTTCGAATGTATATACGAGTAGTAAAACTACAGATGAGCGGCTTGTGGCCTCCAGCTGCGTTGTGAGAATAATCGTTAAGGTTGGTCTTTTGCCAACCAGAAAAGGTGAAAGCTTGATGCTGTCTGCCAAAAATAAAGAAATTTCAGCTATTTCTAACCTTTGTTCGACAGTCGATCAGGTAGTGCATTCTCGCGAATCACTACATGCAGCCCTCTACACGCCGATCAAGGATAGACCATGAGCCTCCCTTCGCTTGCCGAACTGCCCGGCATCCTCCTGCCGTTTGTCACCCGCGCCGAGCAGTCGTTCCGTGCGGCTGTCGCCGGCCTCGACGACGACCATGGCCTGGCCGGCTGGACGCCTGAACGCTGGGCACAATTCGCCCGCGTCACCGCTGCCAGCGACTTCGTGATTGAACAAAGTGTCCGTGATCCACTGATGTTGCTGGAGCTGGTGCAGTCCGGTGAGCTGGACCGAAGTTTTGCGCCCGGCGAGCTGTGCGCACAGATTGCGACCGCGGTGAATGCAGCGCAAACCGACGATGAGCTCGGTCGCGCCCTGCGTCGTCAACGTACCCGTCATCAAGTGCGGATCATCTGGCGCGACCTGACGCGTCAGTGCGATCTGATCCAGACCTGCCGCGACCTCTCGGACATGGCCGATGCCAGCATCGATCAGGCCTATCAGTGGTTGTACTCGCGGCATTGTCAGCAGTTCGGCGTGCCGACTGGCCGGCGCAGCGGCGAGCCGCAGCAAATGGTCATTCTCGGCATGGGCAAGCTCGGCGCGGTGGAGCTCAATCTGTCGTCGGACATCGACCTGATCTTCGCCTATCCCGAGGGCGGCGAAACTGTTGGCGTCAAACGCTCGCTGGATAACCAGGAATTTTTCATTCGTCTCGGCCAGCGCTTGATCAAGGCCCTGGACCCGATGACCGTCGACGGTTTTGTATTCCGCGTCGACATGCGCCTGCGGCCTTACGGTTCGGCCGGCGCATTGGTGCTGAGCTTCAACGCGCTGGAGCAGTATTACCAGGATCAGGGCCGCGACTGGGAACGCTACGCGATGATCAAGTCGCGGGTGGTGGCCGGCGATCAAGTGGCTGGTGCGCAATTGCAAGACATGCTGCGGCCGTTCGTTTACCGGCGTTATCTGGATTTTTCGGCCATTGAAGCGCTGCGCACCATGAAGCAGCTGATTCAGCAGGAAGTCCGGCGCAAGGGCATGGCCGACAACATCAAGCTCGGCTCCGGTGGCATTCGTGAAGTCGAATTTATCGCCCAGGCATTCCAGCTGATCCATGGCGGCCGCGACCTGAGTTTGCAGCAACGTCCTCTATTAAAAGTACTGAGCACGCTGGAAGGTCAGGGTTACCTGCCGCCGGCGGTGATCAGCGAACTGCGTGAAGGTTACGAATTCCTGCGGTACACCGAGCACGCGATCCAGGCGATTGCCGACCGCCAGACCCAGATGCTGCCGGACGGTGCGCAGGATCAGGCACGCATTGCCTTTATGTTGGGCTTCGCCGACTGGGAGGCTTTCCATGAGCAACTTATGTATTGGCGTGGTCGCGTGGCCTGGCACTTTGGCCAGGTGATCGCCGACCCCGACGAAGAGGAAGGCACCGAAAGCGAAGTGGTGGTCGGCGGCGAATGGCTGCCGTTGTGGGAGGAGGCTCAGGACGAAGAGGCCGCTTGCCGTCAGTTGGAAGAGGGTGGCTTCGTCGATGCCACCAAAGCCCTGAAAGCGTTGGCCGGTTTGCGCAGCAGTCCGCAATTGCGCGCGATGCAACGCTTGGGTCGCGAGCGCCTTGATGCCTTTATTCCGCGGTTGCTGGCTCAGGCAGTCGAACACGCCAATCCGGATCTGGTGCTGGAAAGAGTATTGCCGCTGGTGGAAGCCGTGGCCCGTCGTTCCGCGTATCTGGTGTTGCTGACCGAGAACCCCGGCGCGCTGCGGCGTTTGTTGACCTTGTGCGCCGCGAGCCCGTGGATCGCCGAGCAGATCACCCGCTTCCCGCTGCTGCTCGACGAATTGCTCAACGAAGGTCGGCTGTTCAAGCCGCCATTGGCGCCGGAACTGGCCGCCGAGTTGCGTGAGCGTTTGACGCGGATTCCCGAGGACGACCTCGAACAGCAAATGGAAGCCCTGCGGCATTTCAAACTGGCGCACCGCTTGCGCGTCGCCGCTTCGGAAATCGCTGGCAGCCTGCCGTTGATGAAGGTCAGTGATTACCTGACGTGGCTCGCCGAAGCGATCCTGGAACAAGTGCTGGCCCTGGCCTGGCGCCAGACCGTGGCCAAATACGGTACGCCGCTGCGTACCGACGGCACCTTGTGCGATCCCGGCTTCATCATTGTCGGTTACGGGAAAGTCGGCGGTCTGGAACTGGGGCATGGTTCGGACCTGGACCTGGTGTTCATTCACGATGGCGATCCGCAGGCGGAAACTGACGGGCCGAAGCCTATCGACGGTGCGCAGTTTTTCACCCGGCTGGGGCAGCGGATCATTCACTTGCTCACGGCCCAGACCAACTCCGGTCAGCTGTATGAAGTGGACATGCGTCTGCGGCCGTCCGGCGCGTCGGGGTTGCTGGTGAGTTCGCTCGGTGCGTTTGCCCGGTATCAGGAAAATGAAGCCTGGACCTGGGAGCATCAGGCGCTGGTGCGAGCGCGCGTGCTGGTGGGCAGTCCGGACGTCGGCCAGGCGTTCGAGAAAGTCCGCGCGGCGGTATTGGGCAAGCCGCGGGACCTGGCAACCTTGCGCCAGGAGGTCAGTGAGATGCGCGCCAAAATGCGCGATAACCTTGGCAGCAAGAGCACCGCGGCGGGCACCGCGGCAAATGCCTTCGAGGCCACGGCGCCATTCGATCTCAAGCAGGACGCCGGAGGTATCGTCGATATTGAATTTATGGTGCAATACGCGGCCCTGGCGTGGTCCGAATCGCACCCGCCATTGCTGCGCTGGACTGACAATATCCGCATTCTGGAAGGGCTGGAGGAGGAAGGGCTGATGCCCGCCGAAGACGCCAGTCTGTTGCGCGAGGCCTATAAAGCCTACCGTTCAGCCGCTCACCGGCAGGCCTTGCAGAAGGACGCCGGGGTGATACCGGGCAACCAGTTCGTGGACGAACGGCGGCAGGTAGTGCGGATCTGGCGCGAGCTGGGGCTAAGCTGAAACCGGATATTTGAAACACCAAATACCCAATGTGGGAGCGAGCTTGCTCGCGATAGCGGAATGACAGTCGACAATAATGTTGAAGGTGATGACCCATCGCAAGCAGCCTTGCTCCCGCAGTGATTCTCGAGGCGGGGAGGCGTATGCCTCCCCGGCTCGTTTATGGAAACCACATGAAAATTCTGATCGTTGGGCCCAGTTGGGTCGGTGACATGGTGATGGCGCAGACACTGTTTCAGTGTCTCAAGCAGCGCCACCCGCAATGCGAAATCGACGTACTGGCCCCCGAGTGGAGCCGGCCGATTCTTGAGCGCATGCCCGAAGTACGCCAGGCCTTGAGCTTTCCGCTCGGTCACGGTGCTTTGGAGCTGGCGACGCGTCGGCGCATCGGCAAATCCCTGGCCGGCCAGTACGACCAGGCGATCCTGCTGCCCAATTCGCTGAAGTCGGCATTGGTGCCGTTCTTCGCCGGCATCCCGAAGCGCACCGGTTGGCGTGGCGAGTTCCGCTACGGCCTGCTCAATGACGTGCGCACGCTGGATAAAGAACGTTACCCGCTGATGATCGAACGCTTCATGGCCCTGGCTTACGAGTCCGGTGCCGAGCTGCCGACACCTTATCCACGGCCGAGCCTGCAGATTGACCCGGTCACTCGCGAGGCGGCATTGGCCAAGTTCGGCCTGGCTCTCGACCGCCCGGTGTTGGTGCTGTGCCCGGGTGCCGAGTTCGGCGAGTCCAAGCGCTGGCCGTCCGAGCACTATGCCAAGGTGGCCGAAGCGAAGATCCGCGAGGGCTGGCAAGTCTGGCTGTTCGGTTCGAAAAACGATCACGCCGTCGGCGAAGACATCCGTTCGCGGCTGATTCCCGGCCTGCGTGAAGAGTCGGTGAACCTCAGTGGCGGCACCTCCCTGGCCGAAGCCATCGACCTGATGTCCTGCGCCGACGCGGTGGTGTCCAACGACTCCGGCCTGATGCACGTCGCCGCCGCGCTGAATCGCCCGTTGGTAGCGGTCTACGGCTCGACGTCGCCGGGTTTCACGCCGCCACTGGCCGAACACGTACAGATCGTGCGCCTGGGCATCGAATGCAGCCCCTGCTTCGATCGCACATGCCGCTTCGGTCATTACAACTGCCTGCGCCAACTCATGCCGCAAGCGGTGAACGAAGCCTTGCAGCGTTTGCAAGGCACTGTGGTCGAGGTCAAATAGTTTGCGGGTACTGCTGATCAAGACTTCTTCGCTGGGCGACGTGATTCACGCGTTGCCGGCGCTGACCGACGCGGCACGGGCGATCCCCGGCATCCAGTTTGACTGGGTGGTGGAAGAGGGCTTCGCCGAAATCCCGACCTGGCACCCGGCCGTGGGCAAGGTGATTCCGGTGGCGATCCGTCGCTGGCGCAAAAACATCTGGCAGACCATCAAGAGTGGCGAGTGGAAGCGCTTCAAGCAAAGCGTTCGCGCCAACAAATATGACTTGGTGATCGATGCCCAGGGCTTGCTGAAAAGTGCCTTGCTGACCCGGTACGCCAAAGCCCCGGTGGCCGGGCTGGATAAAAACTCGGCCCGCGAGCCGATTGCCGCACGCTTCTATTCCCGGCGTCTGGCCGTGGCCTGTGGGCAACACGCGGTGGAGCGAGTGCGTCAGCTGTTCGCCGTGGCCCTGGGTTACGACCTGCCGAAAGGCTTGGGTGATTACGGCCTGAACGTCGAACGACTGGTGGAGTTGCCGCGCAAGAATCCTTACGTGGTGTTCCTGCACGGCACCACGTGGGACACCAAACACTGGCCTGAAGCCTACTGGCGAGAGCTGGCCGAGCGCGTCGGCTATCTCGGTGTCGCGGTGAAGCTGCCGTGGGGCAATCCGATCGAGAAAGCCCGGGCTGAACGCATCGCCAAAGACATGAGGCATGTCGAAGTGCTGCCCAAGCTGAACCTGGCGGGTGTCGGCAAAGTGCTGGCCGGCGCGCAAGCCTGCGTGGCGGTGGACACCGGTCTCGGTCACCTCGCCGCTGCGCTGGACGTGCCGACGCTTTCGCTGTTCGGCCCGACCAACCCGGGCCTGACCGGCGCCTACGGTAAAGCGCAGATTCACATCGCCAGCGATTTCCCCTGTGCGCCGTGTATGCAAAAGAAATGTACGTATCAACCGACGGCCCAAGATGCCCGTCAGTTTGACCTTAAGCGCGAGTGGCCCCTGTGCTTCACGCGTCTGAATCCCGAGCGTGTCGCGACCCGACTGAGCACGTTGTTACTGGCTGAGGAGCTGCGCTGATGCAATTGGCATTCGTCTTGTACAAGTACTTTCCATTCGGGGGCTTGCAGCGCGATTTCATGCGCATCGCCCTGGAATGTCAGCAACGCGGCCATCAGATTCGGGTCTACACGCTGATCTGGGAAGGCGACATTCCACCGGGCTTCGAAGTGTTGGTGGCGCCGGTCAAAGCGTTCTTCAATCATCGACGCAACGAGAAACTCAGCGAATGGATGGAAGCGGATCTGGCCAAGCGTCCGGTGGACCGTTTGATCGGCTTCAACAAAATGCCGGGTCTGGACGTCTACTACGCCGCCGACGGCTGCTTCGAAGACAAGGCGCAAAACCTGCGCAACTCGCTGTACCGTCGCTGGGGCCGCTACCGGCACTTCGCCGAGTACGAGCGCGCCGTGTTCGCCAAGGATGCCAAGACCGAAGTGCTGATGATTTCCGAAGTCCAGCAGCCGCTGTTCATCAAGCATTACGACACGCCGCTTGAGCGCTTTCATTTGCTGCCGCCGGGTATCTCTCAGGACCGTCGTGCGCCGGCCAATGCCGCCCAGATCCGTGCCGAGTTCCGTCGCGAATTCAACCTGAAAGACGATGATCTGCTGCTGGTGCAAATCGGCTCAGGGTTCAAGACCAAAGGCGTGGATCGCAGCCTCAAGGCGCTGGCCGCATTGCCCGCCGATCTGAAGAAGCGCACCCGGCTGTTTGTAATTGGCCAGGATGACCCCAAATTATTCCAGGTGCAGAGCGCCACATTGGGGCTCGGCGATAACGTGACGTTCCTCAAGGGCCGCAGCGACATCCCGCGTTTTCTGCTCGGTGCCGATCTGTTGATTCACCCGGCGTACAACGAAAACACCGGGACTGTGTTGCTCGAAGCCCTGGTGGCCGGGTTGCCGGTGCTGGTGAGTGCGGTGTGTGGTTACGCCCATTACATCGCCGAGGCCGACGCCGGTCTGGTGCTGGACGAACCTTTCGATCAGGCGCAACTGACCCAGTACCTGACCGGGATGTTGAACGACGCTCAAGCACGGGCGGCCTGGAGCCGCAATGGTCTGGCCTTCGCCGAGACGGCCGACCTCTACAGCATGCCGCAGCACGCGGCCGATGTGATTCTGGCGGAGCACGCTTAATGAAGTTGATGCTGGCTGAACCGTTCAAGACCCTCTGGGCCGGACGCGACCCGTTCGCTGAAGTCGAGGGTCTCCAGGGCGAGGTCTACCGCGAACTTGAAGCGCGTCGGACCCTGCGTACCGAAGTCAATGGCAGTGGCTTTTTCGTGAAGATCCACCGTGGCATTGGCTGGGGTGAGATCTTCAAGAACCTGCTCACGGCCAAGCTGCCGGTGCTCGGTGCCGGCCAGGAGTGGAAGGCCATTCAGCGCCTGCAAGAAGTTGGCGTGCCGACCATGACCGCCGTGGCTTATGGCGAGAAGGGCAGCAACCCGGCGGACCAGCATTCGTTCATCGTCACCGAAGAGCTGGCGCCCACTGTCAGCCTCGAAGACTTCAGCATCGACTGGGTCAAGCACCCGCCCGAACCAAAGCTCAAGCGTGCGCTGATCGCCGAGGTCGCGCGCATGACCGGCATGATGCACCGCGCCGGGGTCAACCATCGCGACTGCTACATCTGTCACTTTCTGCTGCACACCGACAAACCGGTGACGGCCGACGATTTCAGGCTCTCGGTGATCGACCTGCACCGCGCCCAGACCCGTCCGACGATTACCCAACGCTGGCGTAACAAGGACCTGGCAGCGCTGTACTTTTCGGCACTGGACATCGGCTTGACCCGTCGTGACAAGTTGCGTTTTCTCAAGGGTTATTTCCAGCAGCCCCTGCGCCAGATTCTGGGTGAAGAAGCCGGGTTGCTCACCTGGCTCGAAGGCAAGGCCAACAAACTCTACGACCGTAAACAGCGATACGGGGATGCGCTCTGATGGCGGGTTGGACACTGGTGCCTGAGTACAGCGATCTGGCAGAGGATTTCGGCAGTCTTGAGGCTGTGTTTGCGCTTCAGGGTGAACGCCTGACGCGCGACCTGTTGTCCGAGGTCATTCGCGTCCAGCGCAATGGCGTCAACTATTACGTCAAACGCTACACGGGTGCCGGCAAAGGTCTGCGCCGTTACCTGGGCAAGCCTCGGGTGAAAGCCGAGTGGCAGAACCTCAAACGCTTCGCCAAGTGGGGCATTCCTACCGCCGAGGTCGTGGCCTGGGGCCTGGAGCGTCGCGGTGCGGCGTACGATCGCGGGGCAATGATCACCCGTGAGCTGCCGCATACCGAAGACTTGTCGGCTTTGGCTGAGCGGCATGATCCAAAGCTGGCGGACCGCGCCTGGGTCGATAACGTCAGCCGGCAGCTGGCGGGTTATACCCGGACCATGCACGACCACCGCTTCACCCATAACGATTTGAAGTGGCGCAACCTGCTGATCAACGATGAGCCCCGGCTGTTTTTGATCGACTGCCCCAATGGCGATTTCTGGCGCGGCTTTTGGCTCAAGTACCGGATCACCAAGGACCTGGCCTGCCTGGACAAGGTCGCCAAGTATCACTTGTCGGCTACCCAGCGCCTGCGCTTTTACCTGCAATACCGCCAGTGTGATCGGCTGAATGCCGCCGACAAAAAACGGATCCGGCACGTGGTTAGATTTTTTGAGGGACGCGAATGACTGATTTTCTGGCGGCTGAAGACCGTGCGCTGCTTGAGCGTCACGGCCTCGGTAACTTTGATGCACTCTGGGCCAAGCAGCTCGACGCTGTGGACGAGCCCAACACCGCTCGCGGTGGCTGGAGCAGCGTGTTTCGGCTGGATCTGGAAGGTCATGGCTACTACCTCAAACGCCAGAGCAACTACCGGATGCGCACCTTGCATGCGCCCTTTGGCGAGCCGAGCTTTGCCCGTGAGTTTCGCAATATCAGTCGCTATGAAAAGTTCGGTATTCCAGCGCTGAAGGCGGCGTTTTTTGGTCAGCGCAAAGTCGACGGCGAAGTCCGGGCGATTCTGCTGACCCGTGCCCTGGATGGTTGGGATGATCTGGATTCGCTGTTGCAGCGCTGGTCGGATCTGAGCTCGGCGCAACATTCGGCCATTCTGAAGGCTTGTGGACAATTGGCTCGGTGCCTGCACGGCGCGCGTCAGGTTCACGGTTGCTTCTACCCCAAACACATTTTTCTCCAGGCCACCGGCGACGGTTACCTGGCCCAGTTGATCGACCTGGAAAAGACCCGGCCGTTGCTGTTTGGAATGCGCGACCGTGCCAAAGACCTGGAGCCGTTGCTGCGTCGGGCGCCTGAATGGAGCGAAGCGCAGTTGCGCGAGCTGTTGGCCGCCTATCTGGATCAATCGCAAGACAGTTCGCTGATCGACAGCTGGCTTGCGCGACTGACCGCGCGGCGCACTCATAAGGAGACGCGCTGATGCGTTTGTCCGAGCTAAAAAATGCTGGCCGCAGCCCGAGACTGCCGCTGAACGTTCCGTTGGCCGATGCCGCCGGCCCTGCCGAGCTGCAGTTGCTGAGTCTGTTGCGGGTGTTGCCGGGGCAGCGTTATGTCGGTGCTGGCGTCTGGCGTGGGCGGCCGGTGCTGGCCAAATTGTTGGTCGGCAGCAAAGCGGCGCGGCATTTTCAACGGGAACGCAACGGTGTGCATTTGCTCGCCGCCCAGGGCCTGACCACGCCGCAACTGTTGGCCGACGGCCTGAAGGACGGCGAGGGCGGCTGGCTGCTGTTCGAGTTCATTGAGGGCGCCGAAAGCCTTGGTGAAACCTGGAAACAGGTCGAGCATTTGCCGGTGCTGGCGGATATGCAAGGGGCTGTGCTGGCCGAGGCGTTGGGCGCTATCGGCCAAATGCATCGCAAGGGGCTCTGGCAGGAAGACCTGCACCTGGACAACCTCTTGCGCCAGCGCGGCCGGTTGTATTTGATTGATGGCGGCGGCGTCTGCTCCGAAACCCCTGGCCAACCGCTCTCGCGGCAGAAAGTCCTGGAAAACCTCGGCGTGTTTTTTGCCCAGTTGCCCAAGTCGCTGGAGCCCTTCACCGAAGAATTGCTGGTGTATTACCTGCTGAGCAACGGCGAGCATGCCTTGCCCATGGAAGCGTTGCAGAAGCAAATCAGCAAGGTTCGCACCTGGCGTCTGAAGGACTTCCTGATCAAGGTCGGCCGCGAATGCACGCTGTTCAGTGTCCAGCGCGGAGCGTTCGGCTTACGGGCGATTCGCCGCGAGGAAGAGGCAGCAATGCTGCCGGTGCTGGCGCAGGCCGATGCGCTGCTCGATCAGGGCCATCTGTACAAGACCGGCGGCGCGGCGAGCGTCGGCAAGGTCGAGGTGGCGGGTCGTACGCTGGTGATCAAGCGCTACAACATCAAAGGTTTTGCCCACTGGCTCAAACGCTTCTGGCGCCCGAGCCGTGCCTGGCACTCCTGGCGTGAAGGCAATCGCCTGGCGTTTCTCGGCATCGCCACGCCCAAGCCGTTGGCGTTGCTGGAGAAGCGTTTTCTCTGGTTGCGCAGTCGGGCTTATCTGGTGACCGAGTATTTGCCGGGGCCGGACATCATCGAGCGGTTTGCGCCTTATGTTGAAAGCGGTGGAGCACCAGAAGCCGAGTTGCAGGCGCTGGATCATTTGTTTGCCGAGCTGATTGGCGAGCGGATCAGTCACGGGGATTTCAAGGGGCATAACCTGTTCTGGCAGCACGATCGCTGGGCGCTGATTGATCTGGATTCGATGTGTCAGCACGCCTCGCTCAGCAGCTTCGCCCCGGCCTATGCGCGGGATCGGGCAAGGTTCATGCGTAACTGGCCTGAGAGCAGTGCGTTGTATCGGGTCATTGATCAGCGTCTGCCCAAAGATATCTCCAGCGCTGCCTGAATCGGACCTTCGGTCCTATCGTCGGAACGCCGCCCGGATCAAGCTCGCTCCCACAGGGGATCTTCGGCGTTACATAGATCCAGTGTGGGAGCGAGCTTGCTCGCGATGGGACCAGAACAGCCACCCGAGATAATGGGACAAGTTTTTATGAATCGTCCTACATGATCTACAGAGCCCATGAACTGTGCCCTGAATAGCCGCGATGCTAGTTTGCCTGACGTTCACGGAGGGCAGATTTTGACAATAAAAACGACGGTGTTACTGAGCACTTTTGCACTGGTTTTATCAGGGTGCGGGACCGCGGTCACAGTGCTGCAGGATGACGAAGACGCGGCTCGTAGCCTTAGAAAGCAAAAGACCTACTGTCAGTCCATCCCACGTATCTACAGCGGCCTGGCGTTCGACTTTTGCGTATTAAATGCAGCGCCCGATCCCACGGGTATTCTTTTGCCGTTCGTATTGATGGATTTCACCCTGTCGGGTGTTTTCGATACCGTCCTCCTGCCCTATACGGTTTACCGACAGGCTGCTGACGGCAATCTCAGTATTTACTGGAGAGCAGGCCGCGGGTAACTCTTTTGTATTCCGGCGTGTCAGTGCTACACCTAACGCACTTGGCTCGAAGCACAAAAGGTGAATAGCTCGTGTCGCCCCAGATTTTGCCCTCTCAACAGTTTTTTCTTTTTGAAAACGAAAGCGAAGCTGAAACTAATGTTGAGGCGGAAAAGCTATTACCTCCGTCCGGGAGGTACAGCGATTTCATAATCTATGTGGATGAGAGCGGCGATCATGGGATGCAAACATTAGATCCAAACTACCCAATGTTTGTGCTGGCCTTTTGTGTGTTTCATAAAAGGCATTATTGCGAAAAGGTTATTCCTGCCCTTCAGAAGTTCAAATTTAATCATATGGGGCATGACCTGATCGGTCTGCATGAATTGGAAATTCGAAAAGAAAAGGGAGCGTTCTCTAGTCTTTTCACATCAAGGCAACACAAACATGCCTTTCTCGATGAGTTGACGGGAATCATTGAGGCCAGCAATTTCGTCCTGATCAGCTGCGTTATCGACAAAGCCGCTCTTCGCGAAAAGCAAGGTCCTGTCCACAATCCTTATCACGTCGCGCTCGGATTCTGCCTTGAAACGCTTTATGAGTATTTGCAGGAAAAGAATCAACAGAGTGTTTTAACTCATGTGATTTTCGAGCGTCGAGGGAAGCGGGAGGATAATGAGCTTGAACTGGAGTTTCGTCGCATGTGCGATGGCGCGAACAGATTGGGCATACAACTGCCGTTCGACATCGTCTTTGCAACCAAACAAGTGAATTCCACGGGGTTACAGCTAGCGGATCTTGTTGCAAGGCCCATTGGTATGAGCGTTTTGCGGTCGGGGCAAGAAAATCGTGCCTTTGACGTGCTCAAGCGCAAGTTCTACTGCAGTGGTGGGCGTAACAATGTGGGAGAGGGTTTCGAGAATTGGGGGTTAAAAATTTTCCCTCTCTCAGAAAGCGAAAAGCCCCGGTGAAACTCACCGAGGCCACAACGCCGACCGGGATCCCCCAGTCCATTTGCGCAGGAGTCTATGTCGAGGTCCGTCATCTGTCAACGCGCCAGCTTGCCACTTCCCGCTAGAGGCTTGCCGTCGCTTTTAAGCTATAATCCCGCCCTTTAGCTGCCTCTCGCCCTTTGCGAGGGCACATTAATCTTTGAGGCGCCTTGCGCCTGCATGCAGACTAAAGAGGCTAGACCCCTGTGGCATTGACGATTCTTGGCCTGTCCGGCGCCCTTAGCCATGATCCTTCCGCAGCGTTGTACATCGACGGCAAGCTGGTCGCGGCGGCTGAGGAAGAGCGCTTTGTGCGCGATAAACATGCAAAGAACCGCATGCCTTACGAGTCGGCGAAGTTCTGCCTCGAGCAGGCCGGCATCAAGCCATCCGACGTTGATGTGGTAGCGATTCCGTTCGCGCCGATCAGCCTGTTCGGCAAGGCTCGCTGGCAGTACGCCAAGCGTTACTGGTACGCCCCGGATCGCGCTCTTGACGCGATCCTGATGGGCAACCGTCGCTACAAGCGCTATCGCAACAAGATTGTCTGGTGCCTCGAGCAACTGGGTTTCGATCCGAAGAAAATCAAGATCGAGCCGGTCGAGCATCACCTGGCCCACGCCTCCAGCGCTTATCACTGCTCCGGTTTCAAAGAGAAAACCGCGATCCTCGGGATCGACGGCAAGGGTGAGTACGCCACGACCTTCTTCGGTTACGGTGAGAACGGCAAGATCCACAAGATCAAGGAATTCTTCGATCCGGACTCCCTCGGCGGCCTGTACGGCGCGATCACCGAGTTCCTCGGTTTCGATATGCTCGATGGCGAGTTCAAGGTCATGGGCATGGCGCCGTATGGCGACGCCAGCAAATACGATTTCTCGCGCCTGGCTTCGTTCGAAAACGGCGAGCTGGTGATCAATACCGACTACGCCAACGTCATCGGCCTGCGTCGCTACAAAGAGAAGGGCAAAGGCTACTACTTCTCGCCGAAGCTGATCGAGTGGCTGGGACCGAAGCGCGAAGGCGACATCGCCGACGAGCCGTACATCCACTACGCCGCGAGCATTCAAGCGCTGTTCGAAAAAATCTCGCTGCAAATGATCGACCATTACCTGGGCGACGTGCTCAAGGAAACCGGCAAGCTGGCCTACGCCGGTGGCTGTGCGTTGAACGTCAAGCTCAACCAGAAAATCATCGCCCGCGATGACGTTAAAGAACTGTTCGTGCAGCCTGCGTCCGGCGATGCCGGTACCGCGGTCGGCGCGGCGGCCTATGTGTCCCACGCACGTGGTGTGCCGGTCGAGAAGATGGAACACGTGTACCTCGGCCCGTCGTACACCAACGAAGACGTCCTCGCTGCATGCGCCCGTCACCCGAGCAAGCCGGTATGGCGCAAGCTTGAGAACATGCCGGAAAACATCGCCAAAATCATGGTCGATGGCAACCCGGTGGCCTGGTTCCAGGGCCGCATGGAATTCGGTCCGCGCGCCTTGGGCGGACGTTCGATCATTGGTTGCCCGAGTGCGATTGGTGTGGCTGACCGCATCAACCACCAGATCAAGTTCCGCGAGCGCTGGAGGCCTTTCTGCCCGTCGATGCTCGACACCGTTGCACCGCAGATGATCAAGATCGATCACCCGGCGCCGTTCATGACCTTCACCTTTGAAGTGGCGGAAGAGTGGAAGACCCGCGTGCCGGAAGTCGTCCATGAAGACGGTACGTCCCGGGCCCAGGTGCTCAAGCGCGAATACAACCCGCGCTACTACGACATGATGAAGGCGCTGGAGGTGCTGACCGGTAATGGCGTGTCGCTGAACACCTCGCTCAACCGTCGTGGCGAACCGATGATCTGCTCGCCGACGGACGCCCTGAACATGTTCTTCGGTTCCGATCTACAGTATCTGATCATGGAAGACATCCTGGTGGTCAAAGAGGGCGCGGACAGGTATGCGGTTGACTGAAGTGCTGATTAGCGTCGTTATTCCAGCCATTTACGCTCAAACCGTGCGCGCCGATCTGCACTCGCTCACGCGCTGGTCGTACGCCCGTATGGCCATCCGGTTGATGTTCAAATGAGGGCGCCGCCGTCTTGCGAAAGGGTGTACCAGGCTGAGGGATGCTGGGCACAAAAAGCCCGTGAGCTGGATCGTTATCGCTGGAAACTGCTGCGCGAGCGTCATGGTCGCTGTGGCAGCCTGTTGCGCCTGGTTCGTGATGTGTTGGTGGACGTGGCGGTCGGGATACGCGCAAAGGCGTGCTTGAGTGTTTCGGTGGTCACTGCACCCTGTGAGGTGCTGTTGCTACATTCGGCGCCGAAGTCCATGGCGTTGCAGCGCAAGAATATTCTGATCGAGGCCTTGCGCAAGCGTGGGCAGAACCTGACAGAGGCGGCATTACGCTCGCCGTCGGACTCCTGCGCTCAGCGAATGCTCATGGCGCCACCGCAGTCGGTGCCGCTGCGTTATCTGGTGTACGCCGCCCATGCCCAGTGGCTGGTGATGACGTATTCGCCCAAGGTGCTGATCAACGAGCGCAACGGTAGCCTTCATGCGCCGTTCCTGCGTCTGGCATTGGCTGCGCGCGACGCTCGACTGCTGCAATTGGCCCATTCCGCGACGTTGGAGTCTTCACGGCGACTGGCGATGAACGACTATGACTATTACGGCGTCTTTGGCCATAGTTCGCTGGTGGCCTTGCAAGAACGAAGATTGCGGTTCGGTGAGTCGACGGTCGTACTGGTCGGTTCTTACCTCGCTGATGAAACCTATGATCTGCCAGTCGCCAATCCTGCACTCCAGACGCTGTTGATTCTGGGAGTTGGCCCTGACCGGGAAAAAGAGCCGGGCTACCAGCGCACCTACCAGTTGCTGCGTGATTGGGCCGAACAGCATCCGCACTATCGCGTGTTGTTCAAGCGCCATCCGCGCAGCAAGGCGCAATTCTGGAGCGATGCCGCTGCGCAGTTAGCCAGCATCGAGTTGCTGGATACCAAATGCTCACTGGCAGACGCTCTGGCGCAGGCAAGCGTAGTCGTCAACATCATGTCCAATGCCGGTATCGAGGCAGGGTTGGCTGGGCGGCCGGTGATCCATGTGAACGCGGGCAGCAATGTGGATATTTTCTCTCACTCGCTGTTTTTCGGGCCGCAAGTGCGCGATGAGCAGGAGCTTTCCCGTCAGCTACAAGCGCTTGAGCAGGATTATCAGGGGCATGTGGCCCAGGCCCGGCGTTTTGCCGATTACCACCTGGTGTACGGCTCTCAGGGGTTGGCAAAGACCACTCAACTGGTCGATAACTTGCTGCGCGGCGAAGACCCTGCGCGTGACTTCGAGACCTTCAGGCTGTCTGCCGTCGGCTGACACTGGTGACTGAAGGGCTCAGGCGTTGAGTGCCAGGCTCAGTTCCCGTTCATTGCACACGCGTTGGTGGTTCAGATAGTGCTCAAGGAACTGGTTGTCCTTGAGCAGCCACTCGCGGTCCTGACGATAGCGCAACATATGCTTGAAATTTCGCAGGCGCAGGCCTTTGCGCAGTGGCTTGCGATAGGTGCGCAGGTCAGCGATGTCGATTAGCCCCAACGTGTTTTCAGGCGTCAATACCACGTTGCCCAGGTGTGCGGAGCGGAAGTAGATGCCGTCCTCGTGAAGGCGTGCAATGAACTCACCCAGTTGTGCGCGAAGATTTTCGTGATTGCCGGCACCCAGTAACTGACGCAGGGTGCGGCCGGGCAGGGGGTCGTAATGAACGGCATCGCGCTGGATGCTGGGGATGCGATAAATCTGGCGCACCGTGGGGCACTCGATGTTGCGTTCGCGCAGTATTCGGCAGTTGTCGGCGAAGCGCCGGGCGTAGGGTGCCCAAAGCGCAGATGTGAGCAGGCGCTTGCGGCGAAACAGCTTGAGTATCGACCCGTCGGTCAGGCACAGAACTTTATCCCCTTCACCATCGGCCTCGAGAACGTCAGCGCCGTCGCGCATGTTGAGATAATCGGTATTGTCGAGCGTTTGCATCAAGGCTCCAAGGCTTGGCCTGATGGGATGGGCAGCCGACTATGTTACCGCAGTGCGCATGCTGCAAAAAACCGCTGTGGTACAATCGCGTCACTTTTTAAGGTGCAGTTGCCCGTTCATGGGGTTGCCTGGCGCAATACCACAGAGTGTTTGCTCCTGATTCATGGCTTTATCCTTCTGTGCGCGGAGGAGCGAGTAACTGGGTGTTGATGTCTGCGGACTTATCGCACGTGGTTATGTTGCACTTTGGCGGGTGGATGCGGCCTATTTTTGGATTCCCTATGACGAAAATGCTGTTCATATCTTTGGCCAAACACCAAGGCCTCTATTTCAATCGGTTACTCAATGAGACCGAGCTACAAGGTAAAGTCGTTACCCCACCACAGATGCCCTGGCCGAGATCGTTGCGGATCTCCAGAGTGCTTTCGCGAATCGACTGGCTGAGCCTGATCGAAGAAAAATGCGAGGAGCGGCGCGTCAAGAACAAAAACGATGGTCGCTTTTATCGCCTGTTGTTACGTCTTGAACTCATTTGG
Organism: Pseudomonas arabinosi; assembly: GCF_047758675.1. NCBI lineage: Bacteria > Pseudomonadati > Pseudomonadota > Gammaproteobacteria > Pseudomonadales > Pseudomonadaceae > Pseudomonas > Pseudomonas arabinosi. Next base: position 6,699,611 of record NZ_CP180480.1, on the reverse strand, counting down.
ATGGCGCTGAGTGCCCAGGCCTTGCTTGATCGCGAGCGCCCTGATGCGCTGGTGTTCTGGAATGGTTCCCATCGCTACTGCCGATTACTGACGGCACTGGCGTCGCCGGGTTGTAAGACTTTCTTCTTCGAGAACGGGCTGTTGCCCGACACCACAACCGTTGACCCGCAGGGCGTTAACTACCTGAACTCCGTTCCGCGTGAGGCCGGTTTTTACCTCAACTATCCTTATCCCGTACCGGAAAGTCAGGCGGTGCCTGTACTGATTCCACGCCAGCCTCGTAGCAGGGGCCCGGCACCGATTGTGCTGCCGGAGCAGTTCGTCTTTATTCCGTTCCAGGATGACCGCGATAGTCAGGTTCGGTTGTTTTCTCCCTGGATCAGGAACATGCGGGAGATGTTTGCCCTGGGCGAGCACCTGACCAAAGAAACCGGTCTGACGGTAGTGTTCAAGGAGCATCCATCCAGTCGCGAGACGTATCCCGAGTTGCATGCGCGTACTCACGAACGTCTATTGTTCGCCAACGGCAACGCCACTCAGCAGTTGATCGAGTCCAGCCAGTTTGTGGTCACTGTGAACTCGACGGTTGGCCTGGAAAGCCTGCTCTTGGGTAAGCCCGTGCTGACCCTGGGCCAGGCGTTTTTCAATGTCGAGGGGCTGGTGATGCATGCCGACAGCGCCGAGCAGGTGGTGGAACTGGCGCGCGCATTTGCGCAATGGCCACTCGACGCAAGGTTGAGGCGTAATTTCCTCCATTACCTCTCCGAATACTACTGCATCAAGGGTGGCTGGAAGAACGCCGACAGGGCCCAGTTGCAGCGGGTTGCCAATCGAATGCTGGGTAAAGCCGAGTGCTGACAGGAATGAAGAAACTTATCGGTAAGGATGTCCTGGCGGTGTGGGCATCCATCGGTTTTCTCGTGCTGCTGTGTGGGGCATGGGTACTCCCGGACAACAAGCTTTATCATCAATTATTGATTTTCCTGCTGTGGCTTCCCGCCCTGTTGGCACTGTTCCATCGGGATTTTCGCGAGATGCTCAAGCAACCGGAGTGCGTCCTCTTTGTCATCTTCGTGGCCTGGACGTTATTGGTGCTGGTGGTTGAGGGTGGCGACGGCGGCCTCAACAAGAGCAAGGTGACGCTCTATGTGGCCCTCTCCCTGTTAGGCGTGCTATTGGCTGCACAGAACCGCAAGTGGCGGTTCGAGTCCATGTTGCTTTACGCATCGATTTTGGGCGGTTTTTTTGCTGCGGCTTCCTGGATCTACTTTTATGAAGTATCCGCTCAACCATACAGCGGCAGGCTGATTGCCATTGGATTGTGGGACACGGCGATCACGGCCGCGCACGCGGTGGGTGCCTTGGCGATACTTGGCGCCTTCACGTTGCAGACCAAGCGCTTCAATCCCTGGGTGATGGTGTTGCTGCTGATTTCTGCGCTGGGATATGCGCTGTTTCTGGGTTTTAGCCAAACCCGCGGTGTCTGGATCGGCATGCTGGCCTGCCTGCTCGTGATGGGAGTGGCTCGCCCGTCACGTCTGGCGGGCGGGCTGATCTTTCTAGTGCTCGTAGGGGGGGTGGCCATCGCTTTGTTCGCGCCGGAAATCCTCTTGCAGCGTGGCGTTTCCTTCCGTCCCGAGCTATGGCGCGGTGGCGTTCAATTGATACTGGATCACTGGGCGATGGGGTTGGGATTCCATGGGTACCTGATTCCTGTCCCTGAAATTGGACAGGCATTCAAACATCCCCATAACCTGTTCCTGGATACCGGTGTGCGTCTCGGTGTGCCTGGCCTGCTGCTGTTCGGCTGGCTGTGGCTGGCAGCTGGCTGGCGTGGCTGGATTTCGCGCGAGCAGCCACTGGGGCAGGTATTGCTGGCACTCTGGGTGTTTTCCGGAGCGTCGTTGATGACCGATGGCATTGGTCTCTGGCTCAAGCCCAACGCGGACTGGTTGATCACCTGGCTGCCGATCGCCTTGAGTATCGTGTTGGCCGTTCGTGGGAGAAATGAAACCCAAGGTTCCACCTGGACCGTATCAGCCCCCTGATGCGCGCCTGGCTTCGAAGCGAAGTGCTACTGCTGCGGTTTCCGGCACTTGTCCTGGCTGAGCCGATGTTGTAATTCGTTCGCTGTTACAATCCGCAGCTTGTCTGTCTTTTTCAAACATACGAGGCGCGCCGAATGGCCAATTCCGACCAGCAGTCGAGCATGAAGATTTACGTGCGGTTGCTGAAATATGTGCTCCCGTACTGGGGCGCTTTCGCCATCAGTATTGTCGGCTTCGTGCTATTCGCATCCAGCCAGCCGATGCTGGCGGACATGCTCAAACATTTTCTCGACGCCCTGCAGAAGCCCAATGACACCAAGTTTCTGGGTGTCTCGCTGGTGCTCGGCGTGCCATTGTTGATCGTACTGATTGCGATCTATCAGGGTGTCGGCTCATTTCTGGGTAACTACTACCTGGCCAAGGTTGCCCGTGGCGTGGTCCACGATCTGCGTTGTGCCTTGTTCGACAACCTGTTGACCCTGCCTAACCGCTACTTCGACAACCATAATTCCGGTCACCTGATCTCCCGTATTACCTATAACGTGACCATGGTCACTGGCGCCGCCACCGATGCGATCAAGGTGGTGATCCGTGAAGGTCTGACGGTGGTGTTCCTGATCGGTTACCTACTGTATAGCAACTGGAAAATGACCCTGGTATTGCTGGCAATCCTGCCGATCATCGCGGTTCTGGTGAGTAGCGCAAGCAAGAAATTTCGCAAGCAAAGCAAAAAAATCCAGGTGGCAATGGGCGATGTGACCCATGTGGCTTCGGAGACGATCCAGGGCTACCGCGTGGTTCGCAGCTTTGGCGGTGAGACCTACGAAATTGAGCGGTTCCACAAGGCCAGCGCCGACAACATGAACCGCAGCCTTGGCATGACCCGCACTCAGTCGATCTACACTCCGGTGCTGCAGCTGGTGATTTACATCGGCATGGCCGTATTGATGTACCTAGTGCTTTACCTTCGCGGCGATGCCTCTGCTGGCGAACTGATTGCCTACATCACCGCCGCCGGTTTGTTACCCAAGCCGATTCGTCAGTTGTCGGAAGTCAGCGCTACGATCCAGAAGGGGCTGGCCGGTGCGGAGAGCATCTTCGAGCAGCTCGACGAAGAGCCGGAAGTCGATACAGGCACCAAGGAAATGGTGCGCGTCAGCGGTCGCCTGGAAGTGCGTAACCTGAGCTTCCAGTACCCGGGCACCGAGAGGGTCGTGCTCAACGATATTTCCTTTACCGCCGAAGAGGGCCAGATGGTCGCTCTGGTGGGTCGTTCGGGCAGTGGCAAGTCAACCTTGGCCAACTTGATTCCGCGTTTCTATCACCACGACAAGGGCCAGATCCTGCTCGACGGTGTGGATGTCGAGGAATACAAGCTGACCAACCTGCGTCGTCACATTGCGCTGGTAACCCAACAGGTCACTCTGTTCAACGACAGCGTCTCCAATAACATCGCCTACGGCGACCTCGCCGGCGCGCCGCTCGAAGACGTGCGCAAGGCTGCCGAAGATGCTTACGCCGCCGAGTTCATCGAGCAAATGCCCCAAGGCTACGACACTCTGGTGGGCGAAAATGGCGTGCTGCTTTCCGGCGGCCAGCGTCAGCGTCTGGCGATTGCCCGGGCACTGCTCAAGAATGCGCCATTGCTGATCCTCGATGAGGCCACCTCGGCACTCGACACCGAATCCGAGCGCCACATCCAGGCAGCCCTTGATCAAGTGATGAAAGGCCGCACCACACTGGTGATCGCTCATCGCTTGTCGACCATCGAGAAGGCTGACCTGATCCTGTTGATGGACCAGGGCCGTATCGTCGAACGCGGTACCCACGCCGAACTGCTGGCGCTGAATGGTTTCTATGCACGCCTGCACGAGAAGGACTTCGTCGAAAGCACCGACGAGGCGATGACGGAGTCCCACGTTTGATTTTGAGTTACTGGCGGGCTTGGCGAGAAAGCGGCTGGACGCCCATTGATGTCACGGCTTACGCCCAGGCCTGGCAACAGTTTGGCGGCAGCGTGGCGACTCACCCCGAAGTGGTTGAGCGCTTGGCCGGGCTGGTAGGCATCCCGGTGCGCTATCTGGGCTGGTTCGCCGACGGTGAATTGTGCGCCGCGATGCCGACCTGGGGCCGTCATGTGGCTTTGTCCAAGGACGTGCTCAAGCGTGAAGGCAAACGCGGCCTGTTCGATCTCGGCAATGCCGAGATCATTCTGCCGGCAGCCGACAGCGCACGGGTTCGTGTGCGGCATCGCATGCGTTATGTGTCCGAACTCAATGCCGAAAGCATCACCAGCCTCGTTGAGCAGCCTGAAGGCCTGGCGCTGGCTCGTGAACCCGAGGACTACAGCAAGAAGTTTCGCTACAACCAGCGTCGCGAACAGCGTTTGCTGGAGGAGGCAGGCGGCAGTATCCGGCCGATGCTGGAGCTGAACGCCAGCGAACAGGCGACCATCTATGCCGACCTGTTCCAGCGCCGATGGAACTTTGAAGCGCCGGGCAAGGCGCACCTGGCTGAAGTGTTCAGCCTGTTGCGTGAGTTCATGACTGGGTCCTTGATCTACCTGAATGATGAGCCGGTGGCGATCCAGATTCTGTATCGGGTCGAGGCGCCCAAGTGGGTTAGCCTGGAATACATTAACGGCGGTGTCGACCCGCAGAACCGCGAGTTCAGCCCCGGCAGTGTGCTCAGTTTCGTCAACACCCAAGCCGCGTGGGAGCAGGCCCGCGCCGTGGGCAAGCCGCTGCGTTACTCGTTCGGCCGCTCGGATCGCGAATACAAGGATCGCTGGTGTCACCAGGTTCCGGTCTACCAGGTTTGAGCAAGGACAAGCAGCCATGAGCGGACGCAAGCAACAGTTGCTAAAACGCCATCGCCAACGCAAACGCGCGGTATTGATCGGTGCGTTATTGGCTGCGTTACTATTTGGCATTTTTGTCGCATGGTGGCCGTTGCCGCTGTTCCTGCTGCTGGGCTGGATCGCCCATGAGGCCTGGTTCGCCGACCATCTGTTCTATGCCCCGGGCGACGATTATCACTATGAGTTTCCGGAGGATACGCCGCAGTTCCCCGCAACCCTGGTCAATGGCACCTTGCAGGTGACGGGTGACTTTGGCGGGGCGCAAACCCTGGTTTTGCAGGTGCGACTCAAGAGCCACTGGCTGGGGCGCTTTCTTGATCCTCAGGTATGGATCGGTGACGATCGTCAGGACCTGGAGCGCGGTGTTGCGGGAGAGCGTTTTCTCAATCTGTCTGGGCAAGGTCCTGCACTGGCTGCCGGGACCCTGACATTACGTGGACGCTTTTGCAGCCTGGTGCCACAGGCGACTTTGCACGCCCTGAGCAATCCGGATTTTGGCCAGCAGCGTCTGCTGATCATCGCCCCCCATGCCGATGACGCCGAACTGGCGGCTTTCGGTCTCTATAGCCGGGCGTCCGATGTGGCTATCGTCACGCTGACCCAAGGCGAGATTGAGGCCGAGAACTACCGCGATATGGGCCTCGACATCGCTCAGGCCGCCCGTCTCAAGGGTCGTCTGCGTAGTTGGGACAGCCTGGCGGTGCCGCTGTGGGGCGGGGTGCCGCAACAGCAGTGTGCGCAATTGGGCTACTACTGCCTGCAACTGAGTGCAATGGCGCAGCAGCCGGAGCAAAGCTTCGGTTCCCGGGAGTCGGGGGAGAGCGATATTCGCGACGTGCGTCGGCACAATGCCCTGAGCCTGCCGGGTGACGTCGATGGCCAGCCCCACTGGGGCAACCTGGTGGCTGATCTGGCGCGTCTGCTTGAGCATCACCGGCCCGAGGCGGTGCTGACGCCCCATCCGGAGCTGGATCCCCACAGCGATCATGTCGCCAGCACTCGCGCCTTGATGGAGGCAATTGAACTCAGTACCTGGCGCCCGCGTACCCTGCTGCTCTATGCCAATCACTTGCACGACAATGACCGCTGGCCGATGGGGCCGGCGGGTTATGGCATTGCCCTGCCGCCGACCATCGAGCCGTTACCGGCCGACGGGCTATGGAGCCCGGTGCTGGATGCCCCAACCCGCATGGACAAAGCCATGGCCCTGGGTATGCAACACGACCTGCAGGGCCGGCCACCGCTCAAAAGACGTCTGCGCCGGGTGATTCAGCGGTTGTTGGCCGGCCGTCGCTGGCCCCGCACCGGTGAAGACGAGTTCTTCCGGAAGGCAGTGCGCCGACACGAACTATTCTGGGTGCGTCCGCTGGATGCACCGCCACAGGATGACCGCCGCTGAACCCGTTGTCTCGCGTGCGGCCGCACTCTTTCGCTATGTTATTATCCGCGACGTTTTTATCGCCCCTGGAGTTTCCATGAAGTTATCCATGCCACGATTTGATCAGGCCCCTGTCCTGGTGGTCGGCGATGTCATGCTCGACCGTTACTGGCATGGTGGTACCTCACGGATTTCCCCTGAGGCGCCGGTACCGGTAGTCAAGGTCGAGCAAATCGAGGATCGCCCGGGCGGTGCCGCCAACGTTGCGTTGAACATTGCCGCCCTCGGCGCCCCAGCCTCGCTGGTCGGCGTGACCGGCGACGATGAGGCCGCCGACAGTCTGGCCAATAGCCTCAAAGGCGCTGGCGTGCGGGCGTTGTTCCAGCGCATCGCGCACCAGCCGACCATCGTCAAGCTGCGGGTCATGAGCCGTCACCAGCAACTGCTGCGTATCGACTTCGAAGAACCTTTCGCCACCGACGCCCTGGCGTTGAGCGAGCAGGTCGACGAATTGCTCGAAGGCATCAAGGTGCTGGTGCTGTCCGACTACGGCAAAGGCGCGTTGAAAAACCATCAAGTGCTGATCCAGGCGGCCCGTGCCCGTGGCATTCCGGTGCTGGCCGATCCCAAGGGCAAGGATTTCTCGATCTACCGTGGTGCAAGCCTGATCACCCCGAACCTCAGCGAATTCGAAACCATCGTCGGCGGTTGCGCCGATGAGCACGAGCTGGTGAGCAAGGGCGCGCAGCTGATGCACGACCTGGACCTCGGCGCGTTGCTGGTGACCCGCGGCGAACACGGCATGACCCTGCTGCGTCCGGATCATCCGGCGTTGCACCTGCCGGCCCGTGCCCGTGAAGTGTTCGATGTGACCGGTGCCGGTGACACGGTGATTTCCACCCTGGCGGCCGCTATAGCTGCTGGCGAAGAACTGCCTCACGCGGTGGCGTTGGCCAACCTGGCGGCGGGCATCGTGGTCGGCAAACTGGGTACGGCGGCCATCAGCGCACCGGAACTGCGTCGCGCCATCCAGCGTGAAGAAGGTTCGGAGCGCGGTGTACTCGGCCTTGAGCAGCTGCTGCTGGCGGTCGATGATGCGCGTGCGCATAAAGAGAAGATTGTCTTCACCAACGGCTGCTTCGACATTTTGCACGCCGGTCACGTGACCTACCTCGAACAGGCTCGGGCCCAAGGTGATCGCTTGATCGTCGCGGTCAACGACGATGCGTCGGTCAGCCGCCTGAAAGGGCCGGGTCGTCCGATCAACAGCGTCGACCGTCGCATGGCCGTACTGGCAGGTCTGGGCGCCGTGGATTGGGTGATCAGCTTCGCTGAAGGCACCCCGGAAAACCTGCTGCGCGAGGTCAAGCCGGATGTGCTGGTCAAGGGCGGGGACTACGGAATCGAGCAGGTCGTCGGCGCGGACATCGTGACCGCTTACGGCGGAACGGTGAAAGTGCTGGGGCTGGTGGAAAACAGCTCGACTACCGCGATTGTCGAGAAAATCCGTCAATCCGAGTGAAGCCTAAAAGATCGCAGCCTCGTTTCACTCGACAGCTCCTACAGGGAATCGCATTTCAATGTAGGAGCTGTCGAGTGAAACGAGGCTGCGAACTTTTGACCTTTTGCTTTAAGAGCTGACTTTTTTACGCGGTACGATTCTCTTCAGCAATTGCTTCGCCTTCCCGCGCAACCGCGCCAAACCTGAATCTTTCCCCGGCGGGCTCAAGCCCTGCTGCCGCACCCAATCCTTCCAGCGAATCCGCTCATCCCTCACCAGCCAGCCTTCCTGCTGGGCAAAACTCTCTGCCAGGTACAACCCGCGAGTACTCGCCGGGTACAGCTGATCCTTTTTCAAGGTATAGAGCTCGGCCATCGGTTGGCCGTCCTGCAGCGGCATCAAGTACAAATCGGGACGTTTTCGATCGAGTCGGGCCACCAGTTGATCGCCTTCCAGTCGTTCGTCGACATGAAACAAACTCAGGGATTTGGCCTCCTTGGGCACGTCCAGGCGCAAGTCATAGATCAATTGCAGCGAGGCCGTCGGCAAATGCACGTAAGCCCGTGGGCGTTCGATCAACTGCATCTTGGCGCAACGCACCGGCCGCGCCGAACCGGACAGCGGCGTCAGGCGAAACGGCAGGGCTTCGCGATAATGCAGGGCGGACGAGTAGGGCGCCGGCAGCCACGTGTCATTGAAACGCCCGCTGAGCCAGCCTTCCGGGGTCTCCAGCAGGCACTCTTCGGCAATTTCCTGAATCGCGGTGTGCAGCGGCAGGTTCAGCTCATGGGCGGGCACGTAACCGGAGATCAGTTTGAGCACCACGTCGCCGCGGTCTTGCCGACGCTGACGGACCAACACCCAGTAATCGCGATTCTGCCAATGCAGGGTCAGGCGCACCGAGACCCCGAGGTTGGCCAGCTCAAGCGAAAATCGCTGAGTGTCGGCGACCGTCACCGGGCGGCGACGCTGCAGCGTCTGGGAGAAGTTGAGCGGCATCCCGACGCTTTGATAACTCAGGCCTTCGGGAGTCGCTTCGACGAATAACGGCAGGGTCTTGAAGTTGCTCGGGTTCTTTCTTATGAGCGTACGCGGCATGTCGGCTCCTGCTTAAGGCCGCGTGGGCGGCATCAGTTTCTACGTAGGACCTGGGCAACGGTCGCGACGTTATGGGCGAGGTGCAGCGGATTAATGGTCCCGACAATAGCACTGGCAACACCCGGATGTTCAAACAACAACTCGAAGCTGGCGCGAACAGGGTCCACACCCGGACTCAGGCATACGTGGCCACTGGCGAGGGCTTTTTTGACCAGAATGGCTTTGCCGTGAGCAGCAGCATAGTCAATGACCGGCTTCTCGTTCTGCTCGTTCAGATTGTAGGTGACCATCGCGCAATCACCTTGTTCCAGAGCCTTCAAACCGCCTTCGACGGTTTTGCCGGAAAAACCGAAGCCGCGAATCTTGCCTTCACTCTTCAACTCGGCGAGGGTCGCATAGACCTCGCTGTCGTTGAGGATCGCCAGATCGTTGCCGTCGGAGTGCACCAGCACCAGGTCGATAAAATCCGTTTCCAGGCGTTGGAGGCTGCGCTCGACCGAGAGCCGGGTATGAGCGGCGCTGAAGTCGTGATGGGACTGACCGTCGGCAAACTCTTCGCCGACCTTGCTGACGATCACCCAGTCCTGACGCTGACCCCGCAGCAACGGACCGAGGCGTTCTTCGCTGCGGCCATAGGCCGGGGCAGTGTCGATCAGGTTGATGCCCAAGTCGCGCGCGAGTTTGAGCAGCATGCGCGCTTCGTCATCATCGGGAATCTGGAAACCGTTGGGGTATTTCACGCCTTGGTCGCGGCCGAGTTTGACGGTGCCCAGGCCCAGTGGCGAAACCAACAGGCCGGTGCTGCCCAACGGGCGATGCAGATCGTGCAAGGTCGGTTGGCTCATGGCAGCAGTTGCTCCCAGGCAGGCACGCCCATCGGCGGTTTTGGCAGGTCGGGCAGCGGCGCCGGATGGCTTGGCTGGATGCCGTCGCGCTGCAAGGACGTGATGACGCGATCAGCAAAGTCTGGAGCCAGCGCCAGTTTGGTTGGCCAGCCGACCAGCAGCCGGCCTTCTTCGGCAAGGAATGCATTGTCAGGGCGGGTCAGTCCCGATTGCAGTGGCTCGGCGCGATCCACTCGAAGGGTGGCCCATTGCGCGGTGCTCAGGTCGATCCATGGCAGCAACTGGCCGAGTTCTTTCTGCGCCGTGGCGATTTGCTCGGCGGGTTCGCGGGCAACACCTTCGGCTTCAGCAATATCACCGCCCAGATACCAGACCCACTGGCCATCGGCGGCCGGATGGGTGGTCACGGTAATGCGCGGCTTGGTGCCGCCGCCCAGGCAGTGGGCGTACAGCGGTTTGAGACCCGGACCTTTGGCGATGATCATGTGCAACGGCCGGCGTTGCATGGCGGGCTGGCTCAGCCCCAGCGCTTCAAGCAGCGCCGCCGTACCGGCACCGGCGCTCAAGACGATGCGCTGGGCGCGAATCTCACGCTCGTCAACCTTCAGGCCGACCAGTTTTCCACCTTCCAGCAGCGGTTCGATGTTCTGACCGGCGAGCAGGCCATCACCCGCCAGATCGGCCAGGCGCTGGATCAGGCTCGGTACGTCGATCACCAGTTCCGCCAGGCGATAGACCTTGCCCTTGAAGCGCTTGTCTTGCAGAGCGGGCGGCAGTTGCTCGCCCTTGACCTGATCGACACGGCCGCGCACGGCCTTGCTGGCGAAGAAACTGGTGAGGTTGCCGGCGATCGTGCCGGGGGACCAGAGGTAATGAGCTTCGGACAGCAGGCGCACGCCGGTCAGGTCCAGCTCGCCGTCACCGGCCAGGGCTTCACGCCAGCGCCGAGGCATGTCGGCGATGGCTTCCGAGGCGCCGGTCAGGGCGCCATGCAATGCGTACTTGGCGCCGCCATGAATGATGCCTTGGGATTTCAGGCTCTGCCCGCCACCGAGGCTGGCGCTTTCCACCAGCACGGTCGAAAAGCCCTGGCGGCGCAGGCGCGCATTCAGCCAGAGGCCGGCGACACCAGCGCCGACAATCAGAACGTCGGTGGAAATAACGGATGGCATGCAGCGACCTCAGTGTTCAAGACGAGGGCGCAGTATACAGACTCGAGGATTGGAGGTTTTGCTGGCGATCAACACGGCGAATGCAAAACCCTGTGGGAGCGAGCTTGCTCGCGATAGCGGTGAGTCAGTCAACATTGATGCTGAATCCAATACCGTCATCGCGAGCAAGCTCGCTCCCACAATGGATCGGGTTTCAAGTTCTAGTGGCCGGCGGTTTTGGAGAAGAGTTGGATGACGACGACACCCAGCACGATGAGCGCCATCCCCAGCATCGCCGGCACATCCAGCTTCTGCCCGTAGATAAACAGCGCCGCAACACTGACCATCACGATCCCCATGCCGGCCCACACCGCGTAAGCCACGCCCACCGGAACGCTGCGCACCACCAGCGTGAGCATCCAGAAAGCAATGCCGTAACCGACAATCACCAGGATCAGCGGCAGCGGGGTGCTGAAACCTTTGACCGCTTTCATCGAAACAGTGGCGATCACTTCGGCGCAGATGGCAATGGCCAGGTAGTAGTAAGCGGTCATAGGTGCATCCTCGTGTGAAGTGTTGCTTTCTGAGGTCGGCATTTTAGAGATTCTCCAGATGCGGTAAAGTCATTACCTATCTGTTTTGAAGATGGGTTGAGCCATGAACATGCAATGGAATCTGGAGCAACTGCGTCTGTTTGTCAGCGTAGCGGAGCAGCGCTCGTTTTCTGCGGTGGCGCGGGATCAGCGCAAGGCGCAGTCGGCGGTCAGCAGTTCGATTGCGCTGCTGGAAGAGGACCTGGGCGTCAGCCTGTTCGACCGCAGCAGCGGCCGCCAGCCGAAACTCACCGAGGCCGGTAATGCATTGCTGGATGAGGCGCGGGAAGTGCTGCGCCAATGCGAACGCCTTAACGGTCGGGCGCTGGCCATGATGCGCGGCCAGGAGGCGCGTTTGCGTGTGGCCCAGGATGAGGCGATGCCCTATCAGCCGATCATCGAAAGCTTCGAAGCCCTGGCTCAGCAATTTCCCAGCCTTGAAGTGCAACTGACCAGCGCCGCCCAGGGCGATGTGGCGCGCAAACTGGTGGAGCGTCGGGCCGATCTGGGGTTGCTGTTTTATCACGATCAGATTCCCGAAGCGCTGGAGCGGCGGGTGTTGGGCAGCGTCGAAATGGTCACGGTGTGCGGCGTCGATCACCCTCTGGCGAAACAGGCTCAGGTCGATTGTCAGCAACTGGCGCAGCATCGTCAGTTGCTGATGTCCACACAGTCGAGTGTCTATCCCGGCAGCGAACCGGCCAGCCCGCAAGTCTGGCGGGCCGACAGTTTCTACGTGATGGCTGAATGGCTGGTGCGCGGCCTCGGTTGGGCCTGGCTGCCGCGCCACGTGGTGCAGTACCCGGCGTATCAGGATCTGATGGTCGAACTGGCCAGCGAATGGACCCCGCCAGCGCTGGTGGTGGAGTTGGTCTGGCGCCGCGATGAACCTCTGGGTCCGGCAGCTCGTTGGTTGGCCGAACGTTTTGCCGTGCACTTGCAGACGATCGGTGAAAAAAGCCGATAAACTCCGCCGCCATGAATAGAACTCTCTACACCGCGCTGTTTTACCTGGGGCTGCCACTGGTAGCGATTCGGCTTTGGCTGCGGGCGCGCAAGGCGCCGGCCTACGCCAAGCGCATTGGCGAACGTTTCTCCCTCGGGTTACCGGCGATGAAAACGGGCGGCATCTGGGTGCACGCGGTGTCGGTGGGTGAAAGCATTGCCGCGGCGCCGATGATTCGCGCCTTGCTGCAACGTTATCCACAGTTGCCCATTACCGTGACCTGCATGACCCCGACCGGTTCGGAGCGCATCCACGCGCTGTTCGCCAATGAGCCGCGCATCCAGCACTGCTATTTGCCTTACGACTTGCCTTGCGCCGCGAAGCGATTCCTTGATCGGGTCCAGCCGAAACTGGCGGTGATCATGGAGACCGAACTCTGGCCGAACCACATCCATCAGTGCGCCAGGCGCGGGATTCCCGTGGCCCTGGCGAACGCGCGACTGTCCGAGCGTTCAGCCAAGGGTTATGGCCGCTTCGGCAAACTGACCCAGCCGATGCTCGCCGAGATGAGCCTGTTCGCGGTGCAGACCGAGGCCGAGGCGCAGCGCTTCCGTGAGTTGGGCGCCCGCCCGGAAACGGTCGAAGTGACCGGTTCGATCAAGTTTGACCTGACCATCGACCCGGCACTGCTTCAGCGTGCCGCCGAGTTGCGTGCGCAATGGCAGGCGCAGGAGCGTCCGGTGTGGATCGCTGCGAGTACTCACGAAGGTGAAGACGAAGTGGTGCTGGCGGCTCATCGTCAGTTGCTGGCCAATCATCCCGATGCGTTGCTGATTCTGGTGCCGCGCCATCCGGAGCGTTTCAATTCGGTGTTCGAGTTGTGTCGGCAGCAGGGTTTCGCCACGGTCCGTCGTTCCGCTGGCGAACCCGTCACCGTCGATACGTCGGTGCTGCTGGGCGACACCATGGGCGAGTTGCTGTTTCTTTATGCCTTGGCTGACAGCGCTTTTGTTGGCGGCAGTCTGGTGCCGAACGGCGGGCACAACCTGTTGGAGCCGGCGGCTCTGGCCAAACCCGTGTTGAGCGGGCCGCACCTGTTTAATTTCCTCGAAATCGCCACGCAACTGCGCAACGCCGGGGCGTTGCAGGAAGTGGAGGATGCCGAAGGTCTGGCGCTGGCGGTGCAGCGGCTGTTCGAGTTGCCGCGCGATGCGCAGCGGATGGCGGAGGCCGGGTTGAAAGTGATGCGCACCAATCAGGGCGCGTTGCAACGGTTGCTGGATGGGTTGGGGCGGTTGATCGAGCGTTAGACCGAGTCGCTTGACGTAAAAAGATCGCAGCCTCGTTTCACTCGACAGCTCCTACAGGATGAATACAAATCCCGTGTAGGAGTTGTCGAGTGAAACGAGGCTGCGATCTTTTACTTTTTATTGCGTCGGATTTGCCTTCAACTGCGCCGCCGCAGCCTTCGCCAGATCCGGCGGCAGGAAGTCTTTATCCGGGTTGTAATCAGCTTTGAGGTAACGCGCCAGGTCCTGCAAATCCCCCGGGTTCAACGTGCCCGCGGCCTGCTTCAAGCGCAGGTTGTCGAGGATGTAGTCGTAGCGAGTGTTGTTGTAGTCGCGCACCGAGGTGTACAGCTGACGCTGCGCATCCAGCACGTCAACAATGTTTCGCGTACCCACCTGATAACCGATTTCGGTCGCTTCCACCGCGCTTTGGTTGGAGATGATTGACTGCTTGCGCGCTTGCACCTGCTCGACGTCGGTGTTCACCGCGCGATGCAGATTGCGGGTGCTTTCGACGATTTGCCGACGCAGGGCTTCACGTTGCTGCTCGGACTGATCCAGCTGTGCATACGATTGACGCACCTGGGAGTTGATCAGGCCGCCGCTGTAGATCGGGATATTGAGTTGCAGGCCCACCGTCGTTTGCTCGACGTTGCCACCGTAAGGCTGGCCGAGGGCGTTCGGGTTGCTGAAACCCAGGGCGTCGTTATCACCTTTCTCGTATTTCGCCACGGCATCCACGGTGGGTGCATGGCCGGCCTTGCGCTGCTTGAGGGTTTCTTCGGCGGCGCTGACGGCGTAGTTGCTGGCCAACAGGTTGAGGTTCTGTCGGGCGGCCGTATCGACCCAGGCTTTGGCATCGTTCGGCACCGGCGGCAGGATCGGCAGAGTGTGGACAACCCCCCAGATCGAGTTGTATTGACGGTTGGTCAGGGTGATCAGGGCTTCGAACGCATCATCCACCTGACGCTGCGCGACGATTCGGTTGGCCCGTGCAGTGTCGTAACTGGCTTGCGATTGCAGTACGTCGGTCTTGTCCGAGAGGCCGACATCGAAGCGCTCGTTGGACTGATCGAGCTGGCGTTTGAACGCGGCTTCCTCGGCCTTGGTCGAGGCCAGGTTGTCCTGGGTGCGCAGCACGTTGAAGTAGCTTTCGGCGGTCTGCAGAATCAGGTTTTGCTGGGTGGCAGAAAGCTGCAAGGCCGCCTGCTCGTTGACGTCTTTGGCCGCCTGGAACTGGAACCAGCGATCAGCGCGGAACAGCGGTTGAGCCAGGGTCGCCTGGTAGGAATGAGCGTTACGGTTGGACGTGAGCGAAGGCTGATCGAGCGCGGTGCGCACGGCGGCAAGTTCGGCGCCGCCCGAGAGATTCGGCAGCAGCCCGGCGCGGGCCTGGGGCACGACTTCTTTCTGGGCGCCATATTGAGCGATGGCTGCAGCGAGGTCGGCGTTGTTGTCCACCGCTTCCTGATAGACGTTGACCAGATCGTTCTTGGTCGATAAGGGCGCTTCTGCTGCCCAGGCCATTCCATTGGACGCACAAGACACGGCAAGGGCCAGTGAGAGTTTGCGCAGCATGAGGCCATCCCTAAAAAATTACGCTGATAATTTGAGCTCCAAGGCTACGGCGCGGCTCATACAGCGTCAAGGCGCAGCATGGCATGGCGAGTGTAGTTGTGCGCAACGACCGCAACAATCCTGTAATTACGCCATTCATCATGGTGTTTACCGCGGTGTTGGCGTTCTTTGCCAGTTGTGTCTAGACTGGCCGGGTTCTTGTCGGGGTGCCTTGCTATGAGGCTGAGATCGAATAATTTCGGATCCCGTTGAACCTGATCAGGTTAGCGCCTGCGTAGGGAACAAGATTTCTCGTCACCCGGCGAGTCCTCTTGTGCTTCGTCCGGGATGTTGTTCGACAATCGAACACCCCTCGAGCACTGAGCACAGCACAGCTGGTTTTCCCAGCGCCCGTGCGTCCATTCGTTTACAGGTTCGCTCCGACAAAAATCCACTGCCTGGATGTGTGTCTGGAGAGCCCGTGATGACGATAAAACTAAAAAACACTACGAACCTGAGTGATTCGGCCCAAGTCGATCAGCAATCGGTTCAGCCGTTTACCCGCTCGCAAAAAATCTATGTTCAGGGCTCTCGCCCGGACATCCTCGTGCCGATGCGCGAAATCAGCCTTGATGTGACCCCGACCGATTTCGGCGGTGAGATCAACGCGCCGGTCGTTGTGTACGACACCTCGGGCCCTTACACCGACCCCAACGTCATCATCGACGTGCGCAAAGGCCTGGCCGATGTGCGTTCGCCGTGGATCGAATCCCGTGGCGACACCGAGCGTCTGCCGGGGCTGAGTTCCAACTTCGGCCAGGAACGCCTCGCCGATGCGGAGCTGACCAAGCTGCGTTTCGCTCACGTGAACAACCCGCGCCGCGCCAAGGCCGGTGCCAACGTCAGCCAGATGCACTACGCCCGCAAAGGCATCATCACCGCCGAGATGGAATACGTCGCCATCCGCGAAAACATGAAGCTTGAAGTGGCTCGCGCCGCCGGCCTGCTGGACCAGCAACACGCCGGTCACAGCTTCGGTGCCAGCGTGCCGAAAATCATCACCCCCGAATTCGTCCGTGACGAGATCGCCCGCGGTCGCGCGATCATTCCGGCCAACATCAACCACACCGAACTGGAACCGATGATCATCGGCCGTAACTTCCTGGTGAAGATCAACGGCAACATCGGCAACAGCGCTTTGGGTTCGTCCATCGAAGAAGAAGTGGCGAAACTGACCTGGGGCATTCGCTGGGGTTCGGACACGGTCATGGACCTGTCCACCGGTAAACACATTCACGAAACCCGCGAGTGGATCATCCGTAACTCGCCGGTGCCGATCGGTACGGTGCCGATTTATCAGGCCCTGGAAAAAGTCGACGGCGCTGCCGAAGACCTCACCTGGGAGCTGTTCCGCGACACGCTGATCGAACAGGCCGAGCAGGGCGTCGACTACTTCACCATCCACGCCGGCGTACTGCTGCGCTACGTGCCGCTGACCGCCAAACGCGTGACCGGTATCGTTTCCCGCGGTGGTTCGATCATGGCCAAGTGGTGCCTGGCGCACCACAAAGAGAACTTCCTCTACACCCATTTCGAAGACATCTGCGAAATCATGAAGGCCTACGACGTCAGCTTCTCGCTGGGCGATGGCCTGCGTCCGGGCTCGATTGCCGACGCCAACGACGCGGCACAATTCGGTGAGCTGGAAACCCTCGGCGAGCTGACCAAGATCGCGTGGAAGCACGACGTGCAGTGCATGATCGAAGGCCCGGGCCACGTGCCGATGCAGTTGATCAAAGAGAACATGGACAAGCAGCTGGAATGCTGCGACGAGGCGCCGTTCTACACCCTCGGCCCGCTGACCACTGACATCGCGCCAGGCTACGACCACATTACCTCGGGTATTGGTGCGGCGATGATCGGCTGGTTCGGTTGCGCGATGCTCTGCTACGTGACGCCGAAGGAACACTTGGGTCTGCCGAACAAGGATGACGTGAAGACCGGGATCATTACCTACAAGATCGCCGCGCATGCCGCCGATCTGGCGAAAGGGCATCCGGGCGCGCAGATCCGCGACAATGCCTTGAGCAAGGCGCGTTTCGAATTCCGTTGGGAAGACCAGTTCAACCTGGGCCTTGATCCGGACACCGCTCGTTCGTATCACGATGAGACCCTGCCGAAGGACTCGGCCAAGGTCGCGCACTTCTGCTCCATGTGCGGGCCGAAATTCTGTTCGATGAAGATCACCCAGGAAGTCCGCGAATACGCGGCCAACCAACGCATCGAAACCGTCGACGCCGAAGTCGCCCAGGGATTGGCGGACCAGGCCGAGCGGTTCAAACAGGAAGGCAGTCAGCTGTACAAGAAGGTTTGATCTGACCTGAAACGGTGGGGCCTGCACAGGCCCCATCGCCAGCAGGCTGGCTCCCACATTGGATTTGTGGCGTTCACAAGTCCCCTGTGGGAGCCAGCCTGCTGGCGATTGAGATCTACACAACAACAAATGTCCCTCTGAGATAACACCCTTGAGCATTCAACCCAGCACTTATTCCCCTGATATTGCGGTGCCCAAAGACAAACGTGTCTTCGGCGGCCGCGATCTGTTTTCCCTGTGGTTCTCCCTCGGCATCGGCCTGATGGTCCTGCAGACCGGCGCTCTGCTCGCGCCAGGTCTGGGCCTGTCCGGCTCGCTGCTGGCCATCTTCCTCGGCACCTTGGTCGGCGTTTTGCTGCTGGCCGCCGTCGGCGTGATCGGCAGCGACACAGGCCTGTCATCGATGACCGCGCTCAAGCTCAGCCTCGGTGCAAAAGGCGCGAGCTTGCCGGCCGTGCTGAACCTGCTGCAACTGATCGGTTGGGGCTCGTTCGAAATCATCGTCATGCGCGACGCCGCCAGCCTGCTCGGCGCGCGGGCGTTCAGCGAAGGCAGTCTGCTGTCGAATCCGCTGCTCTGGACCGTGTTCTTTGGTGGTTTGGCGACCTTGCTGGCCGTTAGCGGTCCGCTGACATTCGTCCGTCAGATCCTGCGCAAGTGGGGCATCTGGTTGCTGCTGGCCGCGTGCATCTGGCTGACCTGGAACCTGTTCGCCAAGGCTGATCTGGTGGCGTTGTGGGCGCAGGCCGGAGACGGTTCGATGTCGTTCGCCGTGGGCTTCGACATTGCCATCGCCATGCCGCTGTCCTGGCTGCCACTGATTGCCGACTACTCGCGTTTCGGCAAGCGTGCGAAAAACGTGTTCGGCGGCACGGCACTGGGCTTCTTTATCGGTAACTTCTGGCTGATGAGCCTGGGCGTGGCCTACACCCTGGCGTTTGCGCCGAGCGGTGAAGTGAATGCCTTGCTGTTGGCATTGGCCGGTGCCGGTTTGGGGATTCCGCTGCTGCTGATCCTGCTGGATGAGTCGGAAAACGCCTTCGCCGACATTCACTCGGCGGCCGTTTCCAGCGGAATTCTGTTGCGCTTGAAAGTCGAGCACCTGGCCTTGGCCATCGGCGTGATCTGCACACTGATCGCGTGCCTGGCGCCATTGGCCCAGTATCAAAACTTTTTGCTGTTGATCGGTTCGGTGTTTGCGCCGCTGTTCGGCGTGGTGCTGGTGGATCACTTCATCCTGCGCAAACGCGGTGCTCGCGTGGCGTCAGCCGCATTGCGCTGGCCGGCGTTGCTCGCCTGGTTGGGCGGGGTGAGCACCTATCATTTGCTGGCTAATCTGTATCCGGACATCGGCGCAACCCTGCCGTCACTGATTCTGGCAGGGCTGCTGCAACTCGTGCTGGGTCGGGCCTTCAGTTACGGCCAGGAAACAGCTCGGGCTTGATAATGCCGTTCAGGCGTGGGTAAGGGATCTTCAGTTCGACGTGACCCAGCGCGTAAGGCGCGATGGTGCTCACTTCGTACTTGAGGATCACCCCGCCGTACGTCAGTGCCACGTTCTGGGTTTTCTGGAACGGCCACTGCTTCACGAACTCCGGTTCCTGATCGAGCTTGGTGCTGATCAGCCAGCTGTTGTGCGCGACTTGTGCGGCTTTCCAGAACGCCTCTTCCTGCCCCGGCACCAACATATCCGACAGCGTCAGCACTTTGTGTTGCTGGCGTGAATAGTTGATGAAGCTGCGGCCTGGTGTGCCGTGGGCGCCGCCGGTGTCCAGGTAGCTGGAAAATTCGACGATCACCAAGCCGTCATGCTGCTCACGTACCTTGGCTTGCAGATAGCTGCTGTAGCGCGGGCCGGCACTGCTCAAAAACTGCTCGCGATACGCGGCCAGCGTCGGCGCCACCGGGGCGTCGGGCGAGGTGCGGGTCATTTGCAGCAGGCGTTTTTCGATGATGCCGTCAAGTGCAGGTTCGGCGGGGAAGCGCAGCGTATCGATGTTCACCAGCGGGCAGTCAGGAGTTGTGCAACCCGGTTTCAGTTGTTCGGATGCATCGCGGGTAGTTTCCAGCGGCGTCCGGTAGTTGGGTTGGAACAAACTCTGGCAGGCGCCCAGGGTCAGGGCGATTACAGCCACGGAGGCGATTTTAAAAAGCGACATGGGCGTCCTTCATAAAACAGGGAAAGGCAAAAAGTTATCCGCTTCGACTATCAACGAAGCAGTCAGTTCGCCACTAAGCTAATTAGAGTTGGTTTCGCCCTCACCGTCTATCCCGCTGACTGTAAAGGGGCTGCATCAAACGTCGCGGGCGCGTTAGGATGGCGCGAAGTCGAGGTTGCAAGTAACAAAAAGGAGCCTCATAACGGATTTGCAGTAAAGAGGATAGTCATGACTGATTTTGCCAACGCCATTCCGACCGCCGTTGATATCGTTCGGCGCGAAAAGTGCTACGAGGGCTTCTACAAGCTCGATCGAGTGCACTTGCGTCACGAATTGTTCGCCGGTGGCATGAGTCGCGAGATCAATCGTGAAGTGTTTGTTCGCCACGATGCGGTGTGCGTTTTGCCGTACGATCCGCAGCGCGATGAAGTGGTGTTGATCGAGCAGTTTCGCGTCGGCGCCATGGGCAAGATTGACAATCCTTGGCTGATCGAACTGGTCGCCGGTCTGATCGACAAGGATGAAGTGCCGGAAGAAGTTGCTCACCGCGAAGCGCAGGAGGAAGCTGGGCTTGTGTTCGGGGCGCTCTGGCCGATGACCAAATATTTTCCATCGCCGGGCGGCAGCAATGAATTCGTGCACTTGTACCTGGGGCGTTGCGACAGCACCGGCGTCGGCGGCCTGCATGGGCTGGAGGAAGAAGCAGAAGATATCCGCGTCACGGTCTGGGCGTTCGAAGATGCCCTGCAGGCCGTACGCGACGGACGAATTGCCAACGCGGCCAGCATCATTGCCATGCAATGGTTAGCTTTGAACCGCGCTGAAGTGAGGGGGTTATGGTCGTAAACAAACTGCGCGATCGCTATCGGGTTGACCTTGTGGGGCTGCAAGCCTCCTGCGAGGCCAACTACGCGCGCCTGATGCGACTGTTGCCGGACATGCGCAACGAGCCGGAGGCGCGGCGCATTGCCGTGACCCACGGCGACCAGATGCTCGGCGTGCTGGCCCTCGAAGTACTGCAGGTCTGCCCGTACACCACAACCTTGCAAGTGCGCCAGGAACACAGCCTGCCGTGGTTACCGGTGCCGCAACTGGAAGTTCAGGTCTATCACGACGCGTGCATGGCCGAAGTCGTCAGCGCCGAACATGCGCGACGCTTTCGCGGCATCTATCCTTACCCGAATGCCTCAATGCATCAGCCGGACGAAAAGGCCCAGCTGAATATGTTTCTGGGCGAATGGCTGAGCCATTGCCTGGCCTGCGGACACGAGTACGCCGTCGTTCGATAGATGTGAACTGTGTCAGCTTCACAGGTTTCCCCTTTTGATCATCCCCCAGCATAATTGCGGCACTCATCCATCCCGTGATTCAGCCCTGGGAGAACGCCTTGCCGAGCGTATCCACATTGACCACCGCCGATTCGGCGTTGCTGGTGCAACTTTCCGACAGCCATCTGTTTGCCGAAACGGACGGAACGTTGTTGGGCATGAATACCCGGGACAGCCTGCAAAAAGTCATCGAGCTGGTGCGGCTTCAGCAGCCGCAGATCGACCTAATTATTGCCAGTGGCGATCTTTCTCAGGACGGGACGCTGGAGTCCTATCAGCTGTTTCGCGACCTGACGCGGCCGCTCGATGCACCGGCGCGCTGGATTCCCGGCAATCACGATGAGCCGCAGATCATGGCCGAAGCCGCCGTGCAGAGTGCGTTGCTGGAGCCGGTGGTGGATGTCGGTAACTGGCGCGTCACGTTGCTCGATTCGGCTGTGCCGGGTTCAGTGCCGGGGTTTTTGCAGGATGAGCAGCTACAGTTGCTGGCCCGTTCGCTGAGTGAGGCGCCAGAACGGCATCATTTGGTGTGCTTCCATCATCATCCGGTGTCGATCGGGTGTGCGTGGATGGAGCCCATTGGATTGCGCAATCCAGACGCTTTGTTTGCCGTGCTGGATCGGTTTCCGCAGGTGCGCGCTGTTTTATGGGGGCATGTGCATCAGGAGATCGACCAGGATCGCAACGGTGTGCGGCTGATTGCCTCGCCTTCGACGTGTATTCAGTTCGAACCGGGCAGTGATGATTTCAAGGTCAGTGACCAGGCGCCGGGGTATCGCTGGTTGCGGCTAAGGCCTGATGGCCAGCTCGAAACTGGCGTGGAGCGCGTTACCGGTTTCGACTTTCAGATTGATTACGGCTCTAACGGTTACTGAACTCTCAGAAAGACCGCGGCGCGGCCATCGCGAGCAGGCTCGCTCCCACATTGGAATGCATACACCTGTGGGAGCGAGCCTGCTCGCGATGGCGTCCGCCAAGACAACCTGATTCCCACGGATATCCCCGATCTCCCCATCTCCCTGTAAACTGCGCCTCTTTACCCGACGCACAGGGAGCTCAAATGTCTGGTTCGATCCTTTATATCCACGGTTTCAACAGCGCGCCTTCGTCTAAAAAGGCCACGCAGTTGGTACAGGTAATGGAACGTCTGGGCTTGAGCGATCAGTTGCGCGTCCCGGCCTTGCATCACCATCCCCGTGAGGCCATCGGTCAGCTAAGCAAGGCGATTGAGGAGCTTGGGCGGCCACTGCTGGTCGGCAGCTCACTCGGCGGCTACTATGCGACTCACTTGGCCGAGCGCCATGGCCTCAAGGCCCTGCTGATCAACCCTGCCGTCAGTCCGCACCGGATGTTCGACGGGTATCTGGGGACGCAGAAAAACCTGTATACCGATGAGGCCTGGGAATTGACCCACGACCACGTGACGGCTCTGGCCGAGCTGGAAGTGCCGGCGCCCCAGGACCCGCAGCGGTATCAGGTGTGGTTGCAGACCGGCGATGAAACGCTGGACTACCGCCTCGCCCAGCAGTACTACCGGGCCTGTGCCTTGCGCATCCAGGCCGGCGGCGACCATAGTTTCCAGGGTTTTGCCGAGCAATTGCCGGCAATGCTGAGTTTTGCCGGCATCGGCGCAGATTTGTATCAGGCGATCGATTTCACTGCACTGTGAGTCGTCGCCTCTTTTTCACAGAACACTCTTTTTACAGGCGGACGACGAGACCCCATGGCCACTCCCAGCGCTAGCTCTTATAACGCAGACGCCATCGAAGTCCTCTCGGGCCTCGACCCGGTGCGTAAACGCCCCGGCATGTACACCGACACCAGTCGGCCGAACCACCTCGCCCAGGAAGTCATCGACAACAGCGTCGATGAAGCCTTGGCCGGGCATGCGACCTCGGTGCAGGTCATCCTGCACGCCGATCACTCCCTGGAAGTCAGCGATGACGGTCGCGGCATGCCGGTGGATATCCACGCCGAAGAAGGCGTGTCGGGCGTCGAGCTGATCCTCACCAAGCTCCACGCGGGCGGCAAGTTTTCCAACAAGAACTACCAGTTCTCCGGCGGTCTGCACGGGGTGGGTATTTCCGTGGTCAACGCCTTGTCGAACGAAGTCCGGGTGCGCGTAAAGCGTGACGGCAACGAATACCAGATGACATTCGCCGACGGTTACAAGAAAACCGAGCTGGAAATCATTGGTACCGTCGGCAAGCGCAACACGGGTACCAGCGTGTTCTTCGCGCCGGACCCGAAATACTTCGATTCGCCGAAATTCTCCATCAGCCGCCTCAAGCACGTACTCAAGGCCAAAGCCGTTCTGTGCCCGGGGCTGCTGGTCAGTTTTGAAGACAAGGCCACCGGCGAGAAAGTCGAATGGCATTACGAAGACGGCCTGCGCTCCTACCTGGTCGACGCGGTCAATGGATTCGAACGCCTGCCGGACGAGCCGTTCTGCGGCAGCCTGGCCGGTAACAAAGAAGCGGTCGATTGGGCGCTGCTGTGGTTGCCGGAAGGTGGCGACAGCGTTCAGGAAAGCTACGTCAACCTGATCCCGACGGCGCAGGGCGGTACCCACGTCAACGGTTTGCGTCAGGGCTTGCTCGATGCGATGCGCGAATTCTGCGAATTCCGCAGCCTGCTGCCTCGCGGCGTGAAGCTGGCGCCGGAAGACGTCTGGGAGCGCATCGCTTTCGTGCTGTCGATGAAGATGCAAGAGCCGCAATTCTCCGGCCAGACCAAAGAGCGCCTGTCGTCCCGTGAAGCGGCCGCGTTCGTTTCCGGTGTGGTCAAGGACGCGTTCAGCCTGTGGCTCAACGCCAACCCGGAAACCGGCATGCTGCTGGCGGAACTGGCGATCAACAACGCCGGCCGTCGTCTGAAGGCCAGCAAGAAGGTCGAGCGCAAGCGCATCACAGCGGGGCCGGCACTGCCGGGCAAACTCGCTGACTGTGCCGGGCAGGACCCGATGCGTTCCGAGCTGTTCCTGGTGGAAGGTGATTCCGCCGGCGGTTCGGCCAAGCAGGCGCGGGATAAAGAGTTTCAAGCGATCCTGCCGTTGCGCGGCAAGATTCTGAACACCTGGGAAGTCGACGGCAGCGAAGTACTGGCCAGCCAGGAAGTGCACAACATCGCCGTGGCGATCGGTGTCGATCCAGGCTCGGCAGACATCGCCCAGCTGCGTTACGGCAAGATCTGCATCCTCGCCGACGCCGACTCCGACGGTCTGCATATCGCCACCTTGCTGTGCGCGTTGTTCGTCCAGCATTTCCGCCCGTTGGTGGATGCCGGTCACGTCTACGTCGCGATGCCGCCGCTGTACCGTATCGACCTGGGCAAAGAGATTTACTACGCCCTGGACGAAGCCGAACGCGATGGCATCCTCGATCGTCTGGTGGCCGAGAAGAAACGCGGCAAGCCGCAGGTCACACGATTCAAAGGTCTGGGTGAAATGAACCCGCCGCAGCTGCGCGAAACCACCATGGACCCGAACACTCGGCGTCTGGTGCAGCTGACGCTGGACGATTTCGAAGCGACTTCGGAAATGATGGACATGCTGCTGGCGAAGAAACGTGCCGGTGACCGCAAATCCTGGCTGGAATCCAAAGGCAACCTGGCCGAGGTTCTTGGCTGATGCGGGTTGGCTTTGCCCTGGCGTGTGCGTTACTTCTGACCTCGGTTTCGGTGTTTGCCGAACCGGTGCCGGAACTGCGCCTGTTGTCCGAGCATCCCGTTGACGGTATGCGCGGCGGCAACCTGTCCGGGCTGGCCCAGTGCGGCAAGGATATGTGGACGGTGTCGGATCGCGACGACGATCAGATTTACCGGCTCGATACCCGCGACAGGGTATGGCAGGCCGAAACCGTGGGCATCGGCGTACCACCGGTGCCAGACAGCGGTTTGCCTTGGGGCTTGCGTTCGCGGACCTGGGTAGCGTCGTTTGTCCGTGGCGGGGATCTGGATTTTGAAGGCATCACCTGCGACAGCGCCGGTAATCGCTACATCGTCAGCGAGTCCCACGCCGCGATTCTGCAAGTGCCACCTGTTGGGCCATCGTCCTGGCTGAAGATCTCGCCGATTCTGATTCGCGAAGCGCGCGCCAGCGGCATGCTGCTGCATTTCAATGCGTTGTTTGAAGGTGTGGCGATCAATCCGGCGGGTGATCAATTGTGGCTCGCCGCCGAGCGTCAAAGCCGTGGCTTGTTGCTGATCAAGCGCAAACAAACGGTCTGGGATTGCGATGGTGGCTGTGTGTTGCTGAGCGAAGCCGGGAAAGAAATGCAGCCGGCGCAGTTTCCCAAAGCCAAAGCCGTGTCCCGAGACTTTGCCGACCTGTCGCTGTTCAACGGCAAGCTGTTTACCCTTGAGCGCAACGCTTACCAGATCTGCCGCCGTGATCCGGTGACGGCCAAGGTCGAGCGCTGCTGGTCGTTTGCCGATGAAGCCTTGCAGGCGCATCGCCGCTATTCAAATCCTTACGGCCTGACCGAAGCGTTGATTATTGACGCCGAGGGCGCGTGGATTGGCACCGACAACAACAACGATGCCCGCGCCGATGGCGAGGAACGTCCGATCGTCTGGCGCTTTGCTGCGCCTGAAGGTGGCTGGAGTGCCAAGCCGTGAGCCAGCAAACGCCGGGAAAACGCGCCGGTCGGGTATTTATGGTACTGGCCTGGTGCGCGGCGCTATTTCTGGCGACGCGGTTTTTCGGCCAGTGGGAAGCGCGTCAGCAGAACCCCAACACCGTCGTCAGCTCTGAGCAGGGCGAAGGTTTTATCGAAGTGAAACTGGCCAGCAACACACAGGGTCACTTCGTTGCCAGCGGTCAGATCAACGGCCTGCCGGTGGATTTCATGCTCGATACCGGGGCGACTGATGTGTCGATCCCGGCCGAAATGGCCGAACAGCTAAAACTGGAAAAAGGCTTTGGGGTGACCCTGAGCACAGCCAACGGTCGCACCCAGGGTTACCGAACCCGCATCGATCGGCTGCAACTGGGCGACATTGTGCTGCGTGATGTGCGCGCCCTCGTCGTGCCAGGCCTGGATGGCAAGCAAGTGCTGCTCGGTATGAGCGCACTGAACAAACTTGAATTTACCCAGCGCGGTGGCACCATGCTGCTGCGCCAGACAACGAACCGATGAGGCCCGCATGAGCGACTCCCTTGATCTCAGCCTGGACGGTGTAGAACGCCGGTCACTGGCTGACTTCACCGAAAATGCCTACCTCAACTACTCCATGTACGTGATCATGGACCGTGCCTTGCCGCATATCGGCGACGGCCTGAAACCGGTACAGCGACGCATCATCTACGCGATGAGCGAGTTGGGGCTGGACGCCGATTCCAAGCACAAGAAATCGGCGCGTACCGTCGGTGACGTGCTCGGCAAGTTTCACCCGCACGGTGACTCGGCTTGCTACGAAGCGATGGTCCTGATGGCCCAGCCGTTCAGTTACCGCTACACGCTGGTCGACGGCCAGGGTAACTGGGGTGCGCCGGATGATCCCAAGTCCTTCGCCGCCATGCGTTACACCGAAGCGCGGCTGTCGCGCTATTCCGAAGTGCTGCTCAGCGAACTGGGCCAGGGCACTGCGGACTGGGGCCCGAACTTCGACGGCACCCTCGACGAGCCGCTGGTGTTGCCGGCACGTTTGCCGAATATCCTGCTCAACGGCACCACCGGCATCGCCGTGGGCATGGCCACCGACGTACCGCCGCACAACCTGCGCGAAGTCGCTACGGCGTGCGTGCGTTTGCTCGATGAGCCGAAAGCCACGGTCGAGCAGCTCTGCGAACACATCCAGGGCCCGGATTACCCGACCGAAGCGGAAATCATCACGCCGCGTGCCGACCTGCTGAAAATGTACGAAACCGGCAAGGGCTCGGTGCGCATGCGCGCCGTGTACCACATTGAAGACGGCGACATCATCGTCACCGCGCTGCCGCATCAGGTCTCCGGCGCCAAGGTGCTGGAACAGATCGCGGCCATGATGCAGGCCAAGCCGTCGAAAGCCCCACAGATCGCTGACCTGCGAGACGAGTCCGACCACGAAAACCCGTGCCGGATCGTGATTATTCCGGGCGCACGCAAAAACTTTGATCACGATGCATTGATGACCCACCTGTTCGCCAGCACCGAGCTGGAGTCGAGCTACCGGGTCAACATCAACATCATCGGCCTCGACGGCAAGCCGCAGCTGAAAAACCTGCGCGCGCTGTTGGTCGAGTGGCTGGAATTCCGGGTCCAGACTGTGCGTCGTCGCCTGCAATTCCGCCTCGATAAGGTCGAGCGTCGCCTGCACCTGTTGGACGGTTTGTTGATTGCTTACCTCAACCTGGATGAAGTGATTCACATCATCCGCACCGAGGAGCACCCGAAAGCTGCATTGATCGAGCGTTTCGCCCTGAGCGAAATCCAGGCCGACTACATCCTCGACACCCGTTTGCGTCAGTTGGCGCGACTGGAAGAAATGAAGCTGCGTGCCGAGCAGGATGAACTGCTCAAGGAGCAAGCCAAGCTGCAAGCCCTGCTGGGCAGCGAAGCCAAGCTGAAAAAACTGGTCCGCACCGAGCTGATCAAGGATGCCGAAACCTACGGCGACGACCGTCGCTCGCCAATCGTCGAGCGCGCAGAAGCCAAGGCCTTGACCGAGCACGACCTGCTGCCGAATGAGAAAGTGACCGTCGTCCTGTCGGAAAAAGGCTGGGTTCGTTCCGCCAAGGGTCACGAAATCGACGCCACCGGGCTTTCCTACAAGGCCGGGGATGGTTTCAAGGCTCTGGCGCCCGGGCGCTCCAACCAGTTTGCGGTGTTTATCGATTCCACAGGTCGCAGCTATTCGGTGGCCGCGCACACGCTACCATCGGCCCGAGGCCAGGGCGAACCACTGACCGGTCGTCTGACGCCGCCACCAGGGGCGACGTTTGAATGCGTGCTGATGCCGGAAGACGACTCGCTGTACGTGATCGCCTCCGACGCCGGTTACGGTTTCGTGGTAAAAGGTGAAGACCTGCAAGCCAAGAACAAGGCGGGCAAGGCGCTGTTGAGCCTGCCGAACAACGCCAAGGTGATTCTGCCGCGTCCGGTGGCTGATCGTGAGCAGAACTGGCTGGCCTCGGTGACCACCGAAGGTCGCCTGCTGATCTTCAAAATCAGCGATCTGCCACAATTAGGTAAGGGCAAAGGCAACAAGATCATCGGGATTTCCGGCGAGCGTGTTGCCAGCCGCGAAGAATATGTCACGGACATCGCCGTATTGCCGGATGGCGCCACATTGGTACTGCAGGCCGGAAAACGTACCTTGTCACTAAAAGCAGACGACCTCGAACACTACAAAGGTGAGCGTGGACGTCGTGGTAACAAATTGCCACGTGGCTTTCAGAGGGTAGATGCGCTGCTCGTCGAAAACCTCAATTAAGCGTCCTAGAGCGCTCGATCTACGATTTAACGCGTAGATCGACGCTTTGGCGCTGGAGTCGGAACGCATATTCACGGATGATATGGCCTTTCAAGCGCCGGCGTGGCCGAGCGTTCTTCATATTTATTGAGTATTTTCACTGTGGTTAGCCTTGTGGCAACCACCTGGATGGGACGATGACTGCTCTGCGCCTTCCTTTTATTTTGATGCTCGCCGGCGTACTTGGCCTGGCGGGTTGCAGCACTCACCAACCGGTGTCGCTGTATCAGCTGGACAGCGGAAGTCCGGCTCAGCCTGCGCAAAGCGCGGGCATGGCTGTATTGCTGGGTCCGGTAACTGTAGCTGATTACCTGCAACGCGAAACGTTGTTGCAGCGACAGCCGGATGGCAGCCTGCAAGCTTCGACTGATGGTCGTTGGGCGGGTAGCCTGTCATCCGACATCGATCAGCTGCTGCTGCGTCAGGTAGCGGGTCATCTGGACAGCCAGCGCGTGGTGCTGGCGCCAGCGACAGTGGGCTTCACGCCGGATGTGCAGGTTCTTCTGACGATTACTCGCCTGGACTCAGGTGAGGCGCAACCGGCGATCCTTGATGCGCAATGGCGTCTGATCGACCGTCGTGGTCAGGTTCGTGATAATCGCATCATTCACCTGCAGGAACAGCATGCCGGTGGCACGGCGGCTCAGGTTCAGGCTCAGGGTGTGTTGTTGCAGCGTCTGGCCGAGCAACTGTCGACGGCGCTCAAGCCGCTGGCCAATCAGCCGCCGATTGCCGAAGCGCCACGTAAACCTGCTGCAAAGCCTGCGGCACCGGCAGCCGAGCAAGAGAAGCAACCGAAGATCCCGATGGCTTCGCCGATCCGGACCGATATGGAAGTGTTCAGGTTCTAAGCCTGGATTGATCCAGGAACAAAGCCCGCCATGTGCGGGCTTTGTTGTTTCTGCGGGTTGGGGATCTCCTTTGCTGCTGAGGGCCTCATCGCGAGCAGGCTCGCTCCCACAGGGGATATCTGATGCTCACAGAGGATGCGTCCACAGAAGATCCCTGTGGGAGCGAGCCTGCTCGCGATGAGGCCAGCGCAGGCAACAAAAAGCCCGCAGACGATTACTCGTCTGCGGGCTTTTTCATAACGGGGCTATTTACGCCCGACGCTCATGCATCCGCGCCAGTTGCCGTTCAAGCATCGACGGATAAGGCTCCATCAGCCGCTCTACGCAACAAGCGCCTTCCGGGCTTGCGATCGGTCGGATTCGTGCGCGCTGGCGGATCAGCGCGTCGTCACCGATCTTGCGCTCCACCAGCAACAGGTTGCGGCTGTGTTGCGACAGGGCCAGCGCATCCTGAGCGGTTTCGGTCAGCAGCAGATCTATCTGGCTCAGGCCGAACAGCTCATCACCCAGGGTCAGGCCCAATTGCAATTGCAGGGTGATGCCGCTGTCGGCGACTTCGATCTGCAACTGATGGCCCAGAGCCCGCAACAACTCACCACAGCAAATGGCGTTGGTCAGGTAGTCGTCGCCGCTGTCTTCAGTGTGGAACAGCATCAGCGTGCTGCCATCGTTCAGGGTGTGCAGCTCGCTCTGGTAGAGCGAGGCGGCCTGATCGAGGCAGTCGCGATAGCGTTTGAGCAGTTCTTCCAGACGTGTGCGGGGCAGGCGACGCAGTTGATCCTGAGCGCCCAGTTGCACGGCCAGCACCGCGCTGTGCTGCGGCACGTTCGATAGCTTCGGTTTTACGACCGGTTTCGGCGCGGTCGAAGCTGATTCATCACGCAAGTCGGCAAATGCATCGTCGTCATCATCGTCTTCTACGGTGCTGACAATGCGCCGTGGCGCGGGTTTGAGGCCGGCCACGGGTTTGGTTTCATCGAAACTCGGGTCACGCAAGTTGCGCACTTCGAAGTTTGGCTCGTTATCGTCCGCGTCTTCGTAGTCGCTTTCGTCGTACTCAGGCTCGGGAGCGGGTTCCGGCTCGGCGGGCTCTGGCGCGAAGTCAGCGTGCAGCTGGCGAGCCAGGTCGCCGATCTCATCCTGACGCTCGGTGCCCGGGGTGTATTCGTCGATATGGCGCAGCCACACCCGCAATTGCAGCAACGGCGTGGAGATGTGCCGACCCAGTCGCAGGCTCAAGGCCAGGGACAGCGCCAGCAGGATCGCGCTCAAAATGCCCATGCTTTGCAGGCTGATGGTCATCGGCTGCTGGAACTGATCCATGTCCAGGCTGATGCGCAGTTGCCCGGCGGTCACATCCTGGAAAGTGATCTTGCTCTGGTACATGCCTTCGGCTTCGCCCAGCAGGCTATGCTTGGGGCGCTGACCGGCTTCGGCGAGGATGCGGTTATCCACGCTGTAGATGGCAGCGTGAGCCACCAGCTTGTTTTTGGTCAGGTTGTTGAGCAGCACGTTGAGGCTGAGGATGTCGTTGGACACCAACAGCTCCGTGGCGGACGTGGCAGTCTGGGTGGTCAGGCTTTCGCCCAGGGCATCCGCCTGCTCGTGCATGGCCTGCTTGAACTGCAAACCCATCACGCAGGCGTAGATCACCAGGGCCAGAGCGACCAGGATCACGTTATGGCTGGCGATGCGCAATGCAATCGGTACACGGCGGTGGCGCAGTGCACGGAAGATCAGCAGAAAGAAGTTATCGGTTTTTACTGGCGTGGGCCGGTTCACTTGAGCTCGGCTCTTTTGTCCGTGAAGTTGACGCGCAGTATAGCGACAGGCCCTAGACCGTCAAAGCGCTCACGGTGCCCGATGGTCACTGAATGTGGGTAGAATGCGGTTTTTTTCCACCTGCGGGGGTGCGCCTTGCGCGAAATCGTCCTGATAAACATCACGGGAGTCGACCGTCCGGGTCTGACTGCGGCCATTACCGGCGTTCTGGCCCAGGGTGGTGTGAACATTCTCGACATCGGTCAGGCGGTGATCCACGACACCTTGTCGTTCGGCATCCTGGTTGAAATTCCCGACACCGAGCAAGGCAAGTCGGTGCTCAAGGACATCCTGTTCACGGCTTACAAACTCGATCAGCAGGTGCGTTTCACGCCGGTGTCCGAAGAGGATTACCAGCAGTGGGTCGGCAATCAGGGCAAGAAACGCCACATCGTGACCCTGCTGACCCGCAAAGTGACCGCCGGACAATTGCAGGCCGTGAGTTCGATCACCGCCAAATATGGCTTGAACATCGACCACATCGATCGTCTGTCCGGGCGCATGCCGCTGGACACCCCGGCCGATCAGGGCAAGGGCTGCATCGAGTTTTCCGTTCGCGGTGAAGCGGCTGATCCGCAAGCGCTGCGGGCCGAATTCCTCAGCGTCGCGCAGGAACTGAACGTCGACATCGCCTTCCAGGAAGATTCGCTGTTCCGTCGTAACCGTCGCCTGGCGGTGTTCGACATGGACTCGACGCTGATCGAAGCCGAAGTGATCGACGAACTGGCCAAGGCGGCCGGCGTGGGCGATCAGGTGTCTGCGATCACCGAGCGGGCGATGGCCGGCGAATTGGACTTCCGCGCCAGCTTCAAGGAGCGCCTGGCCTTGTTGAAAGGGCTGGACGTCAGCGTGCTGGATTCCATCGGCGCCTCCCTGCGCCTGACCGAAGGGGCCGAAACCCTGTTCGCCGAGCTCAAGCGTCTGGGCTACAAAACCGCCATCCTGTCGGGCGGCTTTACCTACTTCGCCAAGCAATTGCAGGCCAAGTTGGGTATCGACTATGTGTTCGCCAACGAACTGGAAGTGGTCGACGGCAAAGTCACCGGCGTGGCGGTCGAGCCGATTGTTGATGCGCAGCGCAAGGCGGATCTGCTGAAGGAGCTGGCGCACAAGGAAGGTTTGCGTCTGGAGCAGACCATTGCGGTCGGCGACGGCGCCAACGATTTGCCAATGCTGGCGATTGCCGGGTTGGGCGTCGCGTTCCGTGCCAAGCCGCTGGTGAAGCAGTCGGCGAAGCAGGCGATTTCCACGTTGGGGCTGGATGGCGTGCTGTATCTGCTGGGCTTCCGGGATCGCGATGGGCAACTCTGAGTCTTGTATTGACTGACAGGGCCCTTGTGGCGAGGGGACAAGTCCCCTTGCCACAGGGATCTGCTACTTCCTCAAAGTGTTTTCCACAACGAATCAAAATCCTCCTCAGCGCCGCTCACCGCGGCGTTGTCGTTTCTGGCGACCTCCAGCGGACGGTAAGCGAATTGATTAAAGCTGTTGGTGCTCGCCACCCGCCGCTCCAGCCCGACCCGGCGTTCCTCGCCGTGGGTATTGATCATGACCTTGTTGCCCTCCTGAAAGGGCAGGCGCGGTGCGAGCAGGGTGGCCGGCACGTCGATAGCACTGATTTGCGGCAGCAACAAACCGCGAAGGTATTGGCTGTGGTCATCACGGGTGCGCACCAGTTGCAGGCCGCAAGGCTCGGCGCAGGGCGCAACCTGCTCGACGCCCATCTGCGTGCCGCCGCCACGGACCTGGCGGATCCAGCGCACCACCGCGATGCTCCAGCCCTGACCGGCAGAATCCTCGATACCGACCATTTCACCCGCCTGTAACTCGGCCGGCACAGCGCCGGGCCAGGCCAGGCAGTAACCGCCGGGGCTGTGATTGATCACTGAAAGGACATGGGTCGGGAAGTGCTGATTGCGGTCGGATGCTTCGTGGCATTCGTCATTCTGAAGTTGCGGGTATTCGATCTCTTCGTAGGGCAATAGAGCGTCTGCATGGCCTTGGGGCGCGGCGTCGAAGGCTTGGTGCCATTGGTCTTTTTCACGGCCGATCACTGACGTTACTGAAAATTGTGCAGGCCGGGCGCCGGGGTTTTTCAGGATGTCGCTGAATGAACGTTGGCCACCCAGATAAAAGTGCAGCGCGCTCATGCCTATGCACAGGGTCAACGTGCCTTGGCCGACGGTGCGCTGGAAACTGCGCTCGGTCGTCTGGCCCCAGGCGGCATGAAGGTGTTGCAACGTATCCAGGCTTAACCCTGTCGGCACGGGCAGCGGCGATGAACTGTCGTTTTTTTGCAAATGAGCTTCAATCGCCGCGACCAACGGCTGCGAATCAATCCCCAATAAGCTCTCTTGCTGCTCGGCGCGGAACTTGGTGCGGTAACGCGGCCCGGTGTCGAGGTCTGGCGCGACGGCGAATAGTCCGGTGGCCGGTTTGCCGGGTTGCAGCTTGATCCATTGGCTCCACGGCTCCAGCACTTCCGCCACCCGGGCAATCTGGTGCTGGCGCAGTTGGTTGCAGCGTGAGGCGCCCAGCAGCAAGGCGACCACGTACGTCTGTTCGATGCTCAGGGTTTGCGTCTGGCTGGCCAGCTCATCGCGCAGGCTCGTGTGCTGGAGCCGGTGCGCGCAGGCGATCCGGTAGAGCTGATGCAGCTCCAGCCACAGGCCTTCCGGCACCGGGCAATAGAGTTTGGTCGCGCGAATCAGCGGCCCGTTCAGGCAATGGATCGCCCGTTGCAGCGCCTGGGTCAGCAGCGGCGCACGGTCCTTGCTGAACTTTGGTGTGATGCGCACGACGATCTGTTTATAACCAATGGCCAAGTGACTTTGCAGCGCCTGGCAGAGGTTGGCGATCTTGCGCGAACGTTCGTCGAGGACAATCGACTGATGCAGGAAATGCTGCTCAAGGTGTTTGCAGACGTAATACACCTCGGGCCGCAGCAGTTCGAGCAATTGCAGGCGATTGTCGCTGGGCGTGAGCAGTTGGTTGAGTTCGCTCAAGCCTTGATACAACTGGCGAGCGGTTTCGCCGATGTTGGCTTTGGGCAGATTGGCGATCCAGCGCTTGAGATCGCGCGGGGTGGCTTCACAGAACGACAGACGCACCTGCAGCGGGACGGGCGCGCGTAGCAGGAGGTGGGGGCTGGTCTCATTCATGCCGTGGAAAAACTCCAACCGGTAAATGGGCAGTGAATGACCTGACTGTAGCAGCTATGGATTTTGACCGTTTGTCTGTCAGTCGAGTGCCATCCGGGCGTACTACTAATCTGACAGTCGTGCGACTGGATACGCACAGTCGTATGGCCTGCTGCCTTCGCAGGGCAGGTCTCTTTGTAACTTCAAGGAGATGAAGTTTATGTCTAGATACGTAGTGGCAAATCAATGGGGCGGTAGTTCGGCACCCTGGCATCCGGGCGGAGACTGGACGCTAGGCGCGCGGGACAACCAGAACGTTGTCGCGATCGAGATCAAATCGGGCGATGGCGGGAAGAGTTTCACCGGCACCATGACGTATGCGGGTGAAGGTCCCATTGGCTTCAAGGCTCAACGCACGGGCCAGAACCAGTACAACGTTGAAAATCAGTGGGGCGGCAACGATGCTCCATGGCATCCGGGTGGCAAATGGGTCATCGGAGGCCGGGATAATCAGAACGTTGTGGCGTTGAGTGTGACCTCCAGCGATGGAGGGAAAAACCTCAGTGGCACCAATACCTACGCCAACGAAGGGCCGATCGGCTTCCGAGGACAGATAGAGTAACGGCACCCACCGAAATGTCCGACCCCGCGAAGACGTTCGCGGGGGCGGATCAGGGGATCAGGCTTTTGGCAGACCCATGCCCTGGCCCATCTGCACCGGCGAACCGGCCGCCAGTTCTTCAGCCCACTTCACTTGATCAGGCCCGAACAGCACGACAGCGGTCGAACCCAGTTTGAACCGACCCAGTTCTGCACCTTTCTCCAAATGGATCGGCGCACGGGCAGCTTCGTCGTAGCGGAAGGTTTTCAGCTCGCGTTTCGGCGGCGTGACCAGCCCGGCCCAAACGGTTTCGATCGACGCAAC
The DNA here is from genome assembly GCF_047758675.1 of Pseudomonas arabinosi. Lineage (NCBI taxonomy): Bacteria > Pseudomonadati > Pseudomonadota > Gammaproteobacteria > Pseudomonadales > Pseudomonadaceae > Pseudomonas > Pseudomonas arabinosi. Next base: position 6,664,295 of record NZ_CP180480.1, on the reverse strand, counting down.
GATCATCGCGCCCACCAACACCACGGCCATCGGCCCGCGCTCGGTGTCGAAAATGCACGCCACACGCTCGTTGCGGGCGAACAGTTCCGGAACGTTTTCAGCGGTGGTCTGGTTGACCGAGAAAATCCGGCCCGGGATGTAGACCATCTCGCGCAGAGTGCCGGCTAGCGGCATGTGCACGCGGTGGTAGTCTTTGGGCGACAGATAAATAGTCGCGAAATCACCGCCCATGAATGGCGCTGCGTTGGCAGCGTCGCCGCCCAGCAATTCCAGCACGCTGAAGCTGTGACCCTTGGCCTGGAACACGCGACCGTGTTCGATCGGGCCGAGTTGGCTGACCGCGCCGTCGGCCGGGCTGAGGATCGCGCCTGGCGTCTCGTCCAGCGGGCGAGCGCCGTCCTTCAAGGCGCGAGTGAAGAACGCATTGAAGTGCTCGTAGGCCGTCAGGTCTTCGACCAGCGCCTGCGACATGTCCACTTGATAACGCTTGGCGAACCACGCGGTAAACGCGTTTTTGAACCAGCGTACGCGGCATTCGGCAATGCAGCCGGCCAGTCGCGACAGCAGGTGATGGGGCAGCAGGTATTGGCTGAGGATAAACAAACGCTTATTCATTAACTGTCCTTAAAAACCTTAAATCTCTACGGGCGTATCGGGGTGGTTGCCCCATTCGCCCCAGGAACCGGCGTAGCCTTTGACCCGCGGATAACCGAGGGATTTGGCCACCAGATAGGTGAAGCCAGAACGATGGTGAGTCTGGCAGTGGGTAATCACTTCTTTGTCTTTGCTGATCCCGAGTTTCTCCAGGATCTGCGGCATGTCGGTGCGGATGCGCAGGTTGCGCGTCTGATCCATGCCCGCGGTCCATTCGAAATTGACCGCGCCGGGAATGTGCCCGGCCTTGGCCGCCAGGACTTTCTCGCCGGAGTACTCCAGCGGCCCGCGTGCGTCCCAGATCGCCAGGTCGGCGGCACCGAGACGGCTTTGCAGGTACTCGCGGGTGGCAGTGGGTTCGTCGTGCAAGGTCAACGCAACCGGGCCGCCGACCGGGGCCGGGATCTGGATCGACATGGGCAAGCCTTCTGCCAGCCAGGCCTTCAAGCCGCCGTCGACATAGTGGTACTTGCTGTGGCCGATGACATCCAGCAGCCAGATAAAGCGCCCGGCCCAACCGCCGCCTTCGTCGTCATAGACCACGTAGACTGCGTTTTTGTTGTGTCCCAGTTCACCGAACAACGCTTCGAGTGCCGCTTGCGGCGGCATCAGTCCCGGCGCAGGCGCCTGACCGAGTTGCGTGCGTTTCGGATCGACAAAACGCGCACCAGGGATATGCCCTTCGGCATAGCGGACGCTGCTGGTCAGGTCCACCAGAATCAGTTCGCGGGAGTCGAGACGGGCGAGCAAGTCGCTCGGCTCGATCACCAGCGGCAAGCCAGAGAAGTCAGACATTTGAGGTCTCCAGAACACAAAGGGGGGGATTGTAGCGCAGCATTCATTGACCGCGCTGGCTAAAGCTGTGCAGCGCTTTTTCGATGCATTGCGCGGTTTTGCCAAAGGCTTGCACGGTGATTTCCGAGAACGGCCCGCCGCCCTGATCCGCCACCACAATCATGATGACCCGGCCGTTATTGACCAGTGAGCGCAACAGCAAGTGTTCGCCGCCGAACTGTGAGCGCAGGCTGGCCGGTAACAGGGCTGAGAATTGTGCATTGTTGGCCGGCGTCAGGCGTACCTGGGCTTGCTGCGAGAGCAGGCGTTGCAGCACGGTGCTCTGGCTGACGGCGAAGTTCAGACTGGCCACTTCTTTTGGCAGCCCGGCCGTCTGGTGCACTCGCAGATTGTCATGGGTACGGTCGGCCATCAGGATCATCACCCGACGCATGCCGCACGCGACCAAAGCGTCCCGGGCAGACGTGGTCAAGTGCATGGCATTGGTGAAGCGACTCGGCTCGACCAGCAACTCGGCACACTGTCTGCGCCATTTCGCCAGGTCTTCGGCAGTCGGTGCCGGGGCCGGCAGCAATCCGGCGTGGACACGGTTCATGCCCCACGGCCAGATCAGCGACACGGCCGGGTGCCAAAGGTCTGGCATTGCATGATGACGGGCGCTGTTGGCGGCCTGTTGGTGCAACTGCTGCTGCACTTCGTCCATCGGCATTTGCAGGTAAAGGCTGGTCAGATACTGCCAGCGCTCACTGTGCGGACCGTCCCAGGCCTGTTGCGCCGACAGCGCCAGACCGTTGGCCAGCAGCACCGTATTGGCCGGTTGATTGAGCCAGCGGCGCAGGGTCGGATCGTCATCGAGGCGGTTCTGCTGGCGCAATGGATGATCGCTGTCGCGCGCGATGCGTAGCACTTTCACCAGCTCACGTTGCTCGTTGAGCAGCAGCCGATAACCCTGCTGCACCCAGATCGGCAGGCGCCAGATGTCCACGAGCGCCAGGCAGATGTCCAGCAGGCGAGCGCCGAACAATTGCTTTTCAACTTTGTACGCCGACTCGCCTTTATGAATGACCCGCAGCTCCCATTCTTCGAGCAGCTGCGGATGAGTCAATGCCATCGGCCAGAGCGGCGAGAGAAACAGCAGGCTGCCCCAGTGGATGTCCTGCCACAGCCGCGCCAGGCGACTGGCGAAAAAACCGTTGGCCTGTTGGGTCGCGTGCTGGCTGATCAACTGCAGCTGACGCAGGGCCACCGGGATTTCCAATTGCGGCTGGGCGGGCAACCGGGCGAGCAGTGCTTCGGTGCGCTTCAAACCGAGGCGATTGATCGCCACCTCAAGGTTTTCCGCAGGCTCGGTCATGCTGCCGTGGGTGTGACGATTGGCTTCGCGAATCACGCTCAAGGCCAGCGCGGGGCTGTCCTGTATCAGTTCGGCAATATCGCGCAAAGAGCTGCGACTGTTGGCGATGGCCTTGCAGACGCGGTCATGACTGGCTTGCGGAACGGGCAGGCGCACGCCATCGAGAAGCTTGACCCAGCCTTCGAGAGTGGTTGGTTTTAGAGTTGGAACGTTCGTTTCGTTAGCCATGGTTGGACGCGATCATCGTCTGCATTACCTATGCCCGGAGCGGGCCAAATTGGCTTTTCGCCTGAACTGGCTATAGTCTGGCGCAGTTTTGCCGATAAGTAGAAGAAGAGATTTTTTAACTTCCGAATATGACCTTGAACCCGACTCAGTAAGTGCTCTCCTACCTATGGCTAAAATTATCGGCATCATCGTCGTATTCGCGAGCGTGCTCGGCGGATACGTGCTTTCCCACGGCAAGATTGCCGCCCTGATTCAGCCCTTCGAGGTGTTGATTATCGGTGGCGCGGCCCTCGGCGCATTCCTCCAGGCCAACCCTAGTTACATGACCATGCACGTACTCAAGAAATCCTTGGGCATGTTCACTTCGCGGTTCACCCACACGTTCTATCTGGAAGTGCTGGGCCTGATCTACGAGATCCTCAACAAGAGCCGCCGCGAAGGCATGATGGCGATCGAAGGCGACATCGAAGATGCCGCCGCGAGCCCGATCTTCGCCAAATACCCTGCTGTATTGAAAGACGAACGCATGACCGCGTTCATCTGCGATTACCTGCGCATCATGTCCTCCGGCAACATGGCGCCCCATGAGCTTGAAGGCCTGTTCGACATGGAGCTTTACAGCCTCAAGGAAGACCTCGAGCATCCGTCCCACGCGGTGAACGGCATTGCCGACGCCATGCCTGGTTTCGGTATCGTCGCGGCGGTACTCGGTATCGTGGTGACCATGGCTTCCCTGGGTGAAGGCGATCAGAAATCCATCGGCCTGCACGTCGGTGCGGCCCTCGTCGGTACCTTCTTCGGTATTCTCGCGGCATACGGTTTCTTCGGTCCGCTGGCCCATTCCCTGGCCCACGATGCCAAGGAAGAACTGAACGTCTACGAAGCCATCAAGGCCTCGCTGGTGGCTTCCGCTTCCGGCATGCCGCCGTCGCTGGCGGTAGAGTTCGGCCGCAAGGTTCTGTACCCGGCGCACCGTCCTAGCTTTGCTGAGCTGGAACAAGCGGTTCGCGGTCGCTAAGTCATGGAAAATAACCAGCCGATAATCATCAAGCGCGTCAAGCGCATCGCCGGCGGGCACCACGGGGGCGCCTGGAAAATCGCCTTCGCGGACTTCGCGACGGCGATGATGGCGTTCTTCCTGGTGCTGTGGCTGCTGTCCACCGCAACACCCGAACAGAAGATCGCCATCGCCGGTTACTTCAAGGACCCGGTCGGCTTTTCGGAAAGCGGCACGCCGTACATCATCGACCTGGGCGGCACACCGACCCTGGCGCCGGAGAGCACCCTCAACCCCGAGGTGAAATCCCAGCCGCAGCCAGACAAGGTGACCATCGACACCGAGCAGGTTGAAGGCATGGCCGAGCAGGTCGAGAAGGAACGTCTCGAGCTGTTACTGCAAGAACTGCAGACCAAGGTCGAAGAGAACCCGCAGCTGAAGAAATTCAAAGATCAGATCAGTTTCGAAATCACGCCGGACGGTTTGCGCATCCAGATCGTGGACGCCGAAAACCGGCCGATGTTCGACTCAGGCTCAGCTCGCCTGAAGCCGTACTTTGAAGACATCCTGCTGGCCATGGCCGACACCATCAAAGCGGTGCCGAACAAGATCAGCATCAGTGGCCACACCGATGCCAAACCGTACACGGGCACGGGTGATTTCGGTAACTGGGAGCTCTCGGCCAACCGTGCCAACGCGGCACGTCGAGCGCTGATCGCCGGCAGCTATCCGGATGCACAGGTGGCGCGAGTCGTGGGTTATGCCTCGTCAGCGTTGTTCGACCGCGAGCACCCGTTCAATCCGATCAATCGCCGTATCGACATCGTGGTGCTGACCAAGAAAGCCCAGCGTGCCATCGAAGGTTCGCAAGGTGTGGAACCGGCGCCAGGGCAAACGCCAACGCAAGGGCAGGGCGGCCCGGGCGAAGTGCCCGCCACGCCGGTCGATCCGAACGCGTTGCCGGCGGATAAGGAACCGTTGCCGGCGCATGAGCTTCGTGAGCGTTTGAATCTGTTCGAAGATCCGGCGCCGAAACCGGGTGAACCGCCGAAGCAGTGACCCATGAAAAAGCCGACAGTGATGTCGGCTTTTTTGTGCCTGTTGTTTGTGCGTTGGTGGTGGTTGTAGGAACGATCTGAAATTTCGTGCCGGGGTTCTCAGTCGTACAAACATCTGACTATAGTTCCGCCGTTGCTGCCAACACGGTGACCGATCTTAGCCGGTCGAATCACAGATGAAATCTCTCGAAATTATCCGGAGTTTTGACCCATGGCTAAGTATCACCCGCTCCAAGGCAACTTCAGCGTCGCCCCGACGCTGTACATCGACACCGAAGCCCGCGCTTCCGATCTCCTCGAAACCGCCGTCCACCGACTCAAAGCCGCGCGTAATCTGCTCAACAGCGTCACCTGCCTGTGTGTCAAAGACGCCGAAGGTCATGATCTGGAGCATTTCGCCAATGCCGCGCACCTGTTGATTCAGGATGGCTGTGACGCCTTGGACGCCTTGGACGCCCTGGGCTGGAAGCTGGAAAAAGCAGGACCCTGAAACCCTGTGGGAGCGGGCTTGCTCGCGAAGGGGTCAGCAGATTCAACATCAATGTTGACTGACATACCGCTTTCGCGAGCAAGCTCGCTCCCACAGGTTTTGTGGTGGTCTAGTAACTGGTCTCCGGCAAACTGGCGATGATCGACCGATAACTGTTCATCCGTTGCTGCTGCACGCGACCTTCTTCCAGGGCCTTGAGCAGAGCGCAACCCGGCTCGCGGTCGTGCTTGCAATCGCGGAAGCGGCAGGTGCCGATCAAGTCGTTGAACTCGATGAAACCGGCTTCGACGTCGGCACGGCTGACGTGGCCCAGGCCGAATTCGCGGATACCCGGGGAGTCGATCAACTCACCGCCGCCGGGGAAGTGGAACAGCCGCGCGGTCGTGGTGGTGTGAGTGCCCTGGCCGGACAACTCGGACAGCGGGCCGACACGGGCTTCGACTTCAGGCAACAGGGTGTTGACCAACGACGATTTGCCGACGCCGGACTGGCCGACGAATACGCTGATGTGCCCGTCCAGTTGTGCCTGCAATTGCTCCATGCCATTGCCGTGGTGCGCCGAAACCTCCAACACCGGATAACCCAGCGTGCGGTAAACCGCCAGCAAGGCATTCAACGCCGGGGCGTTCTGCTCGTCGATCAAGTCGAATTTGTTGAGCAACAGCAGCGGCCGAATGCCGGCGTGTTCAGCAGCGACCAGGTAGCGGTCGATCAGGTTGGCGTGAGGCTCGGGCAGTGGCGCGAAGACAATGACGATCATGTCGACGTTGGCGGCTACAGGCTTGAGCTGACCACGGCTGTCCGGGCGGCAGAGTTCGGTTTTACGCGGCAGTTGCGCCACGATCACACCGATGCCCTGGTTGCCGGCACGCCAGACCACCTGATCGCCGGTCACCAGCGCCGGCAGGTTGGCGCGCAAGTGACAGCGGAACACCTGGCCGGCCAAATCGCCATCGAGGGCTTCAACTTCGACCTGCACACCGAAGTGCGCGATCACCAGGCCCGTCTGTTCCGGACCCAGGTCGCCACCCTCAAGTGCCTCGACAGCCGAGGACTCGCGTTTGGCGGCGCGGGCAGCGCGTTCGCCCTGAATCTTTTCGATGCGCCAGTTTTGACGACGATTGAGTTGGCGTTTGGCCATGGGTGTTCCGTATCAAGAATGCAGCGATTAGGTAAAACGGCCGCGAGTTTAGCACGCCCGGCCACCGGCCTAGGCTAAACTGCGCAGCATTGCCTAGGAGCCGACACATGCAAAACCCACAGAATCTGATCTGGATCGACCTGGAAATGACCGGTCTGAACCCTGATACCGACGTCATCATCGAAATGGCCACCATCGTCACCGACAGTGACCTGAACACCTTGGCCGAAGGTCCGGTGATCGCCATCCATCACAGCGACGAAATTCTCGCTGGCATGGACGAGTGGAACACCCGTCAGCACGGCGGCTCCGGGCTGACCCAGCGCGTTCGCGACAGCCGTATCAGCATGGCCGAAGCGGAAGCCGAAACCATCGCCTTCCTGGAAAAATGGGTACCGAAGGGCAAGTCGCCGATCTGTGGCAACAGCATCTGCCAGGATCGTCGCTTCCTTTATACCCACATGAAATCCCTGGAAAGCTTCTTCCACTACCGCAACCTCGACGTGTCGACTCTGAAAGAGTTGGCCGCACGCTGGGCACCGGACGTACGCGACAGCTTCAAAAAGGGCAGCACTCACCTGGCGCTGGACGACATTCGCGAATCGATCGCCGAGCTGCAGCACTATCGCAAGAACTTCATCAAGTTCTGATGCAGAGCAGCCAATGCCTTTGTGGTGACGTGGCCTTCTGTGGCGAGGGGGCTTGTCGAAACGTCGCACCGCCCCGTTCGGCTGCGAAGCAGTCGTAAAACCTGTGAATGCGTTGCCACTGAAAGAATGCAGGGGAGCGCTTCGCGCTCCAGCGGGGATAAATCCCCTCGCCACAGGTCTCAGTGTCTGTTTTGCCCTCTTTTGGTGCTTCGGTGAAATGAGTAGACTGCGCGCCTTCCTGCAAGGACCGCCCCCATGTTGCTGATGCTTTACCTGATCGCCATTACCGCCGAAGCCATGACCGGTGCCCTGTCCGCCGGCCGTCGCGGAATGGACTGGTTTGGCGTGGTGCTGATTGCCTGCGTCACGGCGTTGGGTGGGGGGTCGGTGCGTGACGTGCTGCTCGGTCACTACCCGCTGACCTGGGTCAAACACCCGGAATACCTGGTGCTGACCTCAGTGGCGGCGATGTTCACGGTCTTCGCCGCACGCTGGATGCGCCACCTGCGCTCGCTGTTCCTGGTGCTCGACGCCGTGGGCCTGGTGGCATTCACCCTGATCGGCTGCATGACCGCGCTGGAAATGGGTCACGGCATGCTGGTGGCTTCGGTCAGTGGCGTGATCACTGGGGTGTTCGGCGGCATCCTGCGCGACATCTTCTGCAACGACATCCCGCTGATTTTCCGCCGCGAACTTTACGCCAGTGTCTCGTTCGCTGCCGCGTGGTGCTACATGTTCTGCATTTACCTGCAATTGCCCGGTGAACAGGCGATTTTGATCACCCTGTTTGGCGGCTTCCTGTTGCGGTTACTGGCAATCCGTTTTCACTGGGAAATGCCGAAATTCGTTTACAACGACGAAGCCTGAGTTGCTCTGCCTCGTTCTACTTTGCGCCCGACTTTTGCGGGAGGATGAGTGCTGCAAGATATCTCCGGAAATCAGGAATGCCGAAATAAATTGACCCACATCACCGGTCTATTTAAATCGAGCGTGCTGTAGCGCATTCGATTGCTGAAGCACTTTGTTTGTTTGATGTGGGTTGGTAGTGGGGTGGGTAAAGTTTGCTTTGGAAGTATTGAAGGTGTGGAAAATAATTACACTGAAATAAGTTGTTGTGGTTTGAAGTGTTTGGTTGCTGTCGTTGATTGTTAAGTGTCTTGTTTGGGTTTTGCTAAAGTTGCATCTCCGTGTTATTGCTTTTGATCAATGGCTTGCCGCTGACTGAATAAGTTGTTTGTTCGAGTGGTGAGTTAAATTGCGACCTGCGTGTCGCACGTCTAAAGTCATAGCAAGGAATAAACTATGAATGATTTACAAGGAAGTAACGCCTCTTCGGTAACCGTAGCAGGGCCGGCAGTGAAGTTGTCGAAGTTTGAAGTCAGGTTCGATGCCTTCTCCAGTGTTCAGTCCAAAAGCTTGTATGGTAATGGCCGGATGCAAGTCCGGGTCATGGTTTTTGCGGAAGGTGAGGATGCGGACGGGAACCCGGTGCCGCTGGCTTATTACCCGGATCTCTTGACGTTGAAGTTGATTCAATACCGGGACGGCCGGCCGTTAAGGGATGGCTGGACTGTGAGCAGTATTGAGAACGAATATACCCATGACATGCCGGGTGGCAGCCAGGCGGCGTTGGCCAGCAAGGTATCGACACAATCTTTGGCGACCCGACCTGTCGAATTCTGGGTGTCCTCGAACCGAGCGGAGTCTTTGGATATTGCGGCCGAAATCACGGTGGCCGGGAAAGTATTCAGGACCAACAATACGGCCAATCCGGTTGGTGATAGATATGATTCTGCTGTAACACTCATCGCCGTCCCCCCCGTTACCTATGCGGTTGAGCAGTTTTCCTGGGGGCCGCAGCGTGTCGGTGGCGAGTTGGACGGTGATGTTATCTATCGCTATCAACTGGGGTTGTACCTGTCCGCCAAACAAGTTCGTTTGTTGTCGTGGACTAGCACACAATACGCTCCACATTATCCACCCGTAGAATTTTGCAGTTCTGGTGACCTGGGGAGTGGTAAATCGATACGGCATTTTATGGGCGTCTTTCCCGCAGTACATGTCAGTCGGGTTGATGTGAACCTGCCGGGTGGTGCTTCGCATCATTACTATCTTCCGGTAAACCAGAGTCGTGGTGAACTAACGGTTGTTCTTGGGCAATCTACCAAGTATTACGATAATGCGCGCGTGCGTCGGGAACCTTATCGGTTTTCTGTTATTGATGAATATGGTAATGAACACCGATTGATGATCGGTATCAATTTAACTAACGCCTACTTCACCTTGCTGCGTGGCTGATGGCCGGTGGCTGGCTAATGCCAGCTACCTCTCGCGTGTTTCTATTGATTTATATATTTGTTTGATAAGGAGTGCTTGGTGCTATGGATAGCTCAAGTCTGTATTCCAATGCTTTTAATTTTGAAGATTTCATCTCGGGCGGGGTTGATCCGCGCACGGGGTTATATACGGCGGCTCTATCGCTGGGCGAGATAAAGTCCGGTGCGTTGAACGGTCCATCGCTGCCTGTTCAGTTGCAATTCAATCCGCTCAATCGTACTGACAGTGGTTTTGGTTCGGGTTGGGCGTTGGCATTGACGCGTTATGACGTGCTTGGCAAGACGATAATGTTGTCCAACGGCGAGAGTTATCAGGCCGCGGAGACCTCCGGCGTGTTGGTGTTCAACGAGCTCAAGCTCAACACCGTCAAGGTCACTAAACTTTCCAGCGTTGATTACCATGTGCTCCACAAAAGCGGGTTGCGCGAAGAGTTGCGGGTTTACGGCTCAAGCAACATGGCAGTACCGATGCGGATTGTCTCGCCCAAGGGTGCAACGGTGGTGCTGGCGTACACCTCGATCAATGGACGTCCGGTGCTGAGTGAAATCAGGGAAGCAGAGGCGGGGAGCTCGGGGCGCGTGCTGTTGAGCGTGATTCGCAACGCGAACGTGCGAGTGGTGATGTACCCGGGCTCGGCCTGTGAGGCGAGTTTCATGCTCTCGCAATCCAGCAGCCAGGCAACGGTGAGCCTGCCCAAGGGAGGCGCCTGGGTTCTGGGTTTGCAGCAAATTGGCGGTGTGACGTGTGTGACCTCGGTGGAAACCCCCCAGGGGGGCCGCGAGACCATCAGTTACAAAGCGGTCGGACATCGCCTTCCCCCGCAGGCGCCTATGCAATCGATACCGTGCGTCAGTTCGCATACCGTTTTCCCCCGTCATGGTCAGCCAGCCATCACTCGGCAGTACCAATTCTCGGACGCCAACTTTCTCGGCGGGGCGGCAGGTATCAACTGGTCAAGCACAGGGGATAACCTCTATCGAGCGGCCACCCGGTTTACTTACAGTTCTACCGAGCGGCTGATGTCGGGAGACAGGGTTCACCGGTTTGTCGTGCGTACCTACAACAAGTTTCATCTGTTGATTAAAGAAGTCGAGACGTGCGGCGATGCCGTCAGTACTCAGGACATCGAATATCACTTGCTGCCTGGGGAAAGTCTTGCCAGACAGCCTGCACAGTTCCGTTTACCGAAAACCCAGACATGGGTGTACGAAAATCGTTCGTCGAAGCTCAAATCCGTTCCCGAAGTCACGGAAACCGTCTATGACGAGTACGGAAATCTACTCAAGAAGGTTGAGCCCAATGGCGTGACAACCGTATTTGAGTATTACCCCGTCGGCGGGAGCGACGGCTGCGTCGCCGACCCGTTGGCGTTTGTGCGTTTTGAAAAGCAGCGGACGGTCATTCCGGCTGCCGGGCTGGCAGCGGCGGCGACGAAGATCACTCGCTCGCGGTACCAATTGTTGCCGCTGCTTGAAGGGGCCGTTACGCCAGATGTGGTGCTCGTGCAGGAGCAGTTGCTTGAGGTCATTGGGAGCCGTGCAACGCTGCGCCTGCAGACCGATCACGAGTATCTCAGCAGTCCCTCCGACCCTCGGCGCCACGGTTTGCCGCAGCAGCAGACCATGACTCAGGACAACAAGTCGACCCTGCTGCAATTCGAGTACGTGCTCAATGGCACCTCCCTGACCCGCAAAACCACACAGAGAGGATTCGACCGCACCAGCAAGACGACGACCCAGGTCTTCTCCGCGCTCAACGGTTTGAAACTGTCCGAGCACAATGAAGACGACAGCATGCTGACATTCGAATACGACTCGCTGGGTCGGGTCGTGAGCGAAACCGTGGCGCCCGACACGATCTTCAAGGCAACTCGTATCACGTCCTATGAACTGGCCCGAGGGAGTGACACACCTGCCGCGATTCTCGGCACCGATGCCAACAATGTTCAGCACAAAGTCATTTACGACGGCCTGGATCGGGTGATTGGCATCGAGGAGCAAGACAGTGACTCGACGCAGAATTCGGCGGGGGGCGTAATGAGGCCGGTGCTCACGGCCCGGCACGATGTGCTGGGGCAGAGGATCGAAGAGGTTCGCACCGATTGGTGGGCGGGACGCCAAGTGGTAATGAAAACAGGTTTTGTCTTTGATGACTGGGGGCAGATCAAAAGCATTCTTCACCCCGATGGTCGGACAGAGCACCAGGACATTGATCCGGTATCGCGCACCGAAACCCGATGGATCGACGGTATGGGCAAAAAAGTCACCCGCTTCAATTTCTTCGACAAGCCGGAAAGCGTCGAGGTGTTTGATCTTCAGCAAGGAAGCCTGGGCAAGACGACGCAAGTTTATGACGGGTTGGGCCGTACGGTCAGCCAGACGGATCCGGTCGGCAACGTGACCCTTTTTGAATACGATGTATTCGATCGTTTGTGTGTCAGCGTATTGCCCGATGGCACCAGGGTGGAAACCGCCTATGCCAGTCACAGCCGGGCCGCGTTGCCCACTGAACTCAAAGTGGCCCAGCGCAGCGTGGGGCAGCAAGTGTTCGATGGCTTGGGCCGAATGACCGAAAATCGTGTCGGCGGCCGGGTGTCCACATTGGGCTACACGGCAGGCCACTCCCAGCCGGCCTGGAGTCGCACGGCCGGTGGCGATCAGATCCACTATCACTATGAGTCCGGTCTCAGCGGATGCATGACGTCGCGCAACGCGGGCGAACTGTTGGCCGGCTACCACTACGACGCGCTGGGCCTGCCGACGAAGTTGGCGGAGCAAGGGCGCGAAGCTGTTCGAGAGTACTACCCGTCCGGACGCCTGAAAGCTGAAACACTGACCGGTGCAGGTCACCGCCATAACGTTCGTTATAGCTACTCCCTGGAAGGGCGTCCGCTGACCTTCACCGATGCCCTCGGGGACGAACACAAAACTGACTACGATGAGTGCGGGCGTCCGATTTCCTATGAACAACCTTCCCTCAAGGCAACTTTTGCCTATAACGGTCTGGGTCAGCTGATCACGGTCAGCACCGTGGAGAAGACCACGCAACGCTCGCTGGTCACTCGGATCACCTATGACGACCAAGGGCGAGAGGCCTCGCGTCGTTTTGAGATCAGTGGCCAGGAAGCGCACACCCTGACGTCGAGTTACACCCTGGCGAACAAGCTGGCGCAGAAGACCTGGAGACAGGGCGGCACGTTGTTGCGCGATGAGCATTTCAGCTATGACGTGCGTGGACGCCTCCGCCAGTACACCTGCACGGGCGAGCATCGGCCGGTCGACCCCTATGGCAAGACGATCAACCGGCAAACCTACGTGTTCGATGCGATGGACAATCTCCTGACCCTGACAACCGAATTTTCGGGCGGCGTGAACGTGGCGAGCTATCGGTACAGTGCAGCAGATCCGACACAGTTGATCGGCATTTCTCACACGCACAAGGATTATCCAGCGCCAGTGGAGTTGCGGTACGACGCCAGTGGTCGATTGATCAAGGATGAGCAAGGACGTGCCTTTACTTACGATGTGCTGGGACGATTGACTCAGGTGGCCAGCGCGGTCGGAGCGGTTATCCGTGGTTATCGGTATGACGGTCAGGATCAGTTGGTCGAACTTTCGCAACCAACGGGGGCGGCCACCTTGCGCGTCTATCGAGACGATCAGGTTGTCAATGAGATTCGCGGCAACGACAACTGCACGCTGATGCGCCAGGACGCGATTGTGCTCGGCCAGCAGTCGCGTGGGCAGGACGCGGGAATCCGGCTGTTCGGTGTCGACCAGCAGCAGACGGTGCTCACTGAGTTGAAAGGAACGCAGCACCAGGATCTGGCGTTCACCCCTTACGGTCATCATCCGGCCGAGGGCGGATTGTTCAGTCTGTTGCGCTTCAGTGGCGAGCAACTTGATCCCTTGACCGGTTTGTACCTGTCAGGCAATGGCTACCGGGCCTACAGTCCGACGCTGATGCGTTTCCTGAGCCCCGACAACATGAGCCCATTTGGTAAGGGGGGGCTGAATCCTTACGCCTATTGCGGGGGCGATCCGATCAACCGCGTCGACCCGGCCGGGCACTTCTGGAAGGCGTTGTTAGGGGTGTTTCTGGCGGTGGCAGGCGTGGTGATCACCGTTCTGACTGCCGGAGCTGCAACACCCTTGGCGATCTTGAGTATCGGGCTGGCTGTCGCGTCTGCCGCGGTGGGTATCGCGGACTCGATCATTCAGGAGGTTGCCCCGCATCTGGATCCCAGCGGGATTCTCGGCTGGGTGAGTCTGGGGTTGGGCGTGGGCTCGATGGGCGCTGGCTGGGTCAACTCGGCCACCAAAGGGGCAGGAGGTTTTGCTTCGAAAGTCGGCAATGGTTTATCGAAGGGGCCGAGCGCCGGGGGGATTTACGGTGTGCTTGAGCTCGGTTACGGCCTGTCTGATCAGTTGGGCGCGTTTGATTCGAAAGGTTCCAGTGGCGTTGACCCTTACGCGGGTGTCGACCCCTCAAACATTACCGGAGCCGCGATATTCAAGAATAGGCCCTCGTCCGAGCGTGGGACGTTGTCCTCTCGCATGACCCAGGCATCAGGGGTCAGACAGGGGCGGCCGCGCGAGGCGGCTGGCGACGAGGGCGGTTCCCATTCTCAGGTGCGGGAACTTTCGGCACATCGTCTGGCGTTTACCTAAGCTTTTTCGACGCCGCGATCTTGTGAGGTCATTGCGATGAATGGCGCGTTCCGGGTGTCATACCGGTTTGATTGCCAAGGTTTTTGAGGCGCGTTGTTCGTGCTGCTGCAACGCCCACTCCACATGCTCGCGAACCAAATCGGACGGGCTCTCGCGCCGCGCCTTCAAGGCTTCCAGCACCGGAATCGTTGAGGGCGCATTACCCAAACCCACCGCCAGATTGCGCAACCAGCGCTCGTAACCCGCGCGTCTGAGTGGTGAGCCCTCGGTGCTGCTGAGGAACTTCTCTTCGTCCCACATGAACAGTTCGGCCAGTTCGGCGTTGTCCAGATTGTGCCGTGGCTTGAAGTCGCTTTCGCCGGACGGACGGGCGAAGCGGTTCCACGGGCAGACGATCTGGCAGTCATCGCAACCAAACACCCGATTGCCGATCAGTGGCCGCAAATCTTCCGGGATCGCGCTTTTGAGTTCGATGGTCAGGTAGGAAATGCAGCGTCGGGCATCCAGCACGTACGGGCCGACGAAGGCGTTGGTCGGGCAGATGTCGAGGCATGCGGTGCAACGGCCGCAATGTTCGGTGCTGTGTGGCGGATCAACCGGCAGCGGCAGGTCGACAAACAGTTCGCTGAGAAAGAAATAACTGCCGGCCTTGCGATTCAGGACCAGGGTATTTTTGCCGATCCATCCAAGACCGGCCTGTTCCGCGATGGCTTTTTCCAGCACGGGTGCGCTGTCGACGAAGGCGCGGAAACCAAACGGGCCGATTTCGGCCTGAATTTTATCGGCCAGCTGTTGCACGCGTTTACGGATCAACTTGTGGTAATCGCGGCCCAGGGCATAACGCGAGACGTAGGCTTTTTCCGGTTGTGCCAGGCGTTTGGCCATTTCGGTGTCGCCCGGCAGGTAGTCCATGCGCAGGGAAACCACCCGAAGTGTGCCGGGCACCAGCTCTTCCGGGTGTGAGCGTTTGCTGCCGTGGGCGCCCATGTAGTCCATTTCGCCGTGGTAGCCGGCCGCGAGCCAGCGCTCCAGGTGCTGCTCATGCTCGGCCAGGTCGAGGCCGCTGATGCCGACTTGCTGAAAGCCCAGCTCGCGGCCCCAATCCTTGATGGATTGGGCGAGGGTGGATAGGTCTGTGGTAATTGCGGGCATGAGGCGAGAGAAACCGGAGCTGAGGTGCGTATAATTCTGCCAGACATCGGAGCCCGAAGACGCATGCCGCACACTAAAGATGATTTACCCGACGCGCTGTATAGCGCCGCGCAAGTGCGAGCCCTCGATGCGAGCCTGATCGCGGGCGGTACTCCGGGCTTCGAATTGATGCAGCGCGCGGCGCGGGCGACCTGGCGTGCGCTGGTCCGTCATTGGCCGACGGCGAACGAATTGAGTGTCGTGGCCGGTCATGGCAATAACGCCGGCGACGGTTATCTGGTGGCCGTGCTGGCCAGGCGTGCGGGCTGGCATGTGCGGGTGTTGGCGGCCGGTGATCCCACGCGTTTACAAGGTGATGCGGCATTGGCCCATGCCGAGGCCGTGTCCGAAGGTGTCGCGGTTCAAGCCTGGAGCGCACAGTCCGAGTTGCGCGGTATCGTGCTGGATGCCTTGCTCGGTACCGGTCTGACGGGAGAGGTGCGAGAACCCTACGCCGGCGTGATCGCAGCGATCAATGGCAGCGGGCTGCCGGTTGCGGCAGTGGATATCCCTTCGGGGTTGTGCGCTGATACCGGCCGAATACTAGGCGCTGCGGTGCGGGCTGACCTGACGGTGACGTTCATCGGCCTGAAACTGGGTCTGTTCACCGGCGATGCTGCAGACGTGGTCGGCGAGTGGGTGTTCAACGATCTGCAGGCCTCCCCCGAGTCGTTTAACGGAGTCCCCATCAGTGCACGTCGGCTGACGGCCAGTTCCTTGCCGCGTCTGGCAAGCCGGGCTTCAACTTCCCATAAGGGCAAATTCGGCCACGTATTGCTGATCGGCGGTGATCGCGGCTTTGGTGGCGCCATCCTGCTGAGCGCGCAAAGTGCGCTACGTAGCGGTGCGGGCATGGTGTCGGTGGCGACGCGCAGTGAGCATGTTCCGGCCGCGCTGGCGAGAATCCCCGAAGCCATGGTGTTGGGCACTTCGTCGGCCAATCAATTGATGGAACTGCTGCAAAAGGTTTCCGTGCTGGTTGTCGGCCCAGGCTTGGGTCAGGCTTCCTGGGGGCGCAGTCTTTTGTCGGCGGCTGCCAACGCGCCGCTGCCGCAAGTCTGGGACGCCGACGCATTGAATCTGCTGGCCACAGAGCACGTGAGCTTGCCCAAGGATTGTGTGATCACACCGCATCCGGGCGAGGCGGCGCGACTGCTGGGGATATCAACTGCCGAAGTTCAGGCTGACCGCCCCGCTGCCGCTCACGCATTGAGCAAAAAATATACAGCTGTCGTGGTGCTGAAAGGCGCCGGCAGCCTGATCGCCAGCCCCGATGGGCGCCTGGCGTTGTGTCATCAGGGCCATCCGGCCATGGCCACCGCCGGTTTGGGTGATGTGCTGGCCGGTCTGGTCGGCGCATTGCTGGCGCAAGGCATGGAGGCGTTCGACGCCGCCTGCCTGGCCGTCTGGCTGCACGCCAATGCCGGCGCGCAAGAAGGTAAATCGGGCCGTGGGCTGGCGGCCAGTGATCTGATTCCAGCCATTCGTCAGTTGTTGGAGGAGCAAGCACCGTGTCTGAAGTAACCCTGTACCTGGCTGATGAAGAAGCGATGACTGCATTTGGCGGGCGCATCGCAAAAACCACTCAAGGGCACGGTCTGATTTTTCTCGAGGGAGATCTGGGCGCGGGGAAAACCACGCTGTCCCGGGGCATCATCCGTGGCCTGGGGCATGTGGGCGCAGTAAAAAGTCCGACCTTCACCCTGGTCGAACCCTACGAGATTGGCGACATCCGGGCCTTCCATTTCGACCTCTATCGCCTGGTCGATCCTGAAGAACTGGAGTACCTCGGCATCCGCGACTACTTCGAAGACGACGCGTTGTGCCTGATCGAGTGGCCCGAAAAGGGTGCAGGCTTTTTGCCAAAGCCCGACCTGACCATTACCATTAGCCCGCAAGATGGCGGGCGTTCGCTGAAAATTTTGTCCCAGGGCTCGCGTGGCGAGTCGTGGTGTGCCGCTTTGGCATTGGAAACCAATTAAATGATGGGGTTAGGTATGCGCTTTCGCGCGATGGTAGCTGCCGTAGGATTGTTGTTTTTGGCGGTGACCGTCGACGCTGTGGCCGAGACAAAGGTCAACAGCGTTCGCCTGTGGCGGGCTCCGGACAACACACGACTGGTGTTCGACCTGAGTGGGCCTGTCCAGCACAGTGTCTTTACCCTGACAGCCCCGGATCGGCTGGTCATCGACATCAATGGCGCGACACTGGGGGCGCCGCTGAACGTCAACAGCTCGAACACTCCGATCACCGCCATGCGCTCGGCTCAACGTACGCCGACCGACCTGCGGGTGGTCATCGACCTGAAAAAAGCCGTGACGCCGAAAAGTTTTACCCTGGCGCCAAACGCCCAGTACGGCAATCGCCTGGTGGTCGACTTGTTCGATAACGCCGCTGACGCCGCGCCAATTCCAGCGCCGACCAACGTCGCGACGGTCGCCCCGGTGCCGGTCACGCCGGTGGAGCCTGCGGTGAAGCTGCCGCCAGCCCCGGCCGGCAAGCGCGACATTGTTGTGGTCATCGATGCCGGTCACGGCGGCGAAGACCCGGGTGCCTCCGGCTCTCGCGGTCAGCGTGAAAAAGACGTGGTGCTGGCCATCGCCCGCGAACTGCAGCGTCAGGTCAACGGCATGAAAGGCTTCCGCGCCGAACTGACCCGCACCGGCGACTATTTCATTCCGTTGCGTGGCCGTACCGAAATCGCCCGCAAGAAGGGCGCCGACCTGTTCGTTTCGATCCACGCCGACGCCGCGCCTTCGGCCGCTGCCTTCGGTGCCTCGGTGTTCGCCCTGTCTGATCGCGGCGCTACCTCGGAAACGGCCCGTTGGCTGGCCGACAGCGAAAACCGTTCCGACTTGATCGGCGGTGCCGGCAACGTCAGCCTCGACGACAAGGACCGCATGCTGGCGGGCGTGCTGCTCGACTTGTCGATGACTGCCTCCCTGACCTCCAGCCTTAACGTTGGCCAAAAGGTGCTGAGCAACATCGGCCGCGTTACGCCGCTGCACAAACAGCGCGTAGAGCAGGCCGGGTTCATGGTGCTGAAGTCGCCGGACATTCCATCGATCCTGGTGGAAACCGGGTTCATCTCCAACGCCAACGAAGCTTCCAAGCTTGCCGCAGCGAATCACCAGCAAGCGCTGGCGCGTTCGATCAGCAGCGGCGTGCGCCAGTTCTTCCAGCAGAATCCACCGCCGGGGACCTACATCGCCTGGCTGCGCGACTCCGGTGGGATCGCCCAAGGTCCTCGTGACCATCGGGTGAGCCCCGGCGAGACGCTGGCGATGATTGCCGTGCGATATCAGGTGTCTCCGGCCACGCTGCGCAGCGCCAACAGGCTGTCGAGTGATGAGCTTAAAATCGGTCAGCACTTGACCATTCCCGGCACTGAACTGGCGGCCAAAGAATGAACCAGGTGCTGACCAACACGGCTCGCATCGAGCTGCTCAGCCCGCGACTGGCGAACCAGATTGCCGCCGGTGAGGTGGTTGAGCGCCCGGCTTCGGTGATCAAGGAGCTGCTGGAAAACAGCCTCGACTCCGGCGCCAAGCGCATCGATGTCGATGTGGAGCAGGGCGGCGTCAAGCTGCTGCGGGTGCGCGACGATGGCAGCGGCATTTCTGCCGATGACTTGCCGCTGGCCCTGGCGCGACACGCCACCAGCAAGATCCGTAACCTGGAAGACCTCGAGCAGGTCATGAGCCTCGGGTTTCGGGGTGAAGCACTTGCCTCGATCAGCTCCGTGGCGCGTCTGACTCTTACCTCTCGCACTAAAGAGGCCGATCAGGCCTGGCAGGTCGAGACCGAAGGCCGGGACATGGCGCCTCGCGTGCAACCAGCGGCCCATCCGGTGGGCACGTCGGTGGAAGTGCGTGACCTGTTCTTCAACACCCCGGCGCGACGCAAGTTTCTCAAAACCGAAAAAACCGAATTCGATCACCTGCAAGAAGTGATCAAGCGTCTGGCACTGGCGCGTTTCGACGTGGCGTTCCATCTGCGCCACAACGGCAAGACCATCCTCAGTCTGCACGAAGCCCATGACGACGCGGCCCGTGCCCGGCGTGTGGCGGCGATTTGCGGTTCGGGGTTCCTCGAGCAGGCGCTGCCGATTGAGATCGAGCGCAATGGCCTGCATTTGTGGGGTTGGGTCGGTTTGCCGACGTTCAACCGCAGTCAGGCGGACTTGCAGTATTTCTTTGTGAACGGCCGTGCCGTACGCGACAAGCTGGTGGCCCACGCGGTGCGCCAGGCCTATCGCGACGTGCTGTTCAATGGTCGGCATCCGACGTTCGTGCTGTTTTTCGAAGTCGATCCGGCAGGCGTTGACGTCAACGTGCACCCGACCAAGCACGAAGTGCGCTTCCGTGACGGGCGCATGGTTCACGATTTCCTCTATGGCACCCTGCACCGTGCCTTGGGCGATGTGCGGCCGGAAGACCATCTGGCCGCGCCTGTCGCGACGGCCATCGTTCGGCCGACCGGCATTGATGCTGGCGAGTTCGGTCCACAGGGCGAAATGCGTCTGGCAGCGAATGCGTTGCTGGAACAGCCTCAAGGGCAACCGTCCTTTAATACGGCGGCGGGCTCGGGCGCTGGCGCCGGTTATCAGTATCAATACACGCCTAAGCCTCAGTCCGGCGTGCCGGTGGCGGAAGCCCAGGCTGCGTATCGCGAGTTTTTCGCGCCGTTGCCCGAAGCCAATGCGGTCGCACTTCCGGCCGGGCAGGACGATGTTCCGCCACTGGGTTATGCGCTAGCGCAGCTCAAGGGTATCTACATTCTTTCGGAAAACGCCCAGGGCCTGGTGCTGGTGGACATGCACGCCGCTCACGAGCGGATCATGTATGAACGTCTGAAAATCGCCATGGCCAGCGAAGGCCTGAGCGGTCAGCCGTTGCTGGTGCCGGAGTCTCTGGCGGTCAGTCAGCGTGAAGCCGATTGCGCTGAAGAGCACGTCGCGTGGTTCCAGCGCCTGGGCTTTGAATTGCAGCGTCTGGGCCCGGAATCCCTGGCCATCCGGCAGATTCCGGCACTGCTCAAGCAAGCTGAAGCCAATCGATTGGTCAGTGACGTTCTGGCAGATCTGATGGAATACGGCACCAGCGACCGGATTCAGGCACACCTGAACGAACTGCTCGGCACCATGGCCTGCCACGGCGCGATTCGTGCGAATCGGCGTCTGGCCCTGCCGGAAATGAACGGTCTGTTGCGGGATATGGAAAACACCGAGCGCAGCGGTCAATGCAACCATGGCCGACCGACCTGGACCCAACTGGGCCTGGACGATCTGGACAAACTGTTTTTGCGCGGTCGTTGATGAGCCAGCTCCCTCCTGCGATTTTCCTGATGGGGCCGACCGCCGCCGGCAAGACCGACCTGGCCATCGAACTCACCAAAGTCTTGCCTTGCGAGCTGATCAGCGTCGATTCGGCGCTGGTCTACCGTGGCATGGACATCGGCACTGCCAAGCCTTCAAAAGAGCTTCTGGCTGAATTTCCACACCGTTTGATCGATATTCTCGATCCGGCAGAGAGCTATTCGGCCGCCGATTTCCGTCGTGATGCCCTCGAAGCCATGGCCGAGATCACCGCGCGGGGCAAAATTCCGCTGCTGGTGGGCGGCACAATGCTCTATTACAAGGCTTTGGTCGAAGGTCTGGCAGACATGCCGGCGGCTGACCCAGCCATTCGCGCACAGATCGAAGAAGAGGCTGCACGCCTTGGCTGGCAAGCCTTGCACGAACAATTGGCAGTCATCGATCCGGAATCTGCGGCGCGTATTCATCCGAACGATCCGCAGCGACTCAGTCGAGCGCTGGAAGTTTATCGCGTCAGCGGTCAGAGCATGACTGCACTAAGGTTGCAACAATCTGCGCAAAGTACTGAAGCAGCCGCCTCGGGACTGCAACAATTGCCCTATACTGTCGCGAACTTGGCCATTGCTCCGGCAAATCGCCAGGTATTGCACGAGCGAATTAAACAAAGATTCACGAATATGTTGGAACAGGGATTCATTGACGAGGTCGTAGCCCTGCGTAAGCGAAGTGACCTGCATGCCGGGTTGCCGTCTATACGTGCAGTAGGCTACCGACAAGTCTGGGATTACCTGGATGGCAAGCTGACGCAAGCCGAGATGCAGGAGCGTGGAATCATTGCCACGCGCCAATTGGCGAAGCGCCAGTTCACCTGGCTGCGCAGTTGGGCTGATTTACACTGGTTGGACAGCCTGGATTGCGACAATCTGCCGCGCGCCTTGAAATACCTTGGGACCATCTCCATATTGAGCTGAGTCCTTGCATTTGCCGTCTATCCTTGGGGGTGTGACGGCCACAAGCCATTTGTTTACCTATTTTTTATATTGAATCCTTAAAGGAGTGCGGCACATGTCAAAAGGGCATTCGCTACAAGACCCTTACTTGAATACTTTACGTAAAGAGAAAGTGGGGGTTTCCATCTACCTGGTCAACGGGATCAAACTGCAAGGCACGATCGAGTCTTTCGACCAGTTCGTTATCCTGCTGAAAAACACCGTTAGCCAAATGGTTTACAAACACGCTATCTCTACAGTGGTGCCGGTTCGTCCAATTCGTCTGCCTAGCGCAACCGAATCCGAAGCAGGTGACGCTGAGCCAGGTAACGCCTGATAGGAGTCTCCTTTGTTCTTTGAGCGCCACGGTGGTGGTGAGCGAGTAATCCTCGTTCACTTGGATGGACAGGACCCTGAGGCGCGCGAAGATCCGCAGGAGTTTCAGGAGCTGGCTAATTCGGCGGGCGCCGAGACCGTTGCGTTTTTTAACGTGCCGCGTCATCGGCCAACCGCCAAATTCCTCATTGGCAGTGGCAAGGTCGAGGAACTGCGCGACTTGGTCAAGGCCGAAGAGGCCGATCTGGTGATTTTCAATCACATCCTCACGCCCAGTCAGGAACGTAACCTCGAACGTGTTTTCGAGTGTCGCGTGATCGACCGCACCGGTCTGATTCTCGATATTTTCGCCCAGCGCGCCCGTACCCATGAAGGCAAGCTCCAGGTAGAACTGGCCCAGCTTGACCACATGAGCACCCGGCTGGTTCGTGGCTGGACTCACCTTGAACGCCAAGGTGGCGGTATCGGCATGCGTGGTCCGGGTGAAACCCAACTGGAAACAGACCGCCGTTTGCTGCGGGTTCGCCTGCGACAGATCAAGGGCCGGCTGGAGAAAGTACGCAGCCAGCGCGAGCAGTCGCGACGTGGCCGTATGCGTGCGGATATCCCTACCGTGTCGCTGGTGGGGTATACCAACGCCGGTAAATCCACGCTCTTCAATAACGTGACGAAATCCGACGTTTACGCGGCTGACCAATTGTTTGCCACACTGGACCCGACCTTGCGTCGTCTGGAACTGGACGACCTGGGGCCGATTGTCCTGGCGGACACTGTAGGTTTCATTCGCCACTTGCCCCACAAGCTGGTCGAGGCATTTCGGTCTACCCTCGAAGAGTCGAGCAACTCGGACCTGTTGTTACACGTGATCGATGCGGCCGAACCGGATCGCATGTTGCAGATTGAGCAGGTGATGGTGGTGCTGGGCGAGATTGGTGCCCAGGACTTGCCGATACTCGAGGTCTATAACAAACTCGATTTGCTTGAAGGCGTTGAGCCACAAATTCAGCGCGACGAAAACGGCAAACCCCAACGGGTCTGGCTGTCGGCGCGTGATGGCACTGGTCTGGAATTGCTTGAACAAGCCATTGCCGAGTTGCTGGGCAGTGAGTTGTTTATCGGTACCTTGCGTTTGCCGCAACGTTTTGCTCGACTGCGTGCGCAGTTTTTCGAACTCGGTGCGGTGCAGAAAGAAGAACACGACGAAGAAGGCATCAGCCTGCTGGCCGTTCGCTTGCCACGGGTCGAGTTGAATCGACTGGTGAGTCGCGAAGGTCTGCAACCGATGGAATTCATCGAGCAACACACTTTGCAATAAAAGCCTGAGAAAGCGGTTGTGCCGCGGTGACAGGCATTCTGTAGCATTGGTCGGCGCGCCGTGGGTGCGTCTTTGCTTTATCAGATGGAGAGCGCTATGGCTTGGAATGAGCCGGGTGGCAACTCGAATAATCAGGATCCTTGGGGTGGCAAGCGCCGCAATAACGGCGACCGCAAGGGACCACCGGATCTCGACGAGGCCTTCCGAAAGCTGCAGGAAAGCCTGAACGGGTTGTTCGGTGGTGGTAAAAAACGCGGTGATGACGGTGGTGGTTCGGGCAGGAGTAGCGGCTTCGGCGGTCTGCTCGGCATCGGTCTGGTCGTGTTGGCGGCCGTATGGCTGTACAGCGCGGTCTATGTAGTCGACGAGCAGGAGCAAGCCGTGGTGCTGCGCTTCGGCAAGTACTACGAAACCGTTGGCCCGGGCCTGAACATCTATTTCCCGCCGATCGATCGCAAGTACCTGGAAAACGTCACGCGTGAGCGTGCCTATACCAAGCAGGGTCAAATGCTCACTGAAGACGAGAACATCGTCGAAGTGCCGCTGACCGTGCAGTACAAGATCAGCAATCTGCAGGACTTCGTGCTGAGCGTCGATCAGCCGGAAATCAGCCTGCAGCACGCGACCGAAAGTGCCTTGCGCCACGTGGTGGGTTCCACCGCTATGGATCAGGTGCTGACCGAAGGTCGTGAATTGATGGCCAGCGAAATCAAGGAGCGTCTGCAACGCTTCATGGATACGTATCGCACCGGCATCACCGTCACTCAGGTCAACGTACAGAGCGCAGCCGCACCGCGTGAAGTGCAGGAAGCCTTCGATGACGTGATCCGCGCCCGTGAAGACGAGCAGCGTTCGCGCAACCAGGCTGAAACCTATGCCAACGGTGTCGTGCCGGAAGCCCGTGGTCAGGCCCAGCGCATCATCGAAGATGCCAATGGTTACCGTGACGAAACCGTCTCGCGCGCCAAGGGTGAGGCCGATCGCTTCACTAAATTGGTCGCCGAGTACCGCAAGGCACCTGAAGTTACCCGTGAGCGTCTGTACCTGGACACCATGCAGGAAGTCTTTAGCAACACCAGCAAGGTTCTCGTGACCGGCAACAAGAATGGCCAGAGCAATCTGCTGTACTTGCCGCTGGACAAAATGGTCGAAAGTGGTCGCAACACCAGCACTTCGGTGACCGGTGCGGCAGCCACCAGCAATGAAGCGAATGCGCGTGCGGCAGCCGATCTGCAGCAACAGCCAGCACGTACCAGGGAGAGTCGCTGATGAGCAATAAATCGCTGATCGCCCTTATTGTCGGCGTCGTCGTGGCGATCGCTGCCTGGAACTGCTTCTACATCGTGGCTCAGACCGAGCGTGCGGTGCTGCTGCAGTTTGGTCGCGTGGTCCAGGCTGATGTTCAGCCAGGCCTGCATGTGAAAGTGCCTTACGTTAACCAGGTGCGTAAATTCGACGCACGCCTGATGACGCTGGATGCACCGACACAACGCTTCCTGACGCTGGAAAAGAAAGCCGTCATGGTTGATGCCTACGCCAAGTGGCGCGTGAAAGATGCCGAGCGCTTCTACACCGCGACGTCCGGCCTCAAGCAGATTGCTGACGAGCGACTTTCCCGTCGTCTGGAATCGGGCCTGCGTGACCAGTTTGGTAAGCGCACGCTGCACGAAGTGGTTTCCGGTGAGCGCGATGCGCTGATGACCGATATCACGGCTTCGCTGAACAAGATGGCGGAAAAAGAGTTGGGCATCGAAGTTGTCGATGTTCGGGTCAAGGCCATCGATCTGCCAAAAGAAGTGAACCGCAGCGTGTTCGAGCGCATGAGTTCCGAGCGTGAGCGTGAAGCTCGCGAGCACCGCGCCAAGGGTAACGAACTGTCAGAAGGCATTCGTGCCGACGCTGATCGTCAACGCCGCGTGTTGCTGGCTGAAGCCTATCGTGAATCTGAAGAGGTTCGCGGTGATGGTGACGCCCAGGCCGCTGCGATCTACTCCAAGGCCTACGGCCAGGATCAGGAGTTCTATGGTTTCTACCGTAGCCTGCGTGCCTACCGTGAAAGCTTCGCGAACAAATCCGACGTCATGGTCCTGGACCCAAGCAGCGACTTCTTCCGTTACCTGGAAAAAGCCAAGCCTTGATACGACGTTGACCTGAATCATCCCCCGCCTGACGGCTAACACCTCGGGCGGGGTGATCCTTTGGGAAAACGTGTGTATGATGCGGCAGCCGGGAAATTCCCGGCTTTTTTGCGTCTGCACGTTTGATTGCTGTTTTTTATGCAGGCGTGCGAGTTGAATGACTCGACAGGTTTTTCGAGGAAAGTGGTTGGCGAAGCCGGTTTCAGGCTTTTCGCCACGTTGTTCATGCGCGTGGTTTGTGCGTATGAACCGATCATTTTCTGCTTCACTCAAGGCTCGCCCAAAGGCTTGCCGCCCGGATCATAGGGGAATGGCGTAATGGCAACGGTAGACCGCTGGCTGCTGCCAGATGGCATCGAAGAAGTACTGCCACCAGAAGCGGCGCGCATTGAAGTCGCGCGTCGTCAGGTGTTGGATCTGTTCCAGAGCTGGGGTTACGAGTTTGTCGTGACTCCCCATATCGAGTACCTGGAATCCCTGCTGACCGGCGCGGGCCAGGACCTCGATCTGCGTACCTTCAAGGTCATCGACCCGCAATCGGGCCGGCAGATGGGTTTCCGTGCTGACATCACGCCGCAAGTGGCGCGCATCGATGCGCACACCTTGCGTCGCGAAGGCCCGAGCCGTCTGTGCTATGCCGGTAGCGTGCTGCACGCTCAGCCGCGCGCCTTGTCGTCCTCGCGCAGCCCGATCCAGCTGGGTGCCGAGTTGTACGGCGATGCCAGCCCGAGCAGCGACGTGGAAGTCATCAGCCTGATGTTGGCTATGCTGCAACTGGCCGATGTGCCGGATGTGCACATGGACCTCGGTCATGTGGGTATCTACCGCGGCCTGGCTCGCGCCGCCGGTTTGTCCGGTGAAGTTGAACAACAGTTGTTCGATGCGTTGCAACGTAAGGCCATCGACGAGGTCATTAGCTTGACCGAAGGCTTGCCTGCCGATCTGTCGGGCATGTTGCGGGCGCTGGTCGACCTGTGTGGCGGCCGTGACGTATTGAGCGCTGCCCGCGAGCGTCTGGCGAATGCACCGGCACCGGTTCTGGCAGCCCTGGACGATTTGCTGGCGATTGCCGAGCGTCTGTCCGCGCGTTTCCCTGAGTTGCCGTTGTATTTCGACCTGGGCGAGTTGCGCGGTTACCACTACCACACGGGTGTGGTGTTCGCGGTGTTCGTGCCGGGTGTTGGCCAGTCCATTGCTCAGGGCGGTCGTTACGACGACATCGGTGCCGACTTCGGTCGTGCCCGTCCGGCAACCGGCTTCTCTACCGATTTGAAAACCCTGGTGACCCTGGGGCGTGCTGAGATCGAGTTACCGTCTGGCGGTATCTGGATGCCTGACAGTACGGATGCGGCACTCTGGCAGCAGGTTTGCCAGTTGCGCAGTGAGGGTCAGCGTGTCGTTCAGGCGTTGCCTGGGCAACCTTTGGCCGCCGCCCGTGAAGCGGACTGCGACCGGCAATTGATTCAGCAGAACGGGCTTTGGCAAGTATCGCCACTGGCTTCTTGAGTTTTCCTGTCGGCCGCGGCCGGCACCAAGTTTGCGCGAATGAGGACAAGTGTTATGGGTAAGAATGTCGTAGTCCTGGGCACCCAATGGGGTGATGAGGGCAAAGGCAAGATCGTTGATCTGCTGACCGAACATGCTGCCGCCGTAGTGCGCTACCAGGGTGGCCACAACGCTGGTCACACCCTGGTGATCGATGGCGAAAAAACCGTCTTGCACCTGATCCCGTCGGGCGTGCTGCGCGAAGGCGTGCAGTGCC
The DNA here is from genome assembly GCF_047758675.1 of Pseudomonas arabinosi. NCBI lineage: Bacteria > Pseudomonadati > Pseudomonadota > Gammaproteobacteria > Pseudomonadales > Pseudomonadaceae > Pseudomonas > Pseudomonas arabinosi. The sequence continues at coordinate 6,636,873 of NZ_CP180480.1, read as the reverse complement.
TGATCGGCAACGGCGTGGTGGTTGCACCGGACGCCTTGCTGCGCGAGATCGTCAAGCTGGAAGAGAAAGGCGTACCGGTGCGTGAGCGCCTGCGTATCAGCCCGTCCTGCCCGCTGATCCTGTCCTTCCACGTTGCGCTGGACCAGGCCCGTGAAAAGGCCCGTGGCGAGCTGAAGATCGGTACGACCGGTCGCGGCATCGGCCCGGCCTACGAAGACAAGGTTGCGCGTCGTGGCCTGCGTGTTGGCGACCTGCTCAATATGCCGCGCTTTGAAGACAAGCTGCGTGAACTGGTGGATTACCACAACTTCATGCTGGTGGGTTATTACAAAGAGCCGGCTATCGAGTTCGAAAAGACCCTGGCTGAGTGCAAGGAATACGCTGAGCTGCTCAAGCCGCTGATGCTGGACGTGACGGCCGAGCTGCACGACCTGCGTCGCGCCGGCAAAGACATCATGTTCGAAGGCGCCCAGGGCTCCCTGCTGGACATCGACCACGGTACCTACCCGTACGTGACCAGCTCTAACACCACCGCTGGCGGCGTTGCTACCGGTTCGGGTGTTGGTCCGATGTTCCTGGACTACATCCTGGGCATCACCAAGGCTTACACCACGCGTGTAGGTTCGGGTCCATTCCCGACTGAACTGTTCGACGAAGTCGGTGCACACCTGGCCAAACAAGGTCACGAGTTCGGCGCAACGACTGGCCGCGCCCGTCGTTGTGGCTGGTTCGACGCCGTTATCCTGCGTCGCGCTATCGATGTGAACAGCATCTCGGGCATCTGCCTGACCAAGCTGGACGTACTCGACGGTCTGGAAACCATCAACATCTGCGTCGGCTACAAAGATGCCGAAGGTAACGATGTTGCCCCGACTGACGCTGACAGCTACGTGGGCCTGCAGCCTGTGTACGAAGAAGTGCCGGGCTGGACCGAGTCGACCGTGGGTGCCAAAACCCTGGAAGAGCTGCCGGCCAACGCACGTGCCTACATCAAACGCGTCGAAACGCTGATCGGTGCGCCGATCGACATTATTTCGACGGGCCCGGACCGCAACGAAACCATCGTTCTGCGTCACCCGTTCGCTTAATAAGTCATTGATGTAAAAAACAAAGGCCCCTTAATCGGGGCCTTTGTCGTTTATGCCTGTTGGACGGCATGACCTTTGCTGTGATCTTCATTAAGCGCGCGTCTTCTGGCGTGCCATCAATTTAATGGCGTTCAGGTCGAGGGATATCAAGTGTCCGCGGTTCTCTCATTGTTACAAAGCCGTCTATTACGGCCCGTGTTCGTTACCCTTGGTATCGCACTGTTGGTGCAGGTGCTGGTGGCTGTCGCCCTGACTCGGAGCACAGTGACCGCACTGGAAGCCGATCTGGGCGTGCGCCTGGGTGCCGACAGTCAAAAACTTTCCGGTGAGTTGGAGCAAGCGGGGCGTGAAGTCACGTCGAGCCTCGACAGCCTCTCCACCAGTACTCGTCAGCGCCTTACGGCGGGCTTGTCCTCGCGATTGAAGGACGAGCAGGCACAGCTGCGTGCGACGCTGGAGAAGGATCTGAAGGACTCCGCCAATGATATGGCGCAGCTTCTGGCTTCGGTCGCACCCCGCGCCATGTGGGACAGCGACGTTCCAACCCTGTCCGAATTCGCCCGCCGGGCTCAGCGTAATCCCAGCGTGCTATTCGTGATCTACGACGACGCTACCGGCCAGCACCTGACGCGTTATCTGAACCGCGAGAACCCAATCAACAAAGCGCTGCTGGAGAAAGGCCAGGGCGAGCGCGCATTGGACAAAGTGCTGGATGCGGCGAAGAGCGATCCATCGGTCTACTACCTCGAAGCCTCAATCAGCCCCAATGGCGTGGAAATCGGCAAGGTCTTGATGGGTGTCTCCACCGCTTCTGTGGAAGTCGATCTGGCAGCCCTCGACAAGCGCTTTTCGGCGCTGATCGCCAGCAGTGATCAACTGGTCGGCGACAGCCTCAAAGGCGCGGCGGCTGATAGTGCGGCAGCGATGGGCGCGCGCCTGAAGTCGGCGCAATCCACGGCTTCAGAGATGCAGGCCAACACCACCAGCACCGTGCAGGAAGCGGCGGGCACCTTGCGCTGGCGCATCGGCATGGGTCTGGCGGTGGTGGGCTTTGGCGTGTTGCTATTGTTGGCCGTGGTGCTGGGTCGTCGTGTAGTCAATCGCCTGAAGCTGTTGATTGCGGCCATGGATGATCTGGCGGCGGGCGAGGGCGATCTGACCAAGCGCGTGCAGATCAACAGCAAGGACGAAATCGGCGACATGGCCTCGGCGGTCAATCGCTTTGTGGATAAGTTGCAGCCGATCGTGCGCGAAGCGGGCGATGTGGCTCAGCGTACCGGCGTGGAAATCGGCGCGATGACCTTGCGCAATGCCGGGGCCGATAAAGCGGCGGGCATGCAGCGCGATGAAGTGGCCGAGAGCCTGCGGGCGTTGTCGCAGATGGCTGACGAAGCCCAGTCTGAAAGTCATGCCATGCAGGCAGCCTTGCAGCAAGTGGTGGATATTCGTTCGGCCACGGATGAAAACACGCGGACCTCGGCGAAAGTCGGCAGCCTGATCGAGGCGTTGGCCGGGCAGGTCGATACCGGGGCGAAAGTCATCGAGCGGCTGGCGCAGCAGAGTGAGCAGATTGAAGTGGTGCTGACGGTGATTCACGGGATCGCCGAGCAAACCAACCTGCTGGCGCTGAACGCGGCCATCGAAGCAGCGCGTGCGGGCGAGACCGGTCGCGGGTTTGCTGTGGTGGCGGACGAAGTGCGGGCACTGGCGAGCAAGACGCAAAGCTCCACCGGCGACATTCAGGCGCACATCGTTGCCTTGCAGCAAGGTGCGCGTGAGGCGGTGGCCGCAATCGGTCAGGCCGGGCGTCAGGCCAGTGAAGGTTTGCTGGTGTTACGTGACAGTGCACGGTTGCAGCAATCGGTGCAGGCGTCGGTCGAGCAAGTGCATGCGGCAATAGGTCTGGCAACGCAGGCAGCGGCGCATCAGGCGCAAGGCGCGCAGGCGGTGCGTGGTCGGGTTGAAACCATTCATGCACAGGCCGAGAAAGCGGCTCAAGCGGTGGTGGAAACCACGGCCAGCGGCAAGGTGCTGGATGGATTGGCGGCGCAGTTGAAGGCGAGCCTGGGGCAGTTCAGGGCTTAAGATTTGTATTGCTGCGTCAGAAGTCATCGTCGGAACGCCGCCCGGAGCAAGCTCGCTCCGGGCGGCGTTCCGACGATGACAATGTCAGCGGCTCAAATACATCCGGGTAGTAAGCAGATAAACCGGCAACCCCGACACCAATATCAACAGCGCCGCATAAGGCGCCGCCGCCGCAAACTCCACATTCGCGGTATGTGCCCAGACTTCCGTCGCCAGCGTATTGAGCCCGGTGGGACTCAGCAGCAGCGTCGCCGTCAGTTCCTTCATCGCATCCAGAAACACCAGCGCAAACGCCGCGCCGAGTGCGGGGAAGATGATCGGCAACGTCACCCGGCAAAACGCGCTGAAGGACGACGCCCCCAGCGTGCGTGCAGCCTCTTCCAGTTGCGGCGCGGCCTTGTTCAGTGCCGTACGAATTGGCGCCTGAGCCAGCGGCAGAAACAACAGCGCATAAGCGATCAGCAACAATGCCGAAGTCTGGTACAGCGCCGGCACATAGTGCAGGGCGAAATACACCAATGTCAGCGCTATCACCAGTCCTGGCAGCGCATGCAGCAGATATGGCAAGCGTTCGGCCCAGATCGCCAATTGGCCTTTGTAGCGCACCACCAACAATCCCACCGGCACTGCCAGCACCAGGCACAGCGCCGCGCCGCCCAGCGACAAAGCCAGGGAGGAGAGCAGCGCCTCGCTGATCGCAGCTACCGGGAACGCAGCCGACGAACCCACTGCCAGCCAGTACGCCAGCATCCCCAGCGGTATACCGCTGCCGATGATCGCCAGCGCCAGGCAATAAAGTTGTCCGGCAGCAGCCCAAGGCCCCAGCCGAACCTGTTCCGCATACCGGGCCGCGCCCTGACCGGTACGCACGTGTCGGCCCTTGCCACGTACGCGCAGTTCCAACCAAAGCAGCATCAGACACAGCGCTAGCAGCACGGCGGAAAGCATCGCTGCATTTGCGTTACTGAATTCCAGTTCGAACTGTTGATAGATCGCGGTGGTAAAGGTTTGCAGGCCGATGATCGACAACGCACCGAACTCCACCAGCATGTGCAGCGCGATCAGCAGCGAACCGGCGAGCAGTGACGGCCAGAGCAGCGGCAGGGTAATTCTGAAAAACACGCCCCAGCGATTCTGCCCCAGTGTGCGGGCGGATTCTTCGAGGGAAGGATCGAGATTGCGCAGTGTCGCCGCGACCGGCAGAAAGATCAGCGGGTACTTGGACAGGGTCATCACCAGGATCGCCCCGCCCAGGCCTTCGAAATGAGCGCTCAGCGAGACCCAGGTAAAGCTGCTGACAAATGCCGGTACCGCGAACGGCAGGCACAGAATCACGCCCCACAAGCGCCGTCCCGGCAAGTTACTGCGCTCAAGCAGCCAAGCCAGCGACAGGCCGATCACGCCACAGGCGAGCGTCACACCGACCATCAGCGCCAGGGTGTTGCGCAGCAGGCCAAACACATAAGGGCGCCACAACAAATGCAGCGCCTCGGCCCAACCGGCCTGCCAGGTTTTGAGTCCTACATACGCCAGCGGCAACAGGCTGAGCACCACCAGCAGCAAAACCGGTAGCAGCAGCCAGATCGATGGCCGCTTGCGCCGTGGCACGTAACCCCCGCTCGAGGCGGGGGCGGATAACGATGCGCTCATCAGTTCAAGCCAACGTCACGTTCCAGGTCCAGGGCTTCTTCGGCATTGCCGAGGTCGGCTGGCGTGACTTTCGGTGCTTCCAGCTCGCTGAACGGCTTGAGCCCGCGATCCGATTCCATGCCTTTGTGCAGCGGGTATTCGGCGGTGGTCTGGGTGATCACGCGCTGACCTTCTTCGCTGGCCATGTAAGCGAGGAATTGCTGGGCTTCTTTTGGATGTTTGCTGGATTTCAGTACGGCCGCACTGGAAACAGTGATCAGCCCGCCGACGTCGCCGCCGGTGAAATAATGCAGTTTCGAATCGAGCTGGCCTTTTTCACGCTGCAAGGCGAACCAGTAATAGTTGTTCACCAGCACGGTAGCGACTTCGCCGTTTTCCACCGCCTTCAGTGCAACCATGTTGTTGCTGTAGGTTTTGCCAAACGCGCGCAGGCCGGTCAGCCATTCTTCGGCAGCGTCCATGCCGTGCACTTTGATGATTGCCACGGCCTGTTCCTGAAAGGCGCCGCTGGTAGGCACGAAGCCAACCTTGCCTTGCCATTTCGGATCGGAGAACTCCATGACCGACTTTGGCAGGTCTTTTTCATCGATCAGTTTCGGGTTGAAGGCGACCACGCGGACCCGTGCGGTGATACCAATCCAGGTGCCGTTGCCGGCGACGTAGTCTTTGGGCAGAACGGCAAGGGTGGCGGCATCAGTCTGCGCCAGCAGGCCTTGTTCGCCGAGTTTGTTCAGTGGTGGCGATTCTTCGGTGTAGATCACGTCGGCAGGGGAGCGATCACCTTCTTCGACGACCTGGCTGGCGAGCTGGTTGCTGCTGCCTTTGCGCACATTGACGTGAATCCCGGTCTTGGCTTCGAAGGCTTTGGCGATAGCGTCGCCGACTTCTTTGTGTTGACCGTTATAGAGTGTCAGGGAAACCGGTTCGGCGGCTTGGGTGAGGGGGGTAGCGAGTGCCAGACCGAGCAGGGTGATGGTCAGGCCGCGGCGCAGGGTATTTCGAAACATCATTCGCAAGGTTCCTCACTGTCGCATTGCAAAAACTTGAAACAATGATAAACGATATTGTTTCTCAAGTGCGCCTTGCGGGGCGAGGATGTCTTTGCTAGAGCGGCTGGCGCACATCCTTTGTGGCGAGGGGATTTATCCCCGTTCGGCTGCGCAGCAGTCGTTAAAACATAGCGCGCGATCTTGGCACATTGCCGGTGCAGGTTTTGGGGCCGCTTCGCAACCCAACGGGGATAAATCCCCTCGCCACAAGAAGACCTTCATTCAGGAGAAATATTGACTTGATTTCAGGAGGCCAGAAACGCAAAAACCCGCTTTCGCGGGTTTCTGTGAAATTCAAGATCGTGACCTTGAATTTGAATTGGTGCCCAGAAGAAGACTCGAACTTCCACGACCTTGCGGTCACCAGCACCTGAAGCTGGCGTGTCTACCAATTTCACCATCTGGGCATTATCTTCAGCGTTGCCGCTGTTGATGTGGCGCACTATACGGAGAGCTTTTTGATCTGTAAACCCCTGATTTAGTTTTAATAAATCAGAGGCTTAGAATGCAAAAACCCCGCTTTCGCGGGTTTTTGTGTGAGCCTTGAAATTGAACTAATCTCAAGCTCGAAATTGGTGCCCAGAAGAAGACTCGAACTTCCACGACCTTGCGGTCACCAGCACCTGAAGCTGGCGTGTCTACCAATTTCACCATCTGGGCATTATCGACAATGCGTCTGCGTCGTCGATGGCGCGCACTATACGGAGCGTCTTTTTAACTGTAAACCCCTGAGGTCGAAAAAACCTGAAAAAATTTACAAGTGGCATTTAATTCAGCTTCGCGATGTCGATAAAGGGCTTTAGATGGGCTGTCATAGCCTGAAATTTCCCGTTTCATTACGCCTATGCCAAACTAACCCGCATATAGACAAGGTGAAAACTCTCTAATGGCCGATTGGCAGTCCCTCGATCCCGAGGCCGCTCGTGAAGCGGAAAAATATGAAAACCCTATTCCTAGCCGCGAACTGATCCTTCAGCACCTTGCTGATCGGGGTTCGCCTGCTAACCGCGAGCAGCTGGTCGAAGAGTTTGGTCTGACCACAGAAGACCAGATCGAAGCCCTGCGCCGCCGCCTGCGCGCCATGGAGCGCGACGCTCAACTCATCTATACCCGTCGCGGCACCTATGCGCCGGTGGACAAGCTCGACCTGATCCTGGGCCGCATCAGCGGTCACCGTGACGGTTTCGGCTTCCTGGTCCCGGACGACGGCAGTGACGACCTGTTCATGAGCCCGGCGCAAATGCGCCTGGTATTCGACGGCGACCGTGCCCTGGCCCGTGTTTCCGGCCTGGACCGTCGCGGTCGCCGCGAAGGCATGATCGTCGAAGTGGTGTCCCGTGCCCACGAGACCATCGTCGGCCGCTACTTCGAAGAAGGCGGTATTGGCTTCGTGGTTGCGGATAATCCGAAGATCCAGCAAGAAGTGCTGGTCACGCCGGGTCGCAACGCCAATGCCAATATCGGTCAGTTCGTCGAAGTGAAGATCACTCACTGGCCGACGCCACGCTTCCAGCCGCAAGGCGACGTGGTTGAAGTCGTGGGTAACTACATGGCGCCGGGCATGGAAATCGACGTCGCCCTGCGCGCGTACGATATCCCGCACGTATGGCCTGAGGCGGTGTTGAAAGAAGCCGCCAAGCTCAAGCCTGAAGTCGAAGAGAAAGACAAAGAGAAGCGCATCGACCTGCGCCATCTGCCGTTCGTGACCATCGACGGTGAAGATGCGCGCGACTTCGATGACGCGGTTTACTGCGAATCCAAGCCAGGCAAGCTGCGCCTGTTCTCCGGTGGCTGGAAGTTGTACGTGGCGATTGCCGACGTCTCCAGCTACGTGAAGATCGGTTCGGCGCTGGACAACGAATCCCAGGTTCGCGGCAACTCGGTGTACTTCCCCGAGCGCGTTGTGCCGATGCTGCCTGAGCAATTGTCCAACGGCCTGTGCTCGCTGAATCCGCACGTCGATCGTTTGGCCATGGTTTGCGAGATGACCATCTCCAAAACCGGCGAGATGACCGACTACTGCTTCTACGAAGCGGTGATCCACTCCCACGCTCGTCTGACTTACAACAAAGTCAGCGCGATGCTGGAAACGCCGAAACTCACCGAAGCACGTCAGCTTCGCGGCGAGTACACCGACGTTCTGCCACACCTCAAGCAGCTTTACGCACTGTACAAAGTGCTGCTGGGCGCTCGTCACGTGCGTGGCGCGATCGATTTCGAAACCCAGGAAACCCGGATCATCTTCGGCACCGAGCGCAAGATTGCCGAAATCCGTCCGACCGTTCGTAACGACGCGCACAAACTGATCGAGGAATGCATGCTGGCGGCCAACGTGGCCACTGCTGAATTCCTGAAGAAACACGAAATCCCTGCGCTGTATCGCGTGCACAATGGTCCGCCACCGGAGCGTCTGGAAAAACTGCGCGCCTTCCTTGGCGAGCTTGGCCTGTCCCTGCACAAAGGCAAGGACGGCCCGTCGCCGAAGGATTACCAGGCCTTGCTGGCGAGCATCAAGGACCGTCCGGATTTCCACCTGATCCAGACCGTCATGCTGCGTTCGTTGAGCCAAGCGGTGTATAGCGCCGATAACCAGGGCCACTTCGGCCTGAATTACGAAGCCTATACCCACTTCACCTCGCCGATCCGCCGCTACCCGGACTTGCTTACGCACCGGGCGATCCGCAGCGTGATCCATTCGAAAATGGACACCCCGCACGTTCGCCGTGCTGGCGCGATGACCATTCCGAAAGCGCGCATCTATCCGTACGACGAGGCGATCCTGGAGCAGCTCGGCGAGCAGTGCTCGATGAGCGAGCGCCGTGCCGACGAAGCGACCCGCGACGTCGTGAACTGGCTCAAGTGCGAGTTCATGAAAGACCGTGTGGGCGAGTCGTTCCCGGGTGTGATCACTGCCGTGACCGGTTTTGGTCTGTTCGTCGAGCTGACCGATATCTACGTCGAAGGCCTGGTGCACGTCACCGCGCTGCCGGGCGATTACTACCACTTCGATCCTGTGCACCACCGCCTGGCCGGTGAGCGTACCGGTCGCAGCTTCCGTCTTGGCGATACCGTTGAAGTGCGGGTCATGCGCGTCGACCTCGACGAACGCAAGATCGACTTCGAGATGGCTGAAAAGACCATCAGCGCGCCGATTGGCCGCAAGAAGCGTGGGGCTGAAACCGCTGCGCCAGCTGCCAAAACGGCTGCAGAGCCGGCTCCGGCGAAAACCGGTCGTCGTCCTGCCAAGGAAAAAGCCGTAGAAGCCTATCGCCCGAGCGATGCCGCGGCGAAAAATGCTGAATTGCGCAAAAGCCGCGAAATGAAGCAGGCGTTGCTGTCTGAAGCGAAAAGCGGCGGTAAAGCGGCGTCTGGGGGAAAGACCGGACGGTCGGCGCCTGACAAGGCTCCCGGCGGCAAGCCAGCCAAACCGAGTAAACACCGTAAAGGCCCGCCAAAAGCGGGTTCTGCTCCAGCCGCCAAAAGCGGCGGGGCGCGTAAACCGAAGGTCAAGTCATGAGTCTGGAAAAGATCTACGGCGTGCATGCTGTAGAAGCGTTGCTGCGTCACCACCCAAAACGCGTCAAGCAGATCTGGCTGGCCGAAGGCCGCAGTGATCCGCGGGTTCAGACGCTGATCGAACTGGCTAATGAAAATCGCGTGGCCGTCGGCAACGCCGAGCGCCGTGAGCTGGATGCCTGGGTTGAAGGCGTGCACCAGGGCGTGGTGGCGGACGTGAGTCCGAGCCAGGTCTGGGGTGAGGCGATGCTCGACGAGCTTCTCGATCGCACCGAAGGTGCACCGCTGTTGTTGGTGCTCGACGGCGTGACCGATCCGCACAACCTTGGTGCTTGCTTGCGTTCGGCCGATGCGGCCGGCGCATTGGCGGTGATCGTTCCGAAGGACAAGTCAGCCACGCTGACCCCAACGGTACGAAAAGTCGCCTGTGGCGCGGCGGAAGTGATTCCGTTGGTCGCCGTGACCAACCTGGCGCGCACCCTGGAAAAACTCAAGCAGCGCGGGCTGTGGGTCGTGGGTACGGCAGGTGAGGCTGAGGTCAATATTTATGACCAGGACATGACCGGGCCGACCATCCTGATCATGGGCGCCGAAGGCAGCGGCATGCGCCGCCTGACTCGCGATCTTTGCGACTACCTGGTGCACCTGCCGATGGCCGGTAGCGTCAGCAGCCTCAACGTGTCCGTCGCCACCGGCGTTTGCCTGTTCGAAGCTCAGCGCCAGCGCAGTGTCAAGGCTGCCGGGACCGGCAAAAAGTCCTGATCCAGTAGTAATCCCTGTGGGAGCGAGCCTGCTCGCGATAGCGGAGTAACATTCAGCATCAATGTTGAATGTTGTATCCACATCGCGAGCAAGCTCGCTCCCACAGTAGTTTGTGATGAGGCAAAATTTGGCGTGTGAACGAACTGTTCAAATAATCACCAATTGCCTTGCACCTCTTCTTTCCCTTCTCTACAATTGCGCCCCTTGCTGTGACGGCAGGCACGCATGTGTCTATCGCAAGCAAGTCCATAAGTGTCATTCACTCCTTGTCTGACCGCTTTTGAGCGGCAGGCTACAACCCGTAAGGAGCATTCATGCGTCATTACGAAATCATCTTTTTGGTCCACCCGGATCAAAGCGAGCAAGTCGGCGGCATGGTAGAGCGTTACACCAAGCTGATCGAAGAAGACGGCGGCAAAATCCACCGTCTGGAAGATTGGGGCCGTCGTCAACTGGCCTACGCAATCAACAATGTTCACAAGGCTCACTACGTGATGCTGAACGTTGAATGCACTGGCAAGGCCCTGGCCGAGCTGGAAGACAACTTCCGCTACAACGATGCAGTGATCCGTAACCTGGTCATCCGTCGCGAAGAAGCCGTTACCGGCCAATCCGAGATGCTCAAGGCTGAAGAAAACCGCAGTGAGCGCCGTGAGCGTCGCGACCGTCCTGAGCACGAAGGCGCTGAAAGCGCTGATAGTGATGACAGCGACAACAGCGATAACGCTGACGAGTAATCCACGGACCTTTTGAGGAGCCTATTACATGGCACGTTTCTTCCGTCGTCGTAAATTCTGCCGCTTCACCGCTGAAGACGTGAAAGAGATCGATTACAAAGATCTCAACACTCTGAAAGCTTATGTATCCGAGACCGGCAAAATCGTTCCAAGCCGCATCACCGGTACCAAAGCACGTTATCAGCGTCAGCTGGCCACCGCTATCAAGCGCGCCCGCTTCCTGGCCCTGCTGGCCTACACCGACAGCCACGGCCGCTGAGACCGGGCAGTCGACACGTAGCAAAGGATTGAAAGCATGCGTGCCATAGCTGAGTTCATCATGCGCGGCCGTATGCAGGCCACTCTCGTAGTGGCCGGATGCGCAACATTGCCGCTGTTGTATTGGTTGGGTGCTGCCGCTGGTTGCCTTGTGCTCCTGCGGCGCGGATTGAAGGACGCCCTGGGCGTTCTTGCTCTGGGACTGCTGCCGGCGTTGATCTGGTGGCTTTACTCCGATGACCCACGGGCACTTCTGGTGCTGCTGGGGTCTTGGAGCCTTGCGTTGGTTTTACGCGCAAGCGAATCCTGGAACCGCGTGCTGCTGGTCAGCATAGCGATGGGAGTGGTGTTTTCAGTGGTGCTGGGGACGGTTTTTGGTCCCCAAATCGAGATGCTGGCGCAGGCTTTGATAAAAGTCATGCCGTCGCTACTCGGTGATGTCTACCAGAAGTTGTCGGTAGACGAGCAAGCGCATTTTGCGTCCCTGATCGCACCGGTCCTGACCGGCCTGATTGCGGCCTTGTTGCAAATCGTCAGTGTGCTGAGCCTGCTTGTCGGGCGCTACTGGCAGGCGTTGTTGTACAACCCGGGTGGTTTTGGTCGCGAGTTTCGCGCCATCCGATTCCCGCTGGGGCTGGCGATGTTACTGCTGGCGTTCATGCTTCTGGGGCCGAATATCGGTCCGCAGATGGCCATGTTGACGCCGTTGTGCAGTGTACCGCTGGTGTTCGCCGGGCTGGCCCTGATTCATGGGCTGGTGGCGCAAAAGCGACTGGCCAGATTCTGGCTGGTGGGGTTGTACGTCACGCTGTTGCTGTTCATGCAGCTGATCTATCCGTTGCTGGTGGTCTTGGCCATCGTCGACAGCCTGATTGATTTTCGCGGTCGTTCGACGCCGAAAGACGTCGATAGCGCGAACGGTGAAGGTTAAAAGTTAAGAGGATTTTCACATGCAACTGATCCTTCTGGAAAAAGTCACCAACCTGGGCAACCTGGGTGACAAAGTGAACGTTAAGGCTGGTTACGGTCGTAACTACCTGCTGCCTTACGGCAAAGCTACCGCTGCGACCGCTGCCAACCTGGCTGCGTTCGAAGAGCGTCGCGCTGAGCTGGAAAAAGCCGCAGCAGACCGTAAAACTTCGGCTGAAAGCCGTGCCGCCCAACTGGCTGAGCTGGAAGTGACTATCACTGCCACCGCTGGTGACGAAGGCAAGCTGTTCGGTTCGATCGGCACCCACGACATCGCTGATGCACTGACCGCCTCTGGCGTTGAAGTTGCAAAAAGCGAAGTTCGTCTGCCGAACGGCACTATCCGCAACGTAGGCGAATTCGACGTAGCCGTGCACCTGCACGCCGAAGTTGAAGCCACCGTACGCGTTGTCGTGGTAGCAGCTTAAGCAGCACTTGTCGGCTGGCACCCTCGGGTGCTTGCCGGTAACATCGGGCACGATCCTGTTTACAGGTCGTGCCCTTTGTCTTTCTGCAGTTCCTGATTTTCACACACTCAATTCAAGTGGCCATGAACGATATCTCCGCTCCCGAGCAATACGATCTGCAAACCGCTGCCCTGAAGGTGCCGCCGCATTCCATCGAGGCCGAACAGGCTGTGCTCGGTGGTTTGATGCTGGACAACAACGCCTGGGAACGCGTGCTTGATCAGGTGTCGGACGGCGATTTCTATCGACATGACCACCGCCTGATCTTCCGTGCGATCGCCAAGCTCGCCGACCAGAACTCGCCGATCGACGTCGTGACCCTTGCCGAGCAATTGGACAAGGAAGGTCAGACTTCGCAAGTCGGCGGCCTCGGATACCTTGGCGAACTGGCAAAAAACACGCCGTCCGTCGCCAATATCAAGGCCTATGCACAGATCGTTCGTGCGCGGGCGACCTTGCGCCAACTGATCGGCATCGCCACCGAGATCGCTGACAGCGCCTTCAATCCGGAAGGTCGCTCCGCGGAAGAGATCCTCGACGAAGCTGAACGGCAGATTTTCCAGATCGCCGAGGCCCGGCCAAAAACCGGCGGCCCGGTGAGCGTGAATGACCTGTTGACCAAGGCCATCGACCGTATCGATACCTTGTTCAACACTGACAACGCCATTACCGGCCTGTCCACCGGTTACACCGATCTCGACGGTATGACCAGCGGCCTGCAACCGTCTGACCTGATCATCGTCGCCGGCCGTCCATCCATGGGTAAAACCACCTTTGCGATGAACCTGGTGGAAAACGCCGTGCTGCGCAGCGACAAGTGCGTATTGGTCTACTCGCTGGAGATGCCAGGCGAATCGCTGATCATGCGTATGTTGTCGTCCCTCGGCCGGATCGATCAGACCAAGGTTCGTGCCGGTCGCCTGGAAGACGACGATTGGCCGCGCCTGACATCGGCGGTCAACTTGCTCAACGATCGCAAGCTGTTCATTGACGATACGGCCGGTATCAGCCCCTCGGAGATGCGTGCGCGGACCCGACGCCTGGTGCGTGAGCACGGCGATGTCGCCCTGATCATGATCGACTACCTGCAGCTGATGCAGATTCCGGGTTCGGGCGGCGACAACCGGACCAACGAGATTTCTGAGATCTCCCGTTCCTTGAAGGCCCTGGCCAAGGAATTCAACTGCCCGGTGGTGGCGTTGTCCCAGCTCAACCGCTCCCTGGAGCAGCGACCGAACAAACGCCCGATCAACTCCGACCTTCGGGAATCTGGAGCGATCGAGCAGGATGCCGACGTGATCATGTTCGTGTACCGGGACGAGGTGTATCACCCGGAAACCGAACACAAAGGCATCGCCGAGATCATCATCGGCAAGCAGCGGAACGGCCCGATCGGTACGTCACGTCTGGCGTTCATCGGTAAGTACACCCGCTTCGAAAACCTGGCGCCGGGCAGCTATAACTTCGACGACGAGTAACAATCTGTGTGGGAGCGAGCTTGCTCGCGATGGCGGTGTGTCAGTCGACATCAATGTTGACGGATGTACCGCTTTCGCGAGCAAGCCCGCTCCCACATGGGTTACACGTAATTTCCGACCATAGCCGTCGGAATTGGTTATTTTTTGTGCTATATTCCGCGCCCGCGATTTTTCATCTCAACACCGGTCATCGTCATGCAAACAGCCAAGCCGTTATTTGACTATCCCAAGTACTGGGCCGAATGTTTCGGTCCAGCGCCATTCCTGCCGATGAGCAGGGAGGAGATGGATCAGCTTGGCTGGGATTCATGCGACATCATTATCGTCACCGGTGATGCGTACGTTGACCATCCGTCGTTCGGCATGGCAATCATCGGCCGGCTGCTGGAGTCGCAAGGCTTCCGCGTCGGGATCATTGCCCAGCCAAACTGGCAGTCCAAAGACGACTTCATGAAGCTCGGCGAGCCGAACCTGTTCTTCGGCGTCGCGGCCGGCAACATGGACTCGATGATCAACCGCTACACCGCCGACAAAAAAATCCGCTCCGATGACGCCTACACCCCTGGCGGCATGGCGGGTAAACGTCCGGACCGCGCGAGCCTGGTTTACAGCCAGCGTTGCAAGGAAGCCTACAAGAACGTGCCGATCGTTCTTGGTGGTATTGAAGCGTCCCTGCGCCGCATCGCCCACTACGATTACTGGCAGGACCGGGTTCGCAACTCGATCCTGATCGACGCCTGCGCCGACATCCTGCTCTACGGCAACGCCGAGCGTGCGATCGTCGAAGTCGCCCAGCGTCTGTCCTACGGTCACAAGATCGAAGACATCACCGATGTTCGCGGTACCGCGTTCATTCGTCGCGACACGCCGAAAGACTGGTATGAAGTCGATTCCACGCGCATCGACCGTCCGGGCAAGATCGACAAGATCATTAACCCGTACGTAAACACCCAGGACACCCAAGCCTGCGCCATCGAGCAGGAAAAAGGTCCGCTTGAAGACCCGAGCGAAGCCAAGGTCGTGCAGATCCTGGCCAGTCCGAAGATGACTCGCGACAAGACCGTGATTCGTCTGCCGTCGGTTGAGAAAGTCCGCGGTGATGCGGTTCTTTATGCTCACGCCAACCGTGTGCTTCACCTGGAAACCAACCCGGGCAACGCCCGTGCGCTGGTGCAGAAGCACGGCGAAGTCGATGTCTGGTTCAACCCGCCTCCGATTCCGATGACTACCGAAGAAATGGACTACGTGTTCGGCATGCCCTATGCGCGCATTCCGCACCCGGCGTACGGCAAGGAAAAAATCCCTGCCTACGACATGATCCGCTTCTCGGTGAACATCATGCGTGGCTGCTTCGGCGGCTGCACCTTCTGTTCGATCACCGAGCACGAAGGCCGGATCATCCAGAACCGCTCCGAAGAGTCGATCATTCGCGAAATCGAAGAGATCCGCGACAAGGTTCCAGGCTTTACCGGCGTCATTTCCGACCTCGGTGGCCCGACCGCGAACATGTACCGCATCGCCTGCAAGACCCCGGAAATCGAATCCGCGTGCCGCAAGCCTTCGTGCGTGTTCCCGGGCATTTGCCCGAACCTGAACACCGATCACTCGTCGCTGATTCAGCTGTACCGCAGCGCCCGTGCCTTGCCGGGTGTGAAGAAGATCCTGATCGCTTCCGGTCTGCGCTACGACCTCGCGGTCGAGTCGCCGGAATACGTCAAAGAGCTGGTGACCCACCACGTCGGTGGTTACCTGAAGATCGCCCCGGAACACACCGAGGAAGGTCCGCTCAATCAGATGATGAAACCGGGCATCGGCAGCTATGACAAGTTCAAGCGCATGTTCGAGAAGTACTCCAAGGAAGCCGGGAAAGAGCAGTACCTGATTCCGTACTTCATCGCCGCTCACCCGGGCACCACCGACGAAGACATGATGAACCTGGCCCTGTGGCTCAAGGGCAACGGCTTCCGTGCCGACCAGGTGCAAGCGTTCTACCCGTCACCGATGGCCACCGCCACCGCGATGTACCACTCGGGCAAGAACCCGCTGCGTAAGGTCACTTACAAGAGCGACGCCGTGACCATCGTCAAGAGCGAAGAGCAGCGTCGTCTGCACAAGGCGTTCCTGCGTTATCACGACCCGAAAGGCTGGCCGATGCTGCGTGAAGCGCTGACCCGCATGGGCCGCGCCGACCTGATCGGGCCGGGCAAGACCCAGTTGATCCCGCTGCACCAGCCGGCGACCGACAGCTACCAGAGCGCTCGTCGCAAGAACTCGACACCGTCCGGCAGCCACAAGGTCGCGGGTGAGAAGACCACCAAGATCCTGACCCAGCACACGGGCTTGCCACCGCGCGCCAGTGATGGCGGCAATCCGTGGGACAAGCGTGAACAGGCCAAGGCTGCGGCGTTCGCCCGCAATCAGCAGGCGGCCAAGGATCGCAAGGACGCGGCTAAAGGCAAAGGGCCCAAGCCTACGCGTAAGCCGGTTGTACCGCGCTAAACGTTGACCGCTGATAACAGAACGCCAACCTTCGGGTTGGCGTTTTGCGTTTCTGGCAGAGCAAAAACCTGTGTCAATGCCAGAAAGTAGGTTGCAGCAACTGGCCTCTTCGTCGGAACCGCCGCCGCAAAACCCGGCTGACGGCTCCCGGTCGCAACATTTCCGTGCAACTGCCTCAAACCAATTTCCCGCATCGCCCGATTTTGGTGCTGTACTGCCTCAAGCAACCGAAGAAAGCGCCAGCGCTGCTGGATGGCATAAGTCTTGCGCGCTTTCGATAACGCTTAAGGCTCGCAGGAGGCACGCCGTGTCGATTCATGTCGCATTGCACCACGTCACGCATTACCGCTACGACCGCGCCGTCGAGCTCGGTCCGCAGATCGTTCGCCTGCGCCCGGCTGCCCACAGTCGCACGCGGATACTGTCCTACGCGCTGAAAGTCTCGCCCGAGCAGCACTTCATCAACTGGCAGCAGGACCCCCAGGGCAATTACCTGGCTCGGTTGGTGTTCCCGGAGAAAACCGATGAACTGCGGATCGAAGTCGATCTGCTGGCGGAGATGGCGGTCTTCAACCCGTTCGACTTCTTTCTTGAGCCTTACGCGGAAAAGATTCCGTTCACCTACGCCGCAGATGAGCGCAAGGAGCTGGCGCCGTACCTGGAAACCTTGCCCCTGACACCGAAGTTCAAGGCCTATCTGGACGGCATTGACCGCACGCCACTGCCCAGTGTGGATTTCCTCGTCGCACTCAATCAGCGCCTGAGTGAAGACATTGGCTACCTGATTCGCATGGAGCCGGGCGTGCAAACGCCCGAACACACCTTGGAGCATGCCTCCGGTTCCTGTCGTGACTCTGCGTGGTTGCTGGTGCAGCTGTTGCGCAACCTCGGTCTGGCGGCGCGTTTCGTCTCCGGCTACCTGATTCAACTGACCGCCGACGTCAAAAGCCTTGATGGCCCGTCGGGCACTGACGTGGACTTCACCGACCTGCACGCCTGGTGCGAGGTCTATTTGCCCGGTGCCGGCTGGATCGGCCTGGACGCGACGTCAGGGCTGTTTGCCGGTGAAGGACACATTCCGTTGGCCTGTAGTCCCGATCCGGGCTCTGCGGCACCGATCAGTGGCTTGGTTGAACCGTGCGAGTGCGAATTCACCCACGAAATGTCGGTGGAGCGGATTTGGGAAGCACCGCGGGTAACGAAGCCCTACACCGAAGACCAGTGGCTGGCGATCCAGGCGTTGGGTCGGCAGATCGATGCCGACCTGCTCGAGGGTGACGTACGCCTGACCATGGGCGGCGAACCGACGTTTGTTTCCATCGACGATCCGGACGGCGCCGAGTGGAACACGGCGGCACTTGGGCCAGACAAGCGGCGCCTATCCGCCGAACTGTTCCAGCGCATGCGCAAGCACTACGCACCCGATGGTCTGGTGCATTTCGGTCAGGGCAAGTGGTACCCCGGCGAGCAATTGCCGCGCTGGTCGCTGAACTGCTATTGGCGCCGCGACGATGTGCCGATCTGGCACAACAGCGCGCTGATTGCCGATGAGCAGCAAGACTACGGTGCCAATGGCGAGCTGGCCGGTCGTTTTCTGGCCAGCGTCGCCGAACGCCTGAAAATTCCGACACGCTTTGTATTTCCCGCCTACGAAGACAATTTCTATTACCTCTGGCGCGAAGGCACGTTGCCGCAGAACGTCAGCGCCGAAGACTCACGTCTTGAAGAACCTCTGGAGCGTGCGCGCCTGCGTAAAGTCTTCAGCCAGGGGCTGGACAAGGTTATCGGTCAGGTCCTGCCGCTGGCGCGCACCGCCAAGGGTGATCAGTGGCAAAGCGGCCGCTGGTATCTGCGCGATGAGCATTGTCGATTGGTGCCAGGGGATTCGCCGCTGGGCTATCGCTTGCCGCTCGGCTCGCAGCCTTGGGTGAAAGCGGCGGAGTACCCGTTCATTCATCCTGTGGACCCGAATCAGGATTTCCCTGCGCTGCCCGACACTGCACAACTTCAGAGCCAAGGCGAGCCTGCGGTTGCTGATGAACGCACGCCGAAGATCGACGAATCCGCCGACTGGTTGACCCGCACGGCGTTCTGCGCCGAAGCGCGAGAAGGGCGGTTGTACCTGTTCATGCCGCCGCTGGAACGGGTCGAGGATTATCTGGAACTGGTCAGTGCCATCGAAGCCACCGCCGAGGAATTGCATTGCCCGGTGTTGCTGGAAGGCTATGAGCCGCCGAGCGATCCGCGGCTGAGCAACTTCCGCATCACGCCCGATCCGGGGGTGATCGAGGTCAACGTGCAGCCGTCTGCCACGTGGGATGAATTGGTCGAGCGCACCGAATTTCTTTACGAAGAGGCACGCCAGACCCGACTGACCACCGAGAAATTCATGATCGATGGCCGGCACACCGGCACCGGCGGCGGTAACCATTTCGTACTGGGTGGCGCGACACCGGCTGACTCACCGTTTCTCCGGCGCCCCGATCTGCTGCGCAGCCTGATCAGCTACTGGCATAACCACCCGTCCTTGTCCTACCTGTTTTCCGGATTGTTCATCGGCCCGACGTCTCAGGCGCCACGGGTTGATGAGGCGCGTAATGATGCGTTGTATGAACTGGAAATCGCCTTCGCCCAGATGCCTGAGCCGGGCGAGGAGTGCGCGCCGTGGCTGGTGGATCGGCTGCTGCGCAACCTGCTGATCGACGTGACCGGCAACACTCATCGTGCCGAGTTTTGCATCGACAAACTGTATTCCCCGGACGGCGCTACCGGTCGCCTTGGATTGCTCGAGTTGCGCGCCTTTGAAATGCCACCTCATGCGCGCATGAGCCTGGCGCAGCAATTGTTGCTGCGGGCGCTGGTCGCTCGGTTCTGGCGTGAGCCTTATGCGCCGCCGAAACTGGCACGCTGGGGCACTGAGCTGCACGATCGTTTCCTGTTGCCGCACTTTATCGAACAGGACTTCGCCGACGTCATCGTCGACCTCAATGCCGCCGGTTATCCCGTGCGTGCGGAGTGGTTCGCAGCGCATCTGGAATTCCGGTTTCCCAAGGTCGGCGATTACGCCGTCAGCGGGATCGAACTGGAGTTGCGTCAGGCGCTGGAGCCCTGGCATGTGCTGGGCGAGGAAGGCGCAGTCGGCGGTACGGTGCGTTATGTGGATTCGTCGCTGGAACGCTTGCAGGTCAAACTCACGGGCTTGGCGCCGCAGCGTTATCTTCTGACCTGCAATGGCATCCCGGTGCCATTGCAACCCACCGGACGGGTCGGCGAATTTGTGGCCGGTGTGCGCTTCCGCGCCTGGCAACCGGCCAACTGCCTGCAGCCGACCATCCCGGTCCACGCGCCGTTGGTGTTCGACTTGCTCGACACCTGGATGCAGCGTTCGCTGGGTGGCTGTCAGTACCACGTCGCCCATCCGGGCGGGCGCAACTACGACAGCTTGCCGGTGAACGCCAATGAGGCGGAGAGCCGGCGAATGGCGCGGTTCTTCCGCATCGGACACAGCCCAGGGAAACTTCCTATACCGAATGTGGAAGTGAACGACGAGCTACCGATGACTCTCGATTTACGACGCTTCTAAACCGTACGCGACGCTCGGACTTTTCGTATATCCGAGCGTCATGAGCCTGCGTTAGTCTGACCGTTCTTTGCTGTCTGCCGAGCTTTCCATGCCTGACCTGCTTGACCGCTACCCGCTGACGGCGGGCACTTATCATGAACTGCTCGACGACAGCGGCGCCGTGCGTCCGCATTGGCGTCGGTTGTTCGACCAATTGCAACGCAGCACACCAACGCAATTGGTGCAGCGTCAGGCGCTGCTGACCCGGCAGATCCAGGAAAACGGCGTGACTTACAACGTCTACGCCGACCCTAAGGGTGCCGATCGGCCGTGGGAACTCGATTTGCTACCGCACGTGATTGCGGCGGATGAATGGCAGCAGTTGTCAGCCGGGATCGCCCAGCGGGCACGCTTGCTCAATGCGGTGCTGGCAGATTTGTACGGCCCGCAACGCTTGATCGCTGAGGGTCTGCTGCCTGCTGAACTGGTATTCGGTCACAACAACTTCCTCTGGCCCTGTCAGGGCATCACGCCACCCGACGGGGCTTTTCTGCATCTGTACGCCGTTGATCTGGCACGTACGCCCGACGGTCGCTGGTGGGTCACGGCGGACCGGACGCAAGCGCCATCCGGTGCCGGTTACGCCCTGGAAAACCGCACCATCGTGTCCCGGGCCTTTCCCGAGCTGTACCGCGATTTGAAAGTGCAGCACCTGGCCGGGTTCTTCCGCACGCTTCAGGAAACCCTGGCCCGTCAGGCGCCGAGTGATGACGAAGCGCCGCTGATCGTGCTGCTCACACCGGGACGTTTTAACGAAAGCTATTTCGAACACCTCTATCTGGCGCGCCAGCTCGGTTATCCGCTGGTAGAGGGCGGCGACCTGACCGTCCGGGATGCCACGGTCTACCTGAAAACCTTGAGCGGACTGCGCCGGGTCCACGCGATCATGCGGCGGCTCGACGATGACTTCTGCGATCCGCTGGAGCTGCGCACTGACTCGGCGCTTGGCGTGCCGGGATTGCTGGAAGCCGTACGCCGAGGGCGGGTGCTGGTGGCCAATGCCCTCGGCAGCGGCGTGCTGGAGTCGCCGGGATTGTTGGGCTTCCTGCCGAGGATCAATCAATTCCTGTTCGGCGAGGAACTGATACTGCCTTCCATCGCGACCTGGTGGTGCGGTGAAGCACCGGTGCTGGCTCAGGCCCTGGAAAAATTGCCGGAGTTGTTGATCAAACCGGCGTTCCCGTCACAGAGCTTCACGCCAGTATTTGGGCGCGATTTGAGTGAAAAACAGCGTCAGGAGCTGGCCGGGCGCATGCAGGCCCGGCCTTATGCCTATGTCGCGCAAGAATTGGCTCAGCTCTCGCAAGCCCCGATCTGGCAGGCTGAAGACGGTCATCTGCAACCCCGGGCCATCGGCATGCGTGTGTACGCCGTGGCCAGCCGTGAGGGTTATCGGGTCCTGCCCGGCGGCCTCACTCGCGTTGCCGCCGAGGCTGACGCCGAAGTGGTGTCCATGCAACGCGGTGGCGCGAGCAAAGACACTTGGGTGTTGGGCGATCGCCCGCCGAGCGGTGAGCAATGGAAAACCCAGCGCACGATCGGTGTGCACGACCTGGTAAGACGCGATCCGTATCTGCCGTCGCGAGTGGTGGAAAACCTGTTCTGGTTCGGGCGTTATTGCGAACGCTGTGATGACAGCGCGCGGCTGCTGCGGATCATGCTGGCGCGTTATGTCGATGGCGATGACCCGCAAGCCCTGGAGGCGGCGGTCGATCTGGGTGAACGGTTGATGTTGTTGCCCGATGAAGGCGAGTTGCCGGAGCGTTTAATGGCGGCATTGCTCGGCGACGATTGGTCGTTCAGCCTGCGCTCCAACCTGCAACGTTTGCAGTGGGCGGCCTCGCAGGTGCGCGGCAAGCTATCGCGGGAAAACTGGCAAGCGCTGGTGGAGCTGCAGCGTGAAGCCATGGAGCTGGAAGCCGAAGAGCCGGATTTCGGCGAATTGCTGGACTTCCTCAACCGTCTGGTGATGTCCCTGGCGGCGTTATCCGGTTTCGCCCTCGACGACATGACCCGGGACGAAGGCTGGCGCTTCCTGATGATCGGCCGCCGGATCGAGCGTCTGCAGTTTCTCAGCGCCAGCCTGGCGGCGTTTCTGCGCGGTACCGGCGCTTTCGATCAGGCCGGACTGGAGTGGCTGCTGGAGCTGGGCAACAGCAGCATCACTTACCGTTCGCGGTATCTGGCGGTGGCGCAACTGATCCCGGTGCTCGACCTGTTGCTGCTCGACGAGCAGAACCCCCACGCCGTGCTGTTTCAGTTGAAACTGGTGACTCGAACCTTGAAACGCTTGAATGACGACTTTGGCGTGCCTCGCGAAGCGGGCTTGCCGCAGTTGGTGGAACGCCTGGCACAGTTCGATCTGGGATGCCTGGAGAACTCGCTGTTCGGCGAAGCCAGCGTTCGGGCAGCCATTGAGGGGTTGGCCGACCTGTTGCAAGAGATCGCCGACGCCAGTGGGCAAGTGTCGGATCGTCTGGCCTTGCGCCATTTCGCCCACGTCGATGACGTCAGCCAGCGCACGGTGTCCGTCTGATGAGCGCCCATTACCAGATTCTCCACGACACCCATTATCACTACGACAGCCCGGTCTCTCTGGCTCAGCAGCTTGCGCACCTGTGGCCGCGGTCGTGTGCCTGGCAGCGCTGCACCGAGCAGCAACTGCAGATCAGTCCCGACCCGACGACCCGCCGCGATGAGCTGGATGTGTTCGGTAATCCGCTGACCCGGTTGGCGTTCGAGCGGCCGCACGATGAATTGCTGGTCAACGCCCGGCTCACCGTCGAAGTGCTGGCCCGGCCTGCGCTGGATTTCAATCAATCTCCCGCGTGGGAAGAAACCCGCAACGCGCTGACCTACAGCAGTCAGCCGCTTTCCACTGAATTGCTGGAAGCGTGTCGTTACCGGTTCGAATCACCCTACGTGCATTTAAAGCGCAACTTCGTCGAGTTCTCCGAAAGCTGTTTTCCACCGGGTCGGCCGCTGCTGTTGGGTGTTCAGGCGCTGATGGAGAAGATTTTCAGCGAATTCACCTTCGACGCTGAAGCGACCCAAGTGGCGACGCCGCTGGTGGAAGTGCTGGAGCGCCGGCGCGGTGTTTGTCAGGACTTCGCTCACCTGATGCTCGCCTGCGTACGCTCGCGGGGTTTGGCGGCACGCTACATCAGTGGTTATTTGCTGACCCAGCCACCACCGGGCCAGCCGCGACTGATCGGCGCCGATGCGTCCCATGCCTGGGTTTCAGTGTTTTGCCCGGTGCTCGGTTGGGTGGATTTCGACCCGACCAACAACGTGCAGCCGGCGCTGGAACACATCACCTTGGCCTGGGGCCGGGATTTTTCCGATGTCTCGCCGTTGCGTGGGGTGATTCTGGGGGGCGGCAGTCATGATCCCGAGGTTAGAGTCACCGTGATGCCATTGGAGTAACGAAGATCCCCTGTGGGAACGAGCTTGCTCCGGGCGGTGTTCCGACGATAGCGGTGTATCAGTCAAATAATTGCTAAATGTACCGCCGTCATCGCGAGCAGGCTCGCTCCCACATGGGAATGTGCAAGTCAGTTCTGGAGGGGGCATTTCAGATGGGACTGTGAGGGTCAGCAAAGTGACTGCTGACCCTGGACACAGATCCGGTGGGCCTGATCAGATCATCGGGCCCTGAGGGTCTCAGGCGTCGGGCGCCTGATCTTTCGGTGCTTCAACATCGTCTTCTGCGGCCACTTCACCTTCTGCATCCGGGTTCAGTGCGGCGGCTTCTTCTTCAGCTGTAGCTTTCTTGCGCTGAAGCTTTTCCTCTTTCTTCTGCTCCTTGGCCAAGTCTCTCTGACGTTTGGCGAAGGAATAATTGGGTTTAGCCATGGGCGATCCTCTGGGGTCGAAGGTGAGGTTGAGCGGCGCGTATTCTGCCCTGTATCGATGCCCAGCCGTTAGCTGGGTTTTTGCTCGGCCCATTTTGGCAGTACCGAGGGTTGCCAGGTGTCCAGTGCATCGAGCAAGGTTTGTGGCGATTCGCTCACTTGCAGCATGTCACGGTGCGGTTCACGAACGAAGCCTTCGCCGACGATATGATCGAGAAAAGACGTCAACTTGCTGTAGAAACCGTTCACTTCCAGCAGCCCCAGCGGTTTGCCGTGGTAGCCGAGCTGGCCCCAGGTCCAGACTTCGAACAGTTCTTCCAGCGTGCCCAAGCCGCCGGGCAGGGCGATAAAGGCGTCACTGAGCTCGGCCATCCGCGCCTTGCGCGCATGCATGCCGTCGACCACTTCCAGACGGGTCAGGCCGCTGTGGCCGATTTCCTTGTCTTTGAGGCTTTGCGGGATGATCCCGATCACTTCACCGCCGGCCGCCAGCGCAGCATCAGCGACGATTCCCATCAGCCCGACGGCGCCGCCGCCATAGACCAGAGTCAGCTTACGCTCGGCCAATGCTCGCCCCAGGGCGACAGCCGCTTCACGATAAGCCGGGTTGGTGCCAGTGCTGGCACCGCAAAATACACAAACGGACGCTAAAGACATGCCTTACTCCATGGTCAGGATGGCCACAGAGTAAAGGCAGGCACGCGGCGTTCCAAGGTCTACACTTCGCGTTCAGGTGTTTCACAGGTTCCGCTGGCGCCACAGGCGTAGGCGGCAAGCAAACTGCGCAACAGGCTGTTAAGGGACATGACTGACGCTCCAAATGGGTGAGGACGACCTGATGATAGGGCTGCCCCAGACGTCTGGCTGGTAGATTGTTTCGATAGGTGTCATAGCCCGAAAGTTGTATACAATTTTTGATTCAGGTCATAGGAACTTGCGAGGTTTTCAGGCAGTCTTCTGTCCATTCGCACTTTTGTTAACCCTGCCTTGGAGATTCACCATGTTTGCCAAACTTGTTGCGGTATCCCTGCTGACACTGGCCAGCAGCCAATTGATGGCTGCCGAATGCAAGGTCACTGTCGACTCGACTGATCAAATGTCCTTCGACACCAAGGAAATCAGCATCGACAAGAGCTGCAAGACGTTCACCGTGGAGCTGAAACACTCCGGCAACCTGCCGAAAAACGTCATGGGCCATAACTGGGTGCTGAGTAAAGAGGCTGATATGCAGCCGATCGCCACCGCAGGCCTGGCGGCCGGAATCGACAAGAACTACCTGCCGGAAGGCGACGCACGCATCATCGCCCACACCAAAATCATCGGCGCCAAGGAAACCGACTCGGTGACCTTCGACGTGTCGAAGCTCGATGCTGCTGAGAAGTACGGTTTCTTTTGCTCGTTCCCAGGCCACATCTCGATGATGAAAGGCACGGTTACCCTGAAGTAATCGAATCGAACGCATAAAAAAAGCGTCCACTTGGGACGCTTTTTTTGTGCCTGACGCTGGACCGCATCATCGTTCATCGCGAGCAAGCTCGCTCCCACAGGTCTTGTGTCGCTCACAGAACCCATGTGGGAGCGAGCTTGCTCGCGATGGCGTCGGCATAGACGCCTCGGAAATTACGGCGCGAACGGCATCACTCGCTTGTGATGAGTCTTTTTATACGTGTCACAAATGATCTTGAACGCTTCCTCACGCACCGGCTCGCCATGCAAAAACGCGTCGATCTCGGCATAGGTCACGCCGTGGGACGCTTCGTCCGGTTTGCCGGGCGACAGGTCTTCAAGGTCGGCCGTCGGGATTTTTTCCACCAGCGACTCCGGCGCGCCGAAGCTGCGGGCGATGTCCCGGACCTGGTTTTTCACCAGGCCGCTCAATGGCGCCAGATCGCAAGCGCCGTCACCGAACTTGGTGAAGAAACCCATCACCGCTTCCGCCGCGTGGTCGGTACCGATCACCAGGCCGTGTGCCGCGCCGGCGATGGTGTATTGGGCGACCATGCGCATCCGCGCCTTGGTGTTGCCGAGCACGAAATCCACCGAGACCGCGTGCTTGCCTTCGAAGGCGGCGACTTCACTGGCCAGGGATTTGACTGCCGGGCCGATGTTCACGGTGTGGCGCTCGTCCGGGGCGATGAAATCCACCGAAGCCTGGGCGTCGTGTTCGTCGAACTGGGTTTCGTACGGCAGGCGCACGGCGATGAATTTGTAGCTGTTGTCGCCTGTGCGGGTGCGCAGTTCGCGCATCGCACGCTGGGCAAGCAGGCCGGCGGTCAGGGAGTCGACGCCACCGCTGATGCCGAGCACCAGGGTCTTGAGCCCGGAATTGACCAGGCAGTCCTGGATGAAGATGATCCGCCGGGTGACTTCAGCCTCGAGGGCGGCCTGGTCGGCGAACGGCGGCTGGACCTTGAGCTGTTCAGCAATCTCACGCTGTTCGGCTTGCATGAATTCACTCCTTGCTAGAAATGCTAGATGTACTGGAAAGGGCGGCAGGTACTTTGAAAACGTGTCGCAAATAGGCGACAAAATTCGGGTCTTTGCAGTGAGTCTTGCCAGGCTCATCGGAAATCTTTGCCACGGGCTGACCGTTGCAGGCGGCCATTTTAAGCACGATGCTCATCGGTTCAACACCCGGAATATCGCACGTCAGGTTGGTGCCGATGCCAAAGCTGACATTGATCCGACCGCGCAACGCCCGAAAAATCTCCAGGGATTTTGGCAGCGTCAGGCTGTCGGAGAACACCAGCGTTTTGCTCATCGGGTCGATGCCGAGCTTGTGGTAATGGGCAATGGCCTTTTCCGCCCAGAGCACCGGATCACCGGAATCATGGCGCAAGCCGTCAAACAGCTTGGCGAAGTACAGGTCGAAATCGCCGAGAAAGGCATCGGTGGTGATGCAGTCGGTGAGGGCGATCCCCAGCAGACCGCGGTACTCGCGGACCCAGCAATCGAGGGCGGCAATTTGACTGTCGATCAGCCGCGGGCCGAGTTGCTGGTGGGCCATGATCCATTCGTGGGCCATGGTGCCCAACGGCTTCATGTCCAGCTCACGTGAAAGGTGCACGTTGCTAGTGCCGACAAAACGACCGGGGAAATCGTGCTTGAGCACGTTCACCACTTCTTCCTGCACGCGGTACGAGAAGCGACGACGAGTGCCGAAATCGGCGACCTGCAATTCGGACAGTTCCTCCGCGCTGGCGTTGGCAGTCAGCCAGTCGAACTTGCGGTAGAGCTGCTCGCGCGCCTGTTCCAGGACGACTTCACGGTAGCGATAGCGGTTGCGCACTTCGCTGACGATGGACAGCAGCGGTACTTCGAACAGGATCACGTGCAGCCATGGCCCGCGCAGGCGGATGAACAGCTCGCCGTTTTCGATACCGGTGTGGACGTAGCGCAGATTGAAGCGGAACAACCCGAGAAAACGCAGGAAATCCGGCTTCATGAAGCTGATGCGCTCCATGAAACTCAACTGGTCAGCGCTCAGGCTCAACTCGGCGAGGCGCTCGATCTGGAAGCGGATTTCCGCCAGGTACGGGCGCAAATCTTCACTGTTACGGCAGCGAAATTCCCATTCGACTTCCACGTTCGGGTAGTTGTGCAGCACCGCCTGCATCATCGTCAGTTTGTAGAAGTCGGTGTCGAGCAGGTTCTGCACGATGCGATCGCCAAACACGCTCTCGCTCATAACGGGGTTCTCCAGGCTGGCCGCGGCCCGTGGCAGCGACGTTGCAGCTGTTTCAATGAATGGGGCTAGTGGCGCATATCAGTGGCCCGGTTTGCCAGCCTTTTTTGCAGTAGCATCGATTTCTCGCAGATTTCATGGGCTGTCGAAGGCTGCGATTTTTTCGGGAGCATCGTAACGCCTTCCATTCACTTGGAACGAAAACGGGAGAGTGGCAACCCTCGACAGCACTTGTTTGAACAATTCGGAGGGGGCTCAACTATCGGGGTAGCGTCAACCGCGGCTTGGACGACCAACGCAAGGCTTTCCCAGCTTCTTAAATATCCATCAAGGTGCGAGTAACTAGGGATAAGGCCGGTTTCAATTGCTTTTCTCATTGCAGCCTTAAGCATTTCATTAGTTGCAGGGGTGGCCATGATTTCACTCCGCCTTTAAGGTGATTTGTTCCAGTGTGTCGACACCATCCTGCAGTAATAAATAAGCTGGAAGTATTAGCCGGTAAAGATCAATGTCGGCGGTATGCTTTATGGTTACTGAGGTGAGTGTTTCTAAAAGACTGGTAGCGGTTCGAATCCTGAAACAGGCATTTTCAAAGAGGTGATTTGGAGTTATGTGTGTATCTATACAAAGTACCGGGACTTCGGAGGTGTTGGATTTAAGAGGGTGGTAACGATTCATTAACAAGCTCCTTAAGAGTTTTTAATCGTGTTTGGATAGTGGTGTCTATTGTTTATATATGACAACTAATTGTTGTTGGTTTCGCTGCTGAGCCGTTGCGAGTTCGCAATGGCTCAGGGTTCTTCATTTATGCCGATTGCGGATATGTGCAGTTACGAGAAAGGTGGGCAGGATGCTTTAACGTGTTCGGGTCATTCTCTTTCGCTGGCCAGGCCCTAAAATCGAGATCCAGATCCTTGAACTTGCTGGAGTCGAACACTGGATTCTTGATTCCTGCGCGACGTTGCTCGTCATAGTCGTACAAGATGCGTATGCCGATGTTAAACAGCAAGGCCATGGCTATAAGGTTGACGAAGGCAAGCAGTGTCATGGTGATGTCGGCAAATGCGAGTACGGTGGAAAGGTCTTCAATCGAGCCCCAGAACACCAGCGCCAAGACCAGTACACGGTAGATGATCAAGGTTTTTCGGGGCTCGCCGAACATGAACCGCAAGCTGTTTTCACCCAAGTAGTAGTTATAGAGCATTGCGGTAAATACAAATAATGTCAGCGCCACGCTAATAAACATTCGACCCCACTCGCCAACGATGGCTGCCAGCGAGTTTTGTGCAAGCGCAATGCCGTCGCCTTCGAAGCCGGGTGTATAGAAACCAGATAACAGGATGACCAATGCTGTGCAGGTGCAGATGACGAAGGTATCGATGAAGACGCTCAGTGATTGCACCACACCTTGGCTTATCGGGTGTTCGACCTTGGCCACCGAAGCAACGTTAGGCGCGCTTCCCAAACCGGCTTCATTGGAAAACACACCGCGCCTCACACCCATGATTATTGCAGTGCCGAGCAGTCCGCCGAACGCTTGATCCAGGCCGAACGCGCTCTTGACGATGGTCATTAACACCGAGGGCACCTGCTCCGATTGCAGGACAATTACATAGAGCGTGACCCCGACGTAGGCGAGAACTTTAAGCGGTACCAGCAGGTCGGCGACAGCTGCTATTCGTTTGATCCCCCCCACAAATACAACAGCCAGCATCACCGACAATGCCAACCCCGACCCAGTGGTCGAAATGTCGAAAGCATCCTTAAGCGAGTGCGATACGGCATGAGCCTCCAGGCCATTGATTGCAAAACCGAAGGTCACCAACAACAGGAGCGAGGCAATCATCCCTAACCAGCGTTTACCCAGACCATGCTGGATGTACCAGGATGGACCACCACGATAAAGGCCGTTTCCGTCGCTTCGTTTGTAGAGTTGTCCAAGAGCGCATTCGAAAAAACTGCTCGACATGCCCAGGAGCGCGGTCATCCACATCCAGAACACGGCCCCTGGCCCGCCCATGCTCACGGCGATGCCTACACCAACGATGTTGCCCGTCCCGACTCGACCTGCGAGGCTGAGGGTTAATGCCTGTAATGAGCTCAGATGATGATTGCCGGTGCGCCAACTGCCGCGCAATACCGATAGCATGTGAAAAAAATACCTGAACTGGACAAATCTTGATCGGATGGTGAAGTAGCCTCCCAAACCAAGGACCAATGGGATAAGGATTTTTCCGGAGAGAAAGTCATTAATGACTTCAAGCATTGAGTGCTCCCTGCTGTTTTTAGAGTAGTGGCGAATTGTTCGGCTTTTGTTGGCTGTCTTGAGAAAACCTCAAGGCTCGTAATATCCGGTTATCGTATCGCTGAGTGCAATTTCGCGACTTGCTTAAAAATGATGCGAGTTGCTGCTATGTTTGAGCCTTCTAGCACTATTGTGATGAGCTGATATGCGTGATTTTTTCCCGGCTAACTTAAGGCAGCTATGCAGTCACTACCGATCTATCGCGGAGGTTTGTAGGAAACTTCTTATTAATCGCGGGCAATTCAATAAGTACTTGAGTGGAAATAGTCTTCCGACACCGTTTAACCTTAAACGGATCTGTGATTTTTTTGGCGTTGAAGAGTACGAGATATATTTGCCGACGGAACAATTCATCACGCTCATTGGCGTTAAAGCCAAGAAAATCAAACCCTCGGACGAGGCGGCGGCGCCTCAGCGCATGCTTGATCACCTTCGCAGACACTCTTCGCCGCAGCTCAGGGCCTATTGTGGTTATTACTACGAGTACTACTACGCGATGACAGAGCCAGGTTGCATTCTGTGTTCATTGGTGCACATAAGGGAGGAGGGCCAACATTTCGTGTATGAACGAAATGAGCGGATACAGATTGGTGGGGCAGAGGGGACGTTTGAGCGGTATCGCTACGTTGGGGTTGCCTACTATCTACAGGATCGCTTGTTCCTGCTCGACTATGAGTCGCTGACGTCAAACGAGATCAGTCAGACCATTCTTATTCCTAACTACAAAAGCCGGATTATTCGACTCAATGGCTTGAAGATGGGTGTTTCGGCGGCCGACCATCGCACTCCGGCATGTTCGCGGGTGGTTTGGGAGTATCTGGGGCGTGAGATCAATCGAATCAATGCGTATCGCAAGGTGCGCCTGTACAGAATGGATGATCCCTCCATTGATCAAGACCTGCGCGGGCGCCTCGCTCAAACCAAAATCGTCGACGGCCTCTTTGGTATTGCGTGACGCCACTATGAGCCTTACAACCCGGGTTGCTGGCTCATAGGGTCGACTCAGCGGGGCCAGCCCTTCACCACAGAGATGGTGTGAAGCTTCAATGCGGCGAGGCATCCGGGCTATCAATCTGCTCCAGCATCCACTTCACAAAATCCCGCACTTTCGGCACTTCCGCCGAATGCTCCGGATACGCCAGGTAGTAGGCATCGGTGCTGGGCATCGCGTGCTGCCAGGGTATGACCAGTTTGCCGTCGGCCAATTCCTCTTCCACCAGAAACCGCGGTAACAGCGCCACACCGCAGCCGACCTGGGCTGCGCGGATGCACATGTAAAAGGTTTCAAAACGCGGGCCGTGATAGCTGTGTTCGGTGTGGTAGCCCTGACTATCGAACCAGTCGTGCCAGGCCTGGGGGCGGGAGGCGTTTTGCAGCAGGACCAGGTCGGTGAGTTGCGTAGGATCGGTGAACGGCGTGTTCGGCAGGCTGCCCGGTGCGCAGACTGGCACCAGCTCTTCGCCGAACAGCTTCAGGCATTCAGTGCCGGGGCGTGAGCCCTGGCCGAAGTAGAACGCCAGGTCGCTGCGACCTTGCAAAAGATCGTCGGCTTCCTGTTCGCTGCACAGGTCCAGATGGATCGAGGGATGGCGCAGGCGCCAGCCTTTCAAGCGGGGCACTAGCCAGCGCGCGCCGAAGGTCGGAGGCGTCGAGACGCGCAGGACTTCGGTTTCACCGCCGTAGGAGCGCAGGTAGTGGGTCGACATCTCGACCTGCGTGAGGATTTTTCTTACCTCCACCAGGTACAAGTCACCGGCCGGGGTCATTTGCAGGCGTCGGCGCACCCGGCGGAACAACAGGTGCTGCAACAATTCTTCGAGTTGCGCGACCTGTTTACTGACGGCGCTCTGGGTCAGGTTCAGCTCTTCAGCCGCCCGGGTGAAGCTCAAATGCCGGGTTACGGCCTCAAAACACTGCAGCGCGGTGATCGACGGCAAGTAGCGTTTATTCAGCATTGGTTGTCCTTTTTCTTGTTTCTTTCTTACTAGCAATTCGCAGCATGAATAAACGGAATGATATCTCTCTTAAAGGTCGTTTGTTGGGTAACGTCGGGAGCGCTAAAACTACAGGCCTCACCAGCCGAATTAATCCGGCTGCACGTTTTCTGTTTTTCGCTTGAGGAGTGACCCATGGTTGCCGCATTGCTTGATCGTCTTGGTGTGAACCCGGCCCTGTACCAGAACGGCAAAGTGCCGGTGCATTCGCCGATCGATGGCAGCCAGATCGCCGCCGTGAACTGGGAAGGCGCCGCTGAAGTCGAGCAGCACATCAGTCGTGCAGATCATGCGTTCGAATTGTGGCGCAAGGTCCCGGCGCCGCGCCGCGGCGAACTGGTCCGCCAACTGGGCGACATCTTGCGCGAATACAAGGCCGACCTCGGCGAGCTGGTGTCCTGGGAAGCCGGCAAGATCACTCAGGAAGGCCTGGGTGAAGTTCAGGAAATGATCGATATCTGCGATTTCGCCGTCGGCCTGTCCCGTCAGCTGTACGGTTTGACCATCGCTTCCGAGCGTCCTGGCCACCACATGCGCGAAACCTGGCACCCGCTGGGCGTCGTTGGCGTCATCAGTGCGTTCAACTTCCCGGTTGCGGTCTGGGCCTGGAACACCGCGCTGGCGCTGGTGTGTGGTAACCCGGTGATCTGGAAACCGTCGGAGAAAACCCCGCTGACCGCCCTGGCCTGCCAGGCGCTGTTCGACCGCGTACTGAAGAACTTCAGCGATGCGCCTCCACACCTGAGCCAAGTCATCATCGGCGGTCGCGATGCCGGCGAAGCCCTGGTCGATGACCCGCGTGTGGCGCTGATCAGCGCCACCGGCAGCACCCGCATGGGCCGCGAAGTGGCACCGAAAATCGCTGCACGTTTCGCTCGCAGCATTCTGGAACTGGGCGGCAACAACGCAATGATCCTCGGCCCAAGCGCCGACCTGGACATGGCCGTACGAGCCATCCTGTTCAGCGCCGTCGGCACCGCCGGTCAGCGTTGCACCACCCTGCGTCGCCTGATTGCCCATGAATCGGTGAAAGAGGAAATCGTCACCCGCCTGAAAGCCGCTTACTCCAAAGTGCGTATCGGCAACCCGCTGGAAGGCAATCTGATCGGTCCGCTGATCGACAAACACAGCTTCGAAAACATGCAGGACGCGCTTGAGCAGGCCTTGAGCGAAGGCGGCCGGGTGTTCGGCGGCAAGCGTCAACTGGAAGACAAATTCCCTAACGCTTATTACGTCTCGCCGGCCATCGTCGAAATGCCGGAGCAGAGTGATGTGGTTTGCCACGAAACCTTCGCGCCGATTCTGTACGTGGTCGGTTACACGGATTTCGCCGAAGCGCTGCGCCTGAACAACGCCGTGCCACAAGGCTTGTCCTCGTGCATCTTCACCACTGACGTGCGTGAAGCCGAGCAGTTCATGTCGGCGGTGGGCAGTGACTGCGGCATCGCCAACGTCAACATCGGCCCGAGCGGCGCGGAAATCGGCGGGGCGTTTGGCGGTGAGAAAGAAACGGGCGGTGGTCGTGAATCCGGTTCCGATGCATGGCGCGGCTACATGCGCCGTCAGACGAATACCGTGAACTATTCGCTGGAGTTGCCGTTGGCTCAGGGCATTACGTTCGACTGATAGAAAATTGGTGTGCCTGAAAAGATCGCAGCCTTCGGCAGCTCCTACGGGGTTGTGCCTGGCTGCGGTTTTGTAGGAGCTGCCGCAGGCTGCGATCTTTTGGCGGCCTCTGCACAACGAGGGTTGGTTAGGTTTCTGTTGGAGTCTGGCAATGCCGTTACGCGAAGAGTGTCTGTGGGAAAAACTGACGCCGCAAAGGCCTGACAACGGGTTGCTCCAGGGCGAAGTCAGGGTGGATGTCTGCGTCATCGGCGCTGGTTTCACCGGTCTGTCGGCGGCGGTGCATCTGCTGGAAAAAGGCAAAAGCGTCTGTGTACTGGAAGCCCATCGCTCCGGTCATGGCGGATCGGGGCGCAACGTCGGGCTGGTCAATGCCGGGATGTGGATTCCACCGGACGAGATCGAAGCCGGGTTTGGCGAGGCGGTCGGCAGTCAGCTCAACCGCATGCTCGGTGCGGCGCCGTCCCTGGTGTTCAGCCTGGTCGACAAATACAACATCGATTGCCAACTGCGTCGCGAAGGCACGTTGCACATGGCGCACAACGCCCGTGGCGAAGCGGACTTGCGCAGTCGTGAAGAACAATGGAAACGTCGCGGCGCGCCGGTTGAACTGCTGACCGGTCAAGCCTGCGAACAAGCGACGGGCACCAAAAAGATCGCCGCCGCACTGCTCGATCGGCGTGCAGGCACGATCAACCCAATGGCTTACACAACGGGGCTGGCCAAAGCGGCCATCGGCCTCGGCGGTCAGTTGTTCGATCATTCCCCGGTGACCCGGCTCGAACGTCAGGGCCAGCGCTGGTCGGTACAAACCGCTCAGGGTTCGGTGCTTGCCGAGCAAGTCGTGATTGCTTCTAACGCTTACACCGAAGGTGACTGGACGGAATTACGGCGCAACTTCTTCCCCGGTTATTACTATCAAGTGGCCTCGGTCCCGCTGACCGAAGAGGCTGCACAGCAAATTCTCCCCGGTGGCCAGGGTTCCTGGGACACCCGCCAGGTCCTCAGCAGTGTTCGTCGCGATAAGGATGGCCGTCTGCTGCTCGGCAGTCTCGGCAATGGCAATCAGAAACCGACCTGGTTCCTCAAAGCCTGGGCCGACCGGGTTCAGCAGCATTACTTTCCTTATCTCAAACCGGTGGAATGGGAATGCACCTGGACCGGTTGCATCGCCTTCACCCCCGATCATTTGATGCGTTTGTTCGAGCCGGCGCCCGGTTTAGTGGCAGTCACCGGTTACAACGGCCGGGGCGTCACTACTGGCACTGTCGTCGGCAAAGCCTTTGCCGATTATCTGTGTAACGGAAACCCTCAAGCGCTGCCGATTCCCTTTGCGCCCATGCAGCCATTGGCGGGCGTGGGGTTACGCAGCTGTTTGTACGAGGCCGGATTCTCGCTGTATCACGCAGGCCAGTGCCTGCGGATCGTTATTTGATTGTTGAAATTTGTTGCTGGAAGCGGCGCTTTTTCGCGCAGCGGCTAGCCTGTAAAAGGTGCGGGTTGTAGCAGTTGCGCACCAGCAGTGTGCACTTCGGTGACGCACGTTGTTACAGGCTGGTTGCACGTCGTTTGGCGCCGCGGTTGCAATGATGGCGCGCTCGGGTTGCGCCTTTAAAAATAAATGGTTTCACCTTCCGCGGTTTAGACGGTTGCACGCCCAATGAAAATGGGATCGAAACAGTCGAAATAACAATAAAGCAGCGACTTTTTTCAGAATAAAAAACCGATGGCACGGCCCTTGCTCTGAGCATTCAGGAAGTCGCAGTGCCAACTAAAAAAAAACCTTGGAGCACCACCTCATGTCCCAGACGTTTTACAAAAAAGGCTTTTTGGCCCTCGCAGTGGCAACTGCGTTGGGTGTTTCTGCGTTTGCACAGGCTGATGTGAAAATCGGTGTGGCGGGACCAATGACGGGCGCCAACGCGGCATTTGGCGAACAGTACATGAAGGGTGCACAGGCTGCGGCCGATGCGGTCAACGCAGCGGGCGGCGTAAACGGGGAAAAAATCGTACTGGTCAAGGGCGATGACGCCTGCGAACCGAAACAGGCTGTGACGGTCGCCAAGGACCTGACCAACCAGAAAGTTGCTGGCGTAGTCGGTCACTTCTGCTCCTCCTCGACCATCCCGGCTTCGGAGATCTACGACGAAGCGGGCATCATCGCGATCACTCCAGGCTCCACCAACCCGGCTGTTACCGAGCGCGGCCTGAGTGCCATGTTCCGTATGTGCGGGCGTGACGACCAGCAAGGCATCGTGGCCGGCGACTACATCGTCGACGTGCTCAAGGGCAAGAAAGTCGTGGTCCTGCACGACAAGGACACCTACGGCCAAGGCCTGGCGGACGCTACCAAGGCCCAGCTGGAAAAACGCGGTGTGAAGCCGGTGCTGTATGAAGGCCTGACCCGTGGCGAGAAAGATTTCAGCACCATCGTCACCAAAATCCGCGGCGCTGGCGCCGACATCGTCTACTTCGGTGGTCTGCACCCGGAAGCCGGTCCTCTGGTCCGTCAACTGCGTGAGCAAGGTCTCAAAGACGTCAAGTTCATGTCCGATGACGGCATCGTAACCGACGAACTGGTGACCACTGCTGGCGGTCCGCAATTCGTCGACGGCGTACTGATGACCTTCGGTGCCGACCCACGTCTGCTGCCAGACAGCAAGACCGTAGTGGACGAGTTCCGCAAGAAAGGCACCGAGCCTGAAGGCTACACCCTGTACGCCTATGCTTCGGTCCAGACCCTGGCTGCAGCGTTCAACGGCGCCAAGTCCAACAGTGGCGAGAAAGCCGCCGAGTGGTTGAAGAAAAATCCGGTCAAAACCGTGATGGGCGAGAAGACCTGGGACGCCAAGGGCGATCTGAAAGTCTCCGACTACGTGGTTTATCAGTGGGACAAGGATGGCAAATACCACCAGCTGGAAAAACAGAAGTGATATGACTTGCTGATTGCCCGGCGCCTTGTGCGCCGGGCAATCAAAGAACATGTCCGTGCAGTACCTGTCTTTTCTCGTAGAGCTGCACACAACCGTGTTGCGCCGGCGGCTGAACCCCGGTCTGTCGCACCCGGCTTCTGTGCAGTCTCTCAAATGCGTGAGATTGCGTTATGGATGGTATTTTCCTGCAGCAACTGGTCAACGGCCTGACCCTCGGGTCGGTCTATGGCCTGATCGCCATCGGCTACACAATGGTCTATGGCATCATCGGCATGATCAACTTCGCCCACGGCGAGGTTTACATGATCTCTGCTTACCTAGCGGCGATCAGTCTGGCTCTGCTGGCATACTTCGGTATTGAATCCTTCCCTCTGCTGATGCTTGGCACACTGATCTTCACCATCATCGTCACGGCAGTGTATGGCTGGGTCATCGAACGGGTTGCCTATAAACCCCTGCGTAACTCCACCCGACTGGCACCGCTGATCAGCGCCATCGGTATTTCGCTGATCCTGCAAAACTATGCACAGATCGCCCAGGGTGCTCGCCAACAGGGTGTACCCACACTGCTCACCGGTGCATGGCGAGTTGAAGTCGGGACCGGCTTCGTCCAGCTCACCTACACCAAGATCTTCATTCTGGTCGCAGCGTTTGCCGGGATGGCCGTGCTGACCTACGTCATCAAGTACACCAAGCTCGGCCGCATGTGCCGCGCCACCCAGCAAGACCGCAAGATGGCCTCGATCCTGGGGATCAACACCGATCGCGTGATTTCCTACGTGTTTATCATCGGTGCCGCGATGGCGGCCCTGGCCGGCGTGCTGATCACCATGAACTACGGCACATTCGACTTCTATGCCGGCTTCATCATCGGGATCAAGGCGTTCACCGCCGCGGTGCTCGGCGGGATCGGTTCGCTTCCTGGCGCCATGCTTGGCGGGATTATTCTGGGGATCTCCGAATCACTCTTCTCAGGTCTGGTGAACTCGGACTACAAAGACGTTTTCAGCTTCTCGCTGCTCGTTCTTGTTCTGGTCTTTCGGCCCCAAGGCCTGCTCGGCCGTCCTCTTGTGTCGAAGGTGTAAGCGATGTCTTCAACCACTAAAAAAACCATTGATCTCAAAAGAAGCCTGGTTGACGCGATTCTTGCCGGCCTGGTGGCCCTGATTGTGTTCGGCCCGATTGTCGGCGTGGTCCTCGACGGCTACGGCTTCAACCTGGAAACGACGCGGGTGGCGTGGATTGTCGCCATCGTCATGGCCGGCCGCTTTGCCCTGAGCCTGTTCCTGCAAACCCCAAAGGGCCTGAAAATTCTTGAAGGCTTTGAAAGCACCGGCTCCGGGGTTCATGTACTGCCGCCTGATTACAAAAGCCGGTTGCGCTGGATCATTCCGGTGTTGATTGTTGTCGCCGTGGTGTTCCCGTTTTTCTCCAACTCCTACCTGCTGGGCGTGGTCATCCTCGGGTTGATCTACGTGCTGCTGGGCCTTGGGCTGAACATCGTGGTCGGTCTGGCCGGCCTGCTCGACCTGGGTTACGTGGCGTTCTATGCCATCGGTGCCTACGGGCTGGCGCTCGGTTATCAATACCTGGGGCTGGGTTTCTGGACGGTGCTGCCGCTGGCGGCGATTACCGCAGGCCTTGCCGGTTGCATCCTCGGTTTCCCGGTGCTGCGCCTGCACGGTGACTACCTGGCGATCGTGACGCTGGGCTTCGGTGAAATCATCCGGTTGATCCTCAATAACTGGCTGTCCCTGACCGGTGGCCCGAATGGCATGGCAGCTCCATTGCCAACCTTCTTCGGCATCGAGTTCGGCAAAAGGGCGAAAGAGGGCGGGGTGCCGTTCCATGAGTTCTTTGGCATCGCCTATAACCCGGACGTGAAGTATTACTTCATCTACGCGGTGTTGTTCCTGGTGGTATTGGCCGTGTTGCATATCAAGCACCGCTTGACCCGCATGCCGGTCGGTCGCGCCTGGGAAGCCCTGCGTGAAGACGAAGTCGCTTGCCGCTCCATGGGCCTGAACCACGTACTGGTCAAACTCTCGGCGTTCACCATCGGTGCTTCGACGGCCGGTCTGGCCGGCGTGTTCTTCGCGACCTATCAAGGTTTCGTCAACCCGACCTCGTTCACCTTTTTCGAATCGGCATTGATCCTCGCCATCGTGGTACTCGGCGGCATGGGCTCGACCATCGGCGTGGTGATTGCGGCCTTCGTGTTGACCGTCGCCCCGGAACTGCTGCGTGGGTTCGCGGAGTATCGCGTGCTGCTGTTCGGCATCCTGATGGTGTTGATGATGATTTGGCGACCGCGCGGCCTGATTCGGATCAGCCGTACCGGTGTGACCCCGCGTAAAGGAGTAGCGCCATGAGCGAAGTCGTACTCTCGGTCGAGAAGCTGATGATGCACTTCGGCGGCATCAAG
This sequence comes from Pseudomonas arabinosi, assembly GCF_047758675.1. Classification (NCBI taxonomy): domain Bacteria; kingdom Pseudomonadati; phylum Pseudomonadota; class Gammaproteobacteria; order Pseudomonadales; family Pseudomonadaceae; genus Pseudomonas; species Pseudomonas arabinosi. The sequence goes on along the minus strand of NZ_CP180480.1, from coordinate 6,597,871 downwards.
GCGTTGAACGATGTCAGCCTGAAGGTCAAACGCAACTCGATCTTCGCCCTGATCGGCCCCAATGGCGCCGGCAAGACCACCGTGTTCAACTGCCTGACCGGGTTCTACAAGGCCTCGGGCGGCAAGATCGAACTCAATGTGCGTGGCGAGCAAACCAACGTTATCAAGCTGCTCGGCGAGTCGTTCAAACCCACCGATTTTGTCTCGCCGAAATCCTTCGCCAGTCGGATGTACTACAAGATGTTCGGTGGCACCCACCTGGTGAACCGTGCCGGTCTGGCGCGGACCTTCCAGAACATTCGCCTGTTCAAGGAAATGTCGGTACTGGAAAACCTGCTGGTGGCCCAACACATGTGGGTCAACCGCAGCATGCTGGCCGGTATCCTCAACACCAAGGGGTATCGCAAAGCCGAAAGCGATGCGCTGGACCACGCGTTCTACTGGCTGGAAGTGGTGGACCTGGTGGACTGCGCCAACCGTCTCGCCGGTGAACTGTCCTACGGTCAGCAACGCCGTCTGGAAATTGCCCGGGCCATGTGCACCCGGCCGCAGATCATCTGCCTCGACGAACCGGCCGCCGGCCTCAACCCTCAGGAAACCGAAGCGCTGAGCGCGATGATCCGGCTGCTGCGCGACGAGCACGATCTGACCGTGGTGCTGATTGAACACGACATGGGCATGGTAATGAGCATTTCCGACCACATCGTGGTGCTGGACCACGGCATCGTCATCGCCGAGGGCGGGCCTGATGCCATTCGTAACGATCCGAAAGTGATTGCGGCCTACTTGGGCGCCGATGAAGAGGAAGTGGTGCTATGAGCCAACCCATCCTCGAACTGAAGGATCTGGATGTGTTTTACGGGCCGATCCAGGCCCTGAAGAATGTCTCGCTGCACATCAATGAGGGGGAAACCGTCAGCCTGATCGGCTCCAACGGCGCCGGTAAATCGACCTTGCTGATGTCGATTTTTGGTCAGCCGCGGGCGGCGGACGGGCAGATCATTTATCAGGGGGTGGATATCACCCACAAGTCGTCCCACTACATCGCGTCCAACGGCATCGCTCAATCACCGGAAGGGCGGCGGGTGTTCCCCGACATGACCGTCGAGGAAAACCTGCTGATGGGCACCATTCCTATCGGTGACAAGTACGCCAAGGAAGACATGCAACGCATGTTCGAGTTGTTCCCGCGACTCGAAGAGCGACGCAATCAGCGGGCCATGACTATGTCCGGCGGCGAGCAACAAATGCTCGCCATCGCACGTGCGCTGATGAGCCGGCCGAAACTGCTGCTGCTTGACGAGCCGAGTCTGGGCCTGGCGCCGATTGTGGTGAAACAGATCTTCGCGACCCTGCGGGAACTGGCGAAAACCGGCATGACGATCTTCCTGGTGGAGCAGAACGCCAATCACGCCCTCAAACTGTCGGACCGGGCGTACGTGATGGTCAACGGCGAGATTCGCCTCACCGGCACCGGCAAGGAGCTGCTGGTTAACGAGGAAGTGCGTAACGCCTATCTCGGCGGTCACTGAGTCTGCGTTGTTATGCACAAGCCCCGACGAGCAATCGCCGGGGCTTTTTTACGTCTCCAAAACACCACAAATACCTGTGGGAGCGAGCTTGCTCGCGATAGCGTCATCACAGTCACAAATGAGGTGACTGACCCACCGCTATCGCGAGCAAGCTCGCTCCCACAGGGTGTCTCTGTGTGCTTTCTGAAAATTGTGGAAAACAAATTTGCCAAGCTCTTAAAGCGCGACATAAAGCCGCTGCAAATAGTTGTTTTGTCACGGTTTTGACTTGTCCCCGTTTGCTGTGGAGCTGGCTGTGAATAACGTGGGAGTAGCTGGCTGAAAGCCTTTTAAACCGTGGCTTGCAGAGTTGTGGTTGTTTTTTTGACCAGGTGTTTTTGCGTGACCGCGAGCGGGCTTTGTCAACCTTTTTGTTGATGAGGAAAACGGGCCGAAACAGGGTGGAGCTGCCTGTGGATAAGTCTGTGGTTAAACTCTGGAAAGACTCGGCTGAAGGCCGTAGTTACTGGCTTGGCGCCATCGTCGGTATGACCGGTCAATCGTGCAAAATGCCATGGGCTACACACCCGGCGTTCCAGGGTCAAGCAAAAAAATTTCCAATTTGCCCGCAAAGCCTTGTGCACAGCGGCTTACAGCTTTTCCACTTGCCCCCGGAAACTGTGGACCGGCCTGTGGATAAGGTGCGCGCACATGGCTGAGAGCCACGGCGGGCAAGGCGCGGCAAGGTTTGATCGTTTTTTGTACAGCTCGTAAGGTAGTTGCCGCTGTGGGCAAGGCCGGGCATGCTGCCTGCTGATTTTCTATTCCAGTGGCTGTCGATCAGCCGAAGCAAGGAGAACACGATGTCCAACACCCTGTTTATTACCGGCGCGACCTCCGGTTTTGGTGAAGCCTGCGCCCGTCGTTTTGCCGAAGCCGGCTGGAAACTGGTGCTGACCGGCCGTCGTGAAGAACGCCTCAATGCGCTGTGTGCCGAGTTGTCGAAGCAGACCGAGGTTCATGGCCTGGTGCTCGACGTGCGTGATCGCAAGGCCATGGAGGAGGCAATCGCCAACCTGCCGCCGTCCTTCGCCAAACTGCGCGGTCTGATCAACAATGCCGGGCTGGCCCTGGGTGTTGACCCGGCGCCCAAGTGTGACCTCGACGATTGGGACACCATGGTCGACACCAACATCAAAGGCCTGATGTACAGCACTCGTCTGTTGTTGCCCCGCCTGATCGCTCACGGTCGTGGCGCCGGCATCGTCAACCTTGGTTCCATCGCCGGCAACTACCCGTACCCGGGCAGCCACGTGTATGGCGCGAGCAAGGCGTTCGTCAAACAGTTCTCCCTGAACCTGCGCTGCGACCTGCAAGGTACAGGCGTGCGCGTCAGCAATATCGAGCCGGGCCTGTGCGAAAGCGAGTTCTCACTGGTGCGTTTCGCTGGTGACCAGGAGCGTTACAACGCGACCTACGCCGGTGCCGAGCCGATCCAGCCGCAAGACATTGCCGACACCATTTTCTGGGTGCTCAATGCCCCGGCGCACATCAACATCAACAGTTTGGAGCTGATGCCGGTGAGCCAGACGTGGAGCGGGTTTGCGATTGAGCGCAATGCCAAGGCTTAAGACCGCGTAACGGCCATCGCGAGCAAGCTCGCTCCCACAGGTTTTGTGTTGATTTGCGATGATGCGAACAACACAAAACCTGTAGGAGCGAGCGGTGCGGCGACCCGACTTGCCCGCGAAGTCGATCTATCAATCAGCGCAGATAATCGGCTAATCCGCGATAGCAGGTTGCCAAGTGATAAGGCGTGGTCGACGGCATGTCCCGACGTGTCACATCACCGTTCTCATCACGACACTCATACCAGCCACCCGCATGCAGAGAGCGCTGCTGCAACGCCTGCAATTGGCGCAGCACCGCAGCCTCGCTGTGTGGCCGCAAGGTCAGGGCGCGCAGGTATTCAGCCTGAGCCCAGATTCGCTGCGTAGCGTCCCGAGGTGGGCTGTCCGGCTTCAGGTCAAGCATGGCCCGCACCGCACCGGTCTGTTGATCGACGCCCAGTTGTTCGGTGAACGCAAAGGCGCGTTCCAGAGAAGCGTGGAGTGTCGAACCGCGCAGCAACGAAGACGATTCCAGCAGGAAATACCACTCGAACTGATGCCCAGGTTCAAACCAGTTATCCACAGCGCCCAGCGGCTTTTCCATCAACACACTGTGTTGCGGGTCGATAAAGCGCTTCTGCATCGCTGTGCATAACTCGACGAGCGCGTCTTGCACGGCGACGTCTTTGCGCACCGACAGCGTGACGAGGAAGGCTTCGGCCAAGTGCATCAGGGGATTTTGCAGCGGCCCGGATTCGAGCGAGGACCAGTCACGGTCGAGGCTGGCTTCGTACAGGCCGTCGCCCGTGGCGAAGCGCTGCCCGACCACTTCCAGTACGGCGTTGAGCACTGATTCCACCAGCGGCTCGCGGACTTTGTCCCAGTATTGGGCGCAGGCGAACAGGATGAAGGCGTGGGTGTAGAGGTCTTTGCGCTGATCCAGCGGCGCACCCTGCGGGTCGACGCTGTAGAACCAGCCGCCATGCTCGGCGTCGTGGAAATGCTGCTGCAGGGAACGGAACAGCGCGGCGGCGCGCTCTTCGGCGGCCGGTACCTGGCCGATCAGGCTGGAAAACAGGTAAAGCTGCCGCGCGCAGGCCATGGCGCGATAGCGTTGAGGCGGCAGCGGTTGGTGCTCGGCGTCCAGCGCCTCATAGGGCAGCGCCATGTCGGCATTCCAGCCGGGGCCTTGCCAGAGCGGCACGATCACGTCCTGGAAATGCTGTTGCACCGAAGCAAACAGAGCGGTCAATTCAGGCTGGGAGGCGGAGCGGGAAACAGGCGGCATTGGCTGGCGTCGTCACGGCAGGGTTGATTGCGCGACATGTTAGCAGAGAGAACGCGTCGATCGTTCCCACGCTCTGCGTGGGAATGCCTCATTGGACGCTCCGCGTCCGCTTCGAAAGGGACGCGGAGCGTCCCGGGCTGCATTCCCACGCAGAGCGTGGGAACGATCATGGTCGGCTTAGCTCGCCAACAACCACACGCCTGTCGCCGCCGAGGCCGCACCCGCCAGTCGAACCAACGGCGCCGCCGCTTGCGGCAACACCCGCACCACGGCGTAACCCAATCCATGCAACGCAGCCGTCGCCGCTACAAAACCCGCCGCATACGCCCAAGGGCTGGACATCTGCGGCAACTCCAGACCATGCGCCACTCCGTGGAACAGCGCAAACAACGCGGTTGCCGCCACGGCGAGGCTCAACGGCGGACGCACTGCCAAAGCCACCGCCAGACCCAACGCCAGCACCGACGCCGCAATCCCGCTTTCCAGCGCCGGCAGGTTCAGCCCTTCAAACCCCAGCAACCCGCCGATCAGCATGATGCCGACGAATGTGCACGGCAGCGCCCAACGTGCAGCGCCTTTCTGCTGCGCAGCCCACAAACCGACCGCAACCATTGCCAGCAAGTGATCGAGGCCTCCGATCGGGTGGCTGATGCCGGCGATCAAACCGTTGTCGCCATGCCCCGGGTGGGCGAAGGCGATGGCCGGGGTCAGCAGCAGGGCCATGGCGCCCAGAATGCGTTTAAGTGTCATGGATAAGCTTCCTTGTTGATAAAAGTTAATCGTGTTCACGCCGCTGTCAGCAGGCCCTGGCGTTCGATGAAGGCGATGATTTCTTCCAGGCCGAGGCCGGTTTTCTGGTTGCTGAAAACGAACGGTTTGCCGTTGCGCATGCGCTTGGTGTCGCTGTCCATCAATTCCAGCGACGCACCCACCAATGGGGCGAGGTCGATTTTGTTGATCACCAGCAGGTCCGATTTGCAGATCCCCGGGCCGCCCTTGCGCGGCAGTTTGTCGCCGGCGGAGACGTCGATCACGTAGATGGTCAGGTCAGACAGTTCAGGGCTGAAGGTGGCAGACAGGTTGTCACCACCGGATTCCACAAGGATCAGGTCAAGCCCCGGAAAGCGGCGGTTCAGTTGGTCCACGGCTTCGAGGTTGATCGAAGCGTCTTCGCGGATCGCCGTGTGCGGGCAGCCGCCGGTTTCCACGCCGATGATCCTCTCCGGCGCCAGGGCTTCGTTGCGCACCAGAAAGTCGGCGTCTTCGCGGGTGTAGATGTCGTTAGTGACTACCGCCAGGTTGTAGCGATCGCGCAGCGCCAGGCACAGGGCCAAAGTCAGGGCAGTTTTGCCGGAACCGACCGGGCCGCCGATGCCGACGCGCAGAGGTTGTGTGTTCATGTGCTTCTCCAAAATAACAGGCCCAAAAAAAAGGCCCTAGGAACGGAACAGACGGCTGTACTGGCGCTCATGGGCCATGCACGCCAGGGACAGGCCGAAAGCAGCGCTGCCATAGTGTTCGGGATTGATTCGGGTGGCGTTCTGCTGAGCCTCTTGCAGCAGCGGAAGCAACTGGCTGGTCAGGCGTTGAGCGGCTTGTTGGCCCAACGGCAGGGTTTTCATCAACACGGCCAATTGGTTTTCCAGCCAACTCCAGAGCCACGCCGCCAGCGCGTCCTGCGGGCTGATGCTCCAAGCGCGAGCGGCCAGTGCCCAGCCGAGGGCCAGGTGCGGCTCGGGGCGTTGTTCAAGAAAGGCGCGGGCCGGCGCATCAAGCTCAGGCAATCCGTTGAGCAGTTGCTGCAACGAATAGCCCATCTGCCGGCTCTCCTGATGCAGCTCGCGGGTTTCCCGGCTGGCGCGATGTTCTTCGCAGCGTTGCAGCAATTCGCCCCAGTTTTCTTCTGCCGCGGCCACGCAATGGGCGAGCAATAGCGGCGCTTCGAAACGCGCCAGGTTCAGCAGCAACTGATCGCTGATCCAGCGACGGGCGCTGTCAGGATCATTCACCCGGCCGTTATCCACAGCCATTTCCAGGCCTTGGGAATAGCTGTAGCCGCCAATCGGCAACTGCGGACTGGCCAGGCGCAACAGCGCCCAGGCTGGGTTCATAGCCGCACGCCGAATTGGTGCAGTTTCGGCGGGTAGTTAAAGTCTTCGTCGCCGTGGCGTGAATGGTGATGGCCACCGCCATAGGCGCCGTGTTCCGGCTGGAACGGTGCTTCGATGTTCTCGACCCTGGCATCAAGCTGTTCGAGCATGGCCTTGAGCACGTAGTCGTCGAGCAGGCGCAACCAGCCATCGCCCACTTGCAGGGCGACGTGGCGGTTGCCGAGGTGATAGGCCGCGCGGGTCAGTTCGAAAGCATTGGCGCAGGTGACGTGCAGCAGTTGTTCGGCCCGGGCGCAGACGCGCACGATGCGCCCGTCTTCAGCTTGCAGGCACTCGCCGTCGTACAGCGGTGGCTGGCCGCGCTCCAAAAACAACCCGACGTCTTCACCCTCGGCACTGAAACAGCGCAAACGGCTTTTGCTCCGGGCTTCGAAGGTCAGGTGCAACTCGGCGGCCCAGACGGGTTGAGGGTCGATTCTGCGATGAATCACCAGCATCGGAAGGCTTCCAGCAATGGACAATGCTTAGGCTAGAGCAAGGGGCTTGCCAATCGGGTGATACGTAGGAAATGCCTGTCGGAGCTCAGTGGGTATTTCTGGATGTCGCAGAATTTTGAGCGGAGGTGGTGCGTGGATGTTTGAGTCGCACCGAATTGATGCGTTGATTGGTTTTTTGTGGGAGCGAGCTTGCTCGCGATAGCGGAATGTCAGTCACCTCAAATGCTGGCTGCACTGACGCTATCGCGAGCAAGCTCGCTCCCACAGGGTTATTCGGTGCTGCCCAAGCCTTGCCAGTGTTTGAGGCCAATAAAGATAAAGCGTAATTGCTGGGTGATTTTCGCCTGCGGCGTCAGATGCTCGGGCAGCGCCTGTGCCGGCGGATCAATGATGTCCGGCAAGGTTGCGAACACGCTTTTAACAATCAGATCAGCCATGACGCTCAGGCCGGCGATGTCCAGGTGCTGCAGTTTCGGCATCAAGGACAAGTCGGCCGCCAGGTCCGAGCTGATATCTTCGCGCAAACGGCCGATGGCCAGCCGCACTGGCAGCGAACCGCCGTACTGCTCGCGAGCGAGAAACAGGAACTGCGATCGATTGGCCGTGACCACGTCGAGAAAGATCCGCACCGAGGCGTCGATGATGCCGCCCATGACGAACTCGTTGTGGCGCACCAGGCGAATGGTTTCGCGGAAGGTTTGACCGACTTCACTCACCAGCACCAGTCCCAGTTCATCCATATCGGCGAAATGCCGGTAGAAACCGGTGGGCACGATCCCGGCGGTTCTAGCGACTTCGCGCAGGCTCAGGCTGCCGAATCCTCGGCCGCATTCCATCAAGTGGCGGGCAGCGTCCATCAGGGCGTTGCGGGTCTGTTGTTTCTGTTCGGCGCGGGGCAGCATCGCAAGGGTGTTTTCTGGATAAGTCAGCGGCGCACTCTAGCAAATCGGCTTTGCCGGCGTCGAATGACTATCGGAGGATCAAGCGGGGAAGTGAGGCATCTAAAACGTCAAAAGCCCAATCCGGGGATTGGGCTTTTTTTCAGGGCCACCATGGGCTCAGCTCAAAGCGCTGTTGCGTTCGATGACACGGTCACCACCACCTTCAGCGAGGGTTTGACCTTGTGGGGTGCGATCGGAACCATCAGCAGCCAGGGTTTGACCTTGTGGAGTGCGATCGGAACCATCAGCAGCGAGAGTTTGACCTTGTGGGGTGCGATCGGAACCATCAGCAGCCAGGGTTTGACCTTGTGGAGTGCGATCGGAACCGTCAGCAGCCAAGGTTTGACCTTGTGGAGTGCGATCGGAACCGTCAGCAGCCAGGGTTTGACCCTGTGGAGTGCGATCAGAACCGTCAGCAGCCAGGGTTTGGCCCTGTGGAGTGCGATCAGAACCGTCAGCAGCCAGGGTTTGGCCCTGTGGAGTGCGATCAGAACCATCAGCAGCCAGGGTTTGACCTTGTGGAGTGCGGTCCGAGCCATCCTGGGTGATCAGGCCTTTTTCTTTCAGGCGATCATTACCACCTTCGGCGACGGTTTGGCTGAACACCGAGTGGGTGGATTTCACTTGCGGCGTGGCCTGGTCAGCAGCCGGCAGGGCAAAAGCAGTGCTGGCCAGCATTGAAAGGGTAAGGCTAAGCAGTAATTGGCGTTTCATGATTGGGTGCTCCGTGGGAGGGCGATAAAGTGGGTACGAGGGCAATGCTACTCTCGATAAGTCGATATAAAAGTTCATAAACGCAATGGTAATAATCAACGGAATTGATTGTTCCGTTGAGCCGCTCTAAATCGGGCGTTTCCGGCGGACGTTTTTGCACTGGAGTGGGTATTTTCGACTCACTTGCGCCTTGCAAAAGTGCGGGGGCGGTAACGCTGATTTGAGGGCGCAATGTGACGCCGACCGATTATTTGAACGTTAAGCGGCATTTCGGTTAAACCTGCGCGCCATTTCCAAGTCCTAGACTCCATGGCAGGCCGGTTCTGGCCTAACGTTTCAAGCGTGCGTCGCAGTCAGGGCGCTCAGTCGTATCAGGAGCCCTGTGCAATGACGCGCACTCGTAAAGTTTTTGTCTGGACCCTCGCCAGCCTTGTTGTCCTGCTGGCCGTACTGGTTCTGATCATCGCGTTCTTCGATTGGAACCGGATCAAACCACCGCTTAACGCCAAAGTTTCCGAAGAGCTGCATCGCCCGTTCGCCATCAACGGCAACCTTGCGGTGGTCTGGCAGCGCGAACCCGATGAGGGCGGTTGGCGCGCGTGGGTGCCGTGGCCGCATGTCGTGGCGGAGGACCTGAGCCTGGGGAACCCGGACTGGTCGAAGAAGCCGCAGATGGTCACCCTCAAGCGTGTCGAGTTGCGCATCTCGCCCTTGGCCTTGTTGGCTCAGCGCGTGGTGATCCCGCGTGTTGACCTGACCGAACCGAATGCCGACCTCCAGCGCCTTGCCGATGGTCGCGCCAACTGGACCTTCAAATTCGATCCGAAAGACCCGAACGCAGAGCCTTCAAGCTGGGTGGTGGACATCGGTGCGATCGGCTTCGACAAAGGCCACGTTATCCTCGACGACCAGAGCCTGAAGACTCAGCTCGACTTGATCATCGACCCGTTGGGCAAACCGATACCGTTCAGTGACATCGTCGGTGACAAAGCCGCGAAAACCGCGTCGGAGAAGGGCGCTGCGCCGCAGGATTACGCGTTCGCACTGAAGGTCAAAGGCCAATACCACGACCAGAAACTCGCGGGCGAAGGCAAGATCGGCGGCCTGCTGGCCTTGCAGGACGCGGCCAGACCGTTCCCGCTTCAGGCACAAGTGAAAATCGCTGACACCAGCGTCGAACTGGCCGGCACCCTTACCGATCCACTGAACCTCGGCGCTCTGGATTTGCGCCTGAAACTGGCCGGCGCCAGCCTGGGCAATCTCTACCCGCTGACCGGCGTGACCCTGCCGGACACACCGCCGTACGAGACGGACGGGCATTTGATCGCCAAGCTGCATGAAGCGGACGGCGCGGTTTTCCGTTACGAAGAATTCAACGGCAAGATCGGTCAGAGCGACATCCATGGCAGCCTGGCCTATGTCGCCAGCCAACCGCGTCCGAAGCTGAGCGGATCGCTGGTTTCCAATCAACTGCTGTTTGCCGACCTGGCCCCGCTGATCGGTGCCGATTCCAACGCCAAGCAAAAGGCCCGTGGCGGCGAAAGCAAGCAGCCAGCAGACAAGGTATTGCCGGTCGAAGAGTTCAAAACCGAGCGCTGGCGCGATATGGACGCTGACGTCGAGTTCACTGGTAAGCGCATCGTCCACAGCGAAAAACTGCCGTTCAACGATCTCTACACCCACCTGATACTCACTGACGGCGTGCTCAGCCTTGAACCTCTGCGCTTCGGCGTGGCCGGCGGCAACCTGGAGGCTCAGATACGACTCAATGGCCGAACCGAACCGTTGGAAGGCCGGGCCAAGCTCACCGCACGCAAGTTCAAACTCAAGCAGTTGTTCCCGACCTTTGAGCCGATGAAAACCAGTTTCGGCGAGCTCAATGGCGATGCCGACATCACCGGTCGTGGCAACTCGGTGGCCAAACTGCTGGGCAGCGCCAATGGCAATCTGAAAATGCTGATCAACGACGGCGCCATCAGCCGCGAGTTGATGGAGCTGGCCGGGCTCAACGTCGGCAACTATGTGGTTGGCAGAATCTTTGGCGACAAGGAAGTGAAGATCAACTGCGCTGCCGCCGACTTCGATATCAAGACGGGACTGGCGACCACGCGTCTGTTCGTCTTCGATACTGAAAACGCGATTATCTACATTGATGGCACTGCCAACATGGCGACTGAGCAACTGGACCTGACCATCACCCCGGAATCCAAGGGCTGGCGGTTGATCTCGCTGCGTTCGCCGTTGTACGTGCGGGGCAAGTTCATCAAGCCTGATGCGGGTGTGAAGGCTGTGCCGCTGATACTGCGCGGGGCGGGGATGGTGGCGTTGGGTGTGATTGCCGCACCGGCGGCGGGGTTGCTGGCGCTGGTGGCGCCGAGCGGTGGCGAACCGAATCAGTGCGCTCCGTTACTGGAGCAGATGAAGGCCGGCAAGGCGCCCGTGACCGTCAAACCAACCAAGTAATTAGTTGGTGTCTGTTATGACGCCATCGCGAGCAAGCTCGCTCCCACAGGTACAGTGATCTCCTGTGGGAGCGAGCTTGTTCCGGGCGACGATCCGACGATGGCGGTTCAGCAGGCGCTACATATTTTTCAGGATGTCTCACCTTGGAATACGTTCTCCCGTAGGCCGCGATTTTGGCAATAGCCCAGACAACGCAGCTTCCTCCTGCAACCACGTAAAAAACGCCCGGACCGGCGGATGCCGTTCGCGCCCCGGAACGCACAGTGCAGCGTAACCGGCACCATCGACCTGAACCTTCCCCTTGTAAGCCACCAGCAAACCACTGGCCACGCTCTCGGACACCAGAATGTTGCTCGCCAGCACCAGGCCTTGCCCAGCAATCGCCGCTTGCAGGGCGTAATGCTCTTCGTCGTATTCACGGATTGCTGGCTTCCCCGGGAGCCAGGTCTCGCCGGACTGTGCGCACCAGGCTTCCCAGCCGTGGGCGTACAGTTTGGAGTTGTGCCAGCGCACGCTGATCAGCGTTGGCACTCGGCTGGCGGCCAGGGCGACTTGCTCCGGCGAACCATAGACGCCGAAGGATTCATCGAACAGACACAGGCCATAAAGATTCGGGTAATCATCGAGGCTATAGCGCACGACCAGATCGACGCTGGCGTCCTGATGCAAATCGATGACTTCGCAATGGGTATCGAGCCGCAGGCTGATGTTCGGGTGCCGGGCGTAGAACCGGCCCAGCCGCGGCACCAGCCACAACGCGGCGAAAGCCGCGGTCGTGGAGATCGTCAGGCTCGCGCCGCTGCGTTGCGGGCGCAAGGTATCGACGCTTTGCGCCACTTCCAGCAAGGCACCGTGCAAGCTGTGGAACAACCGTTCACCGCAGTCCGTCAGGCGAACTTGCCGTGGCAGTCGTTCGAACAGCGGCACACCGAGCCAGGTCTCCAGCGAGCGGATCTGATGGGAAACCGCTGTCGGCGTCACCGAGAGTTCTTCGGCGGCAGCCTTGAAGCTCAGCAGGCGCGAGGCGGATTCAAAGGCGCGCAGGGCGGTCAGCGGCAGCGAGGCAAACATTGAAAACTCCATGGATGAAATCAATTCATCCAGACTGATTTTTGTTCATTTGAAGAGGGGCGGCTACGCGCTTCAAGCTGCAAGCCACAAGCAGTTTGAGTTTAGTCCTTCAGGAGATTCAGATGAGCACAATTCTTGCCGTGCATGCCAGCCCCCGTGGCGACCGTTCTCACTCCCGGCGCTTGGCCGAGGTGTTTCTTTCAGCCTGGCAAGCGGCCAATCCGCGTTCGCACCTGACCCGTCGCGAAGTCGGTCGAGCGTTGATTCCGCCGGTCAACGAGGCTTTTGTGGCCGCCGCGTTTTACCCCGAGCCCGATGCGAGACCGCTGTCGATGCAGGCCGACCTGGCGTTCAGCGATGAACTGGTGGGCGAGTTACTCGGTCACGATTTGTTGGTGATCTCCACGCCGATGCACAACTTCAGCGTGCCCAGCGGCCTCAAGGCCTGGATCGATCAGATTGTGCGGTTGGGGTTGACCTTCAATCACACCCTGGACAATGGCGTCGCTCAATACGAGCCGCTGGTGCAGGGCAAAAAGGCGTTGATCGTCACCAGTCGCGGCGGGTTCGGTTTCGGGCCCGGTGGAGAACTTGAGGCGATGAACCATGCCGATCCGTTGTTGCGAACGGCGTTGGGGTTCATCGGCATCACCGACATCACGGTCGTGGCCGCCGAAGGTGAAGAGTCCGAGGCGCGCACCTTCCAGATCTCCGCCGCCGAGGCCGAGCAGCGTTTGCTGGCGCTGGCCAGGGAGTTCTAGATGGCCTGGCTGTTTTTGCTGATTGCCGCCGGCTTCGAAGTCACCTTCGCCATGGGCATGAAGTACGCCGAGGGCTTCACCCGGCTCTGGCCGTCGATGATCACCGTGGTGGCTGCGGTGGGCGGGATCTACTTCCTGACCCTGGCCATGCGCGAGTTGCCGGTGAGCATCGCTTACCCGATCTGGACCGCCATCGGCTCACTGGGCACGGTGTTTCTCGGGTTTGCGTTGCTCGGTGAAAGCCTGACGGCGGTCAAACTGGTGTCGGTCGGATTGATCGTGGCGGGGGTGGTGGGGCTGAAGTAGGGCGCAATGTCATAGACTGGTCGTCGAGTTGTCATCTTCGATGCCGATGCTTGGCTGATGTCTTGCATTCAGCCTGGCGTCACCTCACCGATCACAAGGACGTTCGCCCATGTCGCAAGGTTCCGCCACGCGTTACCCGTTGGTGCTGGTCCCGGGAATGCTCGGGTTTATCCGTCTGCTGCTCTATCCGTATTGGTACGGGATCATCTCGGCGTTGCGCCGGGGTGGGGCGACGGTGATTGCGGTGCAGGTCTCACCGATCAACTCCTGCGAAGTGCGCGGCGAGCAACTGCTGGCGCGAATCGAGGAAATCCTGCGGGAAACCGGGGCCGAGAAAGTCAACCTGATCGGCCACAGCCAAGGGGCGCTGACCGCCCGCTATGCCGCGGCCAAACGCCCGGATCGGGTCGCCTCGGTCACCTCGGTGGCCGGGCCCAATCACGGCTCGGAGTTGGCGGATTACCTGCATAAACACTACCCGGGAGACAGCGCCAAGGGGCGTTTGCTCAGCGTTTTGCTGCGCTGGATCAGTGCGCTGATGAGCCTGCTGGAAACCGGTTATCGCGGACCGAAATTACCGGTGGATATCCATGCCTCCCATCATTCACTGACGACGGAAGGCGTGGCGCTGTTCAACCAGCGTTATCCACAGGGCTTGCCTGAAACCTGGGGCGGACATGGGCCGGAAGAGGTCAACGGCGTGCGGTATTACTCCTGGTCCGGGACCTTGCAGCCGGGCAAGACCGATCGCGGGCGAAACCTGTTTGATGGGACCAACCGCAGTTGTCGGTTGTTTGCCAGAACCTTCGTTCGGGAGGTCGGGCATTGCGACGGGATGGTCGGACGTTACAGCTCGCATCTGGGGACAGTGATTGGTGACGAGTATCCGATGGATCACTTCGACATCGTCAATCAGTCGTTGGGGCTGGTGGGGAAGGGCGCGGAGCCGGTGCGGTTGTTTGTCGAGCACGCTGCCCGATTGAAAGCCGCCGGGGTTTAGCCGCCAATTAGACCGTGTCATCGTTCTTCGTCGGAACGCCGCCCGGAGCAAGCCCGCTCCCACAGGGGAATGCATTCCAAAATGTGGGAGCGGGCTTGCTCGCGAAAGCGTCAGATCAAACGACGCAAGTCTTACGGCCCAACACGGTGGTCCAGCGCTCCGAAAGAATCACCCCACCCAACGTCAACATCCCGCCCACCAGGTGATACATCGCCAACTGCTCATGCAGCACCACCGCCGCAATCAGCGCAGTAATCAACGGCAGCAGATTGAAAAACAACGTGGTCCGGCTCGGGCCCAGGCGCACCACGGCCTGCATCCACGCCAATGGCGCAACCATCGAGGCCAGCAGGCAGGCATAAAGCACCAGCGGAATGTTCTGCAGCGTCGGGCCGATCTTCGGTGAAGCGAGGAACAGCGGAAACAGCACCGCCACCGCCACCCATACCTGCAAGTACAGCAACACCAGCGGCGGCAAACGCAGCTGCCACTTTTTCAGCAGCGTGCTGTAGATCGCGTAGGCCAGGGTGGCGATCAGCATCATCGCGTCACCCAGGTTCACGCCATGTTCCAGCAGTGCGCCAAGGCTGCCGGACGAGACGACCACCAAAACCCCCGCAAACGACAGCACCGCACCGGCCAGGGCCCCGATGGTCAGGCGCTGGCCGAGGCTGATGATCGCCATGGCCAGCGACATCAGTGGCATCAGCGACAGGATGATGCCCATGTTGGTGGCCGAGGTCAGGCTCGCTGCGAAGTACGCCAGGCTTTGGTAAACAGCCATGCCGAGCACGCCGAGCACAAAGATCTTGCCCAGGTTCGGGCGGATCGCTGGCCAATGGGCGATCACCGGTTTGAGCATGAAGGGTGTGAACAGCAGCCCGGCAAGCAGCCAGCGGTAAAAGCCGATCTCGGCGGGGAAGATCGCCCCGGCCGACATCTTGGTGATCACGGTGTTGCCGGCCCAAATGAAAATGGCCAGCAGGGGATAAGCGTATTGCATCAGAGAAAACCAGAACGTTAATGAGGGGCAATTATCCACTGTCTGGATACAAGCCTATACTTCGATCCAGACAACCTGCCCCTGATGACGGACAGCATGAACAGTAAACACATCGATCTGCTGGATTTCAGCGAACTGCCTGCCCCGGTGTACTTCCGGTATGCCGACTTTGATGCGCATCGTTATGCCTCGGCGCACCGTCATCCATGGGGCACGCTGGAGTATTCGGCCCACGGCGTATTGCACATGGAAATCGGCGGCAGCCGCTTCATGTCCCCGCCGCAATACGCGGTGTGGGTACCGCCGCAGACCGAGCACAGCTTCTACAGTCATCAGCCGATCAACTATCGCGCGGTCTGCCTGGCGCCGCCGATGTGCCACGACCTGCCGCAACAGGCCTGCACCCTGGCCATCAGCGACATCCTTAAAGCGATCCTCAAAGACTTCGCCACCCGGGATGTGAAAATTCCCGAGCACGAAGCCGACAAACGTCTCGCTCAGGTGTTGGTGGATCAGCTGCAACAGGCGCCCATCCACGAGTGCTATTTGCCCTACGCCAGCAGCCCCGGCTTGCTCGGGATACTCGAAGCCTTGCAGGCCGAGCCCGGTGATAACCGGCCCTTGGCGCAATGGGCTGCGCAGATCCATGTCAGCGAACGCACCCTGGCGCGGCGGTTCGTGCGTGAGTTGGGCATGAGTTTTGGTGAGTGGCGGCAGCGGTTGAGGTTTCTGGCGGCGATCGAAGCGCTGGACAGCCATCGCAGCATCCAGGAGATCGCGTTCGACATGGGCTACAGCACCGGATCAGCGTTTATCGCGATGTTTCAACGCCAGGCGCAGTGCACGCCGGAACAGTATCGACGCAGTCACCTTGAGACCAGGAAGGTGTAACAGGTGTTGTCTACACTCCAGAGCGAGGCCGTGCTCGTCAGTGCGGCAACAAGGAGAAAACTCCATGAAGATGTTGCGTGTCCCTTTGTTGATGATCGGTTTGCTGTTCTGCGCCCAGGGCTTTGCCGCCACCGAGCAACAGAACAAGATGACCACCTGCAATGCTGACGCTACCGCGAAAACCCTCAAGGGAGACGAACGCAAAGCCTTCATGAGCAATTGCCTCAAAGCTGCACCCGCCGCCGATGCCGCCAAACCCCTGACACCTCAGCAAGAGAAAATGAAAACCTGCAACGCCGATGCCGCCACTCAGGCCCTTAAAGGCGACGCGCGCAAAACCTTCATGAGTGATTGTCTGAAGAAAAAATAAACATTGGGCTGGAAGATGTGGGGGTGTGAGGGCCTCATCGCGAGCAAGCTCGCTCCCACATTAGTCCTGCGAACGCAGGTCCATTGTGGGAGCGAGCCTGCTCGCGATGGGGCCAATAAGCTCACTGCAAAAAGTCGCCAGCACCCCCACTAAGGTCGACCTACACAATCCCTAGTGCTGGCATCGGAACGCTGGCAGACTGCCAATCCTTTTACGCCGTTCGTTTTGAGGCTGTATGCCAACGTTTTCTCAACGCCAAGTCTTGTTGTCAGTCAGTTGGGTCATCATCTTTGGTGGTTTGTTGCTGGTGATCCCGCTGCGATTACTGCCGAGTTTGCTGGCCGGGCTGCTGGTGTTCGAACTGGTCAACATGCTCACCCCGCAATTGCAGCGGCTGATCGAAGGTCGGCGTGCGCGATGGCTGGCGGTGGCGTTGTTGGGGACGCTGGTGGTCAGTGTGTTGTCGCTGATCTTTGCCGGTGCCTTCAGCTTTCTGCTGCATGAAGCGGAAAACCCCGGCGCTTCTCTCGACAAATTCATGGGTGTGGTTGATCGGGCGCGCGGGCAACTGCCGCCGTTCATCGACGCCTATCTGCCCGCCAGCGCCGCCGAGTTCCGCGTGGCGATTGGCGAGTGGGTGAGCAAGCACCTCAGCGACTTGCAACTGGTGGGCAAGGACGCGGCGCACATGTTTGTGACGCTGCTGATCGGCATGGTGCTGGGGGCGATCATTGCCTTGCAGCGCGTGCCGGACGTGACCAAGCGCAAGCCATTGGCCGCCGCACTGTTCGACCGCTTGCACCTGCTGGTCCAGGCGTTTCGCAACATCGTGTTCGCCCAGATCAAGATTTCCCTGCTCAACACCTTCTTTACCGGGATTTTCCTGGCGGTGGTCCTGCCGATGTTCGGGATCAAGCTGCCACTGACCAAAACCCTGATCGTGCTGACGTTCCTGCTCGGCCTGCTTCCGGTGATCGGCAACCTGATGTCGAACACCCTGATCACCATCGTCGGCTTGTCGCTGTCGATCTGGGTGGCCGTGGCGGCGCTGGGTTACCTGATTGTTATCCACAAGCTCGAATACTTTCTCAACGCGCGCATCGTTGGCGGGCAGATCAGTGCCAAGTCGTGGGAGTTGCTGCTGGCGATGCTGGTGTTCGAGGCCGCGTTCGGCCTGCCGGGGGTGGTGGCGGGGCCGATTTATTACGCGTACCTGAAGAGTGAGTTGAAGCAGGTGGGAATGGTTTAACGACCACCCGATCGTTCCCACGCTCTGCGTGGGAATGCATCCCGTGACGCTCCGCGTCACAGCTTCAACAGCGGACGCAGAGCGTCCATGGCGGCATTCCCACGCAGAGCGTGGGAACGATCACAGCAGGATCAATCCATCGTGCCGTAGCGCTTCATCGCTTCAATCGCCAAGCCACTGCCGATGCTGCCGAAGATGTTCCCTTCCACATGCCGCGCATTCGGCAACATCGCCGAAACGCTGTTGCGCAGAGCCGGAATTCCGCTCGAGCCGCCGGTGAAGAACACCGTATCCACCTGATCAACCCGCACGTTGGCGTCGTTCAGCAGCTGGGTAACGCTGTTGCGCACGCGCTCCAGCAAGTTGTCGATGGCCGATTCGAACAGTGCCCGGCTCAACTCCACGCTCAAACCCGGCTCGATGCGGTCCAGCGGCACATGGCGGCTGTCGGCATGGGTCAGCTGGATCTTGGTTTCTTCAACTTCCATCGCCAGCCAGTGGCCGGCGCGCTGGTCGATCAGCTTGAACAGGCGATCGATGCCGCCGGTGTCTTCGATGTCGTAGCGCATGCTGCCCAGCGCCAGGGTCGACTTTTGCGAGTACACCGAGTTGATGGTGTGCCAGGTCGCCAGGTTCATGTGGTGGCTGGTCGGCATGTAGGCGCCGCTCTTCATCCGGCTGCCGTAGCCAAACAGCGGCATCAGGCCTTGCAGGCTCAGCTGCTTGTCGAAATCGGTCCCGCCGATGTGCACGCCGCCGGTAGCGAGGATGTCGTCGTGACGATGGTCGTGGGTACGGCGTTCAGGGGACAGGCGCACCAGCGAGAAGTCTGACGTACCACCGCCGATGTCGACGATCAGTACCAGCTCTTCTTTTTCGATGGTCGACTCATAGTCGAAGGCCGCCGCAATCGGTTCGTACTGGAACGAAACGTCCTTGAAGCCGATGGCGCGGGCCACGTCCACCAAGGTGTTTTCGGCTTCCTGGTCGGCCAACTCATCGTCATCGACGAAGAACACCGGACGGCCGAGCACCACTTCATCGAACTCGCGACCGGCGGCGGTCTCGGCGCGCTTCTTCAACTGGCCGATGAACAAACCGAGCAGGTCCTTGAACGGCATTGCCGTGCCGAGGACGCTGGTGTCGTGCTTGATCAGCTTGGAGCCCAGCAGGCTCTTGAGCGAGCGCATCAGCCGGCCTTCATAGCCTTCCAGGTACTCGTGCAGCGCCAGCCGGCCGTACACCGGGCGGCGTTCTTCCATGTTGAAGAAGACCACCGAAGGCAGGGTGATCTTGTCGTCCTCCAGCGCGATCAGCGTTTCCATGCCGGGGCGCAGCCAGCCGACGGTGGAGTTGGACGTGCCGAAGTCGATACCACAGGCACGGGCTGGAGATGCGTTTTTCATGTCTTTCGAGTTCCGGTTAAAAAACGGCCGCGCAGTGTATGCCAGTGCGGCGCAGATTCGAAGGCCGACTATCTGCTAAATCAACACGAATAGCGCCTTGATAAGCTGGCCCTATGCCCCAAACTTGTCTGCATCGACCCTGGCAGCCATTCGGCGGTCGCAAGAACTGCCCACCGCTGCCGATAAATTTCTGATGCGCTACCCGGTCACAATCTTGAGATCGGTCAACCTGGCGGCTGCCAATGAGCGCATGCTGCCGGTAGTGGCGCGATATCGATAACGGATGGTGATCCTTAGATGGACTTCAAAGACTATTACAAGATTCTCGGTGTGGAACCGACCGCGGACGATAAGACGATCAAGGCCGCCTATCGCAAGCTGGCGCGCAAGTATCACCCGGACGTCAGCAAGGAAAAGGACGCCGAGTCCAAATTCAAGGACGCCTCGGAAGCCTATGAAGCGCTGAAAAGCGCCGACAAGCGGGCCGAATACGACGACTTGCGCAAATACGGCCAGCACGGCCAACCGTTCCAGGGCCCGCCGGGTTGGCAGGGGCGTGGCGCAGGCGGTTTCGGCGGTGGTCAGGATACGGGCGATTTTTCGGACTTCTTCAGTTCGATTTTCGGTAACCGTGGCCCTGGATTTGGTGGTGGACAGTCGGGCCGTAGCGCCGGACGTCGAGGGCAAGACGTGGAAATGGAACTCGGGATTTTTCTGGAAGAAACCCTCTCGAACGAATCGAAGAAGGTCACCTTCCAGGTGCCGCAGTACAACGCTGCCGGCCAGCATGTCAGCAACACCAGCAAAAGTCTGAACGTGAAGATCCCGGCCGGCGTGGCCGACGGCGAGCGCATCCGCCTCAAGGGCCAGGGTGCACCGGGCACGGGTGGCGGGGCCAATGGCGACTTGTTCCTGATCATTCGCTTTGTGCCGCACCCCAAATTCGACGTCGAAGGCGAGAACCTGATCATTACCTTGCCGCTGGCTCCGTGGGAGTTGGCATTGGGTACTGAAGTGGCAGTGCCTACATTGACAGGCAAGATCAACCTCAAGATTCCGGCCGGCAGTCAGAATGGCCAGCGCATGCGGGCCAAGGGCCACGGTTTGCTGAACAAGGCCGGTCATCGTGGTTATCTGTTTGTACAGCTCAAGGCCGTCATGCCTAAAACCTCGGACGACGAGGTGAAGGCGTTGTGGCAGGAACTGGCGGAAAAAGCGGCTTTTAACCCCAGAGAAAACTTCTGATCCAAGAGACGGAGTAGCCCATCATGAGCAACCCCCTGATCGTTCAACTGGACATGGCAGAATTCTGTGAGGCGACCGACCTGTCGGACGTCTACGTGATCGAGATCGTCGAACACGGCATCCTCGAACCTCAGGGCAAGCAGCCCAAGGATTGGCGTTTCAACGATTATGAGCTGGCACTGGCCAAGCGTGCCGCCAAGCTGCGGCACGATCTGGAGCTGGAATGGGAAGGCGTCGCCCTGGCGCTGGACCTGCTTGAAGAGGTCCAGCAACTGCGGGCCGAGAACCGCATGCTCAAGCAGCGGTTGGCTCGGTTGGTGGTCGAGTAGGCCGATCACGCCTGGCGTGGCAACACCACGGTAAACAACGTGCCATCGGCCTCGTTCGAGCTGACCTCGATCGTCCCGGAATGGGCGTTGACCACTTCCTTGACGATAAACAGGCCCAAACCGAGGCTGGTGGATGGCTGGCCGAGTTCTTCGTCGGCGCTGCGCACCAGTGGATCGAAGATTGTGCCGATAGCGTCCTCGGGAATCGGCGCTCCGTAGTTATGCACCGTGAGGCGAACCGCGTCAGGTTCGCCACTGAGGGTGACTGTCACGTCACGCTTGTTCAGACCATGCTGCAACGCATTGCCGATCAGGTTCTGCAGCAGTTGGTCCAGCCGCCCGGCATCCCACACACCTCGGGTGTCTCCCGTTACGTTCAGCGTTGGATCGCATTCCGGGTTGCCGGCGCAGGCTTGGGCAATCGCTTCATGCGCGGCGTCGGCCAGGTCCATCGGCATCGGTTCGATCGGCAGG
This sequence comes from Pseudomonas arabinosi, assembly GCF_047758675.1. Classification (NCBI taxonomy): domain Bacteria; kingdom Pseudomonadati; phylum Pseudomonadota; class Gammaproteobacteria; order Pseudomonadales; family Pseudomonadaceae; genus Pseudomonas; species Pseudomonas arabinosi. The sequence continues at coordinate 6,576,631 of NZ_CP180480.1, read as the reverse complement.
CTCTTGCCCAAGCGGCTGCGCACCAGTTCCAGCAAATCGCTGACCATCACCGCCATGTGCCGCGCACTGCGCTTGATGTTGATCGCGTAGGTCAGCGCGTCGTCTTCGAGCGTGGTTTTGCGCAGCAGCATTTCAGTGGACATGCTCACCGCTTGCAGTGGCGCTCGCAGGTCATGGCCAAGAATCGCCAGGAACATGTCCCGCGAGCGATTGACCTGTTCGGCATAAGCCGCGGTGGATTCGGCAAGCGCTTCGTCGATGGCTTCGTTGAAGCGGATCATGTCTTGAAAGTATTGAAGATCCGGAGACTCGAGGCTGTCGACCCACAGGCGAATCACGCAGGCCCGCAAGTGGCGGAACTCGGAGGTCATCTGCACCAGATCGAAGCCGACGGTGTGGCGCAGTTCACCATGGCTGGCGGCGGCAATGTCCAGGCTCGGGGTTTTCTCCGGGCCTTCTCCCTTGGCTTTGGCCGCTTGTTCGCTGGCGGTCTGGGCCTTGCGCATATCCGATGCCGAGGCCAGCAGCATTGACTTCGCGTGATCGCGCAATGTCGCGCGATTCAGTGACGGGTCGGCACTGATGCTTTCGGCGAATTTTTCCCATTCATCAACGATGCGATCCACATGCTGCACGATGAATTCAGACAAACGCATGTCCGGTACCTGACTCTGGGAGTGATTGCGAGGAAGTGTGGTACATCCTGGCACCTTTGGATAGGCAGTGATCGAAACGGGCTGCAGAATCAGTGGGGGTGGGTGCGGTATATAGTTGTTTTTGTATCTTTAATAATTGAGCTGTTGGCAACTTTATTTCGATTTAGTCAGCAGGTTTTTGATTTATATTTTTTCCATCCTGAACAGTAATCTAGATTTTCCTTTACTTGGTTTTGGATGGTTTGGCATGTTTGGTGAAAACGTATCGCTGTCAATTTTAAATAATGATAAATCATTGCGTAATGATAATGGTGTGCACTATGAGCGGATCAAGGCGCTTATTCCTGACGCAATAAAGCAGGCTCCGATGCATCGCCTGGCGTCGTTGAAAAAAGAAGTGGCGATTGCGGAAAGTTACCGGTCGCTGAGCCCTGGCGACCGGACCCTGTTGAAACAAAGTTTACTGACCCACTGGCAATTGCAAGGCGTGCTCGACTCAACCCTGAAGGGTCTTGAGCAAGACATCCAGGGGTTTGCCCGGCCGCTGCTGGCGCAAGCGATCAAGAGCGAATTGGGTGTGGACCTGGACGTCGATACGACAACGCTCAAGCTGTATGTGCCCGACAAAATCATTTTCGGCATCGACCGTGGCGCCAGTCGCGCCCGGCATACGTCATTGCTCGAGGCTGCGTTGCATAACTTCGAAGAGCCGGAAACCGAGGATGACGCCTTCCGCACCGGCTCCGGCGTTTATACCCCTGACGAGACGGGAGCCCCCAGGCTTCATACTGTCACCACCGGGCAATTCACGGCCCTGTGTCGCAAGCTGGATATCGGCGCGCAATACCAGGCACACATCAAGGCGTTGCTGACCCCTTCCGACGAGAAGGAGAAGGAGGCGCTGAGGCAGCAATCGATTGCCGTTGAAAACTCGGCCCTTGAAGTGGCCGTGGCGATTGCAGGCATGACCTCGGACATTGGCCGCCACGGTCAGGCTGTTCTCAAGGATGTGCTCAGCGGTAAAAAAGATATCCAATACAATGGTCAACCTTTGCACGCACACCGATTAAGTCTGTTCGGCTTGAAGTTGTCGGGCGTTGTACTGTTCAGCGCTGTTGCGCAAAAGAATGAAATACAAAAGTTCTTGCTGGGCTTTCTTCCGGAAGAACTTCAATTCCTGTTTGACTGGTCCAGGCGGATACCCGGACTTAACGACAATCTTTATGAAAAATATAAAGTGGTCAGTGATGTTTTCGCCAATGGCCCTGGTGCCGTCACCGAAGAAGTTTCACGCCGTAACGATTTCTACGATCAAAGCCGTTTAACCGGGCCGCTGATTGCTTATGTACCCGATGACCCGGTTCATCTCTTGAAGGAATACGCCTCGCTGACCGTGTTCATGAAAGAGCTGATCACCCAACTGCTGGACAATTCCTATCAGCAGTATTTCAGTCGATTCGTGGCGCAAAAGGACAAGCCGAAGTTCTTCAAGCGGGTCAACGAGCGGCTCAAGGAAATCACCTGGCATCAACGAGAACCGCTGAGCATGGGCCCTTGGTGGCGGGAAACGCCTGTCGAGAACCCCGATGCCGAACCGATCACCGTGCCGATCGCGGTCAATCTCTGGGAGTATCTGTATCGCGAGAAACGCGACAAGGCCATTGCCGATGCCCGGCTCATTGCCGTCCCCACGGGCGATGAGGATGCCAAAACCCGCTGGAACAGGCTGGTCGGTTATCTGGACATCGGCTGGAACATCTTCAACTTCGGCGTGATGCTGGTGCCGGGCATGGGCGAAGTGGTGCTGGGCGTGATGGTCGCGCAATTGATGGCGGAATTCGCCGAGGGCATCGAGGACTGGAGCAAAGGGGACAAGGACGAAGCCTCTGCCCACATCAACAGCGTGATCATCAACTTCGCCCAACTGGCGATGATGAGCGCGGGCCATATATTGCCCAGCGGTGCTGCTGCGATCAAACCGTCGCCGTTTGTCGATAACCTCAAGCCTGTTTCGATGCCTGATGGCGCCACGCGCCTGTGGAACCCGGATCTCACGGTGTACGAGCACAAAACTCCGCTACCGAAGGGCTCCAGACCCGATGATCTGGGATTGCACCAGCATCAAGGCAAGCAAGTGCTGCGACTGGAGGACAAGCAGTACGTGGTGAAAGAGGATGCACAAACCAGTCGACATCACCTGCAACACCCGACCCGGGCCGACGCCTATGCGCCGCTGGTCGAACACAATTCGGCGGGCGCCTGGAAGACCGAACTGGAGCGCCCCATCGACTGGCAAAAGGCACAACTGCTGCGGCGGCTCAATCCGCTGGCCAGCACGTTCAGTGAAACAACCCTGGAGCAGGTACTGAACGTCAGCGGTATCGAAGAGGATGTGTTGCGCCGGCTCCACGTCGAACACGAACTGCCGCCGCCGCTGCTGACCGATACCCTCAACCGTTTCGATCTCTACGCCAGGACCCGTCAACTTGGCGATCAGGTTCGCAACGGCGTCATCGACGAAAACCTCGCCGGTTATCTGCCCGGCCTGATGACGGAGCTGCCACGTTGGCCTGAGTCCAGGGCCATCACTCTTTACGATCCGCTACCGGCCGGCCGCGAGTCGGTTACGTATGGCAACGCGAGTGCGACACCCGCCAACACGCTGACGGTGACGCTGGATGAACTCAAGGCCGGCAAACTGGAGAGTCGGGTGCTCGAGTCCCTCGACGAGCCCGAAACAGAAGGGTTGCTCGGAAATGCCATTTCCACCGACAAGGCTGTGCGCCTCAAGGCGTTGCGCGAAGAATTGGCCGCGCGGGCAGACAAACGCAAGGCACGGATTTTTGAGTCTCAGTACAAGGGCTCGGATGAATCGAGCGATGCCCAGGTGGGCAGGTTGCAGGGCGATTACCCCGATTTACCAAAAAACGTGGTCGAGCAGTTGCTGAAGGACGCTGACCCGCAAGACCTGCGCTTCCTCAAGGAGAAAGGGCGGACTCCGTTGAAGCTACGCCAGCAAATTCGCGTGGCACGCAATAAGGTGCGCCTGACCCGCGCTTACGAAGGCCTTTATCTGGATCAGTTGGAGAACGTCGATACCCGTCGGCTGGAGCTATGTTCGGTGCAGAACCTGCCGGGCTGGTCACCGAACGTGCGCATCGAAATCCGTGAGTTGTCCTTCACCGGCAAAGTGCAGGCCAGCGTTGGTCCGGAGGGGGCGTCGATCCGCAAAGTCCTGATCCTCGATGAGGACGGCCGCTACAACGCACGCGATGAAACAGAGCAACATCTGCACGGTGCCGACGATTTCTACAGTTCGCTGCTGCATGCCCTGCCCGATGCAGAGCGCCAGGCGCTGGGCTATGAGGTCTTCGAGGGGGACAAGCTGCGCGCAGCGGTGCAGCGTTCGCCACTGGCTCATGAGCCATTCGAACAGGTCTTGCTGGACAACCCGGTGCGTAAACCCGCTTACGACCCAGAGCACATGCGCCTGCGCGGCGGTATGCAAGGTTATCCGCTACGCCGGCCGGGTTGGCGTGCACTTCAAGAGCGACTGAGTTCGTTGTATTCCACCTTTACCGAAGAAGAGGTTGAGTCGACGCTCAACGGATTTGGTGTGGGGATGGCCGAACAGCGCGTGACGGCACTCGAAGATGAATTCAACGCGTTAAATCGCTCGTTTCAGCGCTGGATGAACTCGCCTACGCAAGCGTTCCGGTTCAGCCCGCAGGGCGTAGCGGAGTGGGAGTCGCGAAACAAGGTCTACAAAACGATTCGCCAATGCTGGCAGCGAACCGGACCTCAAGGGATTGAAGCGCACGGGGTTATCCGGCCGCAAGCATTGATCCTGGATGGCTCGCCCCTGGATCAACACCTGTCTGGCATGCCCCTGCTCAGCGCCAATAATTTTGACCATGTCACCGTTTTAAGCTTGCGCAAGGGGCGGTTGCTCACTCGCCAGCAACACTTTCTGGCGCCGTTCCGCCAGTTGCGTCGGTTGAACATGACTGGAAACCGCTTGGGCAATGCACGTCAACCCATTTGGGATACGGTCGAAGACGAATTCGGCTCCGAACCCTTTTTCAAGGAAGTGAGAAAGCTGACCCAGTCGGCCGATTTCAAAGCGACCGATGTGAGTTACAAAACCGATCTCACCGCCAAGGTCTGGCGCATGCTCAAGGCCATGGAAGAAAACACCGCACTGCGCGAGAAAATCTTCGGCGAGGCGGTGGTCTCCACAACGTGCGCCGATGCGGGGGCGCAGTTTTTCAATGCCATGGGCGTGGAAGTGCTGGTGCACGAAGCGTATTCCCTGGCCAGCACCGACCTGGTCGAGGCCGAGCTGGTATCGCTGGCCCGTGGCAAATCGCGGCTCGACGAGCTGGGTGCGATTGCCCGTCGGCGAGTCGCGGATCGACTGCAAGCGGGGGAGACCTTCCGCCGACAGAACGGGGACGTTGTCACGGGCACCATCGACGAAGTGGAAGTGCACCTGGCCTACATGACGGACCTGGCGGAGCGGCTGGATCTGCCTTGGCAGTCCCGTGGCATGTTGTTCAGGAACCGTATTCAACTGACCGGCGAGACCGCTCAGCTATTAGCGGGCCGGACCACACTCCGAGTGTTGAATCTGGGTTCCAATCCCTTGCGCAGGCTGCCGGACTTCAGCCAGATGACCGATATGCGCTCTCTCTATCTGGCCTCCGGCGAAATTGATACGTGGCCAACGGGGCTGGGCGGGCAGCCTCTGCTGGATACTATTTATCTAAGGGATAACCAATTCACGGTATTGCCTGAGTCAATCGTCAATCCTGCTGCAGGCCAGCTGGAGCGCGTTGCACGTCTTAACAACATGACTTACATCGACGGCAATCCACTGACACCAGCCACTCAGCAGCAACTGAACCAGTACTGGGCCAGAATCGAGCGAGAGCGGCCGGATCTGCTGGTGTTGAGGAAACCGGGGGCCTTCGAATATCGCGCCCCAAGGGTGCCGGCAGAGCGCGTGATATTGCGCAGCCGCGAACAAACGGGGCTTCAGCGCTGGAGCCAGGACATGGCCGCCGACCAGCTCACGACCAGACAGAACCAATGGCAGACCTTGTTCCGGGCGCCGGGCTCTGACGGCTTCTTCCGGGTGCTCAATGACCTTGAAGGTGCCGCGGCGGGGCATGAGGACCTTCAGCAGCGAGTGTGGGCGGTCATCGACGCCATTACCGAAGCCAAACCTGAGTCCGAAACACTGCGCGAGGAAATGTTCGACTGGGCAGGCCGACCAGCCTGTTGTGATCGTGCGGCTTTGTCGTTCAGCAATCTGGAAATCATGGCCATGGTTTACCGAGCCAATGCACTGGAGGCGGGCGGGGAAAATGCCGCGTCGCTGCTGAAGTTGTCCCGAGGTCTGTTCCGACTGGAGGAAGTGGAAAAAATCGCCCTGGCAGATATCACGCGTCGCACCGCCGCAATCAACAACACCGTAGGTTTGTCGGCGGAACTCAAGGCTGAGCGAATTGCGTCTCTGGAAGACGTCGAAATAAAACTGGCCTACCGCTACGGCCTCAAGGATCGGCTCAAGTTACCGGGGCAGCCTCAGCGGGTCAGGTTTACCGGCATGGCCGAGGTGAAACCCGAGATGTTGCAGCAGGCTTATGCCAAGGTGGTGGCCCTGGACGGTTCACCCGAGGAGTTTCAGTCGCTGGTTGACAAGGAGTTCTGGAAAAACTTTCTGACCAAATCCTATCGGCCACAATTTGAAAGCCTGCGAGAGCCTTACGTGGTTCGGCAGGAAGCCCTTCGGGACAGGCATATGGCTGGAGAGCTGACAGAGTCGCAATACCTGTCGCAATCCGAAGACCTGCATGCCCAGTTGCAGATCGAGGAAGCCGGGTTGATCAGCAAACTGACACGGGCGGAACGGGTCAAACATCCATTCTGAGCGTGTTGATCAGTCTTTGACTGGATAAACAAAGGCCTGGAAACGTGAAAGCGTCTCCAGGCCTTTTCATGTTGCGCGGTTCAGAACAGAAAGTACCGCTGCGCCATCGGCAAGGTTTCCGCCGGTTCACACCACAGCAACACGCCATCGGCCTTGACCTGATAGGTCTGCGGATCGACATCAATGTTCGGTAGGTAATCGTTGTGAATCAGGTCGGTTTTCTGCACTTCTCGGCAACCTTTGACCACGGCGATTTTCTTTTTCAGGCCCAAGACTTCGGGCAATCCGGCCTCCTGCGCTGCCTGGCTGATAAAGGTCAGGCTGGTGGCATGCAGCGAACCACCGTAGCTGGCGAACATCGGACGGTAATGCACCGGTTGCGGTGTCGGGATCGACGCATTGGCATCGCCCATCAGGCTGGCCGCGATGGCGCCGCCCTTGAGAATCAGCGTCGGCTTGACCCCGAAAAACGCCGGGCGCCAGAGCACCAGATCGGCCCATTTTCCCACCTCGACCGAGCCCACTTCATGGCTGATGCCATGGGTGATCGCCGGGTTGATGGTGTATTTGGCGATGTAGCGTTTGGCGCGGAAGTTGTCGTTGCCTTCGCCATCACCGGGCAGCGGGCCGCGCTGCTTTTTCATCTTGTCGGCGGTTTGCCAGGTGCGTGTGATGACTTCACCGACCCGGCCCATGGCCTGGCTGTCGGAGCTGATCATCGAGAACGCGCCGAGGTCGTGGAGGATGTCTTCGGCGGCGATGGTTTCACGACGGATACGGCTTTCGGCGAAGGCCACGTCTTCGGCAATGCTTGGGTCCAGGTGATGGCAGACCATCAGCATGTCGAGGTGTTCGTCGATGGTGTTGCGGGTGAACGGCCGGGTCGGGTTGGTGGAGCTCGGCAGCACGTTGGCAAACCCGCAGGCCTTGATGATGTCCGGGGCATGACCGCCGCCCGCGCCTTCGGTGTGATAGGTGTGGATGGTGCGGCCCTTGAAGGCGGCGAGGGTGGTTTCGACGAAGCCCGATTCGTTGAGGGTGTCGGTGTGGATCGCCACTTGTACGTCGTACTGGTCGGCGACGTTCAGGCAGTTGTCGATGCTCGCCGGGGTGGTGCCCCAGTCTTCGTGCAACTTCAGGCCGATGGCACCGGCCTTGACCTGCTCGATCAGCGGTTCCGGCAGGCTGGCGTTGCCCTTGCCGGTGAAACCGATGTTCATCGGGAATGCGTCTGCGGCTTGAAGCATGCGCGCCAGGTGCCACGGGCCGGAGGTGCAGGTGGTGGCGTTGGTCCCGGTGGCCGGGCCGGTGCCGCCGCCGATCATGGTGGTGACGCCGCTCATCAATGCTTCTTCGATCTGCTGCGGGCAAATGAAATGGATGTGCGTGTCGATACCGCCGGCGGTGAGGATCATGCCTTCACCGGCGATGACTTCGGTGCTGGCGCCGACTGCGATGGTCACGTTCGGCTGGATGTCCGGGTTGCCGGCCTTGCCGATGGCGGCGATGCGCCCGTCCTTGAGGCCGACGTCGGCTTTGACGATGCCCCAGTGGTCGATGATCAGGGCGTTGGTGATCAGTGTGTCGACGACCTCTGCGGCGAGTAACTGGCTTTGACCCTGGCCATCGCGGATGACTTTGCCGCCGCCGAATTTCACTTCTTCGCCGTAGGTGGTGAAGTCTTTCTCGACTTCGATCCACAGTTCAGTGTCGGCCAGACGGACCTTGTCACCGACGGTGGGGCCGAACATGTCGGCGTAGGCTTGTCTTGAGATTTTCATGCGCTTGCCTTGGGATTCAATTGTGTTTGAGACCGCTCGCATAGCTCGCTAATCGCGAGCAAGCTCGCTCCCACAGTTGACCGCGTTCCCCTGTGGGAGCGAGCTTGCTCGCGATGGGGCCAGAGCCGGCACTGCATTACTTACAGGTCACCCATGATCCTGCCGGCAAACCCGAACACCCGGCGATGCCCGGCCAGGTCTACCAACTCGACCTCGCGGCTCTGTCCCGGCTCGAAGCGCACGGCGGTGCCGGCGGGGATGTTCAGGCGCATGCCGCGGCTGGCGGCGCGGTCGAAGGTCAGGGCGTCGTTGGTTTCGAAAAAGTGATAGTGCGAGCCGACCTGGATTGGGCGGTCGCCGCTGTTGGCCACTTTCAGGCTGAGGGTGCGGCGGCCAACGTTGAGTTCGATGTCACCGGGCTGAATCTGGTATTCACCAGGAATCATCAATGGGCTCCTTGGAGAATCTTGTAGTAGAGGGCGGTCGGTTTGTAGCGACCGCTCGGGTCGCAGGCATAGTCGGGGATTTCGCCAGCGCGGGTGTAACCCAGGGCTTTGTAGAAGTCTTCGGCAGGGGAGCCGGCCTCGGTGTCGAGGAAGAGCATGCCGCGCTTGTGCTGGAGGGCGGCCGTTTCCAGCGCACTCATCAACTGCTGGCCCAGACCCCGACGACGTGCATGTTCACGCACCAGCAGTTTTTGCACTTCGGCGCGGTTCAGTCCATTGGCCTTCTGGCACAGGGTCAGTTGCACACTGGCCTGCACTTGCTCGTCCTTGACCACCACCCACAGCAGCACGTTGCCCTTGTTCAGGTTCTCCTGAACATCATCGAAATAGGCTCGGGCCTGGGTGGCGTCAAGATTGGCCATGAACCCGACGCTGGCGCCATAGCCGACGGCGTCGAGCAGCAGATCAATCAAACCCTGACGATAGTGCGCAAAGCTTTCAACATTGACGCGGCGCAGTTGGGCGGCGTTCATGGCAAATTACTCCTTGTTGGCAGTCGGCGGCTCCGCGCCAGGATTGAGGGTCAGTTGCATAAAAGTCAGGTCGAGCCAGCGACCGAACTTGGTGCCCACCTGAGGCATCTGGCCGGTCGTCACGAAACCGGTTCGTTCATGCAGGCGAATAGACGCGGCGTTACCGCTTTCGATGGCGGCGACCATCACATGTTTGTCGCAGCCTTTGGCGCGCTCGATCAGCGCGATCATCAATTGCGGGCCCAGACCATTGCCACGCTGGTCGTTGCGCACGTAAACCGAGTGCTCGACGGTGTGGCGGAAGCCGTCGAACGGCCGCCAGTCACCGAATGAAGCGTAGCCCAGTACCGTGTTGTCGCCGTCGACGATCACCAGAATCGGGTAACCCTGGGATTGGCGGGCGCTGAACCAGGCCTGGCGGTTACCCAGGTCCACGGTCTGTTCGTTCCAGATGGCCGTGGTGTTGAGCACGGCGTCGTTGTAGATGTCGCGAATCGCCGGCAGGTCGGCGTGCGCTGCATCGCGGATGTGGTAAGTCATGGCGCGGCCTCAGGCGATCGGTTGGTGAACGGTGACCAGTTTGGTGCCGTCGGGAAAGGTCGCTTCGACCTGGATCTCCGGGATCATTTCCGGGATGCCTTCCATCACTTGTTCGCGGCTGAGCAGGGTGGTGCCGAAATGCATCAGCTCGGCCACGGTCCGGCCGTCACGCGCGCCTTCGAGCAGTGCGGCAGAAATGTAGGCCATGGCTTCCGGGTAGTTGAGTTTCACGCCGCGCGCCAAACGCCGCTCGGCCACGAGGCCGGCGGTGAAGATCAACAGCTTGTCTTTTTCGCGTGGGGTCAGGTCCATCGTTTGGAGTCCATCTGGGCAGATAAAAAGGTATTCGGATCTGTAAACACAAAACCCCTGTGGGAGCGCATTTCAGGTGCTCCATATTCTTGGGGGGACGGCTTCGCGGCCAAGTAACGCAGGCCTCAGCAATCGCCACAAATCAATCAGCCAGCCCCGCGCCAGCAGCGCTTCACTGGCCAGACATCGTGCGACTAAAAGCCCCGGTAACTGAGTCAGATCCCCGCGCACGTCATGGGGCAGTGAACGGCATTTCTCCAGTAAATCGCTATCGATGTCGCCGGTCACCAACAGGGTCGCAAACACCGGTTGCCCATCCAGGCCAATCGGTGAATCAAGCAAACCATCGCCTCCGACAATGCGCTGGCGTTCATGCCAGAGCAACTGGCCGTCGCGGCGGATATCCAGTTGCGCCTGAAAATGCCCGAGGTCGAAACGCTCGCCACTGGCCGGGCGACCTAGCGCCACCACATCCCAGTAAAACAACCGCGCGTCGCCTTCCAGATCAATCGAAGTGCTGAGTTCAGCCTGGGCGGCACTGAAAATGATTGTCTCTTGTGGCAACCATTCCAGTGTCGCACCGCTCGCTACTTTCAAATCCAGCTGCTGATAAGCGGGTCCCGCTGCGCGATACCACTTGGCCGCACCGGGGCTGGTGATTTGCGCCCAGGCATCACGGCCGACACTGGCCGAGATATCCAGCCGATCGCCACCGGCAATCCCTCCCGGCGGGTGCACGATGATGTGCTGGCAAACTTCCGGCCCTTCGGCATACAGATGTTTCTGCACCCGCAGCGGGCCTTTGTGACGGCGCTGAACCGGACGGGTGCTGTCGCCGAATCGGGCGTAGCCGAGTTCCAGCTCGGCGTGCCAGCTCGGCGTAAACAGGGCAGTGGGAACAGGTAAATTCATGGCTTCTAATTATCGTTAGGACGCTACAGATTAGATCGTAGCCTTATATCGTAACCAGACCGCGAACACCCTCGGCCTCCATATTTTCTCCGCGACCCTGTTGCACGATTTCGCCCCGGGACATCACCAGGTACTGATCGGCCAGTTCGGCGGCGAAATCGTAGAACTGCTCCACCAGCAAAATCGCCATATCACCACGGGCCGCAAGCTTCTTGATCACCGCGCCGATTTCCTTGATCACCGATGGCTGGATGCCTTCGGTGGGCTCGTCGAGAATCAGCAAGCGTGGCCGGCTGGCCAACGCTCGGCCGATTGCCAGTTGCTGCTGCTGGCCACCGGACAAGTCACCGCCGCGCCGCTGCTTCATCTGCAGCAGCACCGGAAACAGTTCGTAGATGAACGCCGGGACTTCCTTGGCTTCAGCGCCGGGAAATCGCGACAGGCCCATCAACAGGTTTTCTTCCACGGTCAGCCGGCCGAAAATTTCCCGACCCTGAGGCACGTAAGCGATTCCGGCATGAACCCGCTGGTGTGGCTTGAACGCGGTGATCGGTTTGCCTTCCCAGTTCACCGCGCCTTCTTTGGCCGGCAACAAACCCATCAGGCACTTGAGCAGAGTGGTCTTGCCCACGCCGTTGCGCCCGAGCAGGCAGGTGACTTCGCCGACCTTCACCTCAAACGTCAGGCCCCGCAGGATGTGGCTACCGCCGTAATACTGGTGCAGCTTGTCGACTTGCAGCATTTTCAAATTCCTTCTGTTGCACACAGAACCCTGTGGGAGCGAGCCTGCTCGCGATAGCGGTGGGTCTGTCGACATTGATGTTGAATATGAAGCCGTCATCGCGAGCAGGCTCGCTCCCACATTGGAATGTGTTTGCAATCTAACGACCGAGATAAACCTCGATCACGCGCTCGTTGTCCTGCACCTGTTCCAGCGACCCTTCGGCCAGCACGCTGCCCTGGTGCAACACGGTGACGTGGTCGGCGATGGAGCCGACGAAGCCCATGTCGTGTTCCACCACCATCAGCGAATGCTTGCCCGCCAGGCTCTTGAACAGTTCGGCGGTGAATTCGGTTTCGGCGTCGGTCATGCCCGCCACCGGCTCGTCGAGCAGCAGCAGTTGCGGGTCCTGCATCAGCAACATGCCGATTTCCAGAAACTGCTTCTGACCATGGGACAACAAACCGGCCGGACGATTGACCGAAGTGGTCAGGCGAATGGTCTCCAACACTTCGCTGATGCGATCTTTCTGTTCGCCACTCAGGCGAGCCCGCAAGCTGGCCCACACCGACTTGTCGGTTTTTTGCGCCAGCTCCAGGTTTTCAAAAACGCTCAAGGCTTCGAACACGGTCGGCTTCTGGAACTTGCGACCGATGCCGGCCTGGGCGATTTGCACTTCGCTCATCTGCGTCAGGTCGAGGGTTTCACCGAACCAGGCCTTGCCGTGACTCGGACGAGTCTTGCCGGTGATCACATCCATCAGCGTGGTCTTGCCCGCGCCGTTGGGGCCGATGATGCAGCGCAATTCGCCGACGCCGATGTACAGGTTCAGATCGTTCAGCGCCTTGAAACCATCGAAGCTGACGCTGATGTCTTCAAGCGTCAGGATCGTGCCGTGGCGGGTGTTCAGACCGGGGCCGACGCGCTGGCCGAGGCCGATGGCGTCACGGCTGCTGCCAGCGTCCCTGTTGGGTTCCAGTGGTGGAAAAAACGCAGGTTCGAGCATGAATTCAGCCGTTGCAGTGACTCTCATTGTTCACCCCTTTTCTTCAGCAGACCGATCACGCCTTTGGGCAGGTACAGGGTCACGACGATGAACAGCGCGCCGAGGAAGAACAGCCAGTATTCCGGGAAAGCCACGGTGAACCAGCTCTTCATTCCGTTGACCACACCGGCACCGAGCAGCGGACCGATCAGCGTGCCGCGACCACCCAGCGCCACCCAAACCGCGGCCTCGATGGAGTTGGTCGGTGACATTTCACTCGGGTTGATGATCCCGACTTGCGGCACATACAACGCACCGGCCAGGCCGCACAACACCGCGCTCAACACCCAGACAAACAGCTTGAAACCGCGCGGATCGTAACCGCAGAACATCAGGCGGTTTTCCGCATCCCGCAGCGCGGTCAGCACCCGGCCAAACTTGCTCTGCGCCAGGCGCCAGCCGATGAACAGGCTTGCCACCAACAACACCACCGTGGCGAAAAACAGCACGGCGCGAGTCCCCGGTTCAGTAATGCCAAACCCGAGAATGGTGCGGAAGTTGGTGAAGCCATTGTTGCCGCCAAACCCGGTTTCGTTGCGGAAGAACAGCAGCATCCCGGCGAAGGTCAGGGCCTGGGTCATGATCGAGAAATACACGCCCTTGATTCGCGAGCGGAAGGCGAAGAAGCCGAACACCAGCGCCAACAACCCCGGCGCCAACACCACCAGACACATCGACCAGAGGAAACTGCTGGTGCCGGTCCAGTACCACGGCAATTCAGTCCACGACAGGAAGGTCATGAACGCCGGCAAACCATCGCCCGAGGCCTGGCGCATCAGGTACATGCCCATCGCATAACCTCCGAGGGCGAAGAACAAGCCGTGGCCGAGGGACAACAGTCCGGCGTAACCCCAAACCAGATCGAGGGCCAGCGCGACAATCGCGTAGCAAAGAATCTTGCCCACCAGCGTCAACGTGTAAGCCGAGACGTGAAACGCGCTGTCCGGCGACAACAACGACAGCAACGGCAACGCCAGCAACAGAGCGAGGATTACTACGCCGATGGCAATCGTGACTTTGGGGCCGGCCTTTTGCGTGGCCGTGAGCATCAGGGGCTGGTTCATCAGTCGATCACCCGTCCTTTCAGTGCGAAGAGGCCTTGCGGACGTTTCTGGATGAACAGAATGATCAGCGCGAGGATCAGGATCTTGCCGAGCACGGCACCGATCTGCGGTTCGAGAATTTTGTTGGCGATACCGAGGCCGAACGCGGCGAACACACTGCCGGCCAATTGGCCGACACCGCCGAGCACCACCACCAGGAACGAGTCGATGATGTAGCTCTGGCCCAGGTCCGGGCCGACGTTACCGATCTGGCTGAGGGCTACGCCACCGAGCCCGGCAATGCCTGAGCCGAGGCCGAAGGCGAGCATGTCCACGCGCCCGGTCGGCACGCCGCAGCACGCGGCCATGTTGCGGTTTTGGGTAACGGCGCGAACGTTCAAACCCAGGCGAGTCTTGTTCAGCAGCAGCCAGGTGAGCACCACCACAAACAGCGCGAAGGCGATGATCACGATGCGGTTGTACGGCAGCACCAGGTTGGGCAGCACTTGAATCCCGCCCGACAACCAGGCCGGGTTGGCCACTTCGACGTTCTGCGCACCGAACATCAACCGGACAAGCTGAATCAGCATCAGGCTGATGCCCCACGTGGCGAGCAGGGTTTCCAATGGACGGCCATAGAGGTGACGAATCACCGTGCGCTCCAGCGCCATGCCGATGGCGGCAGTCACGAAAAACGCCACCGGCAAGGCGATCAGCGGGTAGAACTCGATGGCTTGCGGGGCGAAGCGCTGGAACATCAGCTGCACCACGTACGTCGAGTACGCGCCGAGCATCAGCATCTCGCCGTGGGCCATGTTGATCACGCCGAGCAGGCCGAAAGTGATCGCCAGACCGAGTGCGGCCAGCAACAGAATAGAACCCAGCGACATGCCGCTGAAGGCCTGGCCGAGGATCTCGCCGATCAGCAATTTGCGTTTGACTTGAGCGAGGCTTGTTTCGGCAGCGGTGCGCACGCCGGCGTCGGCTTCGACACCGGGTTGCAGCAAGCTTTCGAGGCGCGTGCGGGCCAGCGGATCACCGGTTTCACCGAGCAGACGCACAGCGGCGAGGCGTACGGCCGGGTCGGTGTCCACCAGTTGCAGGTTGGCCAGGGCCAGGCTTAAAGCGGCGTGAACGCTTTCATCTTTTTCGCCAGCGAGTTGCTGGTCGAGGAATTTCAGCTGCGCGGGTTTGGCGCTTTTCTGCAATTGCTGCGCGGCGACCAGACGGGTTTTGGCGTCGGTGGCGAGCAATTGGTGACTGGCCATAGCGGTTTCGATCAGACCCCGCAGGCGGTTGTTCAGGCGCAGGGTTTTGGCTTGGCCGTCGACGGTCAACTCGCCTTGCTGCAGGGCGTTGATCAGCTCGATACGGGCCGGATCGGGCTGCGCGGCCCAGGTTTCCAGAAGTTTTGCTTGTTGCACGGGATTGGCCGCGACGAAGTCTTCGGCGTCGCCGGAATGCGCGGCCATCGGCAATAGCAGCGCGAGGGCGAGGAGTAGACGGTAAAGGGCAGTGGGCATGTCATTGGCCTTACGTATTTGATCGTTCCCACGCTCCGCGTGGGAATGCCTCACCGGACGCTCCGCGTCCGCTTTTGGGACGCGGAGCGTCCCAGGCTGCATTCCCACGCAGAGCGTGGGAACGATCAGGCTGTGCGGGGTTACTCAGTTGCTCTTCACCGCATAATCCGGTTTCTTGTCGTTACCCGAGATGAACGGGCTCCACGGTTCGGCACGGATCGGCCCTTCGGTCTGCCACACCACGTTGAACTGACCGTCCGCCTGAATCTCGCCGATCATCACGGGCTTGTGCAGGTGGTGGTTGGTCTTGTCCATGGTCAGCGTGTAACCCGACGGCGCGGCAAAGGTCTGGCCAGCGAGGGCTTCGCGGACTTTATCGACGTCAGTGGACTTGGCCTTCTCAGCCGCTTGCGCCCACATGTGAATGCCCACGTACGTGGCTTCCATCGGGTCGTTGGTCACCGCTTTGTCGGCGCCCGGCAGGTTGTGTTTCTTGGCGTAGGCTTTCCAGTCGGCGACGAATTTCTTGTTCGCCGGATTCTCGACCGATTCAAAGTAGTTCCATGCCGCGAGGTTGCCCACCAGTGGCTTGGTATCGATACCGCGCAGCTCTTCTTCGCCGACCGAGAACGCCACGACCGGAACGTCGGTGGCTTTCAAACCCTGGTTGGCCAGCTCTTTATAGAACGGCACGTTGGAGTCGCCGTTGACCGTGGAGATGACCGCTGTCTTGCCACCGGCCGAGAATTTCTTGATGTTGGCCACGATGGTTTGATAGTCGCTGTGGCCGAACGGGGTGTAGACCTCTTCGATGTCCTTGTCCGCCACACCTTTGGAGTGCAGGAACGAGCGCAGGATTTTGTTGGTGGTGCGCGGGTAGACGTAGTCGGTGCCCAGCAGGAAGTAACGCTTGGCGCTCCCGCCTTCTTCGCTCATCAGGTATTCCACCGCCGGGATCGCCTGCTGGTTCGGCGCCGCGCCGGTGTAGAACACGTTCGGCGACATCTCTTCACCTTCGTACTGCACCGGGTAAAACAGCAGGCCGTTGAGCTCTTCGAACACCGGCAACACCGATTTACGCGACACCGACGTCCAGCAACCGAACACCACGGCAACCTTGTCCTGAGTCAGCAGTTGACGGCCCTTTTCAGCGAACAGCGGCCAGTTCGATGCCGGGTCGACGACCACAGGCTCCAGCATTTTGCCGTTCACGCCGCCCTTGGCGTTGATCTCATCGATGGTCATCAGCGCCATGTCTTTGAGCGACGTTTCGGAGATCGCCATGGTGCCGGACAACGAATGCAGGATACCGACCTTGATGGTCTCGGCGGCCTGGAGGCTCCAGGTCATGCCCATCGCGGCAATCGATGCCGATAATGTGAAAGCCTTGATCAAGCTGCGACGCTTCATTGTGCGATCTCCATGAACTTATGAATTTTCTTGGTGGCAGATGCGGACTACTGAAAGGTCTTTAGCAAGGGCTGTGCCTGGTCGGCAAAAGGCAGGGAAATGTCGTATTAGAGCGGTTGCGCGGTTTGGGCGACGCACCATGAAGGATCGCGCCTGGCGCGTTGGTGCGAAGAGGTGCGCCACATTGGGGCGCAGACCTGTAGGAGCTGTCGAGTGAAACGAGGCTGCGATCTTTTGATCTTGAAAAACCGAGGTCAAAGGATCGCAGCCTCGTTTCACTCGACAGCTCCTACAGGGGGGGATATCCGGTGGGATTAGCGGCGGCGCATGAGGCCGATGAAGAACAGGCCACCGATGGCGGCGGTGGCGACGCCGATGGGCAGGTCTTCCGGGGCGATCAGGGTGCGGGCGGCGACATCGACCCAGACGAGAAAGAGGCTGCCCAACAATACGCACACCGGCAGCAATCGCCGATGCTCCGCCCCGACCAATCGACGGGCAATGTGCGGCACCATCAGCCCGACAAACCCGATGGAGCCGCTGATCGACACCAGCACTCCGGTCATCAGTGAAGCAATCAAAAACACCCGCAACCGCACGGTACGAGCGTTGAGCCCGAGGGTCACCGCCGTCTGCTCACCCGTCATCAACGCGTTCAACGGCCGAGCCATGCCCAGCAACAACACCAACCCGAGCAACACGCTGGCCGCCGGCACTGCCAGCAACTCCCAACGCGCCAACCCGAGCCCGCCGAGCATCCAGAACATCACCGCCGAACTCGCGCGGTGATCGCCGAGAAACAGCAGCAGATTGGCGATCGCCATCATCACGAACGACACCGCCACGCCACACAGCAGCAGCCGATCACTGTCCAGTCGCCCGTTGCGGTTGGCGATCATCAGCACGATCACCATGCTGAGCAAAGCGCCAATAAACGCAGCGATCGGCAAGGTCAGCAGACCGACAATTTCACCGACATGCAGTACCACGATCACCGCGCCGAGGGTCGCGCCGGAGGTGACGCCAAGCAGGTGCGGATCGGCCAGCGGATTGCGCGTCACCGCTTGCAACACCGCACCGATCAGCGCGAGCCCAGCGCCAACCAGCGCACCCAACAGCATGCGAGGTACACGAATCAGCCACACGATGTGTTCCTGCCCGGCGGCCCAGTCCGGCACGCCGAAACCGAAAATCTTGTGCAACAGAATCCGCCACACCACGTCCACCGGCACCCGCGCCGGACCGAAGCCCAGCGACACCACGCACGACATCAGCAACAACGCGCCGAGGGCAACCAGTAACAAGGCGTAGCGACGATTGATCATTCGCCGTGGAAACCCTTGGCCAGGGTTTCAACCGCCAGCACGTTGTCGATACCCGGCGTGGCCTGCACATACGGAATCACGATGAAGCGCCGATGCTTGATCGCGTCCACCGACTGCAGCGCCTTGTTGTTGAGCAGGAATTGCTCTTTCTGTTCGGCAGTGACTTCGCCGTAGTCGACGATCACGATCACCTGCGGATTGCGCTCGACCACGTTCTCCCAGTTGACCCGGGTCCAACTCGCTTCGACGTCGTCGAGAATATTGCGCCCGCCAGCAGCGTCGATCAGCGCTTGCGGCATGCCGAGACGGCCGGAGGTCATGGCGCGGTCTTCACCGCTGTCATACAGGAACACGCGAGGTTTGCCTGCCGGCAGATTCTTGCGCACTTCGGCGACTTGCGCCTGCATCTGGGCGATCAAGGCATTGGCGCGATCCTGCACGTCAAAGATTTTGCCGAGGTTGCGCAGGTCGTTGTAGGTGTCTTCCAGGCTGGCCGGTGGACGCTTCATCACGAACGCGCAGGACTCGGTCAGCTCGTAGACATTGATGCCCAGCGGCTGCAACGTTTGCGGCGTGAGATCACCGCCCACGCGCATGCCGTAATCCCAACCGGCGAAGAAGAAATCGACGTTGGCGTTGAGCAGGGTTTCCACCGACGGGTACTTGGCCGCCAGCTCCGGCAAGCCATCGAGGATGGTCTGCATCTGGGGCGTGACCGATTTCCAGCCGGTCACACCGCTGTAGCCGGCCATGTTTGGTTTGAGGCCGAGGGCGAGCATCATCTGGGTCATGTTGATGTCGTGGCTGACCGCGTGTTTTGGCGCTTGCTGGAAGGTCACTTCGCGGTTGCAGCTCTGCACGGTCAACGGGTAGTGAGTGGCCTCGGCAAATGCTTGGGCATTGCCCAACAACAGGGCGGCGCAAAGCAGGGAACGCAAAGTCATGGTTGGGTTATCCAGGTGATTCGTGGGTAGCCGTGCAAGGGATGCTCATCGATCAGCGCTTCGACGCCGAACACGTCGCGCAGCAGTGGGGCGGTCAGGACTTCTTTCGGCGTGCCGCTGGCGACGATGCGGCCGTGATTGATCACGTACAGCCGATCGCAGAAAGCGGCAGCGAGATTGAGATCGTGGATGCTCGCCAGGGTGCCGATCTTCAAGCGTTTGACCAGTTGCAGCAGTTCGAGCTGATAGCGTGGGTCGAGGTGATTGGTCGGCTCGTCGAGGATCAGCATTTGCGGTTGCTGAGCCAGGGCGCGGGCGAGGATCACGCGCTGCTTTTCACCGCCGGAGAGGGTGGCGAAGGCATGATCCTCGAAGCCTTTCAGACCGACTGAATCGAGGGCCTGGGTCGCGAGATTTCTGTCTTCGAGGGTGTCGCCGTCGAACAAACCTTTGTGCGGTGTGCGGCCCATGGCGACGACTTCGTCGACGGTGAGGCCGAAGGCGTCGGGGAATTCCTGAAGGACCACGGCGATGCGTTGCGCGCACCAGCGTGAGGATTGTTTCCAGACGTTGTGGTGGTCGAGCTTGACCTCGCCGGCCTCGGGTTTGCTGAAGCGCCAGGCACAGCGCAGCAGGCTGGTTTTACCGCTGCCATTGGGGCCGATCAGACCGACGAACTCACCGGGGAGCACGTGCAAGGTTGCCTCACGCAGTTGGAACTGATGATGGCAATGACCGTGACCCAGGGGTGTCCAGGCGAGGTTTGTGAGGTTCAGCGAGGTCATGCATTTGCTCTGAAATGGTCGGTGTTGCTGATGGCGCCATCGCGAGCAAGCTCGCTCCCACAGGTTTTGCACAGTCCTTGTGGGAGCGAGCTTGCTCGCGATGGGGGCTTCGGATCAGAACGACGAATTTGGGTTATACAGTAACACTAAAGTTCACCGAGAGATAAGCGCGGGAAGTCTACAGCCCTCTCTAAACCGCGCATCTCGCCTGTTTCATGATGAAGGTGAGGCCGATTCAGTTTGCCGATTGAATCGCGACAGCAGCACCCGATCCAGCAGCCAGACCACCACCAAGGACGCGCCCACCAGCGGGAACGCCACCGCCAGCCCGAACATGATGACCATCGCGGTTTTCCATTTCGGCAAATCATGGCGCAGCGGCGGGACACCAAATTTTCCCTGCGGACGACGCTTCCACCAGATCACCACACCGCTGACGGCGCTGAGCAGAATCATCAGGCAGATCAGCAGGATGATGATCTGATTGAGTGGGCCGAACATTTTGCCTTCGTGCAGCATCACGCCGATTTCTGTTGCGCGGGCGACGGTGCCGTACTGCTCGAAACGCACGTCGGCGAGGACATCGCCGGTGTACTGATCAACGTGCAGCGTGGCGTCGTTGCGCGGGTCGTCGGCGAACACCGCGATGGTGAACACGCCAGTCGCCGTGGTCGGGAAGGTGATGCTGTAACCCGGTTCGACCTTGCGTTGCGCAGCGATGTTCTGCACGTCCTGCAAGCTGATGGTTGGCGCGGCGGGGCCAGTTTGCGTGCCGCCGTGGGCCATGTGTTCGGCGTGGTCGCCGGACATTGGCATCGGTGTGTTTTCCATCGCCCAAGGCACGGTCTGGCGGGTGGCGGTGTTGAGGCTGCGGGCCTCGACATCGGACTTGGGCAC
Organism: Pseudomonas arabinosi; assembly: GCF_047758675.1. Taxonomy (NCBI): domain Bacteria; kingdom Pseudomonadati; phylum Pseudomonadota; class Gammaproteobacteria; order Pseudomonadales; family Pseudomonadaceae; genus Pseudomonas; species Pseudomonas arabinosi. Next base: position 6,555,823 of record NZ_CP180480.1, on the reverse strand, counting down.
GTTGTCCCACATGGCTGCCGGAAAGACATTCCACACTTGCGCGTATTGCTTGCCCCAGAACCCGGTCCAGGTCATGCCGCTGAGCAGCATCACCAACAGCAACGACGCGCCCCAGAACCCGGTCACCGCGTGCAGGTCACGCCAGAGCACTCGACCGCGACTGCTCAAACGCGGCCACAGGATGCCGGCCGCCTGGCCTCGCGGCCACCACAGAAAGACGCCGGAGACCACCAACACCACGCCCCAACCGGCGGCCAGTTCGATCAGTCGATCACCGACGGTGCCGATCATCAATTCGCCGTGAATCGCTCGCGCAACGGCTTGCAGATTCTTTTTGGCGTCTTGCTCGCCGAGGATGTCAGCGTGGTAGGGATCGACGAAAACGTTGAGCTCGTTACCGCCATTGAGCACGACAAATTGCGCACTGCGTTCGGCGTTGACCGGTGGCAGATACTGCTTGATTGTGGCTTGTGGATAAGCCTCTTTCACCCGCTTGAGCAAGTCATCGGCCGGGACGCTGTGATGCCCGGCCGGGACGTTCAGCAGGCTGCCGTACATCAACGGATCGAGTTGCGGCTTGAACAGGTAAATGATGCCGGTCAGGGCCAGCATCACCATGAAAGGCGCGACGAACAGACCGGCATAAAAATGCCAGCGCCAGGCCAGGTTGTAGAAATTCGGTTTGGGCTGTTTCATCACGTGTGCTCCGCTTTGGCGATTCAATTGTCTGTAAAAGATCGCAGCCTCGTTTCACTCGACAGCTCCTACAGGGGGGACGCGTTCCAATGTAGGAGCTGGCGCAGCCTGCGATCTTTTGACTTTTCTTGTTAGAAACTCATGTCCACTTTGGTCCAGAGCGTTCGCCCCGGTTCTTTAATGGCTTGCGGGTCATTGGCCGGGTAGCCAAAACCAGCGTTGCCGGCCAGGTTCAAGTGCTCGGCATACGCCTTGCCAAACAGGTTGTCGACGCCCGTGCTGACCTTCCAGTTTTTGTTGATCCGGTACGCGCCATTGAGCGAGAACACGCCAAAACCCGGGGTCTTGCCGAAGTCCTTGCCGACCACGTTGCCCTTGTTCTGGTCGATGCGGTTTTGCGCCGCGACCACGCGCCACAAGGCCCCGGCGCTCCAGTTGTCTTCGCTGTAGGTCAGGCCGAAACGGGCATCGAGCGGCGGCATTTGCGGCAGTGCGTTGCCGTCGCTGCTGTTCTTGCCCCAGGCGTAGGCCAGGGTCGCGTCGGCTTTCCAGTGGCTGGTTAGCTTGTAGGCCGCACCCAATTCGCCGCCCATGATCCGCGCGTCGATGTTCTGTGCTTGCGAGGTCATGCCCATCATTGTTGGCGTGTAGTTGAACAGGATGTAGTCGCGCACCTGCCCGACATAACCCGAGGCCCAGGCTTCGAGGTCTTCGGTCTTGTATTGCAGGCCGAAGTCGAGCTGGGTGGTTTTTTCAGGCTTGATCGAATCGAAGGCATTCACCGAGCCGGCGGGGCCGGACTTGGGTGAAAACAGCTCCCAGTAATCCGGGAAACGCTGGGTGTGACCGAGGCCGGCATACAGCGTGGTGGGGCTGTCGGCCAGGTCATGCTCGTAACGGACGAAGCCGCTCGGCAGTGTGTCGGCGCGGGTGTCGTCGGCGGTCGGGTTGGGGCGCGCCATCATCCCGGAGCCAGTGGTCTGCCGGAAATCCTTGGCCGAAGCACGGTCCAGGCGCGCGCCGGTAATCAGCCGGTCACGGTCGGCGGCGTACCAGGTCAATTCGCTGAACACGCCGTAATTGTGGAAGTCGGCGTCCTTGTTGCGCGGCAGATCCTTGTAGACGTCGATGCCCATGGCGCTGCGTTGGCGATGTTCGCTGGTCTGCGCATCGAGGCCGCTGATCAACTGCACATCGGCCCAGCGCCAGGTGGCTTTGATCCGTGCGCCGAGGGTTCGACGGTCGACATTGGAGGCCATCGGGCCGGCCATCATTCCGGTGCCGGACGGTGTGCGCAGGGTGTAGTTGTCCATCACGTGGTCGGCGTAGTTGTAGTAAACCTGCGCCTCGACCTTATCCAGCACGTCGCCGATGTTCGACTTCTCGAAACGCAGGCCCAGGCTTTCGCGCTTGAACTGCGAGCCGTCCATGCCGCGCCCGGCGTAACGCGCTTCGCCATCGCCCTTGCCGGCGGTGAGCTCCAGCAGGGTGTCGGCGTCCGGGGTCCAGCCCACCGCGACGTCGCCGTTCCATTTGTCATAGCGCGACGGAACGGTGTCGTTGTTGCCGTCCCGGTAGTCGTCGGCGTGCGCGGTGTTGCCGATCACTCGCACGTAACCCAATGGCCCGCCGGCAGCAGCGTCCACCACTTTGTCGAAGCGGCCGTTGGAGCCAGCCAGCACGCTGGCGTTCACCCGAGTGCCGAGTTCGCCGAAGCTCTCCGGCTCACGGTCGAAGAGGATGGTCCCGGCCGACGCGCCCGGTCCCCAGAGCACGGTTTGTGGGCCTTTGATCACGGTCAGTTTGTCGTAGGTTTCCGGCGAGATGTACGAAGTCGGTGCGTCCATCCGGCCGGGGCAGGCGCCGAGCAACTGGCCGCCGTTGGTGAGGATGTTCAACCGCGAGCCGAACATGCCGCGCAACACCGGGTCGCCGTTGGTGCCGCCATTGCGCACCAGGGCGAAGCCGGGAATGGTTTTCAGGTAATCGCCACCGTCGCTGGCCGGCACCGGTTGGCGCGGGTCCTTGGGATTGGTGACGATGGTCAGTGGCGAACTCGGCGCGATGGCGGTGATCACCGTCGGGCTCAGTTCTTCACTGTGACCGGCGTGTTCATCGGCCAGCACCATGGGTGTCAGCAGTGCACCGCAAAGGAAGGCGGTGGCGTGCCTGAAACGAATGCTGGATTCGTTCAAGGCAAAAGAAGCTTGGGCAGCGCTCAAGCGTGTGTCAGCAGAAAACCTGGACATGACAATTTCCATCGAACAGTCGTAAACGACACGGCCGGCAGCCTGCGGCTGTCTTCTAAACCGTGTGAGATCGGATGTGAGGGTTTACGCGGCGATGGGCGGGGCGCGGGTGCGGGCGCCAGGGAAGAAGGTTTGCCGGGCGTGGCCCAGGCGAGGGGAAGGTGTGGTGAAGGTGCTGGCTGTTGGTGTGTCGAATGCGACGAAAGACTGGCCGCCGGTCAGCGCCGGGCAATTGAACAGCAGGCTGCAATAGCCGCATTTTTCCCAGAGCGCGTGATGTGAGGCTTTTGGTGGGCAGTGTTCGGCAGCGGGTTGTGCGTCGTGGTCGGCGTGATCCATCGCCGACATGTCCATGCTCATGTCCATCGACATGGTCATGGATACTTTCATCAGAGCAGAGGCGCGTTGATCCATCGGCATCGACTGAGAAATCAGCGGGCCGATAAAGATCATCAACATGGCGAACAGGCTGATCCAGCTCCCGCGCGTCAGGCTTAACGGCTGACGACGGTGTGCGGATGACCTGGCGCTAAGCGGGCGCATGGGCGTTTTTGCTCAGACGCTTACTGGGCGTGGACGTGCATCTGCATGCCTTCCGGCGGCTTCTTCTGCACCGAGACGTCGACCGTCACGTCGCCAGACTTCTCGAAATGCATCGTCAGTGGGAAGCGTTTGCCGTCGCTCAACAGGCTGCGGTCTTTCAGTTCGAGCAGCATCACGTGGTAGGCCATTGGCGCAAAAGTAACTTCGCCGCCGGCCGGGATTTCGACACTCGGCACGTGCTGCATTTTCATCAGATCGTTCTGCATGACGTGCTCGTGCAACTGGGCAACGCCAGCAATGGGCGAGTCGACACTGAGCAAGCGGTCAGCGGTTTTGCCACCGTTGTGAATCACGAAATACGCCGCGACCGTTGGCGCGTTTGGCGGCAACTCTTGCGACCACGGGTGCGCAATTTCCAGCTCCCCGGCCTTGTATTCGTGGGCATTGGCAAAACAGGCAGGCAGCAGCAACACAGCCAGGACGATGAGTTTGTTCAACATGGCAGTTCTCCAGAACGATTCAAAACGCAGGTCAATTGCGAGAAGGAATCACACCAGAGGGGAAGCGCGGGGATTAAGACTTGGCCATTGCTGGCGCGGTGTCGGTGTATCGAGAGAGGCATCAGGCAGGCTTCGATTGGCCTCGAAACGCGCGAAGTACAGTTGCGGCACATGCCCGGGCAACGCCACCAGCGGCGCGGAACCTGAACAGCACCAGCAATGCTGCATGTTGGAGTGATCGTCACTCTGCGGGGTTTTCTGTTCGATATCGCCCAGGGAAATCGCCACCATCTTGGTGCCGCTGGACGAACAGAAACTGCCCCACAACAACTGCTCGGCGGGTGATTTCGCCGTCTGCGCCATCGCTCCCGTCATCGGCATGGCGAGCATGTTGAACAGCACTGCGAAGCAGGCTATCCAGGCAAATGCGAGCCGTTGTCGGGACATGGGACAAATCCGGTTGGGTGGGCGATCAGGCGCGGCTATTTAGCCTGATCAGGGCCGATAAGTAAAAAAGCGGCGTGCGGTGTGGTGTCGCAGCGCAGTCAGAGAGTGCTGGCGTGCAAGCGCAGGCCCAAAGCTTTCATAACCTTCATGATAGTAGCGAATTCCGGATTGCCAGTGCTGCCCAGTGCTTTGTACAGACTTTCACGACCCAGCCCCGCATCACGGGCAATCTGTGTCATGCCCTTTGCTCGAGCTATGTCGTTAAGGGCTGCACGTATGAGCACTCCGTCGCCAGCATCTTCCTCAAAACAGGCGTCCAGGTAAGCGGCCATTTCTTCAGGTGTTTTTAGAAATTCGGCGGCATCGAAACGGGTGAATTGTTCGGCCATGATTTACTCCTCATTACCGATGTTTTGCGCCATTTGAATGGCGCGTTTGATGTCTCGTTTTTGAGTCGACTTGTCGCCGCCCACCAACAGCAGATAAACCACTTCACCTCGGCGGGTGAAATACATCCTGTAGCCGGGGCCGTAATGCACACGCATTTCATAAACAGCCCCGCCTACGGGTTCGCAATCTCCAAAATTTCCATGCTCGGCGGCCCGAAGCCTAGCGATGATTCGAACTTTACCAATGACGTCTCTCAGTGAATCAAGCCAATCGGCAAATGCTCGGGATCGTTCGAAGTCGATCATGCTTGATCGTATTCCTTGGGATACAGGTTGGCAAGCCGCACTTTCCTCGGGGCGAATTTAGTCGTCCCTTAGGATGTAAGGTTGGTGTGCTCGTTAGGATCAGAGGGCTCGGACTATAGGATTGAAGCCATAGAGTGGATAGCCGGCTCCGTCCGAGAGTGTTGCCGGCAAAGTCGCAAGGTTATGGAGATCTCAGGAATCGTCTTACACCGATAGGGCTTTCAGTACTTCACTCACCGACCCAAACTCCCGATCAACCTCCGGCAACACCGGCCGCTGCAAAACGATCACCGGCACCCCACGCTCCCGTGCCACTTCCAGCTTCGGCTCGGTCGCTGTACTACCGCTGTTCTTGCTGATCAGTGCATCAATCTGCCGACGTTCAAACAGTTCACGTTCATCCTCGATCAGAAACGGCCCGCGCGCGCCGATGACTTCGCAGCGTTCGTTACCGGGGTAAACGTCCAGAGCACGCAGGGTCCAGAATTGCTCTGGCGGGATTTCATGCAGATGCTGCAAGGGTTCGCGGCCGAGGGTGAACAACGGTCTGCGGAAAGGTTTGAGGGCCTCGATCAACTCGGCCCAGTCGCTGACATCTCGCCAGTCATCGTCGGCCTGTGGTTGCCAGGCCGGGCGCCTTAACGCCCAGCAGGCAATACCGCTCAGCCGCGCAGCGGTGGCGGCGTTCTGGCTGATTTGTGCGGCGTAGGGGTGGGTGGCGTCCAGCAGCAGGTCGATCCCTTCATCGCGAATGAACTGCGCAAGCCCTTCGGCACCGCCGTAACCGCCAACGCGAACCTGGCAGGTCAAATCCGTTGGCACGCGACCGACACCGGCCAGGCTATAGATGTGTTCCGGCCCGAGGGTCCGGGCGATGGCCAAGGCTTCCGTGACGCCACCGAGCAACAACACGCGCTTCATTGAAAAGCTCCCGCATGGCCGACAATCCCGCCCTGGCGATCGATGGCAAATACTTCAACCTGAATCTGCACCGGCACCACGCTGCGGGCAAAGTCCAGCGCGTGCTGACACACCGCATCACCGAGGGCGATGCCCGCCGCACTGGCCATCGCCAAGGCTTGCTGACTGGTGTTGGCCTCGCGAATCCCTTGCTGCAATACCTCATCGGCACCAATCGCCGCCGCCCACTCGGCCAGTTGCGGCAGGTCGATGCTCGAATGCCGGCTATGCAAATCCATGTGCCCGGCCGCCAGCTTGCTGATCTTGCCGAAACCACCGCACAGGCTGAGTTTATCCACAGGCACTTTGCGCAGATGTTTGAGCACGGCGCCGACGAAGTCGCCCATTTCGATCAGGGCGATTTCCGGCAGGTCGTAGACCCGGCGCATGGTGTCTTCGCTGGCATTTCCGGTGCAGGCGGCGATGTGCAGGTAGCCGTTGGTTTTTGCGACGTCGATGCCCTGATGGATCGAGGCGATGTAGGCCGCACAGGAAAACGGCCGGACGATGCCGCTGGTGCCGAGGATCGACAAACCGCCGAGAATCCCCAGGCGCGGGTTCATGGTTTTCAGGGCCAGCGCTTCACCGCCTTCGACGTTCACCGTGACGTCGAAACCGCCGCGGTAATCGAGTTCTTCGGCCAGCAGGGTCAAGTGATCGGTGATCATCTTGCGCGGTACCGGGTTGATCGCGGGTTCGCCGACGCCCAGCACCAGCCCCGGCCGGGTCACCGTGCCGACGCCGCGACCGGCATTGAAGCGAATGCCCGGCGCCGTGTTCAGTCGCACGTGGGAGTAGAGCAGCGCGCCATGGGTCACGTCGGGGTCGTCGCCCGCGTCCTTGATCGTCCCGGCCTCGGCGCCGTTATCCATCAACCGACAGAACTCCAGACGCATCTGCACCTGTTTGCCTTTGGGCAATACGATCTGCACCGCATCCGTCGAGGTGCCGCCGAGCAATAGTCGAGCCGCCGCAAGGCAGGTGGCGGTGGCGCAGCTGCCGGTGGTCAGGCCGCTGCGCAACGGTGCGGGTTGTTCAGCGGTTTCGTCACGCATCGAAAGGCTTCGTCACTTCCAGCAAGGTAATCGGCAACGCCTGACGCCAGGTATCGAAGTCTCCCAGCGGTTGGGCTTGAGCGATATGGATCCGCGTCAGCTCGCCGCCGTGCTGCTCGCGCCAAGCCATCAAAGTCATTTCACTTTGCAACGTGACGGCGTTGGCGATCAGTCGGCCGCCGGGTTTGAGTTGTGCCCAGCAGGTGTCGAGCACGCCCTCGCGGGTGACGCCACCGCCGATGAAAATCGCGTTCGGGCGTTCGAGTCGGTCCAGGGCTTGCGGCGCACTGCCGCGAATCAGTTGCAGACCGGGCACACCGAGGGCATCGCGGTTGTGCTCGATCAACCCTTGTCGCCCTTCGTCAGCTTCGATGGCCAGCGCCCGGCAACTTGGGTGAGCGCGCATCCATTCGATGCCGATCGAGCCGCTGCCGGCGCCGACGTCCCACAGCAGTTCGCCGTGGATCGGGGCAAGACGTGCGAGCGTGATGGCGCGCACGTCGCGTTTGGTCAGTTGGCCGTCGTGTTTGAAGGCTGAGTCCGGCAAACCGGCCAGTCGGGAGAGGCGCAGCGTGTTGGGTTCAGCGATGCACTCGATGGCGATCAGGTTCAGGTCTGCGATGGGCGGATCGGTCCAGTCATTGGCGACACCCTCGATGCGTCGTTCGGCTGCACCGCCCAGGTGTTCCAGCACGGTGAGGCGACTCGGCCCGAAACCGTGTTCACGCAACAGCGTGGCGATCGCTGCCGGACTCTGACCGTCGTTGCTCAACACCAGCAAGCGAACACCGCTGAACAACTGCGCAGTGAGTGCGGCGACGGGACGAGCTACCACCGAAAGCGTAACCACATCCTGCAACGGCCAGCCCATTCGCGCTGCCGCCAGCGAGCAGGAGGAGGGCGCCGGCAGTATCAGCATTTCATCGCTGGGCAGGTTTCGGGCAAGGCTCGCGCCCACGCCGAAGAACATCGGATCGCCGCTGGCCAGTACGCAGACCGGTTCGCCGCGCAGCGCTAAAACCGGCTCAAGGGAGAAAGGGCTGGGCCACAACTGCCGTTCGCCACGGATGCACACCGGCAGCAAATCCAGTTGCCGCTGACCGCCAATGATCCGCGAAGCGCGCAGCAGCGCGTGCCGGGCGTTTTTGCCCAGGCCTTTGAAGCCGTCTTCGCCGATTCCCACTACTGTCAGCCACGGTGACATCTATAGCCCTCAAATATAGTCCTCAAACGGACTGTTCCGACGGGCAGGCTTTTCATGCCGTCGAACAAAGCAGGCATAATACCGCGCCTTCGCCCGCGAAGCGCCTTTCCCACACAGCCGGTCGCCCCCTTGAACGAACGCCCGATGTCCTCAGCCTTACGCCCCTCGGCCTGCCCGGGGTTGCTGCGTATCGTCCAGGCGCTGGATGGCGGTATCTGCCGGATCAAGTTGGATGGCGGTTCGATCAGTGCGGCCCAGGCCGATGCGGTCGCCAGTGCAGCTGAACGCTTCGCCGGCGGCGTGATCGAGGCGACCAACCGCGCCAACCTGCAAATTCGCGGGATCGGCAGTGAACATGGCGCCTTGATCGACGGCCTGATGGCAGCAGGGTTGGGCCCAAGCACTGCCGCTGGCGACGATGTGCGCAATCTGATGCTCAGCCCCAGCGCCGGGATTGATCAGCAGATGCTGTTCGACACGCGTCAGCTGGCCGAAAAGATCCTCGCTACGCTGCAAAGCCATGAACGCTTTCACGACCTGAGTGCCAAGTTTGCCGTGCAACTGGATGGCGGCGAAGGCTTGGCGATGCTCGAACATCCTCATGACCTGTGGTTGTCCGTCACTGAGCGAGACGGCGAGCTGGTTTTTGCATTCGGTCTGGCAGGGTGTCCCGTGGATTCGCCTGTAGGCGCGGTGTCATTGGAAAAGGGTCATGCGCTGGTGGTCGCGGTGCTGGAGTTGTTTCTCGACCTGGCGAGTCCCGACCAGACACGCATGCGGCATTTGCTCGCTGAATGCTCGCTCAACGAATTCCTCTCCCGTCTGGCCAAACGTGTGCCGTTGATGCCCATCACGGGTTGGCAGCGCAAAGTAAGTCCGAGTGTCTTGCACATAGGCACTCATCCTCAACGCGACGCCGAACATGTGTATATAGGCGCGGTGCCACCGCTGGGTCGCCTCAATCCCGCGATGCTCAGAGGCGTCGCACAACTGGCACGTGAACAGGGTGACGGAAACCTGCGTTTCACACCTTGGCAAAACCTGTTGTTACCCGGTGTTCATGCCGACGATGCGCCGCAAGTTATCCACAACCTTGAACAACTCGGTCTGCGTTGCTCGGCCGACGATGCCTTGGCGCACCTGGTCGCCTGCACCGGCTCGACCGGCTGCGGCAAAGGCCTGGCCGACACCAAGGGCGATGCCCGACAACTGGCGGCGCTGCTGCAACGTCACGGACAGGCATTGAACGTGCACCTGTCCGGTTGCCAGCGTTCCTGTGCGGCCGCGCACATCGCGCCGGTCACGTTGCTGGCGGTTTCACCCGGTCACTACGACCTCTATTTTCGCGATGCGGCGCAGCCGGGCTTCGGCGCGCTGCATGCACACAACCTTACTATTGAAGCGGTCGCAGCCTTGCTCGACGCCCGCTCACGGAGCCCCCTTGATGCTTGATTACATCCGCGACGGTCAGGAGATCTATCGCAACTCCTTCGCGATAATTCGTGCCGAGGCCAACCTCGAGCGTATTCCGGCCGATCTGGAAAAGCTCGCGGTTCGAGTGATCCACGCCTGCGGCATGGTCGACGCTATCGACGGGCTGCAATTCTCCGAAGGCGCGGGCAAGGCCGGGCGTGAGGCGCTGGCCGCCGGTGCACCGATTCTGTGCGACGCGCGGATGGTCAGCGAAGGCGTGACCCGCACGCGTTTGCCTGCGAACAACGAAGTCATCTGCACCCTGCGCGATGAAAGCGTTCCGCAGCTGGCCCGCGAACTGGGCAACACCCGCTCCGCCGCCGCGCTGGAACTATGGCGCCCGCACCTGGAAGGCAGCGTAGTGGTGATCGGCAACGCGCCGACCGCGCTGTTTTATCTGTTGGAAATGCTCGACGCCGGCGCGCCAAAACCGGCATTGATCCTCGGCTTCCCGGTGGGCTTCGTCGGCGCCGCCGAATCCAAGGCAGCGCTCGCGGCAGACAGCCGTGGCGTGCCTTTCGTCATCATGCAAGGCCGGCTGGGCGGCAGCGCCATGGCCGCCGCCGCCGTCAACGCCCTCGCCACGGAGATCGAATGATGCAGCAACCTGGACGTTTGATCGGCCTGGGCGTCGGCCCCGGTGATCCGGAACTGATTACCGTCAAAGCCCTGCGCCTGCTGCGCGAATCGCCGGTGGTGGCGTACTTCGTCGCCAAGGGCAAAAAGGGCAATGCGTTCGGTATCATCGAGGCGCATTTGCAGGACGCGCAAACGCTGCTGCCGCTGGTGTATCCGGTGACCACAGAAGCGTTGCCGGCGCCGCTGTCGTACGAACAAGTGATCAGCGATTTCTACGATGCGGCCGGCGAAGAGCTGGCCGCGCACCTGGACGCTGGCCGTGACGTGGCGGTGATCTGCGAAGGCGATCCGTTCTTCTACGGCTCCTACATGTACCTGCACGATCGACTGGCTGAGCGTTATGAAGCCGAAGTTGTGCCGGGCGTTTGCTCGATGCTCGGCGGCGCTTCAGTGCTGGGTGCGCCGCTGGTGTATCGCAATCAGAGTTTGTCAGTGCTGTCGGGTGTGTTGCCCGCCGACGATCTCAAGCGTCGCCTGGCCGATGCCGATGCCGCCGTGATCATGAAGCTGGGGCGCAACTTTCCCAAGGTCCGTCAGGTGCTCGAAGAACTCGGGCTGGCGGAACGTGCGCTGTACGTTGAACGCGCGACCATGGCCAACCAGAAAATCGTCCCGCTGGATCAGGTCGAGCCGATGTCCTCGCCGTACTTCTCGCTGATCATTGTGCCCGGCGAACGGTGGCAAGGCTGATGGCCCGTCCAGTTCCGGCGATTGTCATTCTGGGCAATGGCAGCCTCGCGACCGCGCGCAAGATTGCGCAGCTATACCCTGGCGCATTGATCCATGGTCTGGCCGAACGGGTGGAAGGCGCGGACCGCGTCTATCACGAATTCGGCGCCACCTTGCGTGAGTTCTATCAGCAGGACACTCCGATCATCGCTCTGTGCGCGGCCGGCATTGTGATCCGCACCCTGGCGCCGTTACTACTGGAAAAAGGCGCCGAGCCGCCAGTGCTGGCCGTGGCTGAAGACGGCAGTGCCGTGGTGCCGTTGCTCGGCGGCCTAGGTGGCGTGAACGTCATGGCGCGCGAGATTGCTGCCGGTCTCGAGGTTGCTGCGGCGATCACCACCAGCGGTGAATTGCGCTTCGGCACCTGCCTGCTCAATCCACCCAGCGGTTACGCCCTCGGCGATCTGGAACTGGGCAAGCGCTTCGTCTCGGATTTGCTCGCCGGCCAAAGCGTACGCGTCGAAGGGGCTGCGCCGTGGCTGGCGCAGGCGCAGTTGCCGCAAGATCCTCAAGCGCAGCTGTCGATCCATGTCGGCCATGCCGAGCGCGCGCCTGCGGCCAATGAATTGATGATCTACCCGCGCAATGTGCTGGTGGCGGTGACCGCCGAGGTCGTGGATCTGCCAGGCGCGATTCGCTCAGCCTTGCATCAAGCGAAAATCGCCGTGCAATCGGTGGCGTGCCTGTTGGCCAGCGATCTGAACATGGCCAGCACGGCATTACGCGAAGCGGCACTTGAACTGGGTGTACCTCTGCGGTTTGCGTCGGTCAGCGGCGGTGTCAGCGAGTTGTCCCGCCACACCGTGCCGAACGCTACCATCGTGTCCGCGGATACCGGCATTGCCATCGCGGTGGCCACTCAGCCGCTGGACGCTGCGCAGGTCGGCCGTGCACGCGGTCGCCTGGCGGTAATCGGTCTGGGCCCTGGCGCCGCCGAACTGATGGTGCCAGCAGTCAAGGCTGAACTGGCCAGGGCCACCGACGTGCTCGGCTACGAAACCTACGTGCGCATGGCCGGGCCGTTCCGCGAAGACCAAGTGCTGCATTGCACCGACAACCGCGAAGAGATGCAGCGCGCCCGTCACGCCTTCGAGCTGGCGGCGCAAGGCCGTTCGGTGATTGTGGTGTCGTCCGGTGATCCCGGCGTGTTCGCCATGGCGGCGGCGGTGCTTGAAGCGTTGCATGAGTCGAGTGAGCCGAGCTGGCACAGCGTTGATCTGGAGATTCTTCCGGGTGTTTCCGCGTCACTGGCTACGGCCGCTCAAGCAGGTGCACCGTTGGGGCATGACTTCTGCGTGATGTCGCTATCGGACAATCTCAAGCCCTGGGCGATCATCGAGAAGCGCCTGGACCTGGCCGCCGAAGCCGATCTGGCGCTGGCGTTCTACAACCCGATCTCCCGTGCGCGGCCGTGGCAACTGGGCCAAGCCCTGGAAATCGTCGGCCGGCATCGCACACCGGAAACGGTGGTGGTGCTGGGCCGCGACATTGGCCGCCCTGGCCAGACGTTGCGGGTCACCACGCTCGGCGAACTGACTCCCGACCAGGTCGACATGCGCACCATGGTGCTGATCGGCTCGTCCACCACCTGCGCATTTCCTCGTGCCGAGGGTGGTGAGTGGGTGTATACGCCGCGCTGGTACGGTATCAAGCCTGCCTCCTGAACCACAGCGGCCCCGCGTGGGCCGTTTTCCACTTAATGCATTTCCGTCTGCTGGTTCGGCACTTTCACTTTGGCGTTGATGCGTCATTTATTTCACCAGTCGTTGTGGGATTTATGACTCTCGCCACGACGAATTAATACTGTTTTCTGTCGCTGATTTCTTCCTTTGCGTAGTGTTTTTTTTGCAGTCGAAAACTTCGGCGTTGCGCATGAGTCACTACGCCGCCTGTTTGCTGACGGCTCCAGCGATTGGGTTTGTCTAAGTGTTCTTATTTAAGTCGGCAATATAAGGTTTTATTTTTTTCAAATTTGATTGTGTTGAAATTAATTGAATTTCTTCGGGTTTGAAATGCCTGCTTTTACGATTTAATTTTGTCTTGTGTGAAGTAGTTGCTTCGCGTATTGATCTGGTCTCGTTAAAAAATACGAAAGGGTTGACGTTATCGTCGAGCGGTATTTGCGCGGCTGGCTTGCAGAATTTAATTGCATGTATTGAAGCTGGAGAGTGTCTTGTTTAATAGTGATTTGGATGTTGTGTATATCGGTGGATATGTAAACTTCGCAAAACTTTTTAATCTTGAAGATCTTGAGCAGGCGTTAATTTCGCACAAGGGGACCGACGAGTATGACGCCGTCTTCAGGTATTACTCAGGCTGCATCGACTTGCTCGATTCGCCCCGGATGCTGGAGCCACTGGGCCTGCTGAAGCAGGCTTTGGCATCTTTTGTCGGGCCTGTGGGTCGACCGCGACGAGCGACTGAGTCGCTTCCTCCCGAGCGCGCGCCCCCCGACGTGACAGACATCTACGAACGGCTCGAAGGTTTCGAGGCTCGTTTGTCAAACGGTACGCAGCAGTTGCAAACGCCCAAAACAGACGTTCCTGACAATCTGCATTTTGTCTGGCTCGGCGGTGGTTTGGGCGATATCCAGCGCGACTACATCAATATCTGGAAACAGACACTGTCTGGGCAGGGTTACACCCTCAAACTCTGGTACGACAGCGATGCATTGCTGGCCTACGAAACCAATCGGATTATTGTCGAGGCAGCCAAGGCTGACGCCATGCTTAATGGCGGGCAGGCCAGTCGTAACGCTTTTGAACTAGGTGACCAGTATGAAGAGCGGGTCATTGCTCTCAAGCAGCAGATGTTTGTGCACATTAATAAAGCGGTAGAACGCGGAGAGAGCGCCGACGACGCCAGGATTGATCTGTTGGTTCGAGCCTATGGCCAAGATGAAGGACGGTTGAAAGTACTAAGGGAAAAAAACCGCAAGAGTCTGTTGTCGTTGAAAGAAGGCGCTGTTGTTCTTCGCGATCTCGCCACCGAGTCGACACCGTTGTACTTGCAGGACATCTACGAACGAGAAATCAGCTTGCGTGGCAACTTTGCTGCCGCCTCCGATATTGTCCGCGCCGAGGCTCTGTTCGCCGACGGTGGCAGTTATGCAGACGTGGATAACCTGCCGCCGCTGCTAGAAAACCTGGGCGGGGTGGATATCAGCCGATTTGGCTCGGATGCACGCCTGGGTGTTTTGCAGTTGATACTTGACCACAACCCTGAGTGGATGCCGGGTCGGCAGGTTATACGCAGCAGGTACACAAACTATTTCGAGCAAATTCCCCTGGAGCACCGTGAGGCGCTGGAGATTTTTGCCAAGAGCAGCCCTGATATCAGCAGTGTTTTCCGGCGCCCGGTAGAACGTCAGGTGCGACTGGATGGATTGCGTGCCGTCGCCGAACAAAGCACGTTGAGTAACGCGTTCATGATGGCTCATCCCGGCTCGGCAATGCTCAAGGCCGTTCTTGAGCGTTTCAGGCTTAACTATGAGGTGGTGGATGCCACCGCCCGGTTAGCCATTGAACGAAAGATTGCGCTTATCGACGCTCAGGCAGTCATGAAGGTTTCCAAGGAGGTGGTCGAGAAAAAGTTCGGACCCTTGCATGAACTGTCGAGTGAGGAAGAAATAGCGGTCAGTTTTTTGATGGAAGCTGCCGCTACGTACTACAGCGACGGTATCCGTCCACAGAGTGAAGTGACCATTTATCTGTCTGGGCCTGCTGCGATGCGCGATGGGCTGGCGGATTACGAAAAAAAGCATTTCACCCCCCGAGGCGCTGAAGCTTCGAGAACTGAAGTCGCCATACCCGCCATCGCAACCGTCAACCGGGCGACCGAGGAGGAGCTGGATCACTCCTGGAAGGAGAACGAGAGTGATACGGCTCAATGGCTGAAAAGAGAAAAGCAGCGTTGGGAGGCCGGGCAGTTCAAAACCCGCTATGCCGGCGATGTCACACAACTGCTCAAGTACCAGCGTATCGATTTCGAAGAAGGCTGGCCGGTGATCGAAGGTCGTCATGTGTTGATCTCCGATCTGTTGCAGCAACTGGCCGATGATCTCGGTGAGCCATTTCGCCAGGCAATGAGTCAGCGCCACAACGGCAGCGTGACGTTTGAAAAGCCGTTGTCCCTGAGCTTCGATGACCGGCAAGCGATCATTGCTCAGGACGCCAACATCCGCCCCCCGGCATCCCTCCCGGACGCGGCGACACAAAACCTGTCGGTGGATGAACTGCTGAGCCAGGTCGCCAAAGACCCACTGCTCACCGTGAAACTAAACCCGCTGCAACGACTGTTGCTCGGTGGGCTGTTGGGGGTCAGTGCGCTGGATAACCAGCATTTCGATGCCGCCAGTGCAACGCTTGAAAACCTTGCCAATACGATGTCGGAGTTGGGCGTCATCCACCGTTACGGGGCCATTGAGCGCGAGTTGTTCAAGCAAAGTCATCCGGCTTTCCTTGCCGGGCTGACGAGTGCTTCCAACCCGCCCGTGGCCTTGTCCGAAACGAGTGTTGAACTCAAGAAACAGGCACTCGAACGTCCGCTGACCCTGGTGGAATGGGGACGTTTGGTCGCCAGGATTCAGCAAGTGGCGAAGCTCGAATACCGCGACCGAATTGGCGAGCGAATCGGTGAAGTGCTGGAGAGCTTTGATCACGGCAGTTTCAAATTGGTGCCCCAGGACTTGTTGCTCGAAGGATCGGGCGATCGGGTGGCCGGACGCTGTTACCCACTGGCACTGGCCATGGCTGCTGCGCTCCATAAAGGCAGCGACGGGGCAAATACCTTGCGGGAACGCTTTTACCTGGCGGTTACCGAGCCTGAAGCCGGCGACTCAAAGGGATTTGTGAACATGATTGAGGAACTGCGTGACGTCCCGGTCAATGAATCGGGCAAGCCATTGATGCGTTCCGATCTGACTCAGATCGTAGCGATGCTGGAAGAAAAAACGGCCACGACCACCCTGATGCTCAACTCGGACAACCACTCGATGCTGGTTGCGAAAACGCTCGAGGGGCCGCACAGCGCTTACCTGCTCTACGATCCGAATTTCGGGATCTTCGAGTTTGCGACTGCTTCGATGTTCAGTAAGGCGCTGACGCACTTTTTCATCCGCAAGGAGATGGCCAGGCATTACGCCGCCTTTGGGGAGGCGGCACGTCCGACTTTTGACTTGATCGAACTCAATGGCGCAGGGCTGAACGCCATGGTGCTTGCGTCCGGTGCTCAGGTCTCAAGTCTGTTGACGCCGGGAGCGTTGCCTGAGCAGGCGCCTCGGGCAAGACAACGACTGGCCAGTGCCCGGGGGCAGTCTTTGGTCAACAATGCGGCCCTGGGCAGTTCATTGCTGGAACTGGACGCTCACTGGTGGGGTGGGCAGATCGCCCAGGCGACACGGCAGTTGCAGGAGCAACACGGGCTGGCTTCGGATTCTGTTGCGTTGTTCGAGACACTGGAGATAACCCCAACAGGGGAATACACAATCAGTCTGGTCAACACCGATGCCGGGCAGACCATTGAGCGTGTCACCACCAGCGATCACCGGTTCCTGAGAATTAAAAACTTCCTCTCCGAAACCTTCCATTCATTGGCCGCTCGCCCGAGTGCGCCGGTCAATCCGCTTGATCCGACGGACGCCAGCAGCGTTCATACGCTCAATGCCGGTTTCACCATACAGGCCCTGATGAATGCGCTGCGACATCACGAGGGCGCGGCCAGCGGTGGTGACAAGGCCCTGACCACCGCCATTCGCCTGCATGCCTACGTGAACTATGCCCAGCTGGCCCATGGCAACGTAGTGGATGTTATGGGTGTGATCAAACTGGTCCGCCAGGCACTGGACGATGAAAAGCTGATCGCTCGGACCAGCGCGCCGTTGGTGCAAAAGGCTTTGAGCCATATCGCCAACGAAGGCGTCGGTACTGTGCTGGGGATGGTGAATGTCGGGTTTGATATTTACCAGTTGAGCCATGCCACCAATGAGATTGAAAAGGCGCAGTTCGGGACGCAGTTGGCCTTCGACTCCGCGAGTACGGTGTTGGGCGCAGCGGGTCTGGGGGCCGCCCTGGCTGGCGCGGGTACGGTGGCCGCGGTGCTGGGGGGCGCCGGGGTGATTCTTGGCGGGTTGGCAGTGGGCATTACTGCGCTGGCCGAAGGTTTTGCGACGATTGCGGAGGAAGCCAAGGAGGTCGCGCTGTTTTTTGATGGACTTGAAAAGGGGTATGTACAAGGCGGCTATTACCTGGACAAGGCATCGAATGCCTGGATTGCGAATCCCTTGCTGGTGTTTGCCGATGTGGATTTACGCGCATCCACCGTCCATTTCGACAGCCCGAAACTGTTCCCGCTTCGGGACCATTTAGGGGTCCCGGATTACGATGTGGATTACAACCGAGCCATCGATATTCGTCAGGGACTTGAGTTGCAGGACTCGGCGGTTTTCTCACCACAGGCAGGACAGACGATCGTTCTGCCCGGCAGACCCAAGACCTGGTACGGCTACCAATACAAGTTGCTGCCGTTTGTCACGTTTCGTCATCAACCGGCTGACGATCTGCAAGCCCTGATCACCGAGAATGCGCTCGATACGGTTGGACAGGTAAAGCACCACGCCGACCGTGAAACTGGCCAGGGCAATACTGAGAATGGCCGTGAGTTTGTCGTCCCAATGAGGCTGGCTCACGCCCATCACCCGCTTCGGTGTTAAACCCAAGGCAGGAGCCGTATGCGGTAATTCCGCACGTACGGATCTGTGCGGGGGTGGCAGGTGACTGCCATTCCTGCCGCGACCAACTGATCGTCAGCCTGGTGGATGAACACGTGGTGATGCTCGATCCGGTAACGTGCCGCAGCCTGATCCTGCGCCAGGTCAACGCGATGGACATCACGCTGCGCGGGGAGGTTTTGTTATCGATTGGCAGCTATCCGTCTGTTGCCATTTCGACATTGCTGACCCGGCAGAGTGAAGCAACGGTACAAGTATGATCCCCGCGTTCGGCGTCGCCCCTTCACATGTTCAAACGTGTGAAGGGGTTTTTATGTGTGCGAGGCGGTTTATGGCTTTGCCTTCCTCAAGGTAAATCGCTTCATGACTTGTTCACGGAGCTTGGTCTCCATAAGCGGTCTTTTTGTGTCGAGTATGGCTCTGTTCAATTTGAGAAAGGCACTCTGTTGAACGAGATTTGCCGATTGCTTTTCCCAGGACCAAAACAAGAAGCCGTTCTTCGTTGCATTGGCGACCAACTCAAGGTTGAAAACGGCTATATGGAGATTTCTACTTGAGTCATAACGGGCAGGAAGGACTTGGAATCGACGCCCTTTAAGGCTCTCGTCGTCCAATGAACGCACGGCGCCAGCGTCGGTTCGCAAGGCGTTGAGGGTGTCAATCATGGCGTTTGCTTGCCGGGAGTCGCTCAGGGCTTGCGCTTTGTGCACCAGAAAATCGGCAACGCTGCCAGAAACATCAAAACGTGTTCGTGTCGTAATGGCTCCTTCATGGAGCGACCAGCCGAGAAACATGAGAGTGCGAACATATTCATCCAGCCAGTATTGTGAGTTGGCAAAGCGATTGTGGACGAGGTCGGCAGATCGTGTGGCAATGTGCGTGCAGTTGGTTAAGTCGTCGAAGTCTTGCAGAGTAAGTTCGCCGATACTTGAAATCAGATTGGGGCCCGTCACCACACCCGACGGTAGCGTATTGCTCATAAGTAACTCCAGATAAAAGAAATAATAATCCCTTGCGAGGATGTTGCACGGCTGTGCAATGTTCGTAGCTTACAATGGTGAGTGTTGGTGCTGGAGTTGTTATATGTGTGAATTTTTCTCTTGGGCGTGATATCGCTCTTGTACATATATGGAATTTAATTGTGGTTTGTTTGTTCGGGTAGAGTGCGTTAGATTCGCCTTGCCCTCATCGGGGTACTATTAACTTATTGAATGGAATGTTAGATATGGATGTTGTTGAGAGTGCTATTAGTGTCGAAAAATGCACTGCTTTAGTGAAGGCGCGTATTAGTCGGCGGCTGTCTGTACAGCCTGCAATTCGTATGCGGGCATTTGCGGCAGCAGACGCTTCGAGCCCGAATAAAGAGCTGGATGCCGTCGTGCTGGCCAATACGCTGGTGGGTTATGGCGATAATATTACGCTCGAAAATATGGCGATCATTGAGAACCTGATCAAGTTTTCGAGGCTGGAGGCAAGTTACGAAGTTCCAGGCGACGACCCTCAGGCGTGGTATCTCGCGTTCCTGAAATGCATGGATGAATCGGGGTGTTTCGTTGCAGATTCCGGTTACAATGCTTATAAGAAAAGTTCCCTCCAATTGACCATGGATAACATCGTTACCGACATCGTTAAGGCCAGTATGGATGCAGCGAAAGCCGCGATTCCGGGTGCTGCTGTACTCAGCGCAGTCGTTAACACGACATTGGATGCCCTCAAGAAGGAACCGCAAGCGATCAACTTGTTCAATCGCGAAGTTACAGGCAGTAGAGGTGTCAGGTTGGCAGTAATGCCATGCGATCAACTCGCCAATGGCATTATCGTGTCTTCGTTGGCATCGATCGACAGCGTGGGCGGCAGTAAGGAAACCTCGCCTCTCTTTTTTGACTGGAAAACTTCGGGGCGCGATATCTTCCGTGGTAGTTCTTTTATTACATTTAACCCAGTTCGTTATGCAGCACTCAAGAATCAACTGGAAGAGTACTTGGGGCAGTATTACAAGCCGCTGCTGCAAAAACGGTTCAGTCGCCGCAGGAATGCTCCCAAGTAAATAATCAACGCCATAAAAAAATCAGGGCCGAGGGAATTGGATCCTTCGGCCTTGTGCGTTCAGGGAACCAGATAGCCCTTCACGCCGGTAAAGATGATCTGCGCCGCCAATGCGCAGACGAACAACCCCATTAACCGGCTGACGATCTGCAAGCCCTGATCACCGAGAATGCGCTCGATACGGTTGGACAGGTAAAGCACCACGCCGACCGTGAAACTGGCCAGGGTAATACTGAGAATGGCCGTGAGTTTGTCGTCCCAATGAGGCTGGCTGACGCCCATCACCAGCAGGGCGCCGATGGTGCCGGGGCCGACCGTCAGGGGAATGGTCAGCGGGACGATGGTCACGTCCTGCTGCACGTTGTCGGTCTGCACCGCCGACTTGCCCTGCGCCATGCCCAGCGCCGAGATGAACAGCACACTGCCGGCACCGATGCGGAAGGCGTCCACGGTGATGCCAAAGACACTGAAAATCACTCGCCCGAACAGGTACAGCAAGACGCTGGAGACCAGGGTCGCAGTCGCCACTTTCCAGGCCAGTCGACGCTGTTCCTTGCGCGAATAACCGCGGGTCAGGCTGATGAAGCAGGACAATACGAAGAACGGGCTGTAGAGCACCAGCATCTTCAGGTAAACGCTGAACAACACGTGGAGCATGGTGCAAGCTCACTGGCGAGGGAAGTCGAGCGGGAGTCTATCAGGCGCAGCGGGGTCTGTCGGCTCAGGACGTTTGAGTCGCTGCCCGGATCTGCTGATCACGCTGGGCCACCCAATGCTCGATCAGGTCACGCAGTTGCGACAGCTCGACCGGTTTGGCCATGTGCCCGTCCATACCGGCCTGACGCGCGCGTTCTTTGTGCTCGGCGAGGATGTGTGCGGTCAGCGCCACCACGGGGGTGCGAGTCCGCTGATTACCGACTTCCCAGGCACGCAATTGCTGAGTCGCGGAGAAGCCGTCGAGGATCGGCATTTCGCAGTCCATCAGGACCAGGTCATAACGCTGGGCTTTCATCGCCTGCAAGGCTTCTTCGCCATTGCTGGCGGTGTCCGGTTGCAGGTTGAGCTTGCCCAGCATGCCGCGAATCACCTTGGTCGAGATGCTGTTGTCTTCGGCCACCAGGATGCGGAAATCGCTTGGCACCTTCACCGGTAAGGGAGGGCCGGCGGGCAGGTGATGCGAGATGGGAAGGCCCTTGTTTCGCTGGTTCAGCTCGTCGGCCAACGTCGTCTTGAGGGTGTAGCCGGCCACCGGTTTGGCGAGGATGCGTTTGATCCCCGAGTTGCGCGCGATGATCTTGCTGGGCGCATTGCTGATGCCGGTGAGCATGATCAGCAGGATGTCGTGGTTCAGGCTCGGGTCTTCCTTGATCTTGGCCGCCAGTTGCATGCCGGTCATGCCGGGCATGTTCTGGTCCAGCAGGACCACGTCGAAGTAATCGCGCAAGTGAGCCTTGGTGCGCAGCAGCGCCAGAGCTTCCTTGCCGGACGCGACGGCACTGACATTCAGGCCCCAGGCGCTGCACTGTTGCACCAGCACTTTGCGACAGGTGTCGTTGTCGTCCACCACCAACACCCGTGCGCCCTGCAGGGGGCCATCAAGGTCAGACGTCGGGTGTTCGAGGCGGTCAGGGTCCAGCGGCAGGGTCAGCCACAAGGTGCTGCCCTGATTGGTGCCGCTCTTGATCCCGAACTCCCCTTGCATCAAGCGAATCAGTTGACGGGCGATCACCAGCCCCAGATTGCCTCCCAGACGTGTAGCCGAGAGGAAGTGCTTGCTGTGCAGTTCGGCGTGCATCAATGCATCGCGCTCTTCGGCGTCCATCGGCTCACCGCTGTCCTGCACGGCAATGCGCAAGCGTGGTTTGGCACTGCGTTCATCGAGGGCGACGACGATCAGGATTTCGCCTTCGTCGGTTTTCTTCAGGGCGTTTTCCAGCAGGCTCAGCAGGGTCTGACGCAGACGCGTCGGGTCACCGCTGATGACGCGCGGCACTTGCGGCTGGATAAAGCTGATCAGCTCGACATTCTGCTGTTCGGCCTTGGCGCGGAAGATGCTCAGACAATCTTCGATCAGTGCGTTGAGGTCGAACTGCACATCGTCCAGTTCGATCTGCCCGGATTCGAGCTTGGATATGTCGAGAATCTCGTTGATCAGTGTCAGCAGTTCGTTGCCGGCACTGTGGATGGTCTGTACATAGTCGCGCTGCTTGACCGAGAGCGGCGTGCCCAGCAGCAGCTCGGTCATGCCCAGCACGCCATTCATCGGGGTGCGGATTTCGTGGCTGATTTTTGCCAGGAATTCGGCCTTGGCGTTGATCTCGGCGTTGCTGGCGGCCAGGTCGCGGCTGACGCTGAAACGGGCTTCGGTGATGCTGCGCTGACGTTCGCTCAAGGCAATGCTCATCAACACGCCGCTGATGCAGATTAACCCCAGCAGCGTCATGATCAAGCCTTGCGGTGCGACCAGGGTCAACCCCAGCAGTGCCGGCAACATGATCAGAGTGCCAATGTTGAACACCACCATCGCCGCGACGAACAGGCGCGCCGGGCGATAACCTTTTTGCCAGTGACAGGCGCTGACGAACAACATGCTCAGACCTGCCAGAGCGACCAGGGCGTAGGTCATGATGTTCAGCGGCAGCGTGTTGACGAATAACAGCAGCAAGCCGCAGACCACGATGAACAGGATGTCCCCCAGCAGCAGCTTGTTCAGCGGGTGCGGGCCGAGTGGGGCGAAGAAACGATAGGCGAACATCAGGCCGCACGGTGCGGTCAGCAGCAAGGCGAGGTAGGCGCCAGGTGTCTGCACCGCGTGCCAGTCCGGCAGCCAAGGCCCTGCCAGATTCAGCAACAGCAACAGGCTGAGCATCAACAATGCTTCACATCCGGCCAGCCAGAAACTGCTGCGTGAGCGGGTATAGGCGTAGCGGACGAGGCTGTACAGGATCAACATCCCCAGGCAACCGAACAACAGTCCGTAGATCAGCGTCTGATTCTGATTGGCCGCGGTCATGACCGCCGACTGCAGGGTGATGTAAGGCCTCAACTGATGGTCGGAGACCAGTCGCAGGTAAACGTCGAGAGGTTTTTCGTTTTGCGGCAGCGGCAACATGAAGTCGCTGCTGGGCAGTGGCCGTTCAACCTGGGGCTGGCCGGTGCCGGTGTTCAGTTGCTCGATCAGCGTGTCGCCGTCCAGCACATACAGATTGAGGTGCGACAGGTCGGGAGCGAACACCCGCAGCAACTGTTCGTGCTTGCCGGGAGCGAGTCTGAAACGCAGCCATAACGCGCCATCGGGCTCGGCGGCGGTGAGGCGGTCGAGTTCAATGGGGCTGAATTGATTGGTGTAGCGAGCGGAACGGATGTCGCTGAGCTGCAGGTCACCCTGTTCGTCGAGCAATACCGCCCAGCCACTGCCTTGCGCGGCCTGGGCCGGGAGCATGCAGAGCAAGGTCAGCAGAGTGGCGGTGAATCCTATGGCAATCCTGAGCCAGCGCACGGCGAAATCCCTTCGTAGGTTAATGCCAGAATATAACTATGCGCGGCACCGGAATAGTCCGGCAAGGGCCCGAAGCCCTTGCCTGGCCGAATGGCGTTCTTATTCCTGATTTTCGCCACGCTCGCGGGCAATGGCACGGTAGCCAATGTCCTTGCGATAGAAACAGCCTTCCCAGTCAATTTTGGCCGCCAGCTTGTAAGCCTGCTGCTGAGCGGCATCGACGCTGGCACCCATTGCCGTGGCGCAGAGTACCCGACCACCGGCCGTCACCACTTGACCGTCCTTGAGTGCAGTGCCGGCGTGGAAGACTTTGCCTTCCAGTGCTGCAGCTGCATCGAGACCGTTGATGGCAACGCCTTTAGCGTAGTCACCAGGATAGCCGCCCGCCGCCAGCACGATGCCGACGCTCGGACGCGGATCCCATTGTGCTTCGACCTTGTCCAGCGCTTGCGCCAGAGCCGCTTCGACCAGCAATACCAGGCTCGACTGCAAACGCAGCATCACCGGTTGGGTCTCAGGGTCGCCGAAACGGCAGTTGAATTCGATGACTTTTGGGTTACCGGCTTTGTCGATCATCAGACCGGCGTACAGGAAACCCGTGTAAACATTGCCTTCCTCGGCCATGCCGCGCACGGTTGGCCAGATCACCAGGTCCATGACGCGCTTGTGCACTTGCGCGGTCACGACCGGGGCAGGGGAGTAGGCACCCATGCCGCCAGTGTTCGGACCGGTGTCGCCGTCGCCGACGCGTTTGTGGTCCTGGCTGGTGGCCATCGGCAATACGTTCTTGCCGTCGACCATGACGATGAAGCTGGCTTCTTCGCCGTCCAGGAACTCTTCGATCACTACGCGCGAGCCTGCGTCGCCGAATGCGTTTCCGGCCAGCATGTCGCGCACGGCGTCTTCGGCTTCGGTCAACGTCATGGCAACGATCACGCCTTTACCGGCGGCCAGGCCATCGGCCTTGATCACGATCGGTGCGCCTTTTTCACGCAGGTAAGCCAGGGCAGGCTCGATCTCGGTGAAGTTCTGGTAGTCGGCGGTCGGGATCTTGTGGCGCGCCAGGAAATCCTTGGTGAAGGCTTTCGAACCTTCCAGCTGAGCAGCGCCAGCGGTCGGACCGAAGCAATCCAGGCCACGGGAGCGGAACAGATCGACGACACCAGCGACCAGCGGCACTTCCGGGCCGACGATGGTCAGGGAAACATTCTTCTCGGCGAAGTCAGCAAGCTGTTCAAGGGCCAGCACGTCGATAGCGACGTTCTCGCACTTGGCTTCAATGGCGGTGCCAGCGTTGCCCGGAGCCACGAAAACCTTCTGCACGCGCGGATCCTGAGCCACTTTCCAGGCCAGGGCGTGTTCACGGCCACCGCTGCCAATGATCAAAACATTCATTTCAAAAACCTCGGTTGACGCTAATTCTGTGGAGCACCGCAGAGATGCTTTTCTGTAGGAGTGAGCCTGCTCGCGATGGCGGCGTTACATTCAGAATCTATGTGTCTGAAAGGACGCTTTCGCGAGCAGGCTCACTCCTACAGTGGATCGTGTGCTTAGTGACGGAAGTGGCGCATGCCAGTAAAGACCATGGCGATGCCAGCCTCGTCGGCTGCTGCAATCACTTCGTTATCGCGCATCGAGCCGCCTGGCTGGATCACCGCAGTGATACCAACCTTGGCCGCGTTGTCGATACCGTCGCGGAACGGGAAGAATGCATCGGATGCCATGACCGCACCTTGCACTTGCAAACCGGCGTGTTCAGCCTTGATCGCAGCAATGCGCGCGGAGTTCACGCGGCTCATCTGGCCAGCGCCGACACCGATGGTCTGACGGTTCTTGGCGTAGACGATGGCGTTGGACTTAACGTACTTGGCGACTTTCCAGGCGAAGATCAGGTCGTGGATCTCTTGCTCGGTCGGAGCGCGTTTGGTCACGACTTTCAAGTCGTCGGCACCGATCATGCCGATGTCGCGGCTCTGTACCAGCAGGCCACCGTTGACGCGTTTGTAGTCCCACGCAGCGGCGCGATCAGCTGACCACTCGCCGCAGGCCAGCAGGCGCACGTTGGCTTTGGCAGCCACGATGGCGCGAGCTTCTTCGCTGACGGATGGGGCGATGATCACTTCGACGAACTGACGCTCGACGATGGCCTTGGCGGTTTCAGCATCCAGTTCGCGGTTGAAGGCGATGATGCCGCCGAACGCCGATTCGGTGTCGGTGGCGTAGGCCAGTTCGTAAGCCTGACGGATGCCGCCTTCGGCGTCCGGGCTGACCGCAACGCCGCACGGGTTGGCGTGCTTGACGATCACGCAAGCCGGTTTGACGAAGCTCTTCACGCATTCCAGTGCGGCGTCAGTGTCGGCCACGTTGTTGTACGACAGCTCTTTGCCTTGCAGTTGGGTAGCCGTGGCGATACCGACTTCGGCAGGCTTGGTTTCCACGTAGAACGCCGCACTCTGGTGTGGGTTCTCGCCGTAGCGCATTTCCTGAGCCTTGACGAACTGGCTGTTGAAAGTGCGCGGGAACTCGCTGCGACCGGAGGTCGAGAGGGTGTCAGCCGCCTGGTTCACGGTGCCCATGTAGTTGGCGATCATGCCGTCATAGGCGGCGGTGTGTTCGAAGGCCTTGAGCATCAGGTCGAAACGCTGAGCGTAGGTCAGGCCGCCAGCCTTGAGGCTTTCGAGGACGCTGGCGTAGTCGCTGGCATTCACCACGATGGCCACGTCTTTGTGGTTTTTTGCAGCCGAACGGACCATGGTCGGGCCGCCGATATCGATGTTTTCGATCGCGGTCGGCAGGTCGCAGCCTGGCTTGTTGATGGTTGCTTCGAACGGGTACAGGTTGACCGCTACCAGGTCGATCGGCTTGATGCCGTGCTCGTTCATGATGGCGTCGTCGATACCGCGACGACCGAGGATCCCACCGTGGATTTTCGGGTGCAGGGTTTTCACCCGACCGTCCATCATTTCTGCGAAACCGGTGTAATCCGCGACTTCCACTGCGGCAACACCGTTGTCGCGCAGCAGCTTGAACGTTCCGCCGGTGGAGAGGATCTCGACGCCCAGGGCTTCAAGCTCTTTGGCGAATTCGAGGATCCCGGTCTTGTCGGAAACGCTGATCAAGGCGCGGCGGATCGGCAGGCGGGTAGTCTGGTCGGTCATTTCAATTTCCATCAAAAGCAAAGGAGTCAGCAAAAAAGGCGACCGTTTTTACGCGGGCGCCTTTCTGGTTTGATTGAATGCTTACAGCAAATCGTACTGCTTGAGTTTCTTGCGCAGCGTGCCTCGGTTCAGCCCGAGCAGCTCGCTGGCCTTGGTCTGGTTGCCCTTGACGTAGTTCATCACGCACTCGAGCAGGGGGGCCTCGACTTCGGAGAGCACCAGGTTGTACACATCCGTGACGGCAGCGCCCTCAAGGTGGGCGAAATAATTGTGCAGCGCCTTCTCGACACTCCCGCGAAGGGTCTGACCTTCTTCGCTCGGCGTATTGAGGTGCTGTTTCAAATTCACGTTGTCGCTCACGGGTGTTGTTCCACTCACTAAAGTCTCGGTCATCATCGTCATGCGGCCACCTCTTCTCCGTCCCCTGTCAGGCTCTTGTAACGTTCGGCGAAGAAGCCCTGAACGTTGGCGCATTGTGCTTCCGTATCTTCCAAACGATTGAAGTGGGCGCGAAACTCCCTGGCGCCCGGCAAGGTTGCGAGATACCAGCCCACATGCTTTCGAGCAATGCGTACGCCCATGACGTCTCCATAGAAGACGTGCAGCGCAGCCAGATGCTCTAGCAGAATGCGTTCCACCTCGATCAGTTCCAGTGCCGGGAGTTTCTCGCCGGTACGCAGAAAATGATCGATCTCACGAAAAATCCATGGCCGCCCCTGGGCGGCCCGGCCTACCAGCAGGCCATCGGCACCGGTCGCATCGAGTACGTACCGGGCCTTCTCTGGCGAATCGATATCGCCGTTGGCAAAGACCGGAATCGACACGGCCTGCTTGATCGCGGCAATGGTGTCGTACTCGGCTTCGCCGGTGTACAGATCGGCACGGGTGCGGCCATGGACCGCCAACGCCGTAATGCCTGCCTGCTCGGCGATCTTCGCCACGGTCAGGCCGTTCTTGTTGTCCCGGTCCCAGCCGGTGCGGATCTTCAGGGTCACCGGCACATCAACCGCAGCCACTACGGCCTGCAGGATCTCGGTCACCAGTGCTTCATCCTTCAACAGCGCGGACCCGGCGGCCTTGTTGCAGACCTTCTTCGCCGGACAGCCCATGTTGATATCAATAATCTGTGCGCCCAGTTCAACGTTGGCCCGGGCCGCATCCGCCAGCATCTGTGCATCGCCACCGGCGATCTGTACCGAGCGGGGCTCGGGATCACCTTCGTGGATCATGCGCATCCGCGATTTGCGGGTGTTCCACAAGCTCATGTCGCTGGTGACCATTTCCGAGACTACAAGTCCTGCGCCCAGTCGCTTGCACAGCTGACGAAAGGGTTGGTCTGTAACCCCCGCCATCGGGGCGAGAATCAAGCCGTTGTGCAATGTGTAAGGACCGATGCGTACCGCCGACATAGGACTTCCCTGTTGTGGGGTCGGATCATGAGAGTTCGAAAAAGGGTTGGCATGATACCCGCTCTCGATGACTGGATAAAGGCTGAATTGAACAAAATCTGAACAGTTATTCTGTTATCGCCAGCGGTTTGGTGTGAGCGGCCAAAGTCAGAAATATGCCGTCAAAGCCGTAACACTGAACCGTTTCACTCGGGCGAATGGAAGCTCAGGCTGTAATTCACTGCTTTGGAGCCTGGATCGAGGATATCCAGTGCGATGTGGATCGGCGTTTGCGGAGGCATTTCCGCCATCCCTTCGAGATCGCCGTTGAGGTACTCGCCGGGCTTGAAACGACGGCTGGCGATCAGGTGGCCGTTGAGGTCGGCAAAACGCAACTCCAGCAGCGGGAAAGGCTGGGAGAAGGGCGCGCGGTTGTAGATGATCGCGTCGACCACCAGTGCACCGTTGAAGTCCGGGTGGCTGCGGACCACCAGGTTGCTGCTTTTGATTTTGGCAATGTCGACTTTGGATGGCACGGTGCAGCCGATTTGCGGACACACTTGCTGGAACCATGGACGGTACTGGTCCTGACGCGCCAGTTCTTCGAAATGGTAGGCGATGTACTGGCCGGCAAGCGCGGCGGCACCGAGCAGGATCAGCAGCAGCCAGAAAAATCGGCGACCCCAGGGCGAGCGGCGTTTTTGCCAGTCCAGTTGCAATGGGTCATCGGTCAGGTCTTGCAGGGCTTCAGCGCGGACAGCCGGCTCACGCTTTTTGCGCACGGGTTCGATCGAGGGCAGATCGTCGTCGATGTCATCCGTCGCCGACAGGCGTTCGTGATGCATCGGGGCGTCGAGCGGGTCGTGCAGGCGCAGCTGTGGCGGCAGATGTTCATCGTCCAGCTCCACCGGTTCCAGAGACAGCGAAGGTTCGGTGCGCGAGTATTTGCTCGGGTCGAGTTCCAGCTCTGGCAAGTCGGCTTCAGTGGTCTGCGCACGATCGGCGGCCGATTCGCTGAACAGGCTGTCGGGCCATGGCGCTTCTTCGTGCTCGACGGTATCCCGGCTGGCACTCAGGTTATCTTCGCGCTGTCGGCCGAACTCCGTGGTCGGCTGGATCTCCCGTTGTTCGAGACGGGCGAGTTCTTCGTCCAGGTCCAGACTGTCCAGATCCAGCTCGGCCGCGGTCCATTGCTTTTGGCTGATGGCTCGCGGCTCCGGCGGTTCGACGATGGCCGGGGCTGCCGGCGTGATCGCGTCCTTGCCGGACCGTTGCTCAAGTAGCTGCTTGGCGGCGTTGAACACCTGCAAGCACGAGCCGCAACGAACCACTCCGCGAGCCACGCTCAACTGAGCATGGCTGACGCGGAAGCTGGTTTGGCAATGCGGGCACTGAGTGACGAAGCTGTCGGTCATGCGGCAATCCGGTTTATGCAGGCGTTCATTCTAGCGCCGACGGCCAGTGATGCGCACCCAGCCATCGCGATTGGCGATCGGGTCCAGATCGAAGTCCTGGGCGTAAGCCTTGGCGACTTCTTCACCTTGCTCGGCGAGGATGCCCGACAGCGCCAGACGACCACCGGATTTGACCAGGCTGGACAATTGCGGCGCCAGGGAAACCAGCGGGCCGGCCAGAATGTTGGCGACCAGCACGTCGGCCGGAACCTGCGGCAGATCTTGCGGCAGATACAGCGGGAAGAGTTCTTCGGCAATGTTGTTGCGGCCGGCGTTATCGCGGGAGGCTTCCAGGGCTTGCACGTCGATATCGGTACCCACGGCTTCCTTGGCGCCCAGCAGCAGGGCGGCAATCGCCAGAATCCCCGAGCCGCAGCCGAAGTCCAATACGTTGCAGTCCTTCAGGTCCTGGCCATCGAGCCACTCCAGGCACAGCGCGGTAGTCGGGTGAGTGCCGGTGCCGAACGCCAGGCCCGGGTCCAGCAGCAAATTCACCGCGTCAGGCTCTGGCGCGGCGTGCCAGCTTGGAACGATCCACAGGCGCTGGCCGAAACGCATCGGCTGGAAACCGTCCATCCAGCTACGTTCCCAGTCCTGGTCTTCGATGACTTCATTGTGATGCTCGGGCAGCGGACTGCCGGTCAGCAACTCAAGGTGGGCCAGCACGGTGGCGGCTTCGGTGCCACCTTCGAACAGGGCCAGCAGGTGCGTGTGCGACCACAACGGCGTGGTGTTGAGTTCCGGCTCGAAGATCGGTTGATCTTCGGCGTCCATGAAAGTCACCGATACGGCGCCCACTTCAAGGAAAGCGTCTTCGTAGGTTTCGGCTTGTTCTGGGCTGATGGCGAGACGGACTTGCAGCCAAGGCATGGCGGGCACCTTTGAAAAATATTGATTGCAGCCTAGCGGGCTGCGAGAAGCGCGCAAGTTTACGCGAGCGCGAAGGTTTTGTGGGAGTCGCTTGCCCTGTGCATCGACACATACCCCTGTGGGAGCGAGCTTGCTCGCGATAGCGGTGTATTAGTCGATATCGATAGTGGATTTGCCGACGTCATCGCGAGCAAGCTCGCTCCCACAGGGGGGGCTGGGCGGTAGCTCGGATGAAACCTTCAGAAACAACAAAGCCGCTCGAAAGCGGCTTTGTTGGTATGGATCACAGCTTAATGCTTTTCGCCAGCCAGCTTGTGTTCCAGGTAGTGGATGTTGATTCCACCTTTGCAGAAGCCTTCATCGCGGACCAGGTCGCGGTGCAGCGGGATGTTGGTCTTGATCCCGTCGACAACGATTTCGTCCAGCGCATTGCGCATGCGCGCCAGGGCTTCGTCACGAGTTGCGCCGTAGGTGATCAGCTTGCCGATCAACGAATCGTAGTTCGGCGGAACGGCATAGCCACTGTACAGGTGCGAATCGACGCGAACGCCGTTGCCGCCTGGTGCGTGGAAATGCTTGACCGTGCCCGGGCTCGGCATGAAGGTTTTCGGGTCTTCGGCGTTGATCCGGCATTCCAGTGCATGACCGCGGATAACCACGTCTTCCTGGGTGTACGACAGCTTGTTGCCAGCGGCGATGCTGAGCATCTCCTTGACGATGTCGATGCCGGTGACCATTTCAGATACCGGGTGCTCAACCTGAACGCGTGTGTTCATTTCGATGAAATAGAACGCGCCGTTCTCGTACAGGAACTCGAAAGTACCCGCGCCACGGTAGTTGATGTCGATGCAAGCCTTGACGCAGCGTGCGAGGACTTCAGCCCGTGCCTTCTCGTCGATGCCCGGTGCCGGCGCTTCTTCGAGAACCTTCTGGTGACGACGTTGCAGCGAGCAATCGCGGTCGCCCAGATGGATGGCGTGACCCTGGCCGTCGGAAAGTACCTGAACTTCCACGTGACGTGGGTTGGTCAGGAATTTTTCCAGATAGACCATCGGGTTGCCGAACGCCGCGCCTGCTTCGGTGCGGGTCAGTTTGGCGAAGGAGATCAGGTCTTCTTCTTTATGCACAACGCGCATGCCGCGACCACCGCCGCCGCCAGCGGCTTTGATGATCACCGGGTAACCGACTTCGCGACCGATGCGCAGAGCAGTTTCTTCGTCTTCAGGCAGCGGGCCGTCGGAACCCGGAACGGTTGGAACGCCCGCAGCGATCATGGCGTGCTTGGCTGATACCTTGTCGCCCATCAGGCGAATGGTGTCGGCTTTCGGGCCAATGAACGCGAAGCCGGAGTTCTCGACCTGTTCAGCGAAATCAGCGTTTTCCGCAAGGAAACCGTAGCCTGGGTGAATGGCGGTAGCGCCGGTCACTTCAGCCGCGGCGATGATTGCCGGGATGTGCAGGTAAGAATGCGCGGCCGAGGCCGGGCCGATGCAGACGGATTCGTCTGCCAGACCCAGGTGCATCAGCTCTTTGTCGGCCTTGGAGTAAACGGCGACAGTCTTGATGCCCATCTCTTTGCAGGCACGCAGGATCCGCAGGGCGATCTCACCGCGGTTGGCGATCAGAACTTTTTCCAACTTCGCAGTCATCAAAGTTACTCCGCGGTTCAAACGATGGTGAACAGCGGTTGGTCGTACTCAACCGGCTGGCCGTCTTCGACGAGGATAGATTCGATCACACCGCTGGATTCAGCTTCGATGTGGTTCATCATCTTCATGGCTTCGACGATGCACAGGGTGTCGCCTTTCTTCACGGTCTGGCCGACTTCAACGAAGGACGGCGAGGCTGGCGAAGACTTGCGATAGAAGGTGCCGACCATAGGCGAACGGGCAACGTTACCGTTCAGAACTGGCGCGGTCGGAGCAGCAGGAGCGGCAGCGGCAACCGGGGCAGCAGCAACAGGCGCCGGCGCCGGCGCATGCATTGGAGCCGGTGCGTAGTACTGCTGAGCCGGGGTCTTGCTGTGACGGCTGATGCGTACGGACTCTTCGCCTTCCTTGATCTCGAGCTCGTCGATGCCGGACTCTTCCAGCAGTTCGATCAGTTTCTTAACTTTACGGATATCCATGAATCATCAACTCCCAAGGGTCGGTCAGGGGCTTAACGCTTGTTGTTCAAGCTGTTGCCTGTCTTTCAAGCTGTTCCAGGGCGGCCTCCAGGGCCAGTCGATAACCGCTGGCGCCAAGGCCGCAGATCACTCCCACCGCTACATCGGAGAAGTAAGAGTGATGGCGGAAAGGTTCGCGTTTGTGCACGTTAGACAAATGCACTTCGATGAATGGGATGCTCACCGCCAGCAGCGCGTCACGTAATGCGACACTTGTGTGCGTAAAAGCTGCTGGGTTGATCAGAATGAAGTCCACACCTTCGCTGCGGGCAGCGTGGATGCGGTCGATCAATTCGTACTCGGCGTTGCTTTGCAGGTGCAGCAAATGGTGGCCGGCTTCACGGGCACGGCGTTCCAGGTCCTGGTTGATCTGCGCCAGTGTCGTAGCGCCGTAGGTGCCCGGTTCACGGGTGCCGAGCATGTTCAGGTTGGGTCCGTGCAGAACCAGTAGCGTCGCCATCTGCTGTTCCTTGTTATCTGTGTGCAATTGTCAGAACCCGGCGACTATGCCGCAAAGCCTTTGTGACTGTCCAGTTCTATGCAATAGCCAGCACGATGGCCGATGTTTGCGCGAAATATGTGACCGGGTTCTTAAATCCGGTCATTTGCTTTCGCAACACGTTCGGCGAAGTCGGTGGCGTTGATCTCGCCGATCACTCGCACATCGGCGTGTTCGACGCCGTCCTTGCCGAAAAACATCAGCGCTGGCGGGCCGAACAGTTTGTAGCGGTCGAGCAGGGCGCGTTGTTCGGCGTTGCTGGCAGTGATGTCGAAGCGGATCAGTCGATAGCCTTTGAGGCGTTCGACGACCTTGGCGTCTTTGAGCACTTCATGTTCGATGACTTTGCAGCTGATGCACCAGTCGGCGTACCAGTCGAGCAGCAGCGGGGTGCCCGATGATTTGGCTTCGGCGAGGACGCGGTCCAGGTCTGCCGGGGTGCTGACGGTTTGCCAGGCGCTGTTGTTTTGCGGTTGCTCGTTGCCGACAACCGAGCGGGGCTGGCCAATCGGATTGAGCGGATCGGTCTGACCGCTGAACGCTCCGTACCAACACGCCAGCGCATAAAACAGCAGGAACATCCCAAGCAATTGGCCCAGGCGTTTTCTCGGCGGTTTGTAGACGAACTCCAGCGCCCCCATGAACAACCCGACGCCACCGGCCAGTAAACCGATCAGCAGCAACGTGATCTGGCCCGGCAGTACTCGACTGAGCAGACCGATCGCCAGCCCCAGCAACAAAACGCCTATCGCGTTTTTCACATAGATCAGCCAGGGGCCGCTTTTCGGCAGCCAGGCGGCGCCACCGGTGGCGACCAGCAACAGCGGGGCGCCCATGCCGAGGCCAAGCATGAACAGTTTCAAACCACCGCCCACTGCATCGCCGCTGGCGCTGATGTACAGCAGCGCGCCGGCCAGCGGCGCCGAGACGCAGGGCGAAACAAGCAGGCTGGAAACCACGCCCAGCACAGCGGCACCCCACAACGAACCACCCTCGGTGCGACCGGCGATCCGATCCAGCCGACTGCTGATCGCGTGAGGCAGCTTGAGTTCGAAGACGCCAAACATCGCCAAGGCAAACAGCGCAAAAAACATCGCAAACGGCACCAGCACCCATGCCGATTGCAGCCGCGCCTGAAGATTGAGCTGTGCGCCGAACATCCCCATCAATGCGCCGAGCAGGGCGAAGCAGGCGGCCATTGGCAGCACATAAGCGAGGGACAGATTGAAGCCGCGCAAACCTCCCACCTGACCACGCAACACCACGCCGGACAGGATCGGCAGCATCGGCAGCACACACGGTGTGAACGTCAGGCCTATGCCTGCGAGGAAGAACAGCGCCAGTTCGCGCCAGCTCCAGGCTGGAGTCGTACCTGCGCTGCCATCAATACTCAGGCGCTCGGTCTCGGGTGGATAGCACAAGCCTTTGTCGGCGCAACCCTGATACGTAACCACCAGGGTGAAGGCGCGTTGATCGGTGCGCGGCAGCTCTACGTCGAGAACCCCGTGGTAGACCTCGACATCGCCAAAATACTCATCGCGCTTCTGTTCGCCCTTGGGCAGTTGCGCGGCGCCCAGGCCAACATCACTCGGGTCAGCGCGAAACTGAAAACGATGGCGATAGAGGTAGTAACCCTCTGTGGCGACGAAGCGCAGCTTGATCGATTGCGGCGTGCTTTCTACCAGGCTCAGCTGAAAGGCTTCGCGTACTGGCAGAAAGTCGGCGCTGTTGTTGATCGAGCCCAGCGTCGAGCTGGGTCGACTGTCCAGCAAACCGGCGGCGGAGGCCGGCAGGGCTAGCACTAAAAACAACAGGCAGAGCAAACGGCGCATGAGAATCTCGCGTATCGAAAGTGAAGGCATGATAGCGGACGGCGGTCGGGTGTGCAGGGCGAGTCCTGTGGTGATTGTTCTGACGCCTTCGCGAGCAAGCCCGCTCCCACACTGGTCCTGTGAACGACCCAGATCAATGTGGGAGCGAGCCTGCTCGCGATGGCAATCCATCAGACGCGGAAAGCCTGGACGGCTGTATGCAATCGTCCACCCAGCACCAGCAAATGCTCCCCTTGCTCACGCCCCTGGCCAATACGCAGCAAGTTATCCCCACCCAATTGGTGAATCCGCTCACTGTGATCGCGGATTTCGCTGACGGCACCGCTCTGCTGGGCGGTGACATCGGCGATGCGCACGGCGGTGTCGGAAATGGTCTGGATCGCGCCGACGATTTTATCCAGCGCACCGTCGGCGGCCTGGGCCTGATTGGCAGTGGCTTCGGCGTGTTCGACCTGGGCGCGCATGCCTTCCACCGATTGTCGCGCCGCGGTTTGCAAACCGGCGATTAACGTCTGGATCTCTGCTGTGGCGCCAGCGGTGCGTTGTGCCAGTGATCGAACTTCTTCGGCCACCACCGCAAACCCTCGACCCATTTCCCCGGCACGGGCCGCTTCGATGGCGGCGTTCAGGGCCAGCAGGTTGGTCTGGTCGGCAATCGAGCGGATCACCGTCAGCACGCCGCCAATGGTTGCCGACTCTTCGGCCAGGTGTTCGATCATTTGCGCGTTGCCTTGCACTTCGCCGACCAGCGCGTGCAGCCCTGTGAGGCTTAAACCGATGACTTTCTGGCCGTGCTCCACCGCCAGCCCGGCATGGCGGCTGGCGTCGGCGGCCTGGCTGGCATCGCCGGCAACCTGTTGAATGGTCGCTTCCAGCTCGCCGAGAGAATCACGGATCAGCGCCGTGTCGCCGGCCTGGTGTTCGGCACCGCTGTGCAGGTCATTGCTCAACTCGGCCAGCGTTCGGCTGCTACCGGCGACCTGCTCGGCGTTGAGGCGAATGGTCCCGACCAGGGCGACCAGATAGGCGCGCAAGCGATTGAGCGAAGCTTGAATGTCGTGCAGTTCACGATTGGTAGCGCCCAGTTCAATGTCCCGGCTGAAGTCGCCCTCGGCCCAGGTCGAAAGGGCCGGGGCGAGGTTGGTCAGCGTCCGGGCGAGTTTCCGTTGCAAGGTGTCGATCAGCAAAGCAATCAACAGAATCAGGCCAATCATCACCCCTTGCATGAGCCGCACTTCGCTCTGGATCTGTCCGTGCTGGGCGCGAACCACCGGTTCCAGTCCGGCAATGGCCTGCTGCACGGCGGCGATTTTCAGGTGAGTGGCGGCGCTGAGGCCGGTGCGTTTCTGGATCTGCTCACGAGTACGGGAGAGTTCGGCGGGGTAGCGCGTCAGC
The DNA here is from genome assembly GCF_047758675.1 of Pseudomonas arabinosi. Classification (NCBI taxonomy): domain Bacteria; kingdom Pseudomonadati; phylum Pseudomonadota; class Gammaproteobacteria; order Pseudomonadales; family Pseudomonadaceae; genus Pseudomonas; species Pseudomonas arabinosi. The sequence goes on along the minus strand of NZ_CP180480.1, from coordinate 6,519,598 downwards.
AGGCTGTTGAGTTCGCGCTTGAGGCCGACGCCCGCATCTTCGGCAACAGCTTTTTCGGTGTTCTCCAAGCCCATCATCGCGGCGAAATCATCGGTGCCGGATTCGCTGCTGCCGGCTACACCGAGCAGCGGCAAGGTGCCCAGCAACTCTGCCTGAGTGCGAATGTTGGCGACTTCACGCTCGACATCGGCGGCCAATTCGCTGCGTCCGCTGCTGACCAGTTTGTCCCGGGCCAGAGACAATTTGCCCAAGTGCTGGGAGGCGGCGAGCAACGGCGTCAGATACGCCGCGTTAGCGCTGGCGTATTGGCTGAGCTGATCGAGGCTGGCACCGAGTTCGCGTTCGGCTTGCAGCAACAGCGCTTGCGGATCGCCTGCGAGTTTGCCGGCGGCCAGCAGGTCGGTTTTGCTGAATTCTTCAAGGTTCGACAGGCTCGGGCGCAAGGTGTCGGCCAACGCCGGCGGCAACTCCCCGAGTTCCTTTTGCACGCCGTCGATGGCCTGGCCGGCACTGCTCAGGCGCAGGGCATCGCCGCTGGCGAGGTAGTCCTCGATGTTGCGCGCGACTTCATTTTGAAATTGCTGGGACAAGCCCAAGTAACGCTCCATCAACAGATAGGGGCGCTCCAGGGCCTTTTGCGACCACCAAAGTGTGGCGCCAAGGGCCACGCACACGGCGACTAAAAGGAGGGTGTTGAGATTGGTCAGCAGCTTCAGGCGCATCGCGGGTCTACCAGCGGCAGAATGGTAAGCGCCTGAATTTATTGCGTTTGTGTTACAGGGTTATGACCGAATGGGTCGATTCCGATGAAAAGGTGGCACTTTGCTTTGATGTTCGCGCGGCCTGCACGCGGTTGCGTCCGGCGTCCTTCGCGCGGTACAGCGCTTCGTCTGCCTGGCTGGCCATCATCAGGCTGTCGGAGTTTTCACACAGTTCCACCACCCCGGCGCTGAACGTGCACCAGAGGTCCTGCGGTTGAGCCGGGTAGTGAATCTCGGCAAAGCGTCGACGGATTTCGTCGAGCACTTTATGGGCCGATTCGAGATCAGTGTCCGGCATGACAATCGCGAACTCTTCACCGCCGTAACGGCCGATGAAATCGGTCTTGCGCAAGCGTTGCTTGAGGAACAGCGCCAGGCTCTTGATTACTCGATCGCCCATGGGGTGGCCGTGGCTGTCGTTGACCCGTTTGAAGTGGTCGATGTCGAGCATCGCAAAGCTCAGCGGCTTGTTCTCGCGGCGGGCGCGGAAGCTGCAGTCTTCGAGCAATTGCAGAATGTGCGTGTGGTTGTACAGCCCGGTGAGGCTGTCGCGGACCATCCGCGCTTTCAGATTGCGCGCCCGCGCCGCGCGGTTACGCACGGTGGTGATCAGGTGCCGGGGCTTGATCGGTTTGGTCAGGAAGTCATCGCCGCCCTCGCTCATGGCGTCGAGCTGCTTGTCCAGATCGTCTTCGGCCGACAGGTAAATGATCGGTACGCTGACATAACGGTCGTTATGGCGGATCACTTTGGCCAGTTCAGTGCCGGTGCAGGCCGGCATGTACATATCGAGGATGATCAGGTCTGGCTGGAAGTCCGCCAGCTCGGCCATGGCCTGGATCGGCTCGATCAAGGTCCGCGTGACGATCCCGGCGCTATTGAGCAGGCGCTCGGTGTGCAAGGCCTGGGCGCGGGAGTCGTCGATGATCAGCACTTTATAGGGTTCGTACTGGGCGACGCAGGTCAGGACTTCGATTTTCTCCAGCAGGCTCGAGGCTTCGAGGGTGCCGGTCAGGAATTCCTGGCCACCGGCACGCACGGCGGCGAGGCGGGTCGGGGTATCGGTTTCGTGCAGGCTGAAGAACAACAGCGGCAATTGATGATCGAGGCCTTCCTGGGCTTCGGCAGCCAGTTTCAGGCCGATGCCGGCGCCACTGAAGTCCACGTCCATGACGATCGCCGCAGGCAAGCGCTCGACCATCGAAGAGCGGAACGCCGCAACGCTGTCGAGGGCTTGAGCGCTGAGCCCAAAAAATTCCAGCTGCTTGGCCAGACGCTCGGCGCGGTCGTGATCCTGCAGCATCACGTAAATAGGCTTGCGCAGTGGCGGCAGAAAGGTCTGGTCCAACTGATCGCCATGGCGCAAGCCGGTGCGTGACAGGCGCTGCATCAAACGATTGAGGTCAGTGATCAGTCCGCTGCTCAGGCGTCCGCGATTGGCGTCGACAGCCTCCAGCGACTGACCGATGTGGCGCGCCAGTTGGGTGTGTTCAGGTTGTTCGAAGCGCTCGGCGAAACGCAGCAGGCGCAGGTTGGCCTCGCTCAGTTCCGATAAATCGGCGGTGGACCACTCACTGAATTGCAGGCGCTGCCATATCTCAAGAATTTGACGTGCCTGATGAATTACCCGCTGGGCAAAGTGGTGCTTGAGGCGCTCACGGCTGGGGTCTTCTGGCTCGGTCATATCCTGACTACTAGTTAGGGTGCATGCTGAGATCGACTGGTGGCTCTATGCTAGCACCTCTTTTCCATCGTATGAGTGTCGTACGTCAATTAACTGCAAAGCGACCTGATTCAGTTTCTGACCGACTGGTCGCATAGGATCCAAGCTGTGCTTCATTTATAGTGGCCGTCGATCGTGGTCATTGTGCGGGTAGTGTTTGCGCAGGATTTAATGCGCGGCAAACGAGGCACGATGAGATAGGGTAGTGGTCGAACCGATGAACTCAAGTGATTGAAAGGATATCGCCATGCTGGACTGGAAGAACCGCGCGGGCAGCGCGCCTGAACGTGCCGCTGAACCGAAATCGGCCACCCGCAGTTACTTGGGTGGCCTGTTGTTCAGCCGGGCGCTGGCCACTCTGATTGTCATTTACTTGCTGGTGGCTATTGCGCTGGGCTGGTACTGGAGCCAGGAACCTGCGCTGTTTCCGGTTCAGCAGAATGCCCAGCTGGCCGCCGAGAAAGAAGGCAAGCAAATGGTCATCGGCTACACCACGGTCGAAACCCTCAAGACCGTCGCCGGTACTTTGCTGACCAAGCCGGGTGGCTATATCTCCAACGACCGTTTCCCGCCGGGCCTGTGGATGGATAACACGCCGAGCTGGGAATATGGCGTGCTGGTCCAGGTCCGTGACCTGAGTCGTGCACTGCGTAAAGACTTCGCTCGTTCCCAGTCGCAGTCCACCGAAGACGCTGACCTGGCCAAGGCCGAGCCGCGTTTCAACTTCGACAACAAGAGCTGGGTGCTGCCCTCCAGTGAGTCCGAATACCAGGAAGGCATCAACTCCCTGAGCCGTTATCAGGCGCGCCTGTCTGACCCCAGTCAGAAAAGTGCGCTGTTCTATGCCCGCGCCGACAACCTGAATAACTGGCTGGGCGATGTCGGCACCCGTTTGGGTTCGCTGTCGCAACGGCTGTCGGCCAGCGTTGGCCGGGTCAAGCTCAACACCGCGCTGAAAACCGAAGTCGTCGTGCCGGGTCAGGTGCCGCAGGTGGACGAAGAAATCGTCGAAACCCCGTGGATGCAGATCGACAACGTGTTCTACGAAGCTCGCGGTCAGGCGTGGGCCTTGTCCCATCTGCTGCGCGCCATCGAAGTCGACTTCGCCGATGTGCTGGCCAAGAAGAACGCCACGGTCAGCGTGCGTCAGATCATTCGTGAACTGGAAGCCTCGCAGGAACCGGTCTGGAGTCCTATGATCCTTAATGGCAGCGGTTTCGGGGTGCTGGCCAACCACTCGCTGGTCATGGCCAACTACATCTCCCGGGCCAACGCCGCAGTGATCGATTTGCGTCAATTGCTCAATCAGGGCTAAGTCATGGTCGATAGCGCCAGAGAGGTCGCGCACCGCGCGGCCTCGGATGCCGAACAGATCGCCTGGGTTGACGAGCAGGACAACCTGCTCGGCACCCTGGTCCGCTCCGACCTGCGTGAACGCGGGCTGATCGGACGTGGCACTTACATCATGCTGTTCAATTCCGCCGGTGAACTCTGCGTGCATCGACGCACGCTGAGCAAAGCCATTTATCCAGGTTTCTGGGACGTGGCGGCGGGGGGCATGGTGCTAGCGACCGAAACCTACGCCGAATCGGCGGCCCGCGAGCTGGAGGAAGAGCTGGGTGTGAGCGGTGTGGAACTGACTGCCCATGATCACTTTTTCTTCGAAGACACCGGCAATCGGCTCTGGTGTTCGGCGTTTTCGGCGGTGTGGGACGGCCCGTTGATCCTTCAACCGGAAGAGGTGCTGGAAGCGCGCTTCATCCCCATCGATCAGGTCCTGCTGGAAATCCAGCAAAAGCCTTATTGCCCGGACTCTCTGGCTGCGTTGAAGCGGTATCTTCGGGCCCGTGGGTCGGACGTCGCAAAAGAGGCATAAATTGGCGCTGATTGGCTCTTAGCAAGTCGGCTTTTTGCCGTTACACTGCGCGACCTTTTCAAGCTGAACCGGCACTCCTTTTTATAAGTGCGTCTGGCTCAGTAGCGCTGCCCCTGCCTGAGTGGGGCTTCGCGGTCGATGGCACTTGCCCAAGTTGCCGCGACCAGTCTTTGTCCTCCCAAGAGGATTGCCGGTGGCCAAAAAAGCCGCATCCTTCGCCGCCCTTGGTGGCCTGGTATTTTCCACCGACGCAGGTCGTCATTGCCCGGATTGCAGTCAACCGGTGGATGCCTGCATCTGCAAACAGACCGTTATCCCGGCCGGCGACGGCATCGCTCGCGTGCGTCGCGAAAGCAAGGGCCGTGGCGGCAAGACGGTGACCACCATCACCGGCGTGCCGTTGGCCGAAGACGCACTCAAGGACCTGGCGACCACGTTGAAGAAACGTTGCGGGACCGGTGGTGCGTTGAAAGACGGAATCATTGAAATCCAGGGCGATCATGTCGAGCTACTCTTGGCCGAGCTGATCAAACACGGTTTCAAAGCGAAGAAGTCCGGCGGCTAGCAGCCTCTGTGAAAACCACCCTCGGCTTGATCCAGTCCTGACAGCAGGTCTGGCGTCGTCTACATGGTTTTCACAGAGCCTGTTCTGACCGGTTTCTAAACTCACTGCGGTCAGCGAGGTCTATCCCCTCGTTGACGAACCGTCATTTTCATTCTTTAGACTGCGCCGGCCTGAACCCAGGCGACGCTCTATGACTTCTTTATAGGGGACTTCAATGTCCGTACGACGCACACGCAAAGACGATGGCAGCCAATGGACAGTTGCGGACAGCCGCAGTGTTTACGGGATTCGCCATTGGGGGGCCGGGTACTTCGCGATCAATGACGCCGGTCGCGTCGAAGTTCGTCCGAACGGTCCGACCAGTTCGCCTATCGACCTGTTCGAGCAAGTCGACCAGCTGCGCCAAAGCGGCCTGTCCTTGCCGTTGCTGGTGCGTTTTCCTGACATTCTTCAAGACCGCGTGCGTCAGCTGACCGGCGCGTTCGACGCCAACATCGAGCGTCTGGAATACCAGAGCAAGTACACCGCGCTGTACCCGATCAAGGTTAACCAGCAAGAAGCGGTGATCGAGAACATCATTGCCACCCAAGACGTGTCCATTGGTCTTGAAGCCGGCTCCAAGCCTGAACTGCTGGCCGTGCTGGCCCTGGCGCCGAAGGGCGGCACCATCGTCTGCAACGGCTACAAGGACCGCGAATTCATTCGTCTGGCGCTGATGGGCCAGAAGCTCGGCCACAACGTGTTCATCGTGATCGAGAAAGAATCCGAAGTCGCGCTGGTGATCGAAGAAGCTGCTTCGCTCAAGGTCAAACCACAGGTTGGCCTGCGCGTGCGTCTGTCGTCCCTGGCGTCGAGCAAGTGGGCCGACACCGGTGGCGAGAAATCCAAGTTCGGCCTGTCGGCGGCGCAACTGCTGTCGGTGGTCGAGCGGTTCCGCGCGGCTGGCCTGGATCAGGGCATTCGCCTGTTGCACTTCCACATGGGTTCGCAGATCGCCAACCTGGCGGACTACCAGCACGGCTTCAAGGAAGCGATTCGTTACTACGGCGAACTACGCAACCTCGGCCTGCCGGTGGATCACATCGACGTCGGTGGCGGTTTGGGCGTGGACTACGATGGTACGCACTCGCGTAACGCCAGCTCGATCAACTACGACATGGACGATTACGCCGGTGTTGTGGTCGGGATGCTCAAGGAATTCTGCGACGCGCAGAACCTGCCGCACCCGAACATCTTCTCCGAAAGCGGTCGTTCCCTGACCGCTCACCACGCGATGCTGGTGGTGCAAGTGACCGACGTCGAGAAACACAACGACGACGTGCCGCAGATCGACAACAAGGAAGAACTGCCGGAAACCGTGCAGTGGCTGGTTGACCTGCTGGGCCCGACCGACATCGAGATGGTCACCGAAACCTACTGGCGCGCCACTCACTACATGAGCGACATCGCGACCCAGTACGCCGATGGCAAGCTGACCCTGGCCGAGAAAGCCCTGGCCGAGCAATGCTACTTCGCGGTGTGCCGTCGCCTGCACAACTCGTTGAAGGCTCGTCAGCGTTCGCACCGTCAGGTGCTCGACGAACTCAACGACAAGCTGGCCGACAAGTACATCTGCAACTTCTCGGTATTCCAGAGCCTGCCGGACACTTGGGCCATCGGCCAGGTCCTGCCGATCCTGCCGCTGCACCGTCTCGACGAAGAGCCGCTGCGCCGTGCCGTGCTGCAAGACCTGACCTGCGACTCCGACGGCAAGATCAAGCAATACGTCGACGAGCAGAGCATCGAAACCAGCCTGCCGGTTCACGGTTTGAACGACGGTGAAGACTACCTGCTGGGTATCTTCCTGGTCGGTGCCTACCAGGAGATCCTCGGCGACATGCACAACCTGTTCGGTGACACCGACTCGGTGAACATCTATCAGAACGCTGACGGCAGCGTGTACCACGCGGGTATCGAAACCCACGACACTATCGAAGACATGCTGCGTTACGTGCACTTGTCGCCGGAAGAGTTGATGACCCACTACCGCGACAAATGCGCCAGTGCCCGCATCACCGCCGCCGAGCGTACCCAGTTCCTCGACGCGCTGCGTCTGGGCCTGACCCGTTCCTCTTACCTGTCTTCTTGAGGTAAGCACTGCTCTCATCAGGTTGTCTGAAAATGTTCCGCACGTAGCGGAAATTTCAGATGACTTGGTGGGATGCCTCTCTGATTTCAAGCGAAATGACTTACATTCCTGGCCATCCAGGCGATGTGGTCTTCTTTTCGCGTAGGTCATTTCCTAAGTTGTACTTCGGCACTCTACTCGGCCAACTCTCTCGGAGAGAATCCCCGGCCGCCCCTCCTGTAGAGAATCGCCGATGTTCGATCCAGTCAACGAGCCGTCATTTCGTCTGGATGTAGAGGGTCTGCCCGACCCCTTTGAGGTCTTGGCCTTTACCGGTAAAGAAGCCATCAGCGAGCCATTTGTGTTCGACGTGGATCTGCTGGTCGATGACCCGACACTCGACCTTGCAAGCCTGCTGTACCGTCCGGCCTTTTTGCATGTCGGGCCTGCGGGAAACGGCTTTCACGGACAATTGCATGAACTCGTCCAGCGTGATCATGACCCGGCTGTCAGGCTCTGTCGCGTACGTCTGGGGCCGAAGCTGGCGTGCCTTTCCCTGCGCTTTAGCCAGCGAATTTTCAGCGCGCGCTCGGTGCCGCAAATCCTCAGCCAGGTGCTAAAGGAACATGGTATTGCCGGCAAGCATCGGCGCTTTGAGCTGAGTGGCGATTACCCAGTCCGTGAATTCTGTACGCAGTACCGGGAATCAGACCTGCAATTTATCCAGCGGCTGTGTGCCCAGGAACGGCTTCACTACCATTTCGAACACGGCGAGCGCGGGCATTGCGTGGTTTTCGGTGATGGTCAGGGTCATTTTTGCCTCGGCGAAAATGCGCTCTTCCAAGTCGAGAGTGAGCAATCAGCGGTACGTGAATTCGAGCTTCTAGGCTGCGCTGGGCAACGAACCGCGCCGATTGCCGAAGGCCGGACGGACCTGACGGCGCTGCGCAGCGGTCAGTTGATGCCGCTGTCCGGTCATCCGATTGCCGACTGGAATCATCTCTGGCTGCTGACCCATGTGGAGCATCAGGGCAGCCAGGATTTAACGGCGTCCTACAGCAACCAGATCCGCGCGATTCACTGGCAGGTGCCTTTTGTAGCGCCTCATTGCGCAGTGAAACCCAGGATGCACAGCCTGCAACGGGCCTGGGTGGTCAACATTGATGAGGCATGCCCCGATCCGTCCAGACCGGTTGCCGTGCAATTTGACTGGCTCTATCAGGGCGAGGGCGCGGTGCCCAGCCACAGTTGGCTGCCGGTGGCCGCTGAACTGGGCGACGCGGCAGTCACGCAGTTGAGTGAGGGGGCCGAGGTGGTGGTGAGCTTTATCGAGGGGGATCCGGATCAGCCCCTGATTACCGGGTTTCTTAACGTCCCTTCGCCCGTTGAAGAGGTTGAGGAGGTCGGCCCGCCGCGCACATCAGCGACAGATGATGTCGAGGGCATGCTGGAGCTTCTGCAATCGAGCGAACCATTGATGTTGCTATGTCTGCTGCCCGGTGGCGGCAGTTACAACCATTGCAAGCAGGCCCTCTGCACCTGTCGGGCGGCGAAGCGATTTGGCCAGAGCGGTGCGGCATGATCGTCGCGACCCCGCAATGGCTATTGCTGGATGTGCCGGGCGCGCCACAGGCGGGGGCGATGCTGCAACAGCAGTTTGCGCATGCCCGGTGGTTCTGGTTGTTTGAAGGCACTGAGTGGCAGGCGTTGCGTGAACACGGTCCGGCCCTGATCGACCTTCGAACATGCCCTGTGCTGGCTGGGTTGTGCCACAGCGAAGTGCCCCTCTGGCGTGGCTTGCTGATCGCCAGTGAAGCGTCTTCGCCTCTGTTGCTGGAGCATCTGCGCCGCATGCTCACGGTCACTGTCGGTGTGCATCATCGAGCCTTGTTGAGTTACTACAACCCACAAACGGCCAGTTACTTGTTCGATGCCTGCGATGCGCAGGAGCTGAGTCGCTGGCTGGGTCCTATCAGCCATTTGCGCTGGTTCGGCGGGACGTGGGCCGACCGCGCGATCGGCAGTCAGGGCTGGCAGCAGCTGGTCAATCCGGGACTTGCCGTCAGCCCTTTGGCGGTTGAAGAAAACCTCAGTCCTCGACAGCAGGAAAAACTGCAAACCTGCCTGCTGGAGCAGCATGCCTGGCACTGGAGTCGGTCCACGGGGACGGACTACAACACGCTGTGGTCCCACGTGCAGGAAGGGCTGGCGCTGGAATTTACCGAGCGCCCGGTACTCGATGACTGGTTATGGCTACGCTTGCAGTACCCCGGCGCTTTGCCTGGGTACGCATTGCCGGGACTCACCCAGCAGGAGCGTCTCGATAACCTGCGCAACCGGTGGCAGAACGATCAACCCTGAACACGAGGTTCAACATCGATGGCGAGCACCACACGGCGGTTGTTCAGCCTGATAATCGGCGGCGTAATGCTGGTTGTGATGACGGCGTGCTCGCCGCTGAAGTTGCTCAATGCGCTGACCCCCGACGCAACCTGCGACAAGACCGAGGGCATTGCCTATGGCCCTGACCCGCGGCAAAAACTCGATGTGTATGTACCGCGCCCTCCCATGAAAAACGCCCCGGTGGTGGTGTTTTTCTACGGCGGCAGCTGGAACAGCGGTTCACGCAGCGATTACGCTTTTGTTGGCGAGGCCTTGGCGTCCCGAGGAATTATTGCGGTGCTGGCGGACTATCGGTTGTATCCGCAGGTGCATTATCCGCTGTTCCTTGAAGATGGCGCCCGGGCCGTGGCCTGGACCCATGAACACATTCGTCAATACTCCGGGAGCCCACAGCGGTTGTACCTGATGGGCCACAGTTCCGGGGCCTACAACGTCGCGATGCTGGCGTTGGACCCCGGGTTACTGGGGGCGGTGGGGCTGTCACCGCACAACCTCAGCGGCTGGATCGGTCTGGCCGGGCCTTATGATTTTCTGCCGATCAAGAATCCGCAGGTGCGCCCGGTGTTTTTCTGGCCGGACTCACCGCCGCGGTCGCAGCCAATCAATCATGTCAGTCGCGGTGCACCACCGGCCTTGTTGATCGCGGCGAGCGACGATGAACTGGTCAACCCGGCCCGCAACACCGGTGGTCTGGCACGCAAACTGCGCGAGGCGGGCGTGCCGGTGCAGGACCTGTATTTCTCGCGCACCAGCCACGCCACGCTGGTGGCGACGTTGTCCCGGCCGATGCGCGGTTTGGCTCCGGTGCTGGATGTGGTCACGGCCTTCGTCAAAGCAACGCCGACTCAGTGAGCTTTGCCGGCGAACCAGCCGTCGTTTTTGTGCAGGTACCAGGCAAACGCACCGAGGGTCAGGCTGCGCAGCACCATGAACAATAGAAAGGTTATCCACAGTCCATGGTTGCCAAAACCTTGCAGCGCCCAAGCGAACGGCAGCAACAAAACCACCGTCAGCAGCATGCCGTTGCGCATTTCCCGGGCCCGGGTGGCGCCGATAAACAACCCGTCGAGCAGGTAACTCCCGACCGCAATCAGCGGCAGCGCGGCGAGGTAGGGCAGGTAGATGAACGCCGTGTCGCGCACGCTCTGAATGTTGGTCTGCATCTCGATAAACAGATGCCCGGCGAACAGGAACAGCACGGCAAAACCCAGGCTCGCCAGCAACGACCAGCCGCAAGCCACCACCAATGAGCGGCGCAGGGCCTCCCGATCACGAGCACCAATGGCATGCCCACACAGAGCTTCCACCGCGTGGGCCAGGCCGTCCAGCGCATGGGCGGTCAGCAGCAAACCATTGAGCAGCAGCGCGTTGGCGGCGACGGTGGCATCACCCAGCCGCGCGCCTTGCACGGTGATCAGGAAAAACACCGATTGCAGCGCCAGGCTGCGGATGAAAATGTCGCGGTTGACCGCCAATAGCGGGCGCCAGCTCTGCCACAGCGCCAGCGCGGCCCAGGCGATGTGGCCGGGGTAGGCGCGCAGGGCGTTGCGGGTCATCAGCAGGCCGATCAGCGCGCCGGTCCATTCGGCGATCACCGATGCTCGGGCGGCACCGACCACACCCCATTCCAGCCCGAGGACGAACCACAGGTTCAGCGCGATATTCACCAGGTTGGTGCTCAGTAGAATGGCCAGCGGCGCCCGGGCGTTCTGAGTGCCGAGGAACCAGCCGACCAGCGCATAACTGGCCAACGCTGCCGGCAGGCCGAAAAGGCGGGTGTGGAAAAATTCGCGGGTCAGCTGATCCAGCTCCGCCGACGGCTGCATGAAATGCAGCGCGACCCCACTCAACGGCACACCCAGTGCTCCCAGGACAATGGCCAGGCCCATGGCCAGCAACAGACCCTGCAGCAAGATCTGCCGCAATGCCGCGCCGTCCCCACGCCCGGCGGCCTGTGCGGCGAACCCGGTGGTGCCCATGCGCAGAAACCCCATGGCCCAGGCGAGAAAGGTATACAGGCTGGCCCCGACCGCGACGGCGCCCAACTGATGGGCGTGGGGCAAGTGCCCGATGACGGTACTGTCGACCAGCGCCACCAGCGGGACGGAAATGTTCGAGAGAATCATCGGCGCGGCGAGTGCCCACACTCGACGATGGGTAGGGCGGTCGCGCCAGTCGGTGATCAGGTTGGACATGCAGGCTCCTTGGGGGAGCGGCATTGTAGCGACAGTTTGCGGTGATCGTTCCCATGCTCTGCGTGGGAATGCCTCCTGTGACGCTCTGCGTCACGCCGTCAGGGACGCGGAGCGTCCCGGGCTGCATTCCCACGCAGAGCGTGGGAACGATCAGGTTGCTAGTGGATTATCCAGCTCAACAACCACAACCCCAGCATCAACCAGATAATCCCCATGATGATCGACGCATTCATGAACGCCCGAATCGCCGACCACAACAGCATCAACCCCAAAATCAGCGCAACGATGCTGATGATCGATGCGTCCATGCCCAGCGCACGGGACAGCCCTTCGACAAAGTTGCTGCCGGCATGGCTCAACAGATTGAACAAGCCGCTGAGGCCGTCAACGATGAAGCGGATAACCGAACCGAGTGCCTGGCCGAGCCATTCGAAAAAACTTTCTACCTGCATGTCATGAGCGTCCTTGATGAAAGTGGTGGCATGGTTGCCGGACTTGAGCCTTGGGCTATCGAGCAGGGTGCCGAGTTCCCTCCAAGCATAGTGGTTTTGCAGCGCTTGCCGCTTGCCTTCATTCCTTATCCCCCCGAAGCTATACGCCTTCAGGAGAGCCCGATGAACCTTGTTGAACTGACCGAACGCCTGCACGCCATCCGTGACCGCAATGACTGGCGGCAATTTCACAGCCCGAAAAACCTGGCCATGGCCGCGAGCGTGGAAATGTCCGAGCTGGTGGAGATTTTCCAGTGGCTGACCGAAGACCAGTCGCGCCAGTTGCCGGCGGACACACTCGCCCATGCCGGGCAGGAAATCGGCGACATCGTGCTCTATCTACTGCTGCTGTGCAGCGAGTTGGGGTTGGACATGAATGAAGTCGTGCGCAGCAAACTCGCGGACAGTGAACGGAGGTTCAGCTGATGACCGACCGTCATTTCGATCAACTGGCAACCCGCTTCGCCGAAAAAATCTACGGCGGTGCCAAAGGCGCGATCCGTCTGGCGGTGCTTCAGGCCGACCTGGCCGAAACCCTGCCGGACCGGCCGTTGCGCGTACTGGACATCGGCGCCGGCCTGGGCCACATGTCGTTGTGGCTGGCCGAGCGTGGTCATGAGGTCACGCTGGCCGAGCCCGCCGAGCCAATGCTCGAAGGCGCCCGCCAACGCTTTGCCGACGCCGGGCAAACAGCGACGTTCATTCAGGCGCCATGGCAGGATCTGCTCGGCCAACTCACCGAACCCTACGACCTGGTGCTGTGCCACGCCGTGTTGGAATGGCTGGCCGAACCTCATGCGATCCTGCCGGTGCTGCATCAATTGACCAAGCCGGATGGCTGGTTGTCCCTGGCCTTCTACAATCGCGATGCGTTGATCTATCGCAACCTGCTCAAAGGCCATTTCCGCAAGATGCGCAAGAACGACATGGCCGGCGAGAAACAGAGCCTGACGCCGCAGCAGCCCCTTGATCCACGGGAACTGGCGGCGCAACTTGAAGGCCTGTGGCAGGTCGAAACCCAGAGCGGGGTGCGAGTTTTTCACGACTACATGCCGGTGGAATTCCAGGCCCGCGTCGAACTGGTGGACTTGTTGGAAATGGAACTGGCCCACCGTCGTCACCCAAGCTTTGCCGGGCTTGGGCGTTACTTGCACTGGATCTGTCGGCCGGTCTGATCGGAGCGCGAAATGAACAGTCGTTCGGGGTTATTGGTGATCTGTCTCGGGTTGGCGGCCTGTCAGGGCAGCAATCCTTATGTGGCGTCATCCAACCCCTTGCCACCCGCGCCGCCTCAGGCGGCCAACACCTTTGACCGCAGCGCCTATCCGGCCCCGCCGCGCGACTACGGGCGTTACCGCAGCTGGGCCTGGCTCAACGGGCAGCTGCCGCCGGGCAGCGCCTGGGCGGATTCGGCGCAGGTCGCCGAAGCCGTCAGCAATGCGCTCGATCAACGTGGCTTGCGCCCGCTGCACGATAACCGCCCGGCCGACCTGTTTGTCAGCGCCGACTTGCACCTGGAAACCCGCCTGCGTCAGGTTCGGGACGACTATGGTTACTACGGCGGCGGTTATGGCGGTTACAACCGCTACGGCAGCGGTTACGGCATGTACAACACCGTGCCGATCGTTCGGACTTATCAGGAACAGGTCGTGGTGGTGCGGGTAGATTTGTTTGACGCCCAGAGTGGTCAACCGGTGTGGAGTGCCAGCGCCGAAACCAGCAATCGCGGCAGCCAGAGCGAGCGTGCCGATGCAATACGCGAAGCTGTGGAAAAGGCGATGTCGGCGTATCCTCCTGGTTAGCTTCTGTCGTTAAGAAGCATTGCGCAGGTTCATGTCTTCAACCGGAGAAATATCATGTTCCGCCGTCTCGCTTTACTGGCTGTGGCCGTGCTGCTCACTGCCTGCGCCGGCAGCCAGGTCAATCATGACTTCGATGCCAGCCGCGACTTCGCCGCCTATCGCAGCTGGAGCTGGAAAGAACCCGCCCTGCAATATCGGCCCGATGACCCTCGGATCAAGAGCGACCTGACTGAACAACGCATCCGCCAATCGGTGACCGAACAGCTGGATCAACGTGGCCTGCGTCCGGCTGCGGGTAGCCAAAAGGGCGATTTGAGTGTGCAGACCTATCTGATCGTCGAGCAGCGCCAGCAACAAGTGACCACCAACTACGGCGGCGCTTGGGGTAATCCATGGAACGGCTACTGGGGCGGGCCGATGTACAACGAAACCCGTAACGTCAGCTACAAAGTGGCGATCATCCAGATCGACCTGCTCGACGGCAAGGACGGCAAACTGGTGTGGCGCGGCAGTGACGAGCAGATTCTTAGCCGCACAACGAACCCGTCGGACCGCAGCACGGCGATACGTGAAACGGTGGGGCGAATTCTCGCCAACTATCCACCCAAATAAACTCTACAACAAAAAAACCTGTGGGAGCGAGCTTGGTCCCACAGTGGTTTTTGTTGTCGGCACTGGCATGTTGCCAGCAACCCCGCCAAGTCTTGTCTACACTGCTGTTCACCCAAGGAGGTAGCCCTCAGCTGTGCACCGGCAAAGGAGTGTTCGATGTCTCCCCGTTTGCAGTTTCGCAGCCCGTCCCGGCAACGGGGGGCGATCGGTTTGATGGCGGCGCTGACATTGGGCATGGCTCTGGTGTTCTTGCTGGTCGTGGTCGACAGCGGTCGTTTGTACCTGAAAAAACGTGACCTGCAGCGCGTAGCGGACATGGCCGCACTTGAAGCTTCCACCCGAGGGGGTGATTGCGCCGCTGGCAACACCGCCACCGTCTATGCCACCGCCAGCGCAAACCGTAACGGCTTCACCCTTCCTGACCCCAATCACACTCTGCTGGTCGCTTGCGGCGCCTTGACCCTGGATGCCAATAACCTTCGAGTGTTTGGCGCCGACCCGAGCAAGAGCGAAGCCATTCGGGTGATCGCCAGCCATTCGGTCCCGCAGAGTGTCGCCGGCGGTATCGGCGCCCTGTTCGGTGGCGCTCCACGCGCGGCGACCATCAACCTGACGGCCAGCGCTGTCGCCGCATTACCGCCACCGCTGGCTTCGCTGACCCTGCGCAGCACGACGCTGAGCGTCGACACCAGCAAATCGGCCACGCTCAACGCGCTGTTCGGCGGTTTGCTCGGGGGTAACCTGAACATCAATGCGGCGGGCTGGAACGGACTGGTGAACACCAACATCAGCCTGCTCGGCTACCTCGATCGATTGAAGGTCGACCTTAACCTCAGCGCTGCCGGGTATGACCAGGTATTGGGCAATACGATTGCCGTCAGCCAGCTGATCCAGACCGCCGTCAATGTACTGGACCCCGGCGGCACACTCGGCGCGACCGCAACCATTACGAGTCTTCAAGCGCTGAAAGTCGCGGCAGGCGCAACCACCGTCGTACTCGGCAACGTGCTGCACGTCGAGGCTGGCAGCACCGTGACGGCGCTGGGGACCAACCTGAAAGTGTTCGACCTGATCGAGGCGGTCGTGCAACTGGCCAACAAGAAAAACGGCCTGGTGGCGACCCTGCCGATCAACCTTGCGGGGCTGGCGCAAATCACCGCTCGGGTGCAGATACTGGAGCCGCCACAGCTCTCGGCCATCGGCAATCCGAAAAGCGCCGCGCTCGCGCCTTTGGGGCCCAACCGGATCTATGTGAAAACCGCTCAGGTGCGTACATTGCTGTCGATCGACTTGCCGGTGCTCGATTCCATCGTGGCGCTGATCAATGCGGCGGCTGATCTGGCAGGCCCGCTGACCAACACACTCAACGCCTTGCTCAATCTCAACCTGGTGGGAGTGCTCAACTCACTGACCTGTGCCTTGCTCGTGCCCTGTCAGACACCCGACATCATCGTGCTGCCGCCACCGATACGTATCGACGTGGCGCTGGACGTTGCCAGCGCCAACAGCTATGTCACTGCCTACAGTTGCGTCAGTACCACCAACAAAACCCTGACCACCAACACCAGCACTTCGCTGGTAAATCTGAAGATCGGCAAGATCGATCCAGCCACCGCTTTCGGCAGCAACACCACGCCACCGGCGGTAGTGGTGCAGCCGTTGAAGGTGATCGATATCGGGGTGAAAACCTGTATGAGGATTCTGTTCCTGCCCATCTCCTGCGACCCACGGATTCCAGGCGTCGGCGGCGGCATCAGTATCATGGCCGACACCACCGTGGCACAGAGCGCCAACATGCCGCACGTCTATTCCGCACCGCCGGCCACCAGCCTGCCGGAGATCAACCAGCCACCGTTCTACTATTCCTATTCCACCAGCAATATCGTCAGCAGCCTTACCGACACGGCGACCAATATCAAGGTCAACATGTACGGCCCGACGGGCAGTCTGGTCGGTGGTCTGGGGGCCATCCTCAACAGTGTCACCACGTTGCTGGTCAACGCGATCAACAGCGTGCTCAGCCCGTTGCTCGACACTTTGATCAACACGCTGCTGCTCAGTCTGGGGATCGATCTGAACAAGGTCGATGTCGGCGCCAACCTCAGTTGTCACTCAGGACGAGCGACACTGGTGATCTGATCGTCGGCGGCAATCGGCAGCTCGATACAAAACCGTGCGCCCTCGACCGAGTTTCTGACGCTCAGTTTTCCGCCCATGTTCTCGACGATGCCGTAACTCACCGACAACCCGAGCCCGGTGCCGACACCCACGGGTTTGGTGGTGAAAAACGGCTCGAAAATCCGCTCCAGCAACCGCGGATCGATACCGCCGCCGTTGTCCTCGACCCACAGTCGCACCGAATACTCATCACGTTCGGCGTACACCGAAATCCACGGTTTGAACTCGCGGTCGGCCTCGCGTTTGCCGAGCAGCGCATCCCGAGCGTTGACCATCAGATTGATCAACACCTGTTCGAGCTGATCGACGTAACCGCGCACTTGCACGTCAAACCCGGTCTCGCTGACCCGCAGATCGACCCCTTTTCCGCGCATCCCTTCGGCCAGCAGCGACAGCGTGCCTTCGATGGCTTGTGCCGGATTAAACGGATGTTGCTCGATCTCCGAGCGGCGGCCAAACACCCGCATGTGATCCACCACCCGCGCGGCGCGCTGGACCTGTGCATCGATGCGGTTGAGCTTGTCGGTCAGGTAGTCGATCTGCGCATCGCCGTTGCTCAGACGCTTGAGCACGTTGACGATGGCCATGCGCATCACATTCAACGGCTGATTGATTTCATGGGCCAGCCCTGTGGCCATTTCGCCGAGGGTGGCCATTTTTGCACTTTGGGTGAGCTGCTGCTGGGCGCGGCGGACCTCGGTGTTGTCGCGACCCACCGCCTGAATCTCCAGCAAATGGCCGTGTTCATCGAACACCCCGCGATCCGACCACACCCACCAGGCATGTTCCCGTCCCGGCAGTTGCAGGTTGATTTCCGCGGTGCTGACCGGGAATTCCGGGCTGAGTCGGCTGAGCCGCTGGAGAAACGCTTCGCGCTGTTCCTGCGACATCCAGCTGCCCAGATTCACCCCGGGCAGTTGCTCGGGTTGGCACTCCAGGTAAGTCGCCAGCGGGCGGTTGCCGAAGGTCAGGGTCAGGTCCGGGCGGTAGCGGCAGATCATTGCCGGAGAGTCTTCCACCAGGATCCGGTAACGTTCTTCACTTTGCTTCACCTGTTCGGCGGCCAGGGTTGCTTCGGTGACATCCAGCCACAGGCCGACGGCTTCCACCGGCAAGCCAAGGTCGTCGCGCAGTAGCTTGGCTTCATCGAGTAGCCAGTGGTATTCGCCGCGACTGTCGCGCAGCCGATAGCGGGCGCGCACCGAACCTTCCCGCAGCAAATGTCGGGTACGTTCGAAGTACCGATCGCGGTCATCCGGGTGCACCCTTTCAACCAAGGTCCCTGTCGCGCAATCAGCCAGTGTCCAGCCGAGCAGCGGCAGTAGGCTGTCACTGAAAAACGTTGGTTGCAGCGCACCTTCGACATAGCGTTGCACGTAGATCACCGCCGGCGAGCTGGCGATCAGGTTGTCCAGTCGGGCATGGGCCGCCGCCGCGTTTTGCTCCTGGTTTTTGATGTCGCTGATGTCGAGCATGAAACCCACCAACCGCCGGTTTTTACCGATGCCCAGGACCTGGCCCTGCAGGCGATACCAGTTCGGCGTTTGTGCCAAACGCACGCACAGCAGCAGTGGAATGCCGTCGTCTTGCAAGGCTTGCAGACGACTGCTCAGCTCTTCACGGTCGGCGGGGTGCACCCGATCAAGCCAGTCGTGCAGCGGCAAACGATCGATCGCAAGGTTCAGGTGACTGGCCAGCGACGGCGCCAATTGCACCTCGCGACTGTCGCTGAACACCTCCCACCATCCGGTGCCGAGCAAGGCTTGCAGCGACTCCAGCCGTTCCAGTTGCAGATGGTGTCGGTGTTCGCGCAAGCGCTCAAGCAACGGGCCTGCCAGCGCGGCGGTCAGTTGTAACCAGTCGCGATCATTCAGGTCGGGTGCCTGTTGCTGCACCGGATAAAGGCCACACAGCAACCAGGCGACCACACCCTGAGCATCGTGATAGGGCACCGCGAACCCTTCGGCATTACCGAAGATGCCTTGCAAACGGGGATGTTCAGCGGGCGTCAGGCATTGCGGCGCAGAGCCGTTCAGGCTGTCGAGCACCGTGCCCAGGCGCTGAGCGTTTTGCCACAGGTGGGGCGCATCGAAGGCCGTGTATTGCTGGTGAATCTGCCAGCCTTCTTCCTGTTCATCGAGCAGCGCCACCGCAATGCATGGCATGTGGAAACGCTGGGCCAGGCCTTGCAGCTGTTCCGCCAACACCTCGGGCAGGCGCGTCAGGTTGCACCGGCGCAACTGTTCGCCGATCTGCGCGGCGAGTAATTGGCATTGCTCGCGGCTGCGTGATTGCCGGCGATCGAGCAACAAGTCGCCGATATCCAGCAACTGCAACAGCCAGGCATCGGCCAATGGCTGGACCCAGCCGCGCAGGTGCAGGGGTTGTCCGTTGAGGCTGTAAAAGTCCAGGTCCAGACTCTGTCCCTGCCAGTCGACGGGCGAGCCTTCAACGGCGAGGCAGCTGTGAGGCATGAGGAAATCGAGCAGGTGCGGTGCTTGTGCCGCGGGTGTCTGCTGGGCCAGCACGTGCCGCAGCGGGCCGGTCAGGTGAGTCACTCGACCGTCGGCATCCAGATGCATCTGCAAGCCGACACTTTGCACGCTCAGGGTGTCTGGCGTGTCCACGGGCTGAGGCGGATGGCGGTTGAGCAGGCGCCCGAAGAGTTTGTCTGCGGAACTCAAAATTGCAGGCTCGAACTGGCGCTGAGGTTTACCGGCAGATTGGGCACTCGGCCAATTCCCGGCAAGGTCAGAAGCGGGATGACCTGCTGCAGTTTGCTGGTGGGGTAGTTGATGCTGACCTTCAACACCCCGCCCACGTAGGTGGCGCTGGCGTCGGTGGCGACATTGAAATTCAGTGCGGCAGGAATCCAGGCGAGCTGTCGGCTCAGTTCTGTCGTGGCAATGGTTTTTATCGCGGTGTCGTATCCGGGGGTGCTCGGATCCAGCGCCACGCTTCGGCGCACCGCTTCGGCGGTCGACTGGGTAAACGATTGCATCAGCAACAGCGGCAAGCTGTAAGTGACGATTCCATAGAACACGGCGAAAAAGATCAGAAACACCAAAGCGAATTCAATCGCTACAGCGCCTTTTTGCTTACGGGGGAGGCCTATTTTCATGACTGCGTCTACCCTGATATTCACGACGTGATATCAGCATAGAATCATTCAGCCAAAACGGACGTTTTTTACCGGATGCAGAGCTTTGTATTACTGATCTGGCTGACGCTATGCGCAGCACAGGATGCTCGAGAACGGCACATCGCCAATGGCCTGACCCTTGGCGCAGCGGTGTTGGCGCTGGCGTATCTGCTGTGGACGGGCACTACTTGGCTGGGGGCCGAGGCAGTGCAGGGCGGCTGGGCTTTTTTGCTGGCGCTGGCTTTTACCTTGCCCGGTTATGCACTGAAACGCTTGGGCGCAGGCGATGTGAAATTGATGACCGGCCTGGGGCTGGCGACGGACGGCATGCACCTGCTCGGCGTGTTCATCGGTGCCGGATTGGCCAGTGTGCTGTGGCTGCTGCTGGCGCCAAGAGTCTGGCTTCATATGGGCCAAGGGCTTAGAAATCATCTTCGATATCTGGAGCCTGGAATGTCAAAGAAACAACCCTTTGCACCCTTCGTATTGGTGGGCCTGTTGCTCACACTCGCCTGGTTTCACTAGTCGCCTGTTCTATGTACAGAGTCGGAAAGTACGACTACTTTCAATTCAGCATTTGTACAGTCTGTGGCTGCTTGTAGAGGAACGGACAACTTTGACCCGGCAGGGAGTCGCACGTGAACAAGCTTTCTTCGGCTGTAAAAATCCTTGTGGTCGACGACCAGCCGTTGATTGCCGCAGAGCTCTGTGAGTTTCTTGAAGGCCGCGGTTACCGTTGCGTTTCTTGCGAGTCTGGCAAACAGGCCGTCGAGCTTTTCAATGAAGACGAAGCGATTGGCCTGGTGCTTTGCGATTTGCACATGCCCGGTCTGGACGGGATTCAACTGGTTCAGGAGCTGCAACGGTTATCCGGCAAGCACCGTGTGTTTGAAGCAATCATGCTCACTGGGCGTGCGGACAAGCAGGATGTGATCAAGGCCTTGCGGGCCGGGTTTGCCGATTACTACCAGAAGCCGATTAATCTGGGTGAGTTGCTCGAAGGGATTGCGCGTCAGGCAGTGGTGTTGCAGGAACGGCAGAAGAGTGTGCAGCTGGGGCATCTGGATCAGAAGCTGCAGTACCTTGCCGAGTCGATCGATGATCTGTATCAGGATCTGGATAAAGTTCGGCGTGGGCCGCGGTTATCGGTTTCCACTGATGAGGATGTCAGTGCTGTGGATCGGGTTGAGATTCCGGCGATTTTCAGTCAGCTGTCGCCAAGGCAGTGGGAAGTGGCCCGGTTGGTGGGGAAGGGGCAGACGAATTATCAGATTGCCTGTGAGTTGGGAATTACCGAGAACACGGTGAAGCTTTATGTGTCGCAGGTTTTGCGGTTGACGCATATGCATAATCGAACGCAGTTGGCGCTGGCTTTGTTACCCGGTCATTCTGGATTGCGTCAGGGGGTGACTGCACATTAGGTTTTTGTTGGTGTGCAGTCGGCCCGAAAAACGCTAGCCCCAAACGTCCAATTCCCTGATCAAGACTACCCCCCCGACCCCGCGTCCACCTGCCCGCTCTCATACTGATCAAAGTATTCCGGGATCTCATGCTGATAGCTTTTCAACCAACGCTGCATGCTCAGCTCGCGCTCGGTCGCGGTTGAGGTTTGCGGTTTCTGGGACGCCGCCTTGTTGCTGCGTTGCAGTTGCAGCCAGCCTTCGGTTTCCTGTTGTTGGGCCGAGGCGGGGCCGGGGTCGATGGCATGAGCGGTGAGGGGCAAGGCCAGCAGGCCGATGCAGCAGAGGATGGTCGGTTTCATCAAAAGCCTCTCCTTATTGAAGCGTCGGTGTGGCGACAGCGACCTGGTTTACGGCGGTCGGGCCGGACTTGCTCGGTGTCTTGAGTCTTTGCGCGCGGGCCTGGGCTTCGGTGACTTGGGCGGGGCTCAGGCCGAGACGGCTGACGAGTTCGGCCGCGCGGCTCCAGTCATCCTGGTAGATCAGCAGCGTGACCAGATTCAACGCGGCCAGTTGATCGCTTTGCTTGAGCTCCATGGCCGTCAGAAATTCAAAACGCGCATCCTCGACGCGTAATTGGTTGAGGTACACCACGCCGAGGTCGTTGCGGATTTTCTCGTCGGTCGGCGCTAGCCGTGCGGCCCGTTGCAAGTGGGCTTGTGCCAGGCCGTTGTCGCCCTTGGCGGCGGCGAGTTGGCCCAGGCCGTGTTCGGCTTCGGCGGCCAGGCAACTGCCGAGCAGGCTGCGGTATAACGGCTCGGCTTCGCTGCGGCCCAGCAGTCGATAGACCTTGGCCTTGCGCAGGCGCACGTCGGCCAGGTTGTCTGGCAGGCTTTGCAGGTTGGCGAGGCTGGCGTGCAGTTTGCCGTCATTGGCCATGTCATCGGCGAGGTTCAGCGACAGCTGGTCCTCGGAGGACAGCTTGGCGCAACTGGCCGTATTGGTCAGGGCGCTCCAGGGCGTCGCACCGTTGCTCGCGCAACCGCCTAACAACAGCAGCGTCAAACCGGCAATTATTGCTTTCATAGCGATCCCTCTAAGAACCAAAGGCATGGGACAGGGCGGTGAAGCCCGGGCCGGCCAGTACGATCAATAACGCCGGGAAGAGAAACAGCATCATCACGACGGACATTTTGGCGGACAGCTTGGAGATGTATTCCTGCAAGCGCGTCAGGCGCCGGTCATCGAGCAATTGCTTGAGGGACAACAGAGATTTCATCGCACCGCCCCCCTGATGGATCAACTGCTCAAGGATGACGCAGGTGTCGGTGAACTCGTCGACGGCCAGCAATCGGGTGGCTTTGTGCAGTTCTTCGCCCAGCTCCAGACCGGAATCGACCCGGGCCAATACCAGACGCAATTCATGGGTCAGGGCCGGCAATAATTGTTTGCCTTCATTGCTCAACACGCGCAGCGACTGCTCCACCGCCATGCCCGATTCGAACAGGATGCGCAGCAGCGGAATGAAGGTGGAAATCTCGCTCGCCAGTTGTTTTTGCCGACGCTGCGCGGCAGCGACCAGCAACCGTTTGGGCAACAGATAGCCGATGCCGGTGGCGAACACCGGGGCCATCCAGTGGTTGTCTACATGAGGGAAGAACACGCCCTGGATCAGCAAGGTCAGGGCCAGCGCAAGCACCGGGGCGCCGACCTGGAACGCCGCGAACAGTGAGCGTCGTCGGGCACTGCGCCAGCCGAGACGGTTAAGCAATGCCAGAGTTTCGTTATCCAGGTTGACCGAGCGCTGACCAATCCGGCTACTGCCCAGTACCTGCAGCCACTGATCCACACGGTTGTCGCTCGCCAGTTTGCCGTCGAGTCGTTGCGCCACCTGGCGTGCCCGTCGACGGTGTTCCAGCAAGCCGCTGAGCAGCAACAACGTTGCCCCCAGAAACAGCAATGCGCAGATCAGCAATGGCACTTTCATACGCTGCGCAACATATGCCAGAGCGCCAGGCTGCCGACCACCTGCAAGCCGAACGCGGACGCGAGCATGATTTGCCCCGAGTCGTCGTGCCACATGGCGAGCAGGTAATGAGGGTTGGTCGCGAGGAAATAGCCGGCCAGGCCAATCGGCAAACAGCCCAGGACCCAAGCGGTCACCCGGGTTTCACCGGTCATGGCCCTGAGCTGGCGCGAAGCCTGCTCGCGCTCCCGGATCATCTTGATCAGGTTTTCCAGCAATTCGCTGGCATTGCCGCCATAGCGGTGATTGACCTTCAACCCGAGTGCGAACAGGCGAAGCTCGTCTTTCTCATACAGCTCGGCGAGGTCAGCCGCGGCATCCGGCAGGCTGACCCCCAGCTGCACGTTGCGCTGAATCCGCCCCATGGCATTTTTCAGCGGGTCTTCAGCGGCGTCGATGGCGCCCAGCACCGCATCGGCCAGGGTGCGCCCGGACTTCAGACTGCGCACGGTGTGATCGAGCATTTGTGGCAGTTGTTCAATCATGCGCTGGAGTCGGCGCTGATAACGCCAATTGACATACAGACGCAGCATCAGCGGCGGTAGCAGTAACAGAACCAGCAAGCCGCCCCAGCCACCGGTAACAAATCCGAGCAACATGCCAAAGGCCCAGAGCAGCAGCCACACCCCCAGACGCTCGGAGGGACGCCCAAGGCCGGCCCGCAGAAAGGCTCGATCCAGACCGACCCAGGAGGTTTTCGTCGGCACCGGCTGCGGTTGCCCCTGGGTCAGACGTCCCAGCACCCGCTCGGTGCCGGTCTGGCGCAAACCGCGATAAAACAGGCGGATCGACAGTCCGAGCAAGACCAGACAAACGAGGATGAGCAGCACCGGTTTGAGCATGCCGTGGCCTTCAGTACGCAGAGGGAGAGAGCGCCAACTCACGGCGCAGTTTGTCGCCGGCGGGGTTGACCGCCTCGCGCATGAATCCGAAACCGCTGCGCCGGTCGAGCCGGAACAACGTGTTGGTGACATACACGTCATCACGCAAGCCGATCACCTCCACCACTTCGCTGACGCAGCGACGACCGTCGGGCATGCGCGTCAGCTGGATCACGACGTCCAGTGCGGCGCAGATCATTTGCCGCAAGGTCCGTTCGGCGATGGTGCGGCCGGTCAGGCCCACCAATGTCTCCAGGCGCAACAGCGCATCCTGGGCGTTGTTGGCGTGCACGGTGCTCATGGAACCGTCGTGGCCGGTGTTCATTGCGGTGAGTACGTCCACCACTTCGACGCCACGAATCTCGCCGAGGATGATTCGGTCCGGGCGCATCCGCAGGGCGTTGCGGATCAGGTCACTGGCTTTCACTTCGCCGTGGCCTTCGGTATTCGGCGGTCGGGTTTCCAGACGCACCACGTGAGGGTGGCCCAGGTGCAGTTCGGCGACGTCTTCGATGGTGACGAGTCGCTCGTGAGGGTTGATCAACTGGCTGAGAATGTTCAACAGCGTGGTCTTGCCAGTGCCGGTGCCACCACTGATCAGGATGTTGCAGCGCTTGCCCACGGCCTCCTGAAGAAAGTCGAAGATCGCCTGATCGATGGTTTGCATCGCCATCAGGTCCGAGCTTTTGAGCATGTCCTTGCGAAATTTACGTATCGACAGGCAGGGGCCATCGAGCGCAATCGGCGGAATGATCGCGTTGACCCGGCTACCGTCGGGCAGTCGTGCGTCGACCATTGGCGACGACTCATCGAGCCGTCGACCGAGGGGCGCGAGGATCCGTTGCATGACCCGTTCGACGTGATGCGCATCGATGAAGCGCAGGTCGCTTTGATGCAGTACGCCGTCGCGTTCAATGAACACGCGGTGCGGGCCGTTGACCAGAATCTCCGTCACCGCCGGGTCCCGCAGCAGCACTTCCAGGGGGCCGAAGCCGGTGAGCTCGTCGACGATTTCTTCGGCCAGGCGCTCCATTTCATAGCGGGAAATCGCCAGGTGCAGCCGGGCGATGTACTCGGCAACCTTGTCGATGACGAACTGCGAGAGCACCTGCCGCGAACCCTCCAGCAGGTTTTTGCCGGACTCCTCGATGGCATCGATGATGTAGCGGTGCAGCACCAGTTTCAGACCTTCGTGGTCGGTGTTGCCGCTGGTGGTGCGCACAGGGGCACCGAAGAGTTTTTCACCGCTCATTGCGCACCCCTCAACCGGTTGAACCAGCCAGACTTGGGCTTGGCAAGGTCCTCGGAGCGCTTGGCCAACCGATCACCGAGGGCGCGCAGGCTTTGAGTCAGGCCTTCGCGGGGGGCCAGTTCAAACAGCGTCACACCTTGGTTTTTGGCGTTAAGCCGAACTTCCGGGCTGTAGACGAGGGTCGCGATGATCTCCATGCCGAAGCTTTTGCTCAGGGTGTCGGAGTCGGGTGCGACGTTGCGCAGGTAGCGGTCCACCAGCAGTCTGGCGTGATCGAGCTTCATGCCTTTTTCACGCCACAGGTTGAGTACCGCCAGGTTGCGACGGCAGTCGAGTACGTTCTGGTCGGTGTACCACAGCAACTTGTCGCAATGGGTGACGAAGGTGCGTAGCGCTTCGCTGTCCGGCTGGCCCGTCAGGTTCACCACGATGTGCTGGAAGTGTTGGCGCAGGGCGCTGAGCAGCATGTACAACTCGGCGGTGCTGGTGTGTTCCAGCGGCTCATCGTGGTGGGCGTAGGCGAGGATCCGCAACCCGGCGGCGCAGCTGGTGAACGCGCTGTCGATCAGCGTCGCGTCGAGGCGCCGCAAGTGCCGGAGTGCATCGCCAAAATGGAACGAACTCTCCAGCCCGAGCAAGGCCAGGCTGTCACCGCGCGGCAGACCCAGGTCCAGCAACAGCGTTTGCTGTCCGCTCTTCTGCACCACTTGCGCCATGTGCGTGGCGAGCAGCGCGCCGTCGGCGTTGATCTGCACACCGTAAAGCACCGTCAGGCTGCCCAGTTGGGTGTTTGGGGCCACGGGCGGCAAGCGTTTGCCCAGCCGTCGCACCAACCCCGCGACTTCACTGGAGCGTGAACCATAGGCCACGAAATCCCGTGCACCGGCGCGCATGGCATTGAGCACGAGTTGGTTGTCCATGCCATCGCCCAGCGCGACGATCGCCAGCATCGGTTTGGCTTCCAGGGCACCTTCGATCAATGCGCTTTGGGCCACCACGTGTTCGCGGTCCAGGCCGATGAACACCAGGCTGGCGAAGGTCACGTCCACCAGCGCCAGCAATTCGTCGAGGCTGCCACCGCCGGCGCTGACCACTTGGCCCAACGGGGCGAGGGCGCCTTGCAGCCACTCAAGGTCGGTGCTGTTGCGTGTGATCGCGAGGAAGGTCTGGCTCAGGTTCTGGCTCTGGCTCATTGCGATAATCCGCTGCGTTTATCGAAGTTGCCGTTTTCGAGGAAGTACAGGCGATACCAGTTCGGGTCATAGTTGCGCAGCTTTTCACCCGGCAACGATGGCAGTTGTGCGTTGGCCGCCAACGGTTGGACCAGGTGCGGCGTGACGATCATCAGCAGTTCACGTTCTTCGCGGTTGACCGCTGAGTTGCGAAAAAACGCACCGAGAATCGGGATATCGCCCAGGCCTGGAAACTTGCTGACTTGCGAACTGTTGTGAGTGCTGATCAAACCGCTGATGACGAAACTCTCTCCATCGGCCAGCGAGACGCTGGTATCGGTGCGGCGAATGGTGAACGCCGGGACGGTGGTGCCGCCGATGGTCACACCATTGTTGTAGTCGAGTTCGCTGACCTCCGGCGCCACTTTGAGGGTGATGCGGTCGTGGCTGACCACGGTCGGTGTGAGCGTCAGGCGGATGCCGAATTCCTTGTATTCGATGGAGTAGCTGTCGCTGTTGGCGCTGGGCACCGGGATCGGAATTTCACCACCGGCCAGGAAGCTCGCGCTCTGCCCGCTGAGGGCCACCAGGCTCGGCCGTGCCAGGGTGTAGGCGAAGCCGCTGCCTTCCAGGGCGTTGACGATGCCGAGGAATTTGCTGCTGCCACCGCCCCAGACAATGTTGAAACTGTCGTTGAGCAGCGGAATGCTGGGCACCGCGATCCGTGGATCAAGGTTGAACAGCGGCACCACGCCCGGCGTCACGGCCGTGTTGGGCACCGTACCGGGTGCGCCGAAAAGGAAGTTGTTCGAGCCCTTGCCGAAAATCGACGTGCCGGCCTCTTTCAGTTTGGTCCGGCTGACTTCGACGAAACGAATGTCGGTCTGTACTTGCGACGGGAGCAGTGGGTCATCAGAGGGTAACCGTGTCGCGCTGGTCATCGCCGCGGTGGCCTTGCCCTGAACGAACACCATGCTCTGGCGTGGAGCACTGGCGCAGGCGGTCCAGATCATCAGGCTGGTAGCGCCGGAGGCCATCCCGGTCAGCAAAAACGCTTGATTACCGTTGACTCGCACGTCGGCGATTTTCGGGTCACCCACCGCCACCCGAGTGATCGCCACCGGCGATTGCACCTCCTGTTGCAGCCCTTCACCGACTTCCAGCACCGCAGGCAACGAACCCAGCGCGGCGCAATTGCCGACGGCTGCGAACGTTGCGCTGAGCGGAACACCGCTCAGTAAAGAGACCCAGAGCAGGCCTTGAAAAAGGGGCATGGAACGTCTGCGCATTTATATGCGTCCTTGCTCGACTCAGGGGGTTTGTTGGGTTATTTCGTTGCCGCGGATGACTTCCACGCTCGACTTGCGCGGTGCTGTGCTGCCGTGGGTAGCGACAGGTCTGGGTGGGGGCGTCATGGCCAGTTGGCTGAACTGGATCAACTCGCGATTGGCACTGGCAAGGTTGGCCGATGAATCGCTTTCGCCGGCCCAGTAACGCGCCAGACGTTTTTCATCGGCGCTGCGTACGGCCAGGCGCAACACGCCGGCCTGGGCCGCCAACATCAGGCGACTCAATAGTTGTTCGGGGACGGCAAGCAAGACGCTGCGGGCGTTGGCGCGCAATTGTTCCTGCCTGAGTTTTTCTTCGATGCTGCGGACCGGGCTGGCGGGTTGACCGTCGTTGGTCATCCCCATCTGTTCGCCCACCCCGAGCACCCGCAAGGCCGGCACCACCAATTGCGCCGACGGTTGAAGATTGTTGTTGTCCATGCGCAGAAACAGCAGCACATCGACATAGTCCCCCGGTGTCAGTTGCCCACCGGCATTGATCACTTCATCCACCGCGACGGCGAGGGCGCGTTCATCGGGACGAATCATCCGCGCCAGTCTGCCGCCGGCTTCAAAGCTTTCATCATTGAGCCAGGTGCCGGCGCTGAGGGCGCGCCAGGGCGTTCGGCCAATTGCTTGATCGAGGCGGCTCAGGCTGCCGGCCGGGACGGTGCGGAGTTTTTCCAGGGTCACGTCGGTTGCGCTGATCGGCACGAACGGTGGCACATCATGCAGCAACACCACCACCGATTGACGGGTGGGGTCGTCTACGGGGGCAGGCGTCTGGGCGATGGGTGCAGGCGTGACGATTCCGGGTTGCACGATAGGCTCGGGAGAGGGTTGGCGGCTCAGCGAGAGGCCCCAGTAACCGGCAATTATGGCGCCCACCAGAAACAATCCGGCGAGGCCCAGAGTGATACGACTGTTCATGACGGCTCTCCCTTTCCTGCTGCTTGAGACCTCGTCGCATCCAACGAGAAAACTTCGCAATCAGGCAGCTATGAACATGGAACTATTTGGCTATTTGACGGTAGCCCAGCTAGAGCAAAAAGCCATTACGGGACTGAAAATAACTAACGAAAGTAAGTAGCTAGGGCGAAAACGTGACTTTTTTGGCGTCAACGAAGCAACTAATACTTTAGTGATAATTCGTTCTTACAGTTGTTGGTTAGGGGAATGCCGACAATGCTGATGCTGGCATAGGGGAATCATGTTGCGGCCGTGCAACACCCGTCGTCATCGAGGAGAAACGTCATGTCCTTTTCAACGCTTGCTCGGAAGATCAAATCCCACATCGTTTTTTACAAGGACCTGGCAAAGGATACTGAGGGTGCTTCGGGTATTGAGTACGCCATTATTGCGGGCATGGTGGCAATCGCTCTAGCGGCGTTTGTGACGCCGATCTCCGGGCTTATCACCACCATGTTTAACACTATTCAAGCCGCGCTTTGACCTGCCTGCGGTAAATGGTCAGCTACTTGCCAATCCCGCAAAGGGCTTCTAACGTCAGCGCTTAGTCCATTGCAGGTGTTGCCCATGAACGCTCCCTCACTTCCACGCCAACAGCTTCTTCTGGTCGATGATGAGGAGGATGCGTTGCTGGAATTGGCGGAGTTGCTGGAGGGCGAGGGCTTCAATTGCTTTACCGCCACCTCAGTCAAACTCGCGCTGCAACACCTGACGCGCCACCCTGATATTGCGTTGGTGATCACTGATCTGCGGATGCCGGAGGAGAGTGGCATGTCGTTGATCAAGCGGTTGCGCGAGCATACGTCCCGCCAGCATTTGCCGGTGATTGTGACGTCGGGGCATGCGGACATGGAGGATGTCAGTGACATGTTGCGGTTGCAGGTGCTCGACCTGTTTCGCAAACCGATTTATCACGTGCGGTTGTTGGAGACGTTGAATAATTTGTTTCCGCAGCCTCGCATGGATTTAGTGAGTCAGTGATTGATCGTTCCCACGCGAGCCGAACGCAGAGCGTGGGAACGATCGGTCAGGCAACCGGCCGCCAATGCCCCGCCATATGCTCAAGATCCCCCGCACCCACCAACCGCAAATCCCCGCTCGCCCCCGCCGCACTGGCCAGCAATGTCACCTCACTGGGCAACCGCACCGGTTTACGAAATTGCACCGCAATCTCGACATTCGCCGCCGGCAGATGATCGGCAAGCGCCGCCAGGGTTCGGGCCTTGTTCCACAACCCATGGGCGATGGCTGTCGGGAAACCGAAGAGTTTGGCGCTGACGGCACTCAGGTGAATCGGGTTGTAATCGCCGGACACTTTGGCGTACTGCCGCCCAATGTCCGACGGCGCTTTCCAATGGGCCACCTCTGACATCTCCAGCGTCGATGCCAACACGTCCTCGACGGGTTCGCCTGCGAGTTTGACCCCGCGGCACAACATCTGGCTTTCAGCTTCCCACAACGCCCCCAGTTGATCGTCGAGCGTGGTCACCAGATCGAACGTCGCGCCTTTTTCATGGGGCTGAAGGTTTTGCACCTGAACGCTGACCCGCACACGATTCACACCGCCCATTGGGCGAAAGATACGAATGCGGTTGCTCAGGTGAATCAACCCCAGCAGCGGGAACGGAAACTCCTTGGCCGTCAGCAATTGCATCTGCAAGGCGAACGCGAGGATGTGTGGATAGGTTGGCGGCAACAAACCGTTCTCGGCAAAACCGCAGACCTTGCGATAGTCCGCCAGGCGCTTCGGATCGACATTGATCCAGCAGCGCAAACCCGAATCGGGCAGGGTGGTGCCGGTGATTTTGCGTCGCGTTGCGGCCCGCACGTAAAGTCCCGACAGGCTGGGTTCGCGGTTGAGTATGTGCCAATCGATGATCATGCCTAAGCCCCCAAAACACTTTGTCCGCACACCCGCAGCGCTTGCCCGGTGAACGCGCCGGTGCCCGGTTGAGCCAGCCATGCCACCGCTTCGGCGACGTCTTGCGGCAGGCCGCCCTGGCCCAGCGAACTCATGCGCCGCCCGCCCTCACGAACGCCGAACGGAAGATGTGCGGTCATCTGGGTTTCGATGAAGCCGGGTGCTACCGCATTGATGCTGATGCCGCGTTCATTCAGCAGCGGCGCCCAGGCTTGGGCCAGGCCAATCAACCCGGCCTTGCTCGCTGCGTAATTGGTTTGCCCGCGATTGCCGGCGATGCCGCTGATGGACGCCAGCAGGATCACCCGGCCGTTGTCGTGCAGGGTGCCGCGGTCGAGCAGCGCCTTGGTCAGCACTTGCGGCGCATTGAGGTTGACCGCCAACACCGAGTCCCAGAATTCCGGGGTCATGTTGGCCAGGGTTTTATCCCGGGTGATGCCGGCGTTGTGGACCACGATGTCGATGCCGTCGGGCAGTTGCTCGATCAACTGCGCGGCGGCGTCTTCGGCGCAAATATCCAGGGTGATGCTGCGCCCGCCGAGGCGTGCGGCGAGGGCTTCGAGATCAGTCTTGGCGGGTGCTACGTCGAGCAGGATCACATCGGCTCCGTCACGGGCCAGGGTTTCGGCGATGGAGGCACCGATGCCGCGCGCAGCACCCGTGACCAGCGCCTTGCGGCCGGCCAATGGGCGAGTCCAGTCCGTCACCTGAGTGTCGCAGGCGTTCAAGCGAATCACTTGCCCGGAAACGAATGCACTTTTGGGCGAGAGGAAAAACCTCAGCGGGCCTTCCAGTTGATCCTCCGCCCCTTCGCCGACATAGATCAGCTGCAAGGTGCCGCCGCTGCGCAATTCCTTGGCCAGCGAACGGCTGAAGCCTTCCAGCGCTCGCTGGGCACTGGCGGCGAACGGATCGCTCAAGGTCTCCGGCGCGCGCCCCAGAATCACCAGGTGCGCGCTGTGGTCGAGGTTTTTAATCAACGGCTGGAAGAACTCGCGCAGCTGTTTGAGTTGATCGGTCTGCACCAGGTCACTGGCGTCGAACACCACGGCTTTGAGTTTGGGGCCGTGGCCGGGAATCCACGCAGTGGCCAGCGAAGGCTCGGTGCCGTAGCTGTAAATCGCGTCGGTCAGGCGGTTGGCGAAGGTGCCGATTTTCTCCGTCAACGGGCCACCGCCTATCAACAGCGCCCCCTCGACAGGCCGCAGCCGGCCGGCTTGCCAGCGCTCCAGCCGTACCGGAGATGGCAGTCCCATGGCCCCGACCAGACGATGGCCGATGGACGAATTGGCGAAGTCGATATATCGGTCAGACATGTAACGCACTCCAGCTGCTGGGGTTCAAAGTGTGGACCATGAATGGCAATCAGTCGTTCGATCCGCGAGATAAGGCCTACGCTAGATCATTGCAGAGTAGTTTGTACCGGGGCTTTCAGGGGAATGCACAACCTGTGGGAGCGAACTTGCTCGCTCCCACAGGGCTCGGTTCTCAATTTGAATATTTCATCAGGAGCTTTTCATGACTCAATTGCGCCGCGTTGCAATTATTGGGGGTAACCGTATTCCCTTCGCCCGTTCCAACGGGCCGTACACCACCGCCAGTAATAAGGCGATGCTCACCGCCGCGCTCGAAGGCCTGATCGAACGCTACAACCTGCACGGTGTGCGCCTGGGTGAGGTGGCGGCGGGGGCGGTGGCCAAGCACTCCCGGGATATGGCCCTGACCCGCGAATGTGTGCTCGGCTCGCCGCTGTCGCCAGCCACCCCGGCCTACGATATTCAGCAAGCCTGCGGCACCGGTCTGGAAGCGACGTTGCTGGTGGCGAACAAAATCGCCCTGGGTCAGATTGAATGTGGCATTGCCGGTGGCGTAGACACCGCCTCTGACGTGCCGATCGGCGTCAACGAAGGCCTGCGCAAAATCCTCCTGCAAGCCAACCGCGCCAAAACCACTGCCGACAAACTGAAATCCTTCCTGCAACTGCGCCCCCGTCACCTGATCCCGGATCTGCCACGCATCAACGAGCCACGCACTGGCCTGTCGATGGGTGAGCACTGCGAGTTGATGGCCCAGGCCTGGAACATTCCGCGCGACGAACAGGACCAACTGGCCTGGGAAAGTCACCAGAAAATGGCCGCGTCCTACACCGAAGGCTGGCACAACGATTTGATGACGCCGTTCCTCGGTCTGACCCGCGACGACAATCTGCGCCCGGACCTGACCCTGGAAAAACTCGCTTCACTGAAACCGGCCTTCGAAAAAAGCGCCAAGGGCACCCTGACGGCGGGTAACTCGACGCCGCTCACCGACGGCGCATCGCTGGTGCTGATGGGCAGTGAAGAATGGGCCAAGGAACGCGGCCTGCCGATCCTTGCCTATTTGCGCGATGGCGAGACGGCGGCGGTGGATTTCGTCAACGGTGCGGAAGGCTTGTTGATGGCGCCGGTGTATGCGGTGCCGCGTTTGCTGGCGCGCAACGGCCTGACCTTGCAGGACTTCGACTACTACGAAATCCACGAAGCCTTCGCCGCGCAGGTGCTCTGCACGCTGAAGTCCTGGGAGGACCCGGAATATTGCAAAACCCACCTCGGTCTCGATGCGCCACTGGGTTCCATCGACCGCAGCCGCCTCAACGTCAAAGGCAGTTCACTGGCCGCCGGGCATCCGTTTGCCGCCACCGGTGCGCGCATCGTTGCCAATCTGGCGAAGTTGCTGGATGCGGCGGGCAAGGGCCGAGGGTTGATCTCGATCTGCGCCGCCGGTGGCCAGGGCATTACAGTGATTATTGAGCGCTGAGGATCGCGGCGCTTTGCTGTGCGGCCAGCTGCCGGTTGCGATTGGCGTAACTCTCGGCCATGACCGAGCAGACGATCAGCTGCAACGGGTGGTAGATCATGATCGGCAGCAGGATCAGCCCAAGCCCCGGGTTGGCGCCGAAGATCAGCGCCGCCATTGGCGCACCGGCGGCCAGGGATTTTTTGCTGGCGCAAAAGACCGCGGCGATTTCATCGGCCGGGCTGAATTTCAAGGCGCGAGCGGTGCGGGTGGTCATCCACAGGATGATCGCCAGCAGGATCGCACTGCCGATCAGTGCCGTGAGGATCACGCTGTTGCCCTGTTTTTGCCACATCCCCGAAACCATTGAATTACTGAACGCCGCGTAGACCAGCAACAGAATCACCAGCTTGTCGGCGATGTTGGTGTAGCGCTTGTGGCGGGCGAAGAACTTGCCGAGGAACGGCCGAACCCATTGGCCGAGTACCAGTGGCAACAGCAACATGGCGCAGAGGTCGACCAGGGTTGAGCCCAGATCGATACCGCCCGCGCCGCTGCCAACCACGAAACTCACCAGCAACGGTGTCAGGAAAATCCCCAGCACGCTGGACAGGCTCGCGTTGAGAATCGCCGCCGGTACGTTGCCGCCCGCGCTGCCGGTCAGGGCCACGGACGAGGAGATGGTCGAGGGCAGGGCGCAGAGGTACAGGAAACCCAGCATCAGCAGCGATGGAATGTGCGAACCCAACAGCGTGTCGCTCAGCAGCCAGATCAGCGGAAACACCGCGAAGGTGAAACCCTGGACCATCACGTGCAGCTTCCAGTTTTTCAGGCCGTGAGTGATCTGCTCGCTGGACAGGTTGACCCCGTGCAGGAAGAACACCAGGAACACGCCGATGTTGATCACGTATTCAGCGTGCATTCCGCCGCCGGTGGCACCAAAGGTCGGGAAGAAATACGCCAGCAGCGTGGCGATCAACATGCCGCACAAGAACCAGTCGGTGACCACGCGTTTGAGGTGTTTGAAGGCATGCATAACAGGCACCGAATACATTTGTAAGAATTGGTGACTTAGCCTAACGTCGGCTCCATCAGCCGTCTTGCGACATAAGGCCATTCAATGCCGACTAACGGACAACTTTCCCTCGAACGGACGATTCCGACGCTGACGGCGCTGCCACGTCCGCTGTATGCCCGTGCGGAAAGTCTCAACGCCGGCTCATGGACGCCGCCGCATCGGCACGATTGGGTGCAGTTTTCCTACGCGATCAGCGGCGTTCTCGGCGTGCACACCGCCGAAGGCAGTTTCTATGCGCCGCCGCAGTGGGGCATCTGGATTCCGGCCGATCTCGAACACCAGGTGGTGACTTCGATGCGTGCCGAGATGCGCAGCCTCTATGTGCGTCGCGAGGATTGTGAATGGGCGGACGGGCGTTGCCGGGTGCTGGAAGTGACGCCGTTGGCCCGGGAGTTGATCAAGAGTTTTTGTTTGCTGCCGGTTGAATATCCCCAGGGCGACAGCCAGGAAGCGCGGCTAGTGAGCGTGTTGCTGGATCAGTTGGCGCATCTGCCGGAGGTCGGCTTCTCGCTGCCGTTACCGCGCCATGAACGGTTGCTGGGGCTGTGCAACGAGCTGATCGAAAGCCCTGAGCGCAATGTGACCTTGCAGGCGTGGGCCGAGCGGTTGGGGACGTCGGAGAAGACTTTGATGCGGCTCTTTCAGCGGGAAACCGGGTTGAGCTTTCGAGGGTGGCGCCAGCGGATGCGGTTGCTGTCGTCGTTGAGTTTGCTGGAGGAGGGCGACAGCGTGACCAATGCCGCGCTGTCTTGCGGGTATGACTCGACTTCGGCGTTTATTGCGGCGTTCAAAAGCCTGTTCGGGTTTACCCCGGGGGAGTTGTTTCGGCAGTGAGATCCAGCCCCTCACCCCAGCCCTCTCCCCACGGGGGAGAGGGGGAAAGGGAGCCGATCCTCATGTTCTTCAAATCCTGAGTTCGACTCGATTTATCAGGTCGATGTAGCTCCAAGAACAACTCGGTCAGTCCCCTCTACCCCTTGGGGAGAGGGTTAGGGTGAGGGGTGGATTTCAAAACCACCCCGAATCTCAAGTCCTGAAGCGGCGCACCAACCCATCCAGCTCATTCGACAACCCCGCCAGACTCTGCGAATCCAGCCGCGCCGAGTTCGCCAGTTCCGCCACCAACTGCGCATCACCATGAATCTGGCTGATGTGCCGATTGATGTCTTCAGCCACCTGATGCTGTTCTTCCGCCGCGGTAGCGATCTGGGTGTTCATGTCGCGGATCACGTCCACCGACTCACGAATCAGCCCGAAACTGCTGCGTGCTTCACCGATCCGCGTCACCGATTGCTGGGACACTTCCAGGCTGGCGTGCATTTGCTGAGTCACCTGACTGGTGCGTTTGGCGAGGTTGCCCAGCAAACCGTCGATTTCCGCCGTGGAATCGGCCGTGCGCTTGGCCAGTGCCCGAACTTCATCGGCGACCACCGCAAACCCACGACCCTGTTCACCGGCCCGCGCTGCTTCGATAGCGGCGTTCAGTGCCAGCAGGTTGGTCTGCTCGGCAATCGAGCGAATGGTCCCGAGGATTGACTGAATGTCGTTGCTGTCGCGCTCAAGCTGTTGCATCGACTGGGCCGACTGTTCGATTTCCTGGCTCAAGCGATCAACGCTGGTCACGGCCGCATCAATCTGCTGCTGACCTTCACGTGCCTGGCGCTGGCCGCTGTCGGCCGATTCCGCCGCCTGGCTGCAAGAGCGCGCGACTTCGTTGGCGGTGGCGACCATTTCGTGGAACGCCGTGGAAACCATGTCCACCGCTTCACGCTGACGCCCTGCGGCTTCGGCCATGTCGCTGGAGACCTGGGTCGAACTCTTGGAGGTGGCGAGGATCTTGGTCGCGGCGCCGCCGATGCTCTGAATCAGGTTGCGAATCGCTGCCAAGAACTGGTTGAACCAGTTGGCCAGTTGCGCTGTTTCGTCGCTGCCACGGATTTGCAGGTTCTTGGTCAAGTCGCCTTCACCTTGAGCAATGCCTTCCAGACCGCTGGCCACACTGCGGATCGGCCGCACGATGAGGCTGGCGAAACTGGCGCCGACGATGGCGAAGAACACAGCCAGCACGGCGGCGATGATCGCGATCAGCCAGGTCAGCTGGGTGGCCGAACTCATCACGTCGGTCTGCTTGATCAGACCGATAAAGGTCCAGCCCAGCTGCTCCGACGGCCAGACGTTGGCCATATAGCGTTCGCCGTTCAGCTCGACTTCCACCAGCCCTTTGCCGGCCTTGGCCAGTTGCGCGTAGCCTTCGCCGAGGCTGCTCAAGGCTTTGAAGTTGTGTTCCGGTTGCTTCGGATCGACCAGCACGGTGCCGGTGTTTTCCAGCAGCATCAGGTAGCCGGTTTCACCGAGCTTGATCTGTTTGACGATTTCGGTGAGCTGCTTGAGCGTCACGTCGATGCTGACTACGCCGCCATGGGTGCCCAATTTGTTGTCGATGGTGCGCACGGTACTGACGTACGTCGCGTCGTCCTGGGCCCAGTAATAGGCCTCGGTGCGGAACGGTTTGCCTGGTTTGGCCTGGGCAGCCTTGTACCAGGGGCGTTGGCGCGGGTCGTAATTGTTCAGCTTGGCATCGTCCGGCCAGGACACATAACCGCCCGCTGCGGTGCCGAGGATGGCATAGGCGTAGGACGGGTGACTGTTACCCAGGTCCTGAAGGAGGCCGAAGACCTTCTTGTCCATCTCGCCTTGGGGAATGCTTTCGGCGTTGGCGCTCATGTACGTCTTGAGGCTGTCGTCGGAATTCTTGATCAGCGGTTGGGTCGCCAGGTAATCCACGTTCTGGCTGATGCCGTCAAAGAACAGTTGCATGGCGTTGCTGACCTGACGAATTTCGCGGCCACTGCCGTCGACGAAACTGTCCTTGGCATCACTGCGCAAGTTCAGCACAACCAGGGTAGCGACCAGCACCACCGGCAAGCAGGCGATGATTGCAAACGCCCAGGTCAACTTCTGTTTGATGTTCATCCGCGCTCCAGATTTTTCTTGTAGGCCCACGCAGTGCAGATGACTCGCGGATTATTGGCAGCCGTAAACGTTTTTGATCGACCCGGTTCCGTGAGTGCGCCATCGTTGTTGTAGTCGAAACGATTGTCGGACAAATCACTTTGTCTCTGATGACTTCGGCTGGCCGAGGCGGAAATTGAGGCTTGTTAAGAAAAATCCTACGAAGGGTATGAATCGAGATGTCAGCTTCTGTCGCAAATACCCGCTTAGCCCTTCAGCAACAAGTGACTCAGGGTCAGCTATGATCTGTGGCGGCCGATGACGACCGGCGGTTGTTGACCGATTTATCCGGCACATTGTGTGCATCTTGACGGTTACTGGAGCGTTCATAGGTCGGCAACCCCTCCCCCGAATGAGTGGATTGCCGTATAACGAATGACTTTCGCGTGTTTGGTAATAAAGGACCCCCAATAAAAGCTGATGAAGACTCCAAAACGCATTGAACCCCTGATCGAGGACGGTCTGGTCGACGAGGTGCTGCGCCCACTCATGAGTGGTAAAGAAGCAGCTGTTTATGTGGTGCGCTGCGGCAACGAGTTACGTTGCGCGAAGGTCTACAAGGAGGCGAATAAACGCAGTTTCCGTCAGGCGGCCGAGTATCAGGAAGGCCGCAAGGTGCGCAACAGCCGTCAGGCTCGAGCGATGGCCAAGGGCTCCAAGTTCGGCAAGAAAGAAACCGAAGACGCCTGGCAGAATGCCGAAGTGGCGGCATTGTTCCGTCTGGCCGGTGCTGGCGTGCGGGTTCCTCAGCCTTACGACTTCCTTGAAGGCGTGCTGTTGATGGAACTGGTGGCCGATGAGTACGGTGATGCGGCGCCGCGTCTGAACGACGTGGTGCTGGAACCGGATCAGGCGCGTGAGTATCACGCGTTCCTGATTTCGCAGATCGTGCTGATGTTGTGTACCGGTCTGGTGCACGGTGACCTGTCGGAGTTCAACGTATTGCTGACCCCGACCGGCCCGGTGATCATCGATCTGCCGCAAGCGGTCGACGCAGCGGGCAACAACCACGCGTTCAGCATGCTGGAGCGGGATGTTGGCAACATGGCGTCCTATTTCGGGCGGTTTGCGCCGGAGTTGAAAAAGACCAAGTACGCCAAGGAAATGTGGGCCCTGTTCGAAGCCGGCACCTTGCACCCGGCCAGCATCTTGACCGGCGAGTTCGATGAGCCGGAAGAGTTGGCTGACGTTGGCGGGATCATGCGCGAGATCGAGGCGGCACGCCTTGATGAAGAGCGCAAGCAAGCGGTGCGCGCGGCAGATGATGCGCCACCGGGCAAAACCGAAGAGCCGCCTCCGCCCTGGATGCAGTGATCGGTTAACGAAAAACCCGGCTTCGGCCGGGTTTTTTGTAAATGCTTGTCACCGTATCTCCAAACACTGGAGATTAAATGTGGGAGCGAGCTTGCTCGCGATAGCGGTGTGACAGCCAAAATTGATGTGACTGACATACCGCTATCGCGAGCAACCTCGCTCCCACATAGATATCCGTAGTTCGATAAATCGCGACACCCACACTCAAGGACTGAATGTGAACTCCACCCGCAACGCCCAACTGATCATCACCGCCCGTCTGGTCTCGGACTTCGGCGCCTTCCTCAACATGGTCGCCCTGGCCACCTACGTCTACCTGCTCAGCAACAGCGCCATGAGCGTCGGGATCTTTCTCGCCAGCCGCGTGGCCGGTGGGATCTTCGCCAGCCTAATCGGTACGACGTTTTATCGCCGCTGGGCCGGGCGCCTGCCGCTGATTGCCTTCGACCTGTTGCGCGCCGGGCTGCTGGGCCTGCTGCTGGTGCTGCCGGTCGCCCAGCAGATGCTGCTCTTACCGTTAATCGCTTTCGGTCTGGGATTCGGCAACTCGATGTTTGCCATCGGCCTCAACAGCCAGTTACCGCACTTGATCGAGGCAGAGCAGTTGCTCAAGACCAATGCCTGGATCACCTCGGCGTCGTCGGCAGCCATGGTCGGCGGAAGTCTGGTGTCGGGGCTTTTAGTGGCGGCATTCGGCTTTGAAACAGTGTTTGCATTGAATGTGGTTACTTATCTGCTGGCCGCATTGTTCATCTTGCCGCTGCGCTTTTCAAAACCTGCGCCCAGCGCCGAACCCACCCACGAACGTGGTGAATGGGCGTCCCTGCTCCAAGGGCTGCGCAGTACACCGGTGGTGGCGGCGATGCTCGCGGTGACGATGACTGACACCCTTGGCAGTGCCGCGCATAACGTGGGGTTTCCGATCATTTCCAGACTGCTGACGCCCGAGTCGGCCAGCACCACGCTGGGCTTGATGCTGGCGGTCTGGGCCTGCGGAAAACTCATTGGTGCGCGGATTGCCAGCCGGATGAAAGGCTCGGATAACGTGAACCTGGAGCGGCGATTCTTCTTTGGTGTGTTGCTGATGTCCTGCGGCTTCATCCTCATGTTTCAGCAGCAAACACTCTACGGTTTGCTGTTGTTCTCGCTGCCGGCGGGGTTGGGCGACGGTTTCTCGGAAGTCGGCCTGATGTCGCGCCTGCAGCGTGAGCCGGACAGCCTGCGCCTGCCGATTTTCAGCTTTCTGACGCTGTTGCAAATGACCGGGTTCGGCGTCGGCATGCTAATCGCCGCGCCGTTCTATTCGTGGTGGACGCCGGGTGCCGTGGTGCTGTTGTTCCACGGCATTCCACTCACCACGTTGTTGGTGGTGAAAGGGCTGGCAATCAGGGGCGAGCGGGTTGGGCGCAACAGCCCGACTCCAGGTTCTTGAGGATCGGGCAGTCAGGACGGTGATCACCGTGGCAGTGTTCGACCAGGTCCTGCAGGGTGTCGCGCAGTTGACCGAGTTCGAGGATTTTCTGATTCAGCTCGTCGATGTGCTGACGGGCCAGGGCCTTCACGTCGGCGCTGGCTCGCTGGCGGTCCTGCCAGAGGGTCAGCAGTTTGCCGACCTCTTCCAGTGAGAACCCCAGGTCCCGGGAGCGCTTGATGAACGCCAGGGTGTGCAGGTCGTCGTCGCCGTAAACCCGGTAACCGCTGTCAGTGCGATGGGCGGCCTTGAGCAAGCCGATGGATTCGTAATAACGGATCATCTTCGCGCTCAGGCCGCTGTGGCGGGCCGCTTGGCCGATGTTCATCGGTTGTCCTCCAGATCCTTGGGTTTCCAGGTTTTCAACAGTAGCGCATTGCTCACCACGCTGACGCTCGACAACGCCATGGCCGCACCGGCCAGCACCGGGTTGAGGAAGCCGAACGCTGCCAGCGGAATGCCGATCAGGTTGTAGACGAAGGCCCAGAACAGGTTCTGACGAATCTTCGCGTAGGTCTTGCGGCTGATCTCCAGCGCCGCCGGCACCAGCCGTGGGTCGCCGCGCATCAGGGTGATCCCGGCTGCATGCATCGCAACGTCGGTGCCGCCGCCCATGGCGATACCGATGTCGGCGGCGGCCAGGGCGGGTGCGTCGTTGATGCCGTCGCCGACCATCGCTACCACACCGGTTTTTTTCAGTTCCGCGACGGTGGCGGCTTTGTCCGCCGGCAGCACTTCGGCGTGGACATCCTTGATGCCCAGCGCTTCGGCAACCACTTTGGCACTGCCACGATTATCGCCGGTCAGCAGGTGGCTACTGATGTTGCGTGCGTTGAGTTGTTGCACCGCTTGCAGCGCGCCGGGTTTGAGGGTGTCGCCGAAAGCGAACAGGCCCATTACTCGTTGCTCGGGGCTTTGCTCGATCAGCCAGGACAGGGTCCGGCCTTCGGTTTCCCACGCGGTGGCGGAGTCGGCCCATTCACCGGCACTCAAGCCGCTCTCTTCCAACAGACGACGATTGCCCAGCGCCAATCGACGACCGTCCAGAGTGCCCGCGATGCCACGGCCGGTCAGCGACTGGCTGTCGCTGACATCGGCCACGGTCAAGCCGCGTTCGGCGCAAGCGTCCAGAACCGCCTTGGCCAGCGGATGCTCGCTGCCGCGTTGCAGGGCGCCGGCCATTTGCAGCAACGCCGCTTCGTCATGGTTGATTGCGCTCAAATGAGCGATGCGTGGAGTGCCCGAAGTCAGCGTGCCGGTCTTGTCGAACACCACCGCACTGACTTCATGGGCACGCTCCAGCGCTTCGGCGTCCTTGATCAGAATCCCGTAGCGCGCCGCCACGCCGGTGCCGGCCATGATCGCTGTCGGTGTGGCCAGCCCGAGCGCGCAAGGGCAAGCGATCACCAATACCGCCACGGCATTGATCAGCGCCGTTTCCATCGGCGCGCCGTACAACCACCAACCGATCAAGGTTGCCAACGCAATCAACAGGACCGTTGGCACGAACACCTGACTGACTTTATCCACCAGTTTCTGGATCGGCGCTTTCGCCGCTTGAGCGTCTTCGACCAGGCGGATGATGCGCGCCAACACGGTTTCCGCGCCCAAGGCCAGGGTGCGAACGAGCAACCGGCCTTCACCATTGATCGCGCCGCCGGTGACCTTGTCGCCGGGTTGTTTGGGCACCGGCAGGCTTTCGCCGCTGATCAGCGCTTCGTCGGCGTGGCTCTGACCTTCGACCACTTCACCGTCGACCGGGAAGCGTTCGCCGGGTTTGACCATCACCAGGTCATTCAGACGCAGGGCGCTGATGGCGACGTCCTGCTCGCGGCCGTCGATCACCTGAATCGCCCGCTCCGGGCGCAAGGCTTCGAGGGCGCGAATGGCACTGGCGGTCTGGCGCTTGGCGCGGCTTTCCAGGTATTTGCCCAGCAGCACCAAGGCAATCACCACCGCCGAGGCTTCGAAATACAGGTGCGGCATGCGCCCGGCGGCGGTGGCCCAT
The DNA here is from genome assembly GCF_047758675.1 of Pseudomonas arabinosi. Classification (NCBI taxonomy): domain Bacteria; kingdom Pseudomonadati; phylum Pseudomonadota; class Gammaproteobacteria; order Pseudomonadales; family Pseudomonadaceae; genus Pseudomonas; species Pseudomonas arabinosi. The sequence continues at coordinate 6,477,136 of NZ_CP180480.1, read as the reverse complement.
TCATAAAGACTCAAGCCATAACCGGCGCTGGTGCCCAACGCGACCAGCAAATCCATGTTGCCCGCACCGGCGCGCACAGCTTTCCAGGCAGCGACGTAAAAGCGCGCACCGAAGATAAATTGCACCGGCGTGGCCAACGCAAATTGCACCCAGGCCGGGAGCATCCAGTGCACGCCGAACGGTTGCAGCAGCATCGGTAGCACCAACGGTGCGGCAAGGATGATCGCCATGATCAAGGCCCAACGCTCGCGGTGCAGGCGTTGTTGTTGATTATCGGTTTGCGGGTGTTCGACTTCCCAGACGCTGGCGCTATAGCCCGCCTTGGTCACGGCAGCGATCAAGGTTTGCGCATCGATCTGGCCGAGCAGCTCAAGGTGGGCGCGTTCATTGGCCAGGTTGACGCTGACGTTCTTGACCCCCGGCACCTTGGCCAGCGCTCGTTCGACCCGGCCGACGCAAGAGGCGCAGGTCATGCCATCGATGCTCAATTCCAGAGTCTGTTGCGGCACGCTATAACCCGCCTGCTGCACCGCGTCCATCAAGGCCGGCAGGCTGTCGCTGGGCGCTTGAACCCGGGCCCGTTCGGTGGCCAGGTTGACGCTGACGGCAGAGGCGCCGATGACTTTGCTCAAGGCACGCTCGACACGCCCGGCGCAACTGGCGCAGGTCATGCCGGCAATCGGCAGATCGAAAGTGGTGGATTCGGACATCGGTCACGCTCCCTGTAGAAGATATCTACAGGATCAACCTTGCCATGCGGGCAAGGTCAAGCGCCATGTCTCAGATCAAAAGATCGTCCGAACGCGGCCCGAACCTTCGGCAGCTCCTACATTGACCGCGTGGTAACCCGATCCCGTAGGAGCTGCCGCAGGCTGCGATCTTTTTACAGGCGACTCAATACTCGAGAGCGGCAGGTTTCAGGTACATCCCTTCCTGCGTCATCGCAATCCGGAACTTCAACACGTCACCGGCCTTGAGCGTGATGTTCTGCGAACCCGGTGCGAGCATGCCCGGATTGCAACCCGGCGCCTGCCCCGGCAGCAGCTTCAGGCGCAGGGAGACATTGCCCGGGGGCAGGTTGAACGAGGTGCTTTGTTCCTGGAACAACCGCGCCGACAACTGATCGTGAATGTACACGCCGATCTCGCAGGAGGTCGCGACTTCCAGGCGCTCGCGGGAAATGATCAGTACGCCATAGTCCTCCCCGGCGGCTTGAACTGAAGGTGTCGCGGCAAATAGGCTGAGAAAGCCAAACAGGCTGAGAGCTGACCAGCGCATGGCTGAATCTCCTGATGTCGAGTCATTGATGGACGCAGCTTGGCCGAGCGCGACGCTGATTGCCAGCCCGGCAGTTCACTTCAGAACTTGACCTTGCCACGGTGGCAAGCTCAAGACTGCACGCAACCTTACTCAAGGAGTCATCCCATGCAAGTGTTCAACGTTCAAGGCATGTCCTGCGGTCACTGCGTCAAAGCCATCACTCAGGCGCTGCAAGCCAAGGATCCTGCGGCCAGCGTGCGTATCGATCTGGCCGCGAAAGAAGTCGGCGTCGAGAGCGCTTTGTCGGCGGATCAGGTAATCGCGGTGATCACCGAAGAGGGCTACGAGGCGAAAGTCGCCTGAAGGTTTTTAATAGTTAGCGACCTAACGGAATGTTCAAGGCGTCCATGCGCGGCTAGACTGTGGGGCTGCTGACCCCTGTCCAACTGGATGCCTGATGAATTTCCGTACCATTTTGATTCTTGGCGCCTTGAGCGCCTTCGGTCCGCTGGCGATTGATTTCTATCTGCCGGCCTTCCCGGCGATGGCGCTCGCCTTCGCCACCGATGAAAAACACGTTCAGCTGACCCTGGCGGCGTATTTCCTTGGCTTGTCCATCGGTCAACTGGCTTATGGCCCGGTGGCGGATCGCTTCGGGCGACGCATTCCCTTGCTGACCGGTGTCGGGCTGTTTACCGCAGCCTCCCTGGCCTGCGCCTATGCGCCGAACCTCGAATGGCTGATCGGCGCACGTTTCGTTCAGGCGTTGGGCGGGTGCGCGGGGATGGTGATCGCGAGGGCGATTGTCAGCGATAAATGCGATGCGGTGGGTTCGGCGAAGGTCTTTTCGCAGCTGATGCTGGTGATGGGCCTGGCGCCGATTCTTGCGCCGATGCTGGGCGGGCTGTTGGTCAACACCACGGGCTGGCAGTCAATCTTTCTCGTGCTGACCGGTTTCAGTGCCCTGGCAGGGTTGGCCGTGGCGCTCGGGTTGCCGGAAAGTCTGCCGGCGCATGTGCCGCGTCAACCGTTGTCGGGGGCGTTGCGTCAGTACGGTCGACTGTTGTCGGACCGGGTGTTCCTCGGCCACGCCTTGACCGGTGGCATCGCCATCGCCGGGATGTTTGCCTACATCGCCGGCTCACCGTTCGTCTTCATCAAGCTGTATGGCGTGCCGCCCGAGCATTTCGGCTGGCTGTTCGGTACCAACGCGGCGGGCTTCATTCTGGTGGCGCAGCTCAACGCGCGACTGCTGGCCAAGCGTGGCCCGGCGTTTCTGCTGTCGCGCACCGTGTGGATCTACGTCGGCGCGGCGCTGGCGCTACTGGCCGTCAGTTCGCTGCACACCGCGCAGCTATGGCCGTTGCTGATTCCGCTGTTTGTCTGCATCGCCAGCCTCGGTTGCATCCTGCCCAACGCCTCGGCCTGCGCCATGAACGGGCAGGGCGCTCGCGCCGGCAGTGCGTCGGCGATGCTCGGTTGTCTGCAATTCAGCGTCGCCGCCGGGGCAGCGGCACTGGTGGGCGTTTTACACGACGGCAGCGCCATGCCGATGGCCATGGTCATCAGCCTGTGCGGAATTCTGGTGGTGAGCGTGGCGATGCTCACCCGGCGTTTGCAAAATGCCCGGGCGCTGGCGCAAGCCCAGGTCTGAGGACGGACTCAGCCAGCGGCACGCTGCTGGCGGTCAATAATTTGATGAGGTGCTTGTAGTCGCGCTTCAAGGGTGCGGGTGAAGGCGCGGGCTTCGGCTTCGCTGCGGAACGTCACGGCGTGTTGGTCCAGACGGACTTGCCACTGGGATTTAGCCACTTCTTTTATCAGGATCTTCATTGCTGATCTCTCCTCTCGTAAAAGATGTTACGTAAAAGACTGTGCCGCAGAGCCTCGATTGTAGACCCGAATACGATCGCAATTGTGACAAGGGTCAATTCTCGGACTGACGGTGTCGCCCATCTGGGCGACAACTGTGTCAGTTTGTTTCAGAACCCTTCGAGCACTATTTTGCCCTTGGACTTACCACTTTCCAGCAACTCATGGGCACGGCGCAGGTTCGCCGCGTTGATGGTCCCGAAGTGCTCGCCAACCGTGGTCTTCAGCGTCCCGGCGTCGATCAGCTCAGCTACACGGTTAAGCAATTTGTGCTGCTCGATCATGTCGGCGGTTTCGAACAGCGAGCGGGTGTACATGAACTCCCAGTGCAGCGACAGGCTCTTGCGCTTGAGCTTGGTCACGTCCAGCGCCTTCGGATCATCGATCAGGGCCAGTTTGCCTTGCGGCGCCAAAGCCTCGACCAACTGATCCAGGTGTTGATCGGTCTGGGTCAGGCTGGCGACGTGAGTTACCTGATCGACACCCGCGCGTTTGAGTTCTTCGCTCAACGGCTGGCTGTGATCGATCACCAGGTCGGCACCCAGCTCACGAACCCAGCTCTGGGTTTGCGGGCGGGAAGCGGTGCCGATGACTTTCAGCCCGGTCAGTTGGCTGGCCAGTTGCGTAAGAATCGACCCCACACCGCCAGCGGCACCGACGATCAAAAGGCTCTGGCCTTCATCGGTTGTGCCTTCACGCACTTGCAGACGTTCGAAGAGCAGTTCCCACGCGGTGATAGCGGTCAGCGGCAGCGCAGCGGCTTCGGCGAAACCGAGGGTTTTCGGCATATGGCCGACGATCCGCTCGTCTATCACGTGCAGTTCGCTGTTACCGCCAGCGCGGGCGATGGAGCCGGCGTAGAACACTTTGTCGCCGGCCTTGAACAGCGTGACTTCACTGCCGACAGCCTTGACCACACCGGCCACATCCCAGCCCAGTACTTTCGGCGCGCCCGCTTCAGGCTGGACGTTCTGGCGGACTTTGGTGTCCACCGGGTTGACCGAGATGGCTTTGACTTCCACCAACAGGTCACGCGGGCCGGCAACCGGTTCTGGCAGTTCGATGTCTTGCAGCGAGTTTGAGTCGCTGATTGGCAACGAGGCGTAGTAGGCAATGGCTTTCATTGGAGCTCCTGAAAAGTAATAAAGAAGGAAGAAATCAGACGATGGAGCGCAGGCGCTTGAGGTCGAAATGTTCGAGAAAGTCGCCAGCCTTGGCGCGGAAGTTCTGCACATGCGCGCTGGCGTCATGGGCCTGCAGGGCTTCGTCGCTGCTCCATTTTTCGATCATGTAGAAGGCATGAGGATTGGCGAGGTCCTGGTGCAAGTCGTATTGACCGCAACCGGCCTCGGCGCGGGTCGGTTCCAGCAGCGCACGCAGGTGCTGTTCGAGGGCGTCTTGCTGGCCGGCTTTGGCGATGAGGGTGGCGATAGCGGTAAAAGGCTGGGACATGTTCGGCTCCGGGAACGGGATGAATTCGATGGGACGGATGATTGGCTATTTCTCTGCAAGATAAAACCCGCTAAAAGAGCAGTCTCTTTCAATATTTTTTTGATAATCGAGGCTGAACAATGCTGCGTTTCGATGACTTGCAGTTGTTTGTCCGGGCGGCTGACCTGGGCAGTCTGTCAGCGGCGGCGCGCGGGATGGACATGTCGGCCGCGGTAGCCAGTGCGGCGTTGAAGCGCATCGAACAGCAACTCGGCGCCCGGTTGCTCGCCCGTTCTACCCGTAGCCTGCGGCTGACCGCTGAAGGCGAGGGATTTCTCGAATACGCTCGGGCTGCCTTGAGCAATCTCGATGAGGGCCGCCGTTTATTGGCCAGCGGTCAGGACCAGGTCAGCGGTATTTTGCAGCTGTCGGCGCCTTCGGACTTTGGCCGCAACCTGCTGCTGCCCTGGCTGGACGAGTTTCAGCGAGAGCATCCGAAGCTTACGGTGCGTTTGCTGCTGGGCGACCGCATCGCCGACCTGTTCCGCCAACCGGTGGACATCGCCCTGCGTTACGGCGAGCCGGAAGACTCAAGCTTGGTGGCGCTGCCCATTGCTCCGCAGAACCGCCGCGTGCTCTGTGCCGCCCCGAGTTACCTGGCCCGGCATGGCGAGCCTCGGCAACTGGAGCAACTGGCTCAGCACAACTGCCTGCTATTTATGCTCGGCAGCCGGGTCCACGACCATTGGAGTTTCCACGACGGCAAACGCGAGGTCAGCCTGACCGTCAGCGGCGATCGTTTCAGCGATGACGCCGATGTTGTTCGGTTGTGGGCCGTGGCGGGTGCCGGAATCGCCTACAAATCCTGGCTCGATGTCGCGGCCGATGTGCTGGCCGGTCGATTGAAAGTGCTCATGCCGGAACTGCTCTGTGAGCGCGCACCGCTGAATTTGTTGTGCGCCCATCGCGCACAATTGAGTAAGCCAGTGAACCTTTTGCGGGAAATGCTCGCCAGTCGATGCGCCCGGTTGAGTAGTCAATTTCCGACGTTATCGGGTACCGATCATTAGTCGCAGGCAAATAGCGAAATTTCACTCAGGAACTATCACCACCAACGGTTTCCCAAGGGCAGGAACCGGCGGTTAACCTGCATATACTAGCGCTCGCCTCATGTACGCACCGTCGATCTCGCATTGGCGAGTCCACGTCCGAGTCAGCCAGGCCCCAGGGTCAATCGCCGCGGCTTTGCGAAACCTGCGAAGCAATGGCCTATGCGATTGACGGCTTTGCCCGGGTTATGGCGGTTTCCACGCCTTGGCCGACGACACATTACTGGTCAAGATGTCTCTGAGCAGTAGACGAAACGATTCAACAGGGAGTGAATACATGGAACATGCACCTTGCATCAGCCAGATCGCCACGTTGCTGGCTGACCCAAAGCGCAGCGCAATGATGTGGGCCTTGATGGACGGCTCGGCGCGGCAAACCGAAGAGCTGGCCTTGTTGGCCGGCCTGTCACCGTCTTCGGCCAGTGCGCATCTGGGGCGTTTGTCCGCCGGAGGTCTGTTGAAAGTCGAGTTCCGCGGCCGCAAGCGGTTCTTCCGTCTTGCCGCGCCTGAAGTGGGTGCCGCGATAGAGGCACTGGCCAGCGCCACCCTGGCCAGTAAGCCTCGGGAAGTCCCGGACGTTTTCAAGCGCACGCCCCCCCTCGCCAAACCTCAGACGGCACCTTCGTCACTCTTGCGCGCCAGGCTTTGCGACGACCACTTGGGCGGCACCCTTGCCGCCGATCTTTACCAGCGGTTGCTGGATGCGGGCTGGATCGAACAGTTCGATCAGCGGGTCATGATCACCCACAAGGGCGCCACGCAATTGGCGACGCGGGGGGTGTTCATCCAGGCGCTGGCTCATCGCAACAGCCGGGTCGCCTGCGCTTGTCCGGACTGGAGCGAAAGACGCCCGCACATGGGCGGATCTCTGGGGGCGGCGTTGCTGCAATTGTTCATGCAATTAGGTTGGCTGAGCCTGCCCAACGATTCTCGAGCCTTGCAGATTACCGCCACGGGGCAGCGTGAAATCCATCGATTCGCCAAAGAAACCGAGCTGGAAATGGCGTTGTAGACGCATCGAGATCGACGTCCGAAGCTTCGGGCGTCGTTCAGAGCTGCGAACAGGTCGCATCCAGCAGTAACCCCCAGCAGCTATCGCGCACACTCGTCCAGGGTCTTTCGGATTGGGGGAATGTGGCATGGAAACACGAAGCTTCAGCGCGGCAGAACGACTGGAACGGCTGCCCATCAGCGGTTATCACCGAATCATTTTCATCATCATTGCCCTGGCGTTTTTCTTCGATTCCATGGACCTGGCGATGATGACTTTCCTGCTCGGCTCGATCAAAACCGAGTTTGGCCTGAGCACGGCGCAGGCCGGGTTGCTGGCCAGCTCGAGCTTTTTCGGCATGGTCGTGGGGGCGTCGCTGTCCGGCATGCTGGCCGACCGCTTCGGGCGCAAACCGGTGTTCCAGTGGAGCATCGTGTTGTGGGGGATCGCCAGTTATCTGTGCTCCACGGCGCAGAACGTCGAAACGCTGACGTTGTTTCGAATCCTGTTGGGGATCGGCATGGGCATGGAGTTTCCCATTGCTCAGTCGATGCTCTCGGAGCTGATTCCAGCCAAACGACGCGGGCGCTACATTGCATTGATGGACGGTTTCTGGCCGCTGGGCTTCGTCGCCGCCGGCGTACTGTCGTACTTCCTGCTGCCGGTGATTGGCTGGCGGGACATCTTCCTGGTGTTGGCGGTGCCGGCGGTGTTTGTCCTGGCGATTCGCTTTTTCATTCCAGAATCACCGCGCTGGCTGGAACAGGCCGGGCACCATGACGTGGCAGACAAGGTCTTGCTGCGCATCGAAGATCGGGTCCAGGCATCTCTGGGACGTTCGGATCTGCCTGAGCCGATCCGCCTGCCGAGAGTGGCGAGTACGCCGGGGCATTTCTTTTCCGCGTTGCGGCAGATCTGGTCGCCGCTGTATCGCCAGCGCACGATGATGATCTGGAGCGTCTGGTTCTTCGCCTTGCTGGGGTTCTATGGCCTGACGTCCTGGCTCAGTGCCTTGCTGCAGCAGTCGGGTTTTGCCGTGACTCAGTCGGTGTATTACACGGTGTTGATTTCCCTTGGCGGGATTCCCGGTTTCCTGATGGCCGCCTGGCTGGTGGAGCGTTGGGGACGTAAACCGGTGTGCGTGGTGACGTTGCTCGGCGGCGGGGTGATGGCGTTTCTTTATGGTCAGAGCGCAGTGTTTGGCGGCAACGTCAGCCTGTTGATTACGTCGGGGCTGCTGATGCAGTTTTTCCTGTTCGGCATGTGGGCGGTGCTTTACACCTACACGCCGGAGTTGTACCCGACATCGGCGCGGGCCACGGGCTCGGGTTTCGCGTCGGCGATTGGCCGCGTGGGTTCGTTGCTCGGGCCAATGGTGACCGGGCTGGTGTTCCCGATAACCGGGCAGGGCGGGGTGTTCGCGTTGGGGGCGATGTGTTTTGCGATTGCGGCGGGGGTGGTGTGGGTGTTCGGGATGGAGACCCGGGGCAAGACACTGGAGGAGCTGACTGAACCGGTAGCCGTTGGCTAAACACAAACCCTGTGGGAGCAAGCTCGCTCCCACAGTGGTTATGTGGTGAGTCCTACGGTTTCACAAGCCGTGCATCCAGGCTGTTCTGCGCCAATCGCTTGGCCTGATCCTGGGTCATACCCAAATGGGTATACAGCGCATGGAAGTTCTCGGTGACGTAACCGCCGAAGTACGCCGGGTCATCCGAATTCACGGTCACTTTCACGCCACGCTCGAGCATGTCGAGAATGTTGTGCTGAGACATGTGATCGAACACGCAGAGTTTGGTGTTCGACAACGGGCACACGGTCAACGGGATTTGTTCGTCGATGATCCGCTGCATCAAGCGCTCGTCTTCGATGGCGCGCACGCCATGGTCGATGCGCTGGACTTTCAGCAAATCGAGGGCTTCCCAGATGTACTCGGGCGGGCCTTCTTCACCGGCGTGGGCGACGGTCAGGAAGCCTTCGTGACGGGCACGGTCAAACACGCGCTGGAACTTGCTCGGCGGGTGACCCATTTCCGAACTGTCCAGACCGACGGCGACAAACGCGTCACGGAACGGCAGCGCCTGGGTAAGGGTTTTCTCGGCTTCTTCTTCGCTCAAGTGGCGCAGGAAGCTCAGGATCAAACCGCTGGTGATGCCCAGTTGCTGCTCGCCATCTTTCAGTGCGGCGGCGATGCCATTGAGCACCACTTCGAACGGCACGCCACGGTCGGTGTGAGTCTGCGGGTCGAAGAACGGTTCGGTGTGAATCACGTTCTGCGCCTTGCAGCGCAACAGGTAAGCCCAGGTCAGGTCGTAGAAATCCTGAGAGGTGCGCAACACGTCGGCGCCCTGGTAATACAGGTCGAGAAACTCTTGCAGGTTGTTGAAGGCGTAGGCCTTGCGCAGGGTTTCGACATCGCTCCACGGCAGGGCGATCTTGTTGCGTTCGGCCAGGGCGAACAGCAGCTCAGGCTCCAGCGAACCCTCAAGGTGCAGGTGCAGTTCTGCCTTGGGCAGGGCGTTCAGCCAGTCGTACATAGTCTTTTCTCATCAGGTGCAGATGGCGAGCATTCTACAGATGCCCGTGGAAACAATTAGCAAAACCTGACCAGCCGGTTCATCACAGCGCTTCCTGTTCCCGTCGATAGGCGTAGGTATCGGCGAAGCGCGAGAGCAGGAATTCGGCGCAGGTGGTGCCCGGATACTTTGCCGGGTGCCGTTCATCCTGACAGCCGGGCAGGCATTCGATGACCGTGTCAGGGTGCGGCTCGGCGAAGAACGGCATCGAGTAACGGTCCACGCCCAGCGGGCTGATCACCCGGTGCGGCGTCGACAGGTAACGGTCGTTGCTCCAGCGCGCCATCATGTCGCCGAGGTTGACCACGAACGTGCCGTCGATCGGCGGTGCATCGATCCACTCGCCTTTAACGTTTCGCACTTGCAGGCCGCCGGCGGCATCTTGATACAGCAGGGTGACGCAGCCGTAATCGGTGTGGGCGCCGGCGCCTTGCTGCTCTTCGGAACTGGCGGTGTGGCGCGGTGGGTAATGAATCATCCGCAGCACGCTGACCGGCTCAACGAAACGGGTGTCGAAAAAGTCGCGCTCGATACCCAGCGCCACGGTCATGGCCCGCAACAGGGTTTGTGCCAGGGCCTGCATGTCGATGTAGTGCTGCTCCATCAGCGATTCCCAGCCGGGCATCGACGGATGACGGTTGGGGCCGCGCAGCGGTTTTTCCGCCAGCACCTCAGGGTGATCGGCCGGCAGGTGCAGGCCCATGTCGAAAGTTTCTTTCAGATCGCTGGGTTTGCCCGGGTCGAGTTGTTCGGTGGCGATGGCGCCATAACCGCGGTGGTGGCGGGTTTGGGTGATGTCGATCTTGAGTTTTTCGGCGGCGGGCAGGGCGAAGAAACGTTGGGCGTTTTCGAGCACGGCGTTAATGCGTGCGGCGCTGATCGGGTGACCCTTGATGTAGAAAAAGCCCCACTCGCGGCAGGCGTGGTCGATTTGCGTGGCGATTGATTGCCAGTCACTTGCGTCTTCGCTGTAGAGCGGGCTGATGTCGATGATCGGGAGTTGGTTCATGCGCAGTCCTCAAAAACGCTGAAGATCCATTGTGGGAGCGAGCTTGCTCGCGATGACGGAGTGTCAGTCGACATCATTGGTGCCTGTCTCACCGCTATCGCGAGCAAGCTCGCTCCCACAGGGGATTTGTGTTTGGCTCGGGGATTACTTCGGTATCTCAGCCTTCATGCCTTCAACGTAGTAGTTCATCGATGCCAGCTCCGCATTGCTCGCCGTCGCGCCTGCCGCGATTTTCTCTGTGCCCGCCTGATCCTTGATCGGCCCGGTGAACGGGTGGAATGCGCCGCTCTTGATGTCAGCAATGATCTGCTCTGCCTCGGCTTTCACCGGTGCCGGCACCAGATCGCTGATCGGCAACTCAACCGTACCTTCCTTCAAACCACCCCAGTAATCCTGCGATTTCCACGTGTGGTCGAGCACGCTTTGGGTCGCCTGAATGTAGTGCGGGCCCCAGTCGTTGACGATGGACGTCAGCACCGCTTTCGGCCCGAAGTGCGCCATGTCCGAAGCGTAACCCACGGCGTACACGCCGCGACGTTCAGCGGCCTGGATCGGTGCAGGGCTGTCAGTGTGCTGGAATACCACATCCACGCCCTGGTCGATCAACGCGTTGGCGGCATCGGCTTCTTTGCCCGGATCGAACCAGGAGTTGACCCACACCACTTTGATTTCGGTGCCGGGGTTGTACTTGTTCAGGGCCAGCTGAATGGCGTTGATGTCGCGGATGACTTCCGGGATCGGGAAAGACGCGACGTAACCGATCTTCTTGGTCCTGGTCATCTTCGCCGCGAGAAAACCGCCGACATAGCGCCCTTCATAGGTGCGCGCCAGGTAGGTGCCGAGGTTCTTGTCCTGCTTGTAGCCGGTGGCGTGTTCGAAGGTCACCTTGGGAAATTGTTTGGCGACTTTCAGGGTCGGGTTCATGTAGCCGAAAGAGGTGGTGAAGATCAGGTCGTACTTGTCCTTGGCCATGTTGCGGATCACCCGCTCGGCGTCGGCGCCTTCAGCGACGTTTTCCACATAGTTGGTGGTGATCTGGTCGCCGAATTTTTCCGCCAGCGCCTTGCGCCCCTGTTCATGCTGATACGTCCAGCCGTGGTCGCCAATCGGACCGATGTAGACGAAGCCGACTTTCAGCGGTTCGGCGGCACTGGCGGTCAGGCTGGCGCTCAGACCGATGGCTGCGGCGACGGCGCAAAGCAGCTTCTTCAACGGACGTTTGTGCATGAATTCGAACTCCATGTTGTTGTGAGGTTGGTAAGGCCAATGCAAATTACTGACCAACAAGACAACAAATGGCTTGAGACCGTGTCACGGCCATCGCGAGCAAGGGTGCGCATTCCAATGTGGGAGCGAGCTTGCTCGCGATGAGTCCCTTGAGGCCGATAAAAGTGCATGGCCTGACACGGCTGCCATCCACTGGTGCGCTAAGGTGTAACGAAACGTTAGCGCCGCCCCACAGTCAGTAGCTCATCCCCCTGGTTTCGCTTCACACGGCAAAAAAGGCCCGCGATGCTCACACTCCTCAAGCAAGAAAAGTTTCTGCTGCTGGCCCTGCTCGCCGCCGTCGTTGCCTATCCGCTGGAACACTGGATGCTGCACAGCGGCCAGCCCATCGCGTTGACCGCCGGTCTGGTGCTGATCGCCTTCATCGTCGTTGCCTCCATGCGCGTCGCCCATCACGCCGAGCTGCTGGCCGAAAAAGTCGGTGACCCCTACGGCACGATGATCCTGACCCTGGCCGCGGTGCTGGTGGAAGTGGTGATTCTGGCGATCATGATGAGCAACGAAGCCTCGCCGACCCTGGTGCGCGACACGATTTATTCGGCGGTGATGCTCGACATCAACGGCATTCTCGGCCTCGCCGCATTGATGGGCGGGCTCAAGCACGGCGAACAGTCCTACAACGACGACTCGGCGCGCAGCTACAGCGTGATGATCCTCACCGCCATGGGCGTTTCCATGGTGGTGCCGGAGTTCATTCCCGAGGCCAGCTGGAAACTCTATTCGGCGTTCACCATTGGAGCGATGGTCGTGCTCTACACCCTGTTCCTGCGCATGCAGGTCGGGCCGCACAGTTATTTTTTCAGTTACAGCTACCCGGAAAAACGTCGCAAGAAAGTCTCGGAGGAAGAACCTGAACCGGTCAATCTGGGGCTGAGTATCGGGACATTGGTGTTTGGCGTGGTGGTGATCGGCGCCTTGGCCGAAGTGATGTCCAAAACCCTCGACCTGGGTCTGGAAGGGACGGGCGCACCGCCGGTGATCACGGCGATCCTGGTGGCGGCAATCTCGGCGGCGCCGGAGATTCTGACCGCGTTGCGGGCGGCATTGGCGAACCGCATGCAGTCGGTGGTCAACATCGCCATGGGCGCGTCGTTGTCGACGGTGATTCTGACGGTGCCGGTGATGGAAGCGATGGCGCTCTATACCGGTCAGCCGTTCCAGATGGCGATGACCCCGGTGCAGACCGTGATGATCTTCCTCACGCTGATCGTCAGCGCGATCAACCTCAACGATGGCGAAACCAATGCCATCGAAGGCATGACCCACTTTGTGCTGTTTGCGACATTCATCATGTTGTCGCTGCTGGGCCTCTGAACCCATCACAAAACCCCTGTAGGAGTGAGCCTGCTCGCGATAGCGGTGCGTCAGACACTATCAATGTTGACTGACACTCCGTCATCGCGAGCAGGCTCACTCCCACAGTAAAGATTTTGTGTGTCAGGTACCGGCGATCAGCTGCCGAGCCGCCTGGCTGTGATCGGCAATCAAGCCTTTCAGATCCAGCCCTTCAACCTGTCCATCGATCACTCGCCACTTGCCGCCGATCATCACCCGATCCGCCCGATCAGCGCCGCACAGCAGCAACGCCGACACCGGATCATGACTGCCGGAGAACCGCAGCTCATCGAGCTTGAACAGCGCCAGATCCGCCTGCTTGCCCACCGCCAGTTCGCCGATATCGGTACGCCCGAGCAAACTCGCCGAACCCTTGGTCGCCCACCCCAAAACCAGTTCCGGCGTGATCTTTTCGGCGCCATAACGCAGCCGCTGAATGTACAGCGCCTGACGGGTTTCCAGCATCATGTTCGACGCATCGTTGGACGCCGAACCGTCCACGCCCAAGCCTAGCAACGCGCCGGCGGCGGTCAGGTCCAGTGTCGGGCAAATGCCGGAAGCCAGGCGCATATTCGAACTCGGGCAATGGCAAATGCCGGTGCCGGCGGCGCCGAGGCGAGCGATTTCGTCCGGGTTGAAGTGGATGCCATGAGCGAGCCAGGTGCGCGGGCCGAGCCAGCCGACGCTGTCCAGGTAATCCACAGTGCGCAAGCCGAAACGTTGCAGGCAGAAGTCTTCTTCGTCGAGGGTTTCGGCCAGGTGGGTGTGCAGGCGCACGTCGAGTTTGTTCGCCAGTTCGGCGCTGGCGGACATGATTTCCGGGGTCACCGAGAACGGTGAGCAGGGCGCCAGGGCGATCTGGATTTGCGCACCGTCGCCACGCTCGTGGTACTCGGCGATCAAGCGCTGGCTGTCGGCGAGGATGACTTCACCTTCCTGCACGGTCTGCTGCGGCGGCAGGCCGCCGTCCTTTTCGCCGAGGCTCATGGAACCGCGCGTCAGCATGGCGCGCATGCCCAGTTCGCGGACGCTTTCGACTTGCACGTCGATCGCGTTTTCCAGGCCCTGCGGAAACAGGTAATGGTGATCGGCCGCGGTCGTGCAGCCAGACAGCAGCAATTCGGCCAACGCGACTTTGCTGGCGAGGGCAAGTTTTTCAGGGGTGAGGCGAGCCCAGACCGGGTAGAGGGTTTTCAGCCACGGGAACAACGGCTGATTGACCACCGGCGCCCAGGCGCGGGTCAGGGTTTGATAGAAGTGATGATGGGTGTTGATCAGTCCCGGCAGGATCACATGCTCGCGGGCATCGAACACGTGTCCACAGGGTGCGGACGGTTGCTGGCCGGCGGCGAGCACTTCGACGATCAAACCGTCTTGCAGCACCAGGCCGCCACGGGCATCGAGGCCATTGGCAGTGAAGATCGCGAGGGGGTTTTTTAACCAGGTACGGGTCGCAGGCATGTTGGCCGGCTCCTCTGAAAGTTGGGTTCAGGTTAGCCAGCTCAGTGATTACCCTGTCTGCTGATCCAGGGTCGTCGCGGGGACGAGGTGCGGAGTTTCATTCAAAAAAGCTCGGTGGGCAAGCCCGGCCCGACAGGACAACAAAAATCCCTGTGTGGAATGATCACTTGTGGGAGTGAGCCGGCTCCGGGCGGCGTTCCGACGATAGCGGTGTGTCAGACAACACTAATGCCAACTGACAGTCCGCTATCGTCGGAACGCCGCCCGGAGCCGGCTCACTCCTACAGGGGGACGGTGGGGTTTACCAGGGAATAGTTTCACCCCGGTAATTCACAAAATGATGCCCGCCCTTGCCGGTATACGCCTTCACCTGATCGACCAACCCGCGCGTACTGGTTTCCACATCAATGTCAGCGCCTTCACCGCCCATGTCGGTCTTCACCCAACCCGGATGCAGCGACAGCACGGTGAGTTTCTGCTCGCCCAACTGAGTGACGAAGCTGCTGGTCATCGAGTTCAGCGCCGCTTTACTCGCCTTGTACAACGCCAGCTCGGGTGCGTCCGGCATGGTCACGCTGCCCAGCACCGAACTCATGAACGCCAGCACGCCGGTATCCGGACGGATCTGCCCGACAAAACGCTGGGCCAGATTGATCGGTGCCACCGCATTGGTGAAGAACAGTTGGCCGACCTCGGTCAGCGTCGCGCCGCCCGGCGTTTGAACTTCCGGGCCTTTGACCCCGGCATTCACGAACAGCAGGTCGAACACTTCGCCCTTCAGCTGCTGGCTTAGAGCGATGACCGCTTGCTGATCGTCCATGTCGAGTTTTTCGATCCGCACCTTGCCCAAGGCCTGCAAGGCTTCGGCGTTCTGCGGGTTGCGCACGGTGGCGGTGACCTGCCAACCGTCGGCCAGCAGGGTTTTCACCAGGCCGAGGCCCAAGCCTCGGGAGGCGCCGATGATGAGTGCGGTTTTTGCCGTAGACATAAGTGGCTTCCTTGAAAAATGAGGATCACGGATTTAATGGACAACGTTGACCGAGCCGTTGCTGCAACTCCTGACGCAGCGCGCCGAGTTCTTCCATTCGGGTTTCGATCAGTTTGAGTTTGTCTTGCAGCAACTGCGTGACGGCGCTGTCCGGATCGGGCGATTGCCCTATCGCGGCGACGCTGTTGCCGATCTCGCCGAGGGTAAAGCCCAATCGCTGAGCGGTCTTGATGTACTGCACCAGTTGCACCATGTCCGCCGGATAGTCGCGATAACCGTTGGCGCTGCGTTGTGCCGCAATCAACCCGCGTTGCTCATAGAAGCGCAGCGTGTCGCGGCTGACGGCGCTGGCCTGGGCTAATTCACCGATGCGCATCATGACATCTCGAGAGGGCTTGACCCTGGAGCATACTCCAGGCTTTAGCCTTGTTGCTCCCTGAATTTATGGAGCAAAACGGATGTGGACTTCAACGCAATATCGCCGGTTGGTGAAGGGTAGCGCCTGGTATGACTTGATCGTCATGGTGGCGTTTGTCACGCCGTGGAGTTTTGCGGCGTTGCATGGAGTTTTGTTGAGTGTCAGTCAGGCGTTCAACTTGCCTGGCGAGCTGCCGCCGTTTGAGCCGATGCACATGCTGATGGCCAATCTGTTGGGGTCGATTGTCTGCGTGTGGGCGGTGCTGCGGATCCGTGATCCGCAGCAGGTGTTTGGGCGGTATGACGCGGTCGGTAGATTTCTGTTTTCGGCTTGGCAGCTGTATGCCTTGCTCCATGGCGGGAACTCGCTATTGGTGATTTTCCTGTTCTTTGAATTGGCGTGGGGCGTCGCTCAGGTGTTGCCAGTGCAGGCGTCATCGCGAGCAAGCTCGCTCCCACAGTGACCGAGTTGCCCGCAGGATTATTGGTCGCCGCAGAACCCTGTGGGACCGAGCTTGCTCGGGATGAGGCCAGCGCAGGCAACCTCTAATGCCCGGCCTGCCACGGCTGCCCCAACGACACCGGCGCATACAACCGCGTACGCACCGCATCCCGCGACAGCAGCACCAACACCACAATGGTCGCGACATACGGCAGCATCGCCAGCAGGCTCGACGGAATCGCCAGCCCCAACCCCTGCGCCACTAAATGCAGGATGCTGGCGAGTCCGAACAGATACGCCCCCAGCAGCAACCGCCACACCCGCCAACTGGCAAACACCACCAACGCCAGGGCAATCCAGCCCCGGCCGGCGCTCATGTTCTCCGCCCACATCGGCGTATAAGCCAGCGACAAATAAGCCCCGGCCAATCCAGCCATCGCTCCACCAAACAGCACCGCCAACGTGCGCACGCCCAACACCGGCAAGCCCATGGCACTGGCCGCATCCGGATTTTCCCCGACCGCCTGAATGATCAGCCCGACGCGACTTTTCACAATCACCCAGGCCACCAGCGCAAACAGCGCGAACGACACATACACCAGCAGATCCTGCGCAAACAGCATCCGCCCGATCAGCGGGATTTCACTCAAGTACGGAATCGCCACCGGCTCGAAACCCGCCAGCGGTTTACCGACCCACGCCGCGCCGACAAAGGTCGACAGGCCCACGCCGAAGATCGTCAGCGCCAACCCGGTGGCCACCTGATTGGCGTTGAACACCAGCGCCACCAGCGCAAACAACGACGACAACAGCATCCCGGCGAGCATCGCCAGCAACACGCCGAGCCACAGGTTGCCGCTGTTCAACGCGACGATAAAACCGATCACCGCGCCAAATAGCATCATGCCTTCCTGACCGAGATTGAGGACGCCGCTCTTCTCGCAGATCAGTTCACCGAGAGCCACCAACAGCAACGGCGTACCGCAACGGACCATGGCGTAGAAAATATTGCTCAGCAGATCGATATCCATCACAGCGCTCCTGCTTGTACGGCGGTGGCTTGTGCACGACGGGACCAGCGCAGGTTCAAGCGCGGTCGGTAGAGAATCAGCACGTCACTGGCCAGCAGGAAAAACAACATCATTCCCTGGAACAATTGGGTGATTGCTTGCGGCAGATTCATGCTCATCTGCGCGCTCTCGCCGCCGATGTACAGCAGCGCCATCAACAAGCTGGAAAACAGAATGCCGATGGGATTGAGTCGCCCGAGAAACGCCACGGTGATCGCGGCATAGCCATAACCGGGCGAGACTTGCGGCACCAGTTGGCCGATCGGCCCGGTGACTTCACACACGCCGGCCAGTCCCGCCAACCCTCCGCTGATCAACAGCGCCAGCCAGATCAGTCGCTTCTCGCGAAAGCCGACGAACCCCGCAGCACGCTTGTCCAGCCCGAGCACTTTGATCTGGAACCCGACAAAGCTTTTCTGCAGCAACACCCACACCGCCACCAACGCGAGCAAGGCGAAATACACGCCCACGTGGACCCGACCGTCCTCGATCAACAACGGCAAGCGGCTGGCATCACCGAACATCGCCGACTCCGGAAAGTTGAACCCCGCCGGGTCCTTCAGAGGCCCATGCACACAGAACAGCAACAGGTTCAGGGCGATGTAATTGAGCATGATGCTGGTGAGGATTTCGTTGGCATTGAAACGCGTACGCAACCACGCCGTCAGCCCGGCCCACGCCGCGCCGGCCAGGGTGCCGACGAGCAGGATCAGCACCAGCGCCCAGCGGCTTTGCATGCCGATGATGTTCACCGCCAGCGCACTGCCGGCCAGGGCGCCGAGCAGCAACTGACCTTCGGCGCCGATGTTCCAGATTCGTGCTTGGTACGCCACTGCCAGACCGAGCGCGCAGAGCAGAATCGGCAGCGCTTTGACCAGCAGTTCGGAGACGCCATACAGGTCGCTGACCGGGGCGATCAGCAAGGTGTGCAGCGTGAGCAGCGGATCGTGGCCCAGCGCGATAAACAGCAGCGAGCTACAGCCCAACGTCAGGACGGCCGCCAGCAACGGCGAGCACCACAACATCAGTCGCGATTGCTGGCCACGGGGTTCGAGAGAAAGCAGCATGTGAAACTCCGTTAAACCGTTGCACGTGATTGAGGCGCGTCGAACTGGCCGGCCATCCAGCCGCCGACCTCGATCAGGCGCGTGTCGACCGTGGACTTGAGCGGTGACAGTCGACCGCCGCACAAGGCGCCGAGGCGGTCGCTGATCTGGAACAGTTCGTCGAGGTCTTCGGAGATCACCAGGATCGCCGCGCCGGCGTCGCGCAAGGCAATCAGCGCCCGGTGAATGGTCGCGGCGGCACCGACGTCCACGCCCCAGGTCGGGTGCGCGGCCACCAGCAGTTTTGGTTGCTGGAGGATTTCCCGGCCGAGGATGAATTTCTGCAAGTTGCCGCCGGACAGGCTGCGGGCCGGTGTCTGGGTGTCGGGCGTCTTCACCCCGAAGCGACGGATGATTTCTTCGGCCAGCGCTTCGACCTTGCCGCGCTGAATCAGGCCGTTGCTGACCAGCCCTTGTTGAAAGGCAGTGAGCAGGGCGTTGTCCGCCAGGCTCAGGTCCGGCACCGCACCATGGCCAAGACGTTCAGCGGGGACGAAGGCCAGGCCCAGTTTGCGCCGTACATCCGGCCGCGAATGCGCCACCGGTTGCCCGGCGAAACTGATCGTTGCGCCGTCGTTGCGGCTGAGCGGTTCTTCGCCGCTGAGCAGCGCCAGCAACTCATCCTGACCATTACCCGCGACACCGGCGATGCCAACGATTTCACCGCTGCGCACTTGCAGGTAAATGTCATTCAGCGAGCAGCCGAACGGGTCCGGGTTGTGCCAGGACAATCCGCTCACACTCAAGAAGACATCACTGCCGATCACCTTCGGATAATCCGTAATCAGCGCAGCCGCTTCACCCACCATCAACTGCGCCAGTTGCCGATCCGAACACTCGGCCGGCACGCAATGCCCGGCCACCCGACCGCCGCGCAACACCGTGGCGCTGTGACACAACGCGCGAACTTCACCGAGTTTGTGGCTGATAAACAGAATGCTGCAGCCCTCGGCGGCCAGTCGACGCAGTGTGATGAACAATTCGTCGGCCTCTTGCGGAGTCAGCACCGAGGTCGGTTCATCGAGAATCAGCAGGTGGATGTCCTGCATCAGGCAACGAATGATTTCCACCCGCTGGCGCTCACCGATCGACAGGCTGTGGACAAGTCGCTCCGGCTCCAGCGCCATGCCGTAGCGCCGGGAGACTTCACGAATCTTTGGCTCAAGCTGCTTCGGTGTACCCGCCGCCGCGCCCATCGCCAAGGCAATGTTCTGCGCCACGCTCAAAGTCTCAAACAGCGAGAAATGCTGGAACACCATGCCGATCCCGAGGCTACGAGCCTGAGCCGGGTTGCGCAGGGACACGCGTTGCCCTTGCCAGATCATCTCTCCCGAGTCCGCGTGGGTGACGCCGTAGATGATCTTCATCAGCGTACTTTTACCCGCGCCGTTTTCGCCGAGCAGGGCATGGATTTCGCCAGGGGCTATGCTCAAGTCGATGGCATCGTTGGCCAGGCAACCGGGGTAGCGCTTGCTGATTCTGCGCAGTTGCAGGCGAGGTGTTGGATCGGGGATCGGCACGGGGTTGGGCATGACAGGCTCGGGTCGATTGAAGTGATGCCTGTGGACAAAGCAATTTCCTGGCCATTGAGTCAGGAAAAATCAAATGCGTTACAGATAAAGGCTTTGAGGGCAGCGCCTCGCCCTATGTCGATCCCGAACCAGGCACCACTTGAGGGCAAAGCCGTTGATCAGGCTCCGGTTTTGCCCAAGGTGTTTGGTCAAAAAACGAGCAACCGACGGCAAGCCATGCCGGGCATGGGGCGGCGACAGCCATGAACGGGTTATCCACAGATTGCTCCACAGTATTTGTGCGCAAGCCCGAAGGTCGGGCATAAGCACTGTGTGGCTTTCTTCTAAAGGTGATAAAGCGAGCTAACTGATTGTTTTTACGTGGATTTAGCTTTTTTGGTGGCGGATTGGACGAAAAGTGAGCAAAGCCCGCAAAGCCGCATGACAGAAGGGTTACAGCCGGGTGTGCTCAGGTTATCCACAGCCGGGTGCACAGTAGATGTGGGCAAATGGACCGGTTCGACGAAAGGGCTGTGAACGTTGTTGGTGCGATTAGTGCTGCAACAAAATGCGTCCGCGGCTCAAGTCCGCCAGCTGCGTTTGCAGGGTATCGATCTGGCTTTCGCCGATCGCCAATTGCAGTTCTACGCCGTTGGCCGTGAAGGTTTCTTCCACAACCAATCCTCCCAGTTCCGCCACCCGAAGCTTCACCAGCGGCAACTCTGCAAAAGCACAGGCACAACTCACCGGCAGCCGACTGATCAACTCAACCTTCGCCGCCGCTTGCAGGCACTTGTTGGCGCCGCCGCCATACGCGCGGGCGAGGCCACCGGTGCCGAGTTGAATGCCGCCATACCAACGAATCACCAGCACCGCGACCTGATCGCAATCCTGCGCGTCGATCGCCGCCAGAATCGGCCGGCCGGCGGTGCCACCGGGCTCGCCATCGTCAGTGCTGCGATATTGGTCGCCAAGTTTCCAGGCCCAGCAATTGTGCGAGGCATTCAAATCGCTGTGCTGTTCGATGAATGCCTGGGCTTGCGCAGGGCTGCTGATCGGCGCGGCGAAGGTGATGAAGCGGCTTTTGCGAATCTCTTCGCGGTATTCGCAAAAACCGCTGAGGGTAAAAGGCATAAGTGTCTTAGATCGTTGGCGTCAGGCCGCAGCCCTTGAGAATGATGCGGATCAGGTTGTTGCCGGCGTCTTCCATGTCCTGCTTGGTGAGCTTGGTGCGCCCGCTGACACGGCAGATCTGCGTAGCGAAATCGGCGTAATGCTGAGTGCTGCCCCACAACAGGAAAATCAGGTTCACCGGGTCGACCGGGTCCATTTTGCCGGCGTCGATCCACGCTTGGAACACGCCCGCCCGGCCCTGGAACCAGGCGCGATAGTCCTGGTTGAAATACTCGGTCAGGCACTCGCCACCGCTGATCACTTCCATTGCGAAGATTCGCGAGGCTTGCGGCTGGCGACGGGAGAATTCCATCTTGGCGCGGATGTAACGCGTCAGCGCTTCGGCCGGATCATCTTCAGCGGTCAGGGTGTTGAAGGTGCTGTCCCACAACTGGAGGATGTTGCTCAACACCGCCACGTACAAACCGAGTTTGTTGGTGAAGTAGTAATGCAGGTTCGCCTTGGGCAACCCGGCATTCAGGGCGATGGTGTTCATGCTGGTGCCTTTGAACCCGTGACGGGCGAACTCGTCTTCGGCGGCTTTGATGATGGTCTCTTCGTTCTTCTGACGAATGCGGCTGGCAGGTTTGCCGCCGTGAGCGGGGACTTCAAAGGTCATAGGCACTTCCGAACAAGTGGGTGGGTGCAGCCACTGCGTTGATAGCGCACCCACAGGCATCAGACAAGTCCTGACGCAATAAAACCTAGCGTGTCGCAGCCAGGCTCTCCAGAAAACTCTCCAGCACTAAATGCGGGCGACGGCCCTTGCGCGTGACCGATGCGAGGCTCAGGTCATAAAAACGCACCTTTGGTTTCAGCGCACGCAATCGGCCTTGCTGCACCCAGAGGCTGGCGTAGTGGTCCGGCAGATAGCCGATGAAACGTCCGGTCAGGATCAGGAACGCCATGCCTTCACGGTCCGAGGCACTGGCGGTGCAATTGAGCGCCTGGTAATGGGCCTGGATTTCCGCGGGCAAACGGAAGGTCGGCGCGATGGCGTCCTGGCTGTTGAGGCGCTCGTCATCCAGTTGTTTATCGTCGACATAAAACAACGGATGACCGACCGCGCAATACAGCAGCGAGCGTTCGCTATAGAGCGGCTGATATTCCAGCCCCGACAGCGCGCTGGCTTGCGGCACCACGCCGACATGCAATCGACCGTCGAGCACGCCTTGTTCGACTTCATTGGGCGCGATCATGCGGATCTGAATCTGCACGTCCGGCCCGCGCTCTTTCAATTGCGCCAAGGCGTGGGTGATGCGCATGTGGGGCAGGGTGACCAGGTTGTCGGTCAGGCCGATGGTCAATTCGCCGCGCAAATGTTGGTGCAGACCGTTGACCTCGGTGCGAAAACTTTCCAGCGCACTTAGTAGCTGCAAGGCCGATTGATAGACCTCGCGACCTTCTTCAGTCAGGGAAAAACCGGCGCGACCTCGTTGGCATAAACGTAGACCGAGGCGCTGTTCCAGATCGCTCATTTGCTGGCTGATGGCCGAGCGCCCGATCCCCAGCACCGACTCCGCTGCCGAGAAGCCGCCGCACTCCACCACACTGCGAAAGATTCGAAGCAGGCGGATATCAAAGTCACTGACTTGCGCCAGCGGATCGGGGCGACGACTGCTCATAGTTTAGTGGTGACCTGACTGAACGTTAGAAGAGTTGGATTTCACAGACTTTATCCCCGTGGCAATTTAGCTGCAAGAACGCTTTTGATCTCTATGCCGCTTATTGCCCTGCGAGGTTTTGCCCATGAACTTGCCTGAAAACAACCCGACTTCCCTGGCCAGCCAGCTCAAGCTCGATGCTCACTGGATGCCTTACACCGCCAACCGTAATTTCCAGCGCGATCCGCGACTGATCGTGGCGGCTGAAGGCAGTTGGCTGATAGATGACAAGGGCCGCAAGGTTTATGACTCGCTCTCCGGTTTGTGGACCTGCGGCGCCGGGCATACCCGCAAGGAAATTCAGGAAGCGGTCGCCAAGCAATTGGGCACCCTCGACTACTCGCCGGGCTTCCAGTACGGCCATCCGCTGTCGTTCCAGCTGGCGGAGAAAATCACTGACCTGACCCCGGGCAATCTGAATCACGTGTTCTTCACTGACTCGGGTTCCGAGTGCGCTGATACCGCAGTGAAGATGGTTCGTGCTTACTGGCGCCTGAAAGGCCAGGCCACCAAGACCAAAATGATCGGCCGTGCCCGTGGTTATCACGGCGTGAACATCGCCGGCACCAGCCTCGGTGGCGTGAACGGCAACCGCAAAATGTTCGGTCAGGCGATGATGGACGTCGATCACCTGCCGCACACCTTGCTGGCGAGCAATGCCTACTCTCGTGGCATGCCGGAGTTGGGTGGTATTGCTTTGGCCGACGAGCTGCTGAAGTTGATCGAGCTGCACGATGCGTCGAACATCGCCGCCGTATTCGTCGAGCCAATGGCCGGTTCCGCTGGCGTGCTGGTTCCGCCACAGGGTTACCTGAAGCGTCTGCGTGAGATCTGCGATCAGCACAACATCCTGCTGGTGTTCGACGAAGTGATAACCGGTTTCGGCCGTACCGGCTCGATGTTCGGTGCCGACAGCTTCGGCGTGACCCCGGACCTGATGTGCATCGCCAAGCAAGTCACTAACGGCGCGATCCCGATGGGCGCGGTGATTGCCAGCTCCGAGATCTACCAGACTTTCATGAACCAGGCGACGCCGGAGTACGCGGTGGAATTCCCGCACGGCTACACCTATTCCGCGCACCCGGTGGCGTGTGCCGCTGGCCTGGCAGCACTCGACCTGCTGCAAAAGGAAAACCTGGTACAGAGCGTGGCCGAAGTCGCACCGCATTTCGAAAATGCGCTGCACGGTCTGAAGGGCTCGAAAAACATCATCGATATTCGTAACTACGGCCTGGCCGGCGCGATCCAGATCGCGCCGCGTGACGGCGATGCCATCGTGCGTCCGTTCGAAGCCGGCATGGCCCTGTGGAAAGCCGGGTTCTATGTGCGCTTCGGTGGCGACACCCTGCAGTTCGGCCCAACCTTCAACAGCAAGCCGCAAGACCTTGATCGTCTGTTCGACGCGGTCGGCGAAGTGCTGAACAAGATCGACTGATTCTCCCCTCTATATAGAGGCGCCCTTTGAAGGGCGCCTGTGGACAACTTTTCAGGAGTGCTGCATGAGCCTTATCCCGCATTTGATCAATGGCGAATTGGTGACCGAAGAAGGTCGCACGGCCGACGTGTTCAACCCGTCTACCGGCCAGGTGATCCACAAGCTGCCGTTGGCCAGCCGCGAAACCATTCAAAAAGCCATCGACTCGGCTAAAGCTGCGTTTCCGGCTTGGCGCAACACGCCGCCAGCCAAACGTGCGCAGGTGATGTTCCGCTTCAAGCAATTGCTGGAACAGAACGAAGCGCGTATTGCTCAGCTGATCAGCGAAGAACACGGTAAGACGCTGGAAGATGCTGCCGGTGAATTGAAGCGCGGGATCGAGAACGTTGAGTTCGCTTGCGCGGCACCGGAAATCCTCAAGGGCGAGTACAGCCGTAACGTCGGCCCGAATATCGATGCCTGGTCGGACTTCCAGCCGCTGGGCGTGGTGGCCGGTATTACGCCGTTCAACTTCCCGGCCATGGTGCCGCTGTGGATGTATCCGCTGGCGATCGTCTGCGGCAACTGCTTTATCCTCAAGCCGTCCGAGCGCGATCCGAGTTCCACGCTGCTGATCGCTCAGTTGTTGATCGAAGCTGGCCTGCCTAAGGGTGTGCTGAGTGTGGTGCACGGCGACAAGGCTGCAGTGGACGCGCTGATCGAAGCGCCGGAAGTCAAAGCGTTGAGCTTCGTTGGTTCGACCCCGATTGCCGAGTACATCTACGCTGAAGGCACCAAGCGCGGCAAACGCGTCCAGGCACTGGGCGGGGCGAAGAACCATGCGGTGCTGATGCCGGATGCGGATCTGGATAACGCGGTCAGCGCATTGATGGGCGCGGCCTATGGTTCTTGCGGTGAACGTTGCATGGCGATCTCGGTGGCTGTGTGCGTCGGTGACCAGGTGGCGGATGCGCTGGTGGCCAAGTTGGTACCGCAAGTCAAGGCGCTGAAAATCGGTGCCGGTACTTCATGCGGTCTTGACATGGGGCCGCTGGTTTCCGGTCAGGCTCGCGACAAAGTCAGTGGCTATATAGAAGACGGTGTTTCTTCTGGTGCGACCTTGGTGGTGGATGGTCGTGGTCTGAGCGTGGCTGGTCATGAGGAAGGTTTCTTCCTGGGCGGCTGCCTGTTCGACAACGTCACGCCAGAGATGCGCATCTATAAAGAAGAGATCTTCGGGCCGGTGCTGTGTGTTGTCCGGGTTAACAGCCTGGAAGAGGCGATGCAGCTGATCAACGATCACGAGTATGGCAACGGCACCTGCATCTTTACCCGTGATGGGGAAGCGGCACGGTTGTTCTGCGACGAGATCGAAGTCGGTATGGTCGGCGTCAACGTACCGCTGCCGGTACCGGTGGCTTATCACAGCTTCGGCGGCTGGAAGCGCTCGCTGTTCGGCGACTTGCATGCGTATGGTCCGGATGGCGTGCGTTTCTATACCCGTCGCAAGGCCATTACCCAGCGCTGGCCACAACGGGCGAGCCATGAAGCTTCGCAGTTCGCATTCCCTAGCTTGTAAGTAGAAGGGAGAAGGCCGGCCCTTGGGGCCGGCCTTTGCGTTTCAGGGGCTTTTTTCACCTATATGACAGAATTGTGAAAATAGGTGTTGACGGAAGATTCTGGAAGTCTATAATTCGCCCCACTTCCGGCGCAGTCGAAACGGAAAACTCCTTGGTAAACAATGAGTTACGCAGTTTTCGGCAGCGAGTTGCTTCAGGTCATCGAAGCGCGAAAGGGGTTGAAAAAGAGGTGTTGACAGCAGCGACTAACGCTGTAGAATTCGCCTCCCGCTAACGAGAGATCGAAAGCGCAAGTGGTTGAAGTTGCAAAGGAAACTTTGAAAACTTCGAAAAATAACCGCTTGACAGTAACAGAGGCTGCTGTAGAATGCGCGCCTCGGTTGAGACGAAAGATCTTAACCAACCGCTCTTTAACAACTGAATCAAGCAATTCGTGTGGGTGCTTGTGGAGTCAGACTGATAGTCAACAAGATTATCAGCATCACAAGTTACTCCGCGAGAAATCAAAGATGTAACCAACGATTGCTGAGCCAAGTTTAGGGTTTCTTAAAAACCCAAAGATGTTTGAACTGAAGAGTTTGATCATGGCTCAGATTGAACGCTGGCGGCAGGCCTAACACATGCAAGTCGAGCGGCAGCACGGGTACTTGTACCTGGTGGCGAGCGGCGGACGGGTGAGTAATGCCTAGGAATCTGCCTGGTAGTGGGGGATAACGCTCGGAAACGGACGCTAATACCGCATACGTCCTACGGGAGAAAGCAGGGGACCTTCGGGCCTTGCGCTATCAGATGAGCCTAGGTCGGATTAGCTAGTTGGTGAGGTAATGGCTCACCAAGGCGACGATCCGTAACTGGTCTGAGAGGATGATCAGTCACACTGGAACTGAGACACGGTCCAGACTCCTACGGGAGGCAGCAGTGGGGAATATTGGACAATGGGCGAAAGCCTGATCCAGCCATGCCGCGTGTGTGAAGAAGGTCTTCGGATTGTAAAGCACTTTAAGTTGGGAGGAAGGGCATTAACCTAATACGTTGGTGTCTTGACGTTACCGACAGAATAAGCACCGGCTAACTCTGTGCCAGCAGCCGCGGTAATACAGAGGGTGCAAGCGTTAATCGGAATTACTGGGCGTAAAGCGCGCGTAGGTGGTTTGTTAAGTTGGATGTGAAATCCCCGGGCTCAACCTGGGAACTGCATTCAAAACTGACAAGCTAGAGTATGGTAGAGGGTGGTGGAATTTCCTGTGTAGCGGTGAAATGCGTAGATATAGGAAGGAACACCAGTGGCGAAGGCGACCACCTGGACTGATACTGACACTGAGGTGCGAAAGCGTGGGGAGCAAACAGGATTAGATACCCTGGTAGTCCACGCCGTAAACGATGTCAACTAGCCGTTGGGAGCCTTGAGCTCTTAGTGGCGCAGCTAACGCATTAAGTTGACCGCCTGGGGAGTACGGCCGCAAGGTTAAAACTCAAATGAATTGACGGGGGCCCGCACAAGCGGTGGAGCATGTGGTTTAATTCGAAGCAACGCGAAGAACCTTACCAGGCCTTGACATCCAATGAACTTTCCAGAGATGGATTGGTGCCTTCGGGAACATTGAGACAGGTGCTGCATGGCTGTCGTCAGCTCGTGTCGTGAGATGTTGGGTTAAGTCCCGTAACGAGCGCAACCCTTGTCCTTAGTTACCAGCACGTGATGGTGGGCACTCTAAGGAGACTGCCGGTGACAAACCGGAGGAAGGTGGGGATGACGTCAAGTCATCATGGCCCTTACGGCCTGGGCTACACACGTGCTACAATGGTCGGTACAGAGGGTTGCCAAGCCGCGAGGTGGAGCTAATCCCAGAAAACCGATCGTAGTCCGGATCGCAGTCTGCAACTCGACTGCGTGAAGTCGGAATCGCTAGTAATCGCGAATCAGAATGTCGCGGTGAATACGTTCCCGGGCCTTGTACACACCGCCCGTCACACCATGGGAGTGGGTTGCACCAGAAGTAGCTAGTCTAACCTTCGGGAGGACGGTTACCACGGTGTGATTCATGACTGGGGTGAAGTCGTAACAAGGTAGCCGTAGGGGAACCTGCGGCTGGATCACCTCCTTAATCGACGACATCAGCTGCTCCATAAGCTCCCACACGAATTGCTTGATTCATTGAAGAAGACGATAAAGAAGCAGCCCGAAATTGGGTCTGTAGCTCAGTTGGTTAGAGCGCACCCCTGATAAGGGTGAGGTCGGCAGTTCGAATCTGCCCAGACCCACCAATTTTGTGTGGGAACCTGTAGAAATACGGGGCCATAGCTCAGCTGGGAGAGCGCCTGCCTTGCACGCAGGAGGTCAACGGTTCGATCCCGTTTGGCTCCACCACTACTGCTTCTGTTTGTTGAAAGCTTAGAAATGAGCATTCCATCGTGATGATGGTGAATGTTGATTTCTAGTCTTTGGATTAGATCGTTCTTTAAAAATTTGGGTATGTGATAGAAAGATAGACTGGACAACACTTTCACTGGTGTTGGATCAGGCTAAGGTAAAATTTGTGAGTTGCTCTTAATTGAGTATTATCGAATTTTCGGCGAATGTCGTCTTCACAGTATAACCAGATTGCTTGGGGTTATATGGTCAAGTGAAGAAGCGCATACGGTGGATGCCTTGGCAGTCAGAGGCGATGAAAGACGTGGTAGCCTGCGAAAAGCTTCGGGGAGTCGGCAAACAGACTTTGATCCGGAGATGTCTGAATGGGGGAACCCAGCCATCATAAGATGGTTATCTTAAGCTGAATACATAGGCTTAAGAGGCGAACCAGGGGAACTGAAACATCTAAGTACCCTGAGGAAAAGAAATCAACCGAGATTCCCTTAGTAGTGGCGAGCGAACGGGGACTAGCCCTTAAGTGGCTTTGAGATTAGCGGAACGCTCTGGAAAGTGCGGCCATAGTGGGTGATAGCCCTGTACGCGAAAATCTCTTAGTCATGAAATCGAGTAGGACGGAGCACGAGAAACTTTGTCTGAATATGGGGGGACCATCCTCCAAGGCTAAATACTACTGACTGACCGATAGTGAACTAGTACCGTGAGGGAAAGGCGAAAAGAACCCCGGAGAGGGGAGTGAAATAGATCCTGAAACCGTATGCGTACAAGCAGTGGGAGCCCACTTTGTTGGGTGACTGCGTACCTTTTGTATAATGGGTCAGCGACTTATTTTCAGTGGCGAGCTTAACCGAATAGGGGAGGCGTAGCGAAAGCGAGTCTTAATAGGGCGTCTAGTCGCTGGGAATAGACCCGAAACCGGGCGATCTATCCATGGGCAGGTTGAAGGTTGGGTAACACTAACTGGAGGACCGAACCGACTACCGTTGAAAAGTTAGCGGATGACCTGTGGATCGGAGTGAAAGGCTAATCAAGCTCGGAGATAGCTGGTTCTCCTCGAAAGCTATTTAGGTAGCGCCTCATGTATCACTGTAGGGGGTAGAGCACTGTTTCGGCTAGGGGGTCATCCCGACTTACCAAACCGATGCAAACTCCGAATACCTACAAGTGCCGAGCATGGGAGACACACGGCGGGTGCTAACGTCCGTCGTGAAAAGGGAAACAACCCAGACCGTCAGCTAAGGTCCCAAAGTTATGGTTAAGTGGGAAACGATGTGGGAAGGCTTAGACAGCTAGGAGGTTGGCTTAGAAGCAGCCACCCTTTAAAGAAAGCGTAATAGCTCACTAGTCGAGTCGGCCTGCGCGGAAGATGTAACGGGGCTCAAACCATACACCGAAGCTACGGGTATCACTTAGGTGATGCGGTAGAGGAGCGTTCTGTAAGCCTGTGAAGGTGAGTTGAGAAGCTTGCTGGAGGTATCAGAAGTGCGAATGCTGACATGAGTAACGACAATGGGTGTGAAAAACACCCACGCCGAAAGACCAAGGTTTCCTGCGCAACGTTAATCGACGCAGGGTTAGTCGGTCCCTAAGGCGAGGCTGAAAAGCGTAGTCGATGGAAAACAGGTTAATATTCCTGTACTTCTGGTTATTGCGATGGAGGGACGGAGAAGGCTAGGCCAGCTTGGCGTTGGTTGTCCAAGTTTAAGGTGGTAGGCTGGAATCTTAGGTAAATCCGGGATTCTAAGGCCGAGAGCTGATGACGAGTTACCCTTTGGGTGACGAAGTGGTTGATGCCATGCTTCCAAGAAAAGCTTCTAAGCTTCAGGTAACCAGGAACCGTACCCCAAACCGACACAGGTGGTTGGGTAGAGAATACCAAGGCGCTTGAGAGAACTCGGGTGAAGGAACTAGGCAAAATGGCACCGTAACTTCGGGAGAAGGTGCGCCGGTGAGGGTGAAGCATTTACTGCGTAAGCCCATGCCGGTCGAAGATACCAGGCCGCTGCGACTGTTTATTAAAAACACAGCACTCTGCAAACACGAAAGTGGACGTATAGGGTGTGACGCCTGCCCGGTGCCGGAAGGTTAATTGATGGGGTTAGCTAACGCGAAGCTCTTGATCGAAGCCCCGGTAAACGGCGGCCGTAACTATAACGGTCCTAAGGTAGCGAAATTCCTTGTCGGGTAAGTTCCGACCTGCACGAATGGCGTAACGATGGCGGCGCTGTCTCCACCCGAGACTCAGTGAAATTGAAATCGCTGTGAAGATGCAGTGTATCCGCGGCTAGACGGAAAGACCCCGTGAACCTTTACTATAGCTTTGCACTGGACTTTGAATTTGCTTGTGTAGGATAGGTGGGAGGCTTTGAAGCGTGGACGCCAGTTCGCGTGGAGCCAACCTTGAAATACCACCCTGGCAACTTTGAGGTTCTAACTCAGGTCCGTTATCCGGATCGAGGACAGTGTATGGTGGGTAGTTTGACTGGGGCGGTCTCCTCCTAAAGAGTAACGGAGGAGTACGAAGGTGCGCTCAGACCGGTCGGAAATCGGTCGTAGAGTATAAAGGCAAAAGCGCGCTTGACTGCGAGACAGACACGTCGAGCAGGTACGAAAGTAGGTCTTAGTGATCCGGTGGTTCTGTATGGAAGGGCCATCGCTCAACGGATAAAAGGTACTCCGGGGATAACAGGCTGATACCGCCCAAGAGTTCATATCGACGGCGGTGTTTGGCACCTCGATGTCGGCTCATCACATCCTGGGGCTGAAGCCGGTCCCAAGGGTATGGCTGTTCGCCATTTAAAGTGGTACGCGAGCTGGGTTTAGAACGTCGTGAGACAGTTCGGTCCCTATCTGCCGTGGACGTTTGAGATTTGAGAGGGGCTGCTCCTAGTACGAGAGGACCGGAGTGGACGAACCTCTGGTGTTCCGGTTGTCACGCCAGTGGCATTGCCGGGTAGCTATGTTCGGAATAGATAACCGCTGAAAGCATCTAAGCGGGAAACTAGCCTCAAGATGAGATCTCACTGGGACCTTGAGTCCCCTGAAGGGCCGTCGAAGACTACGACGTTGATAGGTTGGGTGTGTAAGCGCTGTGAGGCGTTGAGCTAACCAATACTAATTGCCCGTGAGGCTTGACCATATAACACCCAAGCAATTTGCGTCGAAAGGCCAGATTGCGGTGTGTGAAGACGAAACGAACCGAAAGTTCGAGATACTCACAAAACACCCAACTATCGCATACCCATTCGCTGGAGCGTGAACCGAAAGGTAAACGACCTGGCTACCGAATTTCTTGACGACCATAGAGCATTGGAACCACCTGATCCCATCCCGAACTCAGCAGTGAAACGATGCATCGCCGATGGTAGTGTGGGGTTTCCCCATGTGAGAGTAGGTCATCGTCAAGATTAAATTCCGAAACCCCTATCTGCGTATGCAGGTAGGGGTTTTGTTTTGCCCGCAGGAAAGTTCTCACAGCAATACCGGACGGCTCCCGGCTGTCACAGTCTCCCGACAATGCTAAGGTTCGGCCCTAGCTTTTGTATTTTCCCAAGGAAGCCTTTATGCCGGACGCGACGTCCCTCAGTGCTGGTTTTATGGTGGTTCACGGCAACCGCCTGGACGAGTTGCGCGGCCTGGTTGTCAGCTGGATGCGGCGTTACCCGCTGGCTCCCTTGGAAAATGAAATTGCCTTGGTGCAGAGCAACGGCATCGCCCAATGGTTGAAGCTGGCACTGGCGAAAGACCCGGAAGATGACGACATGGGCGGCTGCGGAATCGCAGCAGCCATCGACGTGCAGTTACCGGGTAGCTTCATGTGGCAGCTCTATCGCATGGTGCTTGGTCGTGACGAAATCCCGGTCAAATCCTTGCTCGATAAAGCTCCCTTGACCTGGCGTCTGATGCGTCTGCTTCCGCAGTTGATCAACCAACCGCACTTCGAACCCCTGCAGCGCTTCCTTACGAATGACACAGACTTACGTAAACGCTATCAATTGGCGGAGCGACTGGCGGACCTGTTCGACCAATATCAGGTGTACAGGGCCGATTGGCTCGAAGACTGGGCAGAAGGTCGTCATCAATTACGGAATGGCAGAGGCGAAACCAAACCTCTGACCCCGGCTAACTGCTGGCAGGCAGAGTTGTGGCGTGCGCTATTGCTGGATGTGGGTGAACAAGGCATGGCGCAAAGTCGAGCCGGCGTCCATCAACGGTTTATCGAGCGCATCAACAGCCTCGACGTCGCCCCCAGCGGATTGCCTTCAAGGGTGATCGTTTTCGGGATTTCCTCACTGCCCGCTCAAGCCCTGGAAGCACTGGCGGGGCTGGCCCGGTTCAGCCAGGTTCTGCTCTGCGTGCACAATCCGTGTCGTCACCATTGGGCAGACATCGTCGCCGATAAAGACCTGTTGCGGCATCAATACAAGCGTCAGGCTCGCAAGAGCGGAATGCCGGTTGTGCTCGACCCGCAAACCCTTCACCAGCACGCCCATCCACTGCTGGCGGCGTGGGGCAAGCAGGGGCGGGACTACATCAATCTGCTCGACAGTTACGACGATCCCAACAGCTATCGCTCGGCATTCCGCGATGGCCGAATCGACCTGTTCAGCGATAGCCTGCCACAGAACATGCTCAATCAATTGCAGGACGACATTCTTGAGTTGCGTCCCTTGAACGAGACTCGCGAGCGTTGGCCTGCTGTCGATCCGGCAAACGACGAGTCGATCCGTTTCCACATTGCCCATAGCGCCCAGCGCGAAGTGGAGATCCTCCACGACCAGTTGCTCGCACGCTTCAGTGCTGATCCGGATTTGAGGCCTCGCGATGTGATCGTGATGGTCCCGGACATCGACAGCTACGCACCGCATATTCGTGCGGTATTTGCTCAGCTTGAACGCCACGATCCGCGTTTCATTCCCTTCACGCTCGCAGATCAAGGCCAACGTGGCCGTGACCCGCTGCTGATTGCTATCGAGCATCTGCTCAAACTGCCCGACAGCCGTTTCCCCGTGAGCGAGATCCTCGATCTGCTGGACGTTCCTGCACTGCGCGCTCGCTTCGGTGTAGAGGAACGTGATCTGCCAACTCTGCACCGTTGGATCGAAGGCGCAGGCATCCGCTGGGGCATGAATGCCGAGCAGCGCGCGGGTCTCGGTCTGCCGCAGGAGCTGGAACAAAACAGTTGGCGTTTCGGCCTGCGACGGATGCTGCTCGGTTATGCCGTGGGCAGTGCCAGTGCTTGCGAGGGTATCGAACCCTACGACGAGATCGGTGGTCTGGATGCCGCGCTCATCGGGCCTTTGGTCGCGCTGCTGGACGCATTGGAAATTGCTCACCAGGAACTCTCTCAACCCGCAGCTCCCAAACAATGGGGTTTTCGATTGCATGCGCTGGTTCAGTTGTTTTTCCTGGCCAGTAACGAGCATGACGACTACGTGTTGGCCCAACTCGAAGAGCTGCGTGAAACCTGGCTTGAGACCTGCGAGTCAGTCGGCTTGCACGATGAACTGCCGTTGACCGTGGTCCGTGAAGCCTGGCTCGCCGGCCTTGACCAAGGCCGCCTGTCCCAGCGTTTTCTGGCCGGTGCGGTTAACTTCTGCACCTTGATGCCCATGCGAGCGATCCCGTTCAAACTGGTCTGCCTGCTGGGCATGAATGACGGGGACTACCCGCGCGCGCAGCCGCCACTGGACTTCGACCTCATGGGCAGTGATTACCGCCCTGGCGATCGCTCCCGCCGCGAAGATGACCGCTATTTGCTTTTGGAAGCCCTGTTGTCGGCACGTGACCAACTCTATATCAGCTGGGTCGGTCGCAGCATTCGCGATAACAGTGAACGCCCTGCGTCGGTACTGATTGGCCAATTGCGAGATCATCTGGCCAGCGGTTGGCGACTGCATGATGTCGACAAAGATCTGCTTGAGGCCATCACTCAGGAGCATCCACTGCAACCGTTCAGTGCCCGCTACTTCCATGAAGGCGATGATTTGTTCAGCTACGCGAATGAATGGCAGGTGCTGCATCAAACCAGTGAGCCGTCGACTGATATCGAGGTCCTTGATCCCTACGTTCAGGAGGAGCCGCTGAGTCTCGGTCAACTGCAGGACTTCCTGCGTAATCCTGTGCGACATTTCTTCAGTCAACGACTGAAGGTGTACTTCGAAGCGGCTGAAGTGCCCTTGGCTGATGAAGAGCCATTTGTACTCGACGCGTTGCAACGTTACAGCCTCAGTGACAGCTTGCTCGAAGCGGCGCTGGGACATCTGGATAGCACCGACCAGATACTGGAAGCACAGGCAAAACGTCTGCAAAACAGTGGGCTTCTGCCCATGGCCGGGTTCGGCGAATGCCTTCAGAGAGAGTTGATCGAACCGTTACCGGATCTGTTGCAGCGTTACCAACAGCTTTTGGCGTTATGGCCAACGCCGCTCACCCACGCTCTGCCAGTGAATCTGGAGTTGCAGGGGCTGCGCCTGGAAGGGTGGCTCAGCGGCCTGCATCAACGTGCGGATGGTGGTTTGCTATCAGTCACTACAATCCCCAACAGCATCGGCGCGATCAAGTCTCGCAAATGGCATCGGCTGACACGGCCATGGGTCAATCATCTGGTTGCCTGCGCCAGTGGTATGGCGATGACCACAGCGTTGGTGGCCAGCGACGACAGTCTGCTACTCGGTCCTATGGAGGAGGGTGCAGCCTTGCGGATTCTGGGCGACCTGTTAATGGCTTGGCAAATCGGCATGCGTCAACCGCTGCCGATTGCAGTGAAGACTGGCTTCGCATGGCTTGGTCAAACTGATCCGGTCAAAGCGCAAGCCGCCGCCCGCAAGGCGTATGAAGGCGATGGCCTGACCACCGACGGCGAGCGTCGCGAAAGTCCGGCACTCGCCCGGCAGTTCGCCGACTTCGACACGCTTGTCGCAGACGAAACGTTCCCGGATTGGTGCAACGCGTTGTACCGGCCGCTGCTGGAAGCGCCTTGGCGTTCATTGAACAGTGAGGAGGCGCGCTGATGACCACCAAACCTCTGGCCTTGGCATTTCCCCTGCGCGGCAGCCAACTGATCGAAGCGAGCGCCGGGACCGGCAAGACCTTCACCATTTCCGCGCTGTATCTGCGCCTGGTCCTTGGGCACGGCGCAGAGTCGAGCGGCTTCGGACGTGAACTGTTGCCGCCGCAAATCCTCGTTGTGACGTTCACCGATGCCGCGACCAAAGAATTACGCGAACGCATCCGCACGCGTCTTGCTGAAGCTGCGCGGTTTTTTCGCGAAGAAACACCGGCGCCCGATAGCCTTATCGCGGAGCTTCGTGAGGAGTACCTTCCCGAGCAGTGGTCCGGGTGCGCGAACCGCTTGGACATCGCCGCGCAGTGGATGGACGAGGCGGCAGTTTCGACTATCCACAGTTGGTGCCAGCGCATGTTGCGCGAACACGCGTTCGACAGTGGCAGCCTGTTTACACAAACCCTGGAAACTGATCACAGCGATTTGCTGGGCGAAGTCCTGCGCGATTACTGGCGCCTGTTTTGCTACCCGATGCAAGGCGATGCGCTGAACTGGGTGCGCGGAAATTGGGGCGGGCCAGCAGCATTGCTGCCGCGAGTGCGTGGTTTGTTCGCCAGTGAGCGAGACAGTATCGAAGGTAAAGAGCCTGCCGAGCTGATCACGGAGTGTCTGCAAGAGCGACGGGCAGCCTTGCTCGAACTCAAGATGCCCTGGCGCCAGTGGGCGGACGAATTGCTTGCCATCTGTCACCAGGGTGTTGCGAGCAAGAGCGTCGACGGTCGCAAGATGCAGGCGCGCTATTTCGAACCCTGGTTTGAAAAGATCAGGACCTGGGCTGAAGACGAATCCCTTGAGCAACTGGATATCGGCACCGGCTTCACACGCCTGACTCCGGAGGGTATGGCCGAAGCCTGGAAGGGCGAAGCACCCAGTCATCCCGGGCTGGACGCCATGCCCGGCCTCAAGGCCCGTCTCGATGGATTGCCGACACCTGATGCCGCCGTGCTGCAACACGCCGCCCAGTGGGTCGGTACACGGTTTGAGGAAGAAAAGCGTCGCCGTGCGGAGATGGGCTTCGATGACATGCTGCTGCGTCTCGATGCAGCGTTGCAGTCCGATGGCGGTGAGCGGCTGGCAACCTTGATCCGCGAGCAGTTTCCGGTGGCGTTGATCGATGAGTTCCAGGACACCGACCCGGTGCAGTACCGGATCTTCGAGAGCATCTATCGCATCGAAGACAACAATCCCGAATGCGGTCTGTTCCTGATCGGCGACCCCAAGCAAGCGATCTACGCGTTCCGCGGTGCCGACATCTACACCTACTTGCGCGCCCGTCAGGCCACCGCTGGCCGATTGCATACCCTGGGTACGAATTTCCGTTCCAGCCATGGCATGGTCAGTGCGGTCAACCATGTGTTCGAACGTGCCGAGTCTCGCGAGACCGGGCGAGGCGCGTTCCTGTTTCGTGAAAAGAATGGCGAGAACCCGGTGCCGTTCCTGCCCGTCGAATCCCAAGGGCGCAAAGAAGTTCTGCACATTGATGGCCAAGTCGTGCCCGCCCTGAACATCTGGCAGCTGTCCGCCGATCAGCCGCTGTCCGGCGCGGTGTACCGACAACAACTCGCCGCCGCCTGCGCCAGTGAAATCACCGCTTTGCTCAATGGCGGGCAACAAGGTCGCGCGGGTTTCAAACAGGACGGCAAGGACTTCAGAGGGCTGCTGCCAGCGGATATCGCGATCCTGGTCCGCGACGGTAAAGAAGCCCAGGCTGTGCGTGGCGAACTCTCCGCCCGTGGCGTGCGCAGCGTCTATCTGTCGGACAAGGACTCGGTGTTCGCCGCCCAGGAGGCCCACGATCTGCTGACCTGGCTCAAGGCCTGCGCCGAGCCGGATGTCGAGCGCCCGCTGCGAGCCGCGTTGGCCTGCATCACGCTGAACCTGTCGCTGGCTGAACTGGAACGGCTCAATCAGGACGAACTGGCCTGGGAAGCGCGGGTCATGCAGTTCCGCAGCTATCGCGAGCTCTGGCGCAAACAGGGCGTGTTGCCCATGCTGCGGCGATTGCTGCATGACTTCCAGCTGCCTCAGACATTGTTCACGCGCAGTGACGGCGAGCGGGTGCTGACCAATTTGCTGCACCTGTCCGAATTGCTGCAACAGGCGGCCGCCGAACTCGATGGTGAGCAAGCGCTGATCCGTCATTTGTCCGAGCATCTGGCGTTGTCCGGGCAGGCCGGCGAAGAGCAGATCCTGCGTCTGGAGAGCGACGAACAACTGGTCAAAGTCGTGACCATTCACAAGTCCAAGGGGCTTGAGTATCCCTTGGTGTTCCTGCCGTTCATTTGCTCGGCGAAGCCGGTGGATGGCAGCCGTCTGCCGTTGCATTACCACGACGCCACGGGCAAGGCCCAAGTGACCTTGAGGCCGACAGCCGAGTTGATTGTTCAGGCGGATGATGAGCGTCTTGCCGAGGATCTGCGCTTGCTTTACGTAGCCCTGACCCGGGCGCAACACGCCTGCTGGCTTGGAGTGACGGATCTCAAACGCGGCAATAACAACAGCTCGGTGCTGCATCTTTCAGCATTGGGTTATCTGCTGGGCGGCGGAGCATCATTGGCCGAGTCGGCAGGTTTGAAGCGGTGGCTGGAAGACCTGCAGCAGGACTGTCCTGCGCTGAGCTACGGTGAAATGCCTGAAGCGACCGTCGAGCACTACCATCCGCCGCACAACGATGCGACGTTGCTTGCTCCGCTGATACCCAAACGCAAGGCCAGCGAAAACTGGTGGATTGCGTCCTACAGTGCCCTGCGCATTGGCGACAGCATGAGCGTGGGCACTGATGAAGCGCCGGAGAGCCCGCAAGCGCAAAAGCTCTTCGACGACGAGCGCCTCGATCCGCAAGCACCACGAGAAGTGGTGGCCGGCGGCGCGGATATCCATCGATTCCCTCGTGGCCCGAACCCCGGCACCTTTCTCCATGGTTTGCTCGAATGGGCCGGTGACGAAGGTTTTGCCGCCAACCCGCAAGCTGTGGAAGATGCCATTGCCCGTCGCTGCAACCGTCGTGGTTGGGAGGGCTGGATCACCGCCCTGAGCGACTGGCTGCAGCATCTGCTGACGTCCCCGCTGCATTTCGGCGGCGGGCAGGCCCCCGTGGTGTTCGAGCAGCTCACCCAATACCGGGTCGAGATGGAGTTCTGGTTCGCCAGTCATAAGGTCGATGTGCTCAAGCTCGATGAACTGGTGCGTCAATACACCCACAACGGCGTGGCCCGAGTGGCTGCCGAGCCGGTGTTGCTCAATGGCATGTTCAAAGGTTTCATCGACCTGACATTCGAGCACGACGGCCGCTACTACGTCGCCGACTACAAATCCAACTGGCTGGGCGTCGATGACGCGGCCTACACCGAGCAGGCCATGGAGCAGTCGATTCTCGACAACCGTTACGACCTGCAATACGTGCTGTACCTGTTGGCCCTGCATCGCCAGCTCAAGGCGCGACTTGCCGATTACGATTACGACCGGCATGTCGGTGGTGCGCTGTACCTGTTCCTGCGCGGTACGCGCGCGTCCAGCCAGGGCGTGTATTTCGCCCGTCCTCCAAGAGAGCTGATCGAACGTCTGGACCGGTTGTTCCAGGGCAAGCCAGAACCCAAGGCCGAGCCCGCCTGGGAACAGGGAGTTTTGTTATGAGTCGCACCTTCGCTGATTTGCTGCCCACTTCGTTGACAGCCGAAAGCCTGGCGGATCTGGCGCCGTTGAGTCGCGCCGATGACTTGCTGCTGTTGTTGACGCGCTGGGTTGAGCGCGGCTGGCTGCGAGCGCTGGACAAAGCCTTCGTCGCTTTTCTTCATGAACTCGCTCCCGGCGATGATCCACTGGTGCTGCTCGCCGCCGCGTTGGCCAGCCATCAACTGGGCCACGGTCATGTGTGCCTGGATGTGTTCGAGACGCTCAAGGAACCGGACTTCGCCCTGTCGCTGCCACCGGAAGGTGATGTGCAAAGTGGTGCGATGTTGCTGCCGTCGCAATTGCTTGAGGCGCTGGACGGTGCCCATTGGTGCAAGGTCCTGGCCTCCAGCAACCTGGTCGCTTTGGCGGTCGACGGCCGCGAGGCGGCGCAGCATCGGCCATTGGTGTTATCGGGCAAACGCCTGTACTTGCGCCGCTACTGGGCTTACGAACGGCGTATCGACACCTCGCTGCGCCAACGCCTGGTGGAACACGAAACCACGCCGGATGATTTGTCCCAGCGCCTCACCAGCTTGTTCGGTCCAGCCAGGCCCGGCGAAGTGATTGACTGGCAGAAACTCGCCTGTGCCCTCGCCACCCGCAGCGCATTCAGCATCGTTACCGGTGGCCCGGGGACCGGCAAGACGACGACGGTCGTGCGTTTGCTGGCGTTGCTCCAGGCGCCGGCCGTGGAGGCGGGGAAGCCGTTGCGTATTCGTCTCGCGGCACCCACCGGCAAGGCTGCAGCCCGACTGACGGAGTCCATCAGTCAGCAGGTCAGGACTCTGGAAGTCGATGAGGCCGTCCGAGTGAAGATCCCGTCAGACGTCACCACCGTGCACCGTCTGCTCGGCAGTCGCCCCGGTACTCGACACTTCCGTCACCACGCCGGTAATCGCTTGCCGCTGGATGTCTTGGTGGTGGACGAAGCCTCGATGATCGATCTGGAGATGATGGCCAACCTGCTCGATGCGTTGCCGGCCCATGCCCGTCTGGTGCTGCTCGGTGACAAGGATCAACTGGCATCGGTGGAGGCCGGTGCCGTGCTGGGCGACCTGTGCCGCGACGCCGAGGCCGGTTGGTACAGCCCACAGACGCGCCGGTGGCTGGAAGCGGTCAGTGGTGAAAGTCTGGATGCCAGCGGTTTGCAGGAAGACACCCAAGGGACTCATCCCCTGGCCCAGCAGGTTGTGATGCTGCGTCATTCACGCCGGTTCGGCGAGGGCAGCGGTATCGGTCAACTGGCTCGTTGGGTCAACCAGCAGCAACCCGAGGAAGCCCGCAAGTTGTTGGCGGCTCGAAGCCATGACGACGTGTTTTCCCTGTCCCTCAAGGGGGAGCAGGACCGGACGCTGGAGCGCTTGCTGCTTGAGGGGCATGGCGATGGACCGCAGGGTTATCGGCATTACCTGAGTCTCTTGCGCAGCTTGCGACCACCGCTCGACAGCACGCTTGATGATCCCTGCTGGACCGATTGGGCTCGGCAGGTGTTGCAAGCCTTCGACGCCTTCCAGTTGTTGTGCGCTGTACGTAAAGGGCCGTGGGGCGTGGAAGGTTTGAATCAACGCGTGACCGCCGCGCTGCTCAAGGCTCGGCTGATCGACAGCGACCAGCAGTGGTACGAAGGTCGGCCAGTGCTGATGACTCGCAACGATTACGGTCTGGGGTTGATGAACGGCGACATCGGCATTGCCCTCAAGTTGCCGGAACGCGAGGGGCCAGAGGTTGGGAAGCAGGTGCTGCGTGTAGCGTTCCCGCGCAACGATGGTCAGGGCGGCGTACGATTTGTTCTGCCGAGCCGGCTCAACGATGTCGAAACCGTGTATGCGATGACGGTGCACAAATCCCAGGGCTCGGAATTTGCCCATACGGCGTTGATTCTGCCGGATGCCCTGAACCCAGTACTCACCAAGGAACTGATCTATACCGGAATTACCCGGGCCAAAAACTGGTTCACCCTGATCGAGCCTCGTTCCGGCGTATTCGAAGAGGCAGTGCGGCGCAAGGTCAAGCGCTTGAGCGGGTTGATGCTGGAATTGGGCGCCGACTAATCGGCGAACAGCATGTCCCGACTTTCACCCATCAACAAACCCTGATTCTGCTCAGTGACCGCGCGGATGTAATCCCACAACAGGGTGATCCGCTTGAGTTTGCGCAGGTCCTCGCGGCAGTACATCCAGAACTGTCGAGTGATGTTGATCTCTTCCGGCAACACCGGCAGCAATCGCGGATCCTGGGCCGCCAGGAAGCACGGCAGAATCGCCAGCGACCGCCCTTGCTGCGCAGCCACGAATTGCGCAATCACACTGGTGCTGCGCAGGTTGGCGCTGGCGCCGGGCAACACATTTGCCAGGTACAACAGCTCCGAACTAAACGCCAGATCGTCGACATAACTAATGAATGAATGCTTACCCAAATCAGCCGGGCGGCGGATCGGTGGGTGCTTGTCGAGATAATCCTGCGTCGCGTAGAGCTGTAATTTGTAGTCGCAGAGTTTGCAGCAGACGTACGGGCCATGCTCCGGGCGCTCCAGGGCGATGACGATGTCCGCCTCACGCTTGGACAAGCTGATGAAGTGCGGCAGCGGCAGGATGTCCACCGAGATCGCCGGGTAGGCATCGACGAAATGGCTCAGCTGCGGGGTGATGAAAAAGCTGCCGAAGCCTTCGGTGCAGCCCATGCGCACATGCCCGGACAAGGCAACGCCAGAGCCCGAAACCTGCTCGCAGGCCATGTGCAGCGTGCTTTCAATCGACTCAGCGTAGCCCAGCAACCGCTGGCCTTCGGCGGTCAGGACAAAACCGCTGGTCCGGGATTTCTCGAACAGCAAAGTGCCCAACGCCGCTTCAAGCGAACTAATGCGCCGCGACACGGTGGTGTAGTCGACCGCCAGGCGCTTCGCCGCGGTGCTGGCCTTGCGGGTGCGGGCGACTTCAAGGAAAAACTTGAGGTCATCCCAGTTCAACGAGCCTAGAGACGTGATGTTTTTTTGCATGATGGACCGGCTTTTATGTGCGTTCTTATTAGAAGTTTGCACATCTATACTCCAAAAACAGTCCGACAACCAATTCGCGACACACGTCTCATCTCAAGGTGGCTTTCTCGCCTTGGCTCCACAGATAGCTCTCTAAATAAGAACAACGTCCCGGAGACCCAACATGAACGCATCGCTCACGCCAAACGAAACCACTGTCCAAACGGTAAAGCTGTTGATCGACGGCGAGTGGGTCGAGTCCCAGACCACCGAGTGGCACGACATCGTCAACCCGGCGACCCAGCAAGTGCTGGCGAAAGTACCGTTCGCGACCGCGCAGGAAGTGGACGCCGCGATCAGCGCCGCCCATCGCGCCTTCCAGACCTGGAAGCTGACACCGATCGGCGCGCGGATGCGCATCATGCTCAAGCTCCAGGCGTTGATTCGCGAACACTCCAAGCGCATCGCCGTGGTGCTCAGCAACGAACAAGGCAAAACCATCGCCGACGCTGAAGGCGATATCTTCCGCGGCCTGGAAGTGGTCGAGCACGCTTGCTCCATCGGCAGCCTGCAAATGGGCGAGTTCGCCGAGAACGTTGCTGGCGGCGTCGATACCTACACCCTGCGTCAGCCAATCGGCGTTTGCGCCGGCATCACGCCATTCAACTTCCCGGCGATGATTCCGCTGTGGATGTTCCCGATGGCCATCGCTTGCGGCAACACCTTCGTGCTCAAGCCGTCCGAACAGGACCCGATGTCGACCATGCTGCTGGTGGAACTGGCGATCGAGGCCGGTGTTCCGGCAGGCGTGCTCAACGTCGTTCATGGCGGTAAAGACGTGGTGGATGCGCTCTGCACCCACAAGGACATCAAGGCTGTTTCCTTCGTCGGTTCGACCGCCGTCGGCACCCACGTCTACGACCTGGCCGGTAAACACGGCAAACGCGTGCAATCGATGATGGGCGCCAAGAACCACGCCGTTGTGCTGCCGGATGCCAACCGCGAACAAGCGCTCAACGCGCTGGTCGGTGCCGGTTTCGGTGCGGCCGGGCAACGCTGCATGGCCACCTCCGTGGTGGTGCTGGTGGGCGCGGCCAAGCAATGGCTGCCAGACCTGAAGGCGCTGGCGCAGAAACTCAAAGTGAATGCCGGCAGTGAGCCGGGCACTGATGTCGGCCCAGTGATTTCCAAGAAAGCCAAGGCGCGAATTCTGGATCTGATCGAGAGCGGCATCAAAGAAGGCGCCAAGCTTGAGCTGGATGGCCGCGAGATCACCGTTCCAGGCTTCGAGAAGGGCAACTTTGTCGGCCCGACCCTGTTCTCCGGCGTAACCCCCGAGATGCAGATCTACACCCAGGAAATCTTCGGCCCAGTGCTGGTGGTGCTGGAAGTCGATACCCTCGATGAGGCCATCGCACTGGTCAACGCCAACCCGTTCGGCAACGGCACGGGCCTGTTCACCCAAAGCGGTGCGGCGGCGCGTAAATTCCAGACTGAAATCGACGTCGGCCAGGTCGGCATCAACATCCCGATTCCGGTGCCGGTCCCGTTCTTCAGCTTCACCGGTTCGCGCGGGTCCAAACTCGGCGACCTCGGTCCGTATGGTAAGCAAGTGGTGCAGTTCTACACTCAGACCAAGACGGTCACCAGTCGCTGGTTCGATGACAACAGCGTCAACGACGGTGTGAACACCACCATTAACTTGCGTTAAGGAGCCGGACATGAAAATCGCTTTTATCGGTCTCGGCAACATGGGCGCGCCGATGGCGCGCAACCTGATCAAGGCTGGCCATTCGCTGAACCTGGTCGACCTGAACAAAACCGTTCTGGCAGAGCTGGAGCAACTGGGCGGCAGCATCAGTGCTTCGGCACGTGAAGCCGCTCAAGGCGCAGAGCTGGTGATCACCATGCTGCCAGCCGCTGTGCATGTGCGCAGCGTGTGGCTGGGTGAAGACGGCGTGCTGGCGGGGATCGGCAAGGGTGTGCCGGCAGTCGATTGCAGCACCATCGATCCGCAGACGGCGCGTGATGTTGCCGCGGCGGCGGCCAAGCAAGGCGTGGTCATGGCGGATGCGCCTGTGTCGGGCGGTACTGGCGGTGCGGCAGCCGGGACCCTGACGTTTATGGTCGGCGCTACCCCTGAGCTGTTCGCCACCCTGCAACCGGTATTGGCGCAGATGGGCCGCAACATCGTCCATTGCGGCGAAGTCGGCACCGGGCAAATCGCCAAGATCTGCAACAACCTGCTGCTGGCGATCTCCATGGTCGGTGTCAGCGAAGCCATGGCGCTGGGTGATGCTCTCGGGATCGACACAACGGTGTTGGCCGGGATCATCAACAGTTCCACCGGCCGTTGCTGGAGTTCGGAGATGTACAACCCGTGGCCGGGCATCGTCGAAACGGCGCCGGCCTCGCGCGGTTATACCGGCGGTTTCGGTGCCGAACTGATGCTCAAGGATCTGGGGCTGGCTACTGAGGCGGCACGTCAGGCGCACCAACCGGTGGTGCTCGGCGCGGTGGCCCAGCAGTTGTATCAGGCGATGAGCCAGCGTGGGGAAGGTGGCAAGGACTTCTCGGCGATCATCAACAGCTATCGCAAACCGCAATAAAACCTGTGGGAGCAAGCTCGCTCCCACAATGGCTGCATGTTCCTATCGACATTTACCGGGAAATCACGTCGGATGATCTCCCGGTTTTTTTGCATCAGGCAAACACGAAATACTTGCGCACGGTTTC
Organism: Pseudomonas arabinosi; assembly: GCF_047758675.1. Lineage (NCBI taxonomy): Bacteria > Pseudomonadati > Pseudomonadota > Gammaproteobacteria > Pseudomonadales > Pseudomonadaceae > Pseudomonas > Pseudomonas arabinosi. The sequence goes on along the minus strand of NZ_CP180480.1, from coordinate 6,432,621 downwards.
AACCACTTCCCACGTACCTTTCATGCCCGGCTCGATGACAAAAATATCACCGGCGCGCAGATGGATCGGCTCCTTTCCTTCTGGGGTGATGATGCAGTACCCCTCGCGGAAATCGCAGTATTCCCACTTCACGTATTCCACATACCACTTGCCCGGCGTGCAGATCCAGGTGCCCATGATTTTGCTGCCGTCTTCGCTGGTGTAGGCGTTGAGATTGACGGTGTGCGGGTCGCCTTCGAGTTTTTCCCATTTGCAGGCGTCGAGCACCGGCAGTGGGTGGGTATCGCGAAGAACGGTAATAGGTGCGGTCATGTGGACTCCGGGGCAGTGGACTAGAGAACTGAAGTCGCACCCTATAGCGCCCGTCCACCGGTCAGTTGTCTGTGCTCGACATTGAGCTGTCCAGAAACGCGCATTGCCCTCAAACACTGTTCAGCGGGCAATCGCCCTGGCTCTGTTCGAGGCTGGCTTCGAACTCGACCAATTGCGAATGCTGTTGCGACAGTGCAGCGATCCGCTCGCTGATTTCCTGCTTCTTGGCGGCGATGACCTGATGGGCCAATTCCCACGGCATTTGCGGCCCTTGATGTCCGGCGAAGATCGACTGCAATTCCTTGAGCCTGAAACCCAGCTGCTGCGCGCACTTGATGAAGATCAGCAGGTCAACGCTTTGCTGGTCGTAGACGCGGTATTTCCCCAACCGCTGAGCGGCAGGCAGCAGGCCGATCGACTCGTAATGGCGGATGCTCTTGATCGTGGTTCCGGAGCGCTGCGCGGCTTGGCCGATGTACATGGAAAGTCCCTATTCGCCGTGGTAGCCCGGTGCATTATCGGCAGACTCAGCGGCTGGCGATAGCCTGGGCCTGCAGCAACCAGGTTTCACGCTGGTCAGCGCTGGAACCGAGAATCGGGCCGAACGTGAGCGTGCGTTGTGGCTCGATGCCGCAGAACGCGAGCGTGGTTTTGCGTACCTGGTGCAGTCCAGGCATGCGATAGATCCAGCGGTAATACCAAGGTGGCGTGTCCATGGTCACCAGCAAATGGGCGCTGCGACCTTGCAGGAGTTTCTCGGGAAAGGCTTTGCCTTCGCGGTATTTGAACGCGAAACCCGGCAGGAACACTCGATCGAAAAAGCCCTTGAGCAACGCCGGAATTCCGCCCCACCAGATCGGATAAACCAGTGTCAGGTGCTCGGCCCATAGAATGTCGGTCTGCGCCTGACGCAAATCGGCTTCCAGCGGCTGTACCTGTTGATAACCTTCACGCAGCACCGGGTCAAAGTCCATTGCGCCCAGAAACAACTGGCGCACCTCATGCCCGGCGCGCACCGCCGACTGGGCGTAACGTTCGGCGAGTGCGCCGCAGAAACTGTTGCTCGCCGGATGACCCAGAATCACCAGAATTCGTTTGCCCATCGTCTCTGTCCTTGAAGATGAAAACTCAAGGGTAAAGTCTGCCCCTCAGGGGAGAGTCAAGGCGTGCAGCAAGGCCTTGGCGTAACCGGGCAAGGCGGTGAAATCCCGAGCGCAGAGCAACAGTTTGCGCGTGGCCCAAGGTTCTTGCAGGGCGAGACTCTTGAAGGATTGTTCACCACGCCTGCGCTCAACCGCCGCGAGGGGCACGATCGCCAGCCCGGCTCCCCGTGCGACCATGCGCATCACACCCTCAAAACCGTCGGCACGGATGCGGATTTGCATACGTGACCCGGTGTGCAGCGCCTGTTCTTCCAGGTACACCGCCAACGCGCTGTTGGCGTTCAGACCAACGTAGTCGTGGTGCAAGGTGTCGCTGAAGCTCACGACACCTGCGTGTGCCAAGGGATGATCGCGGGGCAGGATCAGCACCAGCGGATCGTCGCGAAACGGGCGGGTTTGCAGGTCATCGGTGTCCACGGCGTCCGAGACGATGCCCAGGTCTGCCGCACCTTGGCGCAAGGCATGGGTGATGCGGGCACTGGGCAACTCTTGCAGATCGATGTCGAGGTTGGGGTGGTCGCGAAGAAAGTCCGCGAGCAACTCCGGCAGGTATTCGGTGATCGCCGTGGTGTTGCACAACAACCGCACCTGACCTTTGACGCCCTTGGCGTATTCGGCCAGATCCTGCTGCATGCGTTCTGCCTGTTGCAGCAGGACGCGGGCGTGTTGCGCCAGGGCCTTGCCGGCCGGCGTCGGGCTGACACCGCGGCGACCGCGTTGCAGAAACTCGATCCCCAACGAAGCCTCCATGGCGCGGATGCGCGCACTCGCCGCCGCCAGGGACAGATGACTGCGAGCGGCGCCGGCGGTGATGTTGCCGCTGTCGAGGATGTTCAGGTAGAGGCGCAGGTCGGTCAGGTCGAAGTGCATGTTGTGTCCCGAAGATCGAGCCTCTTGCCAAGCAAGAGGCTGCCTCAGTATATGGCAGATTTTCAAGCCGCCAATCCGGGCTCACGATAGCGCCATGAATACTCTCGCCGCGTTCTATCAAAACCTCGGTCTGGCCCTTTCCTTGATGGTCATTGCTACCTTTCTGCTGGCCGGCATGATCAAGGGCGTGATCGGCCTCGGTCTGCCAACCATCGCGATGGGTTTGCTCGGTCTGGCTATGGCGCCGTCGCAGGCTGCCGCGCTGCTGATCATCCCCGCAACCCTCACCAATGTCTGGCAACTGGCATTCGGGGGGCATCTGCGAGGGTTGATCAAACGGTTGTGGCCGATGTTGCTGGCGATCTTCATCGGTACCGGGGCCGGCACGTTGTGGGTCGGCATGGCCGGTGGTCATTGGGTGGTGCGGGGATTGGGTGCTGCGTTGTTGCTCTATGCGTTGAGCGGATTGTTTTTGCCGACCTTGCGTGTCGGCCGTCACACCGAGCGTTGGCTCGGTCCTTGTTGCGGCCTGTTGACGGGCGTCATCACCTCGGCCACCGGTGTTTTCGTGATTCCCGCCGTGCCTTATCTGCAAGCCTTGGGCTTGAGCAAGGATGAACTGGTGCAGGCGCTGGGTCTGTCGTTCACCGTCTCGACCCTGGCCTTGGCCGCCGGCCTGTTATGGCGCGACGCACTGGGCGGTGGCGAGTTAATTGCGTCGTTGCTGGCGCTGATCCCGGCGGTGCTCGGCATGTTGCTGGGGCAATGGCTGCGCCAGCGGATCAGCGGCGTGCTGTTCAAGCGTGTGTTTTTCATCGGCCTGGGCGTGCTCGGCGGCCATTTGCTGATCAGCGGGTAGCGGACGACGGGCTGAGCATGTCGATGGCGTGGATATCGAAATCCCGTTCCAGGTATTCATCGCGCTGCTCGAGGAACTGCTTCATGTGCGGCAGGTTCGAGTGCACGTCGAGGTGAGCCTGGGACTGCCAGATCTCGTAGAAGATAAACAGCGTCGGGTCCTGTTTGTCGCGCAGCATGTGGTACTCGATGCAACCTGGCTCGGCGCGGCTCGCTCCCACATAGCCGCTGAAAAACGCCTCAAAGGCGTCAGATTTTTCCGGGCGGGTCTTGGCGTGCAGGATGAAGCCTTGCATTTCACTCATCAGAAATCTCCTCAAGTTCAGAATCGGCGCAAGTGTATGGCAACAATCGCCTGTCGATTCGTGCGTATTGGTCAAATGAATTTTGTGAATTCGGCGCTTATTCCGCGCGAGGCAGATCGCTACTCTGCCGCCATCGAATTCCAACCTTCCGAGACTTCCCATGAAAAAAGTCCTGTTGCTCAATGGCGGCAAAAAGTTTGCCCACTCCGATGGCCGCTACAACGCCACCCTGCATGAAGCCGCGCTGAGCGTGCTGGATCGCGGCGGTGTCGACGTGAAAGCCACCTTCATCGATGAGGGTTACGACGTCGCCGAAGAAGTCGCCAAATTCCTCTGGGCCGACGTGATCATTTATCAGATGCCCGGCTGGTGGATGGGCGCGCCCTGGACCGTCAAGAAGTACATTGACGAAGTCTTCACCGAAGGCCATGGCAGCCTTTACGCCAGCGACGGCCGCACGCGTTCCGACGCGTCGCAAAAGTACGGCAGCGGTGGCCTGTTGCAGGGCAAGCAATACATGTTGTCCCTGACCTGGAACGCGCCGCAGCAAGCCTTCGACGACCCGACCGACTTCTTCGAAGCCAAGGGCGTGGACGCGGTGTACTTCCCGTTCCACAAGGCCAACGAGTTCCTCGGCATGACCGGTTTGCCGACGTTCCTGGCTGTCGATGTGATGAAGCGCCCGAACATCGAGGCTGATGTGGCGCGCTATGAGCAGCATTTGACCGAGGTGTTCGGTCTGCCGGCGTAAGGTTCCTTTTGCCCCGCATCCAGCTACTATCAAGCCAGTTTTGAATGAGGGGCACCCGTGAAAGCCAGATCCGATGAGTTGCAGATTTTCGTCTGCGTGATTGAATGCGGGTCGATTTCCGCTGCGGCCGAACAGGTCGGGCAAACGCCTTCAGCGGTCAGCCGCACACTGTCGCGGCTGGAGGCGAAACTCGATACCACGCTGATCAATCGCACCACGCGGCGCATGGACCTGACCGAAGAGGGCAAGTACTTCTTCGAGCACGCCAAGCTGATTCTCGATCAGATGGACGAGCTCGAAGAGCGCCTGACCTCACGCCAGCAAACCCCGTCCGGGCGTCTGCGGATCAATGCCGCATCGCCGTTCATGCTGCATGCCATCGTGCCGTACATCGACGAGTTCCGCCGGCTCTATCCGGACATCCAACTGGAACTCAACAGCAATGATTTGATCATCGATTTGCTGGAACAAAGCACCGACATCGCCATCCGTATCGGCACGCTCGCCGACTCGACCTTGCACGCTCGATCTCTGGGTTGCAGTCCGCTGCACATCGTCGCCAGCCCGGCCTATCTTGAAAAACACGGCGTGCCGGCTGAAGTGGCGGATTTGTCCGGGCACACGCTGCTGGGCTTTACCCAGAACGAGGGCCTCAACCAATGGCCGCTGCGTTACGTTCACGGTGATCGCTGGCCGATTCAGGCGTCAATCAGCGCCTCCAGCGGCGAGACGATCAGGCACTTGGCGCTGGAAGGTCAGGGCATTGCCTGTCTGTCGCACTTCATGACGATTGATGACATCCGCGCCGGACGTTTGCAGGTGCTGCTGGCGGATTTCAACAGCGGTTATCGCCAGCCGATCAATGCCGTTTACTACCGCAACTCGCAACTTGCCCTGCGGATTCAGTGCTTCCTGGATTTCATCCAGGGCAAGTTGGCGGCTTACGCGAACGCGGACTTCAAGGGCTGATTCGTGACCCCTGCGCAAGAGTGATTTGGGCAGCGCTGTCTGTTTCCACAAGCATCGGTCCTCGATACTGGATGCATCACTTATTAACGCAGGGAGTTTCTCCATGAACGTATTCATTACCGGCGCCGCGGGTTTCATTGGTGGGTCCATCGCAACCGGTCTGGTCCAGGCGGGTCACAAGGTCACCGGTCTGGTGCGCAGCACCGAACAAGCTAATGAATTGCGCGAACTGGGCATCACCCCGGTGCTCGGCACGCTTGACGACAGCGCACTGCTGGCCGAACAGGCCCGCGCTGCCGACGCCGTGATCAACGCCGCCAGCAGCGACCATCGCGGCGCGGTAGAAGCGTTGCTCGATGCACTTCGCGGTTCCAACAAAGTGTTCCTGCACACCAGCGGCTCGAGCATCGTCGGCGATGCGTCGGGCGGCAAATCCAGCGACGTTATCTATTACGAAGACAACCTGCCGGCACCGACTGTCGACAAGGCTGCTCGCGTGGCCATCGACAACCTGATCCTCGCCGCCGCAAAGGACGGGGTGAACTCGGCAGTCATCTGCAACACCCTGATCTACGGCCACAGCCTGGGCGTCAATCGCGACAGCGTGCAGCTCCCGCGTTTGCTGAAACAGGCGCGTAAAAGTGGTGTGGTCCGGCATGTCGGCACCGGCCAGAACATCTGGTCCAACGTGCACATCGAAGACGTGGTTTCCCTGTACTTGCTGGCGCTGACCAAAAACGTACCGGGCACCTTCTACTTCGTCGAAAGCGGTGAAGCATCGTTCATCGACATGACCACTGCGATTGCCCAAGCGCTGAATCTGGGTGAGCCACAAGACTGGCCGCTGAAGGATGCCGAAGCCGAGTGGGGTTATGAAATGGCCAACTATGGCCTGGGCTCCAACAGCCGGGTTCGCGGTAAACATGCGCGGGAGTTGCTGGGCTGGGCGCCGAAGCGGACATCGGTGGTTGAATGGATTCGTGACGAGATGGTTTGAGTTCGCTTTAACCGAGTCGCTGCCTTCGCGAGCAAGCCCGCTCCCACAGTGGATCTCCGTCGTACACAAAATCTGTGTCGAGTGGCGATCAAATGTGGGAGCGGGCTTGCTCGCGAAGGCGTTTTCAGCAGCCCAACAACTGGCCGTGTTGCCCTCAATTCCGTAACATCCGCACCCTCTTTTTTGGTCACTTCCTGCGACCTGTATCTTTGGGTAATCCATGAAATCAACACGTCTGCGCGCCGATGTCCTGGCCGGGCTCACCACGTCTTTCGCTCTTCTACCCGAATGCATCGCCTTCGCGCTGGTTGCTCACCTCAATCCATTGATGGGGCTTTACGGCGCTTTCATCATTTGCACCCTGACCGCGCTCTTCGGTGGGCGGCCGGGCATGGTGTCTGGCGCCGCTGGGTCGATGGCCGTGGTGATCGTCGCGTTGGTGGTGCAGCACGGCGTGCAGTACTTGCTGGCCACCGTATTGCTGGGTGGGCTGATCATGCTGGCGTTCGGGTTGCTGAAACTGGGCAAGCTGGTGCGCATGGTGCCGCACCCGGTGATGCTCGGCTTCGTCAACGGTCTGGCAATCATCATTGCCCTCGCGCAACTGGAACACTTCAAGAGCGGTGACGTCTGGCTCAGCGGCACACCGCTGTACCTGATGGCAGGGCTGGTTGCCGTGACGATGGCCATCGTTTACTTGCTGCCGCGCCTGACGCGCGCCGTGCCGCCGGCGCTGGTGGCGATTCTGGGTGTTGGGCTGGCGGTTTATCTGCTCGGCTTGCCGACCCGCACCTTGGGCGACATGGCGCACATTGCCGGCGGCTTGCCGACGTTTGCGCTGCCAGACATCCCCTGGAGCCTGGAAACCCTGCACATCATCGCGCCCTACGCGATATTGATGGCGTTGGTCGGCCTGCTGGAAACCCTGCTGACCCTGAACCTCACCGATGAGATCACCGAGAGCCGTGGCTATCCTGATCGCGAGTGTGTGGCGCTGGGCGCGGCCAACATGGTTTCTGGTGTATTCGGCGGTATGGGCGGCTGCGCCATGATCGGCCAGACGGTGATCAACCTCAGTTCCGGCGGTCGCGGTCGGCTGTCCGGTGTGGTGGCCGGAGTGCTGATCTTGCTGTTCATCCTCTTCCTTTCGCCGCTGATCGAGCGCATCCCGCTGGCGGCATTGGTCGGGGTGATGTTCGTGGTGTCGCAGCAGACCTTCGCCTGGGCCTCGTTGCGGGTAGTGAACAAGGTGCCGCTGAACGACGTGTTGGTGATCATCGCGGTAACGGTGATTACAGTGTTCACCGATCTGGCCACCGCCGTGCTCTGCGGGATCATCATTGCGGCGCTCAACTTCGCCTGGCAGCAGGCCCGCGAGCTTTATGCCGACAGTCACCTCGAAGCCGATGGCAGTAAGCTTTACCTTCTGCATGGCACGCTGTTCTTCGCCTCGACTACGCCTTTTCTCAACCAATTCGATCCTGCCAATGACCCGTCCGTGGTGACGATCGACTGTCGCCACATGAGCTTCGTCGACTACTCGGCTATCGCCGCGCTCAAGACCTTACGCGAGCGCTACACCAAGGCCGGCAAGCACCTGCGGGTGCTGCACTTGTCCGAACGCTGCAAGAAACTGCTCAAGCGCGCCCGCGTGAATCACGACTGAAGTTGATGAGTGAGCGTTCCCACGCAGAGTGGGAGCGATCATGTAAAAAACGCCCCTCGATTTTCATAACCTGCGACCGCTCATACCTCTGCGCGACAACCCTTATCCCTCCACGAAAATTACTTTCACCTCGTTTGAAAATTACACCTAGAAATGTTTTATGAGTTTCACAACCCATTCGACGTGACCCTTTCGAGGAGTACCGCATGACACCGTCCTTCGGCTATTGGCTGCTGGTTTATGCCGCCATCGCCATCATCGCGCTGATCGTTCTGATCGCCCGTTACCGGCTCAATCCGTTCATTGTCATCACCCTGGTGTCCATCGGCCTGGCGCTGCTGGCCGGAATGCCGCCGTCGGGCGTGGTGGGGGCGTATGAAGCGGGCGTCGGCAAGACGCTGGGCCATATCGCGCTGGTGGTCGCGCTAGGCACGATGCTCGGCAAGATGATGGCCGAGTCTGGCGGTGCCGAGCAGATGGCGCGAACGTTGATCGATCGCTTCGGTGAGAAAAATGCCCACTGGGCGATGGTCTGCATCGCTTTTCTTGTAGGACTGCCGCTGTTCTTCGAGGTCGGTTTTGTACTGCTGGTACCGATCGCTTTCACCGTGGCGCGGCGCGTGGGCGTTTCGATTCTGATGGTCGGTTTGCCGATGGTCGCCGGGCTCTCGGTGGTCCACGCGCTGGTGCCGCCACACCCGGCGGCGATGCTGGCAGTGCAGGCTTATCAGGCCTCGGTGGGGCAGACCTTGCTCTACGCGATCCTGATCGGGATTCCGACCGCGATCATCGCCGGCCCCCTCTACGCCAAGTTCATCGTGCCGCGCATTCAACTGCCGGAAGATAACCCGCTGGAGCGTCAGTTTCTGGAGCGTGAACCGCGCGACAGCCTGCCGGGTTTTGGCATCACCATGGCGACCATTCTGCTGCCGGTGGTGCTGATGCTGATCGGCGGCTGGGCCAATCTGATTTCCACGCCGGGCAGCGGTTTCAATCAGTTTTTGTTGTTCATCGGCAATTCGGTGATCGCCTTGCTGCTGGCGACTTTGCTGAGTTTCTGGACCCTCGGTCTGGCCCAAGGTTTCAACCGCGAATCGATCCTTAAGTTCACCAACGAATGCCTGGCACCGACCGCCAGCATCACCTTGCTGGTGGGCGCAGGCGGTGGCTTGAACCGGATTCTGGTGGACGCTGGCGTCACCGATCAGATCGTCAGCCTGGCCCAGGTATTCCACCTGTCGCCGCTGTTGATGGGCTGGCTGTTTGCTGCATTGATGCGCATCGCCACCGGTTCTGCCACGGTGGCCATGACCACCGCATCGGGGATCGTCGCGCCGGTTGCCATTGGTCTGGGTTATCCCCATCCGGAGCTGTTGGTGCTGGCGACGGGCGCGGGGTCGGTTATCTTTTCCCACGTCAATGACGGCGGTTTCTGGTTGATCAAGGAATACTTCAACATGACCGTCGCCCAGACCTTCAAGACCTGGACGGTGCTCGAGACCATTATCTCGGTGGTCGCCTTCGGTCTGACCGTGGGTCTTTCTTATCTGCTTTAGCCGGAGCCGCCTGCCATGGACATCCTCTACCAGATCCGCGCCCGTCAGGATTCCTTCAGCGCGGGCGAAGGACGCATCGCTCGGCTGATGCTCGACGACGTAGGATTTGCCTCCGCCGCCAGCCTCGATGAACTGGCGCTGAGAGCGGAAGTCAGCACCGCCACACTCTCGCGTTTTGCTCGCACCGTCGGCTGCCGCGACTTGCGTGATCTGCGCCTGCAACTGGCCCAGGCCAGCGGCGTCGGCAGCCGTTTTTTGGACCCGGCGGGCACGCCCGAGCAGTCGGCGTTCTATGGGCAAATTGTTGGCGATATCGAATCGACCTTGCGCCAGCATCTGTCGGCCTTCGACGAATCGCGTTTCGCCGATGCAGTGAAACTGCTGGGCAAGGCGCGGATGATTCATGCGTTCGGCATGGGCGGTTGCTCGACCTTATGCAGTGATGAACTGCAAGTGCGGCTGGTGCGGTTCGGCTACCCGATTTCGGTGTGCCACGACCCGGTGATGATGCGCGTCACCGCCGCCAGTCTCGATGCCGAACGCGCAGTCATTGCCTGCTCGCTGACCGGCATCACCCCCGAACTGCTCGAGGCCGTCGAGCTGGCGCGCAGCTACGGCGCACGAATTCTCGCCATCACCCGCGCCGACTCGCCGCTGGCGCAATTGGCTGATGTGCTGCTGCCGCTGCAAGGCGTCGAGACCTCGTTCATCTACAAACCCACGGCGGCGCGCTACGGCATGTTGCTGGCCATCGACGTGCTCGCCACCGAGCTGGCGCTGGCCAATCCTGAAGACAATCAAGAGCGTCTGCGGCGGATCAAACTCGCCCTCGACGATTACCGCGGCGGCGACGATCACTTGCCGCTGGGAGACTGACATGATGTACGACACGCTGATTCGCAACGCCCTGATCATCGACGGCAGCAACGTGCCCGGTTATCCCGCTGACGTGGCGATTCTGAATGGCCGCATCGAGCGCATCGGCGACTTGCACGATGCCAGCGCCACCGAAGAAATTGACGCCGCCGGCCGCGTGTTGGCGCCAGGTTTCATCGACGTGCACACCCACGACGACACCGTGGTGATCCGCCAGCCGCAAATGCTGCCCAAGCTCAGCCAGGGCGTGACCACAGTGATTGTCGGCAACTGCGGGATCAGCGCTTCGCCGGTGAGTTTGCGCGGCGATCCGCCCGACCCGATGAACCTGCTCGGCACTGCAGCAGCGTTCGTCTATCCGAGGTTCAGCGACTACCGCGCAGCCGTTGAAGCGGCAAACACCACGCTGAACGTGGCCGCACTGGTCGGCCACACGGCGCTGCGTAGCAATCACCTCGACGATCTGTTTCGCACCGCCACGCCGGACGAAATCAGCGCGATGCGCGAGCAACTGCGCGCCAGTCTTGAGGCCGGTGCCTTGGGCCTGTCCACGGGGCTTGCCTATGCCAACGCGTTCTCGGCTTCCACCGACGAAGTCATGCAACTGACCGAAGAGCTGACCGCCTTCGGCGCCGTCTACACCACCCATTTACGCAGCGAATTCGAGCCGGTGTTGGAGGCCATGGATGAGGCGTTCCTGATCGGCCGTCATGCAAAATCGCCCGTGATCATTTCCCACCTCAAATGTGCCGGCGCCGGTAACTGGGGGCGCAGTCCGCAACTGTTGGCGTCGCTTGAACAGGCGGCGAAAACCCACCCGGTAGGCTGCGACTGTTATCCCTACGCGGCGAGTTCATCGACGCTGGACCTCAAGCAAGTCACCGACGCTCATCGCATCACCATCACCTGGTCAACGCCGCATCCTGAAGTGGGTGGCCGTGACCTGATGGACATCGCTGCCGAGTGGGGCGTGTCGCTACTTGATGCTGCCCGACGACTGCAACCGGCCGGCGCGGTGTACTACGGAATGGATGAAGCCGATGTAAGAAGAATCCTCGCGCACCCGCTGTCGATGGTGGGTTCTGACGGATTGCCGGAGGACCCGTTTCCGCATCCACGCTTGTGGGGCGCATTCCCACGCGTGCTCGGACATTTCAGTCGCGACGTGGGGCTGTTTCCGCTGCACACCGCCGTGCACAAGATGACCGGATTGTCGGCGGCGCGATTTGGCTTGAAGGAACGTGGCGAAATTCGTGAAGGGCATTGGGCGGATCTGGTGTTGTTCGATCCTGTGACCATTCGCGATGTGGCGGATTTCAATGATCCGCAACGGGCGGCGGAAGGTATCGATGGGGTTTGGGTCAACGGTGTCTTGAGTTACAGCGAAGGTCAGGCAAATGGAAGAAGGGAAGGGCGGTTTCTGGCACGGCAAGGGGACTTGCGTGATGGATTCCAGTAAACATTCCGAGTGCTGCGTCACAGTGATGGCACATTGAGACTAAAGAAAGCCATCGCCAAGCCGAAGCGCTGACATCTCGCCCAGCTACACTCTGGGCCTTATCAGTCTGGGAGCAACTCCATGAGCTTCGGCAAAACCACCCCGATCCTGCGGATTTTCGATGAAATCAAGGCCGTGGAGTTCTACGTCGACTTCCTGGGATTCAAGATCGACTGGCAGCATCGTTTCGAGCCTAACTTTCCGTTGTACCTGCAAGTCTCCCGTGGTGAGTGCGTGCTGCATCTGTCCGAACATCACGGCGACAGCACACCGGGCTCGGCGTTGCGGATCGAGACTGATGAGTTGGAAGTGTTCCAGCAGCAGTTGCTGGCCAAGGAGTATCAGTTCGCGCACCCACAGATCCAGGCGATGCCATGGGGTAGCCAGGACATGACGATCAGTGATCCGTTCGGGAATCGGTTGGTGTTTACCAATGCGATTAGTGTTTGAGACTGGGGTAACACCGAATCTCTCGGTTGTTTGTTAGATCGCCATCGCGAGCAAGTCGGATCGCCGCACCGCCGCTCCCACAATGGTTTGCGTCGTTCCACGGTTAAGTGTTCGACGCCGATTAAATGTGGGAGCGAGCGTGCTCGCGATTGGTTCTTTCATTCACCGCAAGGTAAACGTCAAACCCGGAAGTGGCTGACCATCATCTGCAACTGATTGCCCAGCCGCGCCAGCTCAACACTGGACGCAGCGGTTTCGTCGCTGGCGGCGGCGGTCTGTTCGGACACGTCGCGCACGTTGATGATGCTGCGGCTGATCTCTTCAGCCACGGCGCTTTGCTGCTCGGCGGCGGCGGCGATCTGCTGGTTCATCGACTGGATGTTGGACACCGTGCGGGTGATGTTTTCCAGTGACACACCAGCCTTGCGAGTCAGCGCGACGCTGCTGTCGGTCAGGGCGCGGCTGTTGTTCATCACCGCCGACACTTGTTGCGTGCCGTTCTGCAGACCGGCCACCAGGCCTTCGATTTCTTCGGTGGATTTCTGCGTGCGCTGAGCCAGGCCACGGACTTCGTCGGCAACCACGGCAAAACCACGACCGGCTTCACCGGCACGGGCCGCTTCGATGGCGGCGTTGAGTGCGAGCAGGTTGGTCTGTTCGGCCACGGCCTTGATCACGTCCATGACGCTGCCGATCTTGTCGCTTTCCTGTTGCAGCACGCTCATGGCTTCGGTGGAACGCGCCACTTCGGTGGCCAGTCGTTCGATCTGGGCGATGGCTTCGTTCACAACCTTGTCGCCTTCGCGGGCTTCGCCATCAGCAGCGGCCGCTGCCTGGGAGGCTTCTTCGGCATTGCGCGCGACTTCCTGCACGGTGGCGGTCATCTCGTGCATGGCGGTGGCCACTTGATCGGTTTCGATCTTCTGGCTGTTCACGCCGGCGCTGGTTTGCTCGGTCACGGCGGACAGCTCTTCGGCAGCGCTGGCGATCTGGGTGACGCCGTCGCGGATGCCGCTGATCAAGTCGCGCAAGGTCACGCCCATGCGAGCGATGCCTTGTTGCAACACGCCGAGTTCGTCGCGGCGAGTCACTTTGACGTCCTGGGACAGGTCGCCGCTGGCGATGCGTTCAACCACGGCCAAAGTGTCGCGCAGCGGGCCGGTAATCTGGCGGGTGATGATCACTGCAGCAATGATGCCCACCAGCAACGCCAGCAAGGTGCTGATCAGCTGTAGCGTGCGAGCCTGGGCGCTTTCGGCGTCACGACGATCAAGCTGGATCTGATACAGCTGGTCGCTCAGGGTCACGATGGCGGCGCCCTGCTCGGTCATTTCCTTGCGCGCCTGCACCGCATCGCTGTTCGCCGCTTTATAAGCCTGCAAAGCGCTGCGGTAGTTGGTCAGTGCGGTTTCCAGCTGACGCAGGGCGTCTTGCTGAGTGTCGGCGAAATGCACATTGAGGGGTTTCAGGCTGGAGATCGCCACGTCCAGTTGGCCGACGGCTTTTTGCTCGGTCTCGGCGTTGGTGGTGGCGGTGTAGCCGCGTACTTCGTAGCGGGCCAGCAAGAACGCTTCCTTGGCCGCCGTAATGGCCTGGAATTGTTCGAAGCGTTGGTCGCTCAGAGGCATTTGCTGCACGTTGGTGTTGATGGCGTTGATCAGCGTGTTCGCGGTCTCGGCATTAGCGCCCATGGTGTCGCGCGCGCTGTTACCGGTGCGGTACGCGCTGCGCATTTTGTTCAGGGACGTCTTGTAGGCGTCGATGACGGCGCCTTGCTCTTTGAGCAGCTTGAGGTTATCCGGGCTCTTGAATTTCGCCAGCAGCGCTTGTTGCTGAGCGGAGAACGCCTCGAGCGTGGTCTGGACGTTCTGTGCAGCGGTTTCGTCGCCGTTGGTCAGCATGTATTGCAGGCGAACCACACGCAGCTTGGTCAGGCCGGCATTGAGCTGGGTGATGTCGCTCATCCAATTGCTGCGGTCAATCAATCCGCCCAGGCTCGTCCAGCCGGTCAGGGCGAGGACGCAGGTCAGGGCCAGGACCAGGCCGAACCCCAGACCCAGCTTCATGTTCACGCTGATATTGCCGAACCAGCTATTCATCAAAAGTCCTCCAGGAACGTTGTGCTTCTAGATCGTCAGTTGGCTGGAAGATTGTTGTTTTTGGTCGCCAGCAAGGTGTGTAGCAGGACTGTATCGGCAGCAATTGCGAGAGCTGAATGGTTTTTGTAGGACCGATGTGTAACAAGGCTTTTGTGCAGGTCTTAAGCTTTTTTTCACAAACGTTTCACCGACTGCCGACGCCTGCCTCTTTACTCTCGCCGCACCGAATGAAAGTAATGCGTGCCGGCGAGGCGGTTTGATGTGGAATTGAGACTGAGGCTGTTCGGGATAAAACGCTCGATTGACCTGGGCCGTTTTGCCCGCTATCGCAATGCGGCTGTCGTGCTCGCCTCGGCGTTGTTGGTGATTCCACTGACGGTGTGGCTGTTGCAGCCGGCCGCTGTACCGGACCTGGCCCATGGCAATGTAGTCGGCGCCCGGGCGTTGGCGGCCGATTGGGCCAAAGGCAATGTGATCGTGCTGGTGCGTCACGTCGAACGCTGCGATCACTCCAGTGCCGCCTGCCTGAACGGTAACGATGGCATTACCGATCGCTCTCGCAGCGTCGCGGTGAGTGTTGGTGCGCAGTTCGAACAACTGGGGCTGAACAAGGCCGATATCTACAACAGCCCCATGATCCGTACAGCGCAGACCGCCGGCTACATGTTCAACAAGGTCGGGGTCGGTGAAGAATGGTTGATCAATTGCAAGGGCACCATGCTGCGTGACGCTCTGGCGCACAAGGTGGCCGGGCGAAACCTGCTTCTGGTGACCCACAGCGAATGCATGTCGCAACTGGAGAAAGACCTCAAGTTGCCAACCTCTACGCTGGGCTATGGTGCTTCTTTGTTTATCTCGGCCGAAACGCCTCAGGCACCACGGATGCTCGGTTTCATCGAAGCCTCGGACTGGCGCTCGGTGACCACCGAATGAATTCACTTTCTGGATCAGGACACACAATGCTGACGTCTTCCCGCTACCGCTTTTACTGGGTGAACTTTGGTATTCCACTGGCCTGTGCGGTCGTGGTTTTCCTGCTGTTCGACCTGACCAAAATCGACATCGCGTTCAATGATCTTTTTTATGACCCGGTCACGCAGACGTTTCCGCTGGATCATGTTCACCTGTTCGAAAAGATCACCCATAAATGGGCGCGGATCATTCCTAACTGGACCGGAGAGATAGCGATCGTCGGCGCCTTGCTGTCGTTTCTGTGGCCGCGTCTGAAGGCCGAAAAGCATTCGAAAATCATCGCATTCCTGGAAAAAATCAAAGTCGCGCCAGTGCTTCGGTTCGCCACCAAGCACCGCCGGGACTTTCTCTATGTGGTGTTCGCGTTCTCCATCTGCACCGGTGTGATCCACTACCTCAAGGGCCACACCAGCGTGTACTGCCCGGTCGAAACCACCCAGTACGCGGGGAAAATCGAGCACAAGGAGTGGTACCAGAATTTTGATCTGTTGAAAGTCGCTGGGCCCGGTCGCTGCTGGCCGGGCGGACATGCCTCAGGCGGTTTCACCATGCTGGCGTTGTACTTCGTGGCGCGTCGTTACCGCTGGCGCTATTCCAAAGCGGTGATGTACGGCTCGCTGCTGCTCGGTTTCATCTATGGCACCACGCGGGTTCTGCAAGGCTGGCACTACATGTCCCACACGTTCTGGGCCGGGATCTTCGTATGGCTGGCGTGTTTGCTGACAGCATTGGCGTTCTATGGGCGAGCGCGGCTGGAGCAACCGGTGCTCCAACAGGCTGCGCGACCCATCGCTGAGCCGCTCATTGATTTACAAAATAGTAAGCCTGACGGCCGACCCGCATAACCTTCAGTACCTTCAAGGGCGGGCCCGAGCAGACGAAGTATTACGAGAGAGGCCTGGACCAGCGCTGTTCCGGACTTTCAAAGCGATCATTGATCAACGCCGTCAACACATGATCCTGCCAGCGCCCGGCGATACTCAGGTAGGCCTTGGCGTAGCCCTCACGTTCAAATCCCAGACGCTCCAGCAGCCGTGCGCTGCGTTCATTGCCTGGGATGTAATTGGCCATGATCCGGTGCAGTTTCTGCTCATCGAACATGTAGCCGATTCCCACTTCCAGTGCTTCCTGCATCAAGCCCCGGCCCTGATGAGATTCGTCGATGTGGTAACCGAGATAGCAGGCCTGAAACGCCCCGCGAGTGATGCCGCTGAAGTTGCAGGCGCCGATCATCTGGCCGTTGTCCGGATCCAGCAGCGCGAAATGTACCGCCAGACCGGCCTGGAAAGCGCTGGCTTGCACCTCAAGGCGCGGGCGGATGCGTTCAGGGCTGTGGTAATCGACGGGGCGAATCGGCGACCACCGGGCGAGATGCCTCAGGTTGCGCCGGTAGAAGTCGCTTTCGAGCGCCGCCTGTTCAGGGTCGAGCACCGCCAGCGTCAAGCGCTTGCAGGGTAGGGATAGCAGCGGCATAGGGCGCTCCGGTTCACGGGGATCGTCGCGCAAGCATTGCTTGGCCAGCGGGAAAACTCAAATCGTCAGCGGCAATGTCACGATAAAGGTGCTGCCCTTGCCGTCGCCGTCGCTCATGCCGATCACCGTGCCGCCATGGGCTTCGACAAGCTCGCGCACCACCGTCAAGCCAATGCCAAGGCCTGCACCGTTGAAGCCGATGGCATGAACGTCCTGCACAAACGGCTCGAAGATAAACGGCAGGGCCTGGGCGGAAATACCGATGCCGTTATCGCAAATGTTCATCTCCAGCACGTCGTCCTTGGCCGTGACCGAAAGCGTGATATTGCCCCCCTCCGGTGTGTACTTGGCCGCATTGCCCAGCAGGTTGCCGAGAATCTGCGTGAGCCGCACCGGGTCGCCGTTCACCGACAGCGCGCACGTGGGAAGTTCGGTGGTGAAATGCAGGTGTCGGGTGTTCATTACCGGGCGGCAAACATCGATGGCTTCGTGGATGATTTGCACCATGTCGACGATCCGGCAATCGAGGCGCAGCTTGCCAGTGCTGGCGCGAGACACGTCGAGCAAATCGTCCACCAGCCGCGACATGTGCTGCACCTGGCCTTCGATCAGCGCCTGCATGCGCGGCAGCTCTTCACTGGGCACCCGCACCAGTCGGCCGGCGATCATGCTGATGGGCGTCAGCGGGTTGCGCAGTTCATGGGCGACCAGCGTGAGGATGTTGCGTTGCTGCGCCAGCGTGTGTTCTGCCGAGGCTTGCAGGTTTTGTGCGCTGAGGGCCGCGATCACCAATTGCGCGTTGGCCTCGCGCATCTCCAGGAACAGCCGCTGTTCTTCCTGTGAGCGATGAGGTTTTTCCGCATCCGTTTGCGCCAGGAGAATGGCCAGCACCAATTGCTGATTGGCTTCAACCAGTTGTTCGATTTGCTGGGCGTCCACCAGCCGGTTGTTGGTATCGCTCAATTCTTTTTGCAGCGCGGCCAGTACTGCGCGCGCTTCTACGGTTTTCTGGCCGAGCAGGAACAACTCACGAGCGACGGTGGCCATCGTTTTCGCGTTCGCGCTATTAGCCTCAGTCATGGTCCTGGTTTACACCTCGTTTTTGCTGAGCTGCCGGGTTGGCCGGCCCCCGAGTAAACCCTCCTGATCCGGCAACATCTCGCCGATCTGCAGACCGTCATTGTCGATGCGATACAGGCGCAACTCATCGGAGTGGGCGCTGGCCCGCACCTTGACCACGGCCATGATGCGCAGCAAGCGGCTCTGCACTTCGATGTAGCGCTGAACGATGATGGCATCGGTGAGAAATGCCGTTCCGTAAGGGCTGAAACGCAGGTCGGTGTAGCGGTCTTCCAGCTCAGAGGTCATCAACACGCTGACCCCGGCGCTCGTCAACGCAGTGACCATGCGCGACAACGACTCGCGGAAGTCTTCCCGGAAGGTCGGCGCCAGCGCCAGTTCGAAGCCCGACAACGAATCGATCACCACGCGGGTGGCTTTCAGTCGCTTGATCTCACTGAGCAGCAACTGGACGATTTCATCGATGGACAGATCCGGCGCACGGCTGTCCACCAGACCGACCTGTCCGCTCTGGATCAGGCCTGCAAGGGTGGCGTTCTGGGAGTGATTGGGCCGTTGTTCAAACACCGCGATGACGCCGGTTTCGCCATTGCGCGCGCCTTCAGCGAGGAAGGTCGCGGCCAGAATACTTTTGCCCGAGCCCGACGGGCCGGCCACCAGCAAGGAATAACCACGGGGTAGGCCGCCACCCAGCATCTCGTCGAGCTGTGGCACGCCCATTTTCAGGCGCTTGACGGGGAACTCCAGCGGGGCTTCAACCGGGTTGAGTGCCGCAGGCGCAAAGACCTTGATCCCCGACGTCGCGATGCGGAAGGTGTGCAGCCCTGGCAGCGTCGGCTGGCCGCGCATCTTCATGATTTCCATCTTGCGCACCATGGAATTGCGCTGAACGCTCTGACGCAGCCAGATCAGGCCATCGGCCACGGTGAAAATCGGGTTGGTGTCGGTTTCGGTGAAATACTCGCCAATCAGGAAGGTCGTCGCCTGCCAGGTGGTCATCAACATGCCCAGTTGCTGAACGAACTGCGGCAGGTTGTTGTTCGGGTTGTCCTGGGTCTGGCTGGCCAGTACCACCGAACGGAACGAGTCGACGAACACCAGTGACGGGGAGTGAGCCTCCACCTCGCTGACGATGCGCCGCAGCACTTCGTCCAGATTCCCGGCCAGGGTGTCGTCGGCCAGGTTTATGTAGCGGATCGACTGGTTGATCGCTTCGCTGTCGAAAAAGTCGAATTGCTGCTGATAACGCAACATCTTCAGCGGCGGCTCGCCGAGCACCGTAAAAAACAGCGCCGGGCGCTCGGGCGTCGCCAGGGCGAACATCATCTGATGCGCCAGGGTGGTTTTGCCACAGCCAGGGGGACCTGCGATCAGGTTGAACGAAAACTCCGGCAATCCTCCGCCCAGCACCTCGTCCAGTCCTGGCACGCCGGTGGCCAGGCGGTTGATAGTCACTTTGGTGCTCATGGCGAATTTTCCTGCGAAGGGGTGTCGCTCAAAGAAGGTTCCCACACGCCACGAAGCAAACGTGCGGTGAGCGAGGGCCCGATCAGCGTGGTCAGCAGCTCGTAAAACGTGGTCAGCAACACTTCACCGAAAAACAGCGCATCGGCTTCGCTTTGCTCGACGAGTACGGACTTGAGGGCAGTCAGATCCAGGGAGGCCTGCACACTGTCAAAGGTGCCGGCCAGACGTGGATGGTTGGAGGCGCACAGATGAAGGCTGCGGCGATAAAGCGCGGCAACCCCTTGCTGGCCGATGATGGGCGTGAGGGCTGCGTCCATATCCTGCAATATTGATGCGATCGCTTGCGCGACTGTTGCAATGTCAGCGTTGGGGCCAACGCGGTGCGCCAGAGAAGCTACGATCTGGCGGCTCTCATCGCTTAGCGTGGACATGGCTAACTGATATCTGATGGACAGTGTTTGATGGTACACCCAATGGTGGTGTTGGGAGTGGTTTGCGTCAGGGGATTGAAGCAGGGGGCGAAAAACTGACTCTTTAGTGCATGGGGAAACAAAACAGCAGGCAAAAAAAAGCCCGCGGGAGGGCGGGCAAACCGTAGTTTCTTGAAGAGCGAGCGCAATGTACCCGTTGGTGAAAGGTCGTAGGGTGAAGAAAAATTCATGTCGATGAGCGCCCGCCGCTTCACACCCCGAGACTCGCCTACGGCAAATGATCCGCCGCAAAGTCCGCTTCCGAGCGCGCCCGCAAACGGCCCTTGCGGCAGGCCTGCTGGAATTGTTCGAAGTCGCGCTCATTCTGCCCAGTGTAGCTTTGCGCATACTTGAACAACGCGTCGGCCAGCGCATCGCTTTTACCGATGTAGCCGCTGATGTGTGCGGCGTTCCCGGACGATTTGGCATGGGCCCGGGCTAACGCGCGGCCACAAACGCGTCCGTAGGCGGCGAAGGTTTCAGCGTCGAACGTCTCGAGTTCAGCCGAGACTTTCATGTCGCGCAACTGGCGCACATAGAAGTGTCGCCCGCTGGGGCCGGTGGTCCAGCCGAGGAACAGGTCACTGGCCGATTGCATCAACCGTTGGCCATCGACCACGCGCTGACCGTTATGCCGCACCCGCGATTTAGTCTTCACATAATCGGCAAGCACCGAACGACGTGCTTCCTTGAACTGCAGGAACAGCGGGAACTCCTGATCATCGGTCAGCAGGGCCACCAGGCAACGAGTCCCGACGCTGCCCACACCGACCACTTTGAACGCCATGTCGTGGGCATGAAAACGCGACAACAGCTCGCGACGGTCGGCTTGCAGCGTGCCGGGATAGTCGCGCATGAACGCGTCGTAAAGCGCACGCCAGTTCGACAGGCGCAGCCAGTCGTCGTCGGCATCCAGCAGCGTGGTGTTGTCGTGTAAATGGAAAATTTCCGGCAGGTCATCGCGAATGATCAGTCGGCCATGTGCATCACGTTCACTGATTTTCGGCAGCAGTTCAGCATGGGTACGCCGTTCGGCTTTTTCGATGGCGCGCTCAACATGCTCAAGTGTCGCTTTGCTCGCCTGCTGCCGCAGATCACGGTAACTGATGGACTCGTACCAGGTCTCCATGGCGCTTTGTTCGGCGCATTCGAGCATGGTCTGCTGGTAGGCGCCGACCACCTGGCGGCAGACCGTTTCTTCGACCGTGTCGCTATGGCGCAGGTCGCGCGCGGCCACCACGAAACTTGCCACCAGCCGTTTCAAGTCCCACTCCCAAGGGCCGGGATGGGCTTCGTCGAAATCGCTGACGCTGAACAGCAGATTGCGTTCCGGCGTTGCAAAACCGCCGAAGTTCATCAGGTGACTGTCGCCGCAGATGGGCGATACCAGGCCCATGCTGGATGTTCCGGCCAAGTCGTGGGCTTGCAGCAGGGCGTTGCCGCGATAGAAGGTGAACGGCGAGACCAGCATGCGGCCGTAGCGCAACTCGACCAGTGACTTGATGCGGCCTTCACTGGACGTTTTGATCAGCGGCAGAGGGTCGCGATTTATTTTCCCCATGGACGCCTGTGAACTGCGGGAGCAGTTCTTGCGAGCATCCTTGCCTTGCTTCAAGCGGTCTTTGAGGGTGGTCATGTGCGCTCGTTTGGTGAGTGTTCTAGACGTGTGAGAGATGAGTGTAGAAGGGCCCCGCGTCTTCATCGGAAGTGTTTGGGTTTTGACCGTGGGGCGAACGGGAGCCACTTCGCCAACGAGCATCCTTCAATACTCAGTCACCCCAAAAGCCCTCAAAACCCACCCGGCCTCACCAGGCTTCAACGTGTACTGAACCTGCCGGATTTTCCCCGTCCTGCCCGCATCGGCATCCGTGCTGTCATAAACCGGGAACCGCTGCACCAACGCATTTTCCACCACGGCAAACTCATCCTCGCCCTGGTAACCCACCGCTGTTTTCGGGTTCTCGCTGACAGGTGGCAGATAAATCTCGCTAAGCGACTTTTTGCGGTTGGCAGCGTAAGCAATGAGCTCGCCCGGCATCCCGCGCCCCGGTGACCTGGTGAAGACGTAAATCTCTGGAGAGCCATTGCGATCAAGGTCGGCGACCTCTGCTCGTACGATGGTGCCGGTGAGGGGGCGTACGATCTCTGAGTTATCGATTTCCAGACCTTGCGGTGCAATGCGTATCGCACGATTTCCATCGACCGACACGCTCGTCACGTGAAAGCCAATGCCCTGCAATTCAAGTGTCTGGTCGAACGGCTGGTTGCTGTCCGTCGCATCACCCGAGAGGCTTAATGAAAGGCTGTAGTTGGCCACTTCATTACGCCGAGCGGCGTTGCGCATCAGGTATACCTGAACGGTGTATTCGCCATCGGCGGGCAATGGGCCCAGAAAGTGATTGCCCATGATCGATCCGTTAAACAACGCATAGTCCGCACCTTTCGCGGTGATGTTGAAGTAGGCAGAGGCATTGGAGGACTTGAAGTCCACGGTCATCATTTGGCCGGCCTTCGCGTGTAGACGGTACTGTGCGGTGAGCGGGCCTTTGATGGAACGGGCGAACCTGATGGTGTCTGCGCTCTTTTTGAAGGTGACCTGCTCGACATGAGGGGCGATCTCGGTCGCGGCGTGTACAGGCATAGAAACCATGGCGGCCAGGACGGCTGCTATCCATACGTTCATGTTGATCTTCCTGAGTGAGTGGTTGCTCAAGCGGTTGCAGGTAAACCCGCAGCATAGGTCCGGTTGCGTTGAATTGCCGACCAATAGGTTGATTACAGCTCACTCGATAGGAGGTTTTTTGTGGTGGTCTTGCGAGCCTCATCGCGGGCAGGTCTGTTTTTGCCGGGGATGGTGATGCTGCCTACAGAAATGACCAAACCCCAGATGCAACAAAACCCGCACTTGGCGGGTTTTGTTTTGCTTCGTATTTGGTGGGCCGGGGTAATCTGAACAGAACTAATAACGTTATGATTTATATAGGTATTTTCGGTTGTGAATTTTCTTTGGAATACTTTTTGGAATACCGAATCATGATCTGTCCTTATTAAGGGAGTCTGAAGCTATGACGGTACTGGCTTAGCATAAGCGCGTTGGTAAAAATTATGGTGACACTCCATCTCTGGGCGTCGCAATGTCAAGTTTCAGGGTTGCTTTCTGAATGTCCCGCCTTACCTGATCCAACTTCTTCTTGGTCAACCTATCTGCTTCTGCTTCATCACCATTGAATGGAGGCAGGGCTTCCGCCATAGACAGTTCCCACTTAGCCAATCCATTTAAGTAGCGCTCCAGGTGCTTCGTGGTGAGGTCCAATTGCATTTTATAGCGGGCGGCTTTGAGCCGCTCGTTCCGGAGTGCTGCTTTTTCTGTGGCTGCTTGTTGTCGGACATCGCTCTGCGCGGCGCTACGGCTCTCATCGGCGTTCTCGATCAGCAGAATGAGTTGGGCTGTATTGCTCTGATCATTGCTCTTCGCTAGCCGTGAAAGGGCTTTTATCGAGGTGCTCGGGAGCGAAAAGGTCCGGGCCTGCCTTGCGTTTTTCGGGCTACGGTACTGCTTCTGGCGCCAAGCATTCTTCATGGCGTTGAGCGTGATAAGGCCGTGAGCTGAACTGTCAAGCACCCTTCCTGCTGCCAGTAAATCGCTGTGGGTAACTTCTGAAAGACCGAAAAGGCTTCTGGTGCCCCGGCGTCGTAGGTATTCAGTGGCCCAGACTAACTGGGCTTCGTTGCGAGGGTTAAGCCAGTCTAGTCCGGGTATTTTCGTAGCCATTCAGGTGCTCCATTCAATGACTATTTATACCCTGCTTTGGTGATTTTTGTCAGCAGTTATGCGTTACGTTATGCGTTACACGCGTCGTTGTTTGCAGTTCATGTATATAGGGTATATTACCGATACAAAATAACTTTACTGAGAGAGTGCATTGAGCTACTACCTTGGCGTTTTATCTATGCCGCTTAAGCATGTCGAGCCGGAGGTGAAGTTTGTCTTGGTGGCGTTTGTGCTGCATTTCGGACTGGCCGATGAGGAGTCGCGTACCGTTGAGGCTCGAGCGGTTTTACTCGGTCTTCCGGTTCGTATTGTCGCGTCGGCCTTGGCGAAACTCGTCGATTCCGGGTTGCTTGATAAACAGACGATTTCGACGCCCGCGTCTTCAGGACGGCCCAATCACTCTTATAAGGTTCAAGCCGCCCTGAAGGCTGCGCTCGAGAAGGCTGTGGTGCCAACTGTCATCCACGAGCGACTCATCAAACGCCTGATCGCTGGCCCGGTCATTCGTGCGGTGGGGCCTGATGAGGGCGGTGATGGTGCGGAGGTAGTCCAGCCCCTGAAGTCGGTTGATGAGTTCGGTAAACCGGTTCCACCGGGACGCCGGGGCAACCTCAGCCTGGCTAACCGACTCTTGCTGGCTACCCTCTTGAGTTGCGCAGATGCTTTTGGAATAGTCAGTCAGCTTGGAAACGTGGAGCTGGTTCAGTTGACGGGGCTGGCGCCCGCCAGTTTGAAGCAAAGGGTGCGCAGGCTGATGGATCTGGGGTGTCGGCGCTGATTGAAAACTGACCCACCCTGCCGATTGAAAATTGACCCAGGGCGGATTGCTGATTTTTGCATCAGCAATTGTGGATAAGCTTAGCAGTCGTGTCCCGGTGGAAGAGGCATTAAGCCCCACCGCATGTGGGCATGCGGCAGGGTATTTTCGGTGCTGATCAGAATAGCTCATCGTCCTCGATACCATCTTCGTCCTTGCGCTTTCGTTCACGTGATTTGATCTTTGTCTGCGCGGCCAGAGTGCTGTGTTGCAGGCGGTAGGACTCGTTGCCCGTTTCGACGATGTGGCAGTGGTGTGTCAGCCGATCCAGCAACGCTGTGGTCATCTTGGCGTCACCAAATACACTCGACCATTCCGAGAAGCTGAGGTTGGTGGTGATCACCACGCTGGTGTGCTCGTATAGCTTGGATAGCAAGTGAAATAACAGGGCACCACCGCTCTGACTGAAGGGCAAATACCCCAGTTCATCGAGTATCACCAGGTCTGTTCGTAACAGCCCTTGAGCTATGCGGCCCGTCTTGCCGTCGTACTTTTCGCGCTCCAGCAGATTGACCAGATCCACCGTGGAGTAGAAGCGCACGCGTTTGTGATGCGTCGTGATCCCGGACACGGCTAAGGCGGTGGCGAGGTGTGTTTTGCCTGTACCAGGCCCGCCGATGAACACGACATTCTGCGCGGTATCGGTGAATTCCAGGCTGGACAAATCCCTGACCAGGCGGGCGTCTGCGCTGGAAGCGCTGAAGTCGAAACCGGCCAAATCACGATGCATGGGGAGTTTGGCCATGTTCATCTGGTGGTTCACTGAGCGCACCGCTCGATCCGCATGTTCTTGTTGGAGAAGATGCTCAAGCAGCCATTTCGACGAGGTCGTTGAGGCTTCGCCTTGCGAGGCCAGTTCTTCCCAGGCGCTGGCCATGCCATGCAGACGCAGTTCTTTGAGTTCCGCCTTAAGATCACGCATTGCGAGTCTCCTCATCGGTGGTACGGAGCCGGTCGTAGCGTGCCGTATTGGCGACAGGCGCTATCTTGAGTTGCAGGCTGGTTTCGGCGGACGGAGGGGCTGCTGTCGATGTCAGTCGAGCCAGGACATTCAGGATGTGGTCAGCACTCAAGCTGCCTGATTCCAGTACCAACTCCACAGCCACCAATACGGCGTCGAGCCCGGCGATGGGAACAGCCGCCAGTACCTGCGTCATGACTCGATCACCATTGGTGTGCCGCCTCAGACCGCGTTTTAGCAGTTGCAACGGCTTCGGCAGATCGGTAAACGGAGCGCCATTGCGCAGCGCACCGGGCTTGCGTTCGATGAGCGGGATGTAATGCTGCCAGTCAAAACTGACCTGATCTCGATCAAACAGGCGCTCGTGACTGGCAATCATCGTTTCATCGGCGATGACCACCACCCGCGTG
This sequence comes from Pseudomonas arabinosi, assembly GCF_047758675.1. NCBI lineage: Bacteria > Pseudomonadati > Pseudomonadota > Gammaproteobacteria > Pseudomonadales > Pseudomonadaceae > Pseudomonas > Pseudomonas arabinosi. The sequence goes on along the minus strand of NZ_CP180480.1, from coordinate 6,406,829 downwards.
GGATACAAACGGCTGCTGACCCACTGACCGACCCGCTCACACGGCACCGAGTAGCGATTTCGCGCCACGCTGATCAGGCATGTGCTGGAGACCCGTACGGTGCGCTCGACGTAGCCATCAAAGGCAGTCGGCATCGGCATCAATTCGGCGCGTTCCAGCGCCAGGACGTCCGCCACTGTCAGCCCGTTGTACTGCGGGTGCACCAGTTCGTCCCAGAGCGCACGGCAGCGTTGGCCGAGCCAGGCATTCAATTCCTCGAAGGTGTGGAACATGCAGTTTTGAGCATCGAGCCAGATGCGCCGTCGGCTGTCTTGGACGTTCTTTTCAACGATGCCTTTTTCCCAGCCGGAGGCCACGTTGCAGAAGTCCGGATCGAATAGGTAGTGCGCACACATGACCGCAAACCGGGCATTGACCGTGCGGCCTTTACCCTTGTTGACCTTGTCGACAGCCGTTTTCATGTTGTCGTAGATGCCACGACGCGGCACCCCACCTAACGCGCCAAAAGAGCGGGTATGGGCATCGAACAACATCTCGTGGCCTTGGCTGGGATACGCAACCAACCAAAATGCGCGACTGGCGCACAGCTTCATATGGGAGACCTGGATGCGTCGGAACAGGCCGCCGATCAGCAGACCTTCTTCGCTCCAGTCGAATTGAAAGGCCTCGCCGAGTGCAAAGGTCAGCGGCACAAAGGCCCGTAAAGACTTGCCTTGCTGGCCGCGCCACGTGCGTATGAAGGCGGTGAGCTGGCTGTAGCCGCCGTCGTACCCCTCGGCCTTGATCTGTTCGAAGAGTGCTTTGGCACTTCTGCGGTTGTGCTTTGCCCGAAACGAATCGGCCTTGAGCGCCTGCTCAAGCGTCTCGTGAAATGGACTGAGTTTGTTGAAGGTTGCGCACCGTTGGTACGCCGGCTGAGTGGCTTCGGGTGCTCTGACCCATTTTCGAATGGTGTTTCTCGACAGCCCGGTACGCTTGGCTATCTGATGCAGCGAGAGCTTGTCGCGGAAGTACATCCGCCGGATTTTTCCCAACATTTCCATGCTGATCACCCTGTGTTCTCCTGCTCGAAAAGTGAGCAGAAGCAATTGAACACCTGGGTCAGTTTTCAGTCGGCAGAACAGCCTTTACTGGGTCAGTTTTCGGTCAGCGGCAACAGTCGGGGGGCAGATTTAATTTTCCTTTTCGCTTTTTTGGGGAGCCCATCGATCAGCGTATCGAAACGACTTTTTTATCTCGATTTTCTCTGATAGCTGACATAGACAGGTTGCCGGTAGCCGCTTCCTGGATATGGTTGCTCCACCAGGCCATCATCGGGCGTCTGCGTTCGATGTAATCCGCTCGGTTATAAGCACTGCGCACCTCATCTTTATCGACGTGGGCAAGCGCTACCTCAATCAACTCAGGATCCCAGCCCTGCTCGTTGAGGATGGTACTCGCCATTGAGCGCATGCCATGACTTACTAAGCGCCCCTCGAAACCCATACGCTTCAGCGCCATGTTGGCGGTCTGGCTGTTGCAGTGGGTGCGAGGGTCTCGGTCCGCAGGGAAAACATACTCTCGGTGTCCACTATAGGGCTTGATCGCTTCTAGGAGCGCCAAAGCCTGCTCTGTGAGCGGAATAATGTGTATCCGACGTTTCTTCATGCGCTCCGCTGGTATCGTCCAGATCTTCTTTTCGAAGTCGATATCAGCCCAGCGGGAGGTGGCAGCCTCGGCTGGTCGGGTCATGGTATGAAGTTGCCACTCGATTAGGCAGCGCGTAGTTCTTTTTATGCTGGCGTTAGCAATTGCCACCATCAGCTCTTTCAGCTCATCGGGCGCAAGGGCCGCCATGTTTTTCTTTTTGGGCTTTTTGAAGACGGAGCGGATTCCGCTGAGCGGATTCGCGTGAATCAATCCCGAGTTGACCCCATAAGTCATGATCTCATTGAGTCGTTGAGTTAGACGTTTGACGGTTTCGAGGCTGCCCTTCGTCTCAAGAGGTCGAAGCAAATTGATAGCTTTAGGGGCGGTGATAGCTGAGATTGGGGTCGTGGCCAGAGCAGGGAAAACATGCAGCGTGAGAGAGCGCCAAATATCCTCGGCGTACGCTGGGGTGACTGAATCCTTTTTGAGTTCAAACCACGCGGTCGAGACATTTTCGAAAGTGTGTTCTATGGCTGCTTTCTTCGCGTGCCGCTCTGCGTCGCGTTTCTCTTTAGGGTCCAGCCCCTGGGCGACGAGCTCTCTTGCTTCAACGGTTCTCTTGCGTGCTTGAGCCAGGCTTACCTCAGGAAAGGTGCCCAACCCCATGTTTATCCGCTTTTTCGTCACGGGTTGGATGTAGTTAAAATTCCATAGCTTTGAGCCATTGATTCTCACTCGCATCTGAAGGCCGTTGCCATCGGTGAGTATGTAATCCTTTTCCTTTGGCTTCGCGGCTTTGACTTTTATGTCTGAAAGGCGCGTGGCTTGGGCTCCCATGGTGTGTTCCAGTGCTGTTTATGTATTCCAAAAAATAGCAGCTGGAGGCTTGGAATACCACTTGGAATACACGGGCGTGTAGATGGTCTCGGATGTTGATGGACGCTCGTGGACCCTAAATCCCTGTATTTGCTGGATTTTAGGCACAAAAAAAGACGTCCGTGGACGTCTTTAGATGTTGAAGTGGTGGAGCCGGGGGGATTTGAACCCCCGTCCGCCAGTACTCCGCTGTCGGTACTACATGCGTAGCCGTGTCTATTAAGTTAACCCTCAGCGACCCGACGGGCAGGGTGCTTTGGGCGAGTTGTGTAAGTTTTAGCCGCTTCGTCCACAACGTACTGCACGGCGATTCTGTTCTATATGACAATCACTTTGGGTTTACAGACATCCCCTGATGATTGCTGGACCCGAAGGTACCAGGAGGGAAGGGCTAAGGCTGCTTACGCAGCGAGAGCGTATTCCCCGTAGGTTTCGTCATTGGCAACTATAGAAAGTTGCAACAGTGGATTTACGAGTTCTGTTACCAACTCGGCATGCACCTAAAGTTTCGCAACCGGCGTCGAATCCTAAACGGCCCCGAGCCTGATGCTCTGTGAATCAAAGTGAGCAACAAGCACGCGCAGTGTACGCCAACGCGGCTCAGAAGGCCAACCCGAAGGTTGACCACCGCAGATTATGGGTTGGCTTGGTTGCTCTGGTTGTTAGCGAGTGACAATGCCTGGGTGGCCTCGGTGACGCATTTTTTGTCGTCCCCGGAGGCTTGTGAAGCTTCGGCGCTGGACATCAGTCTTTTGATCTCCATGGTGGTGTTTGTGGAGCTCGCCGGCAGTGAAGTTACTTTGTTTTTGAGCTCTTGCAGCTTGCTCGTACAAAGGTCGTTGTCCGCAGCAAATACAGGAGAGGCCAACATTGCAGCAGAAATGAACAGACCAGCGAGTGCGGTACGTTTCATGGATATCTCCTTGAACGGATGGTCTCGGTGCTGCCGTAGGCGCGGGCGGCTCGGGCGAGTCCGAAAAAATAAGCCACGATTGATGGGGCCTATCTAAAAGACTACGACGCCGCGCATAAATTCGGTTTTTTCAGAAGGCTATGAAAAAACTGTTTGATAGTCGATAGGAGCAGTAGCACTAAAAAGGGGGGCCAATTGCCTCTTTTCGCTGGTGGGCCTCTTCAAGGGCAAGTCGGATCGCTGCACCGCTCGCTCCTACGGGATTCGCGCCTTCCGCGGGTTTTGTTTTGGGGCGAGTTGTGTAAGTTTTAGCCGCTTAAACCGGTGTCGAGTCCTAAGCGGCCCCGAGCCTGCTGCGCTGTGTACGCCACCGCGGTGGATAAGGCCAACCCGAAGGTTGGCCTGGTCACACGGGATTACTTGTTGGTTGGGTTGCGCAGTTGAATTTTCTCCAGCAAACCGCTAGTTATTCCAATGCACCCCTTGTCGTCCCCTTTGGCTTGGGCTGTTTTTGCTTTGTCCAGGCCGGCTTGTATGTTGTCCTCGGCGTTTTCTGATGTGGCGGGATCAGAATCCAGTGTCTGCTGAATTTGGTTTATGTTTTCTTTGCAAAGGTCTTTATCTGCCGCAAACACCGGCGAGGCCAACAGTGCGACGGTGATGAACAATCCAGCAATTGCAGAGTGCTTCATGGGTATCTCCTTGCGCATGAGGGCTCGGTGCTGCCAGTGGAGTAGGCTGCTGGCCGAGGTGGTTATAAGCCCGTTCACAGGGCCTAGCTAAATGACTATAGCCGCATGCTGGAATTCGGTTTTTTTTTGAAGGAATGGCGAGAAGATTGGCGCAACAGCAGTGCATGAAAAAGGGGCGAAATCGCCCCATTTTCACTAAAGCACCCTCAAACCGGGCGCACTTGAGTCACACGATCCACCAAGTAAACCAGACCGTGATAGTCGATTCCGCCATGTTGGCTCAGGCCGATTTCGCAGGTGCGGCTGGTGGAAATTCCTTCTTCGCAGAACTGCACGGCGTCTTTCAGGCTGCGTAGTGAGTGAGCGTTCAGTTCGGGGGTGGTGAAACCCTTGTCACCGGCAAACCCGCAGCAATGAATGCCCTCGGGAATCACCACGTTTTTGCTGCACTTGCGCGCGAGATCGATCAACGCCTGACTTTCCCCAAGGTGCTGGGTGCTACAGGTGACGTGCACTGCGATTGGCGCTTCCTGCGGCGTGAAATCCAGACGATCCATCAGATGCGTACGAATGAAACGCACCGGGTCGTACAGGTCCAGACGCACATCGCCCAGGTCCTGGGCCAGACGCAAGGTGCAGGGGCTGGTGTCGCAATAGATCGGGTCGAGCCCGCCGCGGCTGGCGTGCAGCAAGGCGCCGATCAGCTCCTGGCGTTTGTGTTCGGCCTGTTCGGCGTAGCCCTTGGAGGCGAACGGTTGTCCGCAGCAGAGGTTGTCCAGGTTGTCCGGGAAGACCACTTGGTAACCGGCCTTTTCCAGCAGCCCACGGGTTTTGTCGTACAGCGACATTTGCTCTTTATCACCCGCCGCCGGACCCATTGCCCGCGACACGCACGCCGCGAGATACACCACTCGAGGGCGTTCGTCCGACACGATCGGGCTGAAGCGAATGGCTTTTTCAGGTTGCGGCATGGCGTTGGTCCACTGTGGGACCTGACCTTTGGACAGGCGCGTCAACGTTGCCGAAAGCTTTGCCAATCGTGGCGCCCCCAACAGCATCCGTGCACCGTTGGCCACGTGCAGGGTGAAGCGCGCGCCTTGCAGCGCAGTGGCGAAATTGCCTTCCAGCCAATTGGCGGTTTTCGTATGCGTTGCCTTCCGGCTGCGGAGCTTTTTCACCAGCTCGCCGGTGTTGATTCCTACAGGGCAACGTTGCGCGCAGAGGCCGGTGGCGGCACAGGTGTCGATGCCTTGGTATTCGTAAGCGGCTTCGAGTTCGGTGGTGTCCACGCCAGCGCGTTTCTTCGCCTGAATGTCACGCCAGATCACGATGCGCTGCCGCGGGCTCAGGGTGAGGCCTTTCGACGGGCAGACCGGTTCGCAGAAGCCGCACTCGATGCACTTATCCACAATTTCATCGGCGGCCGGCAACGGCTTCAGATGCTTGAGGTGGATCTGCGGATCCTCGCTGAGGACCACGTCCGGGTTGAGAATGCCATTAGGGTCGAGCAGACGTTTAAGCTGCCACATCAACTGGTAGGCATCGCTGCCCCATTCCAGTTCGACGAAGGGTGCCATGTTGCGCCCAGTGCCGTGTTCGGCTTTCAGCGAGCCGCCGAATTCCACCGCTACGAGTTGCGCCACGTCGTCCATGAACGCCTGATAGCGTGCGACTTCTTCCGGGTTGTTGAAGCCTTGGGTGAAGACGAAGTGCAGATTCCCTTCCAGTGCGTGTCCGAAAAGGATCGCTTCGTCGTAGTGATGTTTGTCGAACAGCTCGATCAAGCGGTTTACACCGATGGCCAGTTGTTCCACCGGGAAGGTCACGTCTTCGATGATCACTGTGGTGCCGGTTTTGCGCACCGCGCCGACGGCGGGGAAGGTGTCTTTGCGGATCGCCCAGAGCCGGGCGTTTTCTACCGGGTCTTCGGTGAAGTCGACTTGTTTTTCCACCGGGAAAGAAGTCAACGACGCCATGATGTGCGCCAGTTGTTCCTGCAGCAAGGTGGACGATGCGGCGCGGGATTCGATCAGTAGCGCGCAGGCATTGTTCGACAGCTGTTGTACGAAAGCCGGCATGCCGGGTTTGTCCTGCACCGAACGCAGACTGCGCCGGTCCAGCAGTTCGACGGCTGATACCGGTTGGCTTTTCAGCACGGTCACGGCGTTGCAGCAGGTCTCCACGTCCGGAAACACGATCAGCGCCGAGGCCTTGTTCGGATGATCGATCACCGTGTCGTAAGTCACCGCGCTGATGAAGCCGAGGGTGCCTTCGGAGCCCACCAGCAAGTGGCTCAAGATATCCACAGGCTCGTCGAAATCCACCAGCGCATTGAGTGACAGCCCGGTGGTATTTTTCAGACGGTATTTGTGGCGAATTCTCGCCGCCAATTCGGCATTGGCGCGGGTCTCGCGGCCCAGCGTTGCCAGGCGTTCAAGCAGCGAAGCGTGGCTCTCACGAAACGCCGCAACACTCGCCGCATCTTCAGTATCGAGACGGCTGCCGTCGGCCAGCACCAGACGAATGCCAGCCAACGTGTGATAGGTGTTTTGCGCCGTGCCGCAGCACATGCCACTGGCATTGTTGGCGACGATGCCGCCGATTTTGCAGGCGTTGATTGAAGCCGGGTCCGGGCCGATCTTGCGCCCGAACGGTGCCAGCCATGCGTTGGCCTGTGCGCCGATCACACCCGGTTGCAGACGGATTTGCGTGCCTTGGCCACGGATCTCGCGACCGTTCCAGTTATCCCCCAGGACGATCAACACCGAGTCACTGATGGCCTGGCCGGAAAGGCTGGTGCCGGCGGCACGGAAGGTCACCGGGACCCGATCCCGTTGCGCCAGTTTGAGCAGCGCGACTACTTCATCTTCGGACTCGACACGAATCACCAGTTTCGGAATCAGCCGGTAGAAACTGGCGTCGGTGCCGAAGGCCAAGGTCGACAGCGGATCGTCGAAACGTCGCTCCTGGGGAATCAGTTGCTGCGCATCTCGCAGGAAAGCCGCGGGTAGATTCATTGGTCCTCCAGGATCATGACCACGAGGTCTTTCGGGCCGTGAGCACCGTAGGCCAGGACTTGCTCGATGTCAGCGGTTTTCGACGGGCCGGACACCAGCAGGGCGTTGGTTGGCATGCCTTGGGCCCACTCGAATTCCTGCTGCACTTGATAGAAGTTGTCGCGGATTTCACTGGCCTTGAGCAGGGCGAAATGCACTGGCGGCACCAGGCTCATCAGGCGTGGTTCTTCCCGCGTCGGCCAGAGAATCAGGCTACCTGTGGCGGCGATTGCACCGAGGGTGCTGGTCAGGCTGGCCGGCGTGTCGTTGAACAGTTCGGTCTTCCACTCTTCAACCGGACGGTCGTAGGCTTTGAGTGTCGGCAGGTCAGGATTTTTCGCCCAGTGTTGAGTGACGCGTTGACCGTGAGGTGTTGTCGGCGCGATCAACAAACTCGGCAACTGACGGTCCCGCAACAACTGAGCAAGCAACGAAGGCCAACCTTCGCCGGACGTCAGGTGGATTTCGGTGTGCACCGCTTCCATCAGTTTGCGCAACTGAGGGATGCGTTGCTCGGCGGTGTATGTGTAGGGCGCTGTCACCAGTTCGACGTCGAACTCGTCAGGCACGGGCGTGGTGCCGGTCAGACTTTTCCGTAACTTGGCGAGGATATTTTGCTTGGCGCTCATCAGCGATCTCCCTGTTTGGCCAGATGTTCGCGGGCCATGTCATGCAGTGAGCGGGCAGCGGGTTTCGGTGCGCTGTGGTTTTGCGTCCAGGGGCCGACGTTGCTCGGCGCCAGTGCGCGCAAGCGAGTGGCGAAGAAGCCGAACAGTCGATAAAGCGTGGGTGAACTGTTGAGCTTCGCCCAGGCATTCCAGATAAACCGTTCTTTGCGCGAGTACTTGCTGCCCTGGCCGCGCATCACTTGATGTGGGCTGTCCGGGGCTTTGACGTTCTCTTCCCGTAGGCGACGCAGCAGTGCCGGAATCGGAATTTTTACCGGACAGACTTCACCGCAGGCGCCACACAGCGACGAGGCACTCGGGTGATCCGGGACTTTCGCCAGGCCGACCATGTGCGGGGTGATGATTTTTCCGATAGGTCCAGGGTAAACCTCCCCATAGGCGTGGCCGCCGATTCGGGTGTAGACCGGGCAATGATTCATACAGGCGCCGCAGCGGATGCAGTTCAGGGTCTGGCGCAATTCGCTGTCGGCGAAGGCCTGGCTGCGACCGTTGTCGAGCAATACCAGGTGCACTTCCTGAGGGCCGTCGAGTTCATGCTCCTTGCGCGGGCCGGAGATCATGTTGACGTAAGTAGTGATCGGCTGTCCGAGGGCTGAACGTGTCAGCAGAGACAGTAGCGGCACCACATCGCGCAGGTTTTCCACGACTTTTTCGATGCCGGTGACGGCGATGTGCACCGGTGGCACCGTGGTGGTCATGCGCCCGTTGCCTTCGTTTTCCACCAGCAGCAAGGTGCCGGTTTCGGCCACGGCGAAGTTGACGCCGGAGACGCCGATTTCCGCTTCGAAGAATTTCTGCCGCAATACCTTGCGACCGATCTGAATGAGTTGGTCAACGTCCTTGGTGTATTCCACGCCAAGTTTGTCGTGGAACAAGGACGCGACCTGACCGGCATTCTTGTGGATCGCCGGCATAATAATGTGTGAAGGCTTCTCGTGGTCGAGCTGGACGATGTACTCGCCCATGTCCGATTCCAGGCATTCAATGCCCTGTTCAGCGAGGAAATGATTCATTTCCATCTCTTCGCTGACCATCGATTTGCCCTTGATCACTTGCCGCCCCTCGTGAGCGCGGATGATCGATAAGACGATGCCATTGGCCTCGTCCACCGTTTCCGCCCAGTGCACTGTCACACCGTTGCGGGTCAGGTTCTGTTCAAGCTGCTCGAGCAGGTCGGGCAACTTGGATAACGCACGGGCGCGGACAGCATTGCCCAGCGCTCGCAAATGTTCTCTTTCGTGGGCATCGCTGAAGGACGCTGCCCGTTTTGTCATCAGTGAATCCATCGCAGTGCGAAAGTTGTTTCGCAGTTGCTTGTCATCCAACGCCTTGTGAGCCCGGATGCGAAAATCTTCTTCCACGGCAACCGTAGGAATAATCGCGGAAGCGTTCATAGAACACCTCCGGTTCGCTGCCAAAGGAAGCTGGCCAGGTGTTGGCCGCGCAATGCTTCCTTCTGTTTCTCCAGCGAGCCATTGATGTTCATCAGGCAACCGCAGTCGGCACTCAGTACCTGATGCGCGCCGGATTCCTTCAACGACCGGGTCTTGTCAGCCACCATCGCGCCGGAAATGTCTGGCATACGGACGCTGAAAGTCCCACCGAAGCCACAGCATTCACTTTCATGGCTGTGGTCGACTCGCTCCACGTTTCGGAGCTGCGCCAACAACTCGCGGCCATGCAAGTGGGTGTTCATTTCACGGCGTGCCGAGCACGACGTGTGCAACGCCACTTTGACTGGTTCGCCACTGTCCTTGAGCTGCACCTTGCAGACAAACAACAGAAACTCGGCCAGTTCATAAGTCCGGGCAGCCAGCGCCTGAACCTGTTTCAAGGTTTCCGGCTCGTCCTTGAACAAGTCGGCGTAATGTTCGCGCAACATCCCGGCACACGATCCCGACGGCACCACCACCGGATAGTCCCCCGCAAACAGCGCCAGTTGCGAGCGTGCCACGGTCCGCGCCTGCTCGGTGTAACCCGAGGTGTAGGCCGGTTGCCCGCAACAGCTTTGTCCCTGCGGATACTCGACACGAATGCCTTCGCGTTCCAGCAAGTGAATCGCGTCCATCCCGGCTTCCGGGTAGAACAAATCCACCACGCAGGTTCCGAACAGGTAGACCCGTGTCGGTTTTTGGCTGGGGTATTGCCGAGGCTCGGGCAGTGGCGGGGCGACGCGGGTCGCATTCGGCACAGCGTTGTAAAAAAGCTCGCTCATCAGGCGTGTCTCCGGGTGGTCCCGGTTATCCGTCTGTTGAGGCTGCTGAATATAGAGAGGCAAGCTTTCAGCAGCCTTACAGACCGGGTTGTGAATAGCTGACGCCGGAATCGTGGTCCGGCGTCGGTTTTTGCTTTTTTTCGTGTAGTACTTAGTGCACCAGCATGCCGGTGAGCCAATAGGCCTGGATGTAGGTAATCAGGCCGACGATTGTTGCGAAGAATAGGCTGTGCTTGAGGGTGAAACGGAACAGATCCGATTCCTTGCCCACCAGCCCGGTCGCGGCGCAGGCGACGGCGATCGATTGTGGCGAGATCATCTTGCCGGTCACGCCACCGCTGGTGTTCGCCGCAACCAGCAACACATCGCTGACGCCGATCTGGTGCGCAGTGGTCGCTTGCAGCGAGCTGAACAGTGCGTTGGACGAGGTGTCGGAACCGGTCAGGAACACACCCAGCCAGCCGAGGAACGGCGAGAAGAACGGGAATGCTGCACCGGTGCCTGCCAGAACCAGCGCCATGGTAGAGGACATGCCCGAGTAGTTAGTAACGAAGGCAAAGGCGAGCACCATGCCGATGGACAGAATCGGCCAGCGCAGTTCGTAGAAGGTCTCCTTCAAAGTGGTCAGACCAGTTCTTACATTGATATTCAGCACCAGCATCGAGATCAGCGCCGAGAAGAAAATCGCTGTACCGGTCGCGGAAATCGGGTCAAGTTTGAACACCGCCGGGAGGGCGGTCGGGGCGGTCACGATCGGTGCAACCTTGAACACCAATTGATCGAGGTGCGGGATGGCGATGTTAAACACCCAGCTGTACATCGACCCGCCAGCGGCAAACATCGCCTTGAAGGGTTTCAAGGTCCAGATGGTCACCAGCACGGTGAGGATCAGGAACGGTGACCAGGCTTTGAGAATTTCACCGAAGCTGTAGGGCGAAGCCACGGTGCTGCGCGGCAGGCCGAAACCGCCAGCGCTGGCGCCCACTACGGAAGCCGAGACGGCACCGACAATGTGTTGGCCTGCGGCGCGCTTTGGCTGCCAGACTTTCAGGAACAGCGTCAGGGAAATCAGGCTGGCCAGGGCCGAGGTGATGTCCGGCAGTTCCGGGCCGATGAAGTTCGACGTGAAGTATTGGGTAATGGCAAAGCTCAAACCGGCTACCAGAGCTGCCGGCCAGGTTTCGCGAACGCCGCGCAGGCCATCCATCATGAACACCAGCCAGAACGGCACGAACAGAGACAGCAGCGGCAGTTGGCGGCCGGTCATGGCGCCGATCTTGAACGCGTCGATACCGGTCACTTGCCCGGCGACGATGATCGGAATCCCCAGGGCACCGAAAGCGACCGGTGCGGTGTTGGCGATCAGGCACAGCCCCGCGGCGTACAGCGGGTTGAAGCCCAGTCCTACCAACAGGGCGGCGGTAATCGCGACCGGCGCACCGAAACCGGCTGCACCTTCCAGGAAGGCGCCGAAGCAGAAGCCGATCAGCAGGACTTGCAGGCGCTGGTCGTCGGTGATCGACAGTACCGAGCTGCGGATCACTTCGAACTGACCACTCTTGACCGTCAGTTTGTAGAGGAATACCGCCGCCACGATGATCCAGGCAATCGGCCACAGACCGTAGGCGAAACCATAGCCGGCGGCGGCGAAGGCCATGTCGACCGGCATCTGGAAGGCGAAGATCGCCACGGCAATGGACAAGGCCAGCGTGATGCTGCCGGCCACGTGCCCTTTAAGTCGGAACACGGCTAATGCCAGGAAGAAAAACACGATGGGGATAACGGCCGCGAGCGCGGACACGCCGAGACTGCCGAGCGGAGAATAGAGCTGTTGCCAGGTTTGCATATGGGGTGGCCCCTAATTGTTGTTGGTCAGGCACTGGTCAGCGTTCTTGGATAATTAGTAATACCAATTTACAATCGCTGTTGGCTAGAGTAAAAGCCTTGTAAGCGGCGTGTCAATTTGCCGTCCTAAAACTTTTGTCGAATACGCGGTGCAGAAGTCATCTGGTCCGCTCGATCAAATGCCTTCTGGCAGGTGCTGATGCAGCGCTGATAGGCCAGAATAGAGGCCCCGACGAGCCGTCGGGATCGTGGAGAAATGAGTTATGGGGTTTGATCAGATTCGTCAGCGCCGTTTGTCTGACGATATTGTCGAGCAGCTCGAGGGGATGATTCTCGAGGGCACGCTGAAGGCGGGTGAGCGCTTGCCGGCCGAACGTGCGTTGGCCGAGCAGTTCGGCGTGTCGCGCCCTTCGTTGCGCGAAGCGATTCAGAAACTGGCGGCCAAGGGCTTGCTGGTCAGTCGCCAGGGCGGCGGCAATTATGTGGTGGAGTCGCTGGGGACAACCTTCAGCGATCCGCTGCTGCATCTGCTGGAAAGCAACCCTGAAGCGCAGCGCGATCTGCTGGAATTTCGTCACACCCTGGAAGCCTCCTGCGCCTATTACGCAGCCATGCGCGCTACGGACGTTGATCGCGAGCGATTGACCGCGGCCTTCAACGAATTGCAGGACTGCTATACGCGCCACGACGAGGTGAGCCGTGCGGAAGAGGGCGCGGCGGATGCGAAATTCCACCTGGCAATTGCTGAAGCCAGTCACAACGCGGTGTTGCTGCACACCATTCGAGGGTTATTCGATCTGCTCAAGCGTAACGTGGTGACCAACATCGGCGGAATGTACAAGCAGCGTACGGAAACCCGCGACATGCTGATCACACAGCACCGGGAGTTGTACCTGGCGATTATTGAAGGACGGGCCGAACAGGCGCGGGAAGTCTCCAGCCGACATATCTTGTATGTGCAGGAAGTGCTGGAAGAAGTGCGTCAGGAAGTGCAGCGCATGGCTCGGGCGGAGCGGCGCAAGGGGACGTAGTCAGTGGGTTTTGTGATGGTTGTGCGATCGCCTTCGCGAGCAAGCCCGCTCCCACATTGGATCTAAGTCGTTCACAGATCCAATGTGGGAGCGGGCTTGCTCGCGAAGGCGGCTTCAGGCAGAAAGAAAATTATTCTTCCTTGCCCTTGTTGCGCACCGCACGCTGCAACTCGCGACCGGCATCGCGTTCGCGTTCGGTATCACGCTTGTCGTATTCCTTCTTGCCCTTGCCCAGAGCGATCTCGCACTTGACCATGTGCTTGCTCCAGTACCAGGACAGGCACACGCAGGCGTAACCTTTTTGCTGCACGGCCGTGGCCAGCTTTTCCAGCTCGCGCCGGTTGAGCAGCAATTTGCGGGTGCGGGTCGGATCAGCGATGACGTGGGTGCTGGCGGTCATCAGCGGCGTAATGTGGCTGCCGAGCAGCCAGGCTTCGCCATCCTTGAGCAGCACGTAACTGTCGACCAGTTGCAGCTTGCTTGCCCGCAGACTTTTTACTTCCCAGCCGGCCAGGACCAGACCAGCCTCGAACTTATGCTCGATGAAGTAATCGTGTCGCGCCTTTTTATTTTGCGCGATGGTCCCTGTTGGGTGTTTCTTCTGTTTAGCCATAGGGGCGGCATTATAGGGAGTTGCACGCGAGTCGGCTACGGTATCGCTACGTGCTTGAGCAGGTTGATTGAATCCCGGACAATGCGGCCTCTTTTTTGAACGCTTGGGCGTGATAACGATGTCGACAGACAAGGTTTCTGTCCACGGCAGTTGGGCTAGCCGCTGGGTCTTCATACTCGCCGCGACCGGTTCGGCCGTGGGCCTGGGTAGTATCTGGAAATTCCCGTACATGGTCGGCGTCTATGGCGGCGGCGCCTTCGTGCTGATGTTCCTGGCCTGTATCGCGTTGATCGGTGTGCCGGTCATGCTGGCCGAAACCCTGATCGGTCGCCGTGCACGGCAGAGCCCGGCCAACGCCCTGAAGGTATTGGCGCTGGAAGCCGGGCATTCGACGAAGTGGTCCTGGGGCGCATTTGCCGGAATGATCACGGCGTTGCTGATTCTGTCTTTCTATAGTGTGGTCGGCGGCTGGTCGCTGGATTACATCATCGACATGGGCCGAGGCGACTTCCAGGGCGTGACGGCTGACCAGGTTGGCGCCTACTTTGGCAATGTGATCGCCGATCCATGGCGCCTGACACTTTGGCACACAATATTTATGCTGCTGTCGGCGGTCGTGATTGCCAAAGGGGTGGTCGCGGGCCTGGAGCGCAGTCTGCGGATCATGATGCCGCTTCTATTTGTGATGATTCTGGTGCTGCTGGGCTACAGCATGACCACCGGCCATTTCATGGAAGGCGTGCATTTCATGTTCGACTTCCACCCGGAAAAAGTACTCGACGGCTTGCTGCCCGCCATGGGGCACGCGTTTTTTTCCCTGAGCGTGGGCGTCGGCTCGATCATGATCTACGGCGCCTATATGCCGAAGAACTCATCGATTTCCGGTACCATCGTCGGCGTGGCATTGCTCGATACCTTCGTTTCCCTGGTCGCTGGTCTGGCATTGTTTCCGATCGTGTTTGCCGCAGGCCTGAACCCGAGCGAGGGCCCTGGCCTGATGTTCGTCAGCCTGCCATTTGCTTTTGGTAACGTAGCGTTTGGTCAGTTGATGGGCGTAGTGTTCTTCGTGCTCGTAGCGATTGCAGCCTGGAGCTCGGCGATTTCCTTGCTTGAACCGATGGTGGCTTACCTGGTTGAGCGCACGAAAGTCAGCCGCGCCTGGGTGACCTTTTGGCTGGCATTTATCTGCTGGTTTTTCGGTCTGGGCACGGTGTTTTCCTTCAGTATCTGGAAGGAAGCCAAGTTTTTCGTGAACGAAGGCGGGATGTTCCACCTCTATCAATGGGGTGCGGCCGGTGGCCTGGACTTCTTTGGTGTGATCGATTTCTTCACCTCGCGGATCATGTTGCCACTCGGTGGTTTGTGTTTCGTGGTGTTTGCAGGCTGGGTGATGGGGCGTGAAGCGGTACGCGACGAGTTGTCGATCCGCAACCCTGCGTTGTTCGCCCTGTCCTTGTTCTTGATGCGCTATGTGGCGCCCATCGGCATTCTCGTAGTGTTTGCCGCCCAGCTGTGGAAGTGACGCTGACATGACGACACACATTCAACGTTCGGCCCTGCTGCCGTATCCGGCGCAAGCGCTGTATGACCTGGTCAACGACGTGGCCCGTTATCCGGAATTCCTGCCATGGTGCTCCTCGGCCGAAGTGCTGGAGAGTTCTCCTGAGCATATGCGCGCCAGCGTCGGCGTGGCCAAGGGTGGACTCAGCCAGCACTTCGTAACGCGCAACACGCTGGTGCCTGGGCATTCGATCGAGATGAACCTCGAGGAAGGCCCGTTCAATCAATTGCATGGCGTCTGGGTGTTCAAGCCGTTGGGCGAGAAAGCCTGCAAGATCAGTCTGGACCTGTCGTTCGATTACGCCGGTCCGATTATCCGCGCGACCCTGGGGCCGTTGTTCAATCAGGCGGCCAATACGCTGGTGGATGCCTTCTGCCAGCGCGCCAAACAGATGCATGGTTGAGGCCGTGATCGACGTTGAGGTGGTGTATGCCGCCATTGATCGTCAGGTGCTCCTGTCGGTGTCGGTACCGGCAGGCACAACTGTGCGGGCGGCCTTGCTGAAGTCAGGCATCGGAGAGGTGTTTTCCGAGCTGGATTTGGCCAGCTGCCCGGTGGGGATCTTCGGTAAAGTGATCGCTGATCCGGGCAAGCATGCTGTCCAGGCCGGTGATCGCATCGAGATATACCGGCCATTGCTGGCCGATCCGAAAGAGGTTCGTCGGTTGCGCGCAGCCAAGGCTGCTGAGGCCAAAACCCGGAATCAGTGACTCGCTCAAATGCTGGACAATAAAAAACCCGGACATGCCGGGTTTTTTATTGCGTCGCAAATTATTGCGGCGAGGTTTCCAGAGGTTCTGGAGTCGGGACTGGAACGGTTTCTACACCGTCGACGTCCTTCTGGATCTGGTCCAGCAACGAGCCTGGCTTGACCGGTTTTTCTGGTTTCGGCTTCTCGGCGTTTTCTGCTGGCTCAGCAACTGTAGTGCCGCTGTCCTTGCCGAGAATGGCTTCGTCGCGGCTCACGCCTGGCATGAAATCACCAGAGAGGCTGACAAGCTGGTCATTTGGGTTGAAGATAACGCTAATGCGTTCCTGTTGGCGTTCACCGCCACCCGGTTGCAGGCTGTACAGATAATCCCAGCGATCGGCATGGAACGTGTCGGTCAACAGAGGGTTGCCCATGATAAACCGTACTTGCTTGCGGGTCATTCCCGGGCGTAACTGGTCTATCATGTCCTGCGTGACGACATTGCCCTGCTGGATGTCGATTTTGTAAACCCCGGGGAATGAACAACCGGCGAGTGCGAGCAGTCCCACAAAGGTGAAACTGGTTAGCAAGAGCTTGGTGTTTTGCATCGGTGGGCGACTTCCACTATCTTGGCTGGGACAACGTAAACGCCGATCATACCCGCATTAAGAGAAGCTGCGAAGCAGCATCGCGAGAAAGCTGACCATGGTTGAAAATAGCGAACTACGCAAAGCCGGCCTCAAAGTGACCCTTCCACGGGTCAAAATTCTGCAAATGCTCGATTCCGCCGAGCAACGCCACATGAGTGCCGAAGATGTCTACAAGGCGCTGATGGAGGCTGGTGAGGACGTCGGTCTGGCCACGGTTTACCGTGTCTTGACCCAGTTCGAGGCAGCTGGCCTTGTGGTGCGGCACAACTTCGACGGGGGCCATGCGGTCTTCGAACTGGACGACGGCAAGCATCACGACCATATGGTCAACGTCGAGACCAGTGAAGTGATCGAATTCTTCGACGAAGAAATCGAGCGACTGCAGAAGGCAATCGTCGACAAGTATGGCTTCGAGATGGTTGACCACAATCTTGTGCTGTACGTGCGCAAGAAAAAGTAAGCATGTCGCGCGAACTTGAGGTTCGCGAAACGAGCGAAGGCGACCCCAGGGTCGCCTTCGTGCTTTCTGCTGGTTTCAAATTTTCGCGGTGACGACCATTTTCCTGGCGTGAGCCAGAGATTCCTTTGTAAGGTCGATGCCTCCCAGCATTCGCGCCACTTCTTCTACACGATCGTTTTTGCTCAGCTTGGAGACGGCTGTGTGAGTGGCATCTTCGCCGCGCACTTTGTGTACGAATAGATGTTGATGTCCCTGCGCTGCTACTTGCGGCAAGTGAGTTACCGTCAATACCTGTCCGCGCTCCCCAAGTCGACGCAGCAATTGGCCCACGATTTCGGCGGTCGGACCACCGATGCCCACGTCCACTTCGTCGAACACCAGGGTCGGTACGCGGGAGGTCTGCGCGGTGATCACCTGAATTGCCAGGCTGATCCGTGACAGCTCACCGCCCGAGGCTACTTTGGCCAGGGCTTTTAATGGCTGGCCGGGGTTGGCGCTCACCAGCAGCTCTACCTGCTCAAGCCCATTGGGCAGCAGTTCATCGCTACTGTTGGGGCGCAGTTCGATGGTGAAGCGCCCGCCGGGCATGCCCAGTCGCTGGATTTCCTGCTCCACGGCGCTGGCCAGGCTGCTCGACGCCTGATGGCGCAAGTCGCTCAGCTCCCGAGCCTTCTCCTGATAATGACGGGCATAGGAGGCCAGTTCATCGCTCAGTTGCTCGATGGATTCGTCGTTGGCATTCAGGGTTTCGATTTCATCCAGCAAGCGCTGCTGCATCTCGGCCACTTCGGTCGGCTGGATGCGGTGTTTGCGCGCCATGGTATAGATCGCATCAAGGCGTTCCTCCAGGTACTGAAGACGCGCTGGATCGGCATCGAAGTTATCAAGGAAGCGGTTCAGTTCTCCCACGGCTTCTTCGACCTGGATCTGCGCACTGGTCAGCAGGCTGCTGGCTTCACCCAGGGCCCCAATCGAATTGTTGACGCTCGAAAGGCGATTGAGGCTGGCGGTGAGCGCGTTCAGCACATTCCCGGAATCACTTTCGCTGCATTGCTCGACCACCTGCCGGCAAATGCCCAGCAGGGTTTCGGCGTTGGTCAGGTTCTTGTGTTCCTGTTCCAGCTGCTCCAGCTCGTTTTCGCCGAGGCCGAGGTTTTCCAGCTCTTCGAGTTGATAACTGAGCAATTGATGGCGAGCGCGCTGCTCGTCGCCGGAATTGGAAAGGCGTTCCAGCTCCTGGCGGGTCTGGCGCCAGCGTTGGGCGGCCAGGTGTACCTGGCGGGCAAGGTCCGTTGCACCAGCGTACTCGTCGAGCAGGCGGCGGTGCGTGTCGGTCTTGAGCAGGGATTGGTGTTCATGCTGGCTGTGGATATCGATCAGCAGCTCGCCCAGGGCTTTGAGGTCGCCGAGGGGGCAAGGCGTACCGTTGATGTAGCCACGCGAGCGTCCTTCAGCGGTGATCACCCGGCGCAGGATGCACGGGCCATCGCTCTCCAGGTCACGCTCGGCCAGCCAGGTGCTGGCTTCCGGAATATCGACCAGATCGAAGGTTGCCAGGATATCGGCCTTGTCGGCGCCGGGACGGACCACGCCACTGTCGGCGCGATCGCCCAGGGTCAGGCCGAGGGCGTCGAGCATGATCGACTTGCCGGCGCCGGTTTCCCCGGTGATCACGCTCATCCCGCGATCGAGTTCGAGATCGAGATGTTCAACGATGGCGTAGTTATGTACGGACAGGTGCACCAGCATAAAGGCCGCTCCCAGGCTTTAGGTCTGGTTATTTATACAGTGTTTTGTTTCTGGCTGACAATGCCCTCCCTTAGCTCGATTTGCTTGATCCGACGAAATCCTTAGTGCGCCCGGGAATGACAATGCAGCTGTTTTTTGTAGGGTTAATAAATCCGCGCCCCTTGAAGCTGAATTTTGCGGCCCCATATAGCTGGGCAGAAGCGCGAGTTGAGCTCGCGGACGATATTGAAAGGAGAAATCTATGGCTGACGAACAGACAGTGGATACGCAAAATCTAGACGCCGATCAGGCTGCCCAGGACTCGGGTGATGAACTGGCGGCTCGTGTTCAAGTGCTCGAAGAGCAATTGGCTGGCGCTCATGATCAGGCTTTGCGTGTAGCGGCTGATCTGCAGAACGTCCGCCGTCGCGCCGAGCAGGATGTCGAAAAGGCTCACAAATTCGCACTGGAGAAATTCGCCGGTGACTTGTTGCCGATCATCGACAGCCTGGAGCGTGGTCTGGAGTTGTCCAGCCCGGACGACGAAAGCATTCGTCCGATGCGCGAAGGCATCGAGCTGACCCTGAAAATGTTCCAGGACACCCTGAAGCGTTATCAGCTGGAAGCGATCGATCCGCATGGCGAACCGTTCAACGCCGTTCAGCACCAGGCAATGGCGATGCAGGAAAGCGCCGACGTCGAGCCAAACAGCGTGCTCAAGGTGTTCCAGAAGGGCTATCAGCTCAACGGTCGCCTGCTGCGCCCGGCCATGGTCGTGGTCAGCAAGGCGCCGGCACCGGTTTCGCCTTCGATTGACGAGCAGGCTTGAAATTAGCCGCAAGGCCCCCATTTAGAAGTCAAGCGTTTAAGTGCTACCGCAGTTAGCCACCACTGCTGCGGCAACCAAATCCAAAGTTTCGGGAGAGTGAACATGGGCAAAATTATCGGTATCGACCTGGGGACTACCAACTCCTGCGTCTCCGTGCTTGAAAACGGCGTAGCCAAAGTTATTGAAAACGCTGAAGGCACGCGTACCACGCCGTCGATCATCGCTTACGCCAACGATGGTGAAATCCTCGTTGGCCAATCGGCCAAGCGTCAGGCTGTGACCAATCCGCACAACACCCTGTATGCGGTGAAGCGTCTGATCGGTCGTAAGTTCGACGAAGAAGTCGTACAGAAAGACATCAAGATGGTCCCGTACAAAATCGCCAAGGCTGATAACGGCGATGCGTGGGTTGAAGTGAACGGCCAGAAAATGTCGCCGCCACAAATCTCGGCTGAAATTCTGAAGAAAATGAAGAAGACCGCCGAAGACTACCTCGGCGAGCCAGTGACCGAAGCGGTGATTACCGTTCCGGCCTACTTCAACGACAGCCAGCGTCAAGCCACCAAAGACGCCGGCCGCATCGCGGGCCTGGACGTAAAACGTATCATCAACGAACCAACCGCAGCCGCTCTGGCTTACGGTATGGACAAGGCGAAGGGCGATCACACCGTGATCGTTTACGACTTGGGCGGCGGTACTTTCGACGTTTCCGTGATCGAAATCGCTGAAGTCGATGGCGAGCACCAGTTCGAAGTACTGGCCACCAACGGTGACACGTTCCTGGGCGGTGAAGACTTTGACATTCGTCTGATCGACTACCTCGTTGACGAATTCAAGAAAGAAAGCGGCATGAACCTTAAGGGCGACCCGCTGGCCATGCAGCGCCTGAAAGAAGCCGCTGAAAAAGCCAAGATCGAGCTGTCTTCGAGCAATTCGACCGACGTGAACCTGCCGTACATCACTGCAGACGCCACCGGTCCTAAGCACTTGAACGTGAAAATCTCCCGCGCCAAGCTCGAAGCGCTGGTAGAAGACCTGGTTCAACGCACCATCGAACCTTGCCGCATCGCTCTGAAAGACTCTGGCATCGAAATTGGCGCCATCAATGACGTGATCCTGGTCGGCGGCCAGACCCGTATGCCACTGGTTCAGAAACTGGTGACCGAGTTCTTCGGTAAAGAAGCGCGTAAAGATGTGAACCCGGACGAAGCGGTTGCCATGGGTGCTGCTATCCAGGGCGCAGTATTGGCCGGTGACGTGAAAGACGTTCTGCTGCTGGACGTTAGCCCGCTGACTCTGGGTATCGAAACCATGGGGGGCGTGATGACTGCGCTGATCGAGAAAAACACCACGATTCCTACCAAGAAATCGCAAGTGTTCTCGACTGCCGACGACAACCAGGGCGCTGTGACCATTCACGTTCTGCAAGGTGAGCGTAAGCAAGCCGCTCAGAACAAGTCTTTGGGCAAGTTCGACCTGGCCGAGATTCCACCAGCACCACGTGGTGTGCCACAAATTGAAGTGACCTTCGACATCGACGCCAACGGCATTCTGCACGTAGGCGCCAAAGACAAGGCTACCGGCAAGACTCAGTCGATCGTGATCAAGGCCAACTCCGGTCTGTCCGAGGAAGAAATTCAGCAGATGATTCGCGATGCTGAAGCCAACGTCGACGCAGATCGTCAGTTCGAAGAGCTGGCAACCGCTCGCAACCAGGGCGATGCGCTGGTTCACTCGACTCGCAAAATGGTCGCAGACGCTGGCGATAAAGTGACTGCTGAAGAAAAGACTGCAATCGAAGCTGCTGTTGTTGCGCTGGAAGCCGCTGTCAAAGGCGACGACAAAGCTGCAATCGAAGCCAAGGTTGAAGAGCTGTCGAAAGTCTCCGCTCCAGTAGCGCAGAAGATGTACGCCGAGCAGGCTCAACCTGCTGAAGGTGCTGCACCGCAAGGCGAATCGGCTGAGAAGGCTGACGACGTCGTCGACGCTGAGTTCGAAGAAGTCAAAGACCACAAGTAAGTTGTTGGTCGGCCGGTTGACTGCCTTCAGGCAGTGACTGGTAGGATGTCGCCGCGCGGGGGCTTGCTCCCGCGTTGGCGTGTCTGGAGTTAGCGAATTTTTACAGCATGCGACAAAGCTCGTGTGTTGGCGGTATGGCCGGGAATGCTCCTGCTTTTCGAGCTGAAAGTACCGCATCGAATCAAAGACCAGGATCGTTGAATTGACGTGAGTTGGGTCCGGGCCTGTATTGGGGCTCAACGAGTTTGGCAAGGCTCAGGAGAGGTTTGCCGAACGTCCTTAAGAGTGCAAAGACTTATGGCAAAGCGTGACTATTACGAAGTATTGGGTGTTGAGCGTGGCTCAAGCGAAGCAGACCTGAAAAAGGCCTACCGTCGCCTGGCGATGAAGCACCACCCGGACCGTAATCCCGATGACAAAGCGTCGGAAGATATGTTCAAGGAGGCCAACGAGGCCTACGAAGTGCTGTCCGATTCCAGCAAGCGCGCGGCGTACGACCAGTACGGTCATGCCGGTGTCGACCCAAGCATGGGTGGCGGCGGTGCCGGGTTTGGCGGTCAGAACTTCTCCGACATCTTTGGTGATGTCTTCAGTGACTTCTTCGGCGGCGGTCGCGGCGGTGCTCGTGGCGGCGCTCAGCGCGGCAGTGACCTGCGTTACACCCTGGAACTGAATCTGGAAGAAGCGGTGCGCGGTACGACCGTGAATATCCGTGTTCCGACATTGGTCAACTGCAAGCCGTGCGACGGATCGGGTGCCAAGAAAGGCTCCTCGCCGATCACTTGCCCGACGTGTGGTGGTATCGGTCAAGTCCGTATGCAACAGGGCTTTTTCTCGGTACAGCAGACGTGCCCGCGCTGCCATGGCCAGGGCAAGATCATTTCCGATCCGTGCGACTCGTGCGACGGTCAAGGTCGTGTCGAAGAGTACAAGACCCTCTCGGTGAAAGTACCGGCCGGTGTCGATACCGGTGACCGCATTCGTCTGTCCGGCGAAGGCGAGGCGGGTGCTCAGGGTGGCCCGACGGGCGATCTGTACGTGGTGATCAACGTGCGTGAGCACGCGATCTTCCAGCGCGACGGCAAGCACCTGTTCTGCGAAGTGCCAATCAGTTTTGTCGATGCTGCGCTGGGTGGTGAGCTGGAGATTCCGACCCTTGATGGTCGAGTCAAACTGAAAATCCCTGAAGGGACTCAGACCGGCAAGCAGTTCCGTGTTCGCGGCAAGGGCGTTGCGCCAGTGCGCGGCGGCGGTGCTGGTGACTTGATGTGCCGAGTGGCGGTCGAAACCCCGGTCAATCTGGGGCGTCGTCAGCGCGAACTGCTGGAAGAGTTCCGTAGCTCGCTGGCGGATGACAACAGCCATTCGCCCAAAACCACTGGTTGGTTCGAAGGCGTGAAGCGCTTCTTCGGCGATTTGTAAGGAGTCGGCATGCGACGTATAGCTGTGATGGGCGCTGCCGGGCGCATGGGCAAGATTCTGGTCGAGGCGGTGCAGCAACGCGCGCCGCTGACCGGGCTGACGGCAGCCATCGTACGCCCCGGCAGCACGCTGATTGGCGTGGATGCTGGTGAGCTGGCCTCGCTGGGGCGTATCGGCGTTCCACTGTCCGGCAATCTGGATGCGGTGGCTGATGAGTTCGACGTGTTGATCGACTTTACGCTCCCGGAAGTCATGCTGAAAAACCTGGCGTTCTGCCGTAAGGCGGGCAAGGCCATGGTGATCGGCACGACAGGGTTGGACGCCGCGCAGAAGCAGTTGCTGGCCGAGGCCGGCAAGGATATTCCGATCGTGTTCGCGGCCAATTTCAGTGTCGGTGTAAACCTGTCGCTGAAGCTGCTCGACATGGCTGCTCGTGTGCTGGGTGATGATGCGGATATCGAGATCATCGAGGCTCATCATCGGCACAAGATCGATGCGCCTTCAGGTACGGCTCTGCGCATGGGCGAAGTCATCGCAAGCGCGCTGGATCGTGATCTGCAGAAGGTTGCGGTCTATGGCCGTGAAGGCCATACCGGTGCTCGCGAACGTGAAACGATCGGCTTTGCCACTGTTCGCGGTGGTGATGTGGTCGGCGATCATACGGTGCTGTTCGCCTGTGAGGGTGAGCGACTGGAGATCACGCATAAAGCGTCCAGTCGCATGACCTTCGCCAAGGGGGCGGTACGTGCTGCGTTGTGGCTGGACGGTCGTGAGCCGGGTCTTTACGACATGCAAGACGTGCTCGATCTGCGTTAAGATGCCCCCGAAATCGGGTTCCAACACGGCGTTCGGACCCGATTTTATTACGCCAAGCGACGTCCTGTCGCATTCCCCGGCCTTTAAGGCTCATTGGCGGTAGACCAAAAATGCCTTTTTCTGTAAGCTACAGCTTTAGTGTGTCCACTAAAAGCGCGCAGAATTATTCGGTGAAGAAGCGGGGTGACGTGTCCATACGTCACTCCGCTTTTTTACAACCTGCGATCGCCCTTTCAGGCTTTATTTACGGGAGGTCTTCTTGACTAAGCCAGCCATACTCGCCCTTGCTGATGGCAGCATTTTTCGCGGCGAAGCCATTGGAGCCGACGGTCAGACCGTTGGAGAGGTGGTGTTCAACACCGCCATGACCGGCTATCAGGAAATCCTTACCGATCCTTCCTACGCCCAACAGATCATTACCCTGACTTACCCGCACATCGGCAACACCGGCACCACGCCGGAAGACGCCGAGTCCGACCGAGTCTGGTCCGCGGGCCTGGTTATCCGTGACCTGCCACTGGTTGCGAGCAACTGGCGTAACACGATGTCTCTGTCCGACTACCTGAAAGCCAACAACGTTGTGGCAATCGCTGGTATCGACACTCGCCGCCTGACGCGCATCCTGCGTGAAAAAGGCGCGCAGAACGGTTGCATCATGGCCGGTGACAACATTTCCGAAGAAGCCGCCATCGCAGCCGCTCAGGGTTTTCCTGGCCTCAAAGGCATGGACCTGGCGAAAGTCGTCAGCACCAAAGAGAAATACGAGTGGCGCTCGACTGTCTGGGATTTGAAAACCGACAGCCACGCAACCATCGAAGCCTCTGAGCTGCCGTACCACGTGGTTGCCTACGACTACGGCGTCAAGCTGAACATCCTGCGCATGCTGGTCGAGCGCGGTTGTCGCGTGACCGTGGTGCCGGCACAGACACCCGCTGCTGAAGCGCTGGCATTGAAGCCGGACGGCGTGTTCCTGTCCAACGGCCCTGGTGACCCGGAGCCTTGCGACTACGCGATCCAGGCGATCAAAGACGTGCTGGAAACCGAAATTCCGGTCTTCGGTATCTGCCTTGGTCACCAACTGCTGGCCCTGGCCTCCGGTGCCAAGACCCTGAAAATGGGTCACGGCCACCACGGTGCCAACCACCCTGTCCAGGATCTGGATACCGGTGTTGTGATGATCACCAGCCAGAACCACGGTTTCGCGGTAGACGAAACGACCCTGCCAGCCAACGTCCGCGCGATCCACAAATCGCTGTTCGATGGCACCCTGCAAGGCATCGAGCGTACCGACAAGAGCGCGTTCAGCTTCCAGGGTCACCCTGAAGCCAGCCCTGGCCCGAACGACGTAGCACCACTGTTTGATCGCTTCATCAATGAAATGGCCAAGCGACGCTAATCGCTCACCTTGATGTAGCAAAGCTTGAGGGTGGTCCCGCAACCGGCGACCCCCTCAAGGCTTCAAAGATTGAACAAGACGGCTTGCCGACTGACCTGCGGATTTGAGTGACAAACCCATGCCAAAACGTACAGACATTAAAAGCATCCTGATTCTCGGCGCTGGCCCGATCGTGATCGGCCAGGCCTGCGAATTCGACTACTCCGGCGCCCAGGCCTGTAAAGCCCTGCGCGAAGAGGGTTACCGCGTCATCCTGGTGAACTCCAACCCAGCGACCATCATGACCGACCCGGACATGGCTGACGCCACGTACATCGAGCCGATCAAGTGGCAGACCGTTGCCAAGATCATCGAGAAAGAGCGTCCGGACGCGCTGCTGCCGACCATGGGTGGCCAGACCGCTCTGAACTGTGCACTGGATCTGGAGCGCGAAGGCGTTCTGGAGAAGTTCGGCGTAGAGATGATCGGCGCCAACGCAGACACCATCGACAAGGCTGAAGACCGTTCGCGCTTCGACAAGGCGATGAAATCCATCGGCCTGGACTGCCCGCGTTCGGGTATCGCCCACAGCATGGAAGAGGCCAACGTGGTCCTCGAGAAGCTTGGCTTCCCGTGCATCATCCGTCCGTCCTTCACCATGGGCGGCACCGGTGGCGGTATCGCTTACAACCGTGAAGAGTTCGAAGAAATCTGCGCCCGCGGCCTCGACCTGTCGCCGACCAAAGAGCTGCTGATCGACGAATCCCTGATCGGCTGGAAAGAGTACGAGATGGAGGTTGTCCGCGATAAGAAGGACAACTGCATCATCGTCTGCTCCATCGAAAACTTTGACCCGATGGGCGTGCACACCGGTGACTCGATCACCGTGGCTCCGGCACAAACCCTGACGGACAAGGAATACCAGATCATGCGTAACGCCTCGTTGGCGGTACTGCGTGAGATCGGCGTGGAAACCGGCGGCTCCAACGTTCAGTTTGGCATCTGCCCGGACACTGGCCGTATGGTCGTGATCGAGATGAACCCGCGTGTATCCCGCTCTTCGGCGCTGGCCTCGAAAGCCACTGGTTTCCCGATTGCGCGTATCGCCGCCAAGCTGGCGATCGGCTACACCCTCGACGAGCTGCAGAACGAAATCACCGGCGGCGCGACTCCTGCATCCTTCGAGCCGTCCATCGACTACGTTGTGACCAAGCTGCCACGCTTCGCCTTCGAGAAATTCCCGAAAGCCGACGCGCGCCTGACCACTCAAATGAAGTCGGTGGGTGAAGTCATGGCCATCGGCCGGACTTTCCAGGAATCCCTGCAGAAAGCCCTGCGCGGTCTGGAAGTGGGCGTTTGCGGCCTGGACGAGAAGCTCGACCTGAGCAATCCGGAAAGCATGAGCATCCTCAAGCGCGAACTGACCGTGCCGGGTGCCGAGCGTATCTGGTACGTGGCTGACGCGTTCCGCGCCGGTCTGTCGGTCGAAGACATCTTCGGCATGAACATGATCGACCCGTGGTTCCTGGTGCAGATCGAAGATCTGATCAAGGAAGAGGAGAAGGTCAAGACCCTGGGTCTGGCCAGCATCGACCGTGACGTGATGTTCCGCCTCAAGCGCAAAGGCTTCTCCGACATGCGTCTGGCCAAGCTGCTGGGCGTGACCGAGAAGGCGCTGCGTCGCCACCGTCACAAGCTTGAGATTTTCCCGGTCTACAAGCGCGTTGACACCTGCGCGGCCGAGTTCGCCACCGACACCGCTTACCTCTACTCGACGTACGAGGAAGAGTGCGAAGCCGCACCGACGGGCCGCGACAAGATCATGATCCTGGGCGGCGGTCCTAACCGTATTGGCCAGGGCATCGAGTTCGACTACTGCTGCGTACACGCGGCACTGGCCCTGCGCGCCGACGGTTACGAGACCATCATGGTCAACTGCAACCCGGAAACCGTTTCGACCGATTACGACACCTCCGATCGCCTGTACTTCGAACCAGTGACCCTGGAAGACGTGCTGGAAATCTGCCGCGTCGAGAAGCCAAAAGGCGTGATCGTCCAGTACGGCGGCCAAACCCCGCTGAAACTGGCGCGTGCCCTGGAAGAAGCTGGCGTACCGATCATCGGCACCAGCCCTGACGCCATCGACCGTGCCGAAGACCGTGAGCGCTTCCAGCAAATGGTCGAGCGCCTGAACCTGCGTCAGCCGCCAAACGCCACCGTGCGCAGCGAAGACGAAGCGATTCGTGCCGCAAGCAAGATCGGTTACCCGCTGGTGGTTCGTCCGTCCTACGTACTGGGCGGCCGCGCGATGGAAATCGTTTACGAAGAAGAAGAGCTCAAGCGCTACCTGCGCGACGCGGTGAAAGTGTCCAACGACAGCCCGGTGCTGCTCGACCACTTCCTCAACTGCGCCATCGAAATGGACGTGGATGCAGTCTGCGACGGCACCGACGTGGTGATCGGCGCGATCATGCAACACATCGAGCAGGCCGGCGTTCACTCCGGTGACTCCGCATGCTCCCTGCCGCCGTACTCGCTGCCTGCACACATCCAGGACGAGATGCGCGAACAGGTCAAGAAAATGGCCCTGGAACTGGGCGTTGTCGGCCTGATGAACGTTCAGTTGGCGCTGCAAGGCGAAGACATCTACGTCATCGAAGTCAACCCGCGCGCTTCCCGTACCGTACCGTTCGTATCGAAGTGCATCGGTGTTTCCCTGGCGATGATCGCGGCTCGCGTGATGGCCGGTAAAACCCTGAAGGAAATCGGTTTCACCAAAGAAATCATTCCGAACTTCTACAGTGTGAAAGAGGCGGTGTTCCCATTCGCCAAATTCCCTGGCGTGGACCCGATCCTGGGCCCGGAGATGAAGTCCACGGGTGAAGTGATGGGCGTGGGCGACACCTTCGGTGAAGCGTTTGCCAAAGCCCAAATGGGCGCCAGCGAAGTGCTGCCGACCGGCGGTACCGCGTTCATCAGCGTGCGTGATGACGACAAGCCACTGGTTGCAGGCGTGGCCCGTGATCTGATCAACTTGGGCTTCGAAGTGGTCGCCACAGCCGGTACTGCCAAGCTGATCGAAGCCGCAGGCCTGAAAGTGCGTCGTGTGAACAAGGTGACCGAGGGTCGTCCGCACGTGGTCGACATGATCAAGAATGACGAAGTCACCCTGATCATCAACACCACCGAAGGTCGTCAGTCGATCGCTGATTCGTACTCCATTCGTCGTAATGCCTTGCAGCACAAGATTTACTGCACCACTACCATTGCTGCTGGCGAAGCTATCTGCGAAGCGCTGAAGTTCGGTCCCGAGAAGACCGTGCGCCGCTTGCAGGATCTACACGCAGGATTGAAGGCATGATCAAATACCCAATGACCGTCAAGGGCGCAAAAGCCCTTGAAGAAGAACACGCTCACCTGACCAAGGTCGTCCGTCCGAAGCTCAGCCAGGACATCGGAACGGCCCGCGAGTTGGGTGACTTGAAAGAAAACGCCGAATACCACGCTGCTCGCGAGCAGCAGGGTATGGTCGAGGCGCGGATCCGCGACATCGAAGGCCGCATGCAAAACGCGGTGATCATTGATGTCACGACCATTCCTCACACCGGCAAAGTGATCTTCGGCACCACCGTTGAAATCGCCAACGTCGAGACAGATGAAAGCGTCACTTACCACATCGTTGGTGAGGATGAGGCTGACTTCAAGCTCGGCAAGATTTCGGTCGGTTCGCCATTGGCCCGCGCCTTGATTGCCAAGGAAGAGGGTGATGTGGTTGCCGTGAAAACGCCTGGCGGCGTTATCGAGTACGAGATTGTCGAAGTTCGCCACATCTAAGCGCAGGCGTCCGCTACGTGCGGGCGCCATGCTTTGGCAACTGACTCAGATGTTGTGGGTTGGCGGCCTGTGGCTGTTGCACATCGGTCTGCTGCCGGTGCTGGGCAAAATTGGCCTGGCACCGCTGCTGATCGACGAAATCGCAGGCATGCTTGATGCGCTGATGGTGGGGTTCGCCGCGGCGTGTGTGATTTTTCAGGCTTTGGTGCTGGTTCAGGCCGAGGGCCTTGCCAGTCTATGGCGCGATATTCGCGGGCAACTGCTGCTGATGGCGCTGTATGCGTGTGCGATGTATGTCGTGGTGCGTATTGGCTGGCCGGATGCCGTGCGTTGGCAGGTGTTCAGCTATCTTGTTCTGGGCTTTTCCGGGCTGGTGTTGGTGTTGCAGCCGGTGCCTGGATGGAGTGGTAGGGTGCGCGAAGCACACCCTTGACCCTTGCCATCACTTGAAGCGATGGACGTTCGACAGCTGCTTGTTGACGCTGAAGTTCTTGCGGTAAATCAGTGCCATCTTGCCGATGACCTGAACCAGGTCCGCTTTGCCGACCTTGCACAGTTCTGCAATGTTCGCCAGGCGCGACTCGCGATCGAGGATGTTGAGTTTGATTTTAATCAGCTCGTGATCCGCCAAAGCGCGTTCAAGTTCGGCTAACACACCTTCAGTCAAACCGTTGTCAGCCACAGTCAAAACTGGTTTCAGATGGTGGCCAATGGATTTGTACTGTTTCTTCTGCTCTTGAGTGAGCGGCATAATCTGACCCTTTAGTCTGGATTCTGTAAAATGGCGGCCATTTTACCCGAGGGTTCGTGGATCCGCCCAATTAATCACGACCCTTATCATCGAGGTGCCCAATGGCGCGTTCCAAGACAAGCCTTGGTTGGCTGAAAAGACATGTCAATGATCCCTATGTGAAGCAGGCGCAGAAGGATGGTTACCGCTCGCGTGCGAGTTACAAGCTTCTGGAGGTCCAGGAGAAATACAAGCTGATCCGTCCGGGCATGAGCGTTGTCGACCTGGGTGCGGCGCCCGGCGGCTGGTCGCAGGTCACTAGTCGGCTGATCGGTGGTCAGGGGCGTCTGATCGCCTCGGACATCCTGGAAATGGACAGCATTCCGGACGTGACTTTCATCCAGGGTGACTTCACCCAGGACGAAGTGCTCGCTCAGATCCTTGAAGCCGTGGGTAATTCGCAGGTGGACCTTGTGATTTCCGATATGGCCCCCAATATGAGTGGTACGCCTGAGGTGGACATGCCAAAAGCCATGTTTCTATGTGATCTGGCTCTTGATCTGGCGGCTCGGATACTCAAGCCGGGTGGTAATTTCGTGATCAAGGTGTTTCAGGGCGAAGGGTTTGATGCTTACGTGAAGGACGCTCGTCAGAAATTCGACAAGGTCCAGATGATCAAGCCGGACTCTTCCCGTGGCAGTTCCCGCGAGCAATACATGCTGGCTTGGGGCTACCGCGGCCGTAGTGAGTAAATCGAGGTTTTTTTGCGGGTCGATAGGATTTTCGTATTTCGCCCCGTGAGCATTAGCGAATATTGTGTAGAAAGTGTTTCACAAAGGGTTACAGACGGCGCCTGCCA
The DNA here is from genome assembly GCF_047758675.1 of Pseudomonas arabinosi. Classification (NCBI taxonomy): domain Bacteria; kingdom Pseudomonadati; phylum Pseudomonadota; class Gammaproteobacteria; order Pseudomonadales; family Pseudomonadaceae; genus Pseudomonas; species Pseudomonas arabinosi. The sequence continues at coordinate 6,376,296 of NZ_CP180480.1, read as the reverse complement.
GAGCCGTAGGTAATGTAGTAAGTTAGGCCGGTGAATATCATGCGAAGCACGCGCCATTAGCGGAGCTTGCTTCAGAGGGTAGTTAATTGAACGATATGGCAAAGAATCTGATCCTGTGGTTGATCATCGCGGCTGTCCTGGTGACAGTGATGAACAACTTCTCCAGCCCTAACGAGCCGCAGACCCTCAACTATTCCGACTTCATCCAGCAGGTCAAGGATGGAAAGGTCGAGCGCGTGGCGGTTGATGGCTACGTGATTACCGGCAAACGCAACGATGGCGACAGCTTCAAGACCATTCGTCCGGCAATCCAGGACAACGGTCTGATCGGCGACCTCGTGGACAACCATGTCGTAGTCGAAGGCAAGCAGCCTGAACAGCAAAGCATCTGGACTCAGCTCCTGGTCGCAAGCTTCCCGATCCTGGTGATCATCGCCGTGTTCATGTTCTTCATGCGGCAGATGCAGGGCGGCGCCGGTGGCAAGGGCGGGCCAATGAGCTTCGGCAAGAGCAAGGCGCGCCTGCTCTCCGAGGATCAGGTGAAAACCACCTTGGGTGACGTTGCCGGTTGTGACGAAGCCAAGGAAGAAGTCGGCGAGTTGGTCGAGTTCCTGCGTGATCCGGGCAAGTTCCAGCGTCTGGGCGGCCGCATTCCACGCGGCGTGCTGATGGTGGGACCTCCGGGTACCGGTAAAACATTGCTGGCCAAAGCGATTGCCGGCGAAGCAAAAGTACCGTTCTTCACCATTTCCGGTTCCGATTTCGTCGAAATGTTCGTCGGTGTCGGTGCCAGCCGTGTTCGTGACATGTTCGAGCAGGCCAAGAAACACGCGCCATGCATCATCTTCATCGATGAAATCGACGCCGTCGGTCGTCATCGTGGTGCCGGGATGGGTGGCGGTCACGACGAACGCGAGCAGACTCTCAACCAGTTGCTGGTAGAGATGGACGGCTTCGAAATGAATGACGGCATCATCGTTATCGCTGCAACCAACCGTCCGGACGTACTGGACCCTGCGTTGCTGCGTCCGGGCCGTTTCGACCGTCAGGTTGTCGTCGGTCTGCCAGATATTCGTGGTCGCGAGCAGATTCTCAAGGTTCACATGCGAAAAGTGCCAATGGGTGACGACGTCGCTCCGGCCGTAATCGCTCGTGGTACCCCTGGTTTCTCCGGTGCTGACCTGGCTAACCTGGTGAACGAAGCGTCGTTGTTCGCAGCCCGTGCCGGCAAGCGCATCGTCGAAATGAAAGAGTTCGAATTGGCCAAAGACAAGATCATGATGGGCGCCGAGCGCAAATCCATGGTCATGTCGGAGAAAGAGAAGCAGAACACCGCTTACCACGAGGCAGGTCACGCTATTGTTGGGCGCGTCGTGCCTGAGCATGATCCGGTCTACAAGGTGTCGATCATCCCGCGCGGTCGTGCGCTGGGTGTGACCATGTTTCTGCCGGAAGAAGATCGCTACAGCCTGTCCAAGCGTGCATTGATCAGTCAGATCTGCTCGTTGTACGGCGGCCGTATTGCTGAAGAAATGACCTTGGGCTTCGACGGCGTCACCACCGGTGCGTCAAACGACATCATGCGTGCCAGCCAGATTGCACGGAACATGGTAACCAAGTGGGGCTTGTCGGAAAAACTCGGCCCGTTGATGTACGCAGAGGAAGAGGGCGAAGTGTTCCTCGGTCGCGGCGGTGGCGGTCAGGGTGCAAGCTTCTCCGGTGAGACGGCCAAGTTGATCGACTCCGAAGTGCGCAGCATCATTGATCAGTGCTACGGCACGGCCAAGCAGATCCTCACCGATAACCGTGACAAGCTCGACGCCATGGCTGACGCTTTGATGAAGTACGAAACGATCGACGCTGATCAGATCGACGACATCATGGCGGGTCGTACGCCTCGTGAACCTCGCGACTGGTCAGGCGGCACCGGTGCCTCCGGAACTCCTCCGGTGGCGCAGGATCCGCGTCCGGAAACACCGATCGGCGGTCCGGCTGCTGACGTTTAAGGTTTGAAATGACTTCTGTTCAGTCCTCGACCCGGTTGCCTTGCGGCAATCGGGTTCTTGATTTAGCCCTGACGCACGTCATGGGCATTCTCAATGTCACTCCCGATTCCTTCTCTGATGGCGGCCAATATAGCCACCTCGATGCGGCCTTGCGCCACGCTGAGGCTATGGTGGCGGCTGGCGCGACGTTGATTGATGTCGGTGGTGAATCGACCCGGCCGGGTGCCAGGGTGGTTTCACCGCTGGAGGAGCTTGAGCGCGTAGCTCCGGTCGTTGAGCGAATACACCGCGAGCTGGATGTAATTATCTCGGTCGATACTTCCACGCCAGCTGTCATGCGCGAAGCCGCACGACTTGGTGCGGGGTTGATCAATGACGTGCGTTCGTTGCGGCGCGATGGTGCTCTGGATGCGGCCGCAGCCACTGGCCTGCCGGTCTGTCTGATGCATATGCTCGGTGAGCCGGGTGACATGCAGGACAATCCGCAGTATCACGACGTCACGAAAGAGGTGGGCGAGTTTCTCGTCGAGCGCATGGCTCAGTGTGCGTCGGTAGGCATTACAGCGGACCGGATCATCCTTGATCCAGGCTTTGGCTTCGCAAAAACCTTGCAGCACAATCTAAGCTTGTTCAAGCATATGGAGGCTCTGCATGCCTTGGGGCGGCCCCTGTTGGTCGGGGTTTCGCGAAAGAGCATGATAGGTCAGGCATTGAATCGTCCGGTTGGTGAGCGTCTGTATGGTGGTCTGGCGCTTGCAGCGCTGGCTTCGGTCAAGGGCGCGCGTATATTGCGCGTCCATGATGTGGCCGAAACCGCCGATGTGGTGCGGATGATCGCTGCAGTGGAATCAGCCGAATAAGAATGATGGAGTACTTATGACTAAGAAATACTTTGGCACCGACGGCATTCGTGGTCGGGTCGGCGAATATCCGATTACTCCTGACTTCATGCTTAAGCTCGGCTGGGCGGCCGGTATGGCGTTCCGCAAAATGGGCGCCTGCAAGGTGTTGGTGGGCAAGGACACCCGGATCTCCGGCTATATGTTCGAATCTGCGCTCGAGGCCGGACTTACGTCGGCAGGTGCCGATGTCATGCTCCTGGGCCCGATGCCGACACCGGCCATCGCCTACCTGACTCGTACCTTCCAGGCCGAAGCGGGCATCGTGATCAGTGCCTCGCACAACCCTCACGATGACAATGGCATCAAGTTTTTCTCCGGGAAGGGCACCAAGCTTCCGGATGAAGTCGAGCATATGATCGAAGAGTTGCTCGACACTCCGATGACTGTGGTTGAGTCGAGCAAGATCGGCAAGGTATCGCGCATCAACGATGCTTCAGGCCGCTATATCGAATTCTGCAAAAGCAGTGTCCCGACCGGCACCAGCTTCGCGGGCATGAAGATCGTGATCGACTGCGCCCACGGTGCGACCTACAAGGTGGCTCCGAGTGTATTCCGTGAGCTGGGAGCCGATGTCGTTGTACTTTCTGCTCATCCTAACGGCCTGAACATCAATGAAAATTGCGGTTCGACCCATATGGAGCCGCTGCAAGCTGCTGTATTGGCCGAGCATGCTGATTTGGGTATCGCCTTTGACGGTGATGGTGACCGCGTTCAGATGGTTGATCATACCGGTACTGTTGTCGACGGTGATGAGTTGCTGTTCATCATTGCTCGCGACCTGCATGAGCGCGGCAAGTTGCAGGGCGGTGTGGTCGGTACGCTGATGAGTAACCTGGGGTTGGAATTGGCGCTGGCGGATCTGGCAATTCCCTTTGTGCGGGCGAATGTTGGGGACCGTTACGTAATCTCCGAGTTGCTGGAGCGCGATTGGCAGGTGGGTGGTGAAAATTCGGGGCACATTGTCTGCTTCGACCACACCACCACCGGTGACGCGATCATTGCCGCGTTGCAGGTATTGATGGCGCTGAAGACCCGCTCCGAGGGGTTGGCACAATCGCGTCAGGCGTTGCGCAAGTGCCCTCAGGTGCTGATCAATGTGCGTTTCGGTGGTGGTGCGAGCCCCCTCGATCATCCATCCGTCAAGGAGGCAAGTGAGCGCGTTACCCAGGCCATGGCTGGTCGTGGGCGCGTGCTGTTGCGCAAGTCCGGGACGGAGCCGCTGGTGCGGGTCATGGTCGAAGGCGAGGACGAAACACAGGTTCGCGGCTACGCCGAAGAGCTGGCAAAACTGGTTACTGAAGTTTCTGCCTGATTTCGGCTTGCCAGCCATGATTGTGTTGGGTAACATCTGCGCCCACTTTGACCGACGAGGTACAGCATGCGTCGCCCTATGGTAGCTGGTAACTGGAAGATGCACGGTACCCGCGCCAGCGTCGCTGAGCTGATCAATGGCCTTCGTCATCTGGCCTTGCCGAGCGATGTTGATGTAGCGGTATTCCCGCCTTGCTTGCATATCAATCAAGTGATTGATGGCTTGAAGGAAAAGTCGATTTCGGTCGGCGCGCAGAACTCTGCGGTGGAATCCATGCAGGGTGCGTTGACCGGTGAAGTTGCGCCGAGTCAGTTAGTGGATGCAGGTTGTTCTTTTGTGCTTGTCGGGCACTCCGAGCGCCGCCAGATAATGGGCGAGCAGGACGGAATGCTGATTCGCAAGTTCGCTGCGGCACAGGCATGTGGCTTGATACCGGTGTTGTGCGTAGGGGAAACCCTTGAAGAGCGCGAAGCTGGAAAAACTCTTGAGGTTGTCGGGCGTCAGCTAGGCAGTATCATAGAGGAGCTGGGTGTTGGTGTTTTTGCAAAGGCAGTAATCGCTTACGAGCCGGTCTGGGCCATTGGTACCGGGCTGACTGCTTCGCCGCAACAGGCGCAGGATGTGCATGCAGCCATTCGTGCTCAGTTGGCGGCAGAGAATTCTGAGGTCGCACAAGGTGTGCGGCTTCTATACGGCGGCAGCGTGAAGGCGGCCAATGCGGTCGAACTGTTCGGCATGCCGGATATCGATGGGGGGCTCATTGGTGGGGCTTCCCTGAATGCAGATGAGTTCGGTGCGATTTGTCGCGCCGCGGGAAACTGAAAAAATGCTGGAAACAGTCGTAGTCGTTTTTCATCTGCTGGGTGCATTGGGCGTAGTTGCTCTGGTATTGCTGCAGCAGGGTAAAGGTGCGGATGCTGGTGCGTCTTTCGGAGCAGGTGCTTCAAATACTGTGTTCGGAAGCCAAGGTTCCTCTACCTTTCTTAGTAAGTTTACTGCTATACTTGCCGCCGGTTTCTTCATAACCAGCTTAGGGTTAGGTTACTTTGCTAAAGAGAAAGCTCACCAGCTGACTCAAGTAGGTTTGCCAAACCCAGCGGTGTTGGAAGTTCCAAAGCAACAACCGGCTTCTGATGATGTACCGGTGCTTCAAGAGCAAAAGTCGGCTACTCCAGCGACTGACGTGCCTCCAGCTCAAGAGCAAAAGTAAGAAGGGTTTCAAACGTAGTATTGCCGAGGTGGTGGAATTGGTAGACACGCAACCTTGAGGTGGTTGTGCCCATAGGGTGTAGGGGTTCGAGTCCCCTTCTCGGTACCAATTATCAGGAGAGCCCGCTGTTGCGGGCTTTCTTGTAGGTGGAAGGTTACATTGACCCTGTCAGGGATCGGTCGTATACTTCCGCCCCAGCTTTGTCGCGGGGTGGAGCAGTCTGGTAGCTCGTCGGGCTCATAACCCGAAGGTCGTCGGTTCAAATCCGGCCCCCGCAACCAGTTTAAGGAGCCCCTTTTAAGGGGCTTTTTGTTAGCTGGACACTTTCAACGCCGCTGTTCGACGGCGTTTCAAGGATGGGCGTTTCGCCCATTTTTTTATTTTGCACAGCATGCACATACATGCACGAGGGGGTTCAGGTGTCGAGCAAGCTAGAAGAGTTGCAGGCCTTGCTGGCCCCGGTGGTCGTGGCCCTAGGCTATGAATGCTGGGGTATTGAGTTTTCGGCTCAAGGTCGCCACTCAATGTTGCGCGTTTATATCGATAAAGAGGGCGGCGTGCTGGTGGACGATTGTGCCATTGTCAGCCGTCAGATCAGCGGTGTGCTGGATGTTGAAGATCCAATCGCCGTTGAATACACCCTTGAAGTTTCCTCGCCTGGCATGGAACGCCCGCTGTTCACTATTGAGCAGTTTGCAAAATTTGCCGGTGAACAAGTGAAGATCAAGCTGCGCTCGCCTTTTGAAGGCCGACGCAACTTTCAGGGCCTTCTGCGCGGTGTAGAAGAGCAGGACGTCGTGGTGCAGGTAGAAGACCATGAGTTCCTGTTGCCGATCGATATGATCGACAAGGCCAACATTATTCCCAGTTTTGACTGAGACGCGGATCCCGCGGATCCAATGGCTTGCGAAAGGCGAGGCGTACGATGAGCAAAGAAGTACTGCTGGTTGTTGAGTCGGTATCCAATGAAAAGGGCGTACCGGCAAACGTAATTTTTGAAGCGCTGGAGCTGGCTCTGGCCACTGCTACCAAAAAACGTTTCGAGGACGAAGTCGATCTGCGTGTGGAAATCAATCGCCACACCGGTGCTTACGAGACATTCCGTCGCTGGACGGTCGTCGAAGAAGCAGACCTGGACGATCCGGCCATCGAAACCTGGCCGAGCAAGGTTGCAGAAACGCATCCTGGTGCTCAGGTTGGCGATGTAGTCGAAGAAAAGATCGAATCCATCGAGTTCGGCCGCATCGCTGCACAGACTGCCAAGCAAGTCATCGTGCAGAAAGTTCGCGAAGCCGAGCGCGCTCAAGTCGTTGATGCCTATCGCGAGCGCCTGGGGGAAATCATCTCCGGCACCGTGAAGAAAGTGACCCGCGACAACGTGATCGTCGACCTGGGCAACAACGCTGAAGCGTTGCTGGCTCGTGAAGACATCATTTCTCGCGAAACCTTCCGGGTTGGCGTGCGTCTGCGTGCGCTGCTCAAGGAAATCCGCACCGAGAACCGCGGCCCGCAGCTGATCCTGTCGCGTACCGCGCCGGAAATGCTGATCGAGTTGTTCCGCATCGAAGTGCCGGAAATCGCTGAAGGCCTGATCGAAGTAATGGCAGCATCCCGTGACCCGGGTTCGCGCGCCAAGATCGCGGTCCGCTCCAAGGACAAACGCATCGACCCGCAAGGCGCTTGCATCGGTATGCGCGGTTCGCGCGTCCAGGCAGTGTCGGGTGAGTTGGGCGGTGAGCGTGTGGACATCGTCCTGTGGGACGACAACCCGGCTCAGTTTGTAATCAATGCAATGTCGCCGGCTGAAGTGGCGGCAATTATCGTTGACGAAGATGCCCATGCAATGGACATCGCCGTTGGCGCAGACAATCTGGCTCAGGCCATTGGTCGGGGTGGTCAGAACGTGCGTCTGGCTAGCCAGTTGACTGGCTGGACCCTGAACGTGATGACCGAATCGGACATCCAGGCTAAGCAGCAAGCAGAAACCGGCGACATCCTGCGCAACTTCATCGACGAGCTGGAAGTCGACGAAGACCTGGCACAGGTGCTGGTAGATGAAGGCTTTACCAGCCTGGAAGAGATTGCCTACGTACCGTTGGAAGAAATGCTCAACATCGACGGCTTTGACGAAGAAACCGTCAACGAGCTTCGCGCTCGCGCCAAGGATCGTTTGTTGACCAAAGCCATCGCTACTGAGGAAAAGCTGGCAGACGCCCATCCGGCCGAAGACCTGCTCTCGCTTGAGGGTATGGACAAGGATTTGGCGATGGAACTGGCGGTGCGCGGCGTAATTACCCGCGAAGACCTGGCCGAGCAGTCTATTGACGATCTGCTCGACATCGACGGCATTGACGATGATCGTGCCGGCAAGTTGATCATGGCCGCCCGAGCCCACTGGTTCGAGTAATTAGGCGCGGCCTGAGGAGAGAAGTGCATGACGCAAGTCACGGTGAAACAACTGGCCGATGAGGTCAAAACACCGGTAGAGCGCCTGTTGCAGCAGATGCGTGAGGCAGGTCTGCCGCACACCGCCGCCGATGAAGGTGTGAGCGATAGTGAGAAGCAGTCTTTGCTGACTCACTTGAAGAGCAGCCACAAGGCGAAAGTGGAAGAACCGCGCAAGATTACATTGCAGCGCAAAACCACCAGCACCCTGCGTGTTGCTGGCAGCAAAAGCATCAGCGTTGAAGTGCGCAAGAAGAAAGTCTTCGTACAGCGCAGCCCGGAAGAAATCGAAGCCGAGCGCAAACGCGAACTGGAAGAACGTCGCGCAGTAGAAAATGCTGCACGTCAGAAGGCTGAAGAAGAAGCCAAGCGTCGCGCCGAAGAAGAAGCGCGTCGCCAGCCTGCTGGTGCGCAATCCGCTACTAACGACGCCGTTGCAGCACCTGCTGCAGTTGCCGAGCCAGTACGTGAAAGCGCGCCGGTTGTGGCTGCTGCACCAGCGCCGTCTGCCGATGTTCGCAACAAGCAGAACGAACAGCGCCGTCCGGACAAACCACGTGCCGACGATAACAGTCGTCGTGGCAGTAGCGATGGCGAGCGCAAAAACGCTCCGCATCGTGCTTCGGTCAAAGAGAAAGCGCCTGCTCCACGCGTTGCCCCACGTACTACCGACGAAGAAAGCGATGGCTTCCGTCGTGGTGGTCGCGGCAAGGCCAAGCTGAAGAAACGCAACGCTCACGGTTTCCAGAGCCCAACCGGCCCTGTCGTGCGTGATGTGCAGATCGGCGAGACCATCACTGTTGGCGATCTCGCCAATCAGATGTCGGTCAAGGCTGCTGAAATCATCAAGTTCATGTTCAAACTGGGTACTCCAGCGACCATCAACCAGGTGCTTGATCAGGAAACTGCTCAACTGGTAGCCGAAGAACTGGGCCACAAAGTGACCCTGGTCAGCGACACCGCCCTGGAAGACTCCCTGGCCGAGTCCCTGAAGTTTGAAGGTGAGACGTTCTCCCGTGCGCCAGTCGTGACCGTAATGGGCCACGTTGACCACGGTAAGACGTCGCTGCTCGACTATATCCGTCGTGCCAAGGTAGCTGCTGGCGAAGCCGGCGGTATCACCCAGCACATCGGTGCGTACCACGTTGAAACTGATCGCGGTATGGTCACTTTCCTCGATACCCCGGGTCACGCCGCGTTTACCGCAATGCGTGCCCGTGGTGCCAAGGCGACTGACATCGTGATCCTGGTCGTTGCAGCGGACGACGGCGTAATGCCGCAGACCATTGAAGCGGTCCAGCACGCCAAGGCTGCCGGTGTTCCACTGGTTGTTGCAGTGAACAAAATCGACAAGCCAGGCGCTGATCTCGATCGCATCCGTAGCGAACTGTCGGTTCACGGCGTGACTTCGGAAGAGTGGGGCGGCGACACCCCGTTCGTATCGGTTTCGGCGAAAGTCGGTACTGGCGTGGACGAGTTGCTTGAAGCTGTTCTGCTGCAAGCTGAAGTGCTGGAACTGAAAGCGACTCCTTCGGCTCCTGGCCGTGGCGTCGTGGTTGAATCGCGTCTCGACAAAGGTCGTGGCCCGGTTGCAACCGTTCTGGTTCAAGACGGTACCCTGCGCCAAGGCGACATGGTGCTGGTCGGTTCGAACTATGGCCGTGTACGTGCCATGCTCGACGAGAACGGCAAGCCAATCAAGGAAGCCGGTCCTTCCATCCCTGTCGAGATCCTCGGCCTGGACGGTACCCCGGACGCTGGCGACGAGATGAGCGTGCTGTCGGACGAGAAGAAAGCCCGTGAAGTGGCTCTGTTCCGTCAAGGCAAGTTCCGCGAAGTCAAACTGGCCCGTGCTCACGCTGGCAAGCTTGAAAACATCTTCGAGAACATGGGTCAGGCAGAGAAGAAGACGCTCAACATCGTCCTCAAATCCGACGTCCGTGGTTCGCTGGAAGCGTTGAACGGTGCCTTGAACGGCCTGGGTAACGACGAAGTGCAAGTGCGTGTTGTCGGTGGCGGTGTCGGTGGTATCACCGAGTCCGACGCCAACCTGGCACTGGCCTCCAACGCTGTACTGTTCGGCTTCAACGTGCGTGCCGATGCTGGCGCTCGCAAGATCGTCGAGCAGGAAGGTCTGGATATGCGTTACTACAACGTGATCTACGACATCATCGAAGACGTCAAGAAAGCCCTCACCGGTATGCTGGGCAGCGATGTTCGCGAGAACATCCTGGGTACCGCTGAAGTGCGTGACGTGTTCCGTTCGCCGAAGTTTGGCGCGATCGCCGGTTGCATGGTTATCGAAGGTGTTGTTCACCGTAACCGTCCAATCCGTGTACTGCGTGAAGACATCGTTATCTTCGAAGGCGAGCTGGAATCCCTGCGCCGCTTCAAGGATGACGCTTCCGAAGTACGTGCCGGCATGGAATGCGGTATTGGCGTCAAGAGCTACAACGACGTCAAAGCTGGCGACAAGATCGAAGTTTACGAGAAGGTTCAGGTTGCTCGCAGCCTCTAACTCGCGCACTTCAAGGGCCACGACGAGCCGCCGCATGCAAGTGCGCGGCACGGCGTCAGGACTCTAAACGCAACGCCCGGTCTGGCTTTTGTCAGGCCGGGCGTTTGCCGCTTTCAGACCCTTCGGGTTTCACCGTGGGGCAGTAACAGGTAACAAGACATGGCAAAAGAATACAGCCGTACCCAACGTATCGGCGATCAGATGCAGCGTGAGCTGGCACAGCTGATCCGTCGTGAAGTCAAAGACCCGCGCGTCGGCCTGGTCACCATTACCGCTGTTGAAGTCAGCCGTGACGTCGGTCACGCCAAGATCTTCATCACCGTGATGGGGCAGGACAACGCCGAAGACATCGCGCAAAGCATCAAGGTGCTCAACTCCGCCGCCGGTTTCCTGCGCATGCAGTTGGCTCGCGAAATGAAGTTGCGCAGCGTTCCGCAGCTGCACTTCCACTATGACGAAAGCGTCGTGCGTGGTGCTCATCTGTCGGCATTGATCGAACGTGCAGTAGCTGAAGACAATCAGCATCCGGTTGCGGCAGAAGCCGAAGACACCAAGGAGTAATCGGTGGCTCAGGTCAAACGTATCCGTCGTAACGTCAGCGGCATCATCCTGCTCGACAAGCCACTGGGGTTCACCTCCAATGCGGCGTTGCAGAAGGTCCGCTGGCTGCTGAACGCCGAGAAGGCCGGGCACACCGGCAGTCTCGATCCGCTGGCCACCGGCGTGTTGCCGTTGTGCTTCGGTGAGGCCACCAAGTTTTCGCAATACCTGCTCGATTCCGACAAGGGTTACGAAACCCTGGCGCAACTGGGCAAGACCACCACCACGGCCGATGCCGAGGGTGATGTTTTGCTGGAGCGCCCGGTGACCGTTGGTCGCGTCGATGTCGAAGCAGTGCTGCCGAAATTTCGTGGGCAAATCAGTCAGATACCGCCCATGTACTCGGCGCTCAAACGTGATGGCCAGCCGTTGTACAAGCTGGCGCGGGCAGGTGAAGTAGTGGAGCGCGAACCGCGTTCTGTTACTATTACGCGCTTGGAATTACTGGCCTTTGAAGGTGATACTGCGCGGCTTGCAGTGGATTGCACCAAAGGTACCTATATCCGCACCCTGGTGGAGGATATCGGTGAGCAACTCGGTTGTGGCGCTTACGTTGCTGAACTGCGACGTACCCAGGCCGGGCCTTTCACGCTGGCCCAGACGGTCACGCTTGAAGAGTTGGAAGCGGTACATGCCGAAGGCGGCAACGAAGCGGTCGACCGCTTCCTGATGCCATCGGACAGCGGTCTGCTGGATTGGCCACTGTTGCAGTTCTCGGAGCACAGCTCGTTCTACTGGCTTAATGGCCAACCGGTACGAGCCCCGGATGCACCGAAGTTCGGCATGGTACGGGTACAGGATCACAATGGTCGCTTCATCGGTATCGGTGAAGTGAGCGAAGACGGGCGCATCGCGCCACGTCGACTGATTCGGTCAGAATGACCGAACGAGGGTGGCTGTTAACAGGCACGGTCACTACTCATTTTTAGATACAGGGATTTGTCCCTGGCCTGTTGAAGCTGTTTCTTTGAAACAGTTTCCTGATAAAAGGATTGCCTCATGGCTCTCGACGTTCAAGAAAAAGCTCAAATCGTAGCTGACTACCAGCAAGCTGTTGGTGACACTGGTTCGCCAGAAGTGCAAGTTGCACTGCTGACCCACAACATCAACAAGCTGCAAGGTCACTTCAAGGCCAACGGTAAAGATCACCACTCCCGTCGTGGTCTGATCCGCATGGTAAACCAGCGTCGTAAGCTGCTGGACTACCTGAAAGGCAAGGATCTGGGTCGTTACCAGGCTCTGATCGGTCGCCTGGGTCTGCGTCGCTAATAAGCGATTGCGCTAGAGGTTGGTTGTCTGTCGTACGTCAGTGGGTTTCCCGCTGGCGCATGGCAGGCTCCCAGCCTCAAGTTTTATCTGGATACCTGCTTTATCTGGACAATGACAGTCGGGCCGATTCCCGGCGTTGCCCAAGAATTTCGCAAGAAGACAAGTTCCCCAAGAGCCACAAAAGAAGGTAGGACACCGTGAACCCGGTAATCAAAAAATTCCAGTTCGGTCAGTCGACCGTTACCCTCGAGACTGGCCGTATCGCCCGTCAGGCCTCCGGCGCAGTATTGGTCACCGTTGACGACGACGTCAGCGTATTGGTGACTGTGGTCGGCGCCAAGCAAGCTGATCCAGGCAAGGGCTTCTTCCCTCTGTCCGTTCACTACCAGGAAAAAACTTACGCTGCCGGTAAGATCCCTGGCGGTTTCTTCAAGCGTGAAGGCCGTCCTTCCGAGAAAGAAACCCTGACTTCCCGACTGATCGACCGTCCGATCCGTCCGCTGTTCCCAGAAGGCTTCATGAACGAAGTGCAGGTTGTCTGCACCGTCGTTTCCACCAGCAAGAAGACCGATCCGGACATCGCTGCGATGATCGGTACCTCGGCTGCCCTGGCTATCTCCGGCATTCCTTTCGATGGCCCTATTGGCTGTGCACGCGTTGCGTTCCACGAAAGCACCGGCTACCTGCTGAACCCGACTTACGAACAACAGAAAGCTTCGAGCCTGGACATGGTCGTTGCCGGTACGTCGGAAGCCGTGTTGATGGTTGAATCGGAAGCCAAAGAGCTGACCGAAGACCAGATGCTGGGCGCGGTACTGTTTGCTCACGACGAGTTCCAGGTTGTGATCAACGCCGTTAAAGAACTGGCTGCCGAAGCGGCCAAGCCAACCTGGACCTGGACTCCACAGCCAGAAGCCACCGCTCTGCTGGGCGCCATCCGTGCCGAGTTCGGCGACGCGATCTCCCAGGCTTACACCATCACCATCAAGGCCGACCGTTACGCTCGCCTGGGTGAGTTGAAAGACCAGGTTGTTGCCAAGCTGTCCGGTGAAGAAGGCCAGCCTTCTTCCAGCGAAGTCAAAGCCGCTTTCGGCGAAATCGAATACCGCACCGTTCGCGAAAACATCGTAAACGGCAAGCCACGTATCGATGGCCGCGACACCAAGACCGTACGTCCTTTGAACATCGAAGTTGGTGTTCTGCCTAAGACCCACGGTTCGGCACTGTTCACTCGTGGCGAAACCCAGGCCCTGGTTGTTGCAACACTGGGCACTGCCCGTGACGCACAACTGCTGGACACCTTGGAAGGCGAGAAAAAAGACCCGTTCATGCTGCACTACAACTTCCCTCCGTTCTCGGTAGGTGAGTGTGGTCGCATGGGTGGCGCTGGTCGTCGCGAAATCGGTCACGGCCGTCTGGCCCGTCGTTCGATTGCAGCCATGCTGCCTGCCGCTGACGTGTTCCCGTACACCATTCGTGTTGTGTCGGAAATCACCGAGTCCAACGGTTCGAGCTCCATGGCTTCGGTCTGCGGCGCTTCCCTGGCCCTGATGGATGCCGGCGTTCCGATGAAGGCACCGGTTGCCGGTATCGCCATGGGTCTGGTTAAAGAAGGCGAGAAGTTCGCCATCCTGACCGACATCCTGGGTGACGAAGACCACCTCGGCGACATGGACTTCAAAGTAGCCGGTACCGCCAAAGGTGTTACCGCGCTGCAGATGGACATCAAGATCAAAGGCATCACCGAAGAAATCATGGAAATCGCTCTGGGCCAAGCCCTGGAAGCGCGCCTGAATATCCTCGGTCAGATGAACCAGATCATTGGCCAGTCGCGTACCGAACTGTCGGAAAATGCTCCGACCATGATCGCGATGAAAATCGACACCGACAAAATCCGTGATGTCATCGGTAAAGGCGGCGCGACCATTCGTGCGATCTGTGAAGAGACCAAGGCTTCGATCGACATCGAAGACGACGGCTCGATCAAGATCTTCGGCGAAACCAAGGAAGCTGCTGAAGCTGCACGTCAGCGCGTTCTGGGCATCACCGCAGAAGCTGAAATCGGCAAGATCTACGTCGGTAAGGTTGAGCGCATCGTCGACTTCGGCGCATTCGTCAACATCCTGCCTGGCAAGGACGGTCTGGTTCACATCTCGATGCTGAGCGACGCTCGCGTCGAGAAAGTGACCGACATCCTGAAAGAAGGCCAGGAAGTGGAAGTACTGGTACTGGACGTGGACAACCGCGGCCGTATCAAGCTGTCCATCAAAGACGTAGCAGCAGCCAAGGCTTCGGGCGTTTAATCACTCCCCACGCCTGACCGCTCCAACGTTATAAAAATGCCCCGCAGTGAAAGCTGCGGGGCATTTTTTTGCCTGCAAAAAAATGAGACGAGCCATGAAGTTGCCTGACCCCAAAGTCAGTGCTAGGTTTAGCCCACTGCCCGTGTAGCTCAGTTGGTAGAGCAGCGCACTCGTAACGCGAAGGTCGCAGGTTCGATTCCTGTCTCGGGCACGAGCGACACGTTGTTTTCAGATGATCCCGAATGGTTCTGAAGGCCAGATAAACCGGGCTTCAAACGGTTTTTTTGCGTCAGAGAGATCCTTGATGATCCAGATCCATCTTCCATTCCCCAGATCAAAGAGAACGCCATGACCGTTAAAGAAGTGACCCAAGAAGCCAGACACGCAGAAGCGCTGAAAAAGTACTTGCTGGAATCGCCCCAGCTAGCCGAAGAGATCAAGGACTTGCCCGCCGACGATCAGAAAGACCAGATCCAGTGGGCATTCGAGGATGAGGCGGAATCCCAGGGCTTGCAGCCGTGGGAACTGACGCTCAAGTACACCTCAACCCCTGAAGAGTTCGAGGCTGCGCGCCTTGTTCTGCACAAGGAGGCTGCCGAGGTGTTGGGCGTCGAGTGGGAAGAGTACTGCGAGATGAACAATCTGGTGGTCTGACCTGTGGGAGCGAGCTTGCTCGCGATGAGGCCCTGACATTCAACATCATTGTTGATTGTTATGCCGCCATCGCGAGCAAGCTCGCTCCCACATTTTTCAATCAAAGGCTCAGGCGCATCGACAGATCGACTGCCTTCACATCCTTGGTCATCGCACCAATCGAGATGTAATCCACCCCGGTTTCGGCGATCGGTAGCAGCGTGCTTTCGTTGATACCGCCGCTGGCCTCCAGTTTCGCCTTGCCTGCGTTCAGACGCACGGCTTCGCGCATGTCATCCAGGCTCAACTCATCGAGCATGATGATGTCGGCCCCGGCCGCCAGGGCTTCCTTCAGCTCGTCCAGGCTTTCCACTTCGATCTCCACCGGTTTGCCCGGGGCAATCTTGTGCGCGGCTTTGATGGCCTCCGGGATGCCACCGCAGGCGGCAATATGGTTTTCCTTGATCAGGAAGGCGTCGTACAGGCCGATGCGGTGGTTATGGCACCCGCCGCAGGTCACGGCGTACTTCTGCGCCAGACGCAGCCCCGGCAAGGTTTTACGGGTGTCGAGCAACTTCACCTGAGTCTCGGCAACGTAATCCGCCAGGTATTGCGCGCGCGTGGCCACGCCAGACAGTAACTGCAGGAAGTTCAGCGCGCTGCGTTCGCCCGTCAGTAGCGAGCGCGCCGGGCCTTCGAGGTGGAACAGCACCTGATTGGGTTTCGCCCGCTCGCCATCGCGCACTTCCCAGTGCACCGCAACACGTGGATCCAGCTGCCGAAATACTGCATCAACCCAGGCTGTGCCGCAGATGACGGCAGCGTCGCGGGTGATGATCGTGGCTTTGGCCAGGCGTTCGGCCGGGATCAGCTGTGCGGTGATGTCGCCGCTGCCGATGTCTTCGAGCAACGCACGGCGCACGTTGGCTTCGATTTCGGCGGTCAAATCGGCGAGACGTAGATTCGGCATAACGGACTCCACAAACAAAGTGGCCAGATTATAGGGGCATGGCGGCGGGCAACCCAAGGCATCAGACGTATTCCCATCGCCCTGAAACCTGCATTTGGTCGATTCGCCTGAGCAATCGGCACTAAGTCAGCGTCTGCCATAAGCGTCTATTTCAATGGGAAACGCAGAGTCTGCTGGTAGAGGGGACATCTTTTGCAAGATAATCCGCCTTGCTTTTGACGTCATGGCTTTGACGTGGATTTGGATTGACGACTTCGAAGACTCACCTTTTCAGGAGGCCTGAATGCACAACGACGGGAATGTAGTGCCTTTGCACAAGGTTGCTACCGACCAGGCGACTCCTTCGCCGCTCGCCCGCCTGCCTGTGATTCTGCTTCAGGTTCGCGACAAGGCCGCTCAACAGCTCAGGCATGGCTTGCAGGAGCTGTTCGATAACGCCGACGACACGCTGTTCGAAATGGCCGACCGGGCCCGCAATGACGTCGAACAGAACCTCTTCTTCGAAGCCATGCGCGACTTGCGCCTCAAGCGCAAAAACATCGAACGTGGCTTTCTCGAACAATTCTTCGAGGCTTTTGTCAGCCTCACCCAATACGACATCACTCAGTCTGCCTCGCCCCAGTCGTTGGTCTTCGACGCCTCGGTGGCGCTGCCCGATGACGACATGGAACGCAGCGTGGCCGTGGACGCGATGGTCAGCAAAGTGCTGAACCGCGACGGCTTCGCCCTGAACCACCTGACCGCCCGACTCAGCGCACTGCTGGGCAGGGAACTGCTCGATCGGCACAACCCGATGGGGCCGGCGATGCTTTGCGAGTATTTTTTGCAGGCCGGGCGCAACCTGGGGGTGGAGATCAAGGTCAAGCTGATCATCCTCAAACTGTTCGAGCGCTATGTGCTCAGGGATGCCAATCAGCTCTACGCCGAAGCCAATCAGTTGCTGGCCGCCACCGGTGTTTTACCCGACCTTAAGCCCGCCCCTGCGCGTCGGGCCATGGATCGTGCGGCGCCCAGGGGCGCAGCTGAGCCCGCGCCGGCCAACACCCGCGCTGGTGGCCCGCCGACCGACGACAGCGTGCAGGAAGTCTTCGCGGCGTTGCAGGAGTTGCTGCTTCACGTGCGTGGCAGTGTCGCGCCAACCCTTGAAGCCAGTGCCCAGACACAGCCGATTTCCACCCGTGACCTCATGCGCCTGCTCTCGCACTTGCAGCAATACGTGCCGACGCCGGAAGCCCAGGACGACTTCGATCTGCGAAACCAGCTCGAACAACTGCTGACCCGGGTCAGCGTCAAAAGTGGCAAGTCTCGCGTGGTCGGAGTGGCTGACGAAGACGTGATCAACCTGATCGCCATGCTTTTCGAATGCATCCTCGATGACCGCAACCTGCCGGACTCGCTCAAGGCGTTGATTGGCCGCCTGCAGATCCCGATGCTGAAAGTGGCGGTGCTCGACAAGAGCTTCTTCAGCCGCAGCAGTCACCCGGCCCGACGCCTGCTCAATGAAATCGCCACCGCAGCCATGGGCTGGGGTGAGTGCGATGACCATGAACGCGACAGCCTGTATCTGCGCATCGAGCAAGTGGTGCAACGGCTGCTGAACGATTTTGTCGATGATCCGGCGGTCTTTTCCGAATTGCTCGCGGATTTTCTCGCCTTCACCAGCGACGAGCGCCGTCGCAGTGAGCTGCTGGAGCAACGCACCCGTGACGCCGAAGAAGGCCGCGCCAGGACTGAACTGGCCCGCCAGCGCGTCGAACAGGTGCTGAATCAGGCCTTATTGGGCAGAGTGTTGCCGCAGCGGGTGGTGGTGTTTGTCCAGGAAGCGTGGAGCCAAGTGCTGCTGCTGACCTGTCTCAAGCACGGCGATCAGTCGTCCGAGTGGCACGCCGATGTGCAGTCCATGGAACAATTGATCTGGAGCGTGCAACGTCATGATGAATCCGATGCGAGTCTGCGCTTGTTGGCGCTGGTGCCTGGGTTGCTCAAGTCGTTGCGCGACGGGCTGAGCAGTTCGGCCTTCGATCCGTTCGCCACCAGCGAATTTTTCAGTGAGCTGGAAGCCTTGCACGTTCAGCTGTTCGAACGTCCAGGGCAAAAGCTTGAGCAGTCTGTCGATACACCGGTAATGGTCGAAGTGCGGCAGGAAGTCGTCCTGCGAACCGCCGACGAAGGGCCGGTCGATACGGCGTCAGTGCGCTTGCCGGAGGACGATGCCGGTCTGCTTCAGGTCGATCAACTGCGGTTGGGGTGCTGGGTCGAGTTTCAGGAAGACGAGGAAAACACCCTTCGCTGCAAGCTGGCGGCGATCATTGAAGCCACCGGCAAGTACATTTTCGTCAATCGCACCGGGATGAAAGTGCTGGAGCGCAGCCGCACCGGCCTGGCGCTGGAATTCCGGCGTGGCGCGGTGCGCGCGCTGGACGACACCTTGCTGTTCGACCGGGCGCTGGAGTCGGTGATCGGCAATCTGCGGCGCCTCAATCACGGCAAGTGATCGCGCCCCGAGGGTCTATCACGGCATACTGGGCGCCAACACAGTCGTCGTTGAAGGAACCTGTATGCAGTTGGATCCCGCGAGCGGTTGGTGTCAGGGCGTAGATATTTGCCCCTCGCCCAACTTCAATGCGCGCCCCGAGGGCGAAATTTCCCTGCTGGTGATCCACAACATCAGCCTGCCGCCTGCGCAATTCGCCACCGGCAAGGTGCAGGAATTTTTCCAGAATCGTCTGGATGTCACGGAGCATCCCTACTTTGAAGGGATCGCCGACCTGCGTGTGTCTGCGCATTTTCTGATCGAACGTGACGGCACCGTCACTCAGTTTGTCTCTTGTCTTGAGCGTGCCTGGCATGCCGGCGTCTCGAGTTTCGAAGGGCGGGAAACCTGTAACGATTTTTCCGTGGGCATCGAACTTGAAGGCACGGATGATCTGCCGTTCAGCGATGCTCAGTATCAAGCGTTGACGACCCTGACCCGGCAGCTGCAAAGCGCCTTCACGGGTATCACCGCACAACGCATCTGCGGGCATAGCGACATCGCGCCCGGGCGCAAGACTGATCCGGGACCGGCGTTTGACTGGGCACGCTATCGCGCGGCTCTGGCAAAAGCTGGTCTGGAAAATAAGGAGTAACAATGAGTTTTCTGGTGTTGCTGTTGGCGGTCTGGATCGAGAAGTTCTCGGCCCTGCGTCATCGGATTCAGCGCGATGGTGGATGGGTTCGCGAGCTGAACAAGCTTGAGGTCAATCCGCGCCTGGCGAAGAGTCCATGGCTGATTTTGGTGATCCTGGTGTTGTTGCCAGTGGCACTGCTGGCTTTGCTTCTACTGGTACTGGACCCGGTGGCTTACGGTCTGCTGGCGTTGCCGGTGCACCTGTTGGTGGTGATTTACAGTCTGGGCCGCGGTGATCTGCTGGCCGGTCTCGGGCCGTTTCGCGATGCCTGGCGCCGGGAAGACCTGGAAGCGGCCGCTCTCGTGGCGAACCGCGACCTGGGTATTTGCGCCGATAGTGGCGAACAACTGCTGGAACGGGTCGAAGGGCATCTGCTGTGGGAGGCGTATCAGAGCTTTTTCGCGGTGATTTTCTGGTACTTCCTGCTGGGCCCGGTCGCAGCCCTGAGCTATCGACTGCTGGCCCTGGCCGAAGAACACGGGCAGAACCCGGCCGTGGTCGAGCGCGCGGCACAACTGCGTCATGCGTTCGACTGGGTGCCGGTGCGTTTGTTGGCGGCAAGTTTTGCGTTGGTCGGCAACTTTGTCGCGGTCGGCCGGGTGATGCTGCACGAGCTGCTGAACTGGAACATCAGCGCCGCCCAATTGATCGAGAAGGTCGGGCTGGTGGCCGGTGAAATCCCGGCGCCGATGGTCGGGCCTGACGGCATCAACAGCCTTGACCGGATCTGGGAATTGTTGCTGCGCGCGGCGGTGCTCTGGTACGCCGGTTTTGCGTTGTGGACCGTCCTTCCGTAATAACGCAGTGAACTCCATCTGTGGCGAGGGAGCTTGCTCCCGCTGGGGGCAAAGCCCCCCCGTTAACCTTAAGTTACAAAACCTCCCGCCGATTTAAGCTATACAGAGACAGCGCCGAATAGTGGCTATCTGCTCTCGACCCGCGCCTGCCAATAAAAATAAGAAATCGAAGGGAGACTTCCAGTGAAGAGCTTGCTCTATCCCGCCGTCGCGCTGATGAACCGCCTGAGCTTTGGCATGAAGTTCAGCCTGATCAGCGTGCTGTTCCTTGTGCCGATGCTGGTGACTAACTTCTATCTGGTACGCGATTCTTATCGAGAATTCCAGGGCACCCGGGTCGAACTGCAAAGCCTCGACCTGCTGGGCAGCAGCCTGACGTTACGGCGCGATCTGGAAACCCTGAACAACCTGGTGCAGATCAACGTCACCCTCGGTCAATCCGGCAAGGCCGGCAATGTCGAGCCGCAGATCAGTACCCTGGGGCAAAGTGTGCTGACCCGTTTGCAAGGGCTGACGGCGATGACCGCTGACCCTGAGCAAATCCTGGTTTTCGATGGCAAGCGCGATGAAATGATCGCCGCATTCAAGGCCCAGCAAGCGGAAAACTCCCTGCAAAGCAAAAGCGCGATGATCGGCAAGTTGCTTGGCAACGCGCAAATTTTCAGCCAGATCATCGCCAGTCAGGCCGGCCTCAGCCGCGACACCCAGAGCGACATGCGCCAGCTGAGCGAACTCATTACCAATGTCACCCCGCCGGTGACCCAGCTTCTGGGCGAAGGCCGGGCGATGGGCTCTTTTTCGCTGGGACAGGGCTTTCTCAACTCGGCATCGAGTACCCGTTTTGATGAGTTGCTGGCGCAGATTGAAAAACAGCAGGCCGAATATGCCCTGAAGTTGCAGGACGCGCTGGGCTCCAGCAAAGCAGCACGGGAAACCCTGGCGGCTCAGGCCGATAGCAGCAAGGCGTCGTTGAAAAAGGCCAGTGAACTGTTCGAAGAGCAGGTGGTGATGGCCGACACGCTGGATGCGCCGTGGCAGGGCTTTTACGATCAGGTCACGGGCCTGATGGACCAGACCTACCAACTCAATGAAGCCACCCTGAAGTTTCTCGGCACCCAGCTGCAACAGCGACTGGAGCAGAACCGCACCCATATGGTCTTGCAGGCCGTGGCGTTGTCGGTGGTGTTTGTGTTGATTTTTTACCTCTACGGCGGCTTCTACGCTTCGACCCGCACCACCCTCAAGCGTCTTGGCGCGGTGATGGACAAAGTCGCGGCCGGCGACATGACGGTGACTTTCAGCGCCAACAGCCGCGATGAACTGGGCGAGTTGGGCGAGGTGTTCAACGGCACCGTGAAGAAAATCCATGACCTGATCGAGCGGGTCGGCCAGACCGTCACTGAGGTCGAGCGCCAGGCCGGGCAGGTGGAGAACGTTTCCGCCCAGAGCAACCAGGCGGTGGCGGGGCAGCGCTCGCAGATCGAGCAGGTCGCCACGGCCATGAACCAGATGTCGGCTACCTCACTTGAGGTGGCACGCAGTGCCGCGGCAGCGGTCAGCAGCGCCCATAGCGTCAATGACGAGACCATCAGCGGGCGCGGGCTGGTGGAATCCCAGCAGGGCAGCATCGCAGCCCTTGCCACTGAGATCGATCAGTCGGTGTTGGTGATCAATCAACTGGCCAGCGACAGCCAATCCATCAGCCGCGTGCTGGAGGTGATCAAGAGCATCGCCGAACAGACCAACCTATTGGCCCTCAACGCGGCCATCGAAGCCGCTCGGGCTGGTGAGCAGGGCCGTGGTTTTGCGGTGGTGGCGGACGAGGTCCGGACACTGGCCAAGCGCACCCAGCAATCGACCGAGGAAATCGAGCAGATGATCGCCAAGCTGCACAGCGGTGTCGGCGCTGCGGTGAAGGCGATGGGGACCAGTCATCAGATGGCCAGCGGCACGGTGGGGCAGTCGGAAAAGGTTCAGCAAGCGCTGGAAAACATCCTCGGTGCCGTCGGCATGATCGTCGATCAAAACCAGCAAATTGCCGCAGCGGTAGAGCAGCAGACCGCCGTGGCCCATGACATCGACCAGAATATTGTCGAAATCAACCGCGCCGGTGAGCGTACCGCCGAAGGTGCACACCAGACCGAGGATGCCAGTCGCGCGTTGTCGGCTCAGGTGGTGGAATTGAAGCAATTGATCAGCGCGTTCCGGGTTTAAAGCCTGGAACCGGTTCCCCTGTGGGATTTGCAGCGACTGACTACCAGTTAAACAACTCACAAGCATTGGCCGTGCTGGCAGCGGCCAATTGCTCAGGGCTGATGGCCATGATCCCGGCCAGTGCCGAGCAGATCGCCGGCAGATGGGCCGGGCTGTTGCGTTGGCCGGGGAACATGGCGGGCGCCATATCCGGCGAATCAGTTTCCAGTACCACCGATTCAAGCGGCAAGTCGGCAAGCACACGGTGCATGCGCAGGGCCTGAGGCCAGGTCGCGGCACCGCCCAGGCCTAGTTTGAAACCGAGCTTGATGTATTCGCGGGCTTCTTCTTTGCTGCCGGCGAAGGCATGAATGATTCCCGCGCGTTTCAAGCGAAACCGTTTAAGCGTGGCAATCACCGCCGCGTGGCTGCGTCGCACATGAATCAGCGCGGGAAGATTGAAGTCCGCCGCCAGTTGCAGTTGCGCGTCGAACAATGCCTGTTGGCGTTCACGGTCCAGGGTTTCGATGAAGTAATCCAGACCGATCTCGCCCACCGCGCACAACTGCCGATGACCCGCCAACCGGGTCAGCCAATCACCCAGTTCGTGTAAATCTTCAGAGCGATGATCATCCAGATACACCGGATGCAGACCGAACGCCGCATGCAGGTCGGGATCGCTTTGCACCAGATCCCAGACCCGCTGCCAGTTGCCCTGATAAACCCCCAGCACCACCATCCGCCGTACCCCGAGGGCGCGGCTCTCGGCCAACAACGCCGCGCGATCCTCGTCGAAGTCCGGAAAATCCAGATGAGTATGGCTGTCGATCAGCTCCACGGTTCAGTCCTGGCGAATACGCTGCTTGAAGGTCCGCGCGATGGCCTGCACGCCGGGTCGGTAATCCGATTGCTCGATGGCGGCCAGGGCCAGTTCCAGCGCTTTGTCGGCGATAAGCTGATGCTGCTGGGCCATGGCGTTGACCGGCAGCGGCAGGAAATCCAGCAACTGCGTGTCGCCGAATGTGCCGAGTCGCAGCGGGCGGGTTTTGAGCGGGAAGTCGTGCAAGGCATCGAATACGCCCTGAAGCAGCACGTAGGACGTGGTCACCAGCGCATCCGGCAAATGGCCCAGACGCTGTAGCAGTTCTTCCATCAACTGTTTGCCGCACTCACGGCTGAACGACTCGCCGTGCTCGATCAGCACCTCGCCTTTGAACCCGTCCAACGCATCTTTAAAACCGCCCGCCCGCTCCTGGCTGATGCTCAGTTCGGGGCGTGCGCCAATCAGTGCGATCTGCTTGGGCAGCGGGTCCAGTAGACTGCGGGTCAGTTGCAGGCTGGCCTCGCGGTCATCACTGATCACCGAACAGAAATGCTCAGGCTCCATGACCCGGTCGATCGCGATGATCGGAATACCTTTGGCCTGCAATTGGCGATAGCTGTCATCGCCGGCTGGTAGGCAACTGGCAACGATCAACGCATCACAGCGTCGGGCCCGGAACAGTTTCAGCAATTGCCGTTCGCTGTCCGGCGCATCGTCGGAACTGGCGATCAGCAACTGATAGCCGCGAGCCCGTGCGCCTTGTTCCAGCAGTTTGGCGATTCGCGCGTAACTGGGGTTTTCCAGGTCCGGCAGAATGAAACCCAGGGTGCGGGTGTGCCGACTGCGCAGCCCGGCAGCCTGGGGATTGGGCGTAAAGCCATGTTGTTCGACGACCGCGCGCACGCGCTCGACGGTGGCACTGCTGATACGTTGTTGTTCTGCCTTGCCATTGATGACGTAGCTGGCGGTGGTAACGGACACACCGGCCAACTGGGCGATATCACTGAGTTTCAACCCGGGTTTTCCTTGTTTTTTCGAGCTAGCCTCGACATTTTCGCCAATCCTACCCGATTAAGGCAGACGACCATCGTCGCGACGCATCCGACAATTGGACTTCAAGGATGAGACATTATCGAGTAACGTGCCAATCATTCTAGATTAAACGTTTCAGCAAGCGTATTTTCTACGTTACAGGCTCCTTTGTCGGTTCTGCCGCGAAACCGCCAAAACTGCCCCTGAAAAGGTGTGTCTAAGAGCCTAAGCTGAATCATTCAAAACAATACCTGGCGTCACAAGACGCCAAAAAGGAGAAAGCATGCTCGAGCTCACCATAGAGCAGATATCCATGGGCCAATCGGCTGTGGATAAGTCCGCAGCGTTGCATTTGCTGGCCCAGCATCTGGTCACCGATGGCCTGGTCGCCGAGGGTTATCTCGCCGGGTTGCAGGCACGCGAAGCCCAGGGCTCGACCTTTCTCGGTCAAGGTATTGCCATCCCCCACGGTACGCCGGAAACCCGCGATCTGGTGTTTTCCACCGGCGTGCGGCTGATGCAGTTCCCTGAAGGCGTGGACTGGGGCGACGGTCAGATCGTCTATCTGGCGATCGGTATTGCGGCCAAATCCGACGAGCACCTGCGCCTGTTGCAACTGCTGACCCGCGCCCTTGGCGAAACCGACCTGGGCCAAGCGCTGCGTCGCGCCAGTTCCGCCGAAGCCTTGCTGAAACTGTTGCAAGGCGCGCCGCAAGAACTGGCGCTGGATGCACAGATGATCGGCCTCGGTGTGTCCGCCGATGACTTCGAAGAGTTGGTCTGGCGCGGTGCGCGATTGCTGCGTCAGGCCGACTGCGTGAGCAACGGTTTCTCGGCCGTGTTGCAACAAGTTGATGCGCTGCCCCTGGGCGATGGCCTGTGGTGGTTGCACAGCGAACAAACGGTCAAGCGTCCGGGCCTGGCCTTCGTCACGCCGGATAAACCCATGCGCTACCTCGGCCAGCCGCTCAGCGGTCTGTTCTGTCTGGCCAGTCTTGGTGAAGCCCATCAGGCCTTGCTCGAACGCCTTTGTGCGTTGCTGATCGAGGGTCGCGGCCACGAATTGGGCCGCGCCACCAGCAGCCGTAAAGTCCTCGAAGTCCTGGGCGGTGAGCTGCCGGCCGATTGGCCCAGCGCTCGTATCGCCCTGGCCAACGCCCACGGCTTGCACGCACGTCCGGCGAAAATCCTCGCGCAACTGGCGAAAAGTTTTGAAGGTGAAATCCGCGTACGCATCGTCGATGGCCAGGACAGCGCGGTGTCGGTGAAGAGCTTGAGCAAACTGCTCAGCCTCGGTGCCCGTCGCGGTCAGGTGCTGGAATTCATCGCCGAACCAAGCATCGCCGCCGATGCCTTGCCAGCCTTGCTGGCCGCCATCGAAGAAGGTCTCGGTGAAGAAGTCGAGCCATTGCCAGCCGTGAGCCAGCAGCGCGAAGTGATCGCCGATGTGGCCGAGGTAATCCTCGCGCCGGCCTCCGGCAGTCTGGTTCAGGCCATCGCCGCCGCACCGGGCATCGCCATCGGCCCGGCGCACATTCAAGTGCTGCAAACCATTGAATACCCGCTGCGCGGTGAGTCTGCCGCCATCGAGCGAGAGCGTCTCCAACAGGCGTTGGCGGATGTGCGGCGCGACATCGAAGGCCTGATCGAACGCAGCAAGTCCAAGGCCATTCGTGAGATCTTCATCACCCACCAGGAAATGCTCGACGACCCGGAATTGACCGATGAAGTCGACACCCGTCTCAAGCAGGGCGAAAGCGCTGAAGCGGCGTGGATGGCGGTGATTGAGGCGGCGGCCAAACAACAGGAATCGCTGCAGGACGCCTTGCTCGCCGAGCGCGCCGCCGACCTGCGTGATATCGGCCGTCGGGTATTGGCGCAATTGAGTGGCGTCGAAACCCCGAGCGAGCCTGAGCAACCGTACATTCTGGTGATGGATGAAGTCGGTCCGTCCGACGTCGCCCGCCTTGATCCTGCGCGTGTCGCCGGCATCCTCACCGCCCGTGGCGGCGCCACCGCTCACAGCGCGATTGTCGCCCGAGCCCTTGGTATTCCGGCGCTGGTCGGCGCCGGGCCGGCCGTGTTGCTGCTGGCGCCGGGCACGCCGTTGCTGATTGATGGCCAACGCGGCCGCCTGCACGTGGACGCCGACGCGGCGACCTTGCAGTGCGCCACCGAAGAGCGCGACACCCGCGAGCAGCGTCTGAAAGCAGCCGCCGAACAACGTCATCAACCGGCACTGACCACCGACGGTCATGCAGTCGAAGTGTTCGCCAACATCGGCGAAAGCGCGGGTGTCACCAGCGCTGTGGAGCAGGGCGCCGAAGGCATTGGCCTGCTGCGCACCGAACTGATTTTCATGGCCCATTCGCAAGCGCCGGACGAGGCAACCCAGGAAGTCGAATACCGTCGCGTCCTCGATGGCCTGGCCGGTCGGCCGCTGGTGGTGCGTACGCTCGATGTCGGTGGTGACAAACCGCTGCCGTATTGGCCGATCGCCAAAGAAGAAAACCCGTTCCTCGGCGTGCGCGGTATTCGCCTGACCTTGCAGCGTCCGCACATCATGGAAGCGCAATTGCGCGCGTTGCTGCGTGCGGCGGACAACCGTCCACTGCGGATCATGTTTCCCATGGTCGGCAGCGTCGAAGAATGGCGCCAGGCGCGGGACATGACCGAACGTCTGCGCCTGGAAATTCCGGTTGCCGACCTGCAACTGGGGATCATGATTGAAGTGCCGTCGGCTGCATTGCTGGCGCCGGTGCTGGCCAAAGAGGTCGACTTCTTCAGCGTTGGCACCAATGACCTGACCCAATACACCCTGGCCATCGACCGTGGTCATCCGACCTTGTCGGCCCAGGCTGACGGCTTGCACCCGGCGGTGCTGCAACTGATCGACATCACCGTGCGAGCGGCGCATGCCAATGGCAAGTGGGTGGGCGTGTGCGGCGAGTTGGCGGCCGATCCGCTGGCGGTGCCGGTGCTGGTCGGTCTGGGTGTGGATGAGCTCAGTGTCTCAGGTCGCAGCATTGCCGAGGTCAAGGCGCGGGTTCGCGAACTCAGCCTGGCCCAGACCCAAATCCTTGCCCAACAGGCCCTGGCCGTGGGCAGCGCCAATGAAGTGCGCGCATTAGTGGAGGCCCTGTAATGGCCAAGATCCTGACCCTGACCCTCAACCCGGCGCTGGACCTCACCGTCCAGTTGCCGCTACTTGTCCCCGGCCAAGTCAACCGTAGCGACGAGATGCACACGCATGCCGCCGGTAAAGGCGTGAACGTGGCACAAGTGCTGGCGGACCTCGGGCATCAGCTCACGGTCAGCGGTTTCCTCGGGGAAGACAACCTTCAAGCGTTCGAAACCCTGTTCGCCAAACGCGGGTTTGTCGACGCATTCATCCGTGTTCCGGGTGAGACGCGCAGCAACATCAAACTGGCGGAAAGCGATGGACGCATCACCGACATCAACGGTCCCGGACCCTTGGTGAGTGAAGCCGCGCAGCAGGCGTTGCTTGACCGACTTGATCAGATTGCGCCCGGTCATGACGCGGTCGTCGTTGCTGGCAGCCTGCCTCAAGGCATCAGTGCTCAGTGGTTGCAGGCGTTGATTGTGCGTTTGAAAAATCTCGGTTTGAACGTGGCGCTGGACACCAGTGGTGAAGCCTTGCGGGCGGCGCTCAAGGCTGGCCCGTGGCTGATCAAGCCGAATACCGAAGAGCTGGCCGACGCGCTGGGTTGCGAGGTGGTTTCGGTGGCCGCACAGGCTGAAGCCGCGAGTCGCTTGCACGCTCAAGGCATCGAGCACGTGGTGATCTCCGACGGCGCCGATGGTGTGAACTGGTTCAGTGTCGGCTCGGCGATGCATGCCACGCCGCCCCAGGTCAGTGTCGTCAGCACCGTGGGCGCAGGCGATTCGTTACTGGCCGGCATGCTCCACGGTCTGCTCAGCGCCGACACGCCTGAACAGACCTTGCGCACCGCCACGGCGATTGCCGCGATGGCGGTCACCCAGATCGGTTTCGGTATCGGCGACGCCACGCAGTTGGCGCGGCTCGAACAGGGCGTGCGCATGCGCACCCTGACAGAACAATAAGAGGGTTTGTCATGAAGTTAGCCATTGTTACGGCCTGCCCGAACGGCATGGTCACCAGTGTGCTGTGCGCCCGTCTGCTTGATGCGGCGGCCCAGCGTCAGGGCTGGAGCACCAGTGTCGAAGTCAACGATGCCGCGCACCCGGAACGCCAATTGTCGGCGGCCACGATCGAGGCGGCCGAGTGGGTGTTGCTGGTGACCAGCGCGCCGGTGGATATGTCGCGATTCGTCGGCAAACGGGTGTTCCAAAGCACTCCGGCGCAAGCCCTGCAAGATGTTGAAGCGGTGCTGCGTCGCGGTGCTGAAGAGGCTCAGGTTTACGTCGCCCCCGAAGCCGTGGCCGAGCCTGCCGCCCTCGTAAAAAACGCGCCGCGTCTGGTCGCGATTACCGCGTGCCCGACCGGCGTCGCTCACACTTTCATGGCCGCCGAAGCCTTGCAGCAAGCGGCCAAGCGTCTGGGTTACGACCTGCAAGTGGAAACTCAGGGCTCGGTCGGTGCGCGCAATCCGTTGAGCGCCGCAGCGATTGCCGATGCGGACGTAGTGCTGCTGGCCTGCGATATCGAAGTCGCCACCGAGCGTTTTGCCGGCAAGAAGATTTACCGTTGCGGCACCGGCATCGCCCTCAAACAAGCTGAAGCGACGCTGAATAAAGCGTTGGCCGAAGGCACGCAGGAAACCGTATCGACCGGCGCCAAAGGCCCGGCCAAGCAAGAGAAAAGTGGCGTCTACAAACACTTGCTGACCGGCGTGTCGTTCATGCTGCCGATGGTGGTGGCGGGCGGTCTGATGATCGCCTTGTCGTTCGTGTTCGGCATCACTGCGTTCAAGGAACCCGGCACGTTGGCGGCGGCGCTGATGCAGATCGGCGGCGAGACCGCGTTCAAGCTGATGGTGCCGCTGCTGGCGGGTTACATCGCCTACTCGATCGCCGACCGTCCGGGCCTGGCGCCGGGGATGATTGGTGGTCTGCTGGCAAGCACGTTGGGCGCCGGTTTTATCGGCGGGATCATTGCCGGTTTCATCGCCGGTTACGCGGCGCAGGCGATCAACCGTTATGCGCGTTTGCCACAAAGTCTTGAGGCGCTGAAACCGATCCTGATCATCCCGTTGCTGGCGAGTCTGTTCACCGGTCTGGTGATGATCTACGTGGTCGGAAAACCGGTGGCCGGGATGCTCGAAGCCCTCACGAACTTCCTCGACAGCATGGGCACCACCAACGCGATTCTGCTCGGTGTGTTGCTGGGCGGGATGATGTGCGTCGACCTTGGCGGGCCGATCAACAAAGCCGCCTATGCGTTCTCGGTAGGGCTGCTGGCGTCGCAAAGTTATGCACCGATGGCCGCGACCATGGCGGCCGGCATGGTGCCGCCGATTGGCCTGGGCATCGCTACGTTTATCGCGCGGCGCAAGTTTGCCCAGACCGAACGCGAGGCCGGTAAAGCGGCGTTGGTATTGGGGCTGTGCTTTATCTCCGAAGGCGCGATTCCGTTTGCCGCGAAAGACCCGCTGCGGGTAATCCCGGCGAGCATTGCCGGTGGTGCGCTGACTGGTGCATTGTCGATGTATTTCGGCTGCAAACTGATGGCGCCGCACGGCGGATTGTTCGTACTGGCGATCCCGAATGCGATCAATCATGCGCTGCTTTATTTGCTGGCGATTGTGGCTGGGAGTTTGCTGACGGCGGTGGCGTATGCGGTGCTCAAGCGGCCGGAGACGGTGGAGTTGGCACTAGAACCCGCCAAGGCCTGACACAAACCCCTGAGGGAGCGAGCTTGCTCCGGGCGGCGTTCCGACGAAAGCGGTCTTTCAGCCAACATATTGGGTGAATGTTAGTCAGTCATCGCGAGTAAGCTCGCTTCCACAGGGGATCAGTGGTGTTGGCAGATTTTTGTGTCACACCGGCTTCATGCGCACGTGTTTAAGTTTTCCTTTTCAGGGAGAACACCATGAGCGAATTCGACCTCGGCCGCCGCCGTGTCATACAAGCCGTCGGCGCCGGGCTGTTGTTGCCAGGCCTGGCGCCGGCGGTGATTGCTTCGGTCAAGGATCGTCCGCAACTCACCGATGGCGTGCAGTCCGGCGACGTGCTGGGCGACCGGGCGATGATCTGGAGTCGATGCGATCGCCCTGCGCGAATGGTGGTGGAATGGGACACCCGCAGCCTGTTCAGCAACCCTCGTCGTTTTGTCTCGCCATTGGCCGTGTCCAATACCGATTTCACGGCCCGTGTCGAACTCACGGGCCTGCCCGCCGACCAGGCGATTTTCTACCGCGTGCACTTCGAAGACGTCCAGAGCGGCGTCGCCAGCGAGCCCTGGTTCGGCCATCTGCGCAGCGTGCCGCAAACCCGTCGCGACATCCGTTTCGTCTGGAGCGGCGACACCGCCGGCCAGGGCTTCGGCATCAACCCGGACATCGGCGGCATGCGCATCTACGAAGCCATGCGTTTGCGCCTGCCAGACTTCTTTATCCACAGCGGCGACACCATCTACGCCGACGGTCCCATACCTGCGCAGCTCACCACAGAGAGCGGCCGCGTGTGGCGCAACATCACCACTGAAGCCAAGAGCAAAGTCGCGGAAACCCTCGACGATTATCGCGGCAACTACCGCTACAACCTGATGGACGAAAACATCCGCCGCTTCAACGCCGAGGTGCCGCAGATCTGGCAGTGGGACGACCACGAAGTGGTGAACAACTGGTCGCCGGGCAAGCCGTTGGATGATCGCTACAAGAGCAAAGATATCCACAGCCTGGTTGGTCGAGCGCGTCAGGCCTGGCTCGAATACGCACCGATGCGGTTGCAGCGCGCCGACGGCGGCGGGCGGATTTATCGCAAGCTCGGTTATGGGCCATTGCTCGATGTGTTTGTACTTGATATGCGCAGCTATCGCGGGGCCAATGACGACAACCTGGGTGCCGCTAAACCGTTCCTTGGCCGAGAGCAGCTGGACTGGCTCAAGCGTGAGTTGAAGGCCTCCAAGGCCCAGTGGAAAGTCATCGCTGCTGATATGCCGATCGGCCTCGGCGTATCGGATGGTGAAGTCAGTCCCGGTGTGATGCGTTGGGAAGCCGTGGCCAATGGCGATCCGGGACCGGCCCAGGGACGTGAACTGGAAATCGCCGAATTGTTGGGTTTTCTGCGTGCGCAGCAGGTGCGCAATTTTGTCTGGCTGACAGCGGATGTGCATTACTGCGCCGCGCACCATTACCACCCGGACCGTGCGGCGTTTCAGGATTTCGAACCGTTCTGGGAGTTTGTCGCCGGGCCTTTGAATGCGGGGAGTTTCGGGCCTGATTCGCTGGATAAGACCTTTGGCCCGGAAGTGGTGTTCGAGAAAGCACCTCCGGCACAGAACACCTCGCCGTTTGCCGGGTTTCAGTTTTTTGGTGAGGTGAATATTGATGGGCAGACGGGGGAGATGAGTGTGGTGTTGCGGGATTTGGATGGGGTTTCTGTTTTCGAACAGAAATTGCAGCCAGTCTGATAGAACCACCCCTCACCCCAGCCCTCTCCCCACGGGGAGAGGGGGCCGACCGAGGTGTCTTGCGCTATACATCGACCTGAACGTCCGAGTCGATTATGGATTCAACGCAGCACTTTCAGGTCGCAGAGTTTCTACAGAAACCCACGGTCAGTCCCCTCTCCCTCTGGGAGAGGGTTAGGGTGAGGGGGGGATTTAAGATCAGAATCACGACGTTCGATTCACAGCAAACCTCAGGATCTGCTCAAGCACTTCACTCATACGCTCAATTACCTCCAGATTACTGAACCGCACAACCTCAATACCTTGCTGCTTAAGGTAAAGCGTTCGACGCCGGTCATGAATTTTTACCGCCGTCTCGTAATGCTGACCACCATCCAGTTCGATGGCCAACTTCAGTTCCACGCAATAAAAATCCAGGACGTACGGCGGGCATGGAAACTGCCGACGGAATTTCAGATTGGCGATTTGCCGAGAACGAAGTTTTTGCCAGAGCAGCAGTTCGCAGTCGGTTTGGTTGGCGCGCAGATGACGGGCGAATTGGCGTTGGTTGGGAGTGGGGCGGGTGGGCATGCTTCACGTCCGTGTGAAGGGGGATGGAGGTTTTACTGTAGCCGAGGTTTTGTCGTTTGCCTGTAGAGCCACCCCTCACCCCAGCCCTCTCCCCATGGGGGAGAGGGGGAAAGGGAGCCGATCTTCACTGTTTTCAATGCCTGAGTACGACTCGGTATTTCAGGTCGCAGAATTTCTAAAGAAACTCACGGTCAGTCCCCTCTCCCTCCGGGAGAGGGCTAGGGTGAGGGGCTCTTTCAGTAGACGTCGCGGCGATACCGACCTTGCTCGATCAACCGGTCGACCTCCGCAATCCCGAGTATTTCGTTGAGCACGTGATCCACGCCTGAAGCCATCCCCTGCAAGCTGCCGCAGATGTAAATGACGGCGCCGTCGGCCAGCCATTGCTTCAGCAAATCAGCCGACTCGCGCAGTCGATCCTGCACGTAGATCTTCTCGGCCTGATCCCGCGAGAACGCCAGGTCCAGCCGCTCCAGATCCCCCGAAATCAACCATTCTTCCAGTTCATCGCGACACAGATAGTCATGCTCGCGATTGCGTTCGCCGAACAACAGCCAATGACGCTGCTGCCCATCGGCGATCCGCGCCTTGAGCAAGCTGCGCAGCCCGGCCAGGCCGGTGCCGTTGCCCAGCAGGATCATCGGCACCGGTTCGGCCGGCAGATGGAAACCGCTGTTGCGTCGTACGCGCAGGCTGATGGTGCCGCCCACCGGGGCGTGTTCGGTCAGCCAGCCGGAGCCGACACCCAGGCTGCCGTCAGGGTGCAGTTCCTGGCGCACGATCAGTTCGAGGATGCCATCGGCGGCGATCGAGGCGATGGAGTATTCGCGCATGGCCAAGGGCACCAGCGCATCCACCAGCGCCTGGGCATGCAGGCCGACCAGGTGAGTTCTGTTTTCCGGCAGTTGTCGACTGGCGAGGGCTTGCTCCAGCGGTTGTGACAGGCCACCGAGCGCAACCGTGGCGCGACCGTCAATGCCCAGGCCATCGAGGAAATGTTCGATCGCCCACGGACAATTGCGCGGCAACACTTCCACCAGATCGCCAGCCAGCCAGCTGCTGGTGCTGGGGGCCGTGAGGCCGAGCAAGTAAACGCCCGAACCGCTGCTGTCAGGGTTGAGCAACTCACGGCGGGTCAGGCTCCAGTTGTCATAGCTTGGCGCTTGCCAGGTGTCCACGGGCGCCTGTCCGGTCAGCAGACCCAGTTGCTGCTGCCAATGACGCAAGGCGTAAGGGTCGCCGCTGTCGACCTCCACCGGGGCGAACAGGGTCTTGCCGCCGTGCTCGCCCAGCCACGTGTGCAAGCGTCGAGCGAAGCCGCAGAAATGTTGATACTGGCGATCACCGAGGCCCAGCACGGCGTAGTTCAGGCTTTCCAGGCTCAACGTCCGGCCCAGCACTTTGCGCTCAAACCCTCGGGCGCTGTCCGGCGCTTCACCGTCGCCGAAGGTGCTGACCACGAACAACGCATTGCTGGAATCACGCAAGTCTTGCTCGCTGACGTCCGCCAGCGGCTGAACCTTCACCGGCAGGCCCGCCGCCTGCAATTGCCCGGCGGTCTGCCACGCCAGTTGCTCGGCAAAACCGCTCTGGCTGGCGAAGCCGATCAGCCACGCCGGCGCATCATTGTCCGGTTGTGCGAAGTCTTTGCGGGCATCCTTGATCTGCTTTTTCTTGCGTCGACGATCGAGGTACAACAACCAACCGGTGACTAAAAACAGCGGCATTGTCAGCGCACTGATCGTCAGGATGATCCGCCCGATAATTCCGAAGTAGCTGCCTACGTGCAGCGCGTAAATGCTGGTCAGCAGTTGCGCCTTGAGGCTCTTGTCGCTGTAGCGATCATGGCGCTTGACGACGCCGGTGGCCGGATCCAGCGAGATCTGGTTCAACGCGCGGTCGTGAGGTGAGCTGTTCAACAGGTAGAACACGGTGGCTGGTTGTCCGGCCACTGGCGGCATGCGGATGTTGTAGGCACTCAGTGCCGGGCCGGCGGCGCTGTAGATGCTGCTCCACATCGCGGCGTAGTCGGCGGTGGGCGCCGGGCCGCTTGGCGCAGGGCCGCGACCGCTGCGGGCGCGCTCGTTCTGCGGTGAGTCGGAAAGCAATCGGGTCAGGCCCTTGTTGTACCACTCATAGGACCAGGACAACCCGGTGAGCGCTGCCAGGAGGTAAAACACCAGGCACCAGGTACCGGCGACGGAGTGCAAATCCCAGTTGAAGCTGCGGCCTTTTTTCTTCCAGTCGAGGGTCAGCCAGGCGCGCCAGCTTTTCCACTGACGCGGCCAGCGCAGGTAAAGACCGGACAAGCAGAAGAACAGCAGAATCAGCGTACAGGCACCGGTGATTTGCCGACCGGTATCGCCCATGGCGAGGAAGCGGTGCAGTTGCAGCATCAGGCCGAAGAAATCCTGGCCGGTGGCGTCGCCCATGAACTCGGCGGTGTACGGGTCGAAGTAGCGCATCTGCCCACGGCGCTCGCCCGGTGGCGGAGTAAAGATCACGCGCGCGGCGTTACCGCTGTCGGTCTCGACCCAGAGCATCGAGACTTTCTTGCCCGAGGCGCCTTCGATTTTTTCCACCAGTTCGGCGGGCGGCAGGACGCCGGCGACCTGCTTCTCGACCTGCAACACAGAAGGGTTCAGCGCGCGCAGGATTTCATCCTGAAACGATACCGTCGCCCCGGTGATGCCCATCAGGGCCAGGACCAGTCCGGCGCTGATGCCGAAAAACCAGTGCAACTGGAACAGGGTTTTCTTCAACACGTCGCTCGCCTTGTTCGTTCGAAAATAATAATCACGGCGCGCATTATGCCGTGGGTTGTCGAGAAACATTCTTTCTTACGCACAAAAGCCCCGTTCACCTGGATGAACGGGGCCTTGGTCTTCACGCTTCTATCAGAAGTGGAAGTTGGCGCTCAGCAGGGCAGTACGACCCGCCGCCACGTGGGCGTAGTGCGTCTGGAACACCTGGTCGAAGTAACGCTTGTCGGTCAGGTTCTGCACGTTGAGTTGCAGGTCGACGTTCTTGGTCAGGGCGTAGCTGGCCATTGCGTCGTAGCGCCAGTAGGACGGGATCTCCACCGAGTTGGCGACGTTGCCGAACTGCGAGTCGACGAAGGTGGCGCCGGCGCCGACGGTCAACTTGTCTGGTACCAGGTCGTAGGTCGACCAGAACGTGAAGTTGTTCCGTGGAGTGCTTGGCATGTGGTTGCCTTCATCGGCGGCGAGGGTGGTTTTGACCACTTCGCTTTCCATATAGGTGTAGCCGCCGAAGACCCTCCAGTTACGGGTCAGTTTGCCGGCGTAGCTCAGTTCCAGGCCATTGACCTGCTGTTCGCCGTCCAGCACTTGCGTGGTGCCGCCGTCCGGATCGTTGATGCGTGCGTTGGTTTTCTCGGTGCGGAACAGTGCGGCGGTCAGCGACAGGTCGTCACCGAAGAAGTCCCACTTGGTGCCGATCTCGTAGTTGCGGTTCTTTTCCGGGTCCAGATCGGTGTTGTTCGCCGCCAGGTCCAGGCCGCCGTTGCCGCTGGTTTCACCGGACGGGTTGCTGGAGGTGGAGTAAGCCGCGTAGATGCTGCCGTTAGGCAACACGTTGTAGACCACGCCGATCTGGTAGTTGACCAGGTCGCTGGTGTTCTCACGGGAGAAGTCGTTCGCTGGCGCTGTGCTGCTGGCGTTGGCGTGGCCGCTGGATTTGACCTGGTAGTTGTCATAACGCAGGCCCAGGTTCAGGGACCATTGCTCGTTGAACTTCAGCGTGTCGAACA
Organism: Pseudomonas arabinosi; assembly: GCF_047758675.1. Lineage (NCBI taxonomy): Bacteria > Pseudomonadati > Pseudomonadota > Gammaproteobacteria > Pseudomonadales > Pseudomonadaceae > Pseudomonas > Pseudomonas arabinosi. The sequence goes on along the minus strand of NZ_CP180480.1, from coordinate 6,340,195 downwards.
CGTAGGCCGCAGCGGTCTTGGTGTCGGTGTCGGTGAACGCGGCGCTGTCGGTGATCGAGCCGTTCCAGTGATCCCCAGGTGTCGGGTTCTGCAGGCTGGTGCAATCGCCGGCGCTGAACAGGGCGCTGTTGCAGCGGGTGCCTCTGGCGGTTGAGGTCAGGATGTACGGGCGGTTGTGGGTGTCCTGATAGGAAAACTCAAGGCCGGTGACCAGACTGTGCTCGATGGCGCCGGTGTTGAATTTGGCGCTCAGGTCGGTCTGGTTGATCCAGCCGCTGGACGTCGAGTTACGGCTTTTCGCGCCGCGATACACGCTGCCAAGCGCCGCGTTGCCCTTGCTGTCGTCCGGGTTGGTGACGATGTAATCGAGCGTGGAACGCGACATGCGGAAGCTGTTCGACACGGTCAGATCATCATTCAGATCGTGTTCGATCTTGATGGTGCCGCTGTCGTTGCTGGTCTGGCGATAGTCGCGACCGGTGAGGCCGTAGAAGTTGTCGCGGTCGACATGCACAGGTTTATCGACGTTGTACTTGCTGCGGTTGGGGCTCAAGGTCAACGGCAGGCCGTAGTCGGGCATATCGTCGGTTTCAACGTGGTAGTAGCCGACGGTCAGGCGAGTGTCGGTACCCAGGCCAAACGCGAAGGAAGGTGCCACGCCCCAACGGCTGACGTCCACGGCATCACGGCCGGCGACGTTGGCTTCGTGCTTCATCAGGTTCAGACGGAAGGCCGAGGTGTCGGTCATCTGCTGGTTCAGGTCGAGGGTGGTGCGCTTGGTCTGGTCCGAGCCCCAGGTGAAACCGCCGTTGTAGGCATTGCCCAGTTTGGCGGTCTTGCTCACCAGGTTCAGGCTGCCACCGGTGGAGCCGGCACCGGTGAAGGCTGATCCCGGGCCCTTGCTGACTTCGATCGATTCTACGTTGAAGATCTCGCGGCTCTGGGAGGCTGGGTCGCGCATGCCGTCGATGAACACGTCGCTTTCTGCGTTGAAGCCGCGAATGATCGGACGATCGCCAGCCGGGTTGCCGCCTTCACCGGCACCGAACGTGATGCCCGGTGTGGTGCGCAACGCGTCGACCAGGCTGGTGGCGCCCGTGTCGCGAATCACTTGTTGCGGAATCACGGTGACGCTTTTCGGCGTCTCACGCAGTGGCGCGGTGTACTTCTTGTTGGCCGAGGTATCGGTCTTGTAGGAGGTCTCGTCCTGAGCTTCGCCGTTGATAGCGGTAGCGCCCAGGGAAATCACGTTGCTCGGTGCTTTTTCGTCGGTCTTTTCAGCCGCAAAAGCCATGTGGCCCGCAGAGCTGGCAGTGATCGCCACGCCAATTGCAGACGCGAGCAAACGCGGTGAACTGGCCGGTAATTGTAATTGTTGGCGTGACATGAGAATTCCCCTCCCCAAGGATTTGAGGCCGCGGAATATAGGGTAAACAGGTATTTGTATCAATTGCGAAATGTTGCTATTCGCGACAAATTTACATTCTTTACAATTTACCCTTACGGTTTTTGGCGTCTCGTTCGTCGTGGGGGTTTTACACAGGCAATAAGAATCAATACCATTGCCGCCTCTTTGTCTTCAGGTGTCATCCCCATGCTGCTGCACATTCCCGGCGTGTTCGCGAAAGAAGAAGTGCAGCGCATCCGCGAGGCCCTGGAGCAGGCAGATTGGGCGGACGGCAAGATCACCGCCGGCTACCAGTCGGCCAAAGCCAAGCACAATCTGCAGCTGCCGGAAGGTCATCCGCTGGCCAAGGAAGTCGGCGCGGCGATGCTGGAACGGCTGTGGAAAAATCCGCTGTTCATGTCAGCCGCGTTGCCACACAAGGTCTTTCCTCCGTTACTGAACTGCTACACGGCCGGCGGCAGTTTCGACTTTCACATCGACAACGCCGTGCGCCAGCCTAAGGGCAGCATCGAGCGGGTGCGCACCGACCTCTCGGCAACGCTGTTCTTCAGTGAACCTGAGGATTACGACGGCGGCGAACTGGAAATCCAGGACACCTACGGCACACAACGGGTGAAGTTGCCGGCCGGCGACATGGTTCTGTACCCCGGTACCAGCCTGCACAAGGTCAACGCGGTCACCCGCGGCACTCGCTACGCCTCGTTCTTCTGGACCCAAAGCCTGGTCCGCGAAGACAGTCAGCGCGCGTTGCTGTTCGAGATGGACGGTGCGATCCAGCAGCTGACCCAGGACATGCCCGACCACCCTTCGCTGATTCGCCTCACCGGGACTTATCACAACCTGTTGCGTCGCTGGGTCGAGGTATGAGTTATCAACTGCGTCGTGAGGAAATCCTCGACGGTGATCAGCTCAAAGCCATGCTCGACGAAAGCCCGGCACGTGCCGCCCAGGCGATTCTGATCGCCGCCGGTGAAGGTGTGCTGGATGCTCAAGCATTGCTCGGTCAGATTCTGCTGGACGGGCAGGGCATCGAACAGGATCAGCCGCTGGCCGTGCGCTGGTTCGCGATAGCCGCCCAGGGCGGGCACTTGATGGCGCGCAACATGCTCGGTCGTTGCCATGAGCATGGTTGGGGTTGTACTGCCGATGCGTCAGTTGCCGCCGCGCATTATCGCGTTGCAGCTGAAAGTGGTCTGGATTGGGCGATGTACAACTACGCCAACCTGTTGGCCACCGGGCGCGGCGTTATTGAAGATCAGGCGTACGCTTTGAATCTTTATCGCCGGGCAGCGGAACTGGGCCATGCGAAATCGATGAACTTGCTGGGACGATATCTGGAGCAAGGCCATTTTTGTCCTGCTGATCCTGTGACGGCGTTTGATTGGTATCGACGTTCGGCGCTGGGCGGTGATTTTCGTGGGCAGTTCAGTTATGCCAGCGTTCTGGTGGAACTCTCGCACATCGAAGAAGCGCTGGTCTGGTATCGCCGGGCAATGCACGCGGGGCATTCGGCTTTTTTAAGTATCGCGGCGCAGACACTGTCGAACGTGCCCCACGCGCAAGTGCAAGCAATGGCCGTGGAGTATCGCGCACGGGCAGCCAACCAAGTAAACATTTGAAGTTCTCCGTCGGCTTATCACCCGAATGGCTGACTGATTAGTTGCTTGCTCGCCAGGCGTTGGTATTTTTTATAAACATTTCCTCGTAAGTTCGCACTTTGCGGCGGGCCTGCGTTGTGTTTTATTGTCCGTGCAAAGTTTGAATTATTTTAATGTTTCGGCTCTGCAAATCACGTTATTAACTATCCAATTGTGTGTTGACTAATTAAAGGAATAATTATGTCTGGTAATAAGTTGTGGGGTGACGCTCTGAAAAACGCTTCTCCCGAGCAAATCTTGCAGTACGCCGCTGAAGCACCTACGCGGTTAATCAGTGCGTCCGTTTCGGACTCTAATAGCGATGTACGTGCCACGGGGCTGTTGCTGACTAAAAAACAAATCATCGATTTGCACAGGTATCAGGCTGCCGCTTTCAGGCTTCCGCGCACTTTGAAAGACGTTACTGACTATCTGCGCTTCGGTGCCGGTCAAGATGTTGGTCCGGGCCTTTCCCCCGCGGACTTCCTGACTACTTTCCTCAATACTCACAACCATGCCTCGCGTTGGACGGACTTGCGCGAGCGCATCATGATGACGGGCCGCGGCCTCAGTAACTTCGCAACGAGCATGCTGACGTATGGTGCTTCGATGGACGAAGTCTACTCCGACGTAATGGCTGGCAAACTGCTGGACCTGCACGACATTAAAACGGTTGAACAACTCAGGGCGCTGGAGGCCGAGTTGGGCGACAAGTTTCCAGGTCTGCAACTGGAAAGCGATACGCTGAGTGATTTGGGTTATTTTCTCGACAGGATATTTGAAGAGGTTGATAAAAATTTAAATATTACCCGCGGCATCAAGAAAGACCTCGATGCGTTTGGTACGGATCTTCAGGAATATATTCTGCCTGGCATCCAATACAAGGTTGATCTGATAAAAAATAATACCTTGTCGGCAGAAATCAAAAATCTCCAAGTGAAAATTGATGACCGTTCTGCCGAGATTGAACTAAAGAATACTGAGTACAAAGCTGCCGTTCAGGAAGCATTGAAAGCCGCGGCTGGTATGAACATTGTCGGGTTGGCGATGGCTATCTATATGGGCGTCGAAGCTGAAAACATTCGTGCAGCGCGTAACGAACTGTATGCCCAACAGGATCGCGACATTCTGAAGCTGGACAGCATGAATCAGACCTTGGGTTCTCTGGCGCGTGTAAAGCACGACTTGCAGAGTCTTGAGATCGTGGCAATCGATGCCGAAATCGCGACAAAAAACCTTATCTATACCTGGAACCTCTTGCACGATGCTGTCGCAAACTCTTCCAAAGCTATCGCTACCATCCACGATGCGTTGTCGCTGCGACAGTTCATCGCGCAATTCAGGTTGGTAGTTACACCATGGAGAAAAATCGAGACCGATGCCGACGCTCTTATTCTGGTGTTCAAGGAGGCTCAGGAGGAATTTTCACGTAATAACTCGTTGGGAGCACGTTCAATGAATGTTGTAAGTCTGTTCAACTCGGCCTATCCTCCGCTGGATTTGGCGGCATTAAGTGCCCATCACGAACACATGCGTAATGCGCGCACTCAGGCCAATACCTGGCAGGTCAAGCTTGGTTATTTACCGGACTTGTTCAGCCGCTTCGACAGCGTTGTCAGAGAGGTAGGTCGGGGAAGCAAAGAGTTACAAGGCGCCGCTCAGACCAGCAAGTACGAACTCGAAACCATTCAGCGCGGTCTTGAAGACCTCGAAAAAGAACGACTGAGCGAGTCTGACCCGCTGGTTATCGAAGAAATCGATGGCGATCGTAAGCGACTCTTGAAACAGGCAGCCGATCTAATCAAGGATAAGTCGTCCAAAATTGACGAGTGCCTGGCGAATATCAGCGATTCGTTCGATCGACGCCTGGTCCAGACTTACCTGGTTGATTTCGTGCACGAAGAGCAAATGGCCAAAGATGAAATCAGTGATCTGCAATTGAAGTTGCAGGCGTTCAGGGATGAGCGCAAAACCATCTCTGACGCCGTCGCTACCCTGGAAAAGGCAGGCATTGAAAAACTTGGCAATGACATTGAACTGACCCTTTCCAAGGTCACTCAGTTGGGCCTGGCTCCTACAGAAATTCAACTGGTGATGATGGCGATCGACCAACTTAAAAAAACATTAATCGACGCCGGCAAGACAATTGCTTTTATCGACATGCTTCGCGAGAGTGACAAGTTGAAGCTGAAGATTGATGCCCTGGTCGAGAAGATTGATGTCGAGAATTCAATTATTCAGGCGTCACTCGGCAGGACTAAATACTTGCAGGCGATTCTTTCGATAGAGGACTCGCGACATGAATACGTCACTGTCTATAGCGGTGCTGCAGCAGCTTATCGGCAGTTCCTGACGGCCACCGCCGCAGCGCAATTTGCCGATGTCGAAGCGCTGGGCAATGCATTCAAGGTGCAGGCACCGCTGTTTATCAAGTTCCTCGCGCCCGTGTCGATGCCATGGCGCTAAACGGATGACCACGGACTGCCAGCAGCAACGTTGACGCTGGCAGTCGAGAATGGGTCAGGTCAAGGAGAGACTGATGCTGGATTATTTATTGGCAGAAAAGAATTTTGCCACCTTGAAGCAATACGTTGATTTTTTGAATGAGCTGCCCGAGGCGCTGGGGGAAATCAACCGACTGTCCGATGCCATAGCCCGAACCGGGCACACCATGTTGCCGCCACCCAATGCTCAGGCATTGAGCCAAGAGGCGTCTGCCAACGCACTATGCTGGCGAGCGATCGGCATCACCGTGGCTTTGTTGGGCAACACATCCGCTCGGTTATTGCACGACGTGGGCAGTTTTATCAGCGAGTTTGAAGCTGTTGTCTCCGTCACTCAGAATCGAAAATCGCCAATTTCCGTGATTGATCCGCAACAGTTCACTGTTGTGAGATCCGCCGGTTGGGGAAGTGCCCCTCGTGCTGATGTGATTGATATTCTGCGCGAACTCGATACTCGGTTGGGTTATTGCCAACATGCTGTGTCGGATTTCAAATCGCAAGTGACAAGACTCGCTGAATCGATTCATGGCATTTTTTTTCGCTTTATCGAATCGCTGACGATGCCTCTGTGCAGTTGCGACGGCCCAACCCCCAAGATCGAGGTCTATTACGGTTTGGGTCGAATCGGTCTACCGGGTATGGGCTACGATCCAGGCCAACCGTACTCGGAAGAACAACGACAGGCGATGGCCAGAGCGCATGTCGGGCGGTTGTTCAATCTTCATCGGCGTGCCAGTGTGGCAGCGAGCAATCTCGGTGATTTCTGTTATCGATGGGTATACATGCTGGATGAGGCGAAACGAACGTTGCGAACTCACCATGCCCATCAGACGATGGCTCGTGCCAAGGCTTCGCTGCCGCTGGTCATGGGCTCGCTCGATGAAATCAAAGGCATGTCCGAACAATTGGTTAAAATGGCAAAGTCGTTCTAAAAAAAAGCCCATGACACGTCATGGGCTTTTTGCGTCTCGCGTGTAGCGCTTACACGTAAAACGACTTCAGCGGCGGGAAGCCATTGAATTCAACAGCGCTGTAGCTGGTGGTGTACGCACCGGTCGACAACCAGTACAAGCGATCACCAATCGCCAGGTTCAGCGGCAAACCGTACTTGTAGTTTTCATACATGATGTCGGCGCTGTCGCAGGTCGGGCCGGCGATGACCACTTCTTCCATCTCGCCTTTCTTCTCGGTCCAGATCGGGAACTTGATGGCTTCGTCCATGGTTTCGATCAGGCCGGAGAACTTGCCCACATCCGTGTACACCCATCGCTCGACGGCGGTACGGGATTTACGCGCTACCAGCACGACTTCACTGACCAGGATGCCGGCGTTGGCGATCAGCGAACGGCCCGGTTCCAGGATGATTTCCGGCAGCTCGTCGCCGAAGTCTTCCTTGAGGAAGCGGATGATTTCTTCAGCGTAGGTTTCCAGGCTGTTGGTGCGGGTGATGTAGTTGGCCGGGAAGCCACCGCCCATGTTGATCAGCTTGAGGTGAATGCCATCTTCTTCTTTCAGGCGTTCGAAGATCACTTTGACCTTGGCGATCGCCGCGTCCCAGACGCTGATGTCGCGCTGTTGCGAGCCGACGTGGAACGAGATGCCGTACGGCACCAGGCCCAGGTCGCGAGCGAGGATCAGCAGGTCCATGGCCATGTCGGTCTGGCAGCCGAATTTGCGCGACAAAGGCCAGTCAGCAGTGGTCGAGCCTTCGGTGAGGATGCGCACGTAGACTTTCGAACCCGGTGCAGCCTTGGCGATGTTGCGCAGGTCGGCTTCGGAGTCGGTGGCATACAGACGCACGCCCTTCTCGTAGAAGTAGCGAATGTCCTTGGATTTCTTGATGGTGTTGCCGTAGCTGATGCGATCCGGGCCGACGCCCTGGTTCATCACTTTGTCGAGCTCGTAGATCGAAGCGATGTCGAAGTTCGAGCCTTTCTCTTTGAGCAGGTCGATGATTTCGACGGCCGGGTTGGCCTTGACCGCGTAGTAGACCTTGGCGAAATCGAAACCGGCGCGCAGGTCGTCATAGGCTTGGCTGATCATCGCGGTGTCGATCACCACGAACGGGGTTTCTTGTTTGTCGGCGAAGGCCTTCATTTTGTTGAAGGTATCGCGCGCGAAATAGTCTTCGACGTTGATCGACATGCTGGGAACTCCTACTGGCAAACTGAAATTAACAATGGGTGCAAATGAACGTCCTCCGTATCCCCACTTTGGTTCGCCTACTTCCCAAGGCATGTCGCCGAAAGCAAAAAGGCCATGGGAAGCGGTGCTTTCCCTTGGCCTTGCTGTCTCGTCGTCAGTACTTGAGCCGGATGGATCGTTTCCAGCATGGACGTTCGGCGCGAACTTTAGGGCGTGAGGGGCTTGAGATCAACAAAAAATGTCGCGTTTTTACACACATCCGTCGTGCGGTCCCGGACAACTACTGATGTAACCGACCTGCATGACAGTGTGATGTTCCCGTAGGAGGGATATTTGAGGTGTTCCTGGAGGATTTGTGGTGCCCCAATCGCGAGCAGGCTCGCTCCCACAGGGGATAAGTGTCGATGCACAGATTTCATGCACATCACCGATCCAATGTGGGAGCGAGCCTGCTCGCGATGGCGTCAGATCAGGCGGCAGCGGTCTCGGCTGGAGAAACAATGCTGGTCTTGCCGCCACGGGACTTGCCGGAGCTCAGGTATTCGGCAATCGATTCCTGTGTCACTTCTCCCAGGAACACCCGCTCGGCGTCCATCACCGGCAGCCACGAACGGTTGAACTCGTACATGCGCGACAGCAGGATGCGCAAATGTTCGTCGTACACGGCGGTGGCGTTGAACTCGCGCAGGTATTGCTCGCAAGTCCCGGTCTGACGGTGCAGGTCGCGACGGCGCACGTAGCCCAAGGCCTTGTTCTCGGCGCAGGTAACCACCACGTAGCGACGGTCCAGTTCGTCCATCAATTCCAGCGCATCGGCCACTGGCGTTTCCGGGCTCACCGACGGCGCGTTGTCCGCTGCATCTTCGGCTTTCACCAGCAACAGACGCTTGAGCGTGCTGTCCTGGCCAACGAAGTTGCTCACAAAGTCGTCCGCCGGGTGCGCGAGCAGAGTGTCCGGGTGATCGATCTGCAGCAGTTTGCCAGCGCGGAAGATTGCGATCTTGTCGCCCAGCTTGATGGCTTCGTCGATGTCGTGGCTGACCATGATCACGGTCTTGTTCAGCGCCCGCTGCATCTCGAAGAACTCGTTCTGGATCATCTCGCGGTTGATCGGGTCGACCGCGCCGAACGGTTCGTCCATCAGCAACAGCGGGGCATCCGCCGCCAACGCGCGAATCACGCCGATCCGTTGCTGTTGTCCACCGGACAGTTCGCGCGGGTAGCGATTCAGATACTGCTTGGGTTCCAGCTTGATCATGCTCATCAACTCGCGAGCGCGGTCGTGGCATTTCTGTTTGTCCCAGCCCAGCAGGCGCGGAACGATGGTGATGTTTTCTTCGATGGTCATGTTCGGGAACAGACCGATCTGCTGGATCACATAACCGATGTTGCGGCGCAGGGTCACGGCGTCGAGGTCGGTGGTGTCTTCGCCGTTGATCAAGATCTTGCCCGAGGTCGGCTTGATCAGGCGGTTGATCATTTTCAGCGTGGTGCTTTTGCCGCAACCCGATGGCCCGAGGAACACACAGATCTCGCCTTCATTGACGGTCAGGCTTACCGAATCCACGGCTTTCACATCTTTGCCGTTGCTTTGGAAGGTCTTGCTGAGGTTTTGAAGTTCGATCATTTCAGGAGTCCTTTTGGAGTCAGCGTGCGTTGCAGCCATTGCAGAAGCAGGTCGGCGAAGATGGCCAGGAGACTGACCAGCACGGCGCCGACGATCAGCATCGACATGTCGCTGCGGCTGATGGAAGCGAGAATGAGTACACCGAGGCCACCGGCGCCGATGGTGGCGGCGATGGTCATGACGCCAATGTTCATGACCACGGCAGTGCGCACACCGGCGAGAATCACTGGCACCGCGATCGGCAGTTCGACCATGCGCAGGCGCTGGCCGAAGGTCATGCCGATGCCGCGGGCGGCTTCACGAATACCGGGGTCGACGCCGGTCAGGGCGAGGTAGGTGTTACGCATGATCGGCAGCAGCGAATACAAAAACACTGCCGTAATCGCCGGCATTGGACCGAGGCCCTGGCCGAACTTGGAGTAGAACGGCAGCAGCAGGCCGAACAGCGCAATCGACGGTACGGTCAGCAGCACCGTGGCGCTGGCTTGCAAGGGACCGGCGAGCGATGGGAAGCGCGTCATCAGGATGCCGAGCGGCACGCCGACCAGAATCGCCAGGGTCACAGCGATGCCGACCAAGGTGATGTGCTGCCCGGTCAGTTGCAGGACCAGCGGCCAGTCGAGATGGGAAAAGGCGTTCAGAAATTCCATGTCTTTTCCTCCTTATTTGATGGGGTGCTGGCGCAGGAAATCGGCGGCAACGGATGAAGGGCTTTCGTGATCGACATCGACCCGCGCATTGAGCTGGCGCATGGTGGCGTCGTCGAACAGTTCGGCCAGCGGCTTGAGCTCTTCCGCGAGTTTCGGATGAGCGTCGAGGTAGACCTGGCGTACCACCGGTGCGGCGGTGTAGTCCGGGAAGTAATGCTTGTCGTCTTCCAGCAGTTTCAGCTTGAAGGCGTTCAAACGACCGTCCGTGGTGTAGACCAGACCGGCAAACACCTGACCATTGCGCAGGGCGGTGTAGACCAGCCCGGCATCCATCTGGCGAATGTTTTTGCGGGTCAGGTTCATGCCGTAGAGGTCGACCATGCCGTCCAGACCGTCGGAGCGGTTGGCGAATTCGGTGTCCAGCGCGACGAGGTGATTGGTCTTCGCCTCAGCCTGCAGCACCGTGTTCAGCTCGCTGATGGTGTTGATCTGCGGATACGCCTTCGCGGTGTTTTCTGGCAGGGCCAGCGCGTAGGTGTTGCTGAATTTCGACGGGGTGAGCCAGATCAGGCCTTTTTTCGCGTCGAGTTCTTTCACCTTGGCGTAGGACTGAGCGCTGTCGAGCTTGTCAGTGATGTGGTTGTAAGCCACCAGCGACACGCCGGTGTATTCCCACATCAGGTCGAGCTGACCACTTTCGTGGGCGCTGCGGGCCAGGTTGCTACCCAGACCGCCGGTTACCTGGGTGTCGTAACCCTTGGTGCGCAGGTATTGGGAGGTGATTTCCGCCAGCAGGGTTTGTTCGGTGAACACCCGGGCGCCGATGCGGATCACCGGTTTTTCAGCGGCTTGGGCAAATCCTGCGAACAGCAGGACGCAGCCTAGTATTAAGCTTACTTTTTTCATGTTGATTCCTTTGCCGAGGCTTAAGACGGGCGCAAGCCGCGTTCGAGCCAGAGGCGGCTGGCGAGTGTCACCAGACCGTCGAGCAGCAAGGCCAGCAGGGCGGTGCAGGCCGCGCCGAGCAGCAGTTGCGGCTGATTGTTCAGGGCGATGCCAGGGAAAATCAGGCTGCCCAGACTGTTGGCGCCAATCAGGAACGCCAGCGGTGCGGTGCCGACGTTGATTGCCAGCGCCACGCGCACGCCACCGATGATGATCGGCACGGCGTTCGGCAGTTCGACCCGCCACAGCACCTGAGTCGGTGTCATGCCGATGCCGACGGCCGCTTCCTTGAGCGATCCCTGAACGTTTTTCAGGCCTTCATAGGTGTTGCGCACGATCGGCAACAGCGAGGCGAGGAACAGGGCGAAAATCGCGGGGCCGCTGCCGATGCCGAGGATACCCAGGGCGATGGCCAGTACGGCAAGAGGCGGCACGGTGTTGCCGATGTTGAAGATCTGCATGAAGCGTTCAGCGCGGCCCACCATGGTCGGGCGGCTGAGAAAGATACCGGCGGGTATGCCCACAACAAGGGCGGCCAGCATGGAAGCGAGGACAAGAATCAAATGGGCTTGCAGGTAAAACAACAAATCGTCGCGGTAATGTTCGATCGTGTTGATGCCAATCCAGTGGACCAGCAGGGCCAGAAGGGCGACGACAACCGCACCTCCTATCAGCCCTTTGCCATAGCGAATAGCCACAGGCAGACTCCTTTTTTCTTTGTCGGCGAACGCAGTCCCGAGTGGCAATGCCATTCCTGGCTGCCGGGAAAAACAACGTTCGCGAGAAGCAGCTCTTCATGCTGATGCAACCGCATGAGATCGAGCCATAAGCGCAGCCTCGTCAGGCTAACTTGCAGGTTTTTCAAACCCTGCTACGAGAGCTGTAACAGGGGAGTGGACGTCTGCACCTTTTAAAAGGTTCCATATTTAGCAGCAATTAGCCACCCTGGATCTCCCTTTGGACCTGTCGATCGCCATGGGCGAGAGGGCGAACGGTGGTCCGTGACGGTCGGTTTGCGCTATACTCGCCGCCCTTTTTTGAATCACCTGCCAGGCGATTTCCCATGACCAAACAGGCCGCCGAAGTCGCGAAACGCCGCACTTTCGCCATTATTTCCCACCCCGATGCCGGTAAAACCACCATCACCGAGAAGCTCTTGCTGATGGGCAAGGCGATTGCGATTGCTGGCACGGTGAAATCTCGCAAGTCTGACCGCCATGCCACCTCCGACTGGATGGAAATGGAAAAACAACGGGGTATTTCCATTACCACGTCGGTCATGCAGTTCCCGTATCGCGACCACATGATCAACCTGCTCGACACCCCGGGCCACGAAGACTTCTCCGAAGATACCTACCGCACCCTGACGGCGGTTGACTCGGCATTGATGGTCCTCGATGGCGGTAAGGGTGTAGAGCCACGCACCATCGCGCTGATGGACGTCTGCCGTCTGCGTGACACGCCGATCGTCAGTTTCATCAACAAACTCGATCGTGACATCCGCGACCCGATCGAACTGCTCGACGAAATCGAAGCGGTCCTGAAGATCAAGGCAGCGCCGATCACCTGGCCGATCGGTTGCTACCGCGATTTCAAGGGCGTTTATCACCTCGCCGACGACTACATCATCGTGTACACCGCTGGCCACGGCCACGAGCGCACCGATGTGAAAATCATCGAGAAGCTCGATTCCGATGAAGCTCGCGCGCACTTGGGCGATGAGTACGATCGCTTCGTCGATCAGCTGGAACTGGTGCAGGGCGCCTGTCACGAATTCAATCAACAGGAATTCCTCGACGGCCAACTGACCCCGGTGTTCTTCGGGACTGCATTGGGCAACTTCGGTGTCGATCACGTGCTCGACGCCGTGGTCAACTGGGCGCCGAAACCGCTGGCCCGTGTCGCCAACGAACGTACCGTGGAACCGGTTGAAGAGAAATTCGCCGGCTTCGTGTTCAAGATCCAGGCGAACATGGACCCGAAACACCGCGACCGTATCGCTTTCATGCGTATCTGCTCCGGCAAGTACGAAAAAGGCATGAAGATGCGCCACGTGCGCACCGGCAAGGACGTGCGGATCGGCGATGCACTGACCTTCTTCTCCTCCGAGCGTGAGCAACTGGAAGAAGCGTTCGCCGGCGACATCATCGGCCTGCACAACCACGGCACCATCCAGATCGGCGACACCTTCACCGAAGGCGAAGTCCTGGGCTTTACCGGTATCCCGCACTTCGCCCCGGAACTGTTCCGTCGCGTGCGCCTGCGCGATCCGCTGAAGTCCAAGCAACTGCGTCAGGGTCTGCAGCAACTGGCGGAAGAGGGCGCGACCCAAGTGTTCTTCCCGACGCGCAGCAACGACATCATCCTTGGCGCCGTCGGTGTGCTGCAGTTCGATGTGGTCGCCAGCCGTTTGAAAGAGGAATACAAGGTCGAGTGCTCCTACGAGCCGATTACCGTTTATTCCGCGCGCTGGATCGATTGCAGCGATAAGAAGAAGCTCGAAGAGTTCAGCGTCAAGGCTGTGGAAAACCTCGCCATCGACGGCGGCGGTCACCTGACCTACCTGGCCCCGACCCGGGTCAACCTGGCGCTGATGGAAGAGCGCTGGCCGGACGTGAAATTCCGTGCCACGCGTGAGCATCACTAAACGCTGATGGCGATATCCAAAACCCCGTTGCGAAAGCTGCGGGGTTTTTTATTGCCCCGATTTCATCCAGTTAAGCGAATCCCACAGGTTTTGTGCTGGCCTCACCGCAGCGGGAGAAATGTGCCCTGGTGGAACACCATCTGCCATTGCTCACCCTGCTTGCGCCAGATCGAACTGCGCAAGCTGTTGGCGGGGGAGCGCTGGTCGATGGCGACGGTGTGACATTGATAAGTCACCAGGGCCGTATTTTCTGAGAGCTGTTTGGCTGTGAACTCACTGATGGTGCGCAGAGAGAAAGGCTGAAAAGGCAACTGTTCGACCAGCTCGACCTTGTTCCAGATGCCACCGCCGGCGCCGAACTCGACAAAGTCGTCGGCGATAAGGCAGGAGATTTCTTCTGCGTCGCGCCGGGTTGCCCGTGACAGTAAGCGTTGTTCCAGATGCAGCAGTTTTTGAGACAGATCCATGGCAGTGGCCTTTGTCTAAGTTATTCGGCATTACCTTAACGCAGCACACAAGATGAGCTCGATCCCCAGATTAATCTGGCGCTGATGACGGATGTTGGCTGGGCGTGAAACTCCTTGCGGTGCGTAAACATCACTCAGCGAAGAGATTTCACCCGAAACTCACGGAGGGCCTGTTTTTATCTCTGGTCCGGCCCGAGACGACGCACGTGGGATGTTTCTGTAAGCGTTTTTTTCTGAGGTTTGTAGCTTGGGTCTGCTTTTCAGTTATCAAGGTTTTGACCAGAGACAAGGGAGTCCTTGACGTCTAGCGTTCGAAAGACATTCGCAGTTGCGAATATCCACGAACAGGAGCGCTGGACAAATGGATGTGATGAAAAGCGGTACAGATGCACTGGCAACCCGGAGACCTCAGGGTCCCATTTCGGTTATCGAGCGCTACTACGATCTGATCGTCGCCAGTGCTCCCAGCTTTGAAGTCAGCAGCAGCGACGATGCTTTCGAACCCTCAATGAGGTTGCCTGAGCTGGATCCTTGTATGCAGGCCTTCCTGTCGGTCGCCACAGCGCAGTTTTTTGAAATGGGTCGCTACCGGGATGTGCCGTTGCGTTTGTTCGACCTGAGGCAGAACGCAAATACTCAAACAACAAAGACCTTTGCCTCGACACTAATCGTTGCACGTGCCATCCGGCATATTCAGGAAACCGGTGAAAGCATCCTGTTGTTTTCGCCATCCTCCGGTAATAAGGCGATTGCACTGCGTGATGCAGTTCTGCGTGCATTGAAGACCAAGTTGGCACATCCCGAGCAATTGCGGATTGTCACGCTGACGCCTGCCCAGACGACCGGGAAATTGCGTAGAACCGAACTTTATGACGACCCTCGGTTGCGTGCACTCAACCCTGTATTTGTGCTTGATACCGAGTCGCCGGAAGCGGTGAAGGTTGTCGGGCAGCAATTCAAGGCACTTTTCAATCACCGTCCATTAGGTGATTCGAAGTTGTGGCATTCCCTGCGGCTTGAGAATTACCGGTTTTCTGACCAGGTCCGGGCGTTTTTTGACTTTGAATATGGCGACGCCTGGGACACCGATCGCAGGACCGTACATGTGCATGCGGTGTCTAGCGCATACGGTCTTTTGGGATATTGCTCAGGTGTGGAGGTATTGAAACGTCAAAGGCCCCCAATTTCCATACCTTCGTTTTTACTGGTTCAACATCTAGCTACCAGCGATATGGTGCTGCACTTACTTGACGGAAACTTCGAGGGGGCTTCTGCACCCAGCTATACACAAGCTCCAAACGGGTTGTGGGTGCAGACAGTGTCTGCGCATTTTCCTGCTGCGACCTGGAGTCCCGATGAGGTTCTAGAGCCCACTTTTTATACTCACTTGCCGCCTACTGCAGAAGAAATGACTGGGCACGTCAGGGCCAATGGCGGCTCAGGAATAATCGTTTCGCTTTATGAGTGCATGCAGCGTTACAGCGAATGCGTTCAGTTGCTCGCCGATACGCCAGTCAGATTGCCAGCCGATCCACGGGACCTGAAAGAGTGGTCATTGGTTATGGCGATGACAGGTTGCATGAATGCGATTGATCGACAGTTACTAGAGGGTATGGACGGTTGCACCATTCATGCCTCGGGCTCCTACAGTCGGGAGGACTACGAAGCGATTCCAGCCGAGGGATTGTCATTCATCAGCAGCGCTGAAGAGATGATGGAGATCCTCAGCAGGTGCTCTAAGTCATGAGTGCGAGACCTTCCATGCCTGGCGAAGCGCTCTGCCACTTCCGTGTTTACAGGGGACACTCCAGAGCTGGAAGACCTGCAAGTCTTGTTTATGTCGGAGTAGCAGAAGGGTTGCTCTACATCGCTCCTTTCGTGGATCAATGTTTTTTCGAGTTTTCCTCTGTAGAGCGGGAAGGGACTCTGGAGTGGAATCAACTTGAGATATTCATAAAGAGGAACCGAACCACTATGTGCGTGTTGATGGCTCCCGAAGAGGTTGTTCATCTATGCCAGCAGCAGGGCGATGTTGTGGGCGTAAGCCGGATTCACCAGAAAGTCGACGTTTCTGCTGGTTGGGAGCATGTTCTGAGTCAGATCTCCCATCGAGAAAGCAAACGTCGTATTCAGGCTGTCAGGCAAGGGTTTGATTTCGACGTATCGCTTGAAGATCAAGATTTTTTCGCCTTCTACCGCTCCATGCATGTCCCGACAATGAGTGCTCGCTACGGTTCATTTGCTCGGAGTGTGCCGGAGGATGCGGCTTATCTGGATTTGTTCAAACGAGGAGTATTGTTTCGGGTTCATTTGAATGATGAGTGGGTAGCGGGCAGTGTTTCCCAGATTGATAAAACGGTGCGTACCTTGAATGCACGGTTGATCGGGGTAAAGGGTGGTGCCGCGGTTTGCCGGGAAAATGGAGCGCAGAACTTTGTTTATCACGCGATTCTGGAATGGGCATCCAATCAACCCTTCATTGATTCTGTCGATTTTCAGGGCTGTGAGCCATTTTTGAGTAAGGGAACATTCCAGTACAAAAAACGCTTTGGGGCTCAGGCCTTTGTTCCGGATAACGCGTTTGGCCAATGGCGGATATTGATTCGAACGCCAACGCTTTGTGCTTCAACCCGACAATTCCTGATCAACAACCCCCTGATTGGTCTGGATGCTGAGGGTCGTCTCCAAGCGCAGTATTTTTACGATGCAAATCATAAGATTCGCTCGGACATTTCTTTCGTTTCAAAAGGTATTCACAGTCATGTGAGTCTTAATCTGGACCAATGGCATGATTAGTCGGTTCACCCACATGACTCGGCTGGTTGGATACTTCTGTTCAATGGCCTGGGTCCTTGCCACGTTGATCTTTATCAATCGCTTGAGTGCCATGGTCAAACTGTTCATGGCGCTGTACCTGCGTCAGGAACTGGGGTTTTCGATTGAGACGGTTGGCTGGTTGTTATCCGGTTACGGGGCCGGCTTGCTGATAGGGTCAATGGTCGGCGGACTGCTCAGTGATCATTTCTCCACGGCGCGGCTTACGGCCGCGTTGTTTTTTGTTTCTGCATGGATACTGGTCTTGTTGGGGCTGGTCACTGATGTGACTTTGCTTGGCGGGTTGCTGTTGCTCAGTGGTGCTCTCGACGGTGCGATTCGTACGCTTCATCAACGTTTGCTTATGGAGCATTGCGAAGTTAAGCAACGCGCTCGCGCGCAGTCGTTGAGCCGCGTCGCGAGCAACCTGGGGATGGCGGTAGCCGGGATGGCGGTAGCCGGGGTGGCGGGTGGTGTCCTGGCGCAGACTGATTTTCGCTGGGTGTTTTTTGTCAGTGCGGCGATGACGGTGCTGGCCTTGGTCTGGTTTGTACGGTCGACATTTCATCGCGAAGCTTTTTTGATGGAGGAGGAGACGGATACAGCTTCGGGATTATGCACACCGTATCGGGACAAGCCTTTCCTTTGGTTGTTGGCGGCTTCTGTGCTGCTGGGCCTGGCCTTTGAGCCGGTCTACAGCATGCTGGGTAACTATCTACTTGATTACTATCGGTTGGGTACTGAGTTCATCGGGTGGCAATTCGCACTCAATGCGATGCTCGTGGTGACGCTGCAAATTCCGTTTTCTCACTGGGGGGAGCGATGGGGGGCTCGACGGCAACTGCTGGCTGGCAGTCTTTTGTTGGCTTGCGGACTTGGAATGCTGCCTCTGGGGACCGGAGTGTTGTTTGTCTGCCTGTCGACGGTGATTTGGACGCTTGGCGAAATTCTTTTCATGCCGACCCTCAATGTCCTGGTCATGCAGCGTGCACAGGCGGGAAAGAGCGGGCAGTACTTTGGTCTTTTTGCCATGTGCTGGAGCACGAGCGTGCTGCTTTCGCCGACGCTTGGAAGCCAGCTCTATGGTTATTTTGGCGGGCATAGTGTCTGGATCGCTAGCGCGGCTCTGGCGTTGCTGGCCATGCCGTTGATTTATCAGGCGACTCGTTTTATCGGGGCCTCGAAGGGTTCTTCCCTCAGCGCGCGGCGAGCCTGCTTCACTTAGCTGATCTGGTTATAGGCATTGTTCACAACCCATCTCCCCGCCAAGGAGCATTCCGTCCATTCGTTAGCCTCCTATCTGGAGAACCGAATCAATCGGAACTGGATTTTATTCAGCACCAGATTGTCGAGTAAGGTTTTTCTGTAGGTCTTTTTTCCTGATTTCGTAGCTTGTCTCTGTTTTTCTGTTCTCGGTACTTTTACCCGCGACAACCAAATCGCTGACGTCTAACGTTCAGGGGACACTTCACAAGCAGCACTTTCCACGAGCAGGAGCACAAGGGATCAATGGAATGACCAGTCGGCTCACTCACCTGATTCGGTTAGATGGCTATTTTTGTCCAATGGCCTGGGTGCTTGCTGCGTTGCTCTTCATCAATCGCTTGAGCACCATGGTCAAGCTGTTCATGGCGTTGTACCTGCGCCAGGAACTGGGGCTTACGATTGAAACCGTTGGCTGGTTGTTATCCGGATACGGGGCCGGTTTGCTGATTGGGTCAATGCTCGGCGGACTACTGAGTGATCATTTCTCCACGGCACGGCTCACTGCCGCGTTGTTTTTTGTCTCGGCATGGGTATTGGTTTTGTTGGGGCTCGTTACTGACGTGCCTTTGCTGGCTGGATTGCTGCTGTTCAGCGGTGCACTCGATGGTGCGATCCGTACGCTTCATCAGCGGTTGATCATGGAGTATTGCCAGGTTGCGCAGCGTGCTCGTGCGCAGTCATTGAGTCGTGTTGCCAGAAACCTGGGCATGGCGGTTGCCGGGGTGGTGGGAGGGGTCCTGGCGCAGACTGATTTTCGCTGGGTGTTTTTTGTCAGCGCGGCAATGACGCTGTTGGCGTTGTTGTGGTTTGTCCGGACGACATTTCATCGACCGGTTCTGATACCGGATGTGGTGCCTGAAATTGCTTCTGGTTCATCCGTACCGTATCGAGACAAACCTTTCCTGTGGTTGTTGGCGGCTGCTGTCGTGCTCGGCCTGGCCTTTGACCCGGTCTACAGCATGTTGGGCAACTATTTACACGATTACTATCAGTTGAGTACTGAAGTCATCGGGTGGCAATTTGCACTCAATGCAGTGCTGGTGGTGCTGCTGCAAATACCGTTATCTCATTGGAGTGAGCAATGGGGCGCGCGTCGGCAACTGCTGGCAGGGAGCCTGTTATTGGCCGGCGGGCTCGGGATGTTGCCCTTGGGTTCCGGGGTGCTTTATGTCTGCCTGTCGACCGTGATTTGGACGCTTGGCGAAGCTCTTTTCATGCAGCCCCTGAACGTGCTGGTCATGCAGCATGCGCAAGGAGGAAAAAGCGGGCATTACTTTGGTCTTTTTTTCATGTGCTGGAGTGCAAGTGCCCTGCTTTCGCCTGCGCTTGGAGGCCAGCTCTATGGTCATTTCGGTGGGCATAGCGTCTGGCTCGCCAGCGCGGCTCTGGCGGTCCTGGCCATACCGCTGATTTATCAAGCGACTCGCTTGCCTGGGCAGCAAAGGATTCTTCCTTCACCGCGCGAAGAGCCTGCTTCACTTAGCTGATCCGGTTATAGACATTATTCAAAACCAATCTCCCCACCAAGGGCATTCCGTCCATTCGTTAGCGTCCTATCTGGAGAATCGAATCAATCGGAACTAGATTCTATTCAGCGCCAGAGAGGCATCGCAGTTTCACCTACAAATGGATGGAATCGGCTATGAACAGGTTGCTACGCGTTTTATTGATGTTGAAAGTATTGGTAATGCTGGCCCTCGGCAGTTCGGCGGTCTTGGCCGAGTGCGAGGATCACGAGACGCAGGCCTTGAGCGGGCAGGGTGGGCATGGCGAACTGATGATCGCCAAATCCGAATCAGAGCCGGGCGATCAAGATCAGGGTGGCAGCGCGGGCGATGACGACTCGACCACAGACGAACCGGACCCCGACGAGGATGAAGGGGCTTAAATCACGGACAAAAGAAAACCCCTCCTGCCGGACTGATGCTCAGCCCAGGCAAGAAGGGGTTTGGTTAACTCTACAAAAGTGCGCCTCAGTGAAACAGGCGCGTTTTTTTATGCCGCGCCGTCGAGGAATTGCTCGGCGTAGTGGCAAGCCACCTGGCGGCTGTCGAGCAGGCGCAGGGCCGGCTCTTCGGTGCTGCAGCGCTCGGTCGCGTACGGGCAGCGCTTGTGGAACGCGCAGCCGGACGGTGGGTTCAGCGGGTTGGGCAATTCGCCGACGATCTTGATTTTCGGCTTGTTCGGGTCCGGGTGAATGGTCGGGGTGGCCGACAGCAACGCCTGGGTGTACGGGTGCAGAGGACGCTCGTAGATGTCGTTCTTCGGACCCATTTCCACCGGGCGACCGAGGTACATCACCATCACGTCATCGGCGACGTGTTGCACCACCGCCAGGTTGTGGGAGATGAACACGTAAGCGGTGTTGAACTCTTGCTGCAAGTCCATGAACAGGTTCAGCACCTGCGCCTGAATGGACACGTCCAGCGCCGAGGTCGGTTCATCCGCGACCAGCACTTTAGGCTGCAACATCATCGCGCGGGCCAAGGCGATCCGCTGGCGCTGACCGCCGGAGAACATGTGCGGATAACGCTGGTAGTGCTCAGGACGCAAGCCCACCTGCTTCATCATCGCCTGCACTTTCTCGCGACGTTCAGCCGCCGACAGGTTGGTGTTGATCAGCAGCGGCTCGGCGAGCTGATCACCGACTTTTTGCCGTGGGTTCAACGAGGCGTACGGGCTCTGGAACACCATCTGCACGTCTTTGCGCAGTTGCTTGCGCTGAGCCTTATCGGCACCGGTGACTTCCTGCCCGGCGATTTTCAAGGAACCGGAGGACGGCTCTTCGATCAGCGTCAGGGCACGGGCGAGGGTGGATTTGCCGCAGCCCGATTCGCCGACGACAGCGAGGGTCTTGCCGGCTTCCAGTTCGAACGACACACCGTTAAGCGCACGTACGGTCGCGTGGCCCTTGAACAGGCCACGGGACACTTCGTAGTGACGGGTCAGGTCGCGGGCGGTAAGTACGACGGCCATTACGCCACCTCCTGATTCAGCGGGTAGAAGCAGCGGGCGAGGCTATTGCTTTTCGGGTCAAGGGCCGGACGCTGGGTGCGGCAGTTGTCCTGCACGTACGGGCAACGTGGCGACAGCAGGCAACCCTGCGGACGGTCATAACGACCGGGAACGATGCCCGGCAGTGTCGCCAGGCGGGTGGCGCCCAGGCTGTGTTCTGGAATCGCCTTGAGCAGCGCTTCGCTGTACGGGTGCGCCGGAATGTCGAACAGCTGAGGCACCTGACCCACTTCGACCGCTTGGCCGGCGTACATCACGCACACACGCTGAGCGGTTTCGGCCACGACCGCGAGGTCGTGAGTAATCAGCACCAGACCCATGTTCTGCTCTTTCTGCAGGGCCAACAGCAGGTCCATGATCTGCGCCTGAATCGTTACGTCCAGTGCCGTGGTCGGTTCGTCGGCGATCAGCAGTTTCGGTTCGCCGGCAATCGCCATGGCGATCGCAACACGCTGGCTCATACCACCGGACAGTTGATGCGGGTAAGCATCCATACGGCTGGCGGCACCCGGGATTTCAACTTTTTCCAGCAGTTCGATGGCGCGCTTGCGGGCTTGCTTGCTGGACATTTTCAGGTGCAGGCGCAGCACTTCTTCGATCTGGAAACCGACGGTGTAGCTCGGATTCAGCGCGGTCATCGGGTCCTGGAAAACCATCGCCAGGTCTTTGCCGACAATCTGCCGACGCTGACGGTTGCTCAGCTTGAGCATGTTCTTGCCATCGAAATTCAGGGCGTCGGCGGTGACGATCCCCGGATGTTCGATCAGGCCCATCAGCGCCATCATGGTCACGGACTTGCCGGAACCCGATTCGCCAACGATGGCCAGGACTTCGCCCTTGTCCACGGTAATGTCGAGACCGTCGACCACCGGAACGGCGTTCTTGTCGCCGAAGCGAACGTTGAGATTCTTGATTTCTAACAGTGACATTTGAATCTCCTCAGGCGGCGTTCTTGAGTTTCGGGTCCAGCGCATCGCGCAGGCCGTCGCCCATCAAGTTGATTGCCAGCACGCTGAGCAAAATGGTCAAACCAGGCAGACTTACCACCCACCAGGCGCGTTCGATGTAGTCGCGAGCCGAAGCCAGCATGGTGCCCCACTCAGGGGTTGGCGGTTGTACGCCAAGGCCGAGGAAGCCCAGTGCCGCGGCATCGAGGATCGCCGAGGAGAAACTCAAGGTGGCCTGAACGATCAGTGGCGCCATGCAGTTAGGCAGCACGGTGACGAACATCAGGCGTGGCAGACCGGCACCGGCCAGGCGCGCGGCGGTCACGTAGTCGCGGTTCAATTCGCCCATCACCGCGGCGCGGGTCAGACGAACATAGGACGGCAACGAAACCACGGCGATGGCAATAATGGTGTTGATCAGGCCAGGGCCGAGGATGGCGACAATCGCCACTGCCAGCAGCAGGGACGGCAGGGCCAGCATGATGTCCATCAGACGCATGATGGTCGGGCCGAGCAAGCGCGGGAAAAACCCGGCGAACAGACCCAAAAGGATGCCCGGAATCAGCGACATCACCACCGACGACAAGCCGATCAGCAGGGACAGGCGCGAACCGTGGATCAGCCGCGACAGCAGGTCGCGACCCAGTTCGTCGGTACCGAGCAGGAACTGGATTTGCCCACCTTCCAGCCAGGACGGCGGGGTCAGCAGGAAGTCGCGGTACTGCTCGCTCGGGTTATGCGGTGCCACCCAAGGGGCGAACAGGGCACAGAAAATCACCAGCAGCATGAACATCAGGCCGGCGACGGCGCCTTTGTTCTTGGAGAACGCTTGCCAGAATTCTTTGTAAGGGGACGGATACAGCAGGCTTTGATCGACTGCTACCGCTGGAATTGAAGTGGTCATGGTCATAATGATCTCAGCGCTGGTGACGAATGCGTGGGTTGGCAAAGCCGTAGAGGATGTCCACCACGAAGTTGACCAGAATCACCAGGCAGGCGATTAACAGGATGCCGTTTTGCACCACGGGATAGTCCCGCGCGCCAATGGCTTCGATCAGCCATTTGCCGATGCCGGGCCAGGAGAAGATGGTTTCGGTCAGGACTGCACCGGCCAGCAATGTGCCGACTTGCAGGCCGACCACGGTCAGCACCGGAATCAGCGCGTTACGCAGGCCGTGAACGAATACCACGCGCGATGGCGACAGGCCTTTGGCGCGGGCGGTACGGATGTAGTCTTCACGCAGCACTTCGAGCATCGAAGAACGGGTCATCCGCGCGATCACCGCCAGCGGAATGGTGCCGAGCACAATGGCCGGCAGGATCAGGTGATGCAGGGCATCGAAGAACGCACCGACGTCATCGGCCAGCAGCGTGTCGATAAGCATGAAGCCGGTCCGCGGCTCGATGTCATAGAGCAGGTCGATCCGCCCGGACACCGGGGTCCAGCCCAGGGACACCGAGAAGAACATGATCAGGATCAGGCCCCACCAGAAGATCGGCATCGAATATCCCGCCAGGGAGATGCCCATCACCCCGTGGTCGAACAGGGATCCTCGCTTGAGTGCCGCGATCACCCCGGCCAGAAGGCCCAGGATGCCGGCGAACAACAGGGCGGCCATGGACAGTTCCAGGGTCGCAGGGAATAGAGAAGTGAATTCGCTCCAGACGCTTTCACGGGTACGCAGGGATTCGCCAAGGTCGCCGTGGGCCAGTTTGCCAACGTAATCCAGGTATTGGGCATACAGGGGTTTGTTCAGCCCCAGGCGTTCCATTGCCTGAGCATGCATTTCGGGGTCGACTCGACGTTCGCCCATCATTACTTCCACGGGGTCGCCTGGAATCATGCGAATCAACGCGAAAGTCAGCAAGGTGATGCCGAAGAACGTGGGGATCAATAACCCCAATCGGCGGGCAATAAAACTAAACATCTTGTGGTGTACCTCATCAGCCGGTTAGGCGTGCCCGGCATTCCTGGGTCAGGAATGCCGGTAGTTTCTTATCTACTTCACCTGGGTGGTGGCGAAGTTATTAGTTGTCAAAGGACTCTGGTGATAACCCTCGACGTTTTTACGCATTGCCGTAAACATTTTCGGATAGGCCATAGGGATCCATGGCTGGTCCTTGTCGAAAACTTCCTGCGCTTGTTCGTAGAGCGCCGCCCTGGCAGCCGGTTCAGTGCCGCCGCGAGCCTTGTCGATCAAGTCCTGGAACTCCTTGTTACACCAGCGGGCGTAGTTTTCGCCGTTTTTCGCTGCGTCGCAACTCAGGTTTGGCGTAAGAAAGTTATCCGGGTCGCCGTTGTCGCCGGCCCAGCCTGCCGATACCAAGTCGTGTTCGCCATTCTTGGCACGTTTGAGCATCTCGCCCCATTCCATGACGCGGATGTCGAGCTTGATCCCGATCTGTGCCAGATCTGACTGCATCATTTGCGCACCCAGCAGGGGATTGGGGTTGGTCGGGCCGCCGCCGTTGCGGGTAAACAGCGTCAGCACGGTGCCATCCGGTACACCCGCCTCCTTGAGGAGTTCACGGGCCTTGTCGAGGTCGCGCGGCGGATTTTTCAGTTTGTCGTTAAAGCCTAGCAGGGTCGGAGGATAGGGAACCGTACCGACGAGGGCGTTGCCCTTGCCATACAGACTAGTGACGTAAGTCTGCTTGTCGAATGCAATGTTTATCGCCTTGCGTACGCGTACATCGCTCATATATTTGCGGGTGGTGTTCATCGCGGTGTAGCTGGTGGTCATTGCTGCCAGTTCGTCGACCTTCAGGTTCTGGTCCGCCTTGATGCTCGGCACGTCATCGGGCTTGGGATACAGCGCGATCTGGCATTCGTTGGCCTTCAATTTTTGCAGGCGCACGTTGTTGTCGATGGTGATCGCGAATATCAGCGGATCAGCCGGTGGCTTGCCAAGGAAGTAGTCCGGGTTGGCCTTGAAGCGGACTTGAGCGTCCTTGTTGTAACGCTGGAAAACGAACGGGCCGGTGCCGACAGGCTTGTTGTTCAGGTCGCCGGTCTTGTTGGCCTTGAGCAACTGGTCGGCATATTCGGCGGAGAAGATCGAGGAGAAGGCCATGGCGATGTCGGCCAGGAATGGCGCTTCGCGGCGGGTCAGGGTGAAGGTGACCGTGTTGTCGTCGATCTTCTCGACACTTTTGAGCAGTTCCTTGAAGCCCATGCTTTCAAAGTACGGGAAGCCCACGCTCGACAGTTTGTGCCACGGGTGATTCGGGTCCAGCTGACGCTGGAAGCTCCAGACCACGTCGTCGGCGTTCATGTCGCGGGTCGGCTTGAAGTATTCGGTGGTGTGGAACTTGACGCCTTTGCGCAAGTGGAACGTGTAGGTCAGACCGTCTTCACTGATGTCCCAGGAATCGGCCAGTGCCGGAATCACTTCAGTGGTGCCGGGCTTGAAGCCCACCAGACGGTTGAAGATGGTTTCGGACACCGCATCGCCTGTGACTGCAGTCGTGTACTGGACCATGTCGAAGCCTTCCGGACTGGCTTCGGTACAGACCACCAGGGGTTTGGCCGAGACGCCAACAGCGACACTCAGCAACGCGGCTGCGATGGCCGCACGTAGGGGAAGCATTTTCATCAAAGAACCCTCTGCAATCGGTTGAACTGAAGAAAACCAAACGGCCGACTCGTCATGAGTCAGCCGCAGGCATGCGTTTTTACAGAATGTTGAACGGGATGGTAGTCACGAGACGGAACTCGTTGATGCTGCCATCAGATTGGTTTTCGCTGGCGCGGTGAGCGGTGTAGGTCGCGCGCACAGTGGTGGCCTTGAGTGGGCCGCTTTGAATGGCGTACGAACTACCGATGCCGTATTCGTAATGGTGTTCGCCGTCCATCGCCTGCACGCTGGCGTACTCGCCGCCTTTGTTATGAGTACCGTCGATGCCCCAGCCGCGAGCCTGGTAGATATTGAACTTCAGGCCTGGTACGCCGTATTCGGCCATGTTCAAACCGTAGGCGATCTGGAAAGATTTCTCGTTCGGGCCGTTGAAGTCCGACAGCAGGGAGTTGGCCAGGTAGATGCCGTTGGTTTCGTGCAGGTAGTCGAAGTACTCGTTACCGTTCACTTCCTGGTACGAGAAAGTCAGGCTGTGGGCCTGGTGAGTCAGGCCGAGCGACAGGGAGTAGGTGTCATTGTCGATCTCGCCCAGCAGCTTTTTGCCTTCGTCGACGGTTTTGTAGTAGTTCAGGCCGGTGGTCAGGCTCAGTACCGAGCTGTCACCCAATACATGGCTGGCGCCGAAATAGTACTGGTTCCACATGTCTTCGGCCTGGGTGCCCCACAGGCTGGTAGTCAGGCTGGCGAACGGCTGATAAGTGATACCGCCGGTGTACACGTGATCGACTTCAACGACGTGGTCGGCGTATTCCGAGCGGAATTTACGCTGGCTTTCTTCGGTACGCGGTGAGTTGCGATCGAAGGTGGCCAGGTCGAACGACAGGTTCTCCAGCTCTTCGCTGTGCAGGCTGAAACCCTGGAAGCTCGAAGGCAGCGGACGGTTGCCGATGACATCGACCATCGGGCTGCTGAAGTTTTGACGGCCGGCAGTCAACGTAGTGTTGGAGACACGCGCCTTGACGTTAGCCAGGCCTATTTTGCTCCACTGACCCTCGGCGTCACCGCCGTTCTTGGTCAGGGTACGGTTGTTGCCAAGACCGCCAACACCACTCAGTGGGGCGCCGCCATTGGCAGACGCAAGGTTTTTGCGGTCACGTTCCAGGGCGATGGCGTTGTAAGCCGCGACTTCAGTGCTGAAGCCGACAGTACCCTCGGTGAAGCCCGAGTTGTACTTGATGATGGTGCCCTGGACCCAGTTGATACGACGATCAGTTGGGGTCGGTGAACCGTTTTTTTGGTAGCTGAACTTGGCGCCACGTTTCAGTTGCTCGTTGGCATACCAGTTACGCGTGCTCCCTGTGATCGATTGGCCTTCGACGAAACCAGTGGCTTCGCTTTGGGCGCTCTTTTCTTTCACGGTAACCGGGGTGTACGCCTGGCTTTGGGTTTCTGCGTACGCCGAGGCGGTTACGCTGCTGATGGCCAGGGCCAATAACGCGGTGCTGCTCAGTTTCATGGGGTGAAGCTCCTTTCTTTCTTTTTTTAATGCCGGTCTTTTTTTGTGATCCGGCTATTTGGTTTGGAACTCATTCAAGGCATTGCAAACGTTTGCTGTAGGCCGGATTGACGAATTACGGCAATACGCTTGCGTGAGGGCGGAATCCGCCCCCAGCGTTTCTGGCTAATCGGTTATTTTTCTATGCTGACGCCCGAGAACACGTTACGACCGAAAGGACTCACCTTGAATCCTTCGATTTTGGCGCTCAACGGCTGGTTAACCGTCGAGTGGGCGACTGGCGTAATCGGCACCTGCTGCTTGAGGTACTGCTGCGCCTGTTTGTAAAGCATGGTGCGCTGGTCGCGGTCGGTAACGACTTTGGCCTGCTTGATCAGCTTGTCGTAAGCCGGATCACACCACATGGAGTAGTTGTTGCCGCCAATGGCGTCGCAGCTGTAAAGCGTGCCGAGCCAGTTGTCCGGGTCCCCGTTGTCACCGGTCCAGCCAATCAGGCTGACGTCGTGTTCGCCGTTCTTGGTGCGCTTGATGTACTCGCCCCATTCATAGCTGACGATCTTCACTTTGAGGCCGATTTTTGCCCAGTCAGCCTGGAGCATTTCGGCCATCAATTTGGCGTTGGGGTTGTAAGGGCGCTGAACAGGCATTGCCCACAGCGTAATTTCGGTGCCTTCCTTCACGCCGGCAGCCTTGAGCAATTCCTTGGCTTTTTCCGGGTTGTAGGCAGCGTCTTTAATGGTCTCGTCGTAGGACCATTGGGTCGGCGGCATGGCGTTGACCGCCAGTTGACCGGCACCTTGATAGACGGCGTTGAGAATGCCTTGCTTGTTCACCGCCATGTCCAGCGCCTGGCGCACTTCGAGCTGGTCGAAAGGCTTGTGGCGCACGTTGTAGGCGATGTAACCGAGGTTGAAACCGGGCTTCTCGATGAGCTTGAGCGTTGGGTCGTTCTTCAGCGCGGTCACGTCGGCAGGGCGCGGGTGCAGGGTGATCTGGCACTCGTTGGCCTTGAGCTTCTGTACCCGCACCGAGGCATCGGTGTTGATGGCGAAAATCAGGTTATCGAGCTTGACCCGGCTCGGGTCCCAGTACTGCTTGTTGCCGGTGTAACGGATGTTGGAATCTTTCTGGTAGCTCTTGAACACGAACGGCCCGGTGCCGATCGGCTTCTGGTTGATGTCGCTCGGCTTGCCTTCGGCCAGCAGTTTGTCGGCGTATTCGGCGGACAGGATGGCGGCGAAGCTCATGGCGATGTTCTGGATGAACGCGGCGTCCACGCTGTTGAGCGTCATGACCACGGTCAAAGGCCCGGTCTTCTCGACCTTGGCGATGTTCTTGTTCAGGCTCATTCCGTTGAAATACGGGAACTCGGTCGGATAAGCCTTACGGAAAGGTTGCTGTGGATCAAGCATGCGATTGAACGTGAACAGCACGTCATCGGCGTTGAAATCACGGGTCGGCGTGAAGTATTTGGTTGTGTGAAATTTCACCCCTTCGCGCAGGTGAAAAGTGTACTTGAGGCCGTCTTCGGAAATATCCCAGCGAGTGGCCAGGCCTGGTACGACGTTGGTGGCGCCTTTTTCGAACTCTGCCAGTCGGTTGTACAACGGCTCGGCGGCGTCATTGTCGGTCGCGGTCGTGTACTGCGCGGTGTCGAAGCCAGCCGGGCTGCCTTCGGAGCAGAACACCAGGCTGTTGTTGGCTGCCTGGCTGATGGAAGTGGCGGCCAACAGGCCGGTGCCCAGCAATGCGGATAAAACCAAGGTATGGCGCATGACGCTCCCTTTTCTCTTTCTCTAAGTGTTTTCAATGAATCGCCATCCCGTCCGGGGACGTGGAGGCATCAATGATCTCAAGCCATGACAGGCAGCAAAAACCGAGAGCCCACACACGAACTGGTCAGATCCCGACGGTAGGAGCCGTGGGTCTGGCAGTAAATGCGTAGAGTCCGAAAGACTCGTAGGAAAAGGCAACGCGTCCGACGCCGCTGCCGTAATCCTCAGCGGAATTGGATGTAGGTGGTTTCCTACTTTCTCGGCAGATAAAACAACGGCGACGTCAAAAACGTCGCCGTTGCAAAACCTTATTTGCTGACGCTGACGCCGTAGAAGGAGTTCAAGCCAAACGGGCTGATCTTGAAGTCCTGCACGTTGTCGCGCATGGGTTGGAACACCGTCGAGTGAGCGATAGGTGTCATTGGAACGGCATCTTTGAGGACGTGTTGCGCCTGTTTGTACAGTTCGGTGCGCTTGGACTGATCGGTCGTGCGCTTGGCTTCTTTTACGATGCCGTCAAACTTCTTGTCGCACCACTTGGAGAAGTTGTTGCCTTGCAGAGAGTCGCAGCCGAACAGCACGTTCAGCCAGTTGTCCGGGTCACCGTTGTCGCCGCTCCAGCCAATCAGCATCGCGCCGTTTTCGCCGCCTTTGGAGCGCTTGATGTACTCGCCCCACTCGTAGGTCACGATCTTGGCCTTGATACCGACCTTGGCCCAGTCGGACTGCAGCATTTCAGCCATCAGCTTGGCGTTCGGGTTGTACGGACGCTGCACCGGCATCGCCCACAGGTTGATCTCGGTGCCTTCCTTGATGCCGGCTTCCTTGAGCAGCTCTTTGGCTTTCTCAGGGTTGTACGGCGCATCCTTGATGGTTGTGTCGTAAGACCACTGGGTTGGCGGCATGGCGTTGACGGCCAGTTGACCAGCACCCTGGTAAACGGAATCGATGATCTGCTGTTTGTTGACGGCCATGTCCAGTGCTTGACGCACTTTCAGTTGGGCCATCGGGTTCGGCTGATCGCTGCCCTTGATTTTGTCCATCACGTTGTAGGCGATGTAACCCAGGTTGAAACCAGCCTGGTCAGGCACTTTCAGAGTCTTGTCTGCTTGCAGCGCCTTCAGGTCGGCCGGACGTGGGAACAGAGTGATCTGGCACTCGTTCTTCTTCAGCTTCTGGATACGTACCGACGGGTCGGTGGTGATGGCGAAGATCAGGTTGTCGATCTTGACGTCGTCAGGCTTCCAATAGTCCTTGTTCCCGGTGTAGCGGATGTTGGAGTCTTTCTGGTAGCTCTTGAACACGAACGGACCCGTGCCGACCGGTTTCTGGTTGATGTCGGCGGCTTTGCCTTCTTTCAGCAGCTGGGCGGCGTACTCGGCGGACTGGACCGAAGCGAAACTCATGGCCATGTTCTGGATGAACGCGGCGTCGACTTCTTTCAGTGTGAACTTGACAGTTTTGTCGTCGACTTTATCGATCTTGGTGATGTTGGTGTCCATCCCCATGTCGGTGAAGTACGGGAATTCGGTCGGGTACGCCTTACGGAACGGATCATCCTTGTTAATCATGCGATTAAAGGTGAACAGCACGTCGTCGGCGTTGAACTCACGAGTCGGCTTGAAGTACGGGGTGGTGTGGAACTTGACGCCTTCACGCAGGTGGAAGGTGTAAGTCAGGCCATCATCGGAGATGTCCCATTTGGTCGCCAAACCAGGAACAACGGCGGTGCCGCCGCGCTCGAACTGAGTCAGACGGTTGAACATGGTTTCTGCAGAGGCGTCGAAGTCGGTTCCGGTGGTGTACTGACCAGGATCAAAACCGGCCGGGCTCCCTTCGGAGCAAAACACCAGGTTAGTCGCCGCTTGGGCGAAAGGTGCGCTGGCTAACAAGCCTGCGCCGACTAAAAACGGAATGACCGCGTGTTTAAGCATGGTGGCCTCATGATTTGTTGTCATTTTTGGAATTAGAGGACGACCTCGTGAGTCGTGCCTGCGGATACTTATGCAGGGGCCATACCCATTGCAAGATCCGGAGCGACCACAGGCGTTAAACAGTGGCACGAACGTACCTTAATGTCGCATTTGTATAAATTCAGGCGCATTTGACCGTTTGCGCAGGTTTTTTTCAGTGCATATGGTGCACCTGCACGGGGCGATCAGGACGTTTTGCGCACCCGATTGGAGCGCGGTGTTACTTATTTATACCCATCATTGAGGGGTGTGAACGAGGAGGGGGGGCGTGAATGAGATTGAGTTCTGGTTTGGTAGGTAGGTGTTTGTTGTTTAAAGGGTTGTTGTGTCTGAGGGGGCAGATTGTTCCGTTACTGTTTGTCAGTGGACATCTGTGGGTGATGCTTTGGCCTTGAGAGTTGGTGGGGGCCTGCGTGGGTGTCTTGGTAGTACCGGGGGTGCAACCTTTGCTGTTTGCGGTGGCGCTTTTGGCTTTTTTCCAAGTGTTGCGCGTCTGATAACGGAGCATTAAAAAACGGCGATCACTTCGGTGATCGCCGTTTTTGTGTTCGGGTTAACGAATCAAGGCATCAACACTTCAATCGAACCATCCGCCGTCATGCTGACCTGGCTGGTACCCGCCTCAACCTCAGGCGTCACCGGTGCCGAGTCCATGCTCGCCGCTTTCATCATCATCGGCGCGCGCATGTACGGTTGTGGATAGCCATTGCTGTTTAAGTTCAGGTTAACGATTTTGTAACCCTTGCCACCCAACGCATCGGTAGCCAATTGCGCACGGGCTTTAAATGCAGTGACAGCGTCTTTGAGCAGCGCATCTTCGCTGGCCTTGCGGGTTGGTGTGGCGATGGCGAAGTCCATGCCACCCATTTTCAGGTCGGTGAGCAGTTCGCCGGTCAGTTTCGACAGCGCGGCGAAGTCGGAGCTTTCCAGGCGCAGTTCGGCGCGTTCGCGCCAGCCGGTGATTTTCTGGCCCTTGGTGTCGTAGATCGGGTAGCTGTTGCGGCTGCCCTGGCGCAGGGTGACTTCCTTGACCTGTTTGGCCTGGGCCAGCGCTTTGTTCATGGTGGTGCTGACGTCGGCGGCGAGTTTGGCCGGGTCGGTGTTTTGTTCTTCGGTGTAGAGGGTCACGATCATCAGGTCGCGGGCCACTTCCTGACTGACTTCGGCGCGCAGGGCGATCTGGTTGTAATGAAGTTCGTCGGCGGCCAGGGCCGGGAGGCTGGCGACGGTGCCAACGCTAAGGGCAAGAAGAGCGGCGCTGCGGCTGAAACTGTGCATGAAAACTCCTTGGACGGTGCGCAGGGGTTAAGGTCCGAGCCTGCGTGAAACCATCAGACTCTAGCTTTTATGATCCGGTTCGCACAGTTACAACTTCTATACAGGTGATCCGGTCCGACCCTGTGGCCGTTTGCCGCACTTTTGCCTGCCAGCCCCCGTGCTTGGTTATACTCCGTGCGATCCGCCTGGAGCGCTCATCAGGAGAGCTCATGCTCGCCCCCGTTCAAATCACTTCCGCAACTCGCCAGAATCTCTGGCGGCTGACGTTCATCCGCACATTGGTGTTGGCCGCTCAGGCCGGTTCCGTGGGACTTGCCTACTGGCTCGACTTGCTGCCGCTGCCCTGGTTCCAACTGGCCGCGACCCTCGGTTGCTCGATGTTGCTGTGCGCGTTCACGGCGATTCGCCTGCGCACCTCATGGCCGGTTACCGAACTCGAATACGCCGTGCAACTGGCTTGCGACTTGTTTATCCACAGTGCCTTGCTGTATTTCTCCGGCGGCTCGACCAACCCTTTCGTCTCTTATTACCTGGTGCCGCTGACCATTGCCGCTGTGACCTTGCCGTGGCGTTATTCGGTGATTCTGTCCGGTATCGCGTTGACGATGTACACCTTGCTGCTGGCGCGCTTCTATCCGCTGCAAACCTTCCCGATCGCTCGGGAGAACCTGCAGGTTTACGGGATGTGGCTGAGCTTCGCCCTGGCCGCGGCGGTCATCACCTTCTTCGCCGCACGCATGGCCGAAGAGCTGCGCCGTCAGGAAGAACTGCGCGCCATCCGCCGCGAAGAGGGCCTGCGCGATCAGCAACTGCTGGCCGTCGCCACCCAGGCTGCCGGAGCCGCCCATGAACTGGGCACGCCGCTGGCGACCATGAGTGTGTTGCTCAAGGAAATGCGTCAGGACCATCACGACCCGATGTTGCAGGACGACCTGAGCGTGCTGCAGGATCAGGTCAAACTCTGCAAGGAAACCTTGCAGCAACTGGTGCGCGCCGCCGAGGCCAATCGTCGATTGGCGGTTGAAATGCAGGACGTCACCGATTGGCTCGACGAAGCCCTGAACCGCTGGCACTTGATGCGCCCGGAAGCCAGTTACCGCTTCCAGCGACTGGGCCAAGGCACCGTGCCGCGCATGGCGCCGCCGCCCGACCTGACCCAGGCACTGCTGAATTTGCTCAACAATGCCGCCGACGCTTGCCCCGAAGGGCTGCAAGTGACGCTGGACTGGAATGCCGAAGACCTGACCATCAGCATCCGCGACCACGGCGCCGGTGTGCCGCTGGCCATCGCCGAGCAGATCGGCAAACCATTTTTTACCACCAAGGGCAAAGGTTTCGGCCTGGGCCTGTTTTTGAGCAAGGCCAGCGTGACACGCGCCGGCGGCTCAGTGAAACTCTACAGTCATGAGGAAGGCGGCACGCTCACCGAGCTGCGCCTGCCCCGTGTCGCCCGAGGAGACGAACATGAGTGACGAGATCCAAGTCGAAGGCGAAGGCGAAGAACTGCCGCATTTGCTGCTGGTCGACGACGACGCAACGTTTACCCGGGTGATGGCCCGTGCCATGGCCCGCCGCGGCTTTCGCGTCAGTACCGCCGGTTCCGCCGAAGAAGGCCTGACCATCGCTCAGGCCGACCTGCCGGACTACGCCGCGCTGGACCTGAAAATGGACGGCGATTCCGGCCTGGTGCTGTTGCCCAAGCTGCTTGAGCTGGACCCGGAAATGCGCGTGGTGATCCTCACCGGTTACTCGAGCATTGCCACCGCCGTCGAGGCGATCAAGCGCGGCGCCTGCAATTACCTGTGCAAACCGGCGGACGCCGATGACGTGTTGGCCGCGCTGCTCTCCGAGCACGCCGACCTCGACACGCTGGTGCCGGAAAACCCGATGTCGGTGGATCGCCTGCAGTGGGAACACATCCAGCGCGTGCTGACCGAGCACGAAGGCAACATCTCCGCCACTGCCCGCGCCCTGGGCATGCACCGCCGCACGCTGCAGCGCAAACTGCAGAAGCGTCCCGTTCGTCGCTGAACCTGCGCTGAACGAATGCGGGCCGCTCCTCGCGACAAACCGAACCGATCATCTATGATCGGTTCGTGTGTGTTCTTTTCTTTATCGAGCCTTATCCATGAATCAGAACGCTGAATATTCCGCGGTCAATGATGCTGTGCGCGGGCAGTTTTTTCGCAAAGTCTGGGCGATGACCACGCCTTACTGGCGCAGCGAAGAGAAGGGCAAGGCGTGGACGTTGCTGATCGCTGTGATCGCGCTGTCGCTGTTCAGCGTGGCGATTTCGGTATGGGTCAACAGTTGGTACAAGGACTTCTACAACGCCCTGCAGAAAAAGGACGAAGCGGCCTTCTGGCAGTTGATTTTGTATTTCTGCGGCATCGCGGCGGTGGCAATCCTTGGCGCGGTGTATCGGCTCTACCTGACGCAGATGCTGACGATTCGCTGGCGAGCCTGGCTCACCGAGAAACACTTTGCCCGCTGGCTCGACAACAAGAATTACTACCAGCTGGAGCAGGGCGGTTACACCGATAACCCGGACCAGCGGATTTCCGAAGACCTCAATAAA
This sequence comes from Pseudomonas arabinosi, assembly GCF_047758675.1. Classification (NCBI taxonomy): domain Bacteria; kingdom Pseudomonadati; phylum Pseudomonadota; class Gammaproteobacteria; order Pseudomonadales; family Pseudomonadaceae; genus Pseudomonas; species Pseudomonas arabinosi. The sequence continues at coordinate 6,305,425 of NZ_CP180480.1, read as the reverse complement.
TTCACCACCAGTACCCTGGGCTTGGGGCTCGGGTTGATTCGCAACATCGTCAGCCTCGTATCGTTCTCGATCATTCTGTGGGGTGTGTCGGGCAGTATCGAAGTGTTTGGTTTCACGATTCCCGGTTACATGTTCTGGTGCGCGCTGGTTTACGCCGCCGTCGCCAGTTGGCTGACGCATTTGATTGGCCGGCGCCTGATCGGCCTCAACAACAACCAGCAACGTTTCGAAGCCGACCTGCGTTTCTCCATGGTTCGGGTTCGCGAGAATGCCGAAAGCATTGCGCTGTACAACGGCGAGCCAAATGAGAACCGCCGCTTGAGCAGCCGTTTCGGGATGGTCTGGCACAACTTCTGGGACATCATGAAAGTGTCCAAGCGCCTGACCTTCTTTACGTCCGGTTATGAACAGATCGCCGTCATCTTCCCGTTCATGGTCGCCGCACCGCGTTACTTCACTGGCAAGATCGAGCTGGGTGAGCTGATGCAAATCAACTCGGCGTTCGCTAATGTCCAAGACAACTTCAGTTGGTTCATCACGGCGTACCAGGACCTAGCCGAATGGCGCGCCACTTGTGATCGTCTGCTGAGCTTCCGCCAGGCCATGACCGACAACGAAGAGCGTGCGCCGGCAATTGATGTGCAGAATTCGGGGTCGGCGTTGAAGGTGCATAACCTTGGCCTCGATCTGGCGGATGGTCGTCACTTGCTGACCAACGCCGACATGACCGTGCAAGAGGGTGAGCGCGTCATGCTCAGCGGTCGCTCCGGCAGCGGTAAATCCACGTTGTTTCGAGCGATGGGGCACCTTTGGCCCGCTGGCCACGGCAGTATTCGTCTGCCGACGGGGCGTTATCTGTTCTTGCCGCAAAAACCGTATCTGCCGATCGGCAGCCTGCGTGAAGCGCTGAGTTATCCACAGTCTGGCGATACGTATCCGCATGAACGCTACGTTCATGTGCTGGAAGCCTGCCGTTTGCCGCATCTCGTTGCCCGTCTGGACGAAGCCAATCACTGGCAGCGCATGCTGTCGCCGGGTGAGCAGCAACGTCTGGCCTTCGCTCGTGCGCTGCTTTACGCACCGCAATGGCTGTACATGGACGAAGCGACCTCGGCGATGGACGAGGAGGATGAAGCGTCGCTGTATCAGGCATTGATCGACGAACTGCCGGGGCTGAGCATCGTCAGCGTCGGGCATCGCAGCAGCCTGAAGCGTTTCCATCCACGGCATGTGCGTATCGAAAACGGGCACCTTGTGGATCAAACCGTGACCGCATAAACACCTCCGCCCTACCTGTGGGGTGGATTTTGTCGCGCCTACGGGGTGTGGTGATCGTACAACCGCGTTGAGCTATGATGCGGTTTCAGCCGCAACTTTCGAGAAAGACGTTCACCATGGAAAACCCGATCGACGCACCACGCCTCCCTCGCAAGCGCCGCAGCCTCGCTCAGGAACTGGTGACGGTGCTGTCCGAGCAGATCCGCGACGGTCACCTCAAGCGTGGCGACAAGTTGCCCACCGAGTCGGCGATCATGGATGCCCATGGCGTCAGCCGCACCGTGGTGCGCGAAGCGATTTCCCGTTTGCAGGCGGCGGGGCAGGTTGAAACCCGCCACGGCATCGGCACCTTCGTGCTCGACACCCCGAGCCCGAGCGGTTTCCGTATCGACCCGGCGACCGTGGTCACGCTGCGTGACGTGCTGGCGATTCTGGAATTGCGCATCAGCCTCGAAGTGGAGTCCGCCGGCCTCGCCGCGCAACGCCGCAGCCCCGAGCAGCTGGCATTGATGCGAGCAGCGCTGGATGCATTGAATGAAAGTGTTTCCCATGCCAGCGATGCCGTGGCGTCCGACTTCCAGTTCCACCTGCAAATCGCCCTGGCGACGGGCAACCGCTATTTCACCGACATCATGACCCACCTGGGCACCAGCATCATTCCGCGTACGCGCCTCAATTCCGCGCGCCTTGCCCATGACGACCAACAGCACTACATGAATCGCCTGAGCCGAGAGCACGAAGAGATTTACGACGCGATTGCTCGTCAGGATTCGGATGCGGCGCGGGCGGCGATGCGGTTGCATTTGACCAATAGCCGCGAGCGGTTGCGCCATGCCCATGAAGAGGCTGAGGCGCAGCGCTGAAGGTTTGAGTCGACCAGACGCCAACTGGCTGCCTCATTGACCCTCTGTCATTTTTTTACAAGTACTGAAAGTACCTGTGATTGTTGAATACGGTCCTCTCGAAAACGTTGCAGAACGTAGTGCAATTGGGCGTTAGCGCCAGATGCGAGCACCTTTTCAAAGGTCGCTTTCGGAATAGAGAATTCGTAGGGTTGGTCGGGGTCGCCTGGTTGGACCTGGTGGGCTTTGCTCCAGATATTTCCGGTGGCGCTATCAACCTTGAGCGTAATGAAATCGCCGCCGCCGGGAGACGAATACCGGGGCACGATGGCGTGTGCATCGCCAGTTAATTTTTCTAGGTACAGCACACCATTTTCAACTTCTTTAAGTGCTGGTGCGGGCAATCCGCTTGATTGTGTCGACATGATCAAATCCTTTTAACGATGGATCAAACCGTATTGAAAAGCGCGAATTTAAATGGGCGCTGACGGAGCCGGTTTGTTAACCCCGGAACTATTTAGGCCGCAGCGACAGTCGTTCGGCTACTGTCATAAATGACAGTGCCGACGAGTGGCGGGTGAAATGGCTGAGTTAATTGCTGGCTGGTGATCGTACAACCGTGTTGAGCATGATGCGGTTTCAGTCGCAACTTTGAGAAAGACGTTCACCATGGAAAACACGCCGCAGTCTCGCTTAGGAACTGGTGACGTTGCTGTTCGAGCAGATCCGCGACGGTTACCTCAAACGTGACGAGAAGTTGCCCGCCGAGTCAGCGATCATGGATGCCCATGGCGTTAGCCGCACCGTGGTGCGCGAAGCGATTTCCCGTTTGCAGGCGGCAGACCAGGTTGAAACGAAGAGATTCACGACGTGATTGCCCTCCAGGATTCCGATGCTGCGCATGCGGTGATGCGTTGCACCTGACGAGCAGCCGTGAACGGTTGCGCTATGCGCATGAAGAGGTTGAGGCGCAGCGGGGTTAAGGCTTAGGTTTATAAAGCTCGGTTTCAAGTGTGACGCGTTCGATCGGTTGATCGATTTCGAAAGGGATGGTCAGCGTTCTTTTGGTTACGATGTACTGCTCATCGAGACCTTCGAATTGCAGTACGTCCGTCGCATAAATAATGCCGTCGAACATGAAGTTCTGACGTTTGCCGATGGGATACTTCAACGTATAGGTAATGTTCACGCTCTACTCCTGCTTACTTAATGAGGTGCAATTCACGTCCTGGGATCTGCTCGTCACGTTGATTTTTGGCCAGCTCACACACGCCAAAAGCTTGCGCACGTTGGCGACAGCTTCACAGTCGCTGCAACTCCATCGTCACCACCTCAACGCCAAGAACATGGTGCGTTCAACCCTTTGTGATGCGTTGAACAAACGCAGCTCAGAGCCGTTTCGGCTGGCCTGCGAGTACTTGCTTCAGGGCATTGGCCGCAAGCAGCGCAAGTCGCTCGAAGCCATGATCACCCTGATCGATTCAACCTCGATCAGCCTGCGCGGACCCGGTTTTGACGAATGGACCACTGCGACGAAAAACGTACGTTTTCGACAAGGGTTACTGCGACTACAACTGGTGGCACCAGATTGATCAGATGGGTTCTTTCTTCGTCACACGACTGAAGAAAAACGCCAATCTAAAGCCGGTAGAAAATTTGAGGGTCAAGGATGCACCGGAATTCATTGAGGCGGATGAATCGGTATTGTTCGGTAAGAAGTACCTGAACGCTCGACGTCCGAATCACTACCAAAATCGGGCTGTGCGCCGGGTTCAGATCCGCCGAGAGGACCACCAAACGCGCTCAGTGGAGGAGATCGCCGATCTGTACAAACAACGTTGGTAGATCGAGCTGTTTTTCAAGTGGATCAAGCAAAACCTCAAGCTCAAACGGTATTTCGGCTTCTCTGAAAATGCCGTTCGTTTGCAGATATACAGCGCCTTGATTACCTTTCTTTTGCTGCATCTTTATCAGTGCCGTCCAGGTTGCTCTGGGGCTATTTCAAATTTTGCCATTCGGCTAACCCACAGCTTGTTCGAACGCCCATTGAGCATCGAACACCTTGAACACCGAAGGCAAAAGCGAACAAAGCTGAAGGCTGCCCAAGGCAGCCTTCAGCTTTGAAAAGGTTTTACCGGACACTAGTGACGCAGAGCGTGGGAATGATCAAACTCCGCGCGCCTCGCCCATGACGACCAACAGCACTACATGAATCGTCTGAGCCGTGAGCGCGAAGAGATTTACGATGCGATTGCGCGTCAGGATTCCGATGCGGCGCGTGCGGCCATGCGTTTGCATTTGACGAACAGCCGCGAACGACTGCGCCATGCGCATGAAGAGGCTGAGGCGCAGCGCTGAAGGGTCAAGCTTCGATGTACAGTTTTACGCACTCCGAATACGGCTCCAGACTGGACTCATCGGAGAATTTGTAGCGTAACTCAACAGCGGTGTCCGAGTACTTCTCCAATACCGCTTTAGGAATGTGCAGCTCGATTCCCTTGAGTTTGAACGCGTCATCGATGGCGTAATCCCAGTCACCGGTAGGCTCTTCGAGCCCTTCCCAGTCGGGAGTTTGCGGATTGCCTCCGAGGATCGGGTAAACGTACCAGTTCTCCGGGAAGTCGTCCGAATCGGGAACGAGAACCTTCAAGGTATCGCCCAGACTCGATAGTTTTACGAGCGTCTTTTCCGGGGGCTGGCTGGAGAACTGCGGAAGAATTGGCGGGGAAAAAATCATCATGGGTTCGCGCTCCGTGCGAGATGAGCCGTGATTCATTCACGGCGGGTTTCCACGGTACGAGCGTTTTGCAGCGCGCGCTGAAAATGATCATGAGCAAGTATTTCCAGCGCTGAGCGCCGACACACCCACCCAGGGCGTGCCGGACGTCACGGATTTAACCGTTTATCAGGATCGAGCGATCCACCCTCACGCGAAGCTCCCTGCTCCCGGTTTTGGCGTCGAACCTGGCGTTGCCATTCTCGTCGGCGACGGCCCGGGCGACGGGCACGCCATCAGCCAGTAATTCCAGCGGCGCTCCCTTGATCGATTCGCCCGACGCCAGTTCCAGTTTCAATTTGATGGTCATGTTTGATCTCCTTGTCAGGCGACGTTGCCAGTGGGTTGGTAATCCTTGAGCAGCAGGTAGGTGCTCCACCCCCACCAGTCATCGACGGTGGCGGTATCGTTCAGGTTATTCACGTCTTTGCGCCGCAGCACCTTGGTGCCCTCGACCTTGAACAGTGGCGAAAAATTGCCCGTCGGGCTCAGTACCGCTTGCAGGTCCGGCAGCTTTTTCAGCGCTGCAAAACTACCGGGCGACGGAGCGATGCCACTGAGGTACGCGGCGAATATTTCATCCGCGGACACTTGAACTGCTTGATTGACCTGGGCGCGATTGGCGCTGTCGATAGCGTCGAAATAGCGCTTGTCGCCATAGGCGTGCCATTGAGCGCCGTCGCCATTGCGCACATTGAGCCCGAACTTGCTGTCTTCATCGTGCATGAAGCGGGTGATCAGCGAGCCCAGATCGCTCGGTGTCACCACCGCTGCCAACTGTTTGCGCGGCACGCGCAGGTGGCCGGCGGAAAACAGATCGGTCAGGTAGTGATCGGCGAAAGCGTTCATCGCGTAAGCCAGTTCCAGCGCCGAGTCGTTGCCGCTGTTATGGGCAATCACCGCCTGTTGCAGCGCCGCGGTGTGCCCGGCGATATAGGCCAGCAGCGCCCATTCGGCGAAGTGATCGGCATTGTTGGCGGCCAGTTTCAGGTAGCGGCCAAATGGAAACAGCGCCGAGACGACACTGCCGCCGCCGGTGATCTTGTTCCACTCTTCCGACAACGTATCACCGAGGGCGTCATACGCCTCGTGAGGTTGCTTACCGTCCTTGATCGCCTGCTTGATCGCGGCGATTTCCTTTTGCATCACGCCGAGGATCAGCTTGGCCTCAGCGTTAGCAGCAGGCAGCACGGCCAGCGAGTTGAAGGCATTGGTAAACCGCTGGATTCGGTCGGCGCCTGTCGCGCCCTCGCTGATCGGTTGATCGGGAATTCCATAGAAGTCACCCCCCAGCGCAATGACCTGGCCATAGGTCAGTGCCAGCCCATTGGGCAAATGCAGCTCCACTTGTGAAGCCGGGATGGCGGGTGCGTCCTTGACGAAACGCAGCAGGGTGCTGTCGCCGATGGCGGTGTGTTCACCACCCTCGAACCTCAACTGTGGCTTGCCTTTCAGGGCTTTTTCGGAGGCTGTTGGCAGAGGCGTGGGAAGGGCAGTCGTAGCGTTGTGATGATCAGCAATCTGCAAGATCACGTGTTGGTTATTCCCCATCAGAGGGATGCCATGCTCGGTAAAAAGATCATCCAGTTCGGCAATGACCTGTTTCGGTTTTTCCTTCGGTTGTGCGTGTAGACCTGACATTTCTATCTCCTTGATATGTCGTCGGTACGATCAAAAAATAACTGTATGTATATACAGCTACCTGGATCATAGATGAGAAATTTCCTACGTCAAGAAAATACTTTTCCGACTCAAATTCTGCGGATGGCGATGAAATGCAGTTGACGGTTATTATTTAAGTTGTACGATGACCTACAACTTCGGCGAAGGCTGAACGGTTTCCTCACACACACACATACGTCGCTACCCAGGGTGTTCGAATAATGAATCCACAAGAACTGAAGTCCATCCTCTCTTCCGGTCTGCTGTCTTTCCCGGTTACCGATTTCAATGCTCAGGGCGACTTCCATCGCGCGGGCTACATCAAACGTCTCGAATGGCTGGCCCCATACGGCGCCTCGGCATTGTTCGCCGCGGGCGGCACTGGTGAGTTCTTCTCTCTGGCGGCCAGCGAATATTCGGAAATCATCAAGACTGCCGTCGACACCTGCGAAACCAGCGTGCCGATTCTGGCCGGCGTTGGCGGTTCCACTCGCCAAGCCATCGAATACGCACAGGAAGCCGAGCGTCTGGGCGCCAAAGGTCTGTTGCTGCTGCCGCACTACCTGACCGAAGCCAGCCAGGACGGCGTTGCCGCCCACGTTGAAGCCGTGTGCAAATCGGTAAAAATCGGCGTGGTGGTTTACAACCGCAACGTCTGCCGCCTGACTGCGCCGCTGCTGGAACGTCTGGCCGAGCGTTGCCCGAACCTGATCGGCTACAAGGATGGCCTGGGTGATATCGAGTTGATGGTGTCGATCCGTCGCCGCCTCGGTGATCGCTTCAGCTACCTGGGCGGTTTGCCGACCGCCGAAGTCTACGCCGCGGCCTACAAGGCACTGGGCGTACCGGTTTACTCCTCGGCGGTGTTCAACTTCATCCCGAAAACCGCGATGGATTTCTACCACGCAATTGCCCGCGAAGATCACGCCACCGTCGGCAAGATCATCGACGACTTCTTCCTGCCATACCTGGACATCCGTAACCGCAAAGCCGGCTACGCGGTGAGCATCGTCAAGGCCGGGGCAAAAATTGTCGGCTATGACGCAGGTCCTGTGCGTGCGCCGCTGACCGATCTGACGGGCGAAGAGTACGAAATGCTCGCCGCGCTGATCGACAAGCAAGGTGCGCAGTAACACATCCGATTAAACAAGGCCGCTGAGTATTCAGCGGCCTTTTGTGTGAGGACTTCTTTTTAGGGGAAAGCCCGTGGCAAATGCAAAGCGTTTTAATAACTACATCAACGGTGAATGGGTGGCGGGTAGCGATTACTCCACCAACATCAACCCGTCCGAACTGACCGACACCATCGGCGAGTACGCCAAGGCTGATCTGGCTCAGGTTCACGCCGCCATCGACGCCGCTCGCGCCGCATTCCCGGCCTGGTCCACGTCGGGCATCCAGGCTCGTCACGATTCACTGGATAAAGTCGGCACTGAAATCCTCGCTCGTCGCGAAGAGCTCGGCACCTTGCTGGCTCGCGAAGAGGGCAAGACCCTGCCTGAAGCCATCGGCGAAGTGACTCGCGCCGGTAACATCTTCAAGTTCTTCGCCGGTGAATGCCTGCGTCTGTCCGGCGATTATCTGCCGTCGGTACGTCCGGGTGTGAACGTCGAAGTGACTCGCGAAGCGCTGGGCGTGGTCGGTCTGATCACACCATGGAACTTCCCGATCGCAATCCCCGCGTGGAAAATCGCCCCGGCCCTGGCCTACGGCAACTGCGTCGTGTTGAAGCCGGCCGATCTGGTGCCGGGTTGCGCCTGGGCGCTGGCCGAAATCATCTCCCGCGCAGGCTTCCCCGCCGGCGTGTTCAACCTGGTGATGGGCAGCGGTCGTGTGGTTGGCGATGCGCTGGTTCAGAGCCCGAAAGTCGACGGCATCAGCTTCACCGGTTCCGTGGGTGTCGGTCGTCAGATCGCAGTCAACTGCGTGTCGCGCCAGGCCAAGGTTCAGTTGGAAATGGGTGGCAAGAACCCGCAGATCATTCTCGACGACGCCGACCTCAAGCAAGCGGTCGAGCTGTCGGTACAGAGCGCGTTCTACTCCACCGGCCAACGTTGCACCGCCTCGAGCCGCTTCATCGTCACTGCCGGGATTCACGACAAGTTCGTCGAAGCCGTGGCTGAGCGCATGAAGTCGATCAAGGTCGGTCACGCGTTGAAAACCGGCACCGACATCGGTCCGGTGGTCTCGCAAGCGCAGCTTGAACAGGACATGAAGTACATCGACATCGGCCAGTCCGAAGGTGCACGTCTGGTCAGCGGCGGCGGTCTGGTGACTTGCGAGACCGAAGGTTACTACCTCGCGCCAACCCTGTTTGCCGACAGCGAAGCCGCGATGCGCATCAGCCGTGAAGAGATCTTCGGCCCGGTGGCCAACGTGGTTCGCGTCGCAGATTACGAGGCTGCGCTGGCCATGGCCAACGACACCGAGTTCGGTCTGTCGGCGGGCATCGCCACCACGTCGTTGAAGTACGCCAACCACTTCAAACGCCACTCCCAGGCCGGGATGGTAATGGTCAACCTGCCGACGGCGGGCGTGGATTACCACGTTCCATTCGGTGGGCGTAAAGGTTCATCCTATGGATCTCGCGAGCAAGGTCGCTACGCGCAAGAGTTTTACACGGTCGTGAAGACTAGCTACATCGGCTCCTGACACATCGCGGTATCCCCGGATACCGCACTCCCTGTAGGAGCTGTCGAGTGAAACGAGGCTGCGATCTTTTGATCTTTAAAAGCAAAGATCGCAGCCTCGTTTCACTCGACAGCTCCTACAGGGGGAAACCAAAGATTCACCCGCGCATAAAAATAATCAGTGGGAGTACATCTACATGCAAGCGACCAAGCCGACCCACGTCCGCTATTTGATTTTGCTCATGCTTTTTCTGGTGACCACGATCAACTACGCCGACCGGGCTACCATCGCCATCGCGGGCTCCAGCCTGCAAAAAGACCTCGGCATCGACGCGGTCACCCTCGGTTATATCTTCTCCGCATTTGGTTGGGCCTACGTGGCCGGGCAAATTCCCGGTGGCTGGTTGCTGGACCGTTTCGGCTCGAAAAAAATCTACGCGCTCAGCATCTTCACCTGGTCGTTGTTCACCGTGTTGCAGGGCTATGTCGGTGAGTTCGGCATGTCCACGGCGGTGGTTGCGCTGTTCATGCTGCGCTTTTTGGTGGGCCTGGCCGAAGCGCCATCCTTCCCCGGCAACGCACGCATTGTGGCGGCCTGGTTTCCGACCGCTGAACGCGGTACGGCGTCTGCGATTTTCAACTCGGCGCAATACTTCGCTACCGTGTTGTTTGCGCCGCTGATGGGCTGGATCGTTTACAGCTTCGGCTGGCAGCACGTGTTTATCGTCATGGGCGTGATCGGCATCATCTTCTCGGGGATCTGGCTGAAAGTTATCCACAGCCCGCGTCAGCACCCGATGATCAATGACGCCGAGTTCAAGCACATCGCCGACAACGGCGGCATGGTCGACATGGACCAGGACAAAGGCAAAGGCAAAAAGGTCGACGGTCCGAAGTGGGACTACATCCGCCAGTTGCTGACCAACCGCATGATGCTTGGCGTGTACCTGGGCCAGTACTGCATCAACGGCATCACCTACTTCTTCCTGACCTGGTTCCCGGTGTACCTGGTGCAAGAACGCGGCATGACCATCCTCAAGGCCGGTTTCATCGCCTCGTTGCCGGCGATCTGCGGCTTCATCGGTGGCGTGCTCGGCGGCGTGATTTCCGACTACCTGCTGCGCAAAGGCCATTCCCTGACCTTCGCCCGGAAGGCGCCGATCATTGCCGGTTTGCTGGTTTCCAGCAGCATCGTGGCCTGCAACTACGTGGACGTTGAATGGATGGTCGTCGGCTTCATGGCCCTGGCATTCTTCGGCAAAGGCGTGGGTGCGCTGGGTTGGGCCGTGGTGTCTGACACCTCGCCAAAACAGATCGCCGGTCTCAGCGGTGGCTTGTTCAACACCTTCGGCAACATCGCTTCGATCACCACCCCGATTGTCATCGGCTACATCATCAGCTCCACCGGTTCGTTCAAATGGGCGCTGGTGTTTGTCGGTTGCAACGCCTTGGTCGCGGTGTTCAGCTACCTGGTAATCGTCGGTCCGATCAAGCGTGTGGTACTCAAGGAGCCGCCAGTCAGCGGTCCTGAAACCCATAACAAATTGTCTCAAGCGCATTCCTGAGGAGCGGCGTCATGCAGTTGATTGAACATTCCGACTCGCCGCGCTACATCCGCCTGCACGAGCGGGACAACGTAGTGATCGTGGTCAATGACCAAGGCGTGCCGGCCGGCACCGAGTTTCCGGACGGCCTGGTCACCGTGGACTTCGTGCCACAGAGCCACAAGGTCACCCTCGAAGACATTCCCGTGGGTGGCCAGGTGATCCGTTACGGGCAGACCATCGGCTACGCGTTGCAGCCGATTCCGCGCGGCAGCTGGGTCAAGGAAGATCAACTGCGCATGCCCACCGCGCCACCGCTGGACAGCTTGCCGCTGTCCACTGAAGTGCCGGCCGCGCAGGCACCGCTGGAAGGCTTCACGTTCGAGGGTTATCGCAACGCAGACGGCACCGTCGGCACGCGCAATATTCTGGGGATTACCACGACGGTTCAGTGCGTCACCGGCGTGCTGGACCATGCGGTCAAGCGCATCAAGGACGAGTTGCTGCCCCAGTATCCGCACGTCGATGACGTGGTCGCGCTGACCCACAGTTACGGCTGTGGCGTGGCGATTACCGCGACTGACGCGTATATCCCGATCCGTACCGTGCGCAACCTGGCGCGCAACCCGAACCTGGGGGGCGAAGCCTTGGTGATCAGCCTGGGCTGCGAGAAATTGCAGGCCGGGCAGGTGATGCACGAGAACGATAGCTCGGTGGATTTGAGCGATCCGTGGTTGTACCGCTTGCAGGATTCCAGTCACGGTTTCACCGAAATGATCGAGCAGATCATGGCGCTGGCCGAAACCCGTTTGAAGAAGCTCGATCAACGTCGCCGGGAAACCGTGCCGGCGTCCGAGCTGATTCTCGGTATGCAGTGCGGCGGCAGCGATGCGTTTTCCGGGATCACCGCCAACCCGGCGTTGGGCTATGCCTCGGACCTGTTATTGCGCGCGGGTGCGACGGTGATGTTTTCCGAAGTCACCGAAGTGCGCGATGCGATTTACCTGCTGACTTCGCGTGCGGAAACTGAGGAAGTCGCTCAGGAACTGGTGCGGGAAATGGATTGGTACGACCGTTACCTGGCCAAGGGCGAAGCGGATCGCAGCGCCAATACCACGCCGGGCAACAAGAAGGGCGGGTTGTCGAACATTGTCGAGAAGTCCCTGGGCTCGATCGTCAAATCCGGCAGCAGCGCGATCAACGGGGTGTTGGGTCCTGGCGAGCGCTTCAAGCGCAAAGGGCTGATCTTCTGTGCGACCCCGGCCAGTGACTTTGTCTGCGGGACGTTGCAATTGGCCGCGGGGATGAACCTGCATGTGTTCACTACCGGGCGTGGCACGCCGTATGGTTTGGCGATGGCGCCGGTGGTGAAGGTGTCGACCCGGACCGAGCTGGCGCAGCGCTGGCCGGACTTGATCGACATCGATGCGGGGCGGATTGCGACCGGGCGGGCCTCGATTGAAGACCTTGGTTGGGAGTTGTTTCACTATTACCTGGACGTGGCTAGCGGCAAGAAGCAGACGTGGGCCGAGAAGCACAAGCTGCATAACGACATCACCTTATTCAACCCGGCGCCCATCACTTAAGACCGAGTCGCCTGCATCGCGAGCAAGCTCGCTCCCACAGGAGACCTTCTTTGTTGCACAAATTGTGTGAACTCTGAAGATCACTGTGGGAGCGAGCTTGCTCGCGATAGCGGCCTAACAGACGCCGAGGGACTTGCTGGCTTATCATTAGCCCCCTAACGACGCTCACCCAAGGTTATCCCCGGCATGCTGGCTATCTTCCTCGAAACCCTGAACATCACCGCGCCGGTGTTTGCCATGCTGTTTCTGGGTGTGCTGCTCAAGCGCATCGACTGGATCAACGACAACTTCATCCACACTGCGTCGGCACTGGTGTTTAACGTCACCATGCCGGCGTTGCTGTTTCTGGGCATCCTGCATGCCGACCTGCACGCCGCGTTGCAACCGGCGCTGCTGATCTACTTCTCGCTCGCCACCCTGGTCTGTTTCGCCATCGCCTGGGGCTGGGCGATCTGGAAGTGCCCGCGGGAAGACCGGGGGATTTACACCCAGGGCGCCTTTCGCGGCAATAACGGGGTCATCGGCCTCGCACTGGCAGCGAGCATGTACGGCGACTACGGGATTTCCCTCGGGGCGATTCTCGCGGCGTTGGTGATCCTGTTTTACAACACGCTCTCGACCATTGTGTTGGCGGTGTACAGCCCGGTGATCAAGTCCGACCCCTGGAGCATCTGCAAAAGCGTGATGGTCAATCCGTTGATCATCAGCGTGTTTGCGGCGGCGCCGTTTGCCTACTTCCAGATCGGCTTGCCGGGATGGCTTGAGAAGTCCGGCCAATACCTGGCGCAAACCACCTTGCCATTGGCGTTGATCTGCATTGGGGGCACGCTGTCGCTGGCGGCACTGCGCAAAAGCGGCAACATGGCGCTGAGCTCAAGCCTGGTGAAGATGATCGGCCTGCCGATTCTGGCGACGCTGGGTGCGTGGCTCTGGGGCTTTCGTGGTGCGGAGTTGGGGATTCTGTTCCTGTACTTCGGCAGCCCGACCGCCGCGGCCAGTTTTGTCATGGCCCGTCAGGCCAATGGCAATCATGAACTGGCGGCGGCGATCATCGTGATCACCACGTTGATGGCGGCGGTCACCACCAACATCGGGATCTTTCTGTTGCAGTGGGGCGGGTGGATTTAGCTTCAGGATTTGTGGTGTTTTTTAGATCCATTCGCGAGCAAGCCCGCTCCCACAGGGGAATGCATTCCAAATGTGGGAGCGGGCTTGCTCGCGAAGACGGCCGAACAGCCACCAGAAATGTCGGCGACTTACTCCGGCTTCTGGTAGCTATCGATCACTTCCTGCGCCGCCCGAAACGCATCGATTGCCGCTGGAACACCGGCATACACCGCGCAATGCAGCAGCGCTTCACGAATCTCTTCCACGGTGCAGCCATTGTTCAGCGCACCGCGCACGTGACCTTTCAATTCCTGCGGGCACTTCAACGCGGTCAGCGCGGCGAGGGTGATCAGGCTGCGGGTTTTCAATGGCAGGCCTTCGCGGTTCCAGACGCCGCCCCAGGCGTGTTCGTTGACGAAATCCTGCAGCGGTTGCGTGAACTCGGTGGCATTGCCCAGCGCGCGGTCGACGAAGGCGTCGCCCATCACTTGGCGGCGTACTTCAACCCCAGGCTTTCTATCATCGGTCATGGCAATTCACTCTTGTGGTGTTGGCGACGCCAGGCGCGCAGCGACGTGAACAGCAAAAACGCCATCAGCGCCGGCAGGACAAAAAACAGCATCAGGTGTTCAAGCTTGCCGGCCAGCGGCATGCCGGTGGTGAACGACACCACGTGCAGACCGTAAGCCAGATACAAACCCAAAAACATCAGACCTTCGGCGCGAGTCACCCGGTAACCGGAATAGAACACCGGCAGGCACAGCACCGCGACGCCGAGCATCACCGGCAAGTCAAAATCCAGTGCGTTGGGCGATACCGACAGCGGCGACGGCGCGATCAACGCGGTGAAGCCCAGCACGCCCAAGAGATTGAACAGGTTGCTGCCGATCACGTTGCCCACGGCGATGTCGCGCTGACCGCGCAACGCGGCGATCAACGAGGTGGCCAGTTCCGGCAGGGAGGTGCTGACGGCGACGATGGTCAGGCCAATGATTCGCTCCGACAACCCCAGATCGGTCGCGACCGAAACCGCTGCGCCCAGCAGCAAGTGCCCGGCGTAGACCAGCATCGCCAATCCCGCGACGATCATCAGCAGGCTGCTGATCCATGGCGCTTGCGGGACTTCGTGGGTGGTCGATTGTGGACGGACCGAGTGTCGTGACTGGCGCAGCAGCAGGCCCAAATACAACGCCAGTGCCGCCAGCAGCATCACGCCATCGGCGCGGGTCAGTTCTTCGTTCCATGCCAATACGAACACCAGCAGGCTGGCGCCGATCATCAGCGGAATGTCCAGGCGCACCAGTTGCCGTGAAACCCGCAGCGGGATGATCAGCGCCGAGAGCCCGAGGGTGACGAGGATGTTGAAGATGCTACTGCCGATCACGCTGCCGACGGCGATGTCGGCGTTCTGCGCCAGGGTCGCTTGCAGGCTGACCGCCATCTGCGGTGCGCTGCTGCCGAGGGCGACGATGGTCAGGCCGATAATCAGCGGTCGTACATGCAGGCGCGCGGCGAGACGCACGGCTGCGCGCACCATCAGCTCGGCACCGGCGATCAGCAACAGCAGGCCGCTGAGCAATTCAATCACGCTGATCAGGGGTATGTCGGCAAGTCCGAAAATGGTCAGCGCTCCGTCTATCAGTCGTCGAGGGCTTGCACGCGAACCTTCGCGGTGCCGCTTCTGAGCATACCCAGTTGTTCGGCCGCTTCGTGTGAAACATCGATCAGACGCCCACGGGTGTGCGGCCCGCGATCGTTGATGCGAACCACACAGGACTTGTCGTTGTTCAGATTAGTGACCTTCACCCGCGTGCCGAAGGGCAACTGACGATGGGCGGCGGTCAGGGAATTCTTGTTGAAACGCTCGCCACTGGCGGTGCGTTTACCTTGGTGTTTGGCGCCGTAATACGAGGCAACGCCGGTCTTGTCGTAGCCGTGTGGATCGATGGTATCCGTACTGGCACAACCGGCCAGCAGAGAGAGCAGGGCGCAGGTACTGAGCAGACGTTTCATAAAAAAGTGTTCCCGAAACAAATGTGGGAGCGAGCCTGCTCGCGATGGCGGACTGTCAGTCACATCAATGATGGATGTGCCGCCGTCATCGCGAGCAGGCTCGCTCCCACAGGGAATGGAGCCAGGCTTTAAAACTGGCTCCATTGCAATCAGCCTTCGAGCTTGCTTTTCAGCAGTTCGTTAACCTGTTGCGGATTGGCCTTGCCTTTGGAGGCTTTCATGGCCTGGCCGACGAAGAAGCCGAACATCTTGCTGCGTTTGGCTTCGTCTGCCGCGCGGTATTGTTCAACCTGTTCGGCATTGGCCGCGAGCATTTCGTCCAACACTGCCGAGATTGCGCCCGTGTCGGTCACTTGCTTCAAGCCGCGCTTGTCGATGATCTCGTCCGCGCTGCCTTCGCCGTTGGCCATGGCCTCAAACACTACCTTGGCGATTTTGCCGGAGATGGTGTTGTCGGTGATGCGCAGCAGCATGCCGCCCAGTTGCTCGGCCGAGACCGGCGACTGGTCGATGTCCAGGCCCTGTTTGTTCAACAGGCTGCCCAGTTCAACCATCACCCAGTTGGCCGCCAGCTTGGCGTCGCCGCCGATGCTCACGACTTTCTCGAAGTAATCGGCTTGCTCGCGGCTGGTGGCCAGGACGCTGGCGTCGTAGACCGACAGACCGAACTGCGCCTGAAAGCGCTCGCGTTTCTGCGGTGGCAATTCCGGCAGGGTGGCGCGCACGTCGTCGAGGAACGAGTTCTCGATGACGACTGGCAGCAGGTCTGGATCGGGGAAGTAACGGTAGTCGTTGGCTTCCTCTTTGCTGCGCATCGGACGGGTTTCGTCCTTGTTCGGATCGTACAGACGGGTTTGCTGGATCACCCTGCCGCCGTCTTCGATCAGTTCGATCTGACGCTGCACTTCGGTGTTGATCGCCTTCTCGATGAAGCGGAACGAGTTGACGTTCTTGATCTCGCAGCGTGTGCCGAATTCAACCTGGCCTTTTGGACGGATCGACACGTTGCAGTCACAACGCAGCGAGCCTTCGGCCATGTTGCCGTCGCAGATGCCGAGGTAACGGACCAGCGCGTGGACAGCCTTGACGTAAGCCACGGCTTCCTTGGCGCTGCGCATGTCCGGCTCGGACACGATTTCCAGCAGCGGCGTGCCGGCACGGTTCAGGTCGATGCCGGTGGCACCGCTGAATTCTTCGTGCAGGCTTTTACCGGCGTCTTCTTCCAGGTGCGCGCGGGTGATGCCGACGCGCTTGACCGTGCCGTCTTCCAGCGCGATGTCCAGGTGGCCTTTGCCAACGATCGGCAATTCCATCTGGCTGATCTGGTAGCCCTTGGGCAGGTCCGGGTAGAAATAGTTTTTACGGGCGAACACGTTGTGCTGGCCGATCTCGGCATCAATCGCCAGACCGAACATCACCGCCATGCGCACCGCTTCCTGGTTCAGCACCGGCAATACGCCGGGCATACCGAGGTCAACCAGGCTGGCCTGGGTGTTCGGCTCGGAACCGAAAGTGGTGGAGCTACCGGAAAAAATTTTCGACCGGGTGGTGAGCTGGGTGTGAATCTCCAGCCCGATCACGACTTCCCATTGCATGTGTTTCTCCTCAGAAGCCGGTTGGGGTGCGGGTGTGCCAGTCAGTGTTCAACTGATACTGGTGCGCAACGTTGAGCAAACGGCCTTCCTGGAAATACGGGGCGAGCAACTGCACGCCGACCGGCAGACCATCGACAAAACCGGCAGGCATGGACAAGCCCGGCAGACCGGCGAGGTTGGCGGTGATGGTGTAGACGTCTTCCAGGTACGCAGCAACCGGGTCGCTGCTCTTGGCGCCAAGCTTCCAGGCCGGGTTCGGCGTGGTTGGGCCGAGGATGATGTCGACTTCATTGAAGGCTGCCATGAAGTCGTTCTTCACCAGGCGGCGAATCTTCTGCGCCTTCAGATAGTAGGCGTCGTAGTAGCCGGCCGACAGCGCGTAGGCACCGACCATGATCCGGCGCTGCACTTCCGGGCCGAAGCCTTCGCCACGGGAACGCTTGTACAGGTCTTCGAGGTTCTTTGGATCTGCGCAGCGATGGCCGAAACGCACGCCGTCGAAACGCGACAGGTTGGAAGAGGCTTCTGCCGGGGCGATCACGTAGTACGCAGGGATCGCGTGTTGCATGTTCGGCAGGCTGATTTCCTTGACCACGGCACCGAGCTTTTCCAGCTCCTTGACGCTGTTGTGGATCAGCTCGGCAATGCGTGGGTCGAGACCGGCGCTGAAATACTCTTTAGGAACGCCGATACGCAGGCCTTGCAGCGAACCGTTGAGGCCGGCGCTGTAATCAGGCACGGGCTCGTCGATGCTGGTGGAGTCCTGCGGGTCGAAACCGGCCATGCCTTGCAGCAGGATCGCGCAGTCTTCGGCGGTGCGGGCCAGAGGGCCGCCCTGATCGAGGCTGGAGGCGTAGGCGATCATGCCCCAGCGCGAAACGCGACCGTACGTCGGTTTCAGACCGGTCAGGTTGGTGAACGCGGCCGGTTGGCGGATCGAGCCGCCGGTGTCGGTCGCAGTGGCGGCCGGTAACAGGCGAGCGGCAACGGCCGCGGCCGAACCACCGGACGAACCGCCGGGCACGTGTTCCAGGTTCCACGGGTTTTTCACTGCGCCGTAGTAGCTCGACTCGTTGGCCGAACCCATGGCGAATTCGTCCATGTTGGTCTTGCCCAGGGTCACGGCACCCGCGGCGGCCAGCTTGGCGACCACGGTGGCGTCGTACGGTGCTTTAAAGTTGTCGAGCATCTTCGAGCCGCAACTGGTGCGAATGCCCTGGGTGCAGAACAGGTCTTTGTGGGCGATCGGCGCGCCGAGCAGGGCGCCGCTCTCACCATTGGCCCGGCGTGCGTCAGCGGCTTTCGCCTGCTGGAGCGCCAGGTCTTCGGTGAGGCTGATGAAACTGTTGAGCTGAGGGTCGAGCAGGGCGATACGCGCCAGCAGGGTTTTGGTCAGCTCTTCGGAAGAAAACTTTTTATCGGCGAGACCGCGGGCGATCTCGGCCAGAGTCAATTGATGCATTGCAGGCTCTTTCCCTTTAGTCGATGACTTTCGGAACCAGGTACAGGCCGTTTTCGACCGCTGGTGCGATGGACTGATAGGCCTCGCGATGATTGGTCTCGGTCACGACGTCTGCACGCAGGCGCTGGCTGGCTTCCAGTGGATGGGCGAGCGGCTCGATACCGTCGGTATTGACCGCCTGCATTTCGTCGACCAGCCCCAGAATGCTGTTCAGGGCCGAAGTGATGTGTGGAAGATCGGCATCATTAAGGCCAAGACAGGCCAGATGAGCGATTTTTTCCACGTCGGAGCGTTCAAGCGTCATGGGATTCTCCAGTGGAAGGAAAACAGAACGGATGCTATCCGTGTGTTAGATTGTCGGAACACTACCGCATTTCTACGGTCATAAGGCCGCGATTGTGGGGGTTGGTGCACAGAAAAGCGGCCAATTTAACATATTGGCGCCTTGCCCAAAATCCCTGTCGTTGTTAGAGTTTGCCGCACTTTTTTACCCACGCGTTGCCTAGGGTCCTTTCCCCATGTTCAAGAAACTGCGTGGCATGTTTTCCAGCGATCTTTCCATTGACCTGGGCACTGCCAACACCCTTATTTACGTGCGCGAGCGCGGTATCGTCCTGAATGAGCCCTCGGTTGTGGCTATTCGGACACACGGTAACCAGAAAAGTGTCGTTGCTGTCGGCACCGAGGCCAAGCGCATGCTCGGCCGTACGCCGGGCAACATTGCTGCCATTCGTCCGATGAAGGATGGCGTGATCGCCGACTTCAGCGTTTGCGAAAAGATGCTGCAGTACTTTATCAACAAGGTTCACGAAAACAGCTTCCTGCAGCCTAGCCCTCGTGTGTTGATCTGCGTTCCGTGCAAATCCACCCAGGTTGAGCGTCGTGCCATCCGTGAGTCGGCCCTCGGTGCCGGTGCCCGTGAAGTGTTCCTGATCGAAGAGCCAATGGCTGCTGCGATCGGTGCCGGCTTGCCGGTTGAAGAAGCTCGCGGCTCGATGGTTGTCGATATCGGTGGCGGTACCACTGAAATCGCGCTGATCTCCCTGAACGGTGTGGTTTATGCCGAATCCGTACGGGTTGGCGGCGACCGCTTCGACGAAGCGATCATCACTTACGTGCGTCGCAACTACGGCAGCCTGATCGGCGAATCCACTGCCGAGCGCATCAAGCAGGAAATCGGTACTGCCTACCCGGGCGGCGAAGTTCGTGAAGTCGACGTTCGTGGCCGTAACCTGGCCGAAGGCGTTCCACGCGCATTCACCCTGAACTCCAATGAAGTGCTGGAAGCTCTGCAAGAGTCCCTGGCCACCATCGTTCAGGCTGTGAAAAGTGCGCTGGAGCAATCGCCTCCGGAACTGGCTTCCGATATCGCTGAGCGTGGTCTGGTGCTGACCGGTGGTGGCGCCTTGCTGCGTGACCTCGACAAGTTGCTGGCCCAGGAAACCGGTCTGCCGGTAATTGTTGCCGAAGACCCGCTGACCTGTGTTGCTCGCGGCGGTGGCCGTGCATTGGAAATGATGGATAAACACACCATGGACCTGCTGTCGAGCGAGTGATCTCGCCCGACGCATCTATGCTGTTGGCGCGCAGGCAGCACTTTGCAGTGCTGCCTGTTGGCGTTTATCTTCTGTCAGTCTGCATCCAGGCCGGTTTGATGCCGTATGAATAAAGAGAACATTTGCCTGGGAGGAGCGGCTTATTAAACCGCTTTTCACCAAAGGGCCTTCACTGGGCGTGCGCTTGTTGGTGCTGGTCGTGCTATCGGTCGCGCTGATGGTGGTCGATGCCCGCTTCACACTGTTCAAGCCAGTGCGTAGCCAAATGTCGCTGGTGCTGATGCAGTCTTACTGGATCACCGACCTGCCACAGCGGCTATGGCAGGGTGTGGCCAGCCAATTTGGCAGCCGTACCGAGCTCGTCGCCGAAAACGAAAAACTCAAAACCGAAAACCTGCTGTTGCAGGGGCGCATGCAAAAGCTTGCCGCCCTCACTGAGCAGAACGTTCGGCTGCGCGAGTTGCTCAATTCCTCTGCGCTGGTCAACGAAAAGGTCGAAGTGGCCGAGTTGATCGGCATGGACCCCAACCCCTTCACCCACCGCATCATCATCAATAAAGGTGAGCGTGACGGTGTGGTCCTCGGTCAGCCGGTGCTCGATGCCCGCGGCCTGATGGGCCAGGTGGTCGAGTTGATGCCGTACACCTCTCGCGTGCTGTTGCTGACCGACACCACTCACAGCATTCCGGTGCAGGTGAACCGCAACGGTCTGCGGGCGATTGCCAGCGGCACCGGTAACCCGGAACGCCTGGAACTGCGACATGTGGCCGATACCGCCGATATTAAAGAAGGCGATCTGCTGGTCAGTTCCGGTCTGGGGCAGCGGTTCCCGGCGGGTTACCCGGTGGCGACGGTCAAGGAAGTGATTCACGATTCCGGTCAACCGTTCGCTATTGTGCGTGCCGTGCCGACCGCCGCTCTGAACCGCAGCCGCTACCTGTTGCTGGTATTCACCGACGGCCGCACAGCCGAAGAGCGCGCCAACGAGGCTGCCCAGGCTCAAGAAGCTTTGGACCAGCACGGTGGTGGACCGATCATTCCAGCGACCGTGCCGAAACCTGCCATCGTCCCGGCTGCTGTTGCTGCGCCCGTGACGCCGGTTGCGCCGCCGACTGCCCCTGCTGCTACAACCCCGCCCAAACCTGCGGCAACTCATCCTGCTGCTGCGAAACCTGCCGCCAGCAAGCCGCCCGCGACGCAACCTGCGGCCGCTAAACCGCCGGCCACGCCACCCGCTGCCGTGAAGCCTGCTGCCAAACCGCCTGTCTCTGCGCCGGCCACCACTGGGGGACGAGAATAATGGTTGGTGCTACTGCCTCCCGAAACGGCTGGATGGTCTGGCTGACGTTCGCCATAGGCATGCTGCTCAGCGTTTCGCCGCTGCCGCAATTCATGGAAATCCTCCGTCCACTGTGGCTGGCCTTGCTGCTGGCATTCTGGGCGTTAGCCATGCCGCAGAAAGTCGGGATGACCACCGCGTGGTGCCTCGGCCTGGCCGAAGACGTGCTTTATGGCACGCTGCTGGGCCAGAACGCGTTGATCCTGACGCTGATCACATACCTGGTGCTGGCGCTGCAACAACGCCTGCGCATGTTCCCGATGTGGCAACAGAGCCTGGTGATCCTGGTGATCTTCGGCCTCGCGCAGCTTGTTCAACTATGGCTCAGCGCCCTGACCGGCAATCGTCAGCCGACGCTGGCGCTGGTCTTGCCTGCACTGGTCAGTGCATTGCTCTGGCCATGGGTCAGCTACGGTTTGCGCGGTTTGCGTCGACGCTACAAAATCAATTAATTCGGTCAGGCATTTGCCCGCACCGGTGCCCTGTCTCGCAAATACGTTTCTTTTTTGGCGAGTGGCTGTTGTTGCCAGGCAAGGCGCCGCGACAAGTCATAGCTGGCTATGGCGAGGAGCGGCAACGCAGTATGGCAACAACAGACGCCGCCAAAAAGGAACAGTATTTGTGAGGCGGGGCACTAAACAAGGGAGATGTCTTGATGAAACAGCTGTACCTCGCCTCAGGCTCGCCGCGTCGACGTGAACTGCTCGCGCAGATCGGCGTGCCGTTCTCCGCCATCAGCGCGGACATCGATGAAACCCCTTTAGACAATGAATCCCCGACGGCTTATGTCGAGCGCCTGGCGTGCGGCAAAGCCGAGGCCGGGCGTGGGACTGTCGTGTCCGACGCAGATTTTTGCGTGCTGGGCGCCGACACCGCCGTGGTGCTGGACGGAAAAATTCTTGGCAAGCCGGTTGATGAAGCCCAGGCGTGCGCCATGCTTATGATGTTGTCCGGGTGCGAACATGAAGTCCTGACGGCGATTGCGGTGCGAGAGGGCGAGCGTTGCGAGTCTCGGGTGGTGCGCAGTCTGGTGCGTTTTCGCAACATCAATCGCGATGAAGCGATGGCTTACTGGGCCAGCGGCGAGCCGCAAGACAAGGCCGGCGGCTACGGCATTCAAGGACTCGGCGCGGTGTTTGTCGCCGGGCTCAATGGCAGTTACTCGGCGGTGGTCGGGTTACCGCTGTGCGAAACCGCTGAGCTGCTGGGCCATTTCGGCATACCCTGTTGGCAAACCCTTAACGCGCGTTGAGCGTCGTACTGACAAGATGCGGCCATTATCGTGAACATGCCTGAACGAGACCCTGCCATGAGTGAAGAGATCCTGATCAACATCACGCCGATGGAATCGCGCGTGGCGGTGGTTGAAAACGGTGTTCTGCAAGAGGTCCACGTCGAGCGCACGCAAAAGCGCGGGATCGTCGGCAACATCTATAAAGGCAAGGTCGTGCGGGTATTGCCCGGCATGCAGGCGGCATTCGTCGACATCGGACTGGACCGCGCCGCGTTCATTCACGCCTCGGAAATCTCCCTGCGCGAAGGCCCGGCGGTCGAGAGCATCAGCGCTCTGGTTCACGAGGGTCAGAGCCTGGTGGTGCAAGTCACCAAGGACCCGATCGGCTCCAAAGGCGCACGCCTGACGACTCAGTTGTCGATTCCATCGCGTTATCTGGTGTACATGCCGCGCACGGCGCACGTTGGCATTTCGTTGAAGATCGAAGACGAAGCCGAGCGCGAACGACTCAAACAAGTGGTCACCGATTGTGTGGCCAAAGAAGGCATTCAAGAGGCCGGTGGCTTCATCCTGCGTACCGCTGCCGAAGGTGCCGGTGCCGATGAAATCCTCATGGACATTCGCTACCTGCGTCGTCTCTGGGATCAGATCAACGAGCAGATCAAAACCATCAGCGCGCCGAGTGTGATCTACGAAGACCTCGGCCTGGCGCTGCGCACCTTGCGTGACCTGGTGAGCCCGAAGATCGAGAAGATCCGGATCGACTCCCGGGAAACCTTCCAGAAAACCACGCAGTTCGTCGCCGAGTTGATGCCGGAAATCGCCGATCGTCTTGAGCATTACCCGGGTGAGCGGCCGATCTTCGACCTGTACGGCGTCGAAGATGAAATCCAGAAAGCACTGGAGCGCAAAGTCCCGCTGAAATCCGGCGGTTACCTGGTGGTCGATCCGGCGGAAGCCATGAGCACCATCGACGTCAACACCGGGGCGTTCGTCGGTCATCGCAACCTCGAAGAAACCATTTTCAAGACCAACCTCGAAGCCGCGACCGCCATTGCTCGCCAGCTGCGCCTGCGCAATCTGGGCGGGATCATCATCATCGACTTCATCGACATGGAAGATGAAGAGCACCAGCGTCAGGTGCTGCGCACGCTCGAGAAGCAGCTGGAACGCGATCACGCCAAGACCAACATCATCGGCATCACCGAGTTGGGCCTGGTGCAGATGACTCGCAAGCGCACCCGCGAAAGCCTTGAACAAGTACTGTGTGAACCGTGCGGCAGCTGTCAGGGCCGCGGCAAGCTCAAGACGCCGGAAACCGTTTGCTACGAGATTTTCCGCGAAATCCTCCGAGAAGCTCGCGCCTATCAGGCGGAAGGCTATCGTGTATTGGCAAACCAGAAAGTGGTCGACCGTTTGCTCGATGAAGAATCGGGCAATGTCGCCGAGCTCGAAGGTTTTATCGGACGCACCATCCGGTTCCAGGTGGAAACCATGTATTCCCAGGAACAATACGACGTGGTGCTGCTCTGAATCGCTGTATTTCAACCCTGTTAGAACGGCTGGCCTCAGCTTTTTGCAGCATTTTTGCCATGGGAGCCAACTGACATGGAACGTCTGACACGCATTTTGGCCGCACTGACCCGCTGGGGTCTGGGGCTGTGTGCGTTGGTGTTGGTGTTGTTGGCGTTGTACGTCAGCCTCGGCCGAGAGCTGACCCCGCTGGTGGCCGAATACCGTGCCGAAGTCGAAGCCAAAGCCAGCGCTGCCTTGGGCATGCCGCTGAACATCGGCGAACTGGAAGGTAACTGGAGCGGCTTCGCTCCGATTATGCTGGCTCACGACGTGATGATCGGCGAGGACGCCAATGCCCTGCGTCTGGATCAGGTGCGTGCGGTGCCGGATCTTTGGGCCAGTCTGATGGCTCGCGAAGTGCGCATCGCTCACCTGGAACTCAGCGGCCTGAAGATCAGCCTCAAGGAAGGCGAGGACGGCCATTGGGCGCTGGAAGGTTTGCCGGTGCAGCAGGATCAGCCGCTGGATCCTGAGCAATTGCTCAATCGCATGCAGATGGTTCAGCAACTGTCGGTACTCGATAGCCAGGTCACTTTGCAGCCACTGCAAGAGCAACCGCTGACCCTGACTTACGTCGGACTGAATCTGAAAACCGGCGTCTCCCGCCAGCGACTCGATGCCCGTTTGACCCTGCCCGACGGACAACCGGTGGCCATCAGTCTGCGTACCCGTCTGCGCGCCAGCGAATGGAAAGACGGCGAGGCCGACGCGTATTTGAGCCTGCCGCAAAGCGACTGGTCGAAATGGTTGCCTGAGCGCCTGACCCAACAATGGAATTTTTCCGAGTTCAAGGCCGGCGGCGAGCTTTGGGTGAACTGGAACAAGGGCGCCCTGCAAAGTGCTGCGATTCGCTTGAACGCGGCGCAACTCAAGGGCGCATACGCCGAGCGCAAGCCGATCCAGATCAACAATCTGGCGCTCAACGGCTATTTCCAGCGCAGCTCCGAAGGCGTGCTGGTGACCCTGGATTCGCTGGCCATGAACCTTGGCGAGACCCGTTGGGAATCGCATCTGCAACTCAAACAAAACGCGGCGACCGACAAGACTGAAGAGCTTTGGCATCTGCAAGCCGACCGTCTCGACCTCACCCCGATCACCCCGATTCTGAATGCCTTGGGGCCGCTGCCCGAAGGCGTTGCTACGGCCGTCGAGCGACTCAAAGTGACCGGCGGCCTGCGCAACGTGCTGATCGACTTCCGGCCCAATGCTACCGACGACAGCAAATTCAGCTTTGCCGCCAACCTGGATCGGGTCGGCTTCGATGCCTATCACGGCGCTCCGGCGGCGCGAAATGTCAGTGGCAGCATCAGCGGAGATCTGGGCGGTGGCGAGCTGCGCATGGACAGCAAGGATTTTTCCCTGCACCTGGACCCGATCTTCGCCAAGCCATGGCAGTACATTCAGGCCAACGCCCGACTGACCTGGAAACTCGATAAAGAAGCCTTCACCTTGATCGCGCCGTACCTGAAAGTGCTGGGCGAGGAGGGCAAGATTGCTGGCGACTTCCTGATCCGCCTGCATTTCGACCACACCCAGGAAGACTACATGGACCTGCGGGTCGGTCTGGTGGACGGTGATGGTCGTTACACCGCCAAGTACTTGCCGACAATGCTCAGTCCGGGGCTGGACGAATGGCTGCGTACGGCGATTATCAAGGGTGCGGTGGACGAAGGCTTCTTCCAGTACCAGGGCTCGCTGAATCACGGTGCCGCCGAGACGGCCCGCAGCATCAGCCTGTTCTTCAAGGTTCACGATGCCGAACTGGCCTTCCAGCCAGGCTGGCCACATGTCAGCAACGTCACGGGTGACGTGTTTGTTGAAGACAGCGGTGTGCGGATCCTGGCCAGCAAGGGGCAGTTGCTCAATACCCAGGTCAGCGACATTTACGTCAATATTCCTCATGTGCCAGCGGGGCAAAACGTCCATCTGTTCCTCGACGGTGGATTCGCTGGCGGGTTGGGCGATGGCCTGAAAATTCTCCAGGAAGCGCCGATCGGCACCGCAGCGACCTTTGCCGGTTGGGAAGGCGAAGGCGATCTGCAAGGCAAACTGAAACTGGATATTCCGCTGGTCAAAGGCGAGCAGCCGAAGATCCTCGTCGACTTCAAGACCGCCAAGGCCCGTTTGAAGCTGGCCGAGCCAACCCTGGAGCTGACTCAGCTCAAGGGTGATTTCCGTTTCGACAGCACCAAGGGTTTGAGCGGGCAAAACATCAGCGCGCGCGCCTTCGATAAACCGGTTACCGCACAGATTTTCGCCGATGGCAGCCCCGGCAACCTCAAGACTCGCGTTACCGCCTCGGGCCAGGTCGAGGTCAAGAAACTGACTGACTGGCTGAGTGTGACTCAGCCGTTGCCAGCGTCCGGTGTGATCCCTTATCAGCTGCAACTGAACCTTGATGGGGCCGACAGTCAATTGATGGTCAGCTCCAACCTCAAAGGCGTAGCAATTGATTTACCGGCGCCGTTCGGCATGGCGGCCGACGTCGGCCGCGACACCACGTTCCGCATGACCCTGCAGGGGGCCGAGCGGCGCTACTGGGTCAATTACGGAGAGCTGGCTAACTTCACGTTTGCGGCACCGCCCGGCAATTTTGCCGACGGTCGTGGCGAGTTGTTCCTGGGTGGCGGTAATGCCGTGCTACCCGGCGCCAAAGGCCTACGGGTGCGCGGTGTGCTGTCGGAACTGGATGTCCGCCCCTGGAAGGACCTGGTAGACAAGTACGCCGGCCAGGATCCGGGCGGCAACGCCAAACAGTTGCTCAGCGGTGCGGATTTCAAGATTGGCAAGCTCAGCGGTGTCGGCACTACGCTCGATCAGGCTTCCATACAGTTGAACCGCAAACCTGCCGCATGGGCCTTGCAGCTCGACAGTCAGCAGGTCAAGGGCAGTGCCAGCATTCCCGATGCGAAAGCCGCGCCGATTGCGATCAATCTGCAATACGTGCGTTTGCCGGCGCCAGACCCGACGGTCCTGGCCGACGAAAACTCGCCGGATCCGCTGGCCTCGGTGGATCCCACGAAGATCCCGGCACTGGATATCACCATCAATCAGCTGTTCCAGGGCAAGGACCTCGTCGGGGCCTGGTATCTGAAGGTCCGTCCGACCGCCAAGGGCGTTGCGTTTAATACGCTGGACCTGGGCCTCAAGGGCATCCTCTTGCAGGGCAGCGGCGGTTGGGAAGGTGTGCCCGGTTCCAGCAGCAGTTGGTACAAGGGCCGGATCAGCGGCAAGAATCTCGCCGATGTGCTGAAGGGCTGGGGTTTCGCGCCGAGTGTCACCAGTGAAGATTTTCATATGGATGTCGACGGTCGATGGCCCGGTTCGCCGGCCTGGCTGGCCACCAAGCGCTTCTCTGGCACCCTCGATGCTTCGCTGAATAAAGGCCAATTTGTTGAAGTTGAGGGCAGCGCCCAGGCATTGCGAGTGTTTGGCTTGCTGAACTTCAACTCCATCGGCCGCCGGCTGCGTCTGGACTTCTCCGACCTGTTCGGCAAAGGCTTGAGTTACGACCGGGTCAAAGGCCTGCTGGTCGGGACCAACGGCGTATATGTGACGCGTGAGCCGATCCGGCTGACCGGTCCGTCGAGCAATATCGAACTCAACGGGACGCTGGACCTGGTGGGCGATAAGGTCGATGCCAAGTTGCTGGTGACGTTGCCTGTAACCAACAACCTGCCGATTGCCGCGCTGATCGTCGGTGCACCGGCTATCGGTGGCGCGCTGTTCCTGATCGATAAGCTGATCGGTGACCGCGTGGCGCGTTTCGCCAGCGTCCAATACACCGTCAAGGGACCGTGGAAAGAGCCGAAAATCACCTTCGACAAGCCTTTTTGACTTTCTTTTTGAAAAGCCACGTCTCGGGCCGATGGAGTAGCATGACCGTAAGTCCCCTTTATGTGTTGATTCCAGATTAGGGAAAGGCCATGTCTGTAGCGGTGATTCAAATGGTCAGCCAGAGCGATGTGCTGGCCAATCTGGCCCAGGCCCGTCGGCTGCTCGAGCAAGCGGCGACCAGTGGTGCGCAGCTTGCCGTACTGCCGGAAAACTTCGCCGCCATGGGCCGTCGCGACATTGCCGACATCGGCCGCGCCGAGGCGTTGGGCGAAGGACCGATCCTGCCATGGTTGAAACAGACCGCCCGCGACCTCAAGTTATGGATAGTGGCCGGCACATTGCCGTTGCCGCCGGTCGATCAACCGATGGCCAAGGTGCATGCCTGCTCGCTGCTGGTGGATGACCACGGCGAAACCGTTGCACGGTATGACAAGTTGCACCTCTTCGACGTCGATGTGGCGGACAATCGCGGGCGTTATCGCGAATCCGATGACTATGCTTATGGCAGTGGGGTTGTTGTGGCGGACACGCCCGTCGGTCGAGTTGGGCTGACCGTGTGTTACGACCTGCGCTTCCCGGAGCTGTACAGCGAATTACGTGCTGCCGGTGCGGAGTTGATTACCGCGCCGTCGGCCTTTACCGCGGTGACCGGCGCGGCACATTGGGATGTATTGATTCGCGCGCGGGCCATCGAAACTCAATGTTATGTGCTTGCGGCTGCCCAGGGTGGGACGCATCCGGGGCCACGAGAAACCTTTGGCCATGCTGCGATTATCGACCCGTGGGGACGTGTGCTGGCGCAACAGGATCAAGGCGAGGCCGTGCTGCTGGCCGAACGCGATAGCAGCGAACAGGCGTCCATCAGGGCGCGGATGCCGGTGTCCAGTCACCGGCGCTTTTTCTCGCAGGGCGCCCGGCGACCTGCCTCAGAACGATGAATTTAAGGCGTAAAGCATATGAGCGAGTTGTTGTCCTCAGTCAGTGAACACCTCCTGGCGCCCGGCGGCGTAACAATCGAGAGCCTGCAAGGTGTGCTCGGCGATCTGGCCGGCCCCGGCATCGATGCTGCCGACCTGTATTTCCAGGGGCAGATTTCCGAGTCCTGGGCGCTGGAAGACGGGATCGTCAAGGAAGGCAGCTTCAATCTCGACCAAGGTGTTGGTGTGCGAGCGCAATCGGGTGAGAAAACCGGTTTTGCCTACAGCAATGCCATTACCCTCGAAGCCCTCGGCGCCGCAGCCCGAGCGGCACGTTCGATCTCCCGCGCCGGGCAGAACGGCACGGTGCAAGCCTTCACGACTCAGGATGTCGCCCAGTTGTATGGGCCGGACAACCCGTTGGAAGTGATGACCCGAGCCGAGAAGGTCGAACTGCTCAAGCGTATCGACGTCGCGACTCGCGCCCTCGACCCGCGTATCCAGCAAGTGACCGTGAGCATGGCTGGCGTCTGGGAGCGAATCCTCGTCGCTTCCACCGACGGCAGCCTGGCCGCCGATGTACGGCCGTTGGTGCGCTTTAACGTCAGCGTGATCGTCGAGCAGAACGGTCGCCGTGAGCGTGGCGGTCATGGCGGTGGCGGTCGTACCGATTACCGTTATTTCCTCAGCGATGACCGCGCCATGGGCTACGCCCGTGAAGCGCTGCGTCAGGCATTGGTGAATCTGGAAGCCATCCCTGCGCCGGCCGGTACGTTGCCGGTGGTATTGGGCTCGGGCTGGTCCGGTGTGTTGCTGCACGAAGCGGTCGGCCACGGTCTGGAAGGCGACTTCAACCGCAAAGGCAGTTCGGCCTATAGCGGGCGCATGGGCGAGATGGTTGCGTCCAAGCTTTGCACCATCGTCGATGACGGCACGCTGGCCGGTCGTCGCGGTTCCCTGAGCGTCGATGATGAAGGCACCCCGACCGAGTGCACGACACTGATCGAAAACGGCGTACTCAAAGGCTACATGCAGGACAAGCTCAACGCCCGTCTGATGGGCGTAGCCCGTACCGGTAACGGTCGCCGTGAATCCTACGCGCACCTGCCGATGCCGCGCATGACCAACACCTACATGCTGGCGGGCGAAAGCGACCCGGCAGAAATCATCGCCTCGGTGAAACGCGGCATCTACTGCGCCAACCTCGGTGGCGGTCAGGTGGACATCACCAGCGGCAAATTCGTGTTCTCCACCAGCGAGGCGTACCTGATCGAAGACGGCAAAATCACTGCCCCGGTCAAAGGCGCGACATTGATCGGCAACGGCCCTGAAGCCATGAGCAAGGTGTCGATGGTCGGTAACGATCTGGCGCTGGACAGCGGCGTGGGGACGTGTGGCAAGGATGGGCAGTCGGTGCCGGTGGGTGTCGGCCAGCCAACGCTGAAAATCGATGCGATCACTGTGGGTGGCACAGGATCGTAAGGGATGGAGCTTCGGGTGAACCGCTTGGCGGCTCACCCGAGAAGGGACTTAACGCAGACCGCGTTGAGTCTCGTCCAGCTCACGGATGTACTTGAAGATTTTACGGCTCGATGCCGGTGGCTTGTTGGTCGCCAGTTCGTGCTGGGCCTGACGGATCAGGGAGCGCAATTGCTGACGATCAGCCTCCGGGAAGTCGACCACGAATTTCTCCAGGACTGCATCGTCGCCCGCGATCAAGCGATCGCGCCAGCGTTCCAGGCCATGGAAACGTTCGTTGTACTGCCGAGTGGAGGCATCGAGTTGATCGAGCAGAGTCAGAATGGCGTCAGTGTCCTGATCGCGCATCAGTTTGCCGATGAACATAAGGTGCCGTTTACGCGCGATATTCGCGGTGTGCTTGGGCGCATCGGCCAGGGCCCGGCGCATAGCGTCGGTCAACGGCAGTTTTGCCAGCAAGTCAGGCTTGAGCGTTGTAAGGCGCTCGCCAAGGTCAACCAGAGCATGAAGCTCGCGTTTAACCTGGGATTTGCTTTTTTCTCCCGTATCGAGGGAGTCGTCGTAAGAATCAACCATGGTGGCCGTCCGCAAAGAAACGCCGCCATGATAACCAGTCGGGGGCCGCTTGTCCGGCCCGGTCGCTCGAAGGCCCTAGCCGAAAGCAGAATTTGAGTGGAGAACAGCATGAGTGCAGTTGAAAGCGTCGGCCCACAAGCGTTGCCGGCACTGCAAGAACAAGTCGAGCAGATCATCGCTGAAGCCAAACGCCAGGGTGCAAGTGCCTGTGAAGTGGCGGTATCCCTGGAGCAGGGCCTGTCGACGTCGGTGCGTCAGCGTGAAGTCGAAACCGTCGAATTCAACCGCGATCAGGGCTTCGGCATCACCTTGTACGTCGGTCAGCGCAAAGGCTCGGCCAGCACGTCCGCCAGCGGTCCGGAAGCGATTCGCGAAACCGTCGCCGCCGCACTGGCCATCGCCAAGCACACGTCGGAAGACGAAGCTTCGGGCTTGGCGGATGCTGCGCTGATGGCGAAGGATCTGCAGGATTTCGACCTGTTCCACGAATGGGACATCACCCCGGAGCAAGCCATCGAGCAGGCCCTGGCCTGTGAAGCGGCGGCATTTGCCACCGACAGCCGGATCAAGAACGCCGACGGCACTACCCTCAGCACCCATCAGGGCTGCCGTGTCTACGGCAACAGCCACGGTTTTATCGGTGGTTACGCGTCGACCCGGCACAGCCTGAGCTGCGTGATGATCGCCGAGGCCGACGGCCAGATGCAGCGCGATTACTGGTACGACGTGAACCGTCAGGGCAATTTGCTGGCCTCTCCGGAGAGCATCGGCCAACGTGCTGCGCAACGGGCGGCGAGCCGTCTGGGCGCGCGTCCAGTGCCGACCTGCGAAGTGCCGGTGTTGTTTTCCGCAGAGCTGGCCGGGGGTTTGTTCGGGAGTTTTCTGTCGGCGATTTCCGGCGGCAGTCTGTATCGCAAATCCTCGTTCCTTGAAGGCACGCTGGGGCAGAAACTGTTCCCGGAATGGCTGACCATCGATGAGCGTCCGCACCTCATGCGCGCCATGGGCAGCTCGGCGTTCGATGGCGATGGTCTGGCCACTTACGCCAAACCGTTCGTCGAAAAAGGCGAGTTGGTCTCGTACATTCTCGGCACGTATTCCGGCCGTAAGCTCGGGATGCCGAGCACTGCCAACGCTGGCGGCGTGCACAACCTGTTCGTCACCCATGGCGACGAAGACCAGGCGGCCTTGCTGCGCCGCATGGGCCGCGGTCTGCTGGTGACTGAATTGATGGGCCAGGGCCTGAACATGGTCACTGGCGATTACTCCCGTGGCGCGGCGGGTTACTGGGTCGAGAATGGCGAAATCCAGTTTGCGGTTCAGGAAGTGACCATCGCCGGCAACATGCGTGACATGTTCAAACAGATCGTTGCCGTCGGTAATGACCTGGAGCTGCGCAGCAACATTCGTACAGGTTCGGTGCTGATCGAGCGGATGACGGTAGCCGGCAGCTAACGCTTACCCGTTACGCAAAAAAGGCGCGTCACCCATCGTGGGGTGACGCGCCTTTTTTATGTGCCGATTTTCTCGGGGTTGTTTTGGTTCTCATTATCATCTAATAATAAATCTCATTACCGAATGAGCCCGGATCATGAGTTCTGCCTTGCACGAGCAGCCTTACCTCGAAAGCTGGCGCTGGATGAGTCGCCAGATCCGTTGCGCGATGGACCCTGACGAGCCTCGCCTGATCGAACATTACCTGGCCGAAGGTCGGTATCTCTCCTGCTGTACGGCAACGTCTCCCTGGACCATCGCCGAAACTTCTTTCCGTCTGTTGCTCGACACCGCCGCCGATGTCGCGCTGCCCTGGCACTGGCGCACCTTTTGTCTGGACCAGGCTTGGCGGCCGCTGCGCGATCTGGAACGCCTCTCTCTGTGCAAATGCCGCCTCAAGCGCTGGCAGAGCTACACCTGGCAACTGGCGACCTGCGAGTTACAGCCCTCGATTCCTCTCATAGAACTGGTGCAAGGATTTTCTGATGAACAAGACTCGTATTGAGCGCGACAGCATGGGCGAACTTCAGGTCCCAGTGGATGCGCTCTATGGCGCGCAGACGCAGCGTGCGGTGGATAACTTCCCCATCAGCGGCAAGCCGATGCCCGTGCAGTTCATCCGCGCGCTGATCCTGGCCAAGGCCGCCGCTGCCCGAGCCAACGTCGGACTCAAGCAAATCAGCGAATCCCAGGGCACAGCCATTGTCGATGCGGCGCTGGGTCTGCTCCAAAGCGACTTCATGCAGCATTTTCCGGTGGATATCTTCCAGACCGGTTCCGGCACCAGTTCGAACATGAACGCCAACGAAGTGATCGCCACCCTGGCCAGTCGCCTGCTCGGCGAGCCGGTGAATCCCAACGATCACGTCAATTGCGGCCAAAGCAGCAACGACATAATCCCGACCACGATCCACGTCAGTGCTGCGTTGGCGTTGCACGAGCAATTGTTGCCGGCGCTGGTGCGTCTGGTTCAGGTGATCGAGCGCAAGGCCGAAGAGGTTCATCACCACGTCAAAACCGGTCGAACTCACTTGATGGACGCGATGCCGGTACGCATGAGCCAGGTGCTCAACGGTTGGGCGCAGCAGCTCAAGGCCAACATCGGTCATCTGCAGGATCTGCTGCCGAGTCTGCAATCCCTGGCTCAGGGCGGCACGGCGGTGGGCACCGGAATCAATGCTCATCCAGAGTTCGCTGCGCGCTTCAGTGAGCAACTGAGCAAGCTGACCCACGTGCAATTCAAACCGGGCGAGGACCTGTTTGCGCTGATCGGCTCCCAGGACACGGCAGTCAGTGTTTCCGGTCAGCTCAAGGCCACGGCCGTTTCGCTGATGAAAATCGCCAACGACCTGCGCTGGATGAACTCCGGTCCGCTGGCCGGTCTGGGTGAAATCGAGCTCGAAGCCTTGCAGCCGGGTTCTTCGATCATGCCTGGCAAGGTCAACCCGGTGATCCCGGAAGCGACCGCCATGGTCGCCGCTCAGGTCATCGGCAATGACACGGTCATCACCATCGCCGGTCAGTCGGGCAACTTCGAGCTGAACGTGATGCTGCCGATCATCGCCCAGAACCTGCTGAGCAGTATCGAGTTGCTGGCCAACTCCAGCCAGCTGCTGGGTGAAAAGGCCATCGCCAGCTTCAAGGTCAACGAAACCAGGCTCAAGGAAGCGCTGTCGCGTAACCCGATCCTGGTCACCGCACTCAACCCGATCATTGGTTACCAAAAAGCCGCGGAGATCGCCAAGAAGGCCTATCAACAGGGCCGTCCGGTGATCGATGTCGCTCAGGAGTACACCGACCTGACCCGCAGCCAGCTCGAGGTTTTGCTGGACCCGGAAAAACTCACCGCAGGCGGCGTGTAACCGCCGCAACCGCTTTGGAGGCTCACCATGGAACACTGGAAACGCACGATCGAACGGGCAAATCGTTGTTTCATGCTGGGTGAATACGTCGATGCCCGCGAGGCTTACTTGCAGGCATTGGCCTTGGCCCAGGTGTTGTTCGAGCGCTGGGCGGATGCCGACGAAGCGGTGGCGGCCTGTGTGATTTCCCACCACAACCTGGCGGATCTGCATTTGCGTCTGAACCAGCCGGAGGAGAGCGCCGAGTACCTGTGCGCCATCCATCAGCGATTGTTGCAGACCATGCAGGACCCACGGCTGGCGCCGGCCCTGCGTGAAGCGGCGTTGCGCCAGAGCAGCAAAACCTACGTCGAGCTGCTGAATTTCATCAGCGAACACGGCGAATATCCGCGCACCCATCGTTTGCTGCACATCGATGCCGCCTCGTCTGCGCCCCTACATCATGGAGTTCATTGAAATGGCTTTTACCTTGCCTGCCTTGCCCTACGCCTACGACGCCCTGGAACCGCACATCGATGCGCAGACCATGGAAATCCACTACACCAAGCACCACCAGACTTACATCAACAACCTCAACGCTGCGGTGGAAGGCACCGAGTTTGCCGAGTGGCCGGTGGAGAAACTGGTGTCTGCTGTCCAGCAACTGCCGGAGAAACTGCGCGCGGCGGTGATCAATCAGGGCGGCGGGCATGCCAACCATTCGCTGTTCTGGGAAGTGATGGCGCCCAACGGCGGCGGCCATCCTGAAGGCTCCTTGGCTGAGGCGATCGATGAGCAACTGGGCGGCCTGAGCAGTTTCAAGGAAGCCTTCACCAAAGCGGCGCTGACTCGTTTCGGCAGCGGCTGGGCGTGGCTCAGTGTGACGCCGCAAAAGACGCTGGTCGTTGAGAGCAGCGGCAATCAGGACAGTCCATTGATGAATGGCAATACGCCAATCCTTGGCCTGGATGTCTGGGAGCACGCTTATTACCTGCAATACCAGAACCGTCGCCCGGAATACATCAACGCGTTCTACAACGTGATCAATTGGCCTGAAGTCGCTACGCGCTATCAGGCTGCACTGGTTTAAGACTTCTGCAACAACAATCCAAGGCTGGCTATGGGCACTGAAACACTGGCGATCGGTAGTGGACGAATGTTTCGTTACGCATTCGGATCGCTGTTACTGCTGGCAGGCATGACGTTATTGGTTGCCCAAGGCTTGGCGTGGCTGGACCTCGAGCCGAAACTGCTGCGCGCGCTGCAAGGCGGGGCGATCTGCGCCTTGGGCACTGCCTTGGGCGCGGTGCCCGTGCTGGTGATTCGACGGATGCCCCAGACGGTCAGCGATACGCTGCTCGGCTTCGGGGCCGGAGTAATGCTCGCGGCGACAGCGTTTTCGTTGATCGTTCCGGGGCTCTCTGCCGCTGAAAGCCTGGGGCTGACGCCTTGGGCGGCCAGCGGGCTGATCAGTTTCGGCATCATGCTGGGTGCATTTGGATTGTTCCTGGTTGATCGCAAGGTGTCGGGTGCGTCGCCGGAAATGCTCGCAGGCACGCTGGAGCGACCGGTCATCCCGCCGCGAATCTGGTTATTTGTGTTTGCGATCATTGCCCACAATATCCCCGAAGGCATGGCGGTCGGTGTGTCGGCGGGGGGTGGCATGCCCGACGCCGATAGCCTGGCCATGGGCATCGCCTTGCAGGATGTGCCGGAAGGTCTTGTGATTGCGCTGGTACTGGCCGGGGCCGGGATGTCGCGGGTCAAGGCGTTCCTGATTGGTGCTGCGTCAGGTCTGGTCGAGCCGGTCTTCGCGTTGTTGTGTGCCTGGCTGGTGAGCCTGGCCGAATTGTTGTTGCCCTTGGGATTGGCCCTGGCAGCCGGGGCCATGTTGCTGGTGGTCACCCATGAAGTCATTCCCGAGTCGCGCCGCAATGGTCACGACAAGCTTGCAAGTCTGGGGTTGCTGATCGGGTTTTGCTTGATGATGGTGATGGATACAGCGCTCGCCTAGGCGAGCGTTATTCGCCTTCGCCGAAGTAGTCATTGATCAAATTCACCAATGCCTGCAGCGCCTCATCAGCCTGCTCACCTTCGGTGCTCAGGTGGATTTTGGTGCCCTTGCCCGCGGCGAGCATCATCATTGCCATGATGCTTTTTCCGTCGACCGTGGATTCCGGCGTGCGTCCTACTCTGATCGTGCAATCCTTGAACTCACCGGCCACGCCAACGAATTTTGCAGAAGCGCGGGCATGCAGGCCCAGCTTGTTGATGATTTCAATTTCCAGAGCAGGCATCGCGGTGTGAATCCTTTAGCTGAGGTCGCGGTGGCGAACCTGGACGTTCTTCAGGGTTTTTTGCAGGGCCTGGCCCAGACGTTCGGTCAGGTAGACGGAGCGGTGATGGCCGCCGGTGCAACCAATGGCAATGGTGACATAAGCGCGGTTGCTGGCGGCAAAGCGTGGTAGCCACTTGAACAAGTAGGTGGAGATGTCCTGGAACATCTCTTCGACGTCCGGCTGTGCCGCCAGGTACTCGGCAACCGGTTGGTCGAGCCCGGACTGATCGCGCAACTCTGGCTTCCAGTAAGGGTTCGGCAGGCAGCGCACGTCGAACACCAGATCAGCGTCCACCGGCATGCCACGCTTGAAGCCGAAAGACTCCACCAGGAACGCCGTACCGGGTTCCGGCTGGTTCAGCAGGCGCAGCTTGATGGTATCTCGCAGCTGATACAGGTTCAGGTTGGTGGTGTTTACTTTGAGATCGGCGAGGTCGGCAATCGGCCCGAGCAGGGCGGTCTCATCGTTGATGGCCTCGGCCAGCGAGCGACTGGCATTGCTCAGCGGGTGACGACGGCGGGTTTCCGAGAAACGTTTGAGCAAGGTTTCTTCGTCGGCGTCCAGATACAGCACATCACACTGGATATGCCGGCTGCGCACTTCTTCCAGCAGTTCGGGAAACCGCGACAAGTGACTCGGCAAGTTGCGCGCATCGATGGATACGGCAACCAGCGGTTGTGCCAGCTCGGTGTGAATCAACGCGCGTTCGGCCAGTTCCGGCAACAGACCGGCGGGCAGGTTGTCGATGCAGTAGTAGCCGTTGTCCTCGAGAACATCGAGTGCGGTACTTTTACCTGAGCCGGAGCGGCCACTGACGATGATCAAGCGCATGATTAATGACCGTTTTGCTCGTCCAGGACAACCTGATACAAGGCTTCATTGCTCGGGGCGCTGCGCAGTTTTTCGCGCACTTCCTTGCGGTCGAGCATGCTGGCGATCTGGCGCAGTAACTCCAGGTGCGCATCGGTAGCAGCTTCCGGGACCAGCAGAACGAACAGCAGGTCAACCGGGGCGCCGTCGATGGCGTCGAAATCAATGGGTGCATCAAGGTGCATCAGGGCGCTGATGGGCGAGGCGCAGCCCTTCAGGCGGCAGTGGGGAATGGCGATGCCGTTGCCAAAACCGGTTGAACCGAGTTTTTCACGGGCAATCAAAGCCTCGAAGACATCTTGCATCTCCAGATCCGGCACTTCTTTGTGGATAAGGTTGGCAATTTGCTCGAGGGCTTTCTTTTTACTGCCGCCCGGCACGTTCACGAGGGAACGGCCGGGGGTCAGGATGCTTTCAAGTCGGATCATGGGTTGGGAGTGTTAACGACCGGTCGCGCCCTGGAGGAGGCTTTGGGTCTTTTCCTTATGCTTTTTGAGTTGTTTATCCAGCTTGTCGGTCAGTGCGTCGATCGCCGCGTACATATCGGTATGCTCCGCGTTTGCGACCACTTCATTGCCGGGAATATGCAGCGTGGCTTCGATTTTCTGCTTGAGCTTTTCGACCGTCATCGTGACTTGCACATTGGTGATCTTGTCGAAATGCCTCTCTAATCGTTCGAGTTTTTCGCCGATGTAGGTGCGAAGAGGTTCGGTCACTTCCAGTTGGTGTCCACTGATGTTGACTTGCATACAGCTTCTCCTTCGTTGCCAGTGCATAAAGCGGCAGGCAGAAATGCCTGCCACTGGAACGCTGTGGCGTGGCTCTACATCAACCGCTTGCGTTCGCTCGAAGGCGCGATCCCGAGGGATTCGCGGTACTTGGCGACGGTGCGGCGAGCCACCTGAATGCCTTGTGCCTCCAGTAAACCAGCGATCTTGCTGTCACTCAACGGCTTTTTCTGATTTTCCGCGGCAACCAGTTTTTTGATGATCGCGCGGATCGCCGTGGACGAGCATTCACCGCCCTCGGAGGTGCTGACGTGGCTGGAGAAAAAGTATTTCAGTTCATATATGCCCCGTGGGGTATGCATGAATTTCTGCGTGGTTACCCGTGAAATCGTCGATTCGTGCATGCCCACCGCTTCGGCGATGTCATGCAGGACCAGCGGTTTCATGGCTTCGTCGCCGTATTCAAGAAAGCCGCGCTGATGTTCGACGATCTGGGTGGCTACTTTCATCAGGGTTTCGTTGCGGCTTTGCAGGCTCTTGATGAACCAGCGGGCCTCTTGCAACTGATTGCGCATGAAGGTGTTGTCGGCGCTGGTGTCGGCGCGGCGCACGAAACCGGCGTATTGAGCGTTGACCCGCAGTCGCGGCACGGATTCCTGGTTCAGCTCCACCAGCCAGCGTTCGTTGTCCTTGCGTACGATCACGTCGGGAACGACGTATTCGGCTTCGCCGGACTCGATTTGCGAGCCTGGGCGCGGGTTGAGGCTCTGCACCAGTTCAATCACCTGGCGCAGTTCATCTTCCTTGAGCTTCATGCGACGCATCAGCTGGCTGTAGTCGCGGCTGCCAAGCAGGTCGATGTAATCGGTGACCAGGCGTTTGGCCTCGACCAGCCAAGGCGTCTTGGCGGGCAACTGGCGCAATTGCAGCAGCAGGCATTCGCCCAGGTTGCGGGCGCCGATGCCAGCGGGTTCGAATTGCTGGATGCGGTGCAGGACGGCTTCGATTTCGTCCAGTTCGATGTCCAGTTCCGGGTCGAAGGCTTCGAGAATCTCCTCAAGGGTTTCGTCCAGGTAGCCCTGATTGTTGATGCAGTCGATCAGGGTCACGGCGATCAGGCGATCAGTGTCGGACATCGGGGCCAGGTTCAGTTGCCACAGCAGGTGGCTTTGCAGGCTTTCGCCGGCCGATGTCCGGGTGGTGAAGTCCCACTCGTCGTCATCGTTGCTCGGCAGGCTGCTGGCGCTGGTCTGGTAGACGTCTTCCCACGCGGTATCGACGGGCAGTTCGTTGGGGATGCGCTCGTTCCAGTCGCCTTCCTCGAGGTTATCAACCGTCGGGGCGGTTTCCTGGTAGGAGGGTTCCTGAATGTCAGCGTTGGGTTGCTGTTCGGCTTTGTCGGCCAAGGGGTCGGCGTTATCGAAGTCGTCGCCTTCTTCCTGGCGTTCGAGCATCGGATTGGACTCCAGGGCCTCCTGGATTTCCTGTTGCAGGTCCAGGGTCGACAATTGGAGCAGGCGGATGGCCTGTTGCAGCTGCGGTGTCATCGTCAGCTGCTGGCCCATTCTCAAGACTAGCGATGGTTTCATGGCAGGGGCTTAACACCTTATTCGCCGGCGCACATGCGCCATCCACTACAGGGCGCCGAAGCGCCAAACATAAGCAAATTATATGCCCGAAACTGCAGCGTTTGCCTAGAGCGCTGTAACAATAAAAAAATGTTGATTTTTTATCGAGACAAGCGCCCGGGCAACCAGCCAGACACCTCAGTGCTTACAGGCGGAACTCATGGCCCAGATACACTTCCTTGACCAGGTCGTTGGCCAGGATGGTGGCAGAGTCACCTTCGGCGATCAGCTGGCCATCGTTGACGATGTAGGCGGTTTCGCAGATATCCAGGGTTTCACGGACGTTGTGGTCAGTGATCAGCACGCCAATGCCCTTGGCCTTGAGGTGATAGATGATCTGTTTGATGTCGCCCACCGAAATCGGGTCCACGCCGGCGAACGGTTCGTCGAGCAGGATGAATTTCGGGTTGGTAGCCAGTGCCCGGGCGATTTCCACACGACGGCGTTCACCACCGGACAGGCTCATGCCGAGGTTGTCGCGGATGTGGCTGATGTGGAATTCCTGCAGCAGGCTTTCCAGCTCTTGGCGACGACCGGCCTTGTCGAGTTCCTTGCGGGTCTCGAGGATCGCCATGATGTTGTCAGCTACCGAGAGTTTGCGGAAGATCGATGCTTCTTGCGGAAGATAGCCGATACCGGCCTTCGCACGCCCGTGCATGGGCTGGTGGCTGACATCCAGGTCGTCAATCAGTACGCGGCCCTGATCGGCCTGTACCAGGCCGACAATCATGTAAAAGCAGGTGGTCTTGCCGGCGCCGTTGGGACCTAGCAGGCCGACGATCTGACCGCTGTCGATCGACAGGCTGACGTCGCGCACAACCTGGCGGCTCTTGTAGCTCTTGGCCAGATGCTGAGCTTTCAGAGTTGCCATTACTGGGCCTTTTTCTCGTCGGTTTTCGGCTTGGGCTGGATCACCATGTCGATGCGCGGACGCGACTCGGTGACCTTGTTGCCCGTCGCGCGACCGGCGCTCGCAAGCTTTTTGACCGTGTCGTAGACGATTTTCTCGCCTTGGGTGACGTTGTTGTCCTTGTCGATGACTTTGGCGCGATCGATCAATACGACGCGGTTTTGCGAGGCGTGGTACTGGATGGTCACTCCGTAGCCTTGAACAGGCTTGGTGTCGCCAGCCGTCTGCATCTGCTCGAAGTAGGCCAGATTGCCCACCGAAGTCACCACGTCGATGTCGCCGGCCGGGGTGCGGGTGATGGTTACAGTATTGCCTTTAACAATCATCGAGCCCTGGGTAATGATCACGTCACCTTTATAGGTGGCAACACCATTCTTGTCGTCCAGTTGGGCATCGTCGGCCTGGATGCGGATAGGCTGCTCTTGATCGTTCGGCAGAGCCCAGGCGCTCACGCTTCCCAGTGCTGCGCTCAGACCGAGCAAAATAGGGAGGGTTTTAACGAGCCTCATACTGTCCTCTTACGTTCGATAGCAGGTGTATCCTGCTTTCTTTCAAATACGCTTTCATTCCCTTGCCAGTCGACACACCACCAGCGCCGTCGATTCTAACGGGTTGCTCGGTCTGCGCATATTGCTGCTGCGGGAACACTGTCATGCGGGTGGTGGTAATCAGTGTCTTGCGGTTTTTCTCGTCGAAGCGCGTGATGCGCACCGAGTCAATCAGCTCGACCTGAGTGCCGTCGGGATTCACTTCGCCGTGCTCGCTCTGGACATGCCACGGAAACTCGGTGCCGCGGAACATGTTCAGGTCTGGATTGGTCAACAGCGTCACTTCGGTGGCTTTCAGGTGTTCAACCTTGTCGGACGTCATTTCGTATTGCAGTTTGCCGTCCGACAGGTATTGCACGCTGTGGGCGTTGATCGCGTAATAGTCGATCGCGGTTTCATCGATCTTTGCCACCGGCTGATCGAGGAAGCGTTCCGGGCTGATGTTCCAGTAGCCGACCGCCGCGAATATCGCTGCGATGCAACCGAACACCAGGAATTTGCGAATCTTTTTGCTCAGCATAGTTGGCTCACAGGTACGCGGCATTTGCCGCATCAAGGCGGCCCTGCGCGCGCAGGATCAATTCGCAGAATTCGCGAGCGGCACCCTCGCCACCACTGGCCTTGGTGATGCCGTGGGCGTGTTCACGGACGAAACTGGCAGCGTTTGCCACCGCCATGCCCAGGCCGACGCGGCGAATCACCGGCAGGTCCGGCAGGTCGTCGCCGAGATAGGCGACTTGTTCATAGCTTAGGTTGAGTTGGGCAAGAAGCTCATCGAGCACCACCAGTTTGTCTTCGCGCCCCTGGTACACGTGTGGA
Source organism: Pseudomonas arabinosi (assembly GCF_047758675.1). Classification (NCBI taxonomy): domain Bacteria; kingdom Pseudomonadati; phylum Pseudomonadota; class Gammaproteobacteria; order Pseudomonadales; family Pseudomonadaceae; genus Pseudomonas; species Pseudomonas arabinosi. The sequence continues at coordinate 6,263,240 of NZ_CP180480.1, read as the reverse complement.
ATGCCGAGGTTCTTCGCTCGTCGTTCGACCACCGGGGTCTTGCGGCCGCTGATGATAGCGGTCTGCACGCCGGCTGCCATCAACATCTTGATGCCTTGGCCGTCGAGGGTGTTGAACGTCTTGAATTCGCTGCCGTCTTCGAGGAAGTACAGGCGTCCGTCAGTCAGTACGCCATCGACGTCAAAAACCGCCAGTTTGATGTTCTTGCCGCGTTGCAGCAGGTCGGTGCTCATTACATTACTCCTGCACGCAGCAGGTCGGACAGGTTGAAGGCGCCGATCGGACGGTCCTCCTTGTCCACCACTACCAGCGCGTTGATTCGATGGTCTTCCATGATTTTCAGGGCTTCGGCTGCCAGCATATCGGCCCGGGCGGTCTTGCCATGAACAGTCATGACCTCATCGATGGTCGTATGGTGGATGTCGATGGTCCGGTCAAGGGTGCGGCGCAAGTCGCCGTCGGTGAAGATCCCGGCCAGTTTGCCATCGGGCTCCACGATCGCGGTCATGCCCAGGCCCTTGCGGGTCATTTCCATCAAGGCGTCCTTGAGTAGCGTGCCACGTTGCACCTGGGGCAGTTCTGCGCCGGAGTGCATGACGGTTTCCACTTTCAGCAGCAGGCGTCGGCCAAGCGCGCCGCCGGGGTGGGAAAAGGCGAAATCTTCAGCGGTAAAACCGCGGGCCTCCAGCAGCGCAACGGCCAGGGCGTCGCCCATGACCAGCGCGGCAGTGGTCGACGAGGTCGGTGCCAGGTTGAGCGGACAGGCTTCGTGCTCGACGTGCACGTTAAGGTTGACCTCGGCAGCCTTCGCCAGCGGTGAAGCAGGGTTGCCGGTCATGCTGATCAATTGAATGCCCAGGCGCTTGATCAGCGGCAGCAGGGTGACGATTTCATTGGTGGAGCCGGAGTTCGACAGCGCCAGGATGATGTCGTCGCGGGTGATCATGCCCATGTCGCCGTGGCTGGCTTCGGCCGGGTGCACGAAAAAGGCCGTGGTGCCGGTGCTGGCCAGGGTGGCGGCGATCTTGTTGCCGATATGCCCGGATTTGCCCATGCCGACCACGACCACGCGCCCTTTGCTGGCCAGAATCATTCCGCAAGCGCGTACGAAATCTGCGTCGATACGGGGCAACAAGCCTTGTACGGCTTCCAGTTCGAGGCGGATGGTGCGTTGGCCAGATTGAATCAGGTCGCTGGATTGGCTCATGTCAGAAATCGTATGGTCTGATGAAAAGGCGGCGATTATAACGGTAATGATCGAAACCCTCACGCAAGTTCGTCGCGCTTTGTCATTCCGTGTTACCGAATACCCCTAAATAGAAGCTTTTACCCCGTCATGTTGCTGAACATGGCCCTGCTTGGGCCTTGGGCGCTTGGCCTTTGCAGTGATATAGTTCGCCGCCAGTTCGGCCTGCCCGGGAGGTATGTGCTTTCGCCAGAAAGTCAGGCGTCCGAGTGAGAGGCTGCATCGCAAGGAGTTTAGATGAGTGCCGATAAAGCCTACGCGGTCGAGCTGAAGGGACTGACCTTCAAGCGCGGAACGCGCAGCATTTTCAATAACGTCGATATACGCATCCCGCGCGGCAAGGTCACCGGCATCATGGGGCCTTCCGGGTGTGGCAAGACTACGCTGTTGCGACTGATGGGCGCGCAGTTGCGGCCCACCAAAGGCGAAGTCTGGGTCAACGGGCAGAATCTGCCGAAGCTGTCGCGCAGTGATCTGTTCGATGCGCGCAAGCACATGGGCGTGCTGTTTCAGAGTGGCGCACTGTTCACCGATCTCGATGTGTTCGAGAACGTCGCCTTTCCGCTACGCGTTCATACCGAACTGCCGGAAGAAATGATCCGGGACATTGTCCTGCTCAAATTGCAGGCAGTGGGATTGCGTGGCGCCATCGACCTGATGCCTGACGAGTTGTCCGGCGGCATGAAGCGTCGTGTCGCTCTGGCCCGGGCGATTGCCCTTGATCCGCAAATCCTCATGTATGACGAGCCCTTTGTCGGCCAGGACCCCATCGCCATGGGTGTGCTGGTGCGCTTGATCCGCCTGCTCAACGATGCGCTGGGCATCACCAGTATCGTGGTCTCCCACGACCTGGCCGAGACCGCGAGCATCGCCGATTACATCTATGTCGTCGGTGAAGGCCAGGTGTTGGGGCAGGGTACTCCCGAGGAGCTGATGAACTCGCAGGAGCCACGCATCCGTCAATTCATGACAGGCGAGCCTGACGGTCCGGTCGCCTATCACTTTCCAGCGACGGATTACCGCGCAGATCTTCTGGGGCAGCGTTGATGCGCAAGATGTCACTAATAGAACGGGTTCGCCGGTTCGGCCACGCTGGCATTGACGTGCTGGGGGTGTTCGGCCGTTCGGCGATATTCCTGTTTCATGCTTTGCTTGGCCGCGGCGGCATTGGCGGCGGTTTTGGCTTGCTGATCAAGCAACTGCATTCGGTGGGCGTAATGTCCCTGGTGATCATCGTGGTCTCCGGGGTATTCATCGGCATGGTGCTGGCGCTGCAAGGCTTCAACATTCTATCCAGCTACGGTTCGGAGCAGGCGGTCGGCCAGATGGTTGCGCTGACGCTGTTGCGCGAACTGGGGCCCGTGGTCACGGCATTGCTGTTCGCCGGGCGCGCCGGTTCGGCCTTGACTGCCGAAATCGGCAACATGAAGTCCACCGAGCAGTTGTCCAGTCTGGAAATGATTGGTGTCGACCCGCTCAAGTACATCATTGCCCCGCGCCTGTGGGCCGGCTTCATTTCCCTTCCGGTGCTGGCGATGATCTTCAGCGTGGTGGGCATCTGGGGTGGTTCGTGGGTGGCCGTCGACTGGCTGGGTGTCTATGAAGGATCCTACTGGTCCAACATGCAGAACAGCGTGACCTTTGCAGACGATGTGCTTAACGGCATCATCAAAAGCATCGTTTTCGCCTTTGTCGTGACCTGGATTGCCGTATTCCAAGGCTATGACTGCGAGCCCACTTCCGAGGGGATCAGTCGTGCCACTACCAAGACCGTGGTGTATGCCTCTTTGGCAGTACTCGGCCTGGACTTTATTCTGACCGCCTTGATGTTTGGAGATTTCTGATGCAAAACCGCACCCTGGAAATCGGTGTCGGCCTTTTCTTGCTGGCTGGCATCCTGGCTTTGCTGTTGTTGGCGTTGCGGGTGAGTGGCCTGTCCCCGAGCGCAACCACCGACACTTATAAACTTTATGCGTATTTCGACAATATCGCCGGTTTGACTGTCAGAGCTAAAGTGACCATGGCCGGTGTGACCATCGGCAAGGTCACGGCAATCGATCTGGATCGCGACAGTTTCACCGGTCGAGTGACCATGCAGCTGGAAAAACGCGTAGATAACCTGCCGACCGACTCCACTGCATCTATCCTGACCGCTGGCCTGTTGGGCGAGAAGTACATCGGTCTCAGCGTGGGCGGCGAAGAAGGCTTGCTCAAGGATGGCTCAACCATCCACGACACACAGTCGTCGCTGGTACTCGAAGACCTGATCGGTAAATTTCTGCTCAATACCGTTAGTAAAGACGCCAAATGAGGAGCTTTTGAATGATCTCTAACTTGCGACGTGGCCTGTTGGTATTGCTCGCGGCCCTGCCGTTGATGGCTAACGCCGTGGCGGCGCCTTCCGCGCACGATATCGTGCAGGACACCACCAATCGGTTACTTGCCGATCTGGCGACCAATAAAGAGAAGTACAAGCAGGATCCGAAAGACTTTTATGCCGCGCTGGACAGCATCGTCGGACCCGTTGTAGATGCCGAGGGCATTTCCAAGAGCATCATGACGGTCAAATACTCGCGCAAAGCCACGCCTGCGCAAATGAAGACCTTTGAAGAAAACTTCAAAAAGGGTCTGTTCCAGTTCTATGGCAATGCTTTGCTCGAGTACAACAATCAGGGGATCGTCGTCGATCCTGCCAAGGATGAGTCGGGAGACCGTACAAGCGTTGCCATGACGGTCAAAGGCACCAACGGCGCGATCTATCCTGTGTCTTACACACTCGAAAAGATCAATGGCGAGTGGAAGCTGCGCAACGTAATCATTAACGGCATTAACATTGGCAAGCTGTTCCGTGATCAGTTCGCTGATGCGATGCAGCGCAATGGCAACGACCTGGACAAGACCATCAATGGTTGGGCCGGGGAAGTCGCCAAAGCCAAGGAAGCCAGCCAGAAGCAAACACCCGAGACGCAAGCTCAATGAGTGTGTCGGCCATTCGCATGAGCGAATCCGGCGAGCTGGCGCTTAGCGGCATGCTGGATTACCGCACTGGCCCCGGTTTGCGCAAGCAGGGGCAGGCGCTGATCAAATCCAGCAAGGCCGCTGCACTGGTGGTCGATTGCTCGGCAGTGTTGAAGTCCAGCAGTGTGGGCTTGTCGCTGCTGCTGTGCTTCATGCGTGATGCAGAGGCGGCCGGCAAGGCGCTGAGCATCCGCGGGATGCCAGAAGACATGCGCGAAATTGCTCAGGTCAGCGAATTGACCGAGCTGTTGGCGCATCCCTAACCGCATCTATAAAGAAGCCCCCCGTCAGAGTCCTGCTTCGCGGGGTTCGCAGGCGCGGGGCTTTTTTGTATGATGTCCGACCCGCGCGCACAGGGCGCCGATTGAGGTTGAGCATGCAGGCCGTAGAAGTGAAGAGCTTCCTTGAAGGAAAGCTGCCAGGAACCCTAGTAGAAGTCGAGGGCGAAGGCTGCAACTTTCAGCTGAACGTGATTAGCGATGAACTGGCGGCGTTGAGCCCGGTGAAGCGTCAGCAGCAGATCTATGCCCATTTGAACCCATGGATCACCGATGGCAGCATCCATGCGGTCACTATGAAATTTTTCAGCAGCGCGGCCTGGGCCGAGCGCACCTGAGCCCAAGGGCGTCGAGATTCTTATGGATAAATTGATAATTACCGGTGGCGTTCGTCTTGATGGCGAAATCCGCATCTCCGGGGCAAAGAACTCTGCCCTGCCGATCCTGGCTGCAACCTTGCTGTGCGATGGCCCGGTGACTGTTGCCAACCTGCCGCACCTGCACGACATCACCACCATGATCGAGCTGTTCGGTCGTATGGGCATCGAGCCGGTGATCGACGAGAAACTCAGCGTCGAAATCGACCCGCGCACCATCAAGACCCTGATCGCTCCGTACGAACTGGTGAAAACCATGCGTGCGTCGATCCTGGTGCTGGGCCCGATGGTTGCCCGTTTCGGTGAAGCCGAAGTCGCACTGCCTGGCGGTTGCGCCATCGGTTCGCGTCCGGTTGACCTGCACATCCGTGGTCTTGAAGCCATGGGCGCGGTCATCGACGTCGAAGGCGGCTACATCAAGGCCAAGGCGCCTGAAGGTGGCCTGCGCGGTGCGCACTTCTTCTTCGACACCGTCAGTGTGACCGGTACCGAAAACATCATGATGGCGGCCGCTCTGGCCAAGGGTCGCAGCGTTCTGGCAAACGCCGCTCGCGAACCTGAAGTCATCGACCTGGCGAACTTCCTGATCGCCATGGGCGCCAAGATCACTGGCGCCGGCACCGACACCATCACCATCGATGGCGTCGAGCGTCTGCACCCGACTACTTACAAAGTGATGCCTGACCGTATCGAGACCGGCACTTACCTGGTCGCTGCTGCCGTGACCGGCGGTCGTGTGAAGGTCAAGGACACCGATCCGACCATCCTCGAAGCCGTTCTTGAGAAACTCAAGGAATCGGGCGCCGAAATCACCTGCGGCGAAGACTGGATCGAGCTGAACATGCACGGCAAGCGGCCAAAAGCCGTTAACGTGCGCACCGCTCCGTACCCGGCCTTCCCGACCGACATGCAGGCACAGTTCATCTCCCTCAACGCCATTGCCGAAGGCACTGGTGCGGTGATCGAGACGATCTTCGAAAACCGCTTCATGCACGTTTACGAACTGCACCGCATGGGCGCTCACATCCAGGTCGAAGGCAACACCGCCATCGTTACCGGCATCGAAAAGCTCAAGGGCGCGCCAGTCATGGCCACCGACCTGCGTGCTTCGGCCAGCCTGGTGATCTCGGCGTTGATCGCTGAAGGTGACACCCTGATCGACCGCATCTACCACATCGACCGTGGTTACGAGTGCATCGAAGAGAAACTGCAGATGCTCGGCGCCAAGATCCGCCGCGTACCGGGCTAGTTTCTGCTGCATGGGCGCAGGGACGCGCCCGTTGAATTCGTTTCAAGTCGAGCCGGTTTCCGGCTCGATGTGTGTCCGGCGCCATTTGCGACCGGGCATGAGTACCTTGATAAGGACTGACGTTTCCCATGTTGACCATCGCACTGTCCAAGGGCCGCATCCTTGACGACACCCTGCCGCTTCTGGCTGAAGCGGGCATCGTGCCGACCGAGAATCCGGACAAGAGCCGCAAGCTGATCATCCCCACGACCCAGGCCGATGTACGTCTGCTGATCGTGCGCGCCACCGATGTGCCGACTTACGTCGAGCATGGTGCCGCTGACCTGGGCGTCGCCGGTAAAGATGTGCTGATGGAATATGGCGGCCAGGGCTTGTACGAGCCGTTGGACCTGCGAATTGCCCTCTGCAAGCTGATGACCGCTGGCCGTGTCGGCGATGTCGAGCCCAAGGGCCGCCTGCGTGTGGCGACCAAATTCGTCAACGTTGCCAAGCGCTACTACGCCGAACAGGGCCGTCAGGTCGACATCATCAAGCTCTATGGCTCGATGGAACTGGCGCCGCTGATCGGTCTGGCAGACAAGATCATCGACGTGGTCGACACCGGCAACACCCTGCGCGCCAATGGCCTGGAACCCCAGGATTTCATTGCCGACATCAGCTCCCGGCTGATCGTGAACAAAGCTTCGATGAAAATGCAGCACGCCCGTATCCAGGCGTTGATCGACACCCTGCGCAAGGCAGTGGAGTCTCGACACCGCGGCTGATTTACCTGCGCGACCTTGAGTCGCGCCGTCTATCCGCCTCATAGCCAGAATTCTCAGGTGCCCAAGCGGATCGGCTGCTAGTTTACGGCACCTGAGTTTTTTGCCATTCCTATGAGGCTCTCGCTATGACCGCACCGACTGCAATTCGCCGACTCAACGCTGCTGACCCGGATTTCGCACATCATCTGGATCATCTGCTGAGCTGGGAAAGTGTGTCTGACGACTCGGTCAATCAGCGGGTGCTGGACATCATCAAGGCCGTGCGCGAGCGTGGCGATGCGGCGCTGGTGGAATTCACCCAGAAGTTCGACGGCCTGCAGGTCGCGTCCATGGCGGACCTGATCCTGCCTCGTGAGCGCCTGGAACTGGCCCTGACCCGAATCACCGTGCCTCAGCGTGAAGCGCTGGAAAAAGCCGCGACCCGAGTCCGCAGCTACCACGAGAAACAGAAGCAGGATTCCTGGAGCTACACCGAAGCCGACGGCACCGTGCTGGGCCAGAAGGTCACGCCGCTGGATCGCGCCGGTCTGTACGTGCCGGGTGGCAAGGCGTCGTACCCGTCCTCGGTACTGATGAACGCGATTCCGGCCAAGGTGGCCGGTGTGACCGAAGTGGTCATGGTGGTGCCAACGCCGCGTGGCGAAATCAACGAGTTGGTGCTGGCCGCAGCCTGCATCGCCGGCGTCGACCGCGTGTTCACCATCGGCGGCGCTCAAGCGGTCGCCGCGCTGGCCTATGGCACCGAAAGCGTGCCGAAGGTCGACAAGGTGGTCGGTCCGGGCAACATCTACGTTGCCACCGCCAAGCGCCACGTGTTCGGCCAGGTCGGCATCGACATGATCGCCGGCCCATCCGAAATCCTCGTGGTCTGCGACGGCCAGACTGATCCGGACTGGATCGCCATGGACCTGTTCTCCCAGGCTGAGCACGACGAAGACGCCCAGGCGATTCTGGTCAGCCCGGACGCCGAGTTCCTCGACAAGGTCGCCGCCAGCATCGCCAAGTTGCTGCCGACCATGGAACGCGCCGAGATCATCGAAACCTCAATCAATGGCCGTGGTGCGTTGATCAAGGTCCGCGACATGGACCAAGCCATGGAAGTGGCCAACCGCATCGCGCCGGAACACCTTGAGTTGTCCGTTGCTGATCCGCAGGCCTGGCTGCCGAAGATTCGCCACGCTGGCGCGATCTTCATGGGCCGTCACACCTCCGAAGCCTTGGGCGACTACTGCGCCGGTCCAAACCACGTGTTGCCAACCTCCGGCACCGCGCGTTTCTCCTCGCCGCTGGGCGTGTACGACTTCCAGAAGCGCTCGTCGATCATCTTCTGCTCCGAGCAGGGGGCGTCGGAACTGGGCAAAACCGCTTCCGTGCTGGCCCGTGGCGAGTCGCTGACCGCTCACGCCCGCAGCGCCGAATACCGCATCGTTGACGACAAGAAGGGCAACTGACATGAGTAAATTCTGGAGTCCCTTCGTCAAGAATCTGGTGCCTTACGTGCCGGGCGAGCAGCCGAAACTGGCGAAACTGGTGAAGCTCAACACCAACGAAAACCCGTACGGTCCGTCGCCAAAAGCCTTGGCGGCGATGCAGACCGAACTGAACGACAATCTGCGTCTGTACCCGGACCCCAACAGCGATCTGCTGAAGAACGCCGTGGCCACGTATTACGGCGTGCAAAGCAACCAAGTGTTCCTCGGCAACGGTTCCGATGAAGTCCTGGCGCACATCTTTCACGGTTTGCTGCAACATGATAATCCGGTCCTGTTCCCGGACATCAGCTACAGCTTCTATCCGGTTTACTGCGGGTTGTACGGCATCGCCTTCGACGCGGTGCCGCTGGACGAGCAGTTCCAGATCAACCCGGCGGACTACGCCAAACCGAACGGCGGGATCATCTTTCCGAATCCGAACGCACCGACTGGCTGCCTGTTGGCGCTGGATGCCGTGGAGCAAATCCTCAAGGCCAGCCCGGATTCGGTGGTCGTGGTGGATGAGGCTTACATCGACTTCGGCGGTGAGACGGCGATCAGCCTGGTGGACCGTTATCCGAACCTGCTGGTGACCCAGACCCTGTCCAAGTCCCGTTCGCTGGCCGGCCTGAGGGTGGGGCTGGCGGTGGGGCATCCGGACCTGATCGAGGCGCTGGAGCGGATCAAGAACAGCTTCAACTCCTATCCGCTGGATCGTCTGGCGAATGTCGGTGCAGCCGCAGCGTTCGAAGATCGTGAGTACTTCGACAAGACCTGCCGGTTGGTCATCGAGAATCGTGAATGGGTCGTTACGCAATTGGAAGTGAAGGGCTTTGAAGTGTTGCCGTCGGCGGCGAACTTCATCTTCGCCCGTCATCCGAAACACGATGCGGCAGGGCTGGCGGCGAAGTTGCGTGAACAAGGCGTGATCGTTCGGCACTTCAAGCAGGAGCGGATTGCCCAGTTCCTGCGGATCTCGATTGGCACACCGGAGCAGAATCAGGCGTTGATCGACGGCCTGGGCGACCTCTAAACCACTCGATCCTGTGGGAGCGAGCTTGCTCGCGATGGCGATCTTACATTCAACATAGATACTGAATGTTATGGCCTCATCGCGAGCAGGCTCACTCCCACAGGGTTCTGTGGTTATTCGTGATGCGGTTCACCAAGGAACGTCAGTGAGCTGAATACCCCGCGCGTTGCCACATCCGGGTTGTCCTTCAGCGAAATCTCCATCTGCGCCGCAATCACATTCAACCCTTCATTACGCACCAATACTTGCGCCCGACCCTCTGCATCCGTCTCGGTGCTTAACGTATTCGGCGCGCTGCGATAGTCGCCCACCAGTTTCACACCCGCCGCCGGCTTACCGTCCAATAGCACTCGAACCGGTAACGATTTACCCGGCCCGACAGTCAGCGGATCAACCTCCGGCAAAATCAGCAATTTCATCTGATCAAGCTTCGGCAGTTTCGCCCCCGGCTGGTATATCGCCAGGCTGTACTTGAAGGTCTGGGTCGACTCAATGGCCCCCGGTACTTTGCTTCGTCCTTCGTTGATCCATTTTTTATCCGGCGTCTGTGACCACATGCCATTGTTCAGCGCCACGGCCATCACCGCCGGCGGTTTCAACGGCTGCAGGCGGGCGTGGTCGGCCAGCCGTTGCACATTCACCGGGATCATTTTGCCGCCGACGTCATAAGCCCACGCGCCACTGATTTTCTGCGCCTTGAAGGCGTTATCTTCGGCGCCGTGGCCGTAGATGACTTCGATGTTGCCGCGACGCTCTTCGGTCCAGAGACCGTGGGCCGAAACTTGGCTGGCACACAGCAGACTGAGTAGCGCCAGGGATTTCAGGTGTTGCATGGTGGACGTCCTTTTACAGATTGAGTGTGAGGCTGACGGTGAAATTGCGTGGCTCGCCGGGGTTGACCCAGTAGTTGCTGTAGGAGCGCTCGAAGTATTTCTCGTCGAAAAGGTTGTTCAGGTTCAGGCCGACAGTGACGTTTTCACTGGCCTTGTAATGGGCCAGCAGGTCGACGGTGTGGTAGGCCGGCAGTTCGAAATCGCTGCCGGCTTCACCCGAGCGATCACCGACGTAGGTGAACGCTGCACCAAGGTCCGAACCGCGCAAGTGGCCGTCCTGGAATTCATAAACGCCCAACAGACTGCCGCTGCGTTTGGCCACGCCGAGAATTCGGCTGCCGGCGGGAATGACTTTGTCGCCTTGGGTGACTTCGGCGTCGATGTAAGCGAAAGCACCGATCACTCGCACGGCGTCGGTCACTTGCCCAGTGACTTGCAGGTCGACACCCTGGCTGCGGGCCTTGCCCATGGCGCGGCTGGAATCGGTGCTCGGATCGAGCGCCAGGACGTTTTCCTTTTCGATATGGAAGGCGGCGAGGGTGGTGCTCAAGCGGTCGTCGAACAGCTCGCTCTTGATCCCGACTTCATAACCGACACCTTCTTCCGGATCGAAGGATTTGCCGGCGGCATCCAGGCCGTTGTTCGGCTTGAACGAGGTGGAGGCGTTGGCGAATAACCCCACTTCGGGCGTCAATTGGTAGAGCAGGCCAGCTCGCTGGGTCAGGGCATCGTGGCGCTGGCGGCTGGTCGCGTTGCGGCTGTGATCGTCGATGCTTTGTTCAAAGTGTTCGAAGCGCGCACCGATCATGCCGCGCAGTTTGTCGGTGAAAACGATCTGGTCCTGAAGGTTCAGTGCCTGGCTTTCGACATGCTCGAAGAGATCGGTCCCGGAGCGTGCGCCATTGGGTTTCGGCTGGCCGTATATCGGCCGATAGATATCGATGGCGTACGGGCCACCGGCAACGGTCGTGACCCGTTCGTTCTTGCGGAAATTCTCGTATTCGCTGCCGATCAGCAGTTCGTGTTGCCAACTGCCAATGTAGAATAAACCGCGCAATTCGAGTTGGGTGATGCTGTCATGCCAGTTGGTATCGCGCTCGCGATAGCGACGGTTGACGGTGTGGCCGTCGGCGTTCAAGGGACGGTTTTCTGAGGCGAAGCCCCAGAGTTTGCCTTCCTTGTAATGGCTGGCGAGGCGCAGTTTCCAGCGGTCGTTAAGCTGATGTTCGAGGGCGGCTTGCAGCAGATTGTTGTGGTTGTCGATGTTGCCGTCGTTGGGTTCGCCAAGGAAGGTCGAACGGGAGACGCCGCTCCATTTATTGTTCGGCGCGACGATACCTCGATCGAATGTCGAGCTGTGGCGAACGAATTCGCTCTCCACCAACAGGCTGGTGTCCGGGTTCAGTTGCCAACTGAAGGAAGGCGCAACGAACACACGCTGGCTGTCGACATGATCGCGGAAGCTGTGGTTGTCCTCGACGGCCAGGTTGACCCGGGACAGAACGTTGCCGTCATCATCCAGCGGCGTATTGACGTCCACGGCGGTGCGATAGCGATCCCAACTGCCGGCGCTGGTTTGCAGTGTGGTGAAGGCTTCGGGCTGGGGTTTCTTGGTGACGATGTTCACCGTACCGCCCGGATCGCCACGACCATAGAGGCTGGCGGCCGGTCCTTTGAGCACTTCGATACGTTCGATATTGGCCACGTCCGGCGTGCTCGGATAGCCACGGTTGGCGCTGAAACCGTCCTTGTAAAACTCCGAGGTGGTGAAGCCGCGCACGCTGTATTCGTAAAGCGTCAGGCCGCCGAAGTTGTTCTGCTTCGACACGCCACCGGCAAAATCCAGCGCGCGTTCGACGCTGGTGCTGCCCAGGTCATTGAGCACACTGACGGGAATCACGCTGATTGATTGCGGGATGTCGCGGATCGCGGTATCGGTTTTGGTCGCGCTGGAAGACCGCGTGGCGCGGTAGCCCTGGACCGGGCCGGTGGGCGATTCGTAGTCGGAGGTGACGCTGATGGCGTCCAGTTCGAGGGGGCCGGGCTCTTCGGCGAAGACCGGATCCCCCAGCAGGCCGAGGGCAAGACTTGCCACGGAAGCCATTGTTCGAGACGACATGTTATGTTGTTCCAATAGAGTTATTGAAACAATATAACATGTCTAATGAGAATGTCTGCTGTTAGCCCGAGATCCTCGGGCTGGCGTCAGTTTTCTTCTTTCTCTTTAACCGGCGCCGGTGGTGGACGCAGACCGATCTCAGCCGTGAGCTTCAGCTCTTTGCCGTTGCGCATCACCTGGATCGTGACCTTGTCGGTCGGTTTGATCCGCGCGACCTGGTTCATCGAACGACGACCATCGCCGGCCGGTTCGCCGTCGATGCTGAGGATCACGTCACCCAATTGCAGGCCGGCCTTCTGTGCAGGGCCGTCACGGAAAATCCCCGCGACCACAATGCCCGGGCGCCCCGACAGACCAAACGATTCCGCCAGTTCCTGGCTCAACGGCTGTACTTCGATGCCGAGCCAGCCGCGAATCACCTGGCCGTGTTCGATAATCGACTTCATCACTTCCATGGCCAGTTTCACGGGGATTGCGAAACCGATGCCCTGCGAACCGCCGGACTTGGAGAAGATCGCCGTGTTGATGCCGGTCAGGTTGCCGTTGGCATCCACCAGCGCGCCGCCGGAGTTGCCGGGGTTGATCGCCGCGTCGGTCTGAATGAAGTCTTCGTAGTTGTTCAAGCCCAGCTGATTACGCCCGGTGGCGCTGATGATGCCCATGGTCACGGTCTGGCCGACACCGAACGGGTTGCCGATAGCCAGAGCTACGTCGCCGATGCGGATGTTGTCGGAACGCCCGACAGTGATCGATGGAAGATTCTTCAGGTCGATCTTCAGGACCGCGAGGTCGGTTTCCGGGTCGCTGCCGATCACTCGGGCCAGGGTTTCACGACCGTCCTTGAGCGCCACCACGATCTGGTCGGCGCCGCTGGTCACATGGTTGTTGGTCAGCAGGTAACCTTCCGGGCTCATGATCACGCCGGAGCCGAGGCTCGACTCCATGCGCTTCTGTTTGGGCGAGTTATCGCCGAAGAAGCGGCGGAACTGCGGATCCTCGAACAGCGGATGGTTCGGTTTGTTGATGACTTTGGTGGTGTACAGGTTGACCACCGACGGCGCGGCCGTGGTCACCGCGTCAGCATAGGACACAGGGCCTTGTTGCATGGTGGTGGTTTGCGGGGCTTGCTGCATGTTGACGTCGAGGCTCGGGAGCCCGACCCACTGCGGGTAACGCTGGATGATTAACAGAGCAATAAGCACGCCGGCCAACAGCGGCCAGCCGGAAAAACGCAGCGCCTTGAGCATTAAGCACGTCCTGAGAGGTTGCAGGCGGTATGAGACCGCCCATAATGTCGCGCATTATACGAGGCGAAGCGTGCCTCTGAACGGGATATTTAGGAGTCTTTTATGGCCGTCGCCCTGAGCACCCTGGTCGAAGAAGCCGACCGTTACCTTAACAGTGCAAAGATTGCCGATTACTGCCCCAACGGGTTGCAGGTCGAAGGCCGGCCGCAGGTCATGCGCATCGTCAGTGGCGTCACCGCCAGCCAGGCGTTGCTCGACGCCGCTGTGGAAGCCCGCGCCGACCTGGTGCTGGTGCATCACGGCTATTTCTGGAAGGGCGAAAATCCGTGCATCACCGGCATGAAGCAGCGTCGGTTGAAAACCCTGCTCAAGCACGATATCAGCCTGTTGTCCTACCATCTGCCGCTGGATCTGCACCCGGAAGTCGGCAATAACGTTCAGCTGGCACGTCAGCTCGATATCACCGTCGAAGGCCCATTGGATCCAGACAATCTCAAAGTGGTCGGCCTGGTCGGTTCATTGAACGAGCCGGTAACGGCCCGCGATTTTGCCCGTCGCGTACAAGAAGTCATGGGCCGCGAGCCGTTGCTGATCGAAGGCAGCGAGATGATTCGCCGCGTTGGCTGGTGCACCGGTGGCGGTCAGGGTTACATCGATCAGGCCGTACTGGCTGGCGTCGACTTGTACCTCAGCGGTGAGGCGTCCGAGCAGACCTTCCACAGCGCCCGGGAAAACGACATCAGCTTCATCGCCGCTGGCCATCACGCGACCGAGCGCTATGGCGTGCAGGCACTCGGGGATTATCTGGCACGGCGCTTTGCCCTCGAACATATCTTCATCGATTGCCCCAATCCCATCTGAATCACCCCCTATCCACTGTGGGAGTGAGCCTGCTCGCGATGGCTGCGTCACATTCGACATTGAGGTGACTGGCACACCGCTATCGCGAGCAGGCTCACTCCCACAGGACCCAGTACACCCGAACGGGCAGGTATATTCATATACCCTTTCGATCTAGCTCACGTCCTGATTAGAAGAGGTCGCTGTGCTAGGATTCCTCGCTCGAACACGGCCCGCTGGCCGTCCATAAGATCGTTTTCGTGAGTAGCCATGGTCGACAAACTGACGCATCTGAAACAGCTGGAGGCCGAAAGCATCCACATCATCCGCGAGGTCGCCGCCGAGTTCGATAACCCGGTGATGCTGTACTCCGTCGGTAAAGACTCCGCCGTGATGCTGCACCTTGCGCGTAAGGCATTCTTCCCGGGCAAACTGCCGTTCCCGGTGATGCACGTCGACACCCGGTGGAAGTTCAAGGAGATGTACGCGTTCCGCGACCGCATGGTCGAAGAACTCGGCCTTGACCTGCTGGTACACGTGAATCCCGATGGCGTCGCGCAGGGCATCAACCCGCTGACCCACGGCAGTGCCAAGCACACCGACATCATGAAAACCGAAGGCTTGAAACAAGCCCTCGACAAGTACGGCTTCGACGCCGCTTTCGGTGGTGCCCGTCGTGACGAAGAGAAATCCCGTGCCAAAGAGCGCGTGTATTCCTTCCGCGATACCAAGCACCGCTGGGACCCGAAAAACCAGCGTCCCGAGTTGTGGAACGTCTACAACGGCAAGGTCAACAAGGGCGAATCGATCCGTGTTTTCCCGTTGTCGAACTGGACCGAACTGGACATCTGGCAGTACATCTACCTCGAAGGCATCCCGATCGTGCCGCTGTATTTCGCCGCCGAGCGCGACGTTATCGAGATGAATGGCACCTGGATCATGATCGACGACGAACGCCTGCTCAATCACCTGAGCGATGAAGACAAGGCGCGCATCGTCAAGAAGAAGGTCCGCTTCCGTACACTCGGCGACTACCCGTTGACCGGTGCGGTCGAGTCCGAGGCTACCAGCCTGACCGACATCATTCAGGAAATGCTCCTGACGCGAACTTCCGAACGCCAGGGCCGGGTCATCGATCACGATGGCGCAGGCTCGATGGAAGAAAAGAAACGTCAGGGTTATTTCTAAGGGGTTGTCATGTCGCACGCATCTGATTTGATCAGCGAGGACATCCTCGCCTACCTGGGCCAGCACGAACGCAAGGAAATGCTGCGCTTTCTGACCTGTGGCAACGTCGACGACGGCAAGAGCACCCTGATCGGGCGCCTGCTGCACGACTCCAAAATGATCTACGAAGATCATCTGGAAGCCATTACCCGCGACTCGAAAAAAGTCGGCACCACCGGCGATGACATCGACCTGGCATTGCTGGTCGACGGCCTGCAGGCCGAGCGTGAGCAGGGCATCACCATCGATGTCGCTTACCGTTACTTCTCCACCGCCAAGCGTAAATTCATCATCGCCGACACCCCTGGCCATGAGCAGTACACCCGCAACATGGCCACCGGTGCGTCCACCTGTGACCTGGCGATCATCCTGGTCGACGCCCGTTACGGCGTGCAGACCCAGACCCGTCGCCACAGCTTCATCGCCTCGTTGCTAGGCATCAAACACATCGTTGTCGCCATCAACAAGATGGACCTCAACGGCTTCGACGAAACAGTCTTCGAGTCGATCAAGGCCGATTACCTGAAGTTCGCCGAAGGCATCGCGTTCAAGCCGACCACCATGGCGTTCGTACCGATGTCTGCCCTCAAGGGCGACAACGTGGTGAACAAGTCCGAGCGCTCGCCGTGGTACACCGGCCAGTCGCTGATGGAAATTCTCGAGACCGTCGAGATCGCCAACGACCGCAACTACACCGACCTGCGTTTCCCGGTGCAGTACGTCAACCGTCCGAACCTGAACTTCCGTGGTTTCGCCGGCACCCTGGCCAGCGGCGTCGTGCACAAGGGCGACGAAGTCGTTGTGCTGCCGTCGGGCAAGAGCAGCCGTGTGAAATCCATCGTCACCTTCGAAGGTGAGCTGGAGCACGCCGGTCCTGGTCAAGCGGTGACGCTGACCATGGAAGACGAGATCGACATCTCGCGCGGCGACTTGCTGGTGCACGCCGACAACCAGCCGCAAGTGACTGACGCCTTCGACGCCATGCTGGTGTGGATGGCTGAAGAGCCGATGCTGCCCGGCAAGAAATACGACATCAAGCGCGCCACGAGTTACGTGCCGGGTTCGATCACCAGCATCGTCAACCGCGTTGACGTGAACACCCTGGAAGAAGGTCCGGCCAGTTCGCTCAACCTGAACGAGATCGGTCGGGTCAAGGTCAGCCTCGACGCGGCCATCGCGCTGGACGGTTACGCGAGCAACCGCACCACGGGTTCGTTCATCGTCATTGATCGTTTGACCAATGGCACCGTCGCCGCCGGCATGATCATCGCTCAGCCGTTGAGCCATGGCACCAGCACGCATCACGGCAAACTGGCCCATGTGGCCACTGAAGAACGCGCCCAGCGCTTCGGCCAGCAACCGGCCACCGTGTTGTTCAGCGGTTTGTCGGGCGCCGGCAAAAGCACCCTGGCTTACGCCGTTGAACGCAAGCTGTTCGACATGGGCCGTGCGGTGTTTGTGCTCGATGGCCAGAACCTGCGTCATGACCTGAACAAAGGTCTGCCACAGGATCGTGCCGGGCGTACCGAGAACTGGCGTCGTGCGGCGCACGTTGCGCGTCAGTTCAACGAAGCCGGTTTGCTGACACTGGCAGCCTTCGTTGCGCCGAGTGCCGAAGGTCGTGAACAGGCCCGGGAGCTGATCGGCAAGGAACGTCTGCTGACGGTCTACGTCCAGGCCTCGCCAACAGTCTGTGCCGAGCGTGACCCACAAGGCCTGTACGCGGCGGCCGGGGATAACATCCCGGGCGATTCCTTCCCGTACGACGTGCCGCTGGACGCCGACCTCGTGGTCGACACACAGTCGCTGTCGCTGGAAGAAAGCGTCAAGCAAGTGCTGGATCTGCTGCGCCAGCGTGGCGCGATCTAAGCGTTAGCCGTTAATAAAAAACCCGTCGATGAGTGATCATCGGCGGGTTTTTTTGTGCCTCTGAAACCGCCATCGCGAGCAAGCTCGCTCCCACAGTGGTTCTGCGTCGTACACAAATCCAGTGTGGGAGCGAGCTTGCTCGCGATGAGGCCAGTCCAGACACATCAAGACTTGCCCGGATACTCGCGATGCATCTGCCCCAGCAACGCATCCTTGTCCTGCCACAACTGGTTGATCCAGCCCTGAAACTGCAATCGATACTCCCCGTCCTGGTCGTAGTTCTTGCCGATGAACTGCGGTGGAATCTTCAGCTCCTGAAAATGCACCACCACATCCTTCACGTTCCCACAGAGCAAATCCCAGTAACCGGGACGCCCGGCCGGGTAGTGAATGGTCACGTTGACGATGGCTTCCAGCTGCTCACCCATGGCATCCAGCACAAACGCAATGCCGCCCGCCTTGGGCTTGAGCAGATGCTTGAACGGCGATTTCTGCTGGGCATGCTTGCCGTCGGTGAAACGCGTGCCTTCGACGAAGTTGAAAATCCCCACCGGGTTATGGCGGAACTTGTCGCAGGTCTTGCGAGTGGTTTCCAGGTCTTTGCCTTTCTTCTCCGGGTGCTTTTCCAGGTAGGCCTTGGAGTAGCGCTTCATGAACGGAAAGCCGAGCGCCCACCACGCCAGACCAATTACCGGGACCCAGATCAGTTCCTGTTTGAGGAAGAACTTCAGCGGGCGAATCTTCCGGTTCAGCACGTACTGCAACACCATGATGTCGACCCAGCTCTGGTGGTTGCTGGTGATCAAATACGAGTGCTGATAGTCCAGACCTTCCAGGCCGCTGAGCGTCCAGCGCGTGTGCCCCAGCAGGTCCATCCAGGCCTTGTTGTTGCTGATCCAGGCTTCGTGGATGTGGCTCATCAGCCAATCGGTAAAACGCTGGGCGGCGGGGAAGGGTAGCAGCAGTTTGAAGATCGCCACGATGAACAGCGGTGTGCAGCAGGCAATCGTGTTCAGCGCCAACAGCAGCGAGGCAATGATGCCTCGCAGCGGTGCAGGTAGGGAATCCAGCATTTAAAGATCCAAAGGTCGGTTGGCAGCTTGAATCGCGGTCAACGCGATGGTGTAGACGATGTCGTCAACTTGCGCGCCGCGCGGCAGGTCGTTCACTGGTTTGCGCAGGCCTTGCAGCATTGGCCCGAGGCTGACGCAGTCGGCGCTGCGCTGCACGGCTTTGTGGGTGGTGTTGCCGGTGTTCAGGTCGGGGAACACGAACACTGTGGCGCGACCGGCGACCTGGCTGTTCGGCGCCAGTTGCCGGGCAACGGTTTCGTTGGCAGCGGCGTCGTACTGCAATGGGCCGTCGATCAGCAGCGAGTTCTGTTGTTCATGGGCGAGCAACGTCGCTTCGCGGACCTTCTCGACTTCTTCACCGGTGGCCGATTCACCGCTGGAGTAGCTGATCATCGCCACGCGCGGGGTGATGCCGAAGGCGGCTGCCGAGTCGGCGCTTTGCAGCGCGATTTCGGCCAGTTCGCTGGCGCTCGGGTGCGGGTTCATCACGCAGTCGCCGTAGACCAGAACCTCTTCGGGAAACAGCATGAAGAACACTGACGACACCAGCGTGCAACCCGGCGCTGTTTTAATCAGCTGCAGGGCCGGGCGGATGGTGTTGGCGGTGGAGTGAATGACCCCGGACACCAATCCGTCGACCTCATCCAGCGCCAGCATCATGGTGCCGATCACCACGGTGTCTTCCAGTTGCTGCTCGGCCATCGGCGCGTTGAGGCTTTTGGTTTTGCGCAGGGCAACCATCGGCTCGACGTAGCGCTCGCGGATCAAGTCCGGGTCGAGAATCTCCAGCCCCGGCGGCAACTCGATACCTTGGGCGCGGGCGACGGCTTCGACGTCTGCCGGTTTCGCCAGCAAGACACAACGGGCAATGCCGCGCGCCTGACAGATCGCTGCGGCTTGCACGGTCAACGGCTCGCTGCCTTCGGGCAGGACGATGCGTTTGTTGGCAGCCTGGGCGCGCTGGATCAATTGATAACGGAACACGGCGGGCGACAGGCGCATTTCCCGTGGCGTGCCGCAGCGTTGGTGCAGCCACTTGGCGTCGAGGTGGCTGGCGACGAAATCGGTGATGATCTCCGCGCGCTCGCGGTCGTCGATCGGGATTTCCTTGTTCAAACCGTTCAACTGGTTGGCGGTTTCGTAGGAGCCGGTGCTCACCGACAACACCGGCAGGCCAGCCTGCAGCGCGCCACGACAGAGGTCCATGATGCGCGGGTCGGGCAGGGTGTCGCTGGTCAGCAACAGGCCGGCCAGCGGCACGCCGTTCATGGCCGCGAGGCTGACGGCAAGGATGATGTCGTCGCGATCGCCGGGCGTCACCACCAGCACGCCGGGCTTGAGCAGCTCCACGGTGTTGCGCATGGTGCGGGCGCAGATGATGATTTTGGTCATGCGCCGGGTTTCGTAATCACCGGCATTGAGAATCTGCGCGCCCATCAGATCGGCGACGTCGCGGGTGCGCGGGGCGTTCAATTCCGGCTGGAACGGGATGCAACCCAGCAGACGGAAATCGCCACTGCGCAGCAACGGTGAGTGTTCCTTCAAACGCGAAGCGAAAGCCTCCATGCTCTCGTCGGTTTTGACCTTGTTGAGGATCACGCCGAGGACTTTCGGGTCTTTCGGACCGCCGAACAATTGCGCCTGCAATTCCACTCGGCCGGACAGTTCGGTCAGCACTTCGTTTTCCGGCGCCGAGACCAGGATCACTTCAGCGTCGAGGCTTTTCGCCAAATGCAGATTGACCCGCGCGGCGTAACTGGCGCTGCGGGTCGGGACCATGCCTTCGACGATCAGCACATCCTTGCCGACTGCCGCCTGCTGATAGAGGGTGATGATTTCTTCGAGCAGCTCATCCAGCTGACCGTCGCCGAGCATGCGTTCGACGTGCGCCAGACCAAGCGGCTGAGGCGGTTTCAAACCGTGAGTGCGCGCCACCAGTTCGGTAGACCGTTCAGGCCCGGTGTCACCCGGATGCGGCTGGGCAATCGGTTTGAAAAAGCCGACCTTGAGGCCGGCCCGCTCAAGGGTACGCACCAGCCCGAGGCTGATGGAGGTCAGACCCACACCAAAATCGGTGGGCGCGATAAAAAAAGTTTGCATGCGGATTCTCTGGAGGTGCATGGCAATGGTGACGACCTATGTCTGGCCGTTTACCGAAATTCAGTCGCCAAGGTTATCGCTAACCGAGCCTTGTGCGCACCAACCGCAATCAAAGGGCTGGCCTATTTTTTCAATACGTTGCGCGGGGTCCAGGACCCAGGCGCGCGATTGCCACGGTGGCTGGTGGCGCAGGTGCTGGGTGTGACCGCAGGAAAGCTCGGCCACCCAATGCCCGTCCTCATCCTGATGGAAGCCTGTGACCGTCGAGCCTTTCGCCGTCACCCGTCTGTCCGGGTTGTGTTCGCTTTCGGGCGATTGCTTCGCTAAACTTGGCCATTCTTCATTCTTATGCAAAAGGTCTCGCCCCATGCTGATCGCCGCCAATAAGGCTGTCTCCATCGACTATACCCTGACCAACGACGCCGGTGAGGTCATCGACAGCTCCGCCGGCGGCGCGCCGCTGGTCTACCTGCAAGGCGCAGGTAACATCATTCCGGGCCTGGAAAAGGCTCTGGAAGGCAAAGCAGTCGGTGACGAGCTGACCGTAGCCGTAGAACCTGAAGATGCCTACGGCGAATACGCTGCCGAACTGGTCAGCACGTTGAGCCGCAGCATGTTCGAAGGCGTCGACGAACTGGAAGTGGGCATGCAGTTCCACGCATCCGCTCCGGACGGCCAGATGCAGATCGTCACCATTCGCGATCTGGACGGCGACGATGTTACCGTCGACGGCAACCACCCGTTGGCCGGTCAGCGCCTGAATTTCCAGGTCAAGATCATCGACATCCGTGATGCCAGCCAGGAAGAAATCGCTCATGGTCACGTCCATGGCGAAGGTGGCCATCACCACTGATTTTCTGCGCTAAGCTTTCGAGTACTGGAGAGGCGCCCGAGGGGCGCCTTTTTAGTCCGCGGCTGTCCCTGGTGACACCGCCAAGTGGCTGTTTCGAGAAGAACACGGGAATCTGGAGTTCGTCATGAGTGCTTTTCACGACCTTAAATTGACAGCCCTGGATGGTCAGGAGCTACCGCTGGCACCCCTCAAGGGGCATGTCGTGCTTGTGGTCAACGTCGCCTCCAAATGTGGCTTGACCCCACAATACGCGGCGCTGGAAAACCTCTACCAGAAATACAAGGGCCAGGGCTTCAGCGTGTTGGGCCTGCCGTGCAACCAGTTTGCCGGGCAGGAACCGGGCTCCGAGCAAGAGATCCAGGATTTCTGCAGCCTCAACTATGGCGTGACCTTTCCGTTGTCCAGCAAGCTGGAAGTCAACGGTCACGATCGTCATCAGCTGTACCGTCTGCTGGCGGGTGAGGGTGCTGAATTTCCCGGTGACATTACCTGGAACTTCGAAAAATTCCTGCTAGGCAAGGATGGTCGCGTGCTGGCGCGGTTCTCGCCGCGAACGGCGCCGGATGATCCGACGGTCGTTAATGCGATTGAAAAAGCCTTGAGCTGAACCAAAAAAATCGCAGCCACCGAGCTGCGATTTTTTATGCCTGCCTTTTGAACCTTTATCACCACAATCAATAGTGCTGTGCATTGCTTGTCGCCCAGCATATTATCGCCGTCATAAAATCTATGTCCCGTCGATACCGTTTCCGTGGAGCGTCCCATGCCCGTCAAAGCCCTGTTCAAACCGTTCCACCTCGGCACCCTTGAATTGCCGACCCGCGTCGTCATGGCGCCGATGACCCGTTCGTTTTCACCGGGTGGCGTTCCCAATTCCAAAGTGATCGAGTACTACCGTCGTCGCGCTGCCGCAGGTGTCGGCCTGATCATCACTGAAGGCACCACCGTCGGCCACAAGGCTTCCAACGGTTACCCGAACGTGCCGCATTTCTACGGCGAAGCTGCATTGGCCGGCTGGAAAAAAGTGGTCGACGCAGTTCACGCTGAAGGCGGCAAGATCGTTCCGCAGCTGTGGCATGTCGGCAGCGTGCGTCGCATCGGCACCGAGCCGGACGCCAGCGTGCCGGGTTACGGTCCGTCGGAGAAATTGAAGGACGGTCAGGTCGTGGTTCACGGCATGACCAAACAAGATATCCAGGACGTGATCGCCGCGTTTGCCCAGGCCGCCAAAGATGCCCAGAGCATCGGCATGGACGGCGTGGAAATTCACGGTGCCCACGGCTACCTCGTGGACCAGTTCTTCTGGGACGGCAGCAACCAGCGCACCGACGAATATGGCGGCAACCTGGCTAACCGTTCGCGTTTCGCCATCGAGCTGATTCAAGCGGTGCGTGCAGCAGTCGGCGAGGGTTTCCCGATCATCTTCCGTTTCTCTCAGTGGAAGCAGCAGGATTACACCGCGCGTCTGGTGCAAACCCCGGAAGCGTTGGGCGAATTCCTCAAGCCGTTGTCCGACGCCGGCGTGGATATTTTCCACTGCTCGACGCGCCGTTTCTGGGAGCCGGAGTTCGACGGTTCCGAGCTGAACCTGGCCGGCTGGACCCGCAAACTCACTGGCAAGCCGACCATCACCGTGGGCAGCGTTGGCCTGGACGGCGAGTTCCTGCAGTTCATGGTCAACACCGACAAGATCGCGCAGCCGGCCAGCCTGGAAAAACTGCTGGAGCGTTTGAACAATGATGAGTTCGACCTGGTGGCCGTCGGTCGTGCGTTGCTGGTGGACCCGGACTGGGCGCAGAAAGTGCGTGACGGCCGTGAAGAAGACATCCTGCCGTTCAGCCGTGAGGCGTTGATGACCCTGGTTTAAGCCGAGGATCAATGCTTGAGGCAAGCGGGGCCTGACAGGCCCCGCGCAACTGCCCTTCAAACTGCTCGATAATCGCTGCCCACCCCTGGCGACTCGCATGCTGACGCGCATTAAGCCGCACGCAGCGCAAGGTTTCGCGCTTCTCCAACAGCCAACACGCCGCATCGCAGAACGCCTCTTCGTCCCCCGGCATCGCCAGTACGCCGTTGTAGCCATGGCGGATGTGCTGAGCCGCCGCCGCTTGATCGTAGGCCACCACACCCAAACCCGAAGCCAGTGCCTCAAGCACGACATTGCCGAAGGTTTCGGTCAGGCTTGGAAACAGAAACACATCCCCCGACGCGTAGTGACTGGCCAAGGCTTCGCCGCGTTGTGAACCACAGAAAATCGCCTCGGGCAGTTCTTTCTCCAGGACCGCTCGTTGCGGGCCGTCGCCGATCACGATCAACTTCAGGTTTTTCTGTGGATAAGTCGTACGCAGCCTTTCGAAACTGCGCTTGAGCAAGCCGAGATTTTTCTCCGGTGCCAGGCGACCTACATGGATGACGGCAATGTCACTCTCGGCCAACCCCCACTGTTCGCGTAGCGACGTCAGCCGCTTGGTCGGGTGAAACAACTGGCTGTCGACCCCACGCGACAGCAACGCCAGGCGCTCGAAATGCCGGCGCTCCAATTCCATTCTTTGGCTCACGCTCGGCACCAGGGTCAAGGTCGAGCGATTGTGAAACCAGCGCAGGTAGTGGGTCAGCAATCGCGTCAGCAGTCCAAGCCCATACTGACTGGAGTACTGCTGGAAATTGGTGTGAAAGCCGCTGACCACCGAAATCCCCAAGCGCCGCGCCGCGCGTAACGCGGACAATCCCAGCGGTCCTTCCGTGGCGATATACAACACGTCCGGCCGATGACGCTTCCAGCGCCGCAACAGCTTGTGCATCGACGACTGACCCCATTGCAAGCCGGGATATCCCGGTAGCGGCCAGCCCCGACATAGCAACAACGCATCGTCGCTGCCCAGCTGCTGATCGCAACCCTGACGCGGTCGCACCAACTCCACTTGATGCCCGCGCGCGCGCAAGCCGTCGTACAAGCGGCCGAGGGTATTGGCCACTCCGTTGATTTCGGGAGGGAAGGTTTCGGTGATCAGGGTGATATGCAGAGCTGTCGTCATGACCTCAGTGTCGACTGAGGCCATGTCGTCAGTGTGACGGTGGGATGATGAATTTGTGACTGATTCAGCGCTGGACCACCAGGTTTTCCGCGCCGCGTTCGCGCACCCAGAACAAGGTCGCACCCGCCACGGCGGCCGGCATCATCAGGATGTTGACCACCGGAATCAGCAGCACCAGATAAACACTGCCGCCGAAACTCATGCTCTGCCAGCGCTTCTCGCGCAGCCAGGCGAGCATCTCGTTCCAGCCGAGTTTGTGGTTGTCCGCCGGGTAGTCGATGTACTGGATCGCCATCATCCACACCCCGAACAGTAGCCACAGCGGCGCTGCGATGATGTTCACCACCGGGATGAACGAGAGGATGAACAACCCGATGGCGCGCGGCAGGAAGTAGCCGAGTTTGCGCATCTCCCGGGCCAGGGTGCGGGGGATCATTTCGATCAGCTCGCCCCAGCTGAAGGACGGGAAGTCGTCGGTGCCACGCACCACGACTTCGACTTTTTCCGCGAGGAAGCCGTTAAAGGGCGCGGCGATGATGTTGGCCAGCATGGTGAAGGTGAAGAACACCATCAACACCACCAGCACCACGAACAACGGCCAGAGCACATAACTGAGAAAACTCAGCCAGTCGGGCAGGGACGGCATCAACGTATCGACCCACAGGCTGAATTGATGGCTGGCCAGGTAGATCAATCCGACGAACAGCACCAGGTTGATCACCAGCGGCAACAGCACGAACAAACGCAGGCTTGGGCTCAGGACCAGCTTGAGGCCTTCGCGCAGGTATTGCGGGCCGGACAGAACGGGGGCGGGCATAACGTGCTCCGAGCAAAGGGGAAACGCGCCGACCTTACCGGCTTTGCCTGACGGGCGAAAGCGCGGTAGCAGCATCGACATTAACTGTAACAAAGGCGCCTATGTATCCATCGTGATGGGATAGAGACCGCCTATGAGCTGGATTGTTAAACCGTATTTCCTTAATCTTCGCCCCCTCGATACGCTGCACCCCATACTTTTTACAGGACTGTCGAGCTCAAGCCTTCCCCAAGCGCTTTCAACGGTCCTTTTTTATTCCCGCCGGCAACCCGGCGTTCCGCGCCAGAAGTTTCGGGCCGGTCAACAGGAGCAGGTCATGTCTGAAGTCCGTCATTCGCGAGTGATTATTCTCGGTTCCGGCCCTGCCGGTTACAGCGCCGCGGTCTATGCCGCCCGTGCCAACCTCAAGCCACTGCTGATCACCGGCATGCAAGCCGGCGGTCAACTGACCACCACCACCGAAGTCGACAACTGGCCTGGCGACGTCCACGGCCTGACCGGCCCGGCGTTGATGGACCGCATGAAAGAGCACGCCGAGCGCTTTGAAACCGAAATCGTCTTCGATCACATCAATGCCGTGGACTTCGCTGCCAAGCCGTACACCCTGACCGGCGACAGCGCGACCTACACTTGCGACGCCTTGATCATCGCCACCGGCGCCAGCGCTCGTTACCTGGGCCTGCCGTCGGAAGAAGCGTTCATGGGCAAAGGCGTTTCGGCCTGCGCGACCTGCGACGGTTTCTTCTACCGCAACAAGCCAGTGGCTGTGGTCGGTGGCGGCAACACCGCTGTTGAAGAGGCGCTGTACCTGGCCAACATCGCCAGCAAAGTGACCTTGATCCACCGTCGCGAAACCTTCCGCGCCGAGAAGATCCTGATCGACAAGCTGAATGCCCGGGTTGCCGAAGGCAAGATCGTCTTGAAGCTGAACTCGACTCTGGACGAAGTCCTGGGCGACAACATGGGCGTGACCGGTGCCCGCCTGAAGAACAACGACGGCAGCTTCGACGAGCTGACAGTCGACGGTGTGTTCATCGCCATCGGCCACACCCCGAACACTTCGCTGTTCGAAGGTCAGCTGACGTTGAAAGACGGCTACCTGGTTGTGCAGGGCGGCCGTGACGGCAACGCCACTGCCACCAGCCTCGAAGGCATCTTTGCTGCCGGTGACGTGGCTGACCACGTTTACCGTCAGGCCATCACCTCGGCCGGCGCCGGCTGCATGGCGGCACTGGACGCCGAGCGTTACCTCGACGATCTGAAGAACGCTTGATTCTGATTCTGTAGAAACTAAAAAACCGGCCTCGGCCGGTTTTTTTGTGCCCACGATTCAGTAGCCGATCAAAAAACCTGTGGGAGCGAGCTTGCTCGCGATAGCGGTGTATCAGTCGACATCAATGTTGAATGATAAATGGCTATCGCGAGCAAGCTCGCTCCCACAGGGGATTGTGGTCAACCACGAAACCGCTCCTGGACAAAGTCCATGACCTTCAACGATTGATAGATGGCATTGGCGGCAATCCGCCCGAACGGTCCGCCGTTCCAGTCCAGCAAGTACGGTTTGAACAGCTGATAACGCGCACTTTCCCCGCACACCGCTTCGGCGATGACCCTGCCGCCAATCGAGCCGGTATTCAAGCCATGGCCACCAAACGAGGTGCAGGCCCAGACGCCCGGTTCCAGCAATCCCAGGTTGGGCATCTTGTTGGTGGAGTAACCCATCAGGCCGGACCAGGCCAATTCGATTTTGACCGGGGCCAGTTGTGGATAGACCGAGACCATGTCGGCCTTGAGCATGGTGGCGAGGGCTTTTTCGTTCTGTTCGTTGCGGGTGGTGATGCGTCCGCCCCAGAGCAGGCGATCGCCTTCGACCACGCGGTAATAGTCCGAGGCGCGGCGGTCGTCGGAGAACGCGGCGCCGGAGTCGAGGACGTTTCTGATCGAGTCGCCCAGGTGCTCGGTCAGCACCACATAGGTTGCGATGGGCAGGTAGGCGCGGCTGAGTTTTTGCAACTCCGGGCCGCCGTAACCGCCAGCGCAGAACACCAGGTCCTGGCAGCACACGGTGCCGTGAGCGGTCTGGACAATTTTATCGGCGCCTTCGCGACGCCAGGCCAGCATTTTTGATTGTTCGAAAATCCGGCCTCCCGCCGCTTCGATGGCGAGGGCCAGCCCCAGGCAATAATTCAGCGGGTGAAAGTGCAGCGCCTTCGGATCCTCGATGCCCTGGAAATAGCGCAGGGTGTGAGCCCGCTCGCGGACTTGAGAGGTATCGAGGAAGTTGAGTTCATAGCCGAAGTCCCGGCGCATCGTGTCGATATGGTTTTTCACGCCCGCACTGTCGTCGTAACGCTTGACCTGAATCGTGCCGGCGGATGGATCGCAGCCAGTCAGTGCCAGTTCGGCGATGTTGCGGCGGACAATCTCCACGCCCTCGACCGACATTTGAAACAGCGCCTTGGCCTGTTCCAGTCCCAGTTTCTTGCGGATCGCTCCCGACCCTTCAGCCCAGCCCGGCGAAACCACGCCGCCATTTCGACCGGACGCGCCCCAGGCGACTTGCTGGGCTTCGAGGATGATCACGCGTTTGCCGCGCCGGGTCAGCTCCAGGGCGGCGGTAAGGCCCGCGATCCCGGCGCCGATGATGCAGACGTCGCAGCTTTCGTCGGTGCGCAGTTCGGGCCTGGCTGCGCGGGGGAGCGAGGTTTGGGAATACCAGGTGATAGGAAAGGACATGGTCAATCCTTGAAAAATTGCTTTTTGTGGGAGCGAGCTTGCTCGCGATGACGGTCGAACACACAACATCGATGCTGAATGTTATGGCCTCATCGCGAGCAGGCTCGCTCCCACAGGTGGGCGATGTGGTTATTTGACGGTTGAGTAATCCACGCCGTACCACTTGGTCGACAGCTTGGTCAGTGTGCCGTCCTTGTGCATTGCGCCGATGATTTCACCGAGCTTGGCCTTCAATTCCGCGTCACCCTTGTCGGTGGCAATGGCCAGGGGTTCGTAGAACACTACGCCATTGTCGACGGCCCGCAGCGGGTAGTTTTTCTTGATGGCCGCTTCCAGCGTGCTGCGCTGAGTGAGGATGCCGTCGAGACGAACGCCGTCGCCCAGTCGCAAGTCATCCAACGGCCCGAGGGAACCGGCATAGGTCTTCATCTTCTTGGTCTGTACGTCGTAGGCCACGGGCGGCATGTCAGTCGCTTCGATGGCCAGCGCCTGGTTCAGGTAATCCTCGGACGTGGTGCCGCCTTCGACGCCGATCGTTTTGCCATTGAGGGCTTTGTGGTCGGTGAGTGTGGATTTGTTGTGAACCGCAAACACGTAGGGCACGTAGTAATAGGTCGCGGGGAAGTCGAGAATTCGCGCACGACTTTTGGTGGCGGTCATCGAGCCCACGGACATGTCCCAGCGCCCGTTCCATTTGCCCGCTGTGATCACGTCCCAATCGGGGGTAATGAACTTGACCTCGACGCCGAGACGCTTGGCGATCTCCTTGGAAACGTCGATATCAAACCCGTCGATTTCATTCTTGTCGTTGATAAACCCTTGGGGTGGCCAGGTCGCCGACGTGGCGACGGTCATTGTTTTGCTGCTCTGGATTTTGTCCAAGACGGCACCGGCGTTGGCAGCGCCGACGAACACCAGCGACATTGCGGCTGCGATTACGTGTTTTTTGCTGACCATGTCCATCTCCACTTATCGTTATTGTTATGAAGGGGCAAAGCGGTGCTCAGTGACCAATGATCTGTGACAGGAATTTCTGTGCGCGTTCGGTTTGCGGGTTGTTGAAAAATTCGGAAGGGGTGGCTTGTTCGATGACCTGGCCCTGGTCCATGAACAGCACGCGGTCGGCGACCTTGCTGGCAAAACCCATTTCGTGGGTTACGCAGATCATGGTCATGCCGTCGGTGGCCAACTCGCCCATCACGTCCAGCACTTCGTGGACCATTTCCGGATCGAGGGCCGAGGTGGGTTCGTCGAACAACATCACTTTGGGGTTCATGCACAGCGCCCGGGCAATCGCTACGCGTTGCTGCTGGCCACCGGACAGTTGCGAAGGGTACTTGTCGGCGTGTTCGGCTATTCGCACCCGCTCCAGGTAGACCTGAGCGCGCTTTTTCGCCTCGGCAGATGACACGCCTTGCACCAGTTGCGGAGCGAGGGTCAGGTTGTCCATCACGCTTAAATGTGGGAACAGATTGAAGCTCTGGAACACCATGCCTATTTCCCGGCGCACCGCGCTGACACTTTCTGCCTCACTGGTGAGGGTGATGCCGTTGACCTGGATATGGCCTTTCTGGAAATTCTCCAGATGGTTGATGCAACGAATCATCGTCGACTTGCCCGAGCCTGACGGCCCGCACACCACCAGGATTTCGCCCGTGGCGACGTTCAGGTCGACATCGCGCAACGCGTGAAAATCGCCGTACCACTTGTTCAGGTCGGTGATGGAAATCATAGAAGGGCAGGGTTGCGCAGCAGGTGCAAGGTTGAGTTGTTCAGCGGTATTGGTTCGAGTTATCACGCATCAACCCCTGGCAATGGATCGGTTGACCCGTTTTTCGATCCGCGCCTGCACCCGTTCGAGGATGAACGACAGGGCCCAGTAAATCATCGCGGCGGTGATCAGCATTTCCAGGTGGCGGAAGTCCGCGCGGCCCTGAGTCTTGGCCAGGTACATCAATTCCCAGACGCCGATCACCGACACCAGCGAACTGTCCTTGAGCATGGCGATGAACTGGTTGCCGGTGGGCGGGATGATCACCCGCAAGGCTTGCGGCATGATCACCCGGCTCAGGGTCTTGAGCGGGCTGATGCCCAGGGCTCGTGAGGCTTCCCACTGACCGACCGGAATGCTCTGGATGCCTGCACGAAAAATCTCGGTCATGTAAGCGCCGTAGCACAGCGACAACGCGAGGATGCCGGCCGGCACTGCGTCCACCACATAACCCAGTTGCGGCAGTCCGAGGTAAATCAGGTAGATCTGGATCAGCAGCGGAACACCGCGAAAAAACGAGGTGTAGAACGAGGCGATAGCGTTGGCCAGGCCGTTGTTCGACAACTTGGCCACGGCCCCGATCAGCGCCAGCACGAAAGCAATCACAATCGCGATGGCGGAGATGTACAGCGTGGTCGCCGCGCCCTGGATGATCAGGAAGCCGATCTTGTCGAGGATGAAGCTGTAGGAAAGGTCGAATGTGTCAAAGAACGCCAGGAACAGGATCAGCAGTTCGATCCAGACCACGGTGGTCTGCACCTTGAATTTCAAGCGTCCGAGCACGTGAAAGTTCAGCGTGCCCAGTGCGGCAATCGCCAGGCCGATGGCGATGTTGCGAGCGGTCAGGCTGTCCGGGGCATTGCCCAACAGTGGATGCAGGAAATGACTGAGGGCGCTGTTACCCAGGTTCATCAGGTAGGAGCCGAGAAACAGCACCACGGCTACGCCAAGCAGGAATTGAGGATCATTGGACTTTTTTTTATAAATTATATTGTCGTGATACATGAATGCCTCAGGCTTGTAGGTGGTAGTGATCTCGCTGGGTAAAAGGGGTATTTGGTCAGTATTGCGACGCAAAATCTGGGACTACAAGCGAACATAATTCGCTATGTCAGTCCCTGATCGTAGTTTGCTTTTCAGGAAAGCTTCGCCAGGCAGGCCTCGAGGATATCCAGCCCTTCCTCCAGCACCGCGGCCTCTGTAGTCAGCGGTGCCAGCAGTCGAATGATGTGGCGCGACTTGCCGCTGGGCATCAGCAGCAAACCGGCGTCTCGCGCCAGCGCCAGCAACTGCGTCAATTGCGCCGAGGCCGGTGTGCCGTCGGCATGGGTCAGCTCGATACCGCGCATCGCGCCGACGCCGGTCAAGCGGCCCAGATACGGCGACAGCTTGCGGGTGCGCCAGGATTGGTAGCGGCTAACAATCGCTTCTTCCTGTTGTGCGCCCCAGGCTTGCAGATGCGCGTCAGTCATTTCGTCCAGGGTCGCCAACGCTGCGGCGCAGGCGATCGGGTTGCCGGAATAGGTGCCGCCCAGTCCGCCTTTGGGCAAGGTGTCGAGCAGCGACTTGCGCCCGACAACCGCGCCCAGCGGCACGCCGCCGGCGATGCTTTTACCCAGCAGGATCAAGTCCGGCTCAATGCCCAGTCGCGAAAACGCAAAACGCTCACCCGTGCGACCGAAGCCGGACTGGATTTCATCAGCGATCAGCAGGATGTTTTTTTCGTCACAGAAGCGACGTAGGGCCTGGGCGAACTCCACGTCCATCGCCAGGAAACCCGCTTCGCCTTGCACCGGTTCGACGATGAAACACGCGACGTCTTCGACATCGATTTCGACGCTGAACAGCCGATCCATGGCCTTCAATGCCTCGGCGCAGGTCACGTCGTTGTCCTTGCTCGGGAAGGGCAGGTGAAAAACCGGACCCGGCAGCACGCCGACTTTCTGTTTGTAGGGGGCGACTTTGCCGTTGAGGTTGAGCGTGGCGAGGGTGCGGCCATGGAAGGCGCCGTCGAAGGCGATGACGGCCGTGCGACCGGTGGCGCCACGGACGATCTTCAGGGCGTTTTCCGCCGCTTCCGCGCCGCTGTTGGTGAGCATGCCGCTGACCGGGTAGTCCACCGGAATAAACGCGGTGAGGCGATCCATCAGTACGATGTAGGGCACATGCGGGGCGGCGTTGAACGCGTAGTGGGTCAGCCGGGTGGCTTGTTCGCGAATGGCCTCGACGATGCGCGGATGGCAATGGCCGAGGTTCAACACACCGATGCCACCGACGAAGTCGATGTAGCGTTTGCCGTCGGTGTCCCAGACCTCGGCATTTTTGCCGTGGCTGAGCGTGACGGGATGAACGATGTTGATCGACTGGCTGATGGTTTCGCTGCTCATGGATACCTGACTCAGAAGAAGGGATGCTTCTTTTTATCTAAGCCGTGAGCAGCGGTGCCCGGCAAACGAAATAAAGTTGCCGGGTCAATCTTAAAAGTCGGGATGTGTTTGGAAGGTGTTGAATCAGCGGCGAGTCAGCGGCTGTTGAGTGAACTTCACGCCGGCCAATCCATGAGCAATGAGCGCGCGGATATTGCCGTGATCGCTACCCTCAGGCGTCGCCACCACCGAACGGTAATGCTCGCCGAACGCCAACAGCGCTTCTTCATCGCTCAAGCCTTCCAGCAGCGCCAGGCCCAGGGTCTTGCACGAGCCTTCGTTCTGCCCGGCTGCGTTTTCCACGCCGCCGTTGTTGAAAGCCTGTGGCTGATAGTCGTAGCCGGCGGCGATGAACGCCAGGGTGTCGGCAAAAACGTGTTCGCCGCTCTTGAGACTGGCGCGCAGGGTGTTCAAATCACTCATTGGGCTTTCCTTTGGCGAACGCCGCTTGTTGTTCGGCGTTGGCTTCTTGCTGGTATTGGGCTTTCCACTCGGCGTACGGCATGCCGTAAACCACTTCGCGAGCGTCATCGAGGCTGACCTCGATCTGGCGTTCGTCGGCAGCGGCCTTGTACCACTTGGACAAGCAGTTACGGCAGAAACCGGAGAGGTTCATCAGGTCGATGTTCTGCACATCCTTGCGGCTGTCCAGGTGGGCGACCAGCCGGCGAAAGGCGGCGGCTTCGAGTTCCAGGCGTTGTTGATCGTTCATGGCGGGCTCTGTGCAATCAAATCGTGCGCGGATGATAAAAGTCTGACGAGCAATGTGCCAGACGGTCAGCGGCTCGCGGCCAGGGTAATCGACACCGACTCGGCGAATCGCAGGGCGTGGGGCTTGTCGACTTCGACCTCGGCGTACAACACCGACTCGTTGGCCATGACCAGATCAAGAATTTCCTGAGTCAGGCGCTCAAGCAAGGCGAAGCGATTACCTTCCACGTGGGCGATGATCGCCTTGGTGATGGTGCGGTAATTCAGCGCGTGATCGATGTCGTTGTCACGCACCGCTTCCTGAGCGGCATACAGGATGGTCAGGTTGATCTGCACATCCTGCTTGTTGAGGATTTCATCCTCGTTGATCCCGATGAAGGTCCGCAGGCACAGGTTCTTGACCCGGATGCGTGCCGTTCCTGGTTGAAGTTGTGGCATTGCTACTTGCTCCGTCCAATCAATTGCAGGAACTCCTGGCGGGTGTTGCTCGACTCGCGGAAGGCGCCGAGCATCACCGAGGTGTTCATGGTCGAATTCTGTTTCTCGACGCCGCGCATCATCATGCACATGTGCTGGGCTTCGATGACCACCGCGACACCGGCGGCGTTGGTCACTTGCTGCACTGCGTCGGCGATTTGCCGGGTGAGGTTTTCCTGGATTTGCAGGCGACGGGCGAACATATCCACAAGCCGCGCAATCTTCGACAGGCCCAGCACCTTGCCCGTTGGAATATAAGCCACATGAGCCTTGCCGATGAAGGGCAGGATGTGATGTTCGCAGAGCGAGTACAGCTCGATGTTGTCGACGATGATCATTTCATCATTGTCTGAGGCAAACAGCGCGCCGTTGACGATCTCTTCGACACTTTGTTCGTAACCATGGCAGAGGTACTGCATGGCTTTTGCTGCGCGAGCCGGGGTGTCTTGCAGACCCTCGCGGTCGGGGTTTTCACCGAGGCCGATGAGGATCTCGCGATAGCTCTGGGACAGGGCGTTCTGGGGCAGGGATAACGTCATGGAACATCCTCGCGGGGGCCGCTTATTTGATGTGCCGTCCGCCGTTGACGGTCAGGGTCGTGCCGGTGACATAAGGGTTGTCGAGCAAATAACGCAGGCTCTGGTAGATCACTTCGCAGCCGGGTTCGATACCCAGCGCGGACTTGGCCAGTGCCTTGGCGCGGTACGCCGCGTCGTCGTCGGGGTTGAACATTAACAGGGCTGGCGCGATACCGTTGACCTTGATTGTCGGCGCGTACTTCGCGGCGAAGGACAGGGTGAGGCTGTCGAGCCCGGCTTTGCTGGCGCAGTAGCCGATGTGTTTACTGCTGCCCCTGCGGGTTACGTCATCGCTGATGTGCACGATGTCCGCCGGGCTTGAGCGTTGCAGCAAGTCGGCACAATGCAGATTGATCAGGTAGGGCGCCAGCATGTGGACGTTGAACATGCGGGTGAAGGCGGTGGCGTCGGTGTCCGGGGTTTCGGCCAACCATTCGGAGGCGTTATGGACAATCGCCCGCAGGCTGTCGGTGTGGTTTTTCAGTTCGCTGATGAACGCGAAGATTCCGGCTTCAGTGGAGAAGTCGGCAAACACCGCGGTCGCTCCCAGGTCGCGCAGGGTTTGCACGCCGGGGCGTTCACTGCGGTAGCTGAAGATCACCGGCTGGCCATCCTCAAGCAAACGCTGCGCACAGTGCAGGCCGACACGTTGGCCGGCACCGGTGATGAGGATTGGGGCTACGAAAGAGGTCATGAACGGCTCGCGTCGCGGTAAGAGCAAAACTATACCAGCGCACGGAGCCGTTCACCTATTGTGCAAAACGGGCTTGTGTGGGAGCGGCGGTGCGACGATTCGATTTGCTCGCGAAGGCGGTGTCTCAGTCAACATGTGTACTGACTGAGACACCGCCTTCGCGAGCAAGCCCGCTCCCACAAGGGGTTATCAGTGGTTCTGGGTGGAGGGCTCGGCGGGCAGCGGTCGTTGCGGCGTGGTGTTCAGCCAACTGGCCAGCAGGCGGGTCGACAGCGGAATGAAGAAGTAGACCATCAGTGGGGTCAGGCACAAGGTGCTGATGAATACCCGGCTCAGCAGACCCATATCGCTCAGCAACGGCCCGAGGACAACGTTGAACAGCAGGGAAACCGGAAAGAATGCCAACCAGATCGCCACGGCCTGTTTCCAGCGTGGTGGGCGCTGGCCGGCCGCGCCGAACCAGCCTTCGATGCCGCTGACACGATGTTCCGTTTTATGCGCAAACAGATCGCTGCCGCGGGCCAGCCATGCGGTACGCGAAGCTGAATGCTCCCAGGCGTGCATGGTTTGCTCGTTGGCAAAGCGAAAAATAATCTGGAATTCGTTATCGCCGGGCGGCGGAGCGAGCACGCCAGAGCCGAGATAGCCGGGAAAATCGGTGGCCAGTTGTTCGCCTTCGCGTAACCAGGCGATCAAGTCTTGATAACGCCCATCGGCGACGCGGCGCGCAACCATCAGCGTGACGGGTGAAGTAGGCATTTTGTATCTCCGTATGACAATCGCGTCACTCCGGGTAGGAGTTTCGCCAGGCGCAGCGCCGGGGTGGTGGGCTGCGTCTTGGAACAAGCAAGGATTATTCCTGATTCTGCCGGGTACGTCAGAGATATTCATCGCCATCTACGTCTTGAAGGGTATGGGGGCAGGGGAGGTAGAGTGGGATCCAATTTTTACATGGACGTAGAATTATAAAATGCCTGTGCTGACTGACGTTGTTTCTGGATTGCAGCCCGGTCTTCCCCTCGAGCAGGAAGAACTGTTTCCGATACGCGAAGTGGCGCGTCTGACCGGGGTCAACCCGGTCACGCTACGTGCATGGGAACGCCGCTATGGGCTGATACAGCCCACGCGCACCGAAAGTGGACACCGACTGTATTCGATGACCGATATCGATCGGGTCCGCAGCATCCTTGGCTGGATCGAACGCGGCGTTGCGGTCAGTAAAGTCGGCAAGATACTGGCCAGGATTGCACCGCTTCAGACCTTGTCGCACATCATCCCGAATGAACTCGTACACTCTGACTACACGCAATGGCAGCAACAAGTTCAGGCGGTTGTGAATGCCTTTGACGAGGTTCAACTGGAGCAGGTCTATGGACAGATCTTTTCCAGTTATCCCCTGACTGTCGTGTTTCAGGACATTCTGCTTCCACTCTGGAAGCAATTGCTGCAGCGCCATGAAGCATTCGGCCAGGCCAGCGAGTGGCTTTTCCTGGATGGTTTTCTGCGCTCTCGAGTGTTGCAACGCCTGCTGCTGGTGCGTGTCCTGCAGCCTCGACGGGTGATTGTCTGCGCCCTCAACGATCAGTGTCGTGAACTTGAAGTACTGGTAACCGCGCTGTTTCTGAGCAGTGTCGATTCGGCTATTCAAGTGTTGGCTATCGGTCAGCCATTCGACGAATTGGCCCTGGTCTGCGAACGGATCAAACCCCAGGCGCTGGTGCTGGTTTCCAGTCACGCGCCTGCGCCCGAGTTGCCACGGCGGTTGAAGCGCCTGGCCTTGAGCCTGGATTGTCAGTTGATGCTGGCGGGCGATGCATCCGATCTGGTGCAGGAGAGCCTGGCTGGATCGTCGATTGGATGTCTGGGTAACGAAGGATTGGTCATGCGTCAGCGTTTGAAACAGTTCCTGACAGGCAACCTGGACACTTGAATCAGAGATGCATGGCCGGATGCGTCAGCCGATGCTGTTGGAGGATGTACTGGCGCAGACGCTCGGTTTCGTCCTTGTCACTCTGATTCAACTGATAGGCAAAAAAGCCGTTCTCGGTTTCTTTCTCAAAGGAGCCGCGCAACGCGATGCGCTCATAGCCAGACGGGCTGAACCACAAGGCGAAATGTTTGGGCGGTTTGGTCTTGTTGCGAACTTCCACCAAGACCCCTTTGAACGACACTTCGTGCACCCACATCGTACCGGGCTGGCCATTGGCATTCTCCAGCGCTACCGGTTCTTCGAGTACCAGGCGCCATGGCCGGACCATCGGTCCGTCTTCATAGATGCTGGGGACGCCGAGGCGTAAATGCATTGCGTGAAATTCGTCTTCCACCAAGTGCAGCGGAAAGGTCATTTGCTGATTTTCGAAGTTGGCCTGAATGGTGACTTGCTCATGAGCGGCAAGGCGTGTGAGCAGGTCACGTATCTGTGAGCCACCGTTGACGAGCAGGCTCGACGTCGCATCCCGCACATTGAGTTGCGGGTTGTGTTGCATGGTCTGGATAAAATCCAGCTCATCCTGAGTCAGGAGTGCGTCGCGTTGCATGGTCAGCTCGACAGAAATAGTTACAAAGTCACTGGTGATTGTAGTTAATGACAATCAATTCTTCGTTTTGTTTTCACCGTTCGTCGTTTTTAATGCGGCAAGCTCGGCCTGGACCTCAACCAATTGCGCCTCTAACTGCGCGACTCGCTGCTGCGCCTTGACCTGAAGGGTGACGTCTTTCTGCACACCGATGAAATAAGTCTGTCCGTCATCCGGGTTATTCACCGTCGAAAGGGACAGCTCGTTCCAGAACGGCGTGCCGTCCTTGCGATAATTCCTGAGGATTTCCCGGCAGGAACCGCCACTGCTCAACGCCTCGCGAATTAACGGGAGAGCTTCCTGGTCGCGGTCCCCTGACTGAAGAAACCGGCAATCCTGGTAGAGGATTTCTTCGCTGGTGTAACCCGTCAGGCGTTCGAACGCCGGGTTGACGTAAATCAGGATGTTGTCCTGCTCGCCTTCCTTTTCGGCAATCACGATGCCGTCGTTGGAAGCGTTGATCACCATTTGCAGCAGTTGGGCGTTAATCATCGGAGAGTCCTTTCCAATTTGATTGTGGGATGCATTCTAAAAGAACACTGAGAACTTTCTACTGGTCACCAGCGTTAATTGAGAGTCAATCGCAGCTTTTTTGCCACGGCTGTTAATATCCCCCGTCTTTTTACTCAGCTTCAGGATCAGATTGATGAAAGTCGCCATCCTTTCCGGCTCGGTGTACGGCACGGCTGAAGAAGTCGCCCGCCACGCCGCCAATATTTTAAAAGCTGCGGGTTTCGAAACCTGGCACAACCCGCGTGCGAGCCTCGCCGATGTTCAGGCCTTTGGCCCCGAAGCTTTCCTGGCGGTGACCTCGACCACCGGCATGGGCGAGTTGCCGGACAACCTGCAACCGTTGTATTTCGCCATTCGCGACCAGTTACCGGCTGCCTGGCGTGGCTTGCCGGGCGCCGTGATTGGCCTGGGCGATGCGAGTTACGGCGATACGTTCTGCGGTGGCGGCGAGCAAATGCGTGAATTGTTCGGCGAACTGGGCCTACGCGAAGTCCTGCCCATGCTGCGCCTGGACGCCAGCGAAAGCGTGACGCCGGAAACCGACGCCGAGCCTTGGCTGGCGGAGTTGGTCAGCGCTCTGCGGGGCTGACCGGTCGCTCGCGTAGTAAGGCGAGCCAGGCTTGCGCGGCTTTTGACAAGTACGCGCCCTGACGCCAGATGAAGGCGATATCCCAGCGTAGATAGCTCGGCGCGTTCAAGGTCAGGCGCACCACGCCTGGCCGCACCAGCCCGCGAGCCACCACGCGCGGCAACAGCACCACACCTTGACCGGCAGCCACCAGCGCTGCAAGAAAATCTGCCTGACCGCTGCGACCGCCTTCCTTTGGCGTAAACCCCAGCTGCTGGCAGGCTTGCAGCAAACGGTCATTGAGCACGAAGCTGCGCTGATACAGCAGGAATGGCGTGTCGGCCAACTCCTCGAGCCCAATCACCGTCTTCCACGCCAGCGGATGATCGGCCGGCAGCAGGGCGTCCAGCGGCTCATCGCAGAAAGGCTGGAAGGCGAACTGCGGGTCCTTCGTCAACAGGCTGCCACCCAGTTCCAGCTCTCCACTCAAAACCGCCTGTTCGATGTTCAGGCTGCCACCCTCCAGCAATTGAATGCTGATGTTGGGGTAACGTCGCCGGTATTCGGCAAACAGTCCGGCGAACAGCGCGTCGCTGCCCAATAGTGGCAAACCCAGACGCAATTCCCCTCGGGCCAGTTGGCTCAAGTCATCCAGCTCACTGAGCAGTTCGTTGCGCAGCCGCAACATGCCTTCGGCCCGTTGCAGGACCACGCTGCCGGCGGCGGTCAGGCGCAACTGTGAACCCAGTCGTTCGAGCAGGGGGGTGCCGAGGCTCTGCTCCAATTGGGCAACCTGTTTGCTCACCGCCGATTGGCTGATGTGCAGGGTCTTGGCGGCTTGAGTAAAACCACCCTGATGCATCACTTCGATGAAGCTGCGTAGCTGTTTGAATTCCATGTGCATGATTCCATTTTGGAATGTCATCGAGTCTAACAATTCGCTTCTGGGATAGCAGCCGATTCCATAAAATGAGTCCTTGTGAGGACCGAAGACATGAACGCATCAACCCTGAAACACCTGGCTAGACTGGCGACTGAATTGGCCGTGCTGCTGGCCATCTACCTGCTCGGCTGCCAGATGGCCGTGTGGTTTTCCTGGCCGATTCCCGGTGGCGTCATCGGCATGGTGCTGTTGCTGCTGGCGTTCGCTTTGGGTGTGGTCAAACCGGCAGCGCTGCAAATGGGCGCCGGCTTGTTAATGGCCGAGATGCTGTTGTTCTTCATTCCGGCGCTCATGAGCCTGCTCGATTACGGCGGTCTGTTGCGCAGCGACGGTTGGCGGATTTTGCTGGTGATCGGCGTCAGCACGTTGATGGTCATGCTGGTGACCGCATTTACTGTGGAATTGGTGGTGCGGTTGAGGAGGTCTCGTGAAGCTTGAGCTGATGCCGATGTTCTGGCTGGCCTTCACACTGCTGGCTTATTTATTCAGCCGCTGGATTTACCGTCGCACCGGGCACTATGTGCTGTCGCCGCTGATTCTGGTCCCGGCCCTGTTGTTGGCACTCGCCGTGCCGCTGCACACCGCGTATGCCGAATATTCGAGCAACACCCATTGGCTGATGCTGGTACTGGGGCCGGTTACCGTCGCTTTTGCAGTGCCGATCTGGCAGCAGCGGCAGATGCTGATGCGGCATTGGTCGGCGCTACTGCTTGGGATGCTGGCGGGCAGCGCGGCGTCCATCGGCAGTTCGTTCGGGTTGGCCAAGGCGCTGGCACTGGACAGTTCGGTGACGATGTCGCTGGTGCCGCGTTCGATCACCACACCTTTTGCCATGCCGCTGGCCCATGACCTGGGCGGCGTACCGGAGCTGACCGCGGTGTTTGTGATGTTCACCGGGGTGTTCGGGGCGATGCTCGGCGGCATACTGCTCAAGTGGTTGCCCCTGCGCAGTGCCTTGGCTCGAGGGGCATTGTTTGGTGTCGGTGCTCACGGTGCCGGGGTCAGTCGAGCACATGAAGTGGGGGGTGAAGAGGGCTCGGTGGCGGGGTTAGTCATGGTTCTGACGGGGCTGCTGAATCTGTTCGCCGCACCCTTGTTGGCGGCAGTACTTTGACATGGATCCACGTTCGTTGGCGTACTGACTCGCTAGGCCATCAAGCTGGCTGCCAATGCAACTACACGAACCCCGGAGGCTGACTAGACTGGTTCACGTGAGAAAAATAATAAGAACAGGAGTTCCTTGTCGTGAGCGTAACCCCCGTCCAA
Source organism: Pseudomonas arabinosi (assembly GCF_047758675.1). Classification (NCBI taxonomy): domain Bacteria; kingdom Pseudomonadati; phylum Pseudomonadota; class Gammaproteobacteria; order Pseudomonadales; family Pseudomonadaceae; genus Pseudomonas; species Pseudomonas arabinosi. The sequence goes on along the minus strand of NZ_CP180480.1, from coordinate 6,222,531 downwards.
TCGCCACACAGTGTCAAAGACCAGGTCAGTGCCGCCGAGTGGCAGACCCGCGTCGATCTTGCCGCCTGCTATCGTCTGGTCGCCCTGCATGGCTGGGATGATCTTATTTTTACCCACATCTCGGCCAAGGTCCCCGGTACCGAAGACTTTCTGATCAACCCGTTCGGGCTGATGTTTCACGAGATTACCGCGTCCAGCCTGGTCAAGGTCGATCAGGCCGGCAACAAGCTGATGGACAGCCCTTACGAGATCAACCCGGCGGGTTACACCATTCACAGCGCGGTGCACGAGGTTCGTCACGATGTCGTCTGTGTGCTGCACACCCATACCGCAGCGGGTGTCGCGGTGTCGGCGCAGAAACAAGGCATTTTGCCGATCAGCCAACAATCATTGTTTGTTCTGTCCAGCCTGGCTTATCACGCCTACGAAGGGGTTGCGCTTAACCATGAAGAGAAGGCGCGACTGCAAGCCGACCTCGGCGAAAACAATTTCCTGATGCTGCACAACCACGGTCTGCTGACCTGCGGCGCGACCATCGCCGACACGTTCCTGATGATGTTTACCTTCCAGCGTGCCTGCGATATCCAGGTGCTGGCGCAGAACGGTGGCGCCGAGTTGATCGCCATCGAACCGCAGATTCTGGCAGGCGCCAAGGCGATGATCGCCGGCGTCACCAAAAGCGCTCAAGGGATGGGCGGCGCACTGGCCTGGCCAGCGCTGCTGCGCAAACTCGATAAACAAGACGCGGGTTATAAACTCTAATGGCACTCGCCGAGATCCCCCTGTGTGTCTGGCGCAAACGCGGCCAGACGTTCGTATTCCGTGGCCAGACTATCCGTTACTGGACGGCCGGGCAGGGTGAGCCACTGTTACTCATTCATGGCTTCCCGACCGCCAGTTGGGACTGGCACTTCCTGTGGCAGCCGCTGGCCCAGCGCTATCGGGTGATTGCCTGCGACATGCTCGGCTTTGGCGACTCAGCCAAACCGGTGGACCACGAATACAGCCTGCTGGAGCAGGCCGATCTGCAACAGGCCTTGCTGGCACATGTGAGGGTCGAGCAGCCGGTGCACCTGTTGGCCCACGATTATGGCGACAGCGTGGCTCAGGAGCTGTTGGCCCGGCATTACGAAGCACGCATCCGTATCGCCAGTTGTGTGTTCCTCAATGGCGGCCTCTTTCCTGAAACTCATCGCCCGATACTGATGCAAAAACTCCTGCTCAGCCCCTTGGGCTGGATGATCGGGCGAGCCTTTTCCCGTGACGGTCTGGTGAAGAGTTTCCGGCAGATCTTCGGCCCCCAGAGCCGCCCCACCGAGAGCGAGATGGATGATTTCTGGAGCTTGATCGAGAGCAATCAAGGGCCACGGATCATGCATAAATTGATCGCCTACATCCCTGAGCGACGTGCCCAGCGCGAGCGTTGGGTCAGCGCGATGCAGCGTGGTGAATTGCCGTTGCGGGTGATCGATGGTGAGGTCGATCCGATCTCCGGCGCGCACATGGTCCAGCGCTATCGGGAACTGATCCCGAACCCGGACACGGTCTTGTTGCCCGGTATTGGCCACTACCCGCAAACCGAGGCGCCGGGGCAGGTGCTCAAGCACTATCTGGAGTTTCGCGATCAGCTGGTTTCACCGCCGCGCAAGGCTGCCTGCTCCTGATTATCCCTCTGCCTTATCGCGCACCATTCAGCCTCACCCCAGTTCATTGTGACCCGCGTCGCCGTGCCTGACACTCGGACTCATTGTCCCCTGGCCTGCTGGAGTCCCCCCAATGAATGAGTCTGTGCGCTTCGAAGATAAAGTCGTGATCATCACGGGTGCAGGCGGCGGCCTGGGCCGGGCCCACGCGCTGCTGTTCGCCAAACAGGGCGCCAAAGTGCTGGTCAACGATCTCGGCGGCTCGGCTCAGGGCGAAGGCGCAAACGCTTCGGCAGCCGACCGGGTAGTGGCCGAAATCCGTGAGGCCGGTGGCATCGCCGAGGCCAACCATGACTCCGTCACCGACGGCGACAAAATCGTTCAGAACGCCTTGGACACCTTCGGCCGTGTCGATGTAGTGGTCAACAACGCCGGGATCCTGCGGGACAAAACCTTCCACAAAATGGAAGACGGCGACTGGGACCTGGTTTACCGCGTCCATGTCGAAGGTGCTTACAAAGTCACCCGCGCCGCCTGGCCGCACCTGCGCGAGCAAAACTACGGCCGCATCATCTTCACCGCTTCGACCTCGGGCATTTACGGCAACTTCGGCCAGTCCAACTACGGCATGGCCAAACTCGGCCTCTACGGCCTGACCCGCACACTGGCCATCGAAGGCCGCAAGAACAACATCCTGGTCAACGCCATCGCCCCCACCGGCGGCACCCGCATGACCGAAGGCCTGATCCCGCCGCAAGTCTTTGAACAACTCAAACCGGAACTGGTCAGCCCGCTGGTGGTGTACCTCGCCAGCGAGAACTGCCAGGAAACCTCCGGGCTGTTTGAAGTCGGTGGTGGCTGGATGGGCAAGGTGCGCTGGGAGCGAAGCCTCGGCGCGGGGTTTGATCCTCGGGTTGGGTTCTCGCCGGAAGATGTGGCGGCGCATTGGGAGCAGATTTGTGATTTCGAAGGCGCGGCGCATCCGCAGGACAATCTTGAAGCGCTGAAGGAAATGATGGGGAATTTGCAGAAATATTCGATTTGATGGAAACCAGCAAGGTCATCGTTCTTGACCTTGCCGGTTCTTAATATTCGGTACCGACATCTGGTTTGCAGCGGCGATCAAGGAAAATACTTGTGAACCAATGCCGCCAGATTCGCAGCTGTTTGCGCATCCATGATGCCGTCGTAAGTTTCCGGGCGAAAGTGCAGCTGAAAGGCCCGAACCAGTTGTGTGAAGCCTGAATCGGTTGACGCACCGGAAACGTCATACCCGTAAGTCTTGAACAGTTTGAGCAATTCGGTTCGGGCTGGAATACCGGTCTCGCAATATTGCTGCAGATAGATATCTCGGGTGGCATCGTCGAACCAGGCACCGATGCCTTTCAAGTAAAGGGCATGCCAGGGGAATTTCGGCCCTGGGTCACTCTTGCGGCCGACCGCAATATCCGAGTGCCCCAGAACAAGGGTGGGGCTGATATCCGGATAGCGTTCAAGGATGTTTAACGCCAACTCTTCAATGGCGGCAATTTGTTCTGGCTGATACGGCGGAAAGCTGAAAACACCTTGGCTAAACGTTGCAAGGTTGACGATTTCAACGCCGATAGACGTGTCGTTCAGATTGCTTCGATTGCCCCAGGTACTGACGCCCGCATGCCAAGCACGCTTGGTTTCGTCGACGAGATTGAAAACTTCCTGTCCGGTATAACCTGCCTTCAAGTAGCTCGGGTCGGTGATGTCGGGAACCAGATAGTGGGCGCTGACATTCGGGCCGGTGAGTGTGTTGACCGAACTGGAGAAGTTGCCGGCTGTGTAGTGGAATATCAGAAATCGTACGCGGGTGTTGAAGCTTTTGGTGGAGCGGTACTTGTTGTAATCAATAGGCTTCATGAAGAGATTTCTCGCAATTGAATTAGGGTAGTGTCAGTGCGCTATTGCAGAAGAGTGGCTGACTTGTTTTTAACCTTAGTCGCGAGGGCACTTCACGTGATTACATAACTATGTAGTCGTTTTCCGAGAGGTGTGTAGGTAATAAAAAGTAGATTAGATTAAGTAGTTGGCGCCAACTTTTACTTCATTAAATTCTTCGCCTTTGTCACAAAACCACCGCCCATAAAAAAGGCCGCTGCAAACGCAGCGGCCAAAGTAAGACGATTGATCAAGGAGCAATAAATCAACGTCAGTGAACACAGGGCGATGAACCGAAAATCTTCAATTCATCTGAAATCTGTCGCTAATGGCGTGGACTAGCCACCGCCATTGCTTCGTGCTTTCCGGCCGTTTGCCGTGAAAGCCCGGCAAGAATAAGGCCTTGAGCCCAAAGGAAAAATAGCGATTCATGACATGAACTGTTGCAGTATCGGCAACAGTTCCGCTCCTCATGGGGGACTCATTCATGTAGCCGCAGCCTTCGGCAGCTGCTACAGGTTTGCGTTCCAAACGCCCTATGCACCTGGCTGATAACCCCCCATCCAGCCCATCCATAACCCGCTCAAATCCCCGTCCCATGCGGGCATTCATCCTTTGGAGGTACATCGCGAATACCTCCTTGGTGCGCTTATCGCTCCCAACGTGCGGCAGTAGGGTGGGGCCTTCTGTCACTCACCGGGGAAGACGCATGACAAAAACAACAATGCGCGCCATCTTCACGCCGCAAGCGCTCGCCGCTGCGGTTGCCTTGGGTTGCTGCGCCCAGGCGCAGGCTGTTTCATTCAACATCGGGGAAATCGAGGGGACCTTTGACTCTTCGCTGTCCGTCGGCGCGAGCTGGGGCATGCGCGATGCCGATAAATCTCTGGTGGGCATCGTCAATGGCGGGACCGGCCAGTCTTCGACCGGGGATGACGGGCGGCTGAACTTCAAGAAGGGCGAAACCTTCTCCAAGATCTTCAAGGGTATTCACGACCTTGAATTGAAGTACGGCGACACCGGGGTGTTCGTGCGTGGCAAGTACTGGTACGACTTCGAACTCAAGGACGAAAGCCGTCCGTTCAAGGACATCAGCGACAGCAACCGCAAGGAAGGCTCCAAGTCCTCCGGGGCGCAGCTGCTCGACGCCTTCGTCTATCACAACTATTCCATCGCCGAGCTGCCGGGCACTGTGCGCGCCGGTAAGCAGGTGGTGAGTTGGGGTGAAAGTACCTTCATCGGCAACTCGATCAACAGCATCAACCCGATCGACGTTTCAGCGTTCCGCCGTCCTGGCGCCGAAATCAAGGAAGGCCTGATTCCGGTGAACATGCTGTTCGCCTCCCAAAGCCTGACCGACCAACTCTCGGTGGAAGGTTTCTATCAACTGGAGTGGGACCAGACCGTCGTCGACAACTGCGGCACCTTCTTCGGCAACGACGTGGTGGCTGACGGCTGCAACAAGAATTACACGGTTGCCAGCCCGGCGATTGCACCGTTGCAACCGGTCGCTGCAGCGTTTGGCCAAGGCTTCGAAGTCAGTAAGGAAGGTGTGATCGTCCAGCGCAGTGGTGACCGCGACGCCCGCGACTCCGGGCAGTGGGGGACGGCGCTGCGCTGGCTCGGCGACGACACCGAGTACGGTCTGTACTTCATGAATTATCACAGCCGTAGCCCGACGGTCGGCACCACCACTGCCGGCCTGACAACGCTGGCACGGATCCCGGCCATTGTCGGTGCCGCCAACAGAATCGCGCCCGGTACCGGGTCGGCACTGGCTCAGAGTGTGATGCTCGGACGCGGTCAGTACTACCTTGAATACCCGGAAGACATCCGTCTCTACGGCGCGAGCTTTTCCACCACCTTGCCTACCGGCACGGCGTGGACCGGCGAGATCAGCTATCGCCCCAACGCTCCGGTGCAAGTCAACACCAACGACCTGACCCTGGCCTTGCTCAACCCGATCGCAGGCGGCGCGGCATCGCCTATCGCGACCACGCCAGGTGCCGACAACAAAGGCTACCGCCGCAAGGAAGTGACGCAGGTCCAGAGCACCCTGACCCACTTCTTTGACCAAGTGTTGGGTGCCCAACGGCTGACCTTGGTTGGCGAAGCGGCGGTGGTGCACGTCGGTGGCCTGGAGTCGCGATCCGAATTGCGCTACGGCCGTGACTCGGTCTATGGCCAGTACGGTTTTGGCGGCGATACCGACGGCTTCGTCACCTCGACCTCCTGGGGCTACCGCGCCCGGGCGATCCTCGATTACGCCAACGTGATCGGCGGGATCAACCTCAAGCCCAACCTGTCCTGGTCCCATGACGTCGCCGGCTACGGCCCCAACGGGCTGTTCAACGAAGGCGCCAAGGCCGTCAGCGTCGGCGTCGATGCCGACTACCGCAACACCTATACCGCGAGCCTCAGTTACACCGATTTCTTCGGCGGTGACTACAACACCCTGGAAGACCGCGACTTCCTGGCGCTGAGCTTCGGCGTGAACTTCTGATCTGGCTGAGAAGGATGATTTTAATGCGCAAGATGATTCTGCAATGCGGCGCCCTGGCCTTGAGTCTGCTGGCTGCCAACGTGATGGCGGCGGTCTCGCCTGAAGAAGCCAACAAGCTGGGCACCAGCCTCACGCCGCTGGGCGCCGAGAAGGCTGGCAACGCCGACGGCTCGATCCCGGCCTGGACCGGTGGTATCCCGAAAAATGCCGGCGCGGTGGACAGTAAAGGCTTCCTGGCTGACCCGTTCGCCAGCGAGAAACCGTTGTTCACCATCACCGCCGCGACTGTTGATAAGTACAAGGACAAGCTGTCGGATGGCCAGGTGGCGATGTTCAAACGCTACCCGGAAACCTACAAGATCCCGGTCTACCCGACCCATCGTACCGTGGCCCTGCCGCCGGAAATCTACGAGTCGGCCAAACGCAGCGCGCTGAACGTGAACAGCATCAACGACGGTAACGGCCTGGCCAACTTCACCGGCAACCGTTACTACGCCTTCCCGATTCCGAAGACCGGCGTCGAGGTGCTGTGGAACCACATCACCCGCTATCACGGCGGCAACCTGCGACGCATCATCACTCAGGTGACCCCGCAAACGAACGGCAGCTACACGCCGATCCGCTTCGAGGAAGAGATCGCCGTACCGCAGCTGATGAAGGAACTGGATCCGGAAAAGGCCGCCAACGTGCTGACCTTCTTCAAGCAATCGGTGACGGCACCTGCACGACTGGCGGGTAACGTGCTGCTGGTGCACGAAACCCTCGATCAGGTGAAAGAGCCGCGTCTGGCGTGGATCTACAACGCCGGCCAGCGCCGTGTGCGTCGCGCACCACAAGTGGCTTATGACGGGCCGGGTACTGCCGCTGACGGCCTGCGCACCTCCGACAACTTCGACATGTTCTCCGGTGCGCCGGATCGCTACGACTGGAAACTGGTCGGCAAGAAGGAAATGTACATCCCTTACAACAGCTACAAACTCGACTCGCCGAGCCTCAAGTACGACGACATCGTCAAGGCCGGGCACATCAATCAGGACCTGACCCGTTATGAGTTGCACCGGGTCTGGGAAATTATCGGTACGGTCAAGCCGAGCGAGCGGCACATCTACGCCAAACGCCACATGTACCTCGACGAAGACAGCTGGCAAGTGGCGCTGGCGGACCATTACGACGGTCGCGGTCAGTTGTGGCGAGTAGCCGAGGGGCACGCTCAGTACTACTACGATCACCAGACCCCGGCCTACACCCTCGAAGCGCTCTACGACATCATTGCCGGCCGATACATTGCCCTGGGAATGAAGAACGAAGAGAAGCACAGTTTCGAATTCGGCTTCGAAGCCAAGGCCGCCGACTACACCCCATCGGCCCTGCGCGCCGAGGGCGTTCGGTAAGGGCTTTGATACATTGGCAGTACAAAAGGCGACTGGGTGGTCGCCTTTTTTATGGCCGCCAATCAGCGTGCTGAATACTTCTCAACAAGTGGGTTAGAGAGGGCTAGGGTTGCCGGACAATTATAAAAAGGCACGCCGCAATGACCGCCATGATCCCGTGTCTGGACCGTTCTGGATTCCTGCCCCGTCTGTCCACTCATCACCAGTCACGGGCTCGCTTGACCGAGCCGTTACTGGCCTCCACGGCCCGGGTGAAATTACTTTGCGCGCCGGCCGGCAGCGGCAAGAGCGCGCTGCTCACCGAGTGCGTGCTTCAGGCCCCGGCGCAGTGCGCGGTGTACTGGTTGCCGCTGGCGGGGGCGACCACAACGGTCGATGGATTGTGTCGTAGCCTGGCGAATGCCCTGGGCTTGGCCGAACGTGACGAGGGCGCGATCTTTGCGGCACTGACGCGCAGCCTGCAGCCGACCTGGCTGGTGATCGACGACTATTCCCGGCAACCCGACGCGGCGCTGGATGCCCTGCTTGATCGCTTGCTGGCGCTGAACAATCCGGCGTTGACCTGGTGGATCGCCACCCGTCGGCGTCCGCAGTGCAACTGGCCACGGTTGCTGCTGGACGGCGAACTGTATGAGTGCGAAAGCGCGACGCTGGCCCTCACCTCGGACGAGATTGCCCAAGCGTTGCATCACCTTCCCCCGGAGCAGGCCGACAGCGTCGCGCGGCGGATCATCCAGCGCACGGGTGGCTGGTGCGCCGGCGTGCGCATGGCGCTGCTGCAAAAGTGTGACTGGTCGCAAAATCTTCAGCCACAGCAACGCGTCGACACGCTCCTTGATTACCTGCAACACGAACTGTTCAGCAGTCTGACGCCGGAGCTGGCTGAGGTCTGGCGAGTGCTGGCGCATTTGCCGCGGTTCAATGCCGATCTTTGCGAGCATTTGTTTGGTGCCGGAGAAGGCGGGCAGTACCTGCGCGAGCTGCAACAGCTCGGTTGTTTTATCGAGCCGTGGCAAGCGTCCAGTGAGTGGTTGCAGATTTTTCCGCCGTTGACCCGGGTGATGCAAGACGCTCAATGGCCGCAGGGCCGTTCCTGGCATCGGCGGGCCTGCCAGTGGTTTTCCACGCGGCAAGACTGGCGAGCGGCGTTCGAGCAGGCCTTGTTGGCGCACGAGTACGAGGTGGCGGTCAGTCTGTTGCAGCATTTCAGTTTCGAGGATCTGTTCGAAGATCAGACGGTGGTGCTGATGCTGCGCCTGCACGAGCAGCAAGGCGAAGAACTGACGTTGTGTTCACCGCAACAGGTCGGACTGATCACCGCTGCGTTGCTGTTTGCCGGGCGCTTTGATCAGGCCGCAGCCTGTATTGAACACATGGCGCTTTTTCTCCCACAGCCATCTGCCGCGCAACAGCGTCAATGGATCGCTCGCTGGCAAGCGCTGCAAGGTTGGCTTCTGCATTTACAGGGGCGCATGGCGCTTGCTCGCGAACATTTTCAGGAAGCCCTGGCCGCACTTGCAGCTGATGCCTGGTCGGCGCGTCTGTTGTGCCTGTCCGGGCAAACGCAACAAGCGCTGTTGTGTGGTGAGTTGGACCGAGCCTACGCGATCAACCGTGAGGCGCTCTGTCTGGCGCGGGCTGAGGGATCATTGTTGTTCGAGGGTTTGCTTGAGCTTGATCACGCGCAATTACTGGAACAGCGGGGAGCGCCGGACCGCGCCGAAAGCCTGTTGGCCAACATGCAGGCATTGCTTGATCAGCGCGAGCATCGCCCGGTGCCTTTGCTGGGTCGCGTGGCATTGCGACGGGGCAGACTCGCGTTGTGCATGGGGCAAGAGGCGCGTGCGGGCGAGTTCTTCCAGCGCGGACTTGAAGATTGTTTGCGCAGTCACGATAAACGCGTGCTCTATGGTTTTCTCGGACTGGCACAACTGGCGGCCAATCAGCAGGACTACGCGCAGGCCTTTGGGCGTTTGCGCGATGCCGAGCGATTGATGCAGCAGCGGCAGATTCCGGACACCGTCTATCGCGGTGTTTTGTTGCAGGTCAGCAGTCAGTTCTGGTTGCAGCAGGGCAGGGCGGAACTGGCCCATGAAGCGTTGAGCCGAGTGTTGCGTCACTATCGCGGGGCCCAGGCGCTGCAGGCACCCCCGGCGACAATGGAACTCATTCCACGGATCGAATACCTGTTGATTACGGCCAAGGCGCAGTTGCAGCCAAGCCTGGTTGATCTGTCAGCCATTCAGGGCTTGCTGGACCAGGCGCAACAGCGTGGCATGTTAAACCTGGAAGCCGAACTGCATCTGGTGTTTGCACAACTCGCCTGGCACCAGGGGGAGTTGGCGCTGGCGCAACAAACACTGGAACGCGGGCAACTACTGATAGAACGGGGTCAGCTGCATCAGTCTCTGCGAGAGTGGAAGTTGCGCAATGCTGACGCAGAAAAAATCCATCGGGATCCGCAGGCCATCGCTCAAGTGGGTGGGGTGGTCGCCGGAGAACTTTTGAGCCGGCGTGAACTTGAAGTATTGAGCTTGATTGCGCAAGGTGAATCCAATCAAAAGATTGCCGATGAACTCTATATCTCGTTGCATACCGTCAAGACACATGCCCGAAGGATTAATGCGAAGTTGAATGTGGAGCGCCGGACGCAGGCTGTTGCGAGGGCGAAAGTATTGGGGCTTTTTTAATATTCAGTAATTTGCCGAAGGTTTTGCTCATTTCTTGGCACGGCTTCATATATGCCGCAATAAAGTTTGGTTTCGGAGTTGTTTGGTTTAAATCTAATCTTTGGTTAATCGATCGACTAGCAAACTAGTGATGATCAAATCAAGAGAGGGATTTTTAAATGAACGAAACTTTCCGAAGCCTCATGCTTGGGCATAAAGGTGATGAAGTTGACAGCGCTGTTGAGTTGGCGAAGGCGAGTGGCACATTAGACGAGTTGCATGAGATTGTGCAGGCTATCCCGTCCATACGTGAGGTGGTTCGTCAGGCGCTTTCTGTGGCGATGTCGCGCTTGAGCAATGGCATCGATATCGACAAGGTTTATATCAATCGCGGCAAGGCATCATCTGGTATGGGTCTGCGTCCAACCGGTACGTTGAGCGAAGTGCTGCTTTATTGTCTGGAATTTCATGTCTTGCCTGGTTACGTTCAGGGAGACGATGGTGTTTATTATGTTCCGGATACGCTGGATGAAAAATTCAAAGTTCATGGATTGGGGATCATTGCTGTCGAGGAGGCCATTACAAAAGTCTTGCTGTCGCTTGAAAACCATTTGAAGTCTGCGCTGGATAAACACTGGAGCAGTTCTGCGGTAACCGCAGGTGGGGCGCTCAGTAACAAAAACGCGCTACAGGAAAACCTGACTCAGGTACTGATGGCCGAGCTGTCTCTGAGTGTGATGACGGATGTGCTGAAGGAACCTGAAGCGTTACGTGTTGCCGAGTTGATGGAAGCCGATACGCCGACCTTTTTTGCTATAAAAACCGGCGCCACTCACGCCGCGGTAAATTCATTGGGATCGAGTTTTGTAGTTGACAGGTCGTTTCTTTCGCTGTCAGAAATCAAGCCGTCGCCGGATTTATTTGGTTGGATTTTATACACGCCGAACAGCGGTTATGAGTATTTCCAAAGCAGTTTGCAGATGCATGAAACGTTGTGCAGTCGTTTCTCGCTTGGCGCCAATGAAGTGACTTATCCGTTGTTGTCAAAAAGCGTGTTTTCTCATTACGTCGACGCCTGCTTGCGGGAGCAGCGTGCAGCCATTGGCGACCTTGTAACTGCTCGGGAAAAGAAACAGCAGGACTGGCTACCTAATCTGGTCAGCAATCAAAAATTGAACGTGCTCTGGGGCTCTGCCAACGCTCGCTACGCCACACTGAAAGCAGCAATCAAACGTAGGGAGTGGCCGGAATGGTTGAAAAAGGCTGGCGACAACGTCCAGCAACGTTATCTCGAACTTGAGCACTCGAAAGAGAATTACGAGCTTCAGTACCAGTCCGAATTTGAGCGACTGTTTTCGCTGAACAACTATGTCCTGCGTAGATTCGAAGAGTGGGCCATGAACTCGCTCGGTGAAAAACTGAACCCGGACAAGATAAAAGTTTGCAGCCTTTACAATATTCGAGTCGGTGAGCGCACGATCGAACAGAAAGACACCCGCACCCTGACCGAATTTCTTCTCACGGGTTTACATGACGCAGCCAAAAGGGCAGAACTCACTATAGAGGGTGCTCCTGCTGGCAGTTTGCTGCGGGGTTCGCTCGAGCATTGGCTGAATAATCGTGATTTGCGCGTGGAGTTTGTGTCTTCTCTCCCGCCGGCCGCCCCTGCAACCTTTCAGGTTGCGCTGGCGGACTGTTTGCACAGTCGCATGGAATATGCCCTATTCGTTGCGCGCAATCGCGGCATCTATCAGGACTCGGAAGTAGAATTGATCCAACGCGGTATGGCGGGTGATCCACGGGTTCTGATCAAAGGAGTGAATATTGACAGACGTCATTCGACGCCATTGAAAGACGTGTTGGTGTTTCTCTTGCCCAATACCCGTGCTTACTACGTGTGTTTGAAAACACCTGAAAACAACTTCGAGTTTTTGAAGTTTGTCGATGACTGGACTTTCATCAAATGGTTTCAGGAAACGTTGTCGCGTGATCGCCGTTTTGCCGAGTCGATCATCAGGCCGAGTGAACTCGACGACTCGGCGGTACTGGGTGCGCACTTTAATGGAGAGTTGGGTTATCACTATAAACTGAGTTACACCCATGGTGAGCTTGGTCTGGATGTGCAGCAACCTCTGATGCGCTACGTGGACTTCCTCTACTCCTTTGAAGTCTTGTTGCTCAGTGCGGTGGCTCCTCTCGGTTATTGCCAGGCCGGCATTGGCCTGAGGCAGAGTTTTGCACGACTGGATACCGAATTAAGAGCGTTGGCAACCGTTGAAGCGCGTGAAAACACCTTTCCATCCTTCGAAACTTACACCCGAGATTTGATCAAGAACCGGCTGCAAGCCGTACTGAAAATGAAAGGGGAGGATGCTGATATCGATCCTGATCGAATCATCGTTCAGACCGATGATTTTACCAAGGACCTGACCAGTGTTCTGGTAGAAGAACTTACTTTCGCAGCACCTCACCCGGCTTACCAGGTTCCGGGGAGTAATCCTAAGTTCTATCTGAAAAGCGGCCATCCCGCCGTCAGCAAACTGGATATACGTGACCTCGCTCATCTGTCGGTCACGCTGCACCCGGATGACAATTACACGCAGATGCTCAAGGATGATTACCGCACTCTTGACACCGCTGCGTACAAATTCAAGCGTGCGGTACATGCGAAAAAAATTCGCTGTGAGATGCACCGCGCCGTTCTTTTTGAATTTTTCAATGGTCGAATCAACCTGCAGACGCTGCCGGCTTTCCAGCGTGTCATTGATGGTTTGGCAGAAAGCACCGATTCCAAATATTCTGCGCAACGGATTTCGGAGATCGAGGGGATTTTTTCACTGGTTCTTTTGAACAGTCGCGTGGTGGAAGGGGTGTACATCTTCCGTCTCAAAATTAACGCAGGCTTCCACGATTACCTCTACACGCCGAATGCACCTGACCAGAAATCATTTCGTCCCATCCAAGAGTTTGTCGGTTCTATCCGCCACCGTGCCGGTCCGTTCCGGGAGTACTACATCAAGCGGGTGCTGATCGAAGATCAAAAGGTGGTGAACGATTATTTTGACAAACTCCAAGCAACCGTTGACACGCTCAAGCCTTTACAACCCAGCGGCATGTATCGGGTCGTGGACTTGTATGGTTTTCATTACTACAAAGTTGAGCGTGCTTTACGCAACATCGATGAACGCACGACCAGTTTCAAGGAGTTTATCGGAGGGCTGATATACGACTCATTGATGTTGACCGCGGGGCTTGTCGCTCTGTTTGTTCCTCCCGTCGGCGTGGCGATTACGGCTGTCACCATGCTGAAAAGTGCTCATAGTGCTGCCGAGGCTTACCGCAGGGGGGATTACAGCGGCGCTATCTGGCACGGTAAGGATATGTTGGTGGCACTGATCGGCCTGGGTAAAGCCGCCGCGTTGGCGCAAACCGGGAGCAAAGTGGTAACCCCTCAACTCACTCGTGCCCAGCAATCGCTGTTCAGCACGGTAAACGATGCCTGGGTGGTGACGGACTGGGTGGCCAAGGCAATGGGGCAGGACTCCGGGAAAGAGTTTCTGCTCGAATACATCAAAGGCGTGATGGCAGAGCACCCAGTCAACTCGAGTGAAACGACGGTCCGCTGAAAGGTAGCGGGCAAGCGCTGCGAAGTGCTTGTCCCGCACAGCATCATTCAGCCGGCGCATACCCCATCCGCCAACTCACGGCCCGCGTCGCAGCCAGTAACCGCTGCGCCGCCGGGCCGTTTTCGTCGGCGTGAAACAACGACGCCGGGCCGACAATGGTCATCACCGCCGCCACATTCCCGACAGCATTGAACACCGGCGCCGATAACGCATCGACCCCCGGCATCAGCAAACCATGCACATGATGCAGACCGCGTTCGCGGATCTGTTCGCACAACGCCTTATAGGCCTGATCATCCGCCAGCGCATGGGTGGAACCGCTCTGCAGTTCCTGCTCACGCAAGTCCAGGGTTTCACGCTTCGGCAGATAGGCGCCGAACACCAGCCCCGTGGACGAACTGAGCAACGGCAACACCGAACCCAACTGCGTCACCACCGTCACCGCGCGCACCGCCGGTTCGATGTGAACCACGGTCGCACCCTGATTGCCCCAAACCGCTATAAAGCAGGTTTCATTCAGATCGTCACGCAACTCGGCCAGGGGCAGGGCGCCGACTTTCAGCACGTCCATACTGTTCAGAGCGGCGAGACCAACGCGCAAGGCTTCGCGGCCCAGACCGTAGTGGTTGGTGGCAGCATTCTGTTCAGCAAAACCGCTGGCAATCAGCGCCTGCAAATAACGGTGAACCTTGCTCGCCGGCATCTGTACGTGTTCGGCCAGGCGCGACAGTGAAGTCGATGGCGACAACTCAGCCAGGGCCTTGAGGATGTCGGTGCCGACCTCGGCCGAGCGGACTTTCTGTTTATCGTTGCTGCGCGGCGTTTCCATGGAGGCGGTCTGATCCCGGGACGAATGGGCGTCTTTATAGCTTGACGGTCAATACCAATCAAATTACGTTAAGCGTAATCGAATTACGATAAAAATAACCCGGGCGTGCCGAGACCTCTTCAACGGAGCGACAGGCCATTGCCTACTCCCTGTTCAGGAGGCTCCATGAACCTCGATTCAACGGCGCCCGAGCTGGCTTATCAGTCCGGCTTCGGCAACGAATTCAGCAGTGAAGCGTTGCCCGGCGCACTGCCTGTCGGCCAGAACTCCCCGCAAAAAGCCCCGTACGGTCTCTACACCGAATTGTTCTCCGGCACGGCGTTCACCATGGCTCGCAGTGAAGCGCGGCGCACCTGGATGTACCGCATTCAACCGTCGGCAAATCACCCTGCGTTCGTCAAACTGGATCGGCAACTGGCCGGCGGCCCGTTGGGTGAAGTGACCCCCAACCGTCTGCGTTGGAACCCGTTGGACATCCCGACCGAGCCCACCGATTTCATCGACGGGCTGGTGAGCATGGCCGCGAACTCGGGCGCGGAAAAACCGGCCGGGATCAGCATCTACAGCTACCGCGCCAACCGCTCCATGGAGCGCGTGTTTTTCAACGCTGACGGTGAACTGCTGCTGGTGCCTGAACTGGGACGCCTGCGCATCGCCACCGAACTCGGCGTGCTGGAACTGGAACCGCTGGAAATCGCCGTGCTTCCACGCGGTCTGAAATTCCGTGTCGAACTGCTCGACCCGCAGGCTCGCGGCTACATTGCCGAGAACCACGGTGCACCGCTGCGTCTGCCGGACCTCGGGCCGATCGGCAGCAATGGCCTGGCCAACGCGCGGGACTTCCTGACGCCGGTTGCGCATTACGAAAACCTCAAACAACCGACCACGCTGGTGCAGAAATTCCTCGGCCAGTTGTGGGGCTGCGAGCTCGATCATTCGCCGCTGAACGTGGTCGCGTGGCACGGCAATAACGTGCCGTACAAATATGACCTGCGTCGTTTCAACACCATCGGCACGGTCAGCTTCGATCACCCGGATCCATCAATCTTCACCGTCCTGACGTCACCGACCAGCGTCCACGGTCTGGCCAATCTTGACTTCGTGATCTTCCCGCCACGCTGGATGGTGGCCGAGAAAACCTTCCGTCCACCGTGGTTCCACCGCAACCTGATGAACGAATTCATGGGCCTGATCAAGGGCGAGTACGACGCGAAGGCCGAAGGCTTCGTGCCCGGCGGCGCGTCCTTGCACAGTTGCATGAGCGCCCACGGCCCGGACGGCGAAACTTGTACCAAGGCGATCAACGCCGAACTCGCGCCAGCGAAAATCGACAACACCATGGCCTTCATGTTCGAGACCAGCCAGGTGCTGCGCCCGAGCCGTTTCGCCCTGGATTGCCCGCAACTGCAAAACAACTACGATGCCTGCTGGGCCACGCTGCCCGCCACTTTCGACCCGACCCGGAGATAACCCATGACTCAGACTTCCATCACTCGTAGCTGGGTTGCCTCCGCCAACGGCCATGCTGATTTTCCTCTGCAGAACCTGCCGCTGGGCGTGTTCAGCGTGAAGGGTTCGGCACCGCGCAGTGGCGTGGCCATTGGCGAACATATCTTTGATCTGGAAGCTGCACTGGACGCCGGCCTGTTCGATGGCGTCGCAAAAACTGCAGTCGAAGCCACCCGTGGCGGCCAGTTGAATGTGTTCTTCGAACTGGGTCGTGACGCTCGTGTTGCCCTGCGCGAACGCCTGTTGGAACTGTTCAAAGAAGGCAGCACGCTGCACGGCAAGATTGAAGCCCAAGGCGCAAAATTGCTGCCACTGGCGGCGAATTGCGAGATGCACCTGCCAGCGAAAATCAACGACTACACCGACTTCTATGTCGGCATCGAGCACGCGCAGAACGTCGGCAAACTGTTCCGTCCCGACAACCCGTTGCTGCCGAACTACAAGTACGTGCCGATCGGTTATCACGGCCGCGCTTCGACCATTCGCCCGTCGGGCACCGATGTTC
Source organism: Pseudomonas arabinosi (assembly GCF_047758675.1). NCBI lineage: Bacteria > Pseudomonadati > Pseudomonadota > Gammaproteobacteria > Pseudomonadales > Pseudomonadaceae > Pseudomonas > Pseudomonas arabinosi. The sequence continues at coordinate 6,205,948 of NZ_CP180480.1, read as the reverse complement.
GTCGTCCGAAAGGTCAAACCTTGCCCGCCGGTCAGACCGAGCCGACTTTTGGCCCGTGCGCACGACTGGACTATGAGTTGGAACTGGGCATCTGGATCGGTCAAGGCAACGACATGGGCGACTCGATCGCCATCGGTGATGCCGCCGATCACATCGCTGGTTTCTGCCTGCTCAACGACTGGTCGGCGCGAGACATCCAGGCCTGGGAATACCAGCCGCTGGGGCCGTTCCTGTCCAAGAGTTTCATCACCAGCATCTCGCCTTGGGTCGTGACGGCCGAAGCGCTGGAGCCGTTCCGTCGTGCTCAGCCGGCACGTCCGGAAGGCGATCCGCAGCCGCTGCCGTATCTGTTCGACAAGCGCGATCAAGCGGCGGGTGCCTTCGACATCGAACTGGAAGTGCTGCTGCTCACCGAAGGCCTGCGCGAGCAAAAACTGCCGGCCCATCGCCTGACCCTCAGCAACACCAAACATATGTACTGGACCGTGGCGCAAATGGTCGCGCACCACAGCGTCAACGGCTGCCAGTTGCAGGCCGGTGACCTGTTCGGTTCGGGCACCTTGTCGGGGCCGGAGAACGGTCAGTTTGGTAGCCTTCTGGAAATCACCGAGGGCGGTAAAAAGCCGATCGAACTGGCGTCCGGCGAAGTGCGTAAGTTCCTTGAGGACGGTGACGAAATCATCCTGCGCGCCCGTTGCACCCGCGACGGTTTTGCCTCCATCGGTTTCGGTGAATGCCGAGGCAAAGTGCTGCCGGCGCGCTAAGAGGATCGGGTCATGGAACTCTATACCTATTACCGTTCGACTTCGTCCTATCGGGTGCGCATTGCGTTGGCGCTCAAGGGGCTGGATTACCAGGCGCTGCCGATCAACCTGATCGCGCCGCCGGGTGGCGAACATCGACAGCCGCCGTATCTGAGTATTAATCCGCAAGGCCGAGTGCCGGCCTTGCGCACTGACGAAGGTGAGCTGTTGATCCAGTCGCCGGCGATCATTGAATACCTGGAGGAACGTTATCCACAGGTGCCGCTGCTCTCCAAAGACTTCGCGGCTCGCGCCCATGAGCGGGGTGTGGCGGCGGTGATTGGTTGCGACGTGCATCCGCTGCACAACGTCAGCGTACTCAACAAGCTGCGGCAGTTGGGCCACGATGAACCGCAGGTGGTGGAATGGATCGGGCACTGGATCAGCCAAGGGTTGGCGACGGTGGAGCAGTTGATCGGCGATGAGGGTTATTGCTTTGGTCCGACGCCTGGGCTGGCGGATGTTTACCTGATCCCGCAGCTGTACGCGGCCGAGCGCTTCAGCCTTTCACTTGAGGCGTATCCGCGGATTCGTCGAGTGGCGGCGTTGGCGGCGACGCATCCGGCGTTCATCAAGGCGCATCCGGCGAATCAGCCAGACACCCCTTAAAAACATCAGATCAAAAGATCGCAGCCTCGTTTCACTCGACAGCTCCTACAGGAAATCGCGACCCCCTGTAGGAGCTGTCGAGTGAAACGAGGCTGCGATCTTTTGCTTTTAATGAACGATTGAATTAGGCGGCAGGTGCCCTAATCGCTCAGTCAGGCGAATTCGCTGGATCGGGTCGTCACTGAGCAGCAGGGCATGCTCCAGGTCAAAGCGCTCGGCGTTCGGGCAATCCAGCCGTTGATAGAGGCTGGCCCGGGCCAGGTAGTCGGAGGCGCTGGCGTTGCCTAGTTCCAGCACTCGTTCGGCGTCGATCAGGGCGCCGATGCAGTCATCGTTGGAGAGGTGTAACTGACGCAGGTTGCGCGACAACCGCTGCAGCATTTGCACCGGCTCGGCGGTGAGCAAATGCTCGGCGCTGAGCTGCATGTTCGGGCCGTACTGGCGTTGCAGCAATTCCCGACAGTCGTTGGGGTACAAACGACGCCCGCCGCAAGGGTCGAGCAGGTGATCGGCGCCCGGTACCCGCAACAGGAAATGCCCGGGGAAGTTAACCCCGACCATGGGGATCTCCAGACCTTTAGCCAGTTCCAGGGCAATCAACCCAAGACTCAGTGGCTGCCCACGTCTGCGTTCCAGCACTTTATTGACCAGCGCGACTTGCGGACGCAATGGCGTGGAGTCGTCCTGCGCGAATCCCAGGTCATTCATACGCCGTAACAACGGCTGGGCCAACTCGCTGACCGGTAACATCGGCAAGCCATAACTGACCCGTTGTTGCAGGTCCTTGAAATCGTGCATCACCGCCTCGGGATTGACCTCCTTGTCGTGTTCAGCGGCAATCCACAGCGCCGCCTCGAACAGCGCGGGCGGTGAACGTTGCAGACAGTCGAAAAAACGTTGGCGGGGGGTCATCAAAATCTCCGGGTAATGCCTCGTTTTAGCCCCGTCTCCGCCATTCGTCCAGTGCCGGACATAGGTGGTTGCAGGTTATGTCCGAAAGTCTGCTTGGCGGCGTCGCTTATTCCGGTGCGCTTCTGCAATTTTCGGGCGCAAGCCTATACTGGCGACTACAAGAAGTGATTCGGGAGCCCTACGATGTTCGCTCTCATGCAAAGCACACGCCTTGAATCGCTGCATCTGAGCGTCGACTCGGTCACCGGGTTGAAGGCGGTCATTGCCATTCATAACAGCCGTCTGGGGCCTGCCCTGGGCGGGTGTCGTTACCTTGCCTATCCCAGCGACGAGTCCGCCGTCGAGGATGCGGTGCGCCTCGCCCAAGGCATGAGTTACAAGGCGGCGCTGGCCGGTCTGGCTCAGGGCGGTGGCGTGGCGGTGATTGTTCGCCCGGTCCATGTGGAAAACCGCGGCGCGCTATTCGAAGCCTTCGGGCGTTGCATCAATCAGCTCGACGGCCGCTACATCACCGCCATCGACAGTGGCACCTCGGTGGCGGACATGGATTGCATCGCCCAACAGACCCAGCACGTCACCAGCACCACCTCGGCGGGCGACCCCGCACCGCACGCGGCGATGGGCGTGTTCACCGGCATTCGTGCCACCGCCATGGCCCGTCTGGGCAGCGATAACCTCGAAGGCCTGCGAGTGGCGATTCAAGGGCTCGGCAACGTTGGCTATGCCCTCGCCGAACAGCTGCACGCCGCCGGTGCCGAACTGCTGGTCAGTGACATCGATCACGGCAAAGTGCAATTGGCGATGGAGCAACTTGGCGCTCACCCGATCGCCAACGACGCACTGCTCAGCACCCCTTGCGACATTCTTGCGCCCTGCGGCCTCGGTGGTGTGCTCAACAGTCACAGCGTGACGCAATTGCGCTGCGCAGCGGTGGCCGGTTCGGCGAACAATCAACTGACCCATCTGGAAGTCGCCGATCAACTGGAGCGGCGCGGCATTCTGTATGCGCCGGACTACGTGATCAATTCCGGCGGGCTGATCTACGTTTCGCTCAAACACCGCGGCGAAGAGCTCTCGACCATCACCGCACACCTGTCGAAAATCAGCTCCCGGCTGACCGAAGTCTTCGCCCATGCCCAGGCGGAAAAACGTTCGCCGGCCCGAGTGGCTGACGAGCTGGCGGAGAAAGTGCTGTACCGATGAAGGAGTGAGGGCCTATCCGGCAGACTTGCTCCCAAGGCCTGGCGCCACAAGCGTCAGGTTTGGATGACGCACGCTGACGCGGCGTGCCAGGAGCCCCTGTGATGCCTCACAAGGTTGAGCTGCCTTACACTCGTTTTTTATCCCCTGACGGCCAATTGCTCGGCGAACTTCCTGCCTGGGCCGATGATTTCAATTTACTGACGCGCCTTTATCGGCAGATGGTCCTGACCCGCCTTTTTGATCAGAAAGCCGTCGCCCTGCAACGCACCGGGCGCATTGGTACTTATGCGCCGACGTTGGGCCAGGAAGCCATTGGCGTCGCCGTCGGCAGCGTGATGCACGCCGAAGACGTGCTGATTCCGTATTACCGTGACACCGCCGTGCAGTTGATGCGCGGGGTGCGCATGGAAGAAATCCTCCTGTACTGGGGCGGCGACGAGCGCGGCAGCGACTTTGCCGAACCGGCGGCGGCCCAGGACTTTCCGATCTGTGTGCCGATTGCCACCCAGGCCTTGCATGCCTGCGGCGTTGCCAGTGCGTTCAAAATCCGCGGCGAACATCGGGTCGCCGTCACCACCTGCGGTGACGGCGCCACCAGCAAAGGCGATTTCCTCGAAGCCCTCAACGTCGCCGGTGCCTGGCAGTTGCCGGTGGTGTTCGTGGTCAATAACAACCAATGGGCGATCTCGGTGCCTCGGCGAATTCAGTGCGGCGCCCCGACGCTGGCACAGAAGGCGATCGGTGCCGGGTTCCACGGGGAGCAGGTCGACGGCAATGACATGCTCGCGGTTTACGACCGAGTACAAGTGGCCCTCGAACGGGCGCGTCACGGTAAAGGCCCGGTGTTGCTGGAATGCCTGAGCTATCGCCTCGGCGACCACACCACAGCCGACGATGCCACACGCTACCGACCGGCAGATGAGGTCAAACAAGCCTGGCTCGAAGAACCGGTCAAACGCCTGCAACGTTTCATGGTCGGCCAGGGCGTGTGGGACGAAGGCCGCGAACAGACGCTGATCAGCGAATGCCAGGGCCTGGTGCAGCGGGCTGTGGATAACTTCGAAGCGGCGGGGACTCAGGCGCCCGAATCGGTCATGGATCACGTCTACGCCCAATGGCCGGCGTCCCTCGCCGGGCAGCGTGAAGAGTTGCTCGAAAGGGTGGTGCGCCGCGCGGGAGATTCGAGCCATGAGTAACGGCAAAGTCACGTTGCTGGAAGCGGTGAATCTCGCGCTGCATCGGGCGATGAGCGAAGACGAGAACGTCATCGTCCTCGGTGAAGACGTCGGGGTGAACGGCGGCGTGTTTCGCGCCACCCAAGGGCTGCGCGACAGCTTTGGCTTCAAGCGAGTGATTGACTCGCCGCTGGCCGAAACCATGCTCGGCGGACTGGTGGTCGGCATGGCCGCACAGGGCCTGAAACCCGTGGTGGAAATCCAGTTCATGGGGTTCATCTACGCCGCCATGGAGCACCTGGTGTCCCACGCCAGCCGCATGCGCAATCGCACACGCGGGCGGATCACGTGCCCGATGGTCATGCGCACGCCGATGGGCGCAGGGATTCGCGCGCCGGAACATCACAGCGAAAGCACTGAAGCCCTGTTCGCGCATATTCCGGGGCTGCGGGTGGTGATTCCGTCATCGCCGGCCCGGGCTTATGGCTTGTTGCTGGCGGCCATCGATGACCCGGACCCGGTGGTGTTTCTTGAACCGACCCGGCTCTATCGCATGAACCCGCAAACGCTGGTGGATGACGGTAAACGCCTGCCGCTGGACAGCTGTTTCACCCTGCGCGAAGGCAGCGACATCACGCTGATCAGTTGGGGTGCCAGTGTGCTGGAAACCCTGCAAGCCGCCACCGCATTGGCCGAGCGGGGCGTCTCGGCGGAAGTGATCGATGTCGCGAGTATCAAGCCGCTGGACCTCGACACGATGGAAGCCTCGGTGCGCAAGACCGGTCGTTGCGTGATCGTTCATGAAGCGCCGCGCTCCTGCGGCGTCGGTGCGGAAATCTCCGCGAGCCTCTACGAGCGGGTGTTGCTGGAATTGCAGGCACCGATCCAGCGGGTTACCGCGCCGGACATTCCGCCGCCGCTGTATCGACTGGAATCTCTCTATATGCCCAACGCCGAAGACATTTTGCTGGCCTGCGACAACGTCTTGCACTTTTCCTGAACCCAAGGAGGCCGCGATGAAATATTTCAAACTGCCGGATCTGGGCGAGGGTTTGCAGGAGGCGGAAATCGTCCGTTGGCACGTCGCAGTCGGCGATACCGTCAAGGCTGATCAACTGCTGGTGTCGGTGGAAACCGCCAAGGCGCTGGTGGATATCCCTGCACCCTATGACGGCGTGGTGGCAAAACTCTACGGCGGCGAGGGCGACATTATTCACGTCGGTGAACCCTTGCTCGGCTACGAAGGCGAAGCCGATGCGGGCACCGTAGTGGGGCGACTCGAAGGTGGCGGCAGCAGTCAGGAGGACTCGTTTTTCATCGGGGCGGCCCCCTCGACCCGAGAGCACCTGGCGACTCGCGCCACACCGGCCGTGCGGCAACTGGCTCGGCAGCTCGGTGTGGAGTTGAGCGGGTTGACGGGCTCTGGCCACGAGGGGCTGATTACCCGCACGGATGTGGAAAACGCGGCTCAAACTGAACTGGATCGCTTCGGCGGCGAACGGTTGCGCGGTGTACGGCGCAGCATGGCGCTGAACATGGCCCGGTCCCACGCCGAAGTCGTGCCCGTGACGATTTTCGGTGACGCCGACCTGCATCGCTGGGGTCAGGCCCGCGAACCGCTGATTCGTCTCGCCAAAGCGATGGCGGCCGCGTGCGCCGTGGAGCCGGTGCTCAACAGCGCCTTCGACGGCAAAAGCCTGTCGCTCAAACAACACGAATGGCTCGACCTGGGCATCGCCGTGGACACCCCGGACGGCTTGTTCGTGCCAGTGCTGCGCGATGTTGGTCATCGCACCTCGGCTGAGTTGAAGGAAGGCGTCATGCGATTAAGGGCCGACGTACAGGCGCGATCGATTCCACCCAGGGAAATGATGGGGGCGACCCTGACGCTGTCGAATTTCGGCACCTTGTTCGGTCGCTACGCCAACCCGGTGGTGGTGCCGCCGCAAGTGGCAATCCTCGCCGCTGGCGCGATCCGCGACGAACCGGTGGCGGTCGATGGGGCGGTCGTGGTGCATCCGGTCCTGCCGCTGTCCCTGACCTTCGATCATCGCGTGGTGACGGGCGGCGAGGCGGCGCGTTTTTTCAAGGCGCTGGTCGAGGCGCTGGAACAACCCGAAGCCTAGGTTTTTCGCAGGCATGAAAAAGGCCCTGAGTCATTTGACTCAGGGCCTATTCAATTCGGGCGTTGCTTACTTGGCAGCCTTGGGCGCTTTGGCTGGCTTGGTCGTCTCAGCGACTTCAACAGGTGCAGGTGCCTCAACGGGTGCAGCCTTTTCAACGACTTCAGCAGGCGCGTTGAGCAATTCGGACAACGCGTCCGGCTGGCTCTTGAACGCCTTGGCGAACACATCGCGATTCTTCGCCATGTAGATCCCGGCTTCTTCCACTTGCTGCTCGGTCAGGGACGGAACCGCTTTTTGCAACACTTCGGCCAGCAACTCGGCCAGTTCGAGCATTTTGTCATGACGGTCAGCTTCGGCTTTATCCATGAACAAGCGCTCCAGATCTCGGCTGCTGCGGTATACCACTTCGACGGCCATTCACCACCTCACATGCCTTCACATTAAGTTGTCTTATTCGACCACTGTATTTATATACAGCGAAAAGGATAAGCGAATCCCTGCGCTTTGGGTAGTGGCTTTTTAATGTAGACCGAATTCAGGTGGTCTGCGCAAAACCTGTGGGAGCCGAGCTTGCTCGCGATGAGGCCCTCGAACGCTCCACAAAAGTGTCCAATGGCAGCCCATCGCCATCTCACCCAACAGCCTCTGGCCTTTTTTCTGCATGCAGAACAACCGTCACGTCAAACCCGCATCATCCGCTCGAACCGAGCTAAGGAAGAATCATCGTGAAAATCAACTGGGCCGAGAACCTGCGGCAGAACGTGCACCAACTGGCCGAGTCCCTGGGCAATCTGTTCGTCGAGACCTTCCACTACCTGGCGCTGTTCGCCATCGGTGCCGTCACCGCGTGGGCGGCGGTGATGGAATTTCTGGGGATGATCGAAGAAGGGCACATCAAGATCGATGACATCTTGCTGCTGTTCATCTACCTGGAACTGGGGGCGATGGTCGGGATTTACTTCAAGACCAACCACATGCCGGTGCGCTTCCTGATCTACGTGGCGATCACGGCGCTGACGCGACTGCTGATCTCCAACGTCTCGCACCACAACCCACCGGACATCGGCATCATCTACCTGTGCGGCGGGATTCTGCTGCTGGCGTTTGCGATTCTGGTGGTGCGTTACGCCTCGTCGCAATTTCCTTCGGTGAAGATCGCACACCCGCAACGCAAGGTCGGTGCGGGTTCCGGCGAGCATCCCGAAGTGGAGAAGGGCGAGATTTAAAGCCGCATGGCTGGCCGGCTGTGGCCTTTGACGCGTGGCGGCGGCAGGTTGTGATTGTCGCCGTTGGTCATGGCTTCGAGGATAGCCACGGCGCTGTGGCCCTGTTCGATAGCAATGCCGAACTGAATGCTTTGCACCAGGCGTTTGAGGCGCTGGGGGTCATTGCGTTGTTCGGCGCTGATCATCCGTTTGGCGACCACGTGGCCGCTGTTGGACAGGGTCAACATGATGCTGCCATCCAGACCCTGAATGCTCAGGTTGATCTGATAATCCGCTGCAAAAGCATCGGTAATGAGCTGAAAAGGGTTGTCCATGATGCGTTACCGCCTGATTGAACGTGCAGTTGTTGACCCGCCGTGATCGGGATTAGTTCGCAACACCAGACCACCGGCACGTCGCTCGCTGAGGTTTTCATAAGTCCTTTTGCCTCACAGGTGACATAGCAAGGGGCATGCCGGAAAAATTGTCGAACAATAGACACGGCAAAAAAGAGGCGGGCTCTGTGGCCCGCCTTCTTTTTGCCTGCCCGTTTCAGGGCATGAATGAGTAGATGATCGCAGACAGTGCAATCAAACCGATCAGCACCACGAACACGTTCGAGGCCTGCCCGGAATACTGGCGCAAGGCCGGCACGCGGCGGATGGCGTACATCGGCATCAGGAACAACAGGCACGCGATGATCGGCCCGCCGAGGGTTTCGATCATGCCGAGGATGCTCGGGTTGAAGGTCGCCACGGCCCAGCAGCTGAGGATCATGAACAGCGCGGTCACGCGGTTCAGCCAGCTCGCCGACATCACCCGGCCACGGCCGCGCAGGCTTTTCACGATCAGCCCCTGAAAGCCTTCGCTGGCGCCAATGTAATGGCCGAGGAACGACTTGGTGATCGCCACCAGCGCAATCAGCGGCGCAGCGTATGCGATGACTGGCGTCTGGAAGTGGTTGGCCAGGTACGACAGGATCGAGATGTTCTGCGCCTTCGCCGCCGCCAAATCAGCCGGGGACAGGGCCAGCACGCAGCTGAAGCAGAAGAACATCACCGTCACCACCATCATCGCGTGGGCGATGGCGAGGATGCCGCTGCTTTTGCGTTCGGCCTGTTCGCCGTAGCGCTGTTTCTGGTCGACGGCGAAAGCGGAAATGATCGGCGAATGGTTGAACGAAAATACCATCACCGGGATTGCCAGCCATAAGGTCTTGAAGAACAGCGGCATCGGCATGCCTTCACTGGCAGTGGCGAAGAATGCGCCGTTCCAGTTCGGGATCAGGCTCAAACCGAGCAGCAGCAACGCCGCGACAAACGGGTAAACCAGCACGCTCATGCATTTGACGATGACACCCTGGCCGCAACGGACGATCGCCATCAGACCGAGGATCAGCACCAGCGACAGAATCGCCCGCGGTGGCGGGGCGATGTGCAACTGATGCTCCATGAAGCTGCTCAAGGTGTTGGTCAGCGCCACGCTGTACACCAGCAGAATCGGGAAGATCGCGAAGAAATACAGGAGCGTGATCAGCTTGCCGGCACCGATGCCGAAGTGTTCTTCCACCACTTCGGTGATGTCTCCGGAGCGCCCGGACAGCACGAAGCGGGTCAGGCCGCGGTGGGCGAAAAAAGTCATCGGAAACGCCAGCACTGCCAGGATCAGCAGCGGCCAGAAGCCGCCCACGCCGGCGTTGATCGGCAGGAACAGCGTGCCGGCACCGATGGCGGTGCCATAAAGGCCAAGCATCCAGGTGGTGTCGTGTTTACTCCAGCCTTTGTGGGTTATTTCGCTATTGCGTGTCAGGTCTACAGCAGGATTATCGGCAGCAGGTGTACGTACATCGGTCATCGTTTGGCCTCGTTATTGTTCTTGCTCGGGCTCACGTGCGGACGGTCAGGGAGTGCTCCTCAGCACTCCACCCAGCTAACAGCCAGGCCGCCCCGTGAAGTCTCTTTGTATTTGTCATGCATGTCGGCGCCGGTATCGCGCATGGTGCGGATCACCCGGTCCAGGGAAATGAAGTGTTTGCCGTCGCCGCGCAGGGCCATTTGCGTGGCGTTGATCGCCTTCACGGCAGCAATTGCGTTGCGCTCGATGCACGGCACTTGCACCAGCCCGCCGACCGGGTCGCAGGTCAGGCCGAGGTTGTGTTCCAGGCCGATTTCGGCGGCATTTTCCAGTTGCTCGGGCGTGGCGCCGAGTATGTCCGCCAGACCGGCGGCGGCCATGGCGCAGGCGGAGCCAACTTCGCCTTGGCAGCCAACTTCGGCGCCAGAGATAGAGGCGTTTTTCTTACAGAGAATGCCTACAGCCGCAGCGCCCAAGAAGAACGCCACCACGTCATCGTCCGACGCGTCCGGGTTGAATTTCATGTAGTAATGCAGCACCGCCGGAATGATCCCCGCCGCGCCGTTGGTCGGCGCCGTGACCATGCGCCCGCCGGCCGCGTTTTCTTCGTTTACGGCGAGGGCAAACAGGTTCACCCACTCCATGGCCGACAGCGTGGAGGTAATGACATTCGGCTTGCCGATTTCCAGCAGGCTGCGGTGCAATTTCGCCGCGCGACGGGGAACATTCAGACCGCCGGGCAGGATGCCTTCGTGACGCAGGCCTTGCTCGACGCATTCGCGCATCACCGACCAGATGTGCAGCAGGCCCTTGCGGATTTCGGCTTCGCTGCGCCAAGCCAATTCATTGGCCATCATCAACTCGGAAACGCGCAGGCCGTGCTGGTTGCAGAGCTTGAGTAGTTCGGCGGCGCTGGAGAAATCGTAGGGCAGCACCACATCACTGGTAGGCGCGATGCCGGACTCGGCTTCGGCCGCTTCGATGATGAAACCGCCGCCAATCGAGTAGTACGTTTGCTCAGATAGCTCACCGGTTTCACCAAAGGCTGTCAGGGACATCGCATTGGGGTGGTAGGGCAGGCTCTCGTCGAGCAGCAGGAGGTCGCGTTGCCAGTTGAAGGCGATGGTCGTTTTGCCTGCCAGAGACAGTTCGCCAGTTTCGCGCAGGGTCTGGATTCGGCCGTCGATGCTGGTCGGGTCGATGCTGTCCGGCCATTCGCCCATCAGGCCCATGACACAGGCGCGGTCAGTGGCGTGACCGACGCCGGTCGCCGACAGCGAGCCATAAAGTCGGATTTCCACGCGCCGTACGTCAGCCAGCAACTGTTGGTCAATCAGGGCTTGGGCGAAGGTTGCCGCGGCGCGCATTGGGCCGACGGTATGGGAACTGGACGGACCGATGCCGACTTTGAAGAGATCGAAAACACTGATAGCCATGCTAAAGCCTATACAAGCAATGGAAGAGAAATCGCTGCCATTTTTGTAGGACAAGCGCAATGTCGGCGATACTGCCTACCTCGGTCCTACGTGACCAACGAAACTTCCTAAGACAGCCTTTAGCAGGACTAAACAATGAGTCGCCAATTGCACGCCCAGACTTACGTCTGGCTGCACGTGTTTTCCTGTGCCGCGCGGCACTTGTCATTCACTCGATGCGCCGAAGAGCTGCACATCACGCCGGGTGCGGTCAGTCAGCAAATCCGACAATTGGAAGAGCGGCTGGGGTTTCGCCTGTTTCATCGTCGCGCTCGCGGCGTGGAGTTGAGCGCTGAAGGCCAGCGACTGGCCATTACTGTCAACGAGGCATACGGCAGCATTGATGCGGAATTGCGACGACTGGACGCCGGAATGATCAGCGGAATTTTGCGGGTGCGCTCGATCCCATCGTTCCTGAGCAAATGGCTGACACCCCGTCTGCCACGTTTGCAACAGCGATTCCCGGACATTCAATTGCGGCTGGTGGCCGAGGACAGCAGCGTGCCACTACACGAAGGCGACTTCGATTTGGCCATCGACCTGAATGACGGCAGCTATCCCGGTTTGTTATCCACAACCTTGCTCGACGAACAGATATTTCCGGTCTGTGCCCCAAGTCTGTTGCGTGGCCGGCCGCCTCTGCATGGTCCGGCGGACCTGATGCATTTTCCGTTGCTGCACGACATCACCGCCTGGCGCGGCAGTTACGAGTACGCGGAATGGGAGTTCTACCTCAACGCCATTGGCTTCGAAGGTGCGGACGTGCGGCGCGGGCACACCTTCAATCGTAATCACCTGACCATCGAAGCGGCGATTGCCGGCATGGGCGTGGCGATTGCGCGGCGAACGTTGCTTAACGATGAGCTGGAGCGGGGGACGTTGATCGTGCCGTTTGGCTTGGCGGTGCCGAATCACAAGCGTTACGTGCTGCTCTATGCGCCAGGGGCGCTGAGCCATCCGGGCGTGCGTGCGGTGCATGACTGGCTGGTGGAGGAGGCGGGGATATTTCGAAGCCTGCATCCGCTGGCGGAGCGGCAGATGTGAGCAATTGTGACAAAAGAGTCAGGCGACCCAACTCCCGACCTTAACAGCGCTTTTGCTCCTTGTCCGGCTTTTTTTGCGTATGAAAATTTATCTTTTTTTAGGGGTTGAATTGTTCTGCGAGCAGACCGATTGTGTAAGTAAGAGGTCACGGTGATGACGCCCAAGGGCCAGCCGAAGGGCCTCTCGCGAGCTAGCTGAAATAAGGGATGAACTATGCAAATCCAAGTCAACAGCGATAACCATATTCAAAGCAGCATCCGACTGGAGGAGTGGGTACGTACTACCATTGAGAGCACGCTCGAACGTTATGAAGAGGACCTGACACGCGTCGAGGTTCATCTGCGGGACGAGAACGGCGACAAGCCCGGTCCCCATGACATGCGCTGTCAGCTGGAGGCGCGGCCAAAAGGCCACCAACCGATTTCTGTAACCCATAAAGCCGACTCCCTGGAACTGGCGATCGACGGGGCGGCCGAAAAACTAGAACATGCGCTGGAACACCTGTTTGGCAAACTTCGGGGCAAACCACGTGCCGCTGTGGTCCCGTTCGAGAGAGTCGCAGCCGATGCGCTGCTGGAAGACGAGTTTCTCGAGAACGAACAGGCTGCGCAAAACGGCTGAAATTTGATTTGATTTTTACCTTCCACCCCTGACAAACGGGTCTGCTTATGCAGGCCCGTTTTTGTTTGTGCTGACTGACCGCTGGCTGCTGTAACAACGATCCCGTCGGATCTCTTTTGCACATGAGAATATTTATCATTAGTATTGCGACCTTGTTGGTCCCGTGACGTTCACGAGGCTTCACCCGTTTCAAGGTCGAAACATGAAAGGCAAAATCACCGCGCTCCCCGTTTCCTACCGACTGGCTGTCACTTCCCGAGTGCTGGCCGCTGTGCTGGGGGGTTACCTCGTCGCGGCATTGGCCAGTGTCAGCCTGACAATGTGGCTGCCCATGGCTCGCGGCGAAGCGGTGATCACCGGGATGATGACCTCGTTTCTGGTGTATCTGGTCGCCGTACTCTGGTGCTTTGCCTGTCGCAGTGCGTGGCAAGCCTGGTTCGGATTGATCGTGCCGAGCGTGGTTTTGGCGGCGGTGTCGGGGTTGGCCTACTGGATGGGCCACTGATGAAAGAGGGCTTTCGACAGGCCATGGCCTGGCTGCACACTTGGGCCGGGTTGATCTTCGGCTGGTTGCTGTTCGCGATTTTCCTGACCGGCACGCTCGCCTATTTCAAGGATGAGATCAGCCACTGGATGCAGCCGGAAATTCCCGCCCGTGCAGTGTCCTCCGAAGCCAGTCTGACCCTGGCCCTGCACTACCTCGAGCAGAACGCCGCAGGTGCCTCGCGATGGCTCATCGATTTACCGGATGCTCGCGAACCCGGGTTGTCGGTGAGGTGGCAGCAAGCACCGGCCAAGCCCGGCACGCGCGGTCAATTCACCGAAAAACTCCTCGACCCGCAAACCGGCGCAGAAGTGCAGGGCCGGGACACCCGCGGTGGCGAGTTCTTTTACCGCTTCCACTTTCAGTTGCAGATGCCCTATCCATGGGGGCGCTGGCTGTCGACGATCGCAGCGATGGTGATGTTCGTCGCGCTGATCAGCGGGATCATCACCCACAAGAAAATCTTCAAGGACTTCTTCACCTTCCGTCCGCGCAAGGGCCAGCGCTCCTGGCTGGACGGGCATAACGCGGTGGGCGTTCTGGTGTTGCCGTTTCATCTGATGATCACTTACAGCAGCCTGGTGATTTTCATGTCGATGGTGATGCCGGCGAGCATCGTCGCCTCTTATGGCGGTGACTTCGATACGTTTTACGATGAGGTGTTTCCTGCTTCCAGTGTCCCCGAACTTGCCGGTGAATCGGGTCAGTTGGCACCGTTGGCACCGCTGCTGGAACGGGCCAGCGAGCAATGGTCGGGCGGGCGGGCCGGGCGCCTGACGGTCAACAATCCAGGCGATGCGAATGCCTCGGTCATTCTTGTGCGTGACGGCGCCGACCGAGTGGTCCACGACTTTGGCAGCGCGTTGACATTCAATGGCGTGACCGGGCAGCTGCTCAGCATGACGCCGAAGCAAGCACTACCGATGGCGATTGCCAGCAGTTTCTATGGCTTGCACATGGGCCATTTCGCCGGTCCGGTGTTGCGCTGGTTGTACTTCATTTGTGGTTTGGCGGGCACTGCGATGATCGGCACCGGGCTGGTGATCTGGCTCGGCAAGCGTCAGCTCAAACATGCGAAGAGCGGTGTGATGCCGTTTGAATTGCGACTGGTGGAAGTCCTGAACATCGCCAGCATGTCGGGGTTGATGGTCGCCGTGGCGGCGTTCTTCTGGGCCAATCGATTGTTGCCGGTCGGAATGGCCGGGCGGGCGGATTGGGAAGTGAACAGCTTCTTCATCGTCTGGGGCTTGAGTGTGTTGCACGCCATGGTCCGCCGTGGTCGCGCCGCGTGGGTCGAACAGTTGGCGCTGGCGGCGTTGCTGTTCTGTGCGGTACCGCTGCTGAACGTGCTGACTACGCCTAATCACTTGGGCGTCACCCTGATGCAGGGCGATTGGGCCATGGCCGGTTTCGATCTGACGTGCCTGGGCAGTGGTCTGTTTTTCGCGTGGGCTGCGTGGAAAATGCAGCGCGCGGGGCAAGCCAGAGTCGTCACCCGATCGCGGGCGAAATCGATAATGCTTGAGCAAGAGGCGCACTGAATGTTCCTGGCCTTGTTGCTGTGCTACGGCGGTTTCACCGCGCTGTGTTTATCCATGGATCGGCATCACGCCGAATTGTTGGGACGCAAGACCTCGGCCCGTCGTCGCCAGGGGATGAAACTCAGCGGCTGGCTGTTGCTGGCGTTATCGCTGTGGGCTGCGGTGTCGTCGACGGGCTGGGGCCTTGGATTGGTGGAGTGGTTTGCGGTGTTGATGCTTAGCGCTTTGCTGCTGGTGTTGTTGATGCCGTATCGCCCGCGCCTGGCCTTGGCGTTGGCCGGGTTGAGCGTGCTCGCCAGCCCCGTCGCCGCGTTTGCGCAGGGCTGACCTGATGATCACCAGCCCCCCGGAATCCCATGACGACGAACATCGCGGTGCGCGTGCGCATTTCTTGCAGGTGTTCCTTTCCCAACGTTCGCAAATGGAAGCGCTGGTGAGCCGTCGTGTCGGTTGTCGGGCGACGGCCGCGGACCTGGTGCAGGACTTGTTCCTGCGCTTCTGGCGTCGACCGCTGGTGCAGGTCGAAGAGCTCAGCACTTACCTGTTGCGCTGCGCCGGCAACATCGCCATCGACCATTTGCGCAGCGAAGGCACGCGGGTGCGGGTCAACGAGGGCTGGATGCCGGATCAACCGGACAGCCACGGCAGCGAACCGCAAGCGGCGTTGGAGGCGGGCAACGACTTGCGTCACGTCGAAGCGGCGTTGCGCGCGTTGCCTGAGCGCACGCGGCAGATCTTTTTGCTCAACCGTATCCACGGGCGCAAATACGCCGAAATCGCCAAGGCCATGGGTTTGTCCCAAAGCGCCGTGGAAAAACATATGATGCGCGCCCTCGAGGCTTGCAAGGCCAGCCTGCGGGAACCTGAACCGCGCACGCCAGGGAAAGCACCGTGAACAACACCGAACGCGTCACCCCGACGCCTGCTCAGGAACAGGCGGCCTTCGCCTGGCTGAGTCTGTTGCATGACCAGCCCAGCAGCGGCGATCAGGCCACCTTCAGTCATTGGTTACAGGCCGACCCGGCCCATGCCGAGGCTTACGCTCAGGCGCAAGTGGTGTGGGAGTTGTCCGAAACGCCGGCCCGAACACTGGCCGATGAAGACGCGTTTGCCTTGCAGGGTTATCTCAATGCCATGAATCGCTCGCGCCGTACCAGCGTTCGGCGTTGGTCCGGGGCGTTGGCAATGGCCGCGTGTCTGGTGCTGATGATTGGCTTCGGCGCTGGCTGGCAACCGTCGCGCTGGGTCGATGATCTGGGTGCGGACTATGTGTCGGCGCCGGGGGAAGTTCGCACTGTCACGTTGGCGGATCACTCGCAAGTCACGCTTGATGCCGACAGCGCGATTGCGGTGGATTTCAGTCGTGGTGAGCGGCACGTTCAGCTGCGGCGCGGCGCCGGATTTTTCAGCGTGACCCACACCGGCGAGCCGTTCGTGGTGGGCGCTGAAAAGGGTCAGGCGCGGGTGCTGGGGACTCAGTTCGAAGTGCGTCTGCAACGGCACGGCGCGCAGGTCACGGTGTTGTCGGGGCGGGTTGGTGTGACGGCGGACAAGAACTCCGCGCAACAAATCCTCACCGCTGGCCAGCAAGTGGCCTATGGCGAGGGTTCGGCGGAAAAACTCCACAGTGTCGACAGCGAAGCGCAGTTGGCGTGGCGTCAGGGTTGGCTCAATTACTACAAGGCGACA
This sequence comes from Pseudomonas arabinosi, assembly GCF_047758675.1. Taxonomy (NCBI): domain Bacteria; kingdom Pseudomonadati; phylum Pseudomonadota; class Gammaproteobacteria; order Pseudomonadales; family Pseudomonadaceae; genus Pseudomonas; species Pseudomonas arabinosi. The sequence continues at coordinate 6,189,147 of NZ_CP180480.1, read as the reverse complement.
CTCGCTGATGTGGTGCAAGACCTGGGGCGGTATTACCCGGGACGGATTGTGCTGCTCAACGATGAGCTCGCGGCGCGGCGGGTCAGTGGCAGTTTTCCGAGCAAGGATCCGCAGGCGGTGTTGAGTTCGTTGCAGGGAGTCTTGGGGTTTGAGCAGCGCAAGGTTTTGGGGCATCTGATTATTTTGCGCTGAAGCAAAATCAAAAGATCGCAGCCTTCGGCAGCTCCTACAGAGGAACGCGTACTCATGTAGGAGCTGCCGAAGGCTGCGATCTTTTGATTTTTTTCAAATATTTTCAAAATTTCTGGTGAGGTAAACCCCGACGCCATCCGTGTAGTGACTGAAACTGCGAGTCATTCGCATTCCGTAGGTTCTACACAGGTCATGAGCAATGAAGTCCAGGGCGAAATCGGGTTCGGTCAAACAGTGGTTGGGTACGTGTGCCTTGAGCTTTTCGGCGCTGGCATTGCTGCCGTTGAGTGTGGCGGTGGCGGCTGAGGCCGGCAGTGCCCGACAGAGTGCGCCGTTCAGCTTCGCAATGGCCGCCAAACCGTTGCCCCAGGCCTTGAGTGACTTCAGCCGGATCACCGGCATCAGCGTGGTCTATACCGATGAGGCGCCGTACGGCATCAACGCTCCAGCGCTCAGCGGGCAGATGAGCGCCGAGCAGGCGATGCAGCGTTTGCTCAGCGGTTCGGGTTTTACCTTCCGCCGTACCGACGGCCACACGTTGGTGCTTGAGCCATTGCCTACCGATGGCGCCTTGAACCTGGGCGCGACCACCATCACCTCGGTGGCTGATCAGTCCATGAGCTATCAGCCGCCGCCCACCAGTTCGGTGATGCGCTCATCGGCCTTGCTCCAGGAAATTCCCCAGACCGTCAACGTGGTTCCGGCGCAGGTTATTCGCGATCAAGCGCCGCGCAATCTGGACGACGCGCTGGCCAACGTCAGCGGCATCACCCAAGGCAACACACTGGCGAGTACTCAGGACTCGGTGATGACTCGCGGCTTCGGCGACAATCGCAACGGTTCGATCATGCGCGACGGCATGCCGATCGTGCAGGGTCGTGGCATGAATGCGACCGTGGACCGGGTCGAAGTGCTCAAGGGCCCGGCCTCCTTGCTTTACGGCATCCAGGACCCGGGCGGCGTGGTCAACATGGTCAGCAAAAAGCCCGAGCTTGAGCAGTACAACGCGTTGACCCTGCGCGGCTCGACCTATGGCGACGGCAAAAACGGCAGCGGTGGCGGCCTCGACAGCACTGGCGCGTTGGGTGATTCCGGGTTGGCCTATCGCATGGTCCTGGACCACGAAGACGAAGACTACTGGCGCAACTTCGGTACTCACCGCGAGACATTGGTAGCACCGTCACTGGCCTGGTTCGGCGAAAGCACCAAGCTGCTGTTCTCCTACGAACACCGCGAGTTTCTGACCCCGTTCGACCGCGGTACGATCATCGACCCGCGTGACAATCATCCGCTGGACATCTCCCGTGAGCGTCGTCTCGACGAGCCCTTCAACAATATGGAAGGGCGCTCGGACCTGTATCACTTCGAGGCCGATCACGAGCTCAACGACAATTGGAAAGCCCACTTCGGCTACAGCTGGAACCGCGAAACCTACGACGCCAGCCAGGTGCGCATCACCGCCATCGACACCAAGAAAGGCACCCTGACCCGCAGCATGGACGGCACTCAAAACGCCATCAGCACCGACCGCTTCACCACCGCCAGCCTTGAAGGCAATGTCCAGCTCGCGGGGATGAAACATGACCTGGTGTTCGGCGTCGATGACGAATACCGCAAGATTTACCGCGAAGACCTGATCCGTCAGAAAAGCTTGAGTACTTTCAGTTACATCAACCCGGTATACGGCCGTGAAGTCGCCGGCACCACCGTCAGCCCGGCGGACAGCGCGCAGACCGATGAACTGCGCAGCGATTCGGTATTCCTCCAGGACTCGATCCACCTGACCGATCAATGGATTTTCGTCGCCGGCGGGCGCTTCCAGGAATACGACCAGTACGCCGGCAAAGGCGTGCCGTTCAAGGCCAACACCGACAGCAACGGCCAGAAGTGGGTGCCGCGTGCGGGCCTGGTGTACCGCTACACCGATGAACTGTCGTTTTACGGCAGCTACACCGAGTCGTTCAAACCCAACTCGACCATCGCGCCATTGAGCGGCAGCAGCACCGTGCTTGACGGCAGCGTCGCACCGGAAGAAGCCAAGTCCTGGGAAATCGGCGCCAAGCTCGACATGCCGGGTCGCGTCACCGGTAACGTTGCGCTGTTCGACATCAAGAAACGCAACGTGCTGGTGGCCAACTCCGAAGGTCCGGTGACGATCTACAGCGCCGCCGGTGAAGTGCGTTCCCGTGGTCTGGAAGTGGACTTGAGCGGTCAGTTGAGTGATCGCTGGAGCATGATCGGCAGCTATGCCTACACCGATGCCGAAGTCACCGAAGACCCGACCTACAAAGGCAAAAAACTGCAAAACGTCGCGAAGAATAGCGGCTCGCTGTCAGCGGTTTATGACTTCGGCACCATCGTTGGTGGCGATCAGCTGCGGGTCGGCGCGGGTGCGCGTTATGTCGGTGAGCGAGCGGGTAACGCCGTGAACGATTTCAACCTGCCGAGCTACACCGTGGCCGATGCGTTCGCTACCTACGACACCAAAGTCGAAGGGCAGAAGGTCAAGTTCCAGCTCAACGTGAAGAACCTGTTTGACCGCACCTACTACACCTCGGCGGCGAGCCGGTTCTTTGTGTCGATGGGCGATTCGCGGCAGATTTCGTTGTCGAGCACGCTGGAGTTCTGACCGCAGACCGCGTCATCGTTCATCGCGAGCAAGCTCACTCCCACAGGGGAATGCATTCCAAATGTGGGAGTGAGCCTGCTCGCGATGTCGGCCTGACAGGCACCAATAATCTTCAGGCCTACCGCAAAAACGCCTGCCGATATTCTCCAGGCGTTCCACCCAATGCCTGACGAAACCGATTGGTGAAATGACTCGCACTGGCAAACCCGCACGCCAATGCAATCTCCCCCAACGGCTGCGACGTCGAACGCAACAACTCCCGCGCCCGGCTCAGTCTGCGAGCCAACACATACTGATGCGGCGGCAACCCAAAGCTCTCGCGAAACATCCGCGCAAAATGGTATTCCGACAACGCACACAACGCCGCCAACTGCCCCAGGCTGATGGCCTCGGCCAATTGGTTGTCGATGAACTCCACCAACTGCCGCCGCTGATGCGCCGCCAGTCCACCCTTGAGCCGCAACCCCTCACGCATCCCGACCTGGCCGAGCAAAACGTGGCTGAGCATTTCATGGGCCAGGCTGCTGGTGAGCACGCGTTCGCCGGGTTCGTCCCAGTTGAGTGTGAGCATTTGCCGAAAGCGCCGGGCTTGCGCCGGGTCGTCCAGAAAGGTGGCTTCACGCAGCTGCAGTTCGCGAGGTTCGCGGTCCAGCAGCGTGACGCAGCCGAGGGCGAATTGCTCGGGACTGAAATACACGTGCGCCAGGCGAATGTCGCCGTTGATCACCCAGCCCGATTGATGCTCGGCCGGCAGGATGCACAGCTTGTCGGGGCCGCCCTTGGTGCCGGGCTGGTCACGGCGAAAGGTCCCGGTGCCGCCGGCGATGTAGCAGGACAGGGTGTGGTGGCTTGGCGCCTCGTAATCCTGCGCGTCGTGATGATTGCTCCACAAGGCTGCAGCCATGCCGTCACCGAGCTCGGCGCTGTGCTCGAGGCGAGCATTGGGCGAGCGGTTGAGGGCTTGAAAGACTTGCAGGGTTTCCAGTGCAGGCATGATGGCTTCTCTTTGACGCCTTGCATCCTACTCCGTAGCCGTTCGGCTGCCAGCCTGTGGCCCGACAAAAGCGCAAGTTTATGCAAGTGCGAAAGGCCTTGGCGCAGGACACTTAGCCCCTATTGAGGAGCTTTGCCATGAACCTGTCGTTGTATTTGCTGACCGTGCTGATCTGGGGCACCACCTGGATTGCCTTGAAATGGCAACTGGGCGTGGTGGCGATTCCGGTGTCGATCGTTTATCGCTTCGGCCTCGCGGCGTTGGTGCTGTTCGTCATGCTGCTGCTGAGTCGCCGCCTGCAAGTGATGAACCGTCGCGGGCATCTGATCTGTCTGGCGCAGGGGTTGTGCCTGTTCTGCATCAATTTCATGTGTTTCCTGACGGCCAGCCAATGGATCCCCAGCGGTCTGGTCGCGGTGGTGTTTTCCACCGCCACGTTGTGGAACGCGCTCAATGCACGCGTGTTCTTCGGCCAGAAAGTCGCTCGCAATGTATTGATGGGCGGTGCGCTGGGGCTGCTTGGGCTTGGCCTGTTGTTCTGGCCTGAGGTGGCGGGCCACACCGCGAGCCCGCAAACCTTGCTCGGGCTGGGGCTGGCATTGCTCGGGACGCTGTGTTTCTCGGCGGGCAACATGCTGTCGAGCCTGCAACAGAAGGCCGGCTTGAAACCGCTGACCACCAATGCCTGGGGCATGGCCTATGGCGCGGCCATGCTGTCGGTGTGGTGCCTGGTCAAAGGCATTCCGTTCGACATGGAATGGAATGCGCGCTACATCGGCTCGCTGCTGTACCTGGTGATTCCGGGTTCGGTAATCGGTTTCACCGCCTACCTGACGCTGGTCGGGCGGATGGGGCCGGAGCGCGCAGCCTATTGCACCGTGCTGTTCCCCATTGTGGCGCTGAACGTGTCGGCGTTTGCCGAAGGCTACCAATGGACCGCGCCCGCGCTGGTGGGTTTGGTACTGGTGATGCTGGGCAATGTGCTGGTGTTTCGTAAGCCCAGGGCGCCGATGGTGCAAGGGAACGGCAAGCTCGCGTAAAGGTTCGGGTGGAGCGTTGAGGTAGCTCAGCGCTCGGTCCGGAGCGCGACGAATATCAGCAATGGAAGTAGGAAGTCAACTATATGTCGAGCCCAGTCCTTGGCGTTCCATACTTGTGAGGTGTCCATGTTGAACCATTCGACTCCGATAACCTGCAGGCAAACGTAATAGACAAAAATACCAATCATTAAACCAATGAGTGAAAACTTTTTTGCCTCGTGAAATTCTTCCGCAGACCCGTTTATTTGTCGATAAAGATGAAAGGCGCCTATCAGGCAATAGGTCGTGAAGGTAACTTCCAAGGTAATAATCAACCAGTAAATTCGGTGGTGAAGCATGGGCGAGGTGATTGCCCTGTAACTCAGTGTGGGGTTGCTCCGGGTGGTGTCCATGCTTAGCACGTGGCCGACGTATTCATAGTTTGATGCGTAGTCGGTGAAGTTGCTGTACATCACGAGCAGGCCAAAAAAGCTTATATAGATAATGAGCAGGGTTTTTATATATCTGATGAGCTTGTCGGTTGTAAGGTTGTTCAAGCTTGTGTTCTCCGTCACTGTTTTCCGTTGAGTCGGATAAGTTGCGGGGAGTTTATAGTGCTTAACTGCTTAACTGCTTAACTGCTTAACTGCTTTACGTGGGTTGACTGAATTGCAAGTTGTGTAACCCAGTGGGCAGATGTTTAAAAACATCTGCCCGTTTTGATCAGCCTTTCCACACTTGTGGGTTCACCAGATCTTGCGGTCGCTCACCCAGCAAAGCGCTGCGCAAGTTAGCCAAGGCACGGTTGGCCATGGCTTCGCGGGTTTCATGAGTCGCCGAGCCGATGTGCGGCAATGTCACCGCGTTTTTCAGCTGGAACAGAGGGGATTCGGCCAGCGGCTCTTTCTCGTAAACGTCCAGCCCGGCGCCGCGAATCCGGTTGTTTTGCAGGGCTTCTATCAAGGCGGGTTCGTCCACCACCGGGCCGCGGGAAATGTTCACCAGAATCGCGCTTGGCTTCATCAACGCCAGTTCGCGATGGCTGATCAGGTGTCTGGTTTTTTCGCTGAGCGGCACCACCAGGCAAACGAAATCAGCTTCGGCCAGCAGTTGATCAAGGCTGCGGAACTGCGCGCCGAGTTCTTGCTCCAGCTCGGTCTTGCGGCTGTTGCCGCTGTAGAGGATCGGCATGTTGAAGCCCAGCCGCCCACGTCGGGCGATGGCCGCGCCGATGTTGCCCATGCCGACGATGCCCAGGGTCTTGCCGTGCACATCGCAACCGAACAATGGCGCCCCGACGGTGGCTTGCCATTGGCCGGCCTTGGTCCAGGCGTCCAGTTCGGCGACGCGGCGGGCGCTGCTCATGAGCAGGGCGAAGGCCAGGTCGGCGGTGCTTTCGGTGAGGACGTCAGGGGTGTTGGTGAGCATGATCCCGCGTTCGTTGAAGTAGGCGACGTCGTAGTTGTCGTAGCCGACCGAGACGCTGGAGACGACTTCGAGTTTGGCGGCGCTCTCCAGTTGTGCGCGACCGAGTTTGCGACCGACCCCGATCAGGCCATGCGCGTGGGGCAGGGCTTCGTTGAATTGGGCGTTGATGTCGCCGTTTTTCGGGTTCGGGACGATGACGTCGAAGTCTTGCTGCAGGCGTTCGATCATTTCGGGGGTGACGCGGCTGAAGGCGAGGACGGTCTTTTTCATGGGAGGAGGGCTCTCGGGCGCAGGTGAATGCCAAGCACGCTAACATTCTTCCTCGCTTTTATGCGAGTACCCGGATTTCCGGGTGTCCTTCGCTTAACTGTGGGAGCGAGCTTGCTCCCACAGGGTTCTGCGAAATCAGTTCGCCACCCGAACCCCACCCATGCTCCCACTCAACTCATACGCTACCAATTCCGCCTGATGCGCCGCCAAAATCTCCGGCAACGACCCGCGCAGATACTCGACCCACGTCTTGATCTTCGCATCCAGATACTGCCGCGACGGGTAGATCGCATACAGATTCAATTCCTGCGACCGGTAGTTCGGCATCACCCGCACCAGCGTCCCGTTGCGCAAGCCTTCAATCGCCGCATACACCGGCAAAACCCCGACCCCCATGCCGCTGATGATTGCTGTCTTCATCGCATCAGCCGAATTCACCAAAAACGGTGAGCTATTGATGGTCACCATTTCCTGGCCTTCAGGACCGTCGAAGGTCCATTTCTCCAGCGGAATCACCGGGCTTACCAAACGCAGGCACGCGTGGTTCAGCAAATCGCTGGGTTTCTGCGCGCAGCCGTTGGCTTTCACATACGCGGGCGAGGCGCAAACGATGCTGTAGGTGATGCCCAAACGCTGGGAGACGAAGCCCGAGTCCGGCAGTTCGCTGGCGAGGACGATGGACACGTCGTAGCCCTCGTCGAGCAGGTCCGGCACGCGGTTGGCCATGGTCAGGTCAAAGGTGACGTCGGGGTGGGTCTTGCGGTAGCGGGCGATGGCGTCGATCACGAAGTGCTGACCGATGCCGGTCATGGTGTGCACCTTGAGCTGCCCGGCCGGGCGGGCGTGGGCGTCGCTGGCTTCGGCTTCGGCTTCTTCGACGTAGGCCAGGATCTGTTCGCAGCGCAATAGATAGCGCTTGCCGGCTTCGGTCAGGGCGATGCGTCGGGTGGTGCGGTTGAGCAGGCGGGTTTGCAGGTGGGCTTCCAGGTTGGAGACCGCGCGCGAAACGTTGGCCGTCGTGGTGTCGAGTTGCACGGCGGCGGCGGTGAAGCTGCCGGCCTCGGCCACGTGACTGAAGGCGCGCATGTTTTGCAAAGTGTCCATGGGGTGCTCTCGGAGGCGATGGCAAATTGTGACACGAAGTTACGGCGACTGAGACCCCGACCAAGGGATTATCGCGTTAACGGTAACAAAGATTCACAGGATTCCCAGCTTATCGCCATCCAAACCCACCCCTAGAATTGCGGCCACCTCTGTAGGAGCTGTCGAGTGAAACGAGGCTGCGATCTTTTAATCTTTGCTTTTAAAGGCAACATCAAAAGATCGCAGCCTCGTTTCACTCGACAGCTCCTACAGGGGATCTCCCTCAGTTCAGGAAATCGCAGCAGTGCCGCGTCGCATCAACAGAGCGCTTCAGACGCTCAGTGTTTTGACTTTAACCCTGGCAATCAGCGGCTGCATCGGTACCGGAGGTATTGCCCCGCAGGGCAAGGCACTCGAGGCCAACTCATTGGCCACCGACGAAGCCATTCAGAACGCTGCACAGGACGCTCACTGGCCTACCGCCCAATGGTGGCAGGCGTATGGCGACCCGCAATTGAACCGCTGGATCGACCTCGCCTTGCAAGGCAGCCCGACCATGGCCATGGCGGCGGCGCGAGTGCGTCAGGCCAAATCCATGGCCGGGATCGCCGAGTCCGCCGAGTCGCTACAGATCAATGGCGAATCCACCCTCAAACGCCACAACTGGCCCACTGATCAGTTCTACGGACCGGGCGAATTGGCGAACACCACCACCTGGGACAACAATGCCGCGCTGGGCTTCAGCTATGCCCTCGACCTTTGGGGCCGTGAAAGTAACGCCACCGAGCGCGCCGTCGACATGGCGCACATGACTGCTGCGGAAGCGCGTCTGGCCCAGCTCGAATTGCAGAACAACATCGTGCGCGCCTACATCGAGCTGTCGTTGCATTACGCGCAACGGGACATCGTCGCCGCGACCTTGAAACAGCAGCAGCAAATTCTCGACCTGGCGCAGAAGCGCCTGAACGGTGGAATCGGCACCCATTTCGAAGTTAGTCAGGCCGAAACGCCGCTGCCGGAAACACACCGCCAGATCGATGCGCTGGACGAAGAAATCGCCCTCAGCCGCAATCAGCTCGCGGCCCTTGCGGGCAAAGGCCCGGGGGAGGGTGCGCAGTTGCAACGGCCGACGTTGTCGTTGGGCGCAGCACTGAGGTTGCCGTCGACCTTGCCCGCGCAACTGCTCGGCCAACGCCCGGACGTGGTTGCCAGTCGTTGGCAAGTGGCGGCCCAGGCGCGCGGTATTGATGTCGCCCATGCCGGTTTCTACCCCAACGTCGACCTGGTCGGCAGCCTTGGCTACATGGCCACCGGCGGCGGGGCGCTGGAGTTTTTGACTGGCAAGAAGCTCAACTACAGCGTCGGCCCGGCGATCTCGTTGCCGATCTTCGATGGCGGCCGGTTGCGCTCGGAGCTGGGCGAAGCTTCGGCCGGTTACGACATCGCCGTGGCCAAGTACAACCAGACGCTGGTCAACGCACTGAAAAATATCTCTGACCAGTTGATCCGCCGCGAATCCATGGACAAGCAACAGGCCTTTGCTGCCGAGTCGGTGGCCACTGCGCAGAAGACTTATGACATCGCGATGATCGCCTACCAGCGCGGCCTCACCGACTACCTCAACGTGCTCAACGCCCAAACGCTGTTGTTCAAACAGCAGCAGGTTCAGCAGCAGGTGCAGGCGGCGCGACTGAGTGCTCATGCGGAATTGGTGACGGCTTTGGGCGGTGGATTGGGCGCGGGCGACGATGTGCCGAAAGACAGCCAGACCGCGGCACCGAAAACCCCGACTCTTCTTAAAAGTATCTCGAATTGAACACATACCCCTGTGGGAGCGAGCTTGCTCGCGAAAGCAGTGGATCAGCAACAGAGATGTTGAATGACACACCGCTATCGCGAGCAAGCTCGCTCCCACAGGTGCCGTGTCCGGTCTTAATTTCTATGAGCAGGATTTCATGACTCCCTTGCCCGCACCTTTGCGCTGGCTGTATTCCCTTGAATGGCGCCGGGGTTTCTTCGACTGGGCGCGCAGCGATGGCGTGACCTGGGTCTACATTTTCAAGGTCTTGTTCGCGGCGTTCCTGACCCTGTGGCTGGCCATGCGCCTGGAGTTGCCGCAGCCGCGCACGGCGATGATCACTGTGTTCATCGTCATGCAACCGCAAAGCGGCCACGTGTTGGCCAAGAGTTTCTATCGCTTCCTTGGGACATTGGCCGGCTCGGCGGTGATGGTCGCGTTGATTGCCTTGTTTGCGCAGAACACCGAGCTGTTCCTCGGTTCGTTGGCGATCTGGGTGGGCATCTGTTCAGCGGGCGCGGCGCGCTATCGCAACTTCCGCGCCTACGGTTTTGTGCTCGCCGGGTACACCGCCGCGATGGTTGGTTTGCCCGCACTGGCGCACCCGGACGGCGCGTTCATGGCCGCCGTGTGGCGGGTGCTGGAAATCTCCCTGGGGATTATTTGCTCCACGCTGGTCAGCGCCGCGATCATGCCGCAATCCGCCAGCGCCGCCATGCGCAACGCCTTGTATCAGCGCTTCGGCGTGTTCGCGCTATTCGTCACCGATGGCTTGCGCGGTCGGAGTAAACGGGAGGCTTTCGAGGCAAGCAACGTGCGCTTCATCGCCGAGGCTGTCGGATTGGAAGGGCTGCGCAGTGTCACCGTGTTCGAAGACCCGCACATGCGTCGACGCAACGGTCGACTCAGCCGCTTGAACAGCGAGTTCATGGGCATTACCACCCGTTTCAACGCCTTGCACCAGTTGCTCGAACGCTTGCGCAGCAGCGGCACCGATCACGTGGTCGCGGCGATCAAACCGGGTTTGCAAGACCTCGCCGAACTGCTCGACGGCTTCAGCGGCCGCGCGCTGACCAACGCTGATGCAGGGCGTCTGGTGATCGCGTTGACCGCCTATAAAGAAGGTTTGCCGGCACGCGTTCGCAGCTTGCGGACGGTATTTCAGGAGAGCGACCCGAGCGACGCCGAGCAGCTGGATTTTCATACCGCGTACGAGCTGCTCTATCGCTTCGTCGACGACTTGCACAGTTATGCACAGACCCACGCGTCGCTGGCCGATCACAGTCATGCGCGCGAGCAATGGGATGAGCCGTTCACCCCGCAAACCAACTGGATGGCGTCGGCCGCCTCGGGGATTCGCGCGGCGTTCATTCTGGTGGTTCTGGGCAGCTATTGGGTCGCCACTGCGTGGCCGAGCGGTGCGACCATGACCCTGATTGCCGCCGCTACCGTGGGCCTCTCAGCGGCGACACCGAATCCAAAACGCATGGCCTTTCAGATGGCTTGCGGGACGCTCCTCGGGGCGCTGATCGGCTTCGTCGAGATGTTTTTCATCTTCCCCTGGATCGACGGTTTTCCGTTGCTCTGCGTGATGCTCGCACCGGTGATCGTGCTCGGTTCGTTCCTGACTTCACGGCCGCAATACGCCGGTGTCGGTCTCGGTTTGCTGATCTTCTTCAGCACCGGTTCGGTGCCGGACAACCTCACCGTTTACAACCCTTACGCGTTCATCAATGACTACATCGCCATGGTGCTCGGCATGCTGGTGTGCGCGGCGGCCGGGGCGATCATTCTGCCGCCGAACAGCCGCTGGTTGTGGCGTCGGCTGGAGCAGGATTTGCGTGGCCAGGTGGTGTACGCCATCAGCGGCAAACTCAAGGGTTTGGCGTCGAGTTTCGAAAGCAGCACCCGCGACCTGCTGCATCAGGCCTACGGTCTCGCGGCGGGGCAGCCGCAGGTGCAACGGGACTTGCTGCGCTGGATGTTCGTGGTGCTGGAAGTCGGCCACGCGATCATCGAGTTGCGCAAGGAGCAGGCGATCCTGCCGGTGCATCCGGCCTATGCCGAATCCCAACCGTGGCGTCAGGCAATCCGGGTGATGGGCCGCTCGCTGGTGCGGCTGTTTCTGCAACCGAGCCAGAGCAATCTGGAGCGTGGACTGATCGCCGTCGATCACGCGATCAGCCGCGTGCAAGCCACCGACGAACCTTTCGCGCCGCACTTCGACACCTCGGCCCTGCGTCGGGTGAAGAGCTATTTGCACTTCATCCGCACTTCGTTGCTGGACCCGCAATCACCGCTCGCGGCTTACACCAACACCAAGCCTCAAGGACTTGAACATGCCTCGTGAAATCGCCTTCCACGGCGTGTACATGCCGACCATGACCCTGATGTTTTTCATTGCGGCTGCACTGGCCTGGGCACTTGATCGGTTCCTGTCCGGGTTCGATCTGTACCGTTTGTTCTGGCACCCGGCGCTGCTGCGCCTGAGTTTGTTTACCTGTCTGTTCGGCGCTCTGGCGCTGACTGTTTACCGTTGACTCTCTATCACTGAAGAAGGCCCTGATGAAAAAGCTTTTCAGCCTGCTCGCCACCCTGTTGGTGCTGGCCCTTGCGATGTGGATCGGCCGGACCCTGTGGGTGCATTACATGGACACGCCGTGGACTCGCGATGGTCGGGTGCGCGCCGACATCATCAACGTCGCCGCCGACGTCACCGGGGAAGTGGTGGACGTGCCAGTGCGCGACAATCAACAGGTGAAGAAGGGCGATTTGCTGATGCGGATCGATCCCGAGCACTACCGCATTGCGGTCAAACAGGCACAGTCGCTGGTAGCGTCACGCAAGTCGACGTGGGAGATGCGCAAGGTCAATGCCCACCGCCGCGCCGACATGGACAACCTGGTGATCTCCAGGGAAAACCGTGATGACGCCAGCAACATCGCCGACTCGGCCCTGGCCGATTACCAGCACGCTCAGGCGCAGCTCGAAGCCGCCGAACTGAACCTCAAACGCACAGAGGTCCGCGCAGCGGTGGACGGTTACGTGACCAATCTCAATGTGCATCGCGGCGATTACGCGCGCATCGGTGAAGCGAAAATGGCCGTGGTCGACATGAACTCGTTCTGGGTCTACGGCTTCTTCGAAGAAACCAAATTGCCCCACGTGCGGGTCGGCGATAAAGCCGACATGCAACTCATGAGCGGGGAAGTGTTGAAGGGGCATGTGGAAAGCATTTCTCGCGGCATCTACGACCGTGATAACCCGGAGAGTCGCGAGCTGATTGCCGATGTGAACCCGACCTTTAACTGGGTGCGTTTGGCGCAGCGGGTGCCGGTGCGGATTCACATTGATGAAGTGCCGGAGGGTGTGCTGTTGGCGGCGGGGATTACGTGCACGGTGGTGGTGAATCAACAAGACCGCCATTAATCCACAGGCCTGGTTCCCACTGATCAATCTGTGCACCTTGTGGTCATCGCAAGGTGCACAGAGCACCGCTTTATGGGTAGGTTTTTTTCAGAATGGCCAGCGATTGAGTGACGGTTTCATCCGCGCTCAGGTCGAGGTTATTCAGTACCGTAACGATCTGCTTGTTTTGCGCGATATCGACCGACGGATATTGCTGCTGTGCATGCCACGCGACGATGACGTAATTGCTGACGGCACCGCGCTTTTTAAAGAGCTCGCGTTCACGTGCCGTGGCAATGGTTGTTCTGACAAAGTTCTGGCGCGCTTCGGGCGACATGCCTTTGAACGTATCAGGCGACTCTGTATGGATATCCGCGGCAAAAATAACAGCCTCTTCTACCCGGGCTTCTTCATACAAGGCTTGCTTGCTGGCAACGACTTTTCTCAGCTCGACAAATAGCTTGTCGCCTTGAGCGACTTGCTCCGGCGTCATCCTTTCCTTCAGGGTCTGAGCGTTGCTCGGATCATCCCCGATACTCATGATTTTGACCCAGGCATAACTTGAGGCCAGGTCGCCTCGGCTGGTGTAGTGCATGGCCAATGTCTGTTGTGCGTCCGGATAACCATGCTTGGCAGAGCGTTCCAGCCAGCGCTCCCCCAGCGCCTGATCCGGCGTGGTACCGCGACGGCCCTCGGTGAAGTTTTGATACATGCCATATTCGGCGCACCAGTCATTTCGTGATGCGGAATAAGCCAGATAGTTGAAGGCTTCAGTGTTTCTGTCGATCGTGTTTCTGGAATGTTCTTGCTCGGCAATCATCGACAAATAGCAAAAGGCTCTGTCGTGCTTGGGGGCTGCCATGATCAGGCAGCTTTTGGCTTCCTGAAGTTTGTCTTCGTTGTACAAGTTGTAGCCGACACCATAGGCAATGTCGCTGTCCGTTGTACTGTTGCAGTATTCATTGGCCGTTGCGGCGGGTAAAACCTGCTGCAGGGTCAATTTAGGCAGTGTGTCATTGAGGTCGGATTCAGCCGGATGGGTGCTGCAGCCGATGAGTACGGTGACGGCTGCCAGTGGCAGGAAGTGATGAAATTTCAAGTGATGTCCCCAGCCTGATTAAAAAAATAATCAGGATTTTCAAGATGTCCCTGACTTGGATACGCGTAAAAAATACGTGATTGTCCGAAGTGCGAGATCGTAAGTTATAGGCGTTTTGAATGATGAAGTGGCGCGGAGGGATACGTTATAGGTGCACTTTTATAGAGCTTCCTTGTGCTGGTCATGGGGACTCGTCCTTGGTTTAACTAGACTCTTTGTGTAAGAGGTCTTTGGAACTTCTCGCGGGGCATTTTACGGACATCAAGCGGTTTTGCAATTTCACCGTCCCCGCGTCTGCGACTACTTACTTGCTGCAAAACGTCTCCTGCAAGTGCCGCCAGATAACCTGGCCGGAGGCCTGTTTCTCAAATACCACTGTCGAGCGACGATCAGAATGCAGGCCGGTTGCGTCGGTCTGCTGCTCGCGATAACTCACCACCGCGCCACTGTCATACAGGGCGATGCCGCGCAATTCGCTGAGCTCAATTCTGAATCCGAGTTTCTTCCCGCCCGCCATCAAAAACAATTCGCTCAACGCGTCAAAATCCAGCACCCGACCCAACGGCGAGACCATGGAAAACTGCGGTGAAAAACGCGTCAGCAACTGTTCAAGTGCCGGTTCGTCCTGTTCCTCGGCCAACCACTGCTCAATGGCGACGTGAGCCTGGATCACTTCATCAAAGTATTCGGTGTAATCAGTCATGGAAGTTGCCCCTTCAGCCCGAACCGCTTCATCAACCCTGCCTCCAGCAGCCCTTTAGGCAACAACCCCGCCAGTAACGGCAACGCCCGACTGCCATTGCCCAGACGAATCAGGCGCGGTGGTTTGCTCTGCTGCACGGCCTTGAGCAAACCGGTGGCAAATTCACTGGCCGGGGTCGGGTTGTCCTGAGAGGCTTTGGCCCGCGCGCGAATGCCGTCACGCAGCGGCCACCAAGGCGATTGTTCGGTAATCAACTGCTCAGCCTCATGACCGGCATTCTTGGCAAAACTGGAAGCAATGGCGCCCGGCTGGACTTCCATGACCCGCACGCCAAACGGCGCCAGTTCCATGCGCAACGCATCGGTCAAGGCATGCACCGCCGCTTTCGAGGCGCAGTAGGCGCCGGCGAATGGCGTGACCAAAACTCCGGACACGCTGCCGATGTTCACCACCAGACCCTTGGCGCGACGCAGCACCGGGAACAAGGCGCGGGTAACGCCGACGATGGCGAACACATTGGTTTCGAATTGCCGCTGCATGGCCGGCACACCGCCGTCGAGCAACGGCCCCATGGCGCCGTAACCGGCATTGTTGATCAGCACGTCGAGGCCGCCATGTTGCTGGTTGATGCGCTCGCTCAAGTGTTCGAGTGCGGCGCCGTCGTTGACGTCCAGTTGCACGGCGGTGAAACCGGCAGCGGTCAGGGCTGCCACGTCTTCAGCCTTGCGGGCGCTGGCCCAGACGTCGTATCCGGCATTTTTGAACACATCGGCGAGGGCGCGGCCAATGCCGCTGGAACAACCGGTAATCAACGCAACGGGCATGGCGCGGTCCTTGTGCAAAAAGAGATAGGGGATTAATCGGAGAAACTACCCTGCAAACGCTCGGCGCGAAACTCCAGTGTTTGCGGGCGATAGCCAGGGCGCAGAGGCGGCAGGGGCAAACAGTCTTCCCAGTTCGCGCCGGCCTGCAGTTCGCCGGGGCCGCGATAGCGCGGTGCGGCGTATTGATTGTCGGCCAGATTCACCGTATCGCCCGGTGCATAGGCTGCGATGCGCCAGCGCAGTTCGGTCAGCGGCACGTCGTTGCCGTTGTTCATTTTCAATAGCAACGGTCGGTCCGCAGGGCAGTGTTCGGGCGCGTAGGTGATGCGCAACTCCAGGCGCGCCAGTTGCTTGACCTCGCGGCTGTCCATCCAGATCACCCACGTTGCCACCAGACCCAACCCAATGGCCGCTGCCACGGAGACCGGCAACGCCTTGGTCGGGTAGCGCAGCAACAAAATCAGCCAGGTGATGACCAGCAGGACGCCGATGAACATGTTTGAACGCTCCTTGAACTCATGACCACCATCCTACCGAAGGGCCGAAGGAATGGACATGCGTCGATCAAGGTCCTTTACCGTTCGTCGGCACTGTAATTTCTGACAGTAGCCTGACCTGTCCCGTAGCGGTTAGATGACCGCTGGTAAACAAGGACGCCACCGGCATGCAGGCCTTGATGATGGAAATGCACCACAAAACCCCCGGATTGTCCGTTGTCGACCCGCGTGGTCTGCCGATCCGTTCGGTTGATTATTGGCGCGCCGTCGAAGACGACCCCACTCAGGTACGTATCAACCGCACTTTTTACGATGCTGCAGGACGTGGGGTTGAACAATGGGATCCGCGGCTTTGGGCACTGAAACAAGAAGAGCCGCTGACACCCGCCAACCTCTCGACGGTGTTTTCGCTGTCGGGTAACGCGCTGTTCACTGACAGCGTCGATGCCGGTTGGCAGCTCAACCTGCCGGGGCTAGGCAATGAGGTGTTGCTGGGGTGGGACCGCCGAGGCACCAGACGCGAGGTCGAGTACGACGACTTGCTTCGCCCCGTGGCAGTGTTCGAGCAAGGCGTGACTGAACCGCGAAGGGCGGTTGAACGCATGGCCTATGGCGGTCCCGATCATGGCGTCCAGAATCAATGCGGGCAGTTGATCCGTCATGACGCCCCCGCAGGGACGGTGCTGTTCGAGGCATTTTCAATCACCGACCAATGCGTGAAGCAAGTCCGTCACTTCACCCTGGACCCTGTTGCACCTGACTGGCCGGCGTTGGAAGCCGATCGCCAGCGGCTGCTTGAACCGGGGGAGGGCGCCATCTCGACGTGGAATTTCGGTCCGCTCAATGATGTGCTGGAACAGGTCGATGCCAAGGGCAACCGCCAGATCTTCAGCCTGACCCTTGACGGCCGCTTGCGTGAGACGCGCCTGCAACTTCAGGGGCTGACCACCTGGCAAACGCTGGTCAGCGATATCCAGTACAACGCCGAGGGGCAGGTTGAACGGGAAGTGGCGGGTAACGATGTACAAACGACCCTCAAGTATTGCCCTGAGAGCGGGCGCCTGACGGAGCGACGGGCGTACAGCGACCATGCCGGGACGTTGCAGCATCTGATTTATCTTTATGACCGAATGGGCAACGTCCTGAGCATCGAGGACAAGGCACTGCCGGTGCGTTACTTCGCCAACCAGCGTATCGAGCCCATCAGTCGCTTTAGCTACGACAGCCTTTACCAATTGATCGAGGCTTCTGGCTGGGAGGCGGGCGGCCCCAACCAGGGACCGGCATCCGTGGGGCAGGCCGATCCAGCGGCGGTCAGCAACTACCGCCAGACCTACAGTTACGATGAAAGCGGCAACCTGCTGAAGCTGACGCACGTCGGGGCGCAAAATCCGGGGCGTGAATTGAAGGCGGCGCGGTACAGCAACCGCTGTTTGCCCTGGCGCAACGGTGTGCCGCCCACCGAGGAAGCAATCGCCGCTGCGTTCGATGCCAAGGGCAATTTACTGGAACTGGATCAGGGGCGATTCCTGACCTGGGACCTGCGTAACCAGTTGCAGTCGATCAGCCCAGTGGAGCGCGACTCGGGGCTCAATGATCAAGAGTCCTATGTCTACGATGGCGGTGGTCAGCGCGTGCGAAAAATCCGCTCGTTACAAACCAATATCCGAACCGTGGTGGCTGAAGTGCGTTATTTACCTGGGGTGGAAATTCGCGCCGACAGCGGCACCGGAAAGGTACTAGAGGTCATCACCGCGCAGGCCGGGCTCAACAGTGTTCGGGTATTGCATTGGGAAACCGATCCGCCGTCCGGCGTGACCAACGATCAGTACCGTTACAACCTGGTTGATCACTTGAACTCCTGCACGCTGGAACTCGCCGATGATGCGCGGATCATCAGCCGGGAAACCTACTACCCGTTTGGTGAGACGGCCTGGTCTGCCGGGCCGAACGACACCGATGGAGATTACAAAACCGTTCGGTATTCGGGGAAGGAGCGGGATGCAACGGGGCTTTATTACTATGGATTTCGGTACTACATGCCGTGGCTGCAGCGATGGCTCAACCCGGATCCGGCAGGCGCGGTGGATGGCTTGAACCTGTATCGGATGGCCCTGAACAACCCGGTTACCTTTATTGATGATGATGGAGCCGTCTCGCGAAAAAAACTGGCCAACGGATTGTGGGAGCCGGTCATTGCAGCGGGTGCTGCGCGCGACATTCCGGGCGCGCGATATATCGATAGGGGCAAACCAAATTTGAGTGTGCCGGCGACCGGTAAACCGACCAACATTCATAAAGCCCTGGAGGTAGGCGAGTTTAACCGGGTGGAGGTTAGCACCAAGTTTCTGGACCCGGTCCCCGGTCGCTATTCGGACACTATTGTTTCAGGGGTGAACAATAAAAGTGGCGGGGGCAAGTTTATCTTCACCATGGACAAACTCACTTTTTCAGGAGAGAGCAAAGGGGCGTTCAATGCATTAAGAATCGTCGACATTCCGAAAGGCGAGATACCCGACAAAGACAATGCGGTCTCAGGTTTCTGGGCTCCTCAGGGCGGTTATGTTGATATACCGCTAAAGCCCACGGGAACCGATCCTGATCATGTATTCACGCCAGGCTTCAGTGGTTGTTCCCTGACGGTGGATCAACTAAACGACAACGTGCTTCGCGTTCGGCATGTGGAGGGTTCGAAGGAAAACTCGCAATACAATGAACTTTCTGCACGGGAACATGGGATGGGGCTCGGCGCGGCGATGGAGTTTCAGGACTACGGATATGCCCCGGACGGGCAAGGCCAGCAGGAACAAGTCACAACCGGCTTCGCTTTTATGAAGTACGACCGAAAACAACAGGTCTGGAATATTCATTATCAGACCATTCAAGGGTCGAGCAGTATCGAGCGCTACGCGCCAGGCAAAACGGGATTGTTCAATCGCTCGAACGCTGCTGTTTCCGTTTATTCACAGACGAAGATCAGAAAGACCATGGCCAAGCAGGTGGTCACAGCGAAGAAATGAGTCAATGGATAAAAAAAGCCCCCACCCAACCCGCTGCGGATAGGGAAACGCAGCGGGTCGGACGGGGGCTTCTTGTGTTACAGATCAATCACTGCGCGATGGTTTTCACCGACACGCCGCGTTCGATCGGGTTGGAGCGACCGTAGATATCTTCAAACCGCTCGATATCGTCTTCGCCCAGGTAGCTGCCCGATTGCACTTCGATGATTTCCAGCGAGATCTTGCCCGGATTGCGCAAGCGGTGGACCGAGGCGATCGGGATGTAGGTCGACTGGTTTTCAGTGAGCAGGAACACGTTTTCGTCGCAGGTCACTTCAGCGGTGCCGCTGACCACGATCCAGTGTTCGGCGCGGTGGTGGTGCATCTGCAACGACAGGCACGCGCCCGGTTTGACCGAGATGCGCTTGACCTGGAAGCGGCCGCCCATGTCCACCGAGTCGTAGGAACCCCACGGACGATAGACTTCGCAGTGGGTCTGGGTTTCGCTGCGACCCTGCTCGTTGAGGGTGTTGACCATCTGTTTCACGCCTTGGACCTTG
This sequence comes from Pseudomonas arabinosi, assembly GCF_047758675.1. Taxonomy (NCBI): domain Bacteria; kingdom Pseudomonadati; phylum Pseudomonadota; class Gammaproteobacteria; order Pseudomonadales; family Pseudomonadaceae; genus Pseudomonas; species Pseudomonas arabinosi. The sequence continues at coordinate 6,169,644 of NZ_CP180480.1, read as the reverse complement.
TCCTTGTGGGCGATCATCATGGCGTCCTTGGTTTCGACGACCACGATGTTTTCCAGGCCGATCACCGACACCAGTTTGCCGTTGCCGTGGATCATGCAGTTTTTGCTGTCCTGGATGACCACATCGCCTTTGGTGACGTTGCCGTTGGCGTCTTTTTCATTCACTTCCCACAGCGACGACCAGCAGCCGACATCGCTCCAGCCCGCAGTCAGCGGTACAACGCAGGCGCGCTGGGTTTTTTCCATCACCGAGTAGTCGATGGAATTGTCCGGGCAGCAGGCGAAGGTGGCGGCGTCGAAGTCGATGGTGTCGGCATCTTGTACGCTGCGTTCCAGGGTCAGCAGGCAGGTGTCGTAGATGTCCGGATCGTGCTTTTTCAGCTCTTCAAGGAAACGGCTGGCGCGGAACAGGAACATGCCGCTGTTCCAGAAATAACCGCCGGACTCGACGAACTCGGTGGCGCGTTTCACGTCCGGTTTTTCGACGAAGTGCGAGACGCGGCTGACGCCTTCCGGCAGCAGCGAATCATTGGTCGACTTGATGTAGCCATAGCCGGTTTCCGGTTTGGTGGCCGGTACGCCGAACAGCACCATTTCGCCGTTCTCTGCAGCGACCGTGGCCAGGGCCAGCGCGCGTTGCAGGGCTTTCTGATCTTCCAGCACGTGGTCGGCTGGCAGCACCAGCATCAACTCGTCGCGACCTTCGTTGACCAGCATCATCGCGGTCAGCGCAACGGCCGGAGCGGTGTTGCGGCCAAACGGTTCCATCAGGATGCGCTGGGTGTCCAGGTTACGGGCACTCAGTTGCTCGTTGACGATGAAGCGGTGGTCCTTGTTGCAGACCACGATCGGGGTGTCCATGCCTTCGAACACCAGGCGTTCCAGGGTTTGCTGGAACAGCGTGTGTTCGCCGGTCAGGGCGAGAAATTGCTTAGGGAATTGCTTACGCGAAAGCGGCCAAAGACGTGAGCCACTACCACCTGACAAGATTACCGGAATCATGTTGTTACTCCTTAAAATCGATTGGGTCAGAGCTACTGCGTTCTGTCGTTTCACTCTTGTTCTTATTCCGTGTCCGGGTAGCCCGTGGGCTACCCGGCAAAATGATTAGCGCGTCGAAACCGGGCGTTTCACCCAGACTGGCGACAGGCTGCTGCCGCTGCCGGTGACGTACAGCACCGCGGCTTCGCCTCGTTCCAGGGCAACTGGCTTCACGTCGCCGACCTTGGTGGCGCCGTCGTACAGTGCCAGGCTGACTTTAACCGGGTTGATTTCACGCTCGCCGCGGCCTTTGGCCGCCACGGTCGGAACCACTTCGGTCTTGCCGTCAGCGGTTTTCAGGGTCAGGGCCTTGTCGCTGAGGTTCTGCACGCGAACCAGGGATTTCTGCTTGTTCTTGAACGGCGGCTCTTCGATCAGTTGCGGTGCGCCGCTGGCGTTGTTGACCAGGGTGTAATAGTGGTCACCGGCCAGTTTCACCGGCAGGGATTGGCTACCGACCTTGGCGCTGTAGTCGCCGCCCGGCATGAAGCTGAAGTCACTGCTGGACAGCGGCGCGACTTCGCTCAGGTTGGTGGTGCCGACGGTGGCGCTGACTTCAGCGTTACCGGCGTTGTAGACACGTACGAAGCTTGAACCTTTCGGTGCAGTCGGGCCGTAGAGTGCGGCGTCGCCAGCGAAGGCGGACATCGACAACACGCTCATGCCAGCAACGAGAGCGAAGGTCTTGGCGAGACGGCGAGGAGTAGTAGTGAAAGTCATGGTGTACCTCTCTTTCAGTTTTGCGCCCGGTCGGGCGTCTCGGATTTAGTGTTTGCGGCTACGTTTTGTTGGCGAGCACCGGCTTCTTTGAGCTCTGCGACCCACTGCGGGTCGGCGTCACCGATTTCGTTGTTCACAGGCAGATAACGTTCAGGAAACTCCCAGATCAGCACCTGTGGCGGGCTGTTCTTGAAAGCATCACTTTTCAGATAGGTGAGCATCGGCAGAATCGGGCCGTGGCCGTCTTCGGCGTAATTGACCACGTCGCTGTTCAGCGCCTGTTTCAGCGCACCGACGAAGTTCCAGTTGGGGTTGGCGCTGTAGCTGGTGCCGATCAGGGCCACCGGCACTTCAGTGTTGGCGAACAGGGCGTCATCAGCGGCAGGCTGGTCCTGCGCCGCAACGGTGTTGCGCTTCTGCAACGGCTCTGGTTTCGGCATCAGGTTTTCGAATAGCGGGTCCAGTGGCAGGAACAACCGCAGGTCGCCCTTGTGCGTCACCTTCTCCGCAGGTTCAGTGACGAAGTGCTGTGGCTCGCCGCTCAGCGGGTATTTGTCGGTAATGGATTTCGCCAGGGTCTCGGCAGCGATTTGCGCGCCTTCCGGGGTCCAGTGAGTGTCGGTGCGCAGGAACACTTGCTGACCGTCCAGCTTGGCTTTCAGCATCGGGCCGAACAGGTCGGGAGCGAGGACCTTGTTAGCCGCCACACGAGCGTGGAAGTCCTCATAGAGGTTGGCGTGGATGCTCGAAGGCTTCACTTCACCCAGGTGTTCCGGGTACAGGCGAGTCTTGGCCGGCACGATCGCCATGACCAGTTTCACGCCTTTCGCCTTCAGTTCCTGGCGCACGCCTTCAACCAGCGCGTAGTTACCTTGCAGGTTCAGCTCTTCGTTGACGATCGGGTTGAATTCCTCATCGCTGTACAACCACTGATCGCGGCCGAGCACGACGCCCGGACGACCTTCGTTGAACAGTTTGAAATCCAGCGCAGCCCAAAGGTTGGTGCCCAGGCGCTTGATCGGAAACTCTTCGTCGTAATGCGTTTCCACGGCTTTGGTCCAGCGGCCGTTGAGCACCGTCGTTTCGGCAGAAGTACTGAAGCCGAGGAAACTGCGCGTGGACCACACGCCAAGGACCAACAGCGTCACCATGAACAGGGCGATGTAGAGGATGCGTAATGAGCGGGTCATAGTCAGATCCCTCAGAACTGGAAGTAAAGGAACGGCGAGAAGCTTTGCGCCGAGAGTTTGAAAATCGAGGCGATGAACAGCACCAGTACCAGCGTGCGCATCACGTAACGAGACCAGTCCGCAGTCCAGTAGGCCGGTTGCACAGTCGCTTCAACGCCGACGGTGTAGCCAGGCTGGTGGATGCTGCCCGGGTTGTCGCCCGGTACGGCTTTGATCATTCCAGGGGTCGCGGCAGCCGGGCCATCGGCCTCGACGTTCACAACAGGCTTGGTCTTCTCAGGCGGCAGGTTGCTGTAGAAGTCGCGGATGCCGAAGAACGCCAGGGTCATGTAAGCCACCACCAGGGTCGCCACTTGCAGGCCGGTGAGGCTGGCCGCGTTGAGTTCAGACAGTGACCATTCGCCGAAGCTGAACATCGCGCCGTACATACGACCGGCAACGTGCAGGTTTTCCGAGCGGAAGATCACCCAGCCCATGACCACGAGCAGGAAGGTCAGCGCCCAGCGGATCGGGTTGATGCTGCGCGGCGAGGTATTCAGGCCGAGGGCTTTTTCGATCGCCAGCCACATGCCGTGCCAGGCGCCCCAGATGATGTACGTGATGTTCGCGCCGTGCCACAGACCACCGAGCAGCATGGTCAGGAACAGGTTGCGATAGGTCATCAGCGTACCTTTACGGTTACCGCCCAGCGTGATGTACAGGTAGTCACGCAACCAGGTGGACAGGCTGATGTGCCAGCGACGCCAGAACTCGGTAATCGACTGGCTGATGTACGGCTGTTTGAAGTTTTCCATGAAGCGGAAACCCATCATCAAGCCCAGGCCGATCGCCATGTCGCTGTAACCGGAGAAGTCGAAATACAGCTGCGCGGTGTAGGCCAGCGCGCCGAGCCAGGCATCGCCCGTGGTCGGGTTCTGCAAGGCGAAGCAATGGTCGGCCACGACCGCCAGGGTGTCGGCGATGAAGACCTTCTTGATGAAGCCCTGCATGAATCGCGTCGCACCTTCGGAGAACTTGTCGAGGGTGTGGGTGCGGTTGTTGAACTGGTCGGCGAGATCGCGGAAGCGCAACACCGGACCAGCGATCAGGTGCGGGAAGATCGCCACGAAAGCGGCAAAGTCGATCAGGTTGCGGGTCGCCGGCGTGTCACCACGGTAGACGTCGATGATGTAGCTGATGGACTCGAAGATGTAGAACGAGATCCCGATCGGCAACAGCACGTGGGTCAGGATGAACGGCGACAGACCGACGGAGGTCATCATCGCGTTGATGCTGTCCACGCCGAAGTTGGCGTACTTGAAGTAGCCGAGAATGCACAGGTCGACGGCCACGCCCAGGAGCAACCAGCGTTGTGCCGGTTTGGTCCGAACGCCTGCGGCACCGACTTTGAGGCCGATCCAGTAGTTCCACAGCGTGACGGCTGCGAACAGCGCAAGGAAGTCCACACGCCACCAGGCATAGAACATGTAGCTGGCGATCAGCAGCAGCAGGTTGCGATAGCGTATTCCGCTTAAGTAGTACATGCCGAGAAAGATCGGCAAGAACAAAAACAGGAACACGTTGGATGAAAATACCATCCCGGTCTCTCCATGTTTAACCAACAGTCAAGGGCCGCAGCCCCCCCAAACCCCCCACCGAAAACCGGGGGAATATCACTCAACTCAAATCTTGCACTGACCCTGTGGGAGTGAGCCTGCTCGCGATAGCGATCTGATATTCAGCATCGATGTCGACTGACACTCAGTCATCGCGAGCAAGCTCGCTCCCACAGGTTTTGCGTTTGGCGCTAGGAGCCTTTTTTGCCCTTCTCATTCGCCGGGTCGTAGACCTTGGTCAGGTCACCCCCGAGGCGAAAAGTCTTGAACGGCTGCATCTCGTGCTTTTTCTCAAGCACATCCGGCGAGCAGGTGTAGAGCGTGCAGAACGGTTCGAGCCAGGAGAATTTCGAGTCGTCTTTCAGATCGGTCATGTCCTGTTCCTTACCGTTCTTGTTCTCGAATTCTTCCGGGTCTTCGACACCGGCGAGCACTCGATCACCCAGTCGTTTCAATGCGCCGTTGTTTTCCTGACGCAAGTCCACGCCGTTGACCTGAGCGAAACTGGCGATCATCGCCAGCGGCGGCAGGGCATAGTTGTGATAGGCGAGGGCGCGTTGCTGGCGCTTGAGTTCGTTGGGCAGGAAACCCTGGGCGTCAATCTGATTGGCGCCGACCTTGAATTCCTTCACCGACCAGTCGAACAGATCGCGGCGGTTGGTGGCGATGGACGTTGCCATCACCGACCAGGCGGACCAGTACGAGTGGTTGTTGGTTTTTTCCAGCGGCAGGTTGTCCCAATCGCTGACCACCTGATCAGCCATTTTGCTGAACCAGGCTTCAATCAACTGCGCCTCTTGCTGGTGGTTCGCCAACGGCTGCGACTCGGAGAACTTCAGGCGGATATAGGACGACGCCATGCTGCCCAACGCCCATTTGCGCATGGACTTGCCGGTGTGGTTGAAGTCCTTGGACATCAACGCATCGGCCTTGGCCCAGGCGGTCAACCAATTCAGGGTGCATTCCAGCTGTTCCGGACGCCCGTCACGCATGTACTGCATTACGCGCTTGCTGGTGCCGCGCTCAATCTTGGTGATGTCGGCCGTGGTGTCGCGGAAGGCTTTTTCCGATGCCTCGTTCAGGGTCGAACGGGCCTTGTCGGAACCTTCGTATTTGCTGCGAAATTGCAGCGAGCCGGTGTACGGCGTCGGCATCGCATCACAGCCTTCGCTCTTGCCGCCGGTTTTGACTTTTTCAATCGGCGCGAAGTACCCCTGGGGTGGACGCAGTGGCGCGGCGGCCTGGGTGGCTCCGGCGAACATCGCCAGAGTCAGCAGGGAGGGCGCGATCAATCTTTTCAAAGTTCGGGTTTGCATGCATGTCATAAGAGTTGCCTCATTGCCCGGCCTGAGCGGTACGCTGCCCAGCGCCGGGGAACACGTTGCGTTTGCAGATTTTCGCTTCGACTTTCTGTGGCGCGGCACCTGCTTCAGGGCCCTGGATTTCGACGGCCAGCAGATTCTGCGAGGCCCAGTCTTCGTCCGTGCGCAACTCAAAGGCGAAACGCCCGTCGGTATCGGAGGTTTCCGGTTTATCGATCTTGATGTCCTCGTGGCGACCGTTCATGTACCAGAGGGTGGCTTGCAGAGTTTTCACCGACGGATCGGCGAAGCGGATATCAACCTGGTGACTGCTGTTTTGCAGGTTCAGGTTCTTGCTGTTGACCATCAATTCGTTTTTGCCCGGTTTCAACGTGGTGCTGCCGGTCATCTGTGCATCCTTTCCTTCGCAACCGTTGTCCAGCAGCGCCATCATCTGGCGGTAGATGGTTTCCTGGTCGAGGCGATAGAGCGGCGAGAATTCCCAGATCAGAATCTTCGGCGGCTTGGTCTGGAACTCTTCGCTGCCCAGGTACTGCAGCATCGAACCTTCCAGGCCACCGCCGGGGAACGCCACGTTGAGGATGTCGGCGCCGATGGCCTCTTCAAGGAAACCGGCGAAGTTGTAGTTCTTGCCGCTGTGGCTGGTGCCGACCAGGGTGATCTCCGGATTTCCGGAATCGCTGAACAGATCGCCATCAGCTGCTTCGCCTTTCGGCTCGGTGGTGAACTGATCCATGTACTGGATCGCGTAGCTAGTGCCACAGAGTTGACCAGCCATGTTGTGTAACGTTCCGGTCTTGCCCATGCGACCCGACTTATGGCTCTCGAATTCGCGCTTCGGAACGTCAGCGAACTCAGGCAATTGCTTGATTTTCTCGCCGACGATTTTCGCCGTGCGTTGGGCGCCATATGGCGTCCAGTGTTGGTCGCCCTGGAAGTAGAAATCGTGGGCCGGCAGGGTGTCAGGCAGCGACTCGTTGGTCAGCGGTGACAGGTCCGGCACGGTGTAGCCCATGGCGGCGAAACGCCCGAGCATGGTCTTGTAGTTCCTCAAGGCCTTGTCGAAATCGAACTTGGCCTTGTCTTCCGGGTTGAGCTTGTTGCGGTTCACCAGACCACGGGTCGGCTGGTAAACGATGACCAGTTCAATGCCTTTGCTCTTGAACGCATCGTGCAGTTCTTTCATGCGTTTGTAGCCGGCGGGTGTGGTGTCGAACTCGGTGCGCAAGTCTTCTTGCGTACGGAACAGCCAATCGCCCTGAGCCTGCACCAGCGTGGTGAAGTTCTGCTGGTAACGCGTGGTGTAGTTCTTCGCGTCGTGGGCTTCCGGGCACAGGTTGCAGCACGGTTCGGCGCTGAAGGCCGGTGCTTTGGCTTCATCGGCACGAGCGCCGCCGCTGGCCGCGAGAATGCCGGCGGTCAGGGCCGACAAGCTGAGTAATTTGATCAAGTGTGAGTGCATAAAATTATCCTCAGTCCCGCATTTCGGTCTGGCGTTCGACAGGGTCGATCAGCACGGCTTTCTGCTGGCGCACCAGCAGGTCGAGAATTTCATCCTGGCGCTCGCCGAGAATCCCGTTGAAGCTGATGCCGCTGGATTTGGTCGGTGCGAGCATGGACACGCGATACAACTCGACGCTCAGCGGCGAGTCGATGGACAGCGGGCCGCTGCCGTTGCCGGCCAGTTCGCCGCCGACCACGATCAGGGACACCTGGGCATCGAACGGGTCGAGCTTGATGTCACGGTCGGTGTCGGTCAGGTCCTTGATGTGTCCGTAGACACCGGTCAGGCCGTTGGCCATGGACAGGTTTTCGTAGAGGCGGATGTTCACGCTGTTACGAATCCGGATGCCGTGGCGCTTGTTGCTGATCACTTTGTTGCCCCACAACAGGTTGTCGCCACTCTCGTAGAGGGTGATGCCGTCGGTGTGGTTCTTGTAGATCTCGTTGTAGGCGATCAGGTTGTTGACGCTGTTACGGTCGATCACCAGGCCCGACAATTTGTTGTCGTAGCTGCGGTTGTTGAAGATGAAACTGTCGTTCACTTCGCGGGAAATAATGATCCCGTGCTTCTTCTTGGTCCCGAACACCGTGTTGTCGGCAATGATCAGACCGTGGGAACGGTCATGCGGGTCAATGCCGTAGACGATGTTGTCTTTGTAGGTGTTGCCCTTGACCACAAAGTCGCGGGTTTCGTAGCAGTAGAAGCCGTACCACATGTCCGAGAACTCGGAGCCGACGATCCAGCCGCTCGGTTCAGGGCGCTTGAGCACCTTGGCCATGTTCGGCGTGTATTGGGAAATACTCACGCCATAGGACTTACTGTTGGCGTAGCCGAAACTGGCGATCTTGCTGTTGGCGATGTAGGTCTGGGTGCCGCCCCAGGACAGCAGGAACGGACGGAATTCCTTCGGCGACTTGAAGACCGCCGGGCCGTTTGCCTTCTCGCTCCAGCCAGTGATTTTGGTATCACGCACAAACAACTGGCCGTCGTTGACCAGGAACGAACCGCCCTCTTGGGACAGGCGCAGTTCCTGGGTCTGCTTGTCGATTTCCAGGATGCCTTTCTCACCCACCACGATCGGCAACTTCGCCAGGAACACACCCGGCGAGGTTTCGCTGAAGTACTGCTTGGGTACTTTCTTGGCCAGATCCTTGAGGTTCATGTAGCCGTCGTCGACGAAGATGGCCTGCGGGATACCGTGCTGACGCACCACCCATTCGGCCATCTTGTTATCGCCGCCGATGAAGTCCTTCAGGGCGTTTTCCTGCATCATCCGGCGCACACTGATCTTGCCGGGCTTGGTGCGCACGACTTTCGCAGCGATGGCTTCGGCGGTGTAGCCGGAGGTGTCCGGCAGTTTCGGCTTGGCCAACTCCAGCGGCGCGGTCGGGGCGCTGCTGACGGTGTAGGTCTTGGCCTGTTGCAACCCTTTTGCAATGGTCGCCGGTTGCCCTTTTTGAACGGGCGAGGCCGGCTCCACTGAGGCGAAGGCTGCCGTGCTGGCCAGCAACATCGCGCCGGCCAGCAAGGTTATCGAGCCTCTCTTCGGACTGTTCATGTCAGGAACTCCCTTAGCGGTTCGCATCAGAAGCGCCAGATCACGTCGATAAACGCGCGGTGCATGTACGAGTCGACGCCTTTGCCATACGCATCGCCGGGCTTGAACACACCGCCACGCAACCGCACCAGGGCCGAAGGCTCATCGATCGACTGGCTCAAGGAGGCGGGCAGCAGGCCTTGCTTGAAGTACTTGGTGACGACCACGTCCATTTCCTGGCCGAGGTCTTTGTTGCCATCTTCCAACGGCAGGGACGTGCTGGAGAGCACGGCGCCGGTCACGTCGTCGGTGTCGTTCTGGACGGCGTTGATGCCGTTGCTGCCGACCGGCTTGTTGCCGTCGACGCGCCAGAATTTGTGGTAGATCACACTGGCGTCGTATTCGTCGTTGAGCATCCACGAACCGAACAAGGTAGCGCTCTGCATGTTGTTCGTTTCGCCACGGAAGGCTTCGCCGAAACGGTGAACCCGCGAGCGGGTACCGGTGTAGTTCGAGCGGTTGCTTTGCAGGCCGTTCTGTTCGTAATCGGCACTGGCACGGGCATAGGCTGCACCGACTTGCCATTGCGGATCGAGGCGCAGACGCACGCCCAGGTCCGTGGCCCAGCCATCAACATCGCCACTGGTTTTGGCTTGTGCTGGAGCGGTGCCATCGGCGTTGAGCGGGTTGACCTTCTCGCGGTCGCCGCTCATACCGGTCACGCTGCCCCAGTAATTGACGGTGTTGGTGTTGCGCCAGTTATAGGCATCGCTGTCGGCAGTAAGGCCGATCCAGCTGATATCGCCGTTCTCTTTCTTGTCCAGAGAATCGGCGGGAACGCCTGGCTGCGCGGTATCGAGCTTGCCGTCATCGTGAGTGTGGTGACCACGAATGCCGACCCAGTTACCCGGGTTCCACTGGTACGCCGCATCGGCGTAAGCGTGCAGGCGATCCTTGTCCTTGGGTGCGAGCTCTGTGAGGTCGGTGCGGTACTCGCTGAAGCGCTCGGCAACACCGGCGTTGGCGCGCAACAGGGTGGTGTCGAAGGTCCAGTTCAGGGCTTCGATGTTGGTGTCGCGCCATTGGCCGTCGTCATTGCGCAGGCGCTGACGACCGAGCTTGAGAATCTCGCCGGGGTAGGGCGTAAGGCCGCTGTAGCCGACCCAGAACTCACGCATCGCCAGGTAGTTTTTCTTGCTCTTGCGATCACCGCTGTCGGTGGCCTGGGTGCCGTCGCTGTCGGACTGTTGCAGGGTGTCCGTCTCGATGATGTCGGTGGACGTCACGGCCTGACCCATGGCGTAGCCGCTCCAAGCGCCGCTCTCGCCATAAATCCATGGACGCAGGTCGAGGCCGACGCCGTTGACGTCGCCGCCGCTCGCCGTACCGAGGTCAGTGTCGTCTTCGGACTGGGCGGTGACTTTCACGTCAAGGCCGTAGTTCTTGCTTTCAGTCAGGGCCGCCAGGGTCGGGCACGACCACAGCAGGGCGAATGACAGGCCAATACCGGCCTTAACGAATGGATTCAACTTCATAGGGATTCCTCGCCGTCTTCTTCTTCCAGGGCATGCAGTTCCAGCGTGTTCTGACTCAAGGCACCACGAACGGCCTGTTCTTGTTTCAACAGGCGTTGGGCCTCGGCGAGCTGGGCAGGCGGCAGTTGGGCTTCGAGTGTTTGCGCAAGCTCGGTGGCTTGCGGGGTGTTCTGGGCTTTGGCCAATTGGCTGAAGACATAAGCGTTAAGCGGGTCGGGCCGGGTGCCCTTGCCTTGGGAGAACAGTTGGGCAATGGCGAAGTCGGCGCTGTTCTGGCCGTTACGCGCAGCCTTGAGCAGGTGATCCAGCGCTTTTTGCGAATAGACCTTGCCCAGGTAACCGCGACGGTAGATCTGGCCGAGGTAGTAATCGGCGGCCACTTCTCTGTCGACGGCTTTCTTGAAATGTTCTTCGGCGACCTTCGCGTCGGCCGGGACCATTTTGCCTTCGTAGTAGAGCTTGCCCAGCAACAGTTCGGCGCGCGGCTGGTCGGCGGCACGGCCGTTGTCCAGGTACTTCATCATCGTGTCGACGTCACCCAGTTCCGGGAAGTCGTAGAGCAGTTGCGCCAGGCTGACCCAGGAAGCGGGGTAGCCGGGTGCGATACCTTCCAGCAGCGACTGAGCGGTTTTCTCATCGGTCGTGCCCAGGGATGCATCGCCCAGTACACGAGCCACGCTGTCCACCCGCTGGGCGGAAACCGCGCCGCGAGCCTGAGCGGCTTGCATTTGCTTGATCAGCTCGGCCTGTTTCTCTGGCTGGGCTTTTTTCTGATAAACCGTGGCCAGTTCGACGTAGCAGATGTCGGTGGTATTCAACGCGGCTTTGCAGATCGTTTCCACTTCGTCCAGATGCTGGTCGTAAGTGCCCTGGGTGCGATAGAGCAGCACTTGGGCCAGGCCCGCTTCCGGCTTGCCTTCGGCGCGCCATTGACTGATCTGCTGTTGCGCATTGACGTTCGGGAAACTGTGCGAGTATTGCAGGTAAAGCATGGCCAGCGGGATCAGGGTGTTGCCTTCGCCTGCGGCAGTGGCTTTCTTCAACAGGCCTTCGGCTTCGTGCTGTTCGGCTTCGGTAGAGCCGGGTTTGGCCACCAGCAGACGACCCAGGCGAGCCTGGGCTCGCGGCGAGACGCTGGCCGCAGCGCGATAAGTCGCCTCGGCTTTCTTGAGCTGCGCCGGGTCACGGCTGTCGACCTGGATATCGGCGAGGCCAACCTGTGCTTCGCTGTAGCCCAGGTCTGCCAGTTGCTGGTAATTCTGCGCCGCCAGCGTGGTATCACCGCGCTTGAGGGCTTCGTTGGCCAGACGCTGGTCGGGCAGGCCGGCGCATCCGGCCAGGGCAATTGCCATGGCCAGAGTCAGCGGGACTGGCAGGATTCTGAGTGGGCTAGTCACGGGCATGTCCTCTTGTTTTTAACGACCGGCGGCCATGGCTTTGTCGATCAGCCAGTTCAGGTTCGGACCACGGGTGGCGTTGACTTCAACCGGGCGACCGGCGAATTTGCTGTCCAGCGGCTCGTCAGGCTTGATCTGCACGCGGATGTCGGACGACAGGTCGGCGCTTTTCAGGCTGGTGCTGCTGACGATCGTGCCGGAGCGGGTTTTGTCTTCGCCGGCGATCTGGAAGCTGACCGAGCTGCCTGGCAGCACGTCGCCGAACTGGCGATAGGAGAAGCGCGCTTCAATGTTGGCTTCGCTGTTACGCGGCACCAGTTGGAAGATCACGTCGCCCTTGTTGGCGTACTGACCGTCGGCGACCAGTTGCTGCGCTACGGTGCAATCGCACGGCGACGTCAGGGTGCCGGTCATTTGCTTGCCGAACAGTTCTTCAACCTTGGCCGGTTGTAATTGATTGTCGTCAAGATGGCCCTTGAGCACATCGAGCATGCTGGTGCTGAAGGTCGCCAGCGGCGCGCCTTTGGCGGCAACGCCGTCGGCCTTGATCAGGCTCTGCACCGTGCCGTCGCGCGGCATGGTGATGTTCATGCCCGCTACGCTGACCAGACCGGCCTGGGCGTGGCTGACGAAGTACATGCCGTACACCGACTTGAAGATGAAGCCGAATGCCGTCAGGCCGACGAGGAAAATCGCGAGGCTGAAGGTCACTGCACGCAGGCGACCGAACGGGGTCATGCCGTGGCCGCCATCCTTGTTCTTGCGCGCCTTGGTGAAGTTGTCGCGTTGCAGGGTGGCCAGCACTTCACCCATGGTGACGATGTCGCCGGCCAGGTGAGAAGTGATCAGGTGGCGCAGGGTGGAAATGTCCTGGGATTCGAGGTTCTGGAACTGGCAACCGGTACGACCGGTTTCGCGGTCGTGGGAGCGCACCAGTAACTCGACGTCCATGGCCAGGCCGAGGTTATCGATAACGAACTGCAGGCGAGCCTTGTACACATCGCCGATCTTCAATGGCAGCTGACCGGCGTTGAAAGCCAGGCCGCCAGCGGAGAGGTCGATGACCCGGGCTTCTACCGGGGTCCGGTCAGGACCGTAGAAGCGCAGCTTGGCAGGGATTTTCACCCGGGCGTGCTGGCGCTGGGCTTCTGATTCATGCACTACGTTGGCGTTGACGGCGGTATTCATATGGACGATTTCCTAGTTAATTCAGGCGAGTTCGGTCAGACCATCATCAGCAGCACAGCAACAAAAATGCTGCCGGCGGAGAAGGTCATGGTCCGAGACGACCAAGTGTTGAACCAACCTTGAAAGCTGGCGAGATCACGGGTCAGGGAAGTGGGCTGGCGAGTCCAGGACTGTCGGTCGAGGCGGAAGAACACGTAGATCTTCACCAGCGCGCCGACGATCTGGTTGTAATAGAGAATCGCCGGGTAGGCCGGGCCGATCGTGTGACCGGACAAAGACAGCAGCACGGTCAGGATCAGGCGGGTAATGCCGATCCACAGCAGGTAAACCAGGATGAACGCGGCGCCGTATTTGAAGGTGGCGATGAGCGCGACGGTCAGGCCCAGCAGCGACGTCCACATCGACACACGCTGGTCGAACAGCACCACCGAAGTGAACAGGCCGAGACGTTTCATCCCCAGGCCCAAGGCGCGGGAGTTCTGCCGCAGGTTGTTGCCGTACCAGCGGAACATCAGTTTGCGACTGGCCTTGATGAAGCTTTTTTCCGGCGGGTGTTCCACGGTGTGAATGGCGGCGTCTGGCACATAAAACGTGTCGTAGCCCAGGCGCATCAAGCTGAACCAGCTCGACTTGTCATCACCGGTAAGGAACTTGAAGCGACCCAGGCGCCAGTGTTGCAGCGAGTCGCTTTCCACGTCGGCGATGAAGTCCGGGTTGGTCACCACAGTGGCGCGGAATACCGACATCCGCCCGGTCATGGTCAGCACGCGCTTGGACAGGGCCATTGAGCACATGTTGATGTGGCGCTGGGCGAAGCGCAGTTTGTGCCACTCGCTCATGATGTAGCCGCCGCGCACTTCGCAGAACTCGTTGGTGGTCAGGCCGCCGACATTGCCGAACATCTGGAACCACGGCACGGTCTTGAGCACGACGCCTTCAGCGAGCACGGTGTCGCCATCGATCACTGCAACCACGGCGCGGTCGTCCGGCAGATGGCGGGAGATGGCGCGGAAACCGTAAGCCAGGCCGTCGCGCTTACCGGTGCCGGGAATGCGCACGAAGTCGAGCTTGACGCGAGCCGGTGGATTCATTTTGGTCCAAAGGCTTTTCACCAGCTTCTCATCGGACATTTCCACGATGGAGCAGACCATGGTGGTCGGCAGGCCGCAGTCGATCGCTTCGCGAATCACCGAGGCGTAGACCTGGGCGGTGGTCAGTGCGTCGATACGAAAACTGGTGACCATCAGAAACACATGGGACGGGTCTGCCGCTTTACCCAGCTTGCGCACTTTGCGCCGCAGGTGCGGGTAGACCACGTACAGAAACAGCATGCCGCGCAAAAAGTGCGTAGCACCCATCGAGTAGCGCCAGATACCGACGATACCGATCAGGAAGATGAAGTCCTTCGACTCGGAGTCGAACGTGGACGCAGGCAACGCCATGGCGATGCCCATCAAAATACTTAAGTAAAACAGCCAACCGGCGACCTGAAGTAGGCCGTGCTTTAGCCTGTGCATAATCTGCATCCGTCTCTATCTCGGGCGAGCCTGTGGGGTGGCCCGATGGGGTTAAGGCAGGCTTACGAAAACTGGCGACATCCGGTCCGGATGACGCCAGAAATCCTGTAGGAGCTGGCGAAGCCTGCGATCTCTTGATCTTTCGCTTGAAACTCAAGTGGACCTGGAAAGATCGCAGCCTCGTTTCACTCGACAGCTCCTACGACCGCATTACCAGCAGATGCCTTCAGTCCTGCCACTCACGTTGGTGGCTTGGGACATGAAACCGACCAGGTCGATCACTTGCTTGCCGTGTGGAGCGTTCTGCGCCAGGGCGCGGAATTTCTCGTCACGGTTGCCGAGGATGATCACGTCGGAGTTGTTGATCACGTCGTCGAAATCGGCGTTGAGCAAGGACGAGACGTGAGGGATCTTCGACTCGATGTAATCCTTGTTCGCACCGTGGACACGGGCGTATTCGACGTTGGTGTCGTAGATGCTCAGGTCGTAACCCTTGCCGATCAGCATTTCCGCCAGATCAACCAGCGGGCTTTCGCGCAGGTCGTCAGTGCCGGCCTTGAAACTCAGACCCAGCAGGGCGACTTTGCGTTTGCCGTGGCTGGTGACGATGTCGAAGGCGTTCTGCACCTGGGACTCGTTACTGCGCATCAACGAGTTCAGCAGCGGTGCTTCCACGTCCAGGGAACCGGCGCGGTAGGTCAGGGCGCGAACGTCTTTCGGCAGGCAGGAACCGCCGAACGCGAAACCAGGGCGCATGTAGTACTGGGACAGGTTCAGCGTCTTGTCCTGGCAGACCACTTCCATCACTTCGCGGCCATCGACGCCGACAGCCTTGGCGATGTTGCCGATCTCGTTGGCGAAGGTCACCTTGGTGGCGTGCCACACGTTGCAGGTGTACTTGATCATCTCGGCCACTGCGATGTCCTTGCGGATGATCGGAGCGTCGAGTTCTTCGTACAGCGATTGCAGAACGTCGCCGCTTGCCTTGTCGAACTCGCCGATGACGGTCATTGGCGGCAGGTCGTAATCGGCGATCGCAGTGCTTTCACGCAGGAACTCAGGGTTCACTGCAACACCGAAGTCGACACCGGCTTTCTTGCCGGAGCAGTCTTCGAGGATCGGGATCACTACGTTTGCCACAGTGCCTGGCAGTACGGTGCTGCGAACCACGATGGTGTGACGGGTGGTCTTGTCACGCAGGACAAAACCGATCTCGCGGCACACGGCTTCGATGTAGTTCAGTTCCAGGTCGCCGTTCTTCTTGCTCGGCGTGCCGACGCAGATCATCGACAGGTCGGTGTCGCGAATCGCCTCGGCGAAGTTGGTCGTGCCGCGCAATTTGCCCGTCTCGATACCCTTCTGCAGAAGCTCGCCCAGACCCGGTTCAACGATCGGCGATTTACCGGCGTTGATCATATCGATTTTGTCTTTGGCAACATCGACGCCAACGACGTCATGGCCCCGTGCAGACAGGCAACCGGCACATACTGCGCCGACGTAACCCAAACCAAATATGCTGATGCGCATCGCAATTACCTCTGTGTTTATCAAGCCATTACATGGCCGGAGTTAATGGTGTTCAGCGGTGATAGTGCACTCGGAAGTGCGCCTTAAAGGCGTCACAATGCCGCGTGCAGGCATATAAGTTCCGAGTGTCTAAATAAGTGCACTCAAGATGTGCGCAACTAGGCTTTTATTGTTATGGCGTGCCCTGTTATGCAGCAGATCTTCTAATCAGAAGACATTCGTGCAAAGGTCTTGCGCGCTCAAAGCCAGGCCAGAAGCCCGTAAATCAAGCGGTTGGGTGCTCAGGTGAGCACGTTTATAGGGGCGCAGCCTTGGCCTTGTAGGGGATATTTATGATGTTTATCTCCTATCCTTCATGTGTTGCCCAAATCAGGAATCAGTAAGCAGAAGTTAATGTGACAACTTTGCTACGTGAATCTCTTCTCTGCGTAAGTTATCTCGTACAAGCTCAGAGATAATGGTTACCGGTGGTATGAACGACGCATTTGGACATAGTTCCTGTCCGCCCATCGCGAATTCAGAAATTTCTTGAAATATTGAAAAAGATGGCACTGCTTTCATATTGATAGCAACACCTGTTTCGCCCTTTATACATAGGGTTATTGGCGGATTAGATAGTTATGTGCCACTACCGATAAAAAATTTCAGTGCCACTACTGAAAAAATTCAACAAAGTCGAGTGAAACTAAAGTTAGAAAATCGGGTGATTGATTTTTGACGTCAGTAAAGTGACGAGTGAGGCGAGGAATTGTTGGACGATTGGACGTGGCGCACGACCCGTTAATGAGGCGTGCGCCAACCGGATATTTACTCGGGTGCGTGGTCGCGCAGGAACACCAGATTGTCCGGTTTAGACTGCTCGGCGCTGTAGCGATAACCTTGTACATCGAACTGCTTGAGGGCTTGCGGGTCGTTGATGCGCTCTTCAATGACGAAGCGACTCATCATGCCGCGGGCCTTTTTCGCGTAGAAGCTGATGATCTTGTACTGGCCGTTCTTCAGATCCTTGAAGTCGGTATTGATGATGCGCGCGTTCAGGGCGTTGCGTTTGACCGCCGAGAAGTACTCGTTGGAGGCCAGGTTCAGTAGCACGTCATCACCTTGATCGGCCAAGGCTTCGTTCAGCCATTCGCTGATGCGTGTGCCCCAGAAGGCATACAAGTCCTTGCCGCGGGCATTCGCCAGTTTGGTGCCCATCTCCAGTCGATACGGCTGCATCAGGTCCAGTGGGCGCAGCAGGCCGTACAGGCCGGACAACATGCGCAAGTGCTGCTGGGCGTAATCGAAATCGGCCTCGCTGAAGGTTTGTGCATTCAACCCGGTGTAGACGTCGCCCTTGAAGGCGAGCAGTGCCTGCTTGGCGTTTTCCGGAGTGAATGCGGGCGTCCAGCTGCCGAAACGCGCGGCGTTGAGCCCGCCGATCTTGTCGGAGACGTGCATCAACTCGCTGATCTGCGAAGGGGCCAGCTCGCGCAATTGCAGGATCAGCTCCTGGGAATGGTCGAGGTATTGTGGCTGGGTGAAGCGCTGGGTCGCCGGCGGTGTTTCGTAATCGAGGGTCTTGGCGGGGGAAATCACCATCAGCATGAAGTCGTCTCCTTTAATCGTGGGGGCGATTCTAGGGGGTTGTCCTTGTTGACTCCAGCTATGAGCGTCATAGGTGATCGATGGTGTCATGGAACAAGATCGCAGCCTCGCTTCGCTCGACAGCTCCTACAGTGCGCGTACATCTGTAGGAGCTGTCGAGCGAAGCGAGGCTGCGATCTTTTGATCTTCCCGCGATATAGTGCCGCGCGGGTTTTGTTATGGAGACATCCCATTGCGTATCGTTTTTCTATTCTCGGCCTGGCTGTTGAGCTTTGGTGCCATGGCGGCGTCGGGCGATGTGGCAACGCTTGATCGCAGCACCTGGCCTGAACAGCTCAACAGCCCGACCCTGTTTGATGTGGCGTCACGAGCCGAGATCCTCATGTTTTCTCGCGTCCTGTTGGCCAGCGAATCCCTGGATGAAGTGAGCCTGGCCCAGCGCCTGGGGTTGCGCACGGTCAATCTGGAATCGATCAACAACCTGCGCCAGCGCATGTGGCAGCGGCTGCTGACCAACTACAACTACGCCCAGCAGAGCTGCGATCAGGATGCCTCCTTCTGTTTTCTGGTCGAGGACATGGACACCCTGCGCCAGCAAGCCGCCAAGTTTCAGGTCAGCGATGAGAGCTACTACATAAAGTGGGCCGAGCCGAGCCGACTGTTCCACGCCCAGTATCTGGACGAGCAGTTGCGCAAGGCAGCGCTGTTTCCGCAAACCAGCAGCGAAGTCGATCGTTTTGGCGACTATGAACGCAACGGCGATCAGATGCATGACCGGCTGTTTTTGCTGACCTTCGACAGTGCCGCCAATGCCGCGCCGGATAACACCGCCTGGGCCACGGAATACCTGCGCAAGTCGAACATGAGTGGCACGTTCTTCGTCCTCGGCAAGGACATCCAGGCCCGTCTGGCCGATCGTTCGGTAGCCAGCCTGCAAGCGACGTACTCGAAGCAGTGCATTGGCGCACAAGGCTGGGAATTTCGCTCCCACAGCCACTGGCAGGACTGGCAGGACTCGGTGCGACGCAGCGTCGAACTGGTCAAAAGCAAACTGCCCGAGAACTACGTGCCATTGTTTCGGCCGCCCGATGGCCAGCGTCGGTCTGACGCTGAAGGATTCTTCAAATCCCAGGGCTTGCAGGTGGCGCTGTGGGATATCGATGCCCAGGACGGTGCGGGCAAGCTGAAAGCCAATCAGAGCGGCCAGCGGGTGTTGAGTTTGATGTTGTTGTGGCGCCACGGGGTGATCAACTTCAACGTGAAGCAGGATGTGCTGAAAACGGCGATGCCCTGGCTCATCACGCAAACGGCGCAAAGCGGAATCGGCTGGGAAGACTGTCAGGACGCGTTTCGCTGAAAACGACGAAAGTCCGTAAACATTGGGGGAGGGGTGGTTTTGGGAGAGAATTCGGTGCAGGCGGACTTCCGACTTTAACGGGGTGATGGCAATCCGCCTAGTGCTATTGGTCACTCTGAAAAATAAACTTCAAAAAAACGTCAAAGTACTTTTTTCTGTCACAGGTTTTGGAGTATTACGAAGACAGACCGCCGAAACCTGCAACACAGGTGGCGTCTTCCAAGACCCCAATTTGTGTGCAGTTCACTTGAATCCTCGCAGGTGAATTCGGTGGCCACTTCGAGGCGCAGCACTGTAACGGTATTGCGTCGACTGGCTCCCACAAAGGTGACCGAGTATGGATGATCACGGACGTAGTTCTTCCTCCAACCAGCCAATCCTTTATGTACTCGATACCAACGTATTGATTCACGATCCAAACGCCCTGCTTAACTTCGAAGAACACCATGTCGCCATCCCGATGACCGTGCTTGAGGAGCTCGACAAGCTCAAGAGCGGGCATCACAGCGTGGCTGCAGAATGCCGTCAGGCGATTCGCCTGATCGACAAGACCTTGGGCGATGCCAGCCCCGAAGATGTCGAACTCGGTGTGCCGATCCAGCGCGGCAAGAGTGGGCCCAAGGGTTTGCTGTCAATTTTGATGAGCAAACGTGCCGAACCGAACATCATTCTGCCCGAGCACCTGAACGACAACATCATCATCAACCAGTTGATCGACCTGCACGCACGCGAACCAAAGCTGCCCGTGGTGCTGGTCACCAAAGACATCAACATGCGCCTCAAGGCCCGGGCTTGCGGGATCGCGGCCGAGGACTACAGCACCGACCAACTGGTTGACGACGTGTCGCTGCTGCCCAACGGTTATCACAACATGACCGGCTCCTTCTGGGACCGAGTGAGGAATGTCGACACCCGTCAGGATCATGGCCGCACCTGGCACCAGGTGCAGTTGATCGACAACCTGCCGGCGGTGCACGTCAACGAGTTCATCATCGATGAACAGGGCTTTGTCGGCTGGATCAAGGAGATCGAGGAAGACAAGCTGCTGATTCTCGACCTGCATCAGGAACCCCTGTTGCACCAGGAAGCCTGGGGCCTGAAACCGCGTGACATCTATCAAAGCCTGGCGCTGTACGCCTTGCTCGATCCGGATATCCACCTGGTCAACCTGACCGGGGCAGCGGGTTCCGGTAAAACCATCCTCGCACTGGCGGCGGCGATCGAGCAGACCATGGTCAGCAAACGCTATCGCCGGATCATCGCGACCCGTAGCGTGCAGGGCCTGGACCAGGAGATCGGTTTCCTGCCCGGCACTGAAGCGGAAAAAATGGAGCCTTGGCTGGGCGCCATCACCGACAACCTCGAAGCCTTGCACATGGATGACGAAAACACCCATGGCAGTGTCGATTACATCCTCAGCAAAGTGCCGTTGCAGTTCAAATCCCTCAACTACATTCGAGGCCGCAGCTTCCAGCAGAGTCTGATCCTGATCGATGAATGCCAGAACCTCACGCCGCACCAGATGAAAACCATCATCACCCGTGCCGGCGCCGGTTCCAAAGTGGTGTGCCTGGGCAACCTGGCGCAGATCGACACCCCTTACCTGTCCGCGACCAGTTCCGGGCTGACGTACCTGACAGAACGCTTCAAGGATTTCCCCAACGGTGTACACATCACCCTGCAAGGGGTGCCACGTTCGATTCTGGCCGAATACGCCGAATCGCATTTGTAAACCCTCACCAAAACCGGGCGGCCCAAAGCCGCCCGGTTTTTTTATGCCCAACACATAACCCTGTGGGAGCAAGCTCGCTCCCACAGGGTATGTGTGGTGGCTCGATAATCAAACGTGCGGAATTTTGACCCACAGGTTTACAATCGGGGCTCCTGATCAGGAGTATCCCTGTGCTGACTCATCTCGATTCCCAAGGTCGCGCCAATATGGTCGACGTCACTGAAAAAGCCGTGACGTTCCGTGAAGCAACGGCCCAAGCGCTGGTGCGCATGCTGCCCGAAACCCTGCAGATGATCGTCAGCGGCGGTCACCCCAAGGGTGATGTGTTCGCCGTGGCGCGTATCGCCGGCATTCAGGCCGCGAAGAAAACCAGCGATCTGATCCCTCTGTGTCATCCGCTGCTGCTCACCGGCGTCAAGGTCGAGCTCAGTGCCGAAGGCGACGACACCGTACGCATCGTTGCGCGCTGCAAGTTGTCCGGACAAACCGGCGTGGAGATGGAAGCCCTGACCGCCGCCAGCGTCGCGGCGCTGACTATCTATGACATGTGCAAGGCCGTGGATCGCGGCATGACTATTGAAAGCGTGCGCCTGCTGGAGAAACTCGGCGGCAAGAGCGGCCATTTCCAGGCGGATCAACCATGAACGTCACCGTGAAGTTTTTTGCCCGTTACCGTGAAGCGCTCGGCGTGGACTCAGTGAAGGTCGAAGGCAACTTCGCCACCGTCGACGATGTGCGTGCACTGTTGGCCCAGCGGGACGGTGCGGATGTGCTGAGCGAACAGAACCTGATGTGCGCCCGCAACGAAGACCTGTGCCAGCTCGATGAGCCGGTGAGCGATGGCGATGAAGTGGCCTTTTTCCCGACCGTGACCGGAGGCTGAGCCATGGCGATTCGCGTGCAATCCACGGCGTTCGATCCGGGTGCTGAAGTCAATGCCATGCACGCCTCCAATGTGGGTGTTGGTGCGGTGGTGAGTTTTGTCGGCTATGTTCGCGACTTCAATGACGGACTCGACGTCGCCGGGATGTTCCTTGAACACTACCCGGGCATGACCGAAAAAGCCCTCGCCAAGATCGCCACAGAGGCCGAGCAGCGCTGGCCGCTGCTCAAACTTGAAGTGCTGCATCGCATCGGCGCCCTGGAGCCGGGGGAGCCGATCGTCTTCGTCGGCGCCGCCAGCGCCCACCGCCAGGCCGCGTTCGACGCCTGCGCCTTTGTCATGGACTACCTGAAAACCCGCGCACCGTTCTGGAAGAAAGAAAACACCCCTGACGGGTCGCGTTGGGTTGAAGGGCGTGACAGCGATCATGCGGCGGCGGATCGCTGGAAGCAGTAAGTAACCAATTAGTTCTTCGTTGACTGTCAGTCCGCCTTCGCGAGCAAGCCCGCTCCCACATTGGTTCTGAGTCGAACACAAAATTGGTGTTTGAAGGAGATCGAATGTGGGAGCGGGCTTGCTCGCGAAGAGGCCATCCGCATCACCCAATTTCCCACTGATTCACCTCCCGACCATCGGCGGCCACATCTTTAATAGCCCTGATTGACGATCAATACATAAAAGTCCAGTATGGAATTATAAGTACAAAAAAGGCCTTGCCCGTTTCTGCTCTTTCTTCTGTCTTGCCAAACCAACAACAACCCGCGAGAGAACGAACATGAAGAAATTCCCCCTCATTACCGGTCTGGCTCTGAGCCTGTTGGCGTGCAGCAGCCTGTTCGCCGCCGATAAAACCCTGCGCATCGGTATCGAAGCGGCTTATCCACCGTTCGCGTCCAAAACCGATAAAGGCGAGATTGTCGGGTTCGACTACGACATCGGCAATGCCCTGTGCGCGCAGATGAAGGTCAAGTGCGTCTGGGTCGAAGGTGAGTTCGACGGTCTGATTCCTTCCCTTAAAGTGAAGAAAATCGACATGGCGCTGTCGTCCATGACCATCAACGAAGACCGCAAGAAGTCGGTGGATTTCACTCACAAGTATTACTTCACCTCATCGCGACTGGTGATGAAGGACGGCGCGGCGGTGGATGATCAGTACGCCAGCCTCAAGGGCAAGACGGTTGGCGTGCAGCGTGCAACCACCACTGACCGTTACGCCACTGAGGTTTTCGAGCCGAAGGGTATCAACGTCAAGCGTTACGGCAACAACGAAGAGATCTACATGGATCTGGCTGCCGGTCGCCTCGATGCCATTTTTGCCGACACCATCCCGCTGAATGACTTCCTGATGATGCCGCGTGGCAAGGGTTACGCCTTTGTCGGGCCGGAGCTCAAGGATCCGAAATACGTGGGCGAGGGCGCCGGGATTGCAGTGCGCAAGGGCAACACCGAGTTGGTCTCCGAACTGAACACGGCCATCGACGGCATTCGCGCCAGCGGCGAATACCAGAAGATTTCAGAGAAGTACTTCAAGTCTGATATCTACGGCGACTGATCAATCGCATCGCCAGCAGGCTGGCTCCCACAGTTGAATGCATTCCAAAGCAGGTCAGCCTGTGAATGCATTCCAAAGTGAGAGCCAGCCTGCTGACGATGCGGTCGTGGGATCATGCAAATTTCTGGAAATAGCCCGAATTTAATCCCTTCTTAACCAGCTTGTCGTCTATTCCCCCGATACCCCGCTGTGCGCGCCGGACTCTCAAAGGTCAGGGCCAGCGTGTAGACTTCTGGGCAATCGATATTTAGAAGGGAAACGCAATGAGCGAGGAAACGATGCAGTTGGGCCGCGAACGGCGCTATCTGGTGTTGCTGGGCATCATCTGCCTGGGGCTGATCGGTGGCGCGCTGTACATGCAAATTGTTCTGGGCGAGGCGCCATGCCCGCTGTGCATCCTGCAACGTTATGCGTTGCTGCTGATTGCGCTCTTCGCGTTCATCGGTGCGGCCATGCGCACCCGCCGCAGCATCACGGTATTTGAAACCCTGGTGGTGATCTGCGCCATTGCAGGCGTCGGGGTGGCCGGGCATCACGTTTATACCCAGTTCTATCCGACAGTCAGTTGCGGCATCGACGTGCTGCAACCGATTGTCGACGGTTTGCCACTGGCGAAGATCTTCCCACTTGGCTTCCAGGTCGACGGCTTCTGCTCCACGCCGTACCCGCCGATCCTCGGTCTGTCGCTTGCACAATGGGCGCTGCTGGCCTTTGTGCTGATCGTGGTGCTGGTGCCGCTGCTCACTTCGCGTAACCGCAAAGCCCTGCGCTGAAGTCATCCGCCGCAATCGCTGCCACACAAAAAAACGCCCCGGCCCTCGTTGAGGGAGCTGGGGCGTTTTGCATTTCAGGGCATGGGTTAAATGACCTTGATGCGCGACAAGTCTGGGTGCGGCACGTGTGCGACATGTTGTCACAGCGGGAGTGTCGCAAGGCATTTCAGGTCGCCGAATTGGTACGTGGCTACGCAACAAAATTGGTCTGTTTCAGCGTGGGACAACTTCAGCCCGAATAATCTGGAACAGGCAGTTTTAACAGGCCTTGGCGAATCGCCGAAGCCCTTGTCACATGGGGGCTTTGGCAGGGTCGAAGGAGGGCGCAGAGCCTTCGATACTGTCTGAACTGCCTGAGGTAGACCTACATTTTTTGGTGTTTTTGTTGAGAATCAATTTCGATACCATGGCGCACTTTTGCAAATATCGTTAATGATTGTTGCTGGAATGGATAAAAATTATTTCGGGATGAGACATGGTTTATAAAACGTTACATATCTACAATCGCCCGCACTGAATTCCCGGCACTGCTCATCCCTGAGCAGGAATAGGGCGTCGAGAGGCCGATTGGCTTCATGCGACTCCCAGGTGTCGGTGCCTTCCAACTATCCGCACCAAATGGAATTGGTCTGTAACAAGGCCTTTGACCACGAATTCGAATAAGAACTCAACGCTAGCCCAGGATTTGTCGAACAGCGTCTGACGCGCGACGGGCAGCCACTTATTCAATCCAAGAAAAATGCCAACCCTTGGCAGGGTGAAGTGTTGGCGATCAAAACCCAACTGCATTGCGCAAGCTGCTTTAGAGGTCGTGAGATGAGTAAAAACAGGTACCCCAGACTACTAGGCTTATTGCCGCTGATCGGCACGTTGTTGCTGTCAGGCTGCAACATGACCTTGCTCGATCCCAAGGGCCAGGTCGGCCTGGACGAGCGAAACCTGATCATCACCGCAACGCTGCTGATGCTGTTGGTCGTGGTTCCGGTCATCGTCATGACCTTCCTGTTCGCCTGGAAATACCGCGCGTCCAACACCGACGCTGTCTACACGCCGAAATGGTCGCACTCCACCAAAATTGAAATCGCGGTGTGGGCTGTTCCAGTGCTGATCATCATTGCCCTGGGTTATGTCACCTACAAGTCGACCCACGCGCTGGATCCCTACAAGCCGCTGGAATCCGACGTCAAGCCGATCACCATTGAAGTCGTCGCGCTGGACTGGAAGTGGATGTTCATCTATCCAGAGCAAGGCATCGCCACCGTCAACAAGATCGTGTTCCCGGCGCACACGCCGATCAACTTCAAGGTGACCTCGGACTCCGTGATGAACTCGTTCTTCATCCCGGCCCTGGGCGGCCAGATCTACGCGATGGCCGGCATGCAGACCAAACTGCACCTGATCGCCAACCAGAACGCTGAAATGGACGGTATCTCCGCCAACTACAGCGGCGCTGGTTTCACCGGCATGAAATTCAAAGCTATCGCCACCTCTCAGGAAGATTTCGACGCCTGGGTCAGCGAAGTCAAAAAGGCACCTAAACAGCTTGAAAAAGCTGAATACGAAGCCCTTTCCAAGCCAAGCCAGAACAACCCAGTCGAGCTCTACTCCTCGGTCACGCCAAACCTGTTCCAGATCATCGTCGACAAGTACGAAGGCATGAATCCGGGCAAGCCGATGCACCACGAGAAGAAAGAGCACGAAATGGCCGCCATGGAAGGGATGGACATGAGTTCGCATTCAGCTGCCGGGGCAGAGGAGTAAACGATGTTTGGTAAATTAAGTTGGGAAGCGGTCCCGTTCCACGAACCGATCGTGATGATAACCATCGCCATGATCGCGCTCGGTGGTCTGGCGCTGTTCGCTGCAATCACCTATTTCAAGAAGTGGACCTACCTGTGGTCCGAGTGGCTGACCTCGGTCGACCACAAGAAAATCGGCGTGATGTACATCATCGTTGCCATGGTCATGCTGCTGCGCGGTTTTGCCGACGCCATCATGATGCGTACCCAGTTGGCCATGGCCACCGAGGGTTCGCCTGGCTACCTGCCGCCTGAACACTATGACCAGATCTTCACCGCTCACGGTGTGATCATGATCATCTTCATGGCGATGCCATTCTTCACCGGCCTGATGAACCTTGCAGTGCCGCTGCAGATCGGCGCGCGTGACGTTGCCTTCCCGTTCCTGAACTCCCTGAGCTTCTGGCTGCTGGTATCGGGCGTGGTGCTGATCAACCTGTCCCTGGGCGTTGGCGAATTCGCCAAGACCGGTTGGGTTGCCTATCCGCCGCTGTCGGGTCTGCAATACAGCCCGGGCGTGGGGATGGATTACTACATCTGGGCGCTACAGCTATCCGGGTTGGGTACGACGCTGACGGGGGTCAACTTCCTGGCCACCGTGCTGAAAATGCGTACCCCGGGCATGAAGCTGATGGACATGCCGATCTTCACCTGGACCTGCACCTGGGCCAACGTCCTGATCGTGGCCTCGTTCCCGATCCTGACCGCTACCCTGGCACTGCTGACGCTTGACCGTTACATGGATTTCCACATTTTCACCAATGAACTTGGTGGCAATCCAATGATGTACGTCAACCTGTTCTGGGCCTGGGGTCACCCCGAGGTTTACATCCTGATTCTGCCGGCGTTCGGGATCTTCTCCGAAGTCATCTCGACCTTCACTGGCAAGCGTCTGTTCGGCCACCACTCGATGGTCTACGCATCGGGCGCGATCTCGATCCTGGGCTTCATGGTCTGGCTGCACCACTTCTTCACCATGGGTTCGGGTGCCAGCGTCAACGCCTTCTTCGGTCTGGCGACGATGCTGATTTCGATCCCGACGGGGGTGAAGCTATTCAACTGGCTGTTCACCATTTACCAAGGGCGTCTGCGTTTCACCAGCCAGGTTCTGTGGACCCTGGGCTTCATGGTGACCTTCGCCATCGGCGGCATGACCGGCGTACTGCTGGCCATTCCGGGTGCGGACTTCGTCCTGCACAACAGCCTGTTCGTGATCGCTCACTTCCACAACGTGATCATTGGCGGCGCGGTATTCGGCTACATCGCAGGCTTCGGCTTCTACTTCCCTAAAGCGTTCGGCTTCAAGCTGCACGAAGGTTGGGGCAAGGCAGCGTTCTGGTTCTGGATCTCGGGCTTCTTCGTCGCGTTCATGCCGCTCTATGCACTGGGCTTCATGGGCATGACCCGTCGTCTGAACGCCACCACCAACCCTGAGTGGGTGCCGTACCTGTACGTCGCCATGTTCGGTGCGGTAATGATCGCGGTCGGTATCGCCTGCCAGCTGATCCAGCTGTATGTCAGCGTGCGTGATCGCAACAAGCCGGAAAACATGTGCGAACACGGTGACCCGTGGAATGCACACACGCTGGAATGGTCGACCTCGTCGCCACCACCGTTCTACAACTTTGCCGTGCTGCCAAAAGCGGACACCATCGATCCGTTCACCGAAGCCAAGGAAGACGGTACCGCGTACAAGGCTCCGGCCCGTTACGAACCGATCCACATGCCAAACAACACCGCTACCGGTGTGGTCATGGGTGCTCTGTTGACCGTGTTCGGTTTCGCGATGATCTGGCACATCTGGTGGTTGGCCATCGTTGGCCTGGTTGGCACCGTGGGCTACTTCGTGATCCACGCTGCCCGCGATGATCAGGGCTATATGGTGCCGGTCGACGTGATCGAGCGCATCGAAGCCGAGCAGCACAAGCGTCTGGTAGCGGCCGGGAAAGTTCCAGCCACCGCCACCCGTGTTGAAACCTCGTTGGAACAGGCTTAAACCATGTCGAACTTAGTGACCACTGCTGGACACGCCCATGGCACGGACCATGGGCACGACGACCATCACCACGACTCGGGCGAGATGACCGTATTCGGTTTCTGGCTCTACCTGATGACCGACTGCATTCTGTTTGCGTCGATCTTCGCGGCGTACGCGGTACTGGTTAACAACGTAGCGGGTGGCCCGTCGGGCCACGACATCTTCGAACTGCCATACGTACTGGGCGAAACCGCTCTGCTGCTGTTCAGTTCGATCACCTACGGCTTCGCCATGCTGGCGTTGTTCAAGGGCAAGAAGAACCAGGTCCTGGGCTGGCTGGGCATGACCTTCCTGTTCGGTGCCGGCTTCATCGGCATGGAGATCAACGAGTTCCACATGCTGATCTCCGAGGGCTTCGGTCCTAGCCGCAGCGGCTTTCTGTCCGGGTTCTTCACCCTGGTCGGCACCCACGGTCTGCACGTGACCAGCGGTCTGATCTGGATGGCGATCATGATGTATCAGGTGCAGAAAAACGGCCTGACGGCGACCAACAAGACCCGTCTGAGCTGCCTGAGCCTGTTCTGGCACTTCCTGGACGTGGTGTGGATCTGCGTATTCACCGTTGTTTATCTGATGGGGACTATGTAAATGGCTAACGCTCATTCCCACGATAGCCACGACGCCAGCCACGGCAGCGTCAAGTCTTACGCTATCGGTTTCATTCTGTCGGTGATCCTGACGGTCATTCCTTTCGGCCTGGTGATGTACCCATCGCTGCCGAAAGCCCTGACCCTGTGGATCGTACTGGCCTTCGCAGTGATCCAGGTGCTGGTGCACCTGGTGTACTTCCTCCACCTGGACCGCTCCGCTGCCCAGCGTAACAACGTGATCGCGTTTGTCTTCGCTGCACTGGTCATCGTCCTGTTGGTAGGCCTGTCGCTGTGGATCATGTTCAGCATCCACTCCAACATGATGGCGCACTGAGGAAAGTCCGGATGTCCTTTAAGCACTTTATCCAAATCACCAAACCGGGGATCATTTTCGGTAACGTGCTTTCTGTGGCAGGCGGATTTTTCCTGGCCTCGAAAGGGCATGTCGATCTGGCCATTTTCCTGGCCGCCATGATCGGCACGTCGCTGGTGGTGGCTTCCGGTTGCGTGTTCAACAACTGCATCGACCGCGACATCGACCTGAAGATGGAACGCACGAAGAACCGGGCGCTGGTCCAGGGCTTGATCTCCCTGAAACTGGCCCTGGCGTTTGCGACCGTCCTGGGTGTTTTCGGCGTTGCACTGTTGTACAAAGTGGCCAACCCTTTGGCCGCATTGTTCGCGGTGATCGGCTTCGTCATCTACGTCGGCTTCTACAGCCTGTACCTCAAGCGCAAGTCGGTTCACGGCACGCTGGTGGGCAGTCTGTCGGGCGCCATGCCACCGGTGATTGGCTACGTGGCGGTGACGAACAACTTCGACATGGCCGCACTGACGCTGCTGGTGATGTTCAGCCTGTGGCAGATGCCGCATTCCTACGCCATCGCGATCTTCCGCTTCAACGATTACCTGGCCGCATCGATTCCGGTGCTGCCAGTGAAGCGCGGGATTCAAGTGGCGAAGAAGCACATCCTGCTCTACATCCTGGCGTTCCTCGTAGCGACCTTGATGCTGACCTTCAGCGGCTACGCCGGCATGAGCTACCTCGCCGTCGCCGCGGCCATGGGCATGTACTGGTTGTACATGGCCTGGACCGGCTACAAGGCAGTGGATGACACGGTCTGGGCACGCAAGCTGTTCGTGTTCTCGATCTTCACCATTACCGCGTTGAGCGTGATGATGTCGCTGGACTTTAAAGTGCCGAGTGAGCTGTTGCTGACGTACGCGCCTTAAGGTTTAGAGGCTGCAAAGAAAAGCCCCGCCTTCGAGAGAAGCGCGGGGTTTTTTATTGGGTTTCTTTTGGTAGACCGCGTCGCCCCTATCGCGAGCAGGCTCGCTCCCACATTGGATCGGTGGCACCGTTAATGTTGAGTACGACGCTGAACCCCTGTGGGAGCGAGCCTGCTCGCGAAGGCGGTGTGTCAGGCGCCATCAATACTGGCTGATACGGCCTCTTCGCGAGCAAGCCCGCTCCCACAAGGTTAGTGGCAGTCAGTTATTTACTTGGTGTGTCGAGCAACCGGAAAAACCGTTCCCGCACCTGGGTGTTATCGCTATGCGCCACGTTGAAACGCAGGAAGTGGCTAGCGCTCGGCGCTTTGCTGAGCAGGGTTCCGGGCGCCAGCACGAGGTCGATTTCCAGGCCTTTCCTCGCCAGCGTTTCGGCATGGTGCCCTTCGGGCAGCCGCGTCCAGATAAACAACCCTTCATGCGGCAGCGATGAAACGGAACAACCCGCCTCCACCAGCCAGCTCGACACCCGACTGCTCGACTCGTAAAGCCGATCCACCGTGCGCCGGGTATGTTTGGCATAGCTGCCATCACTGAGCATCGTGCAGATAATCTGCTCCGCCAGTTCCGAGGTCATGCCACCGCAGGCCATTTTGAGCGCAACCAGCCGCGCAGCCAGTTGCGGTGACAGTACCGCGTAGCTGACGCGGCTGTTAGCCGTCAGGGTCTTGGAGAAACCGGACACGTAACTGACGTTGTCCAGCCCGCCCGCTGCCAGACGCGGAGTGCTTCGTTGCTGCAAGTCGCAATACAAATCGTCTTCGACGATGTGGAAACCATAGCGGTGACTCAACTCCAGCAAGCGATAAACCTGCGCCGGGGTGAACGAATGCCCGGTCGGGTTATGCAAGGTATTGTTGGTCATGTAGAGCACGGGACGATGGGCAATCAGCAGTTGCTCGAAGACCTCAAGGTCCATGCCGTCACTCCCGCGGGGGATGGTGATGACCTTGGCACCATGCAAGGCCAGATTGGTGTGCATGGTGAAGTAACACGGATCGTCGAGCAGCACCGTGTCGCCAGGTTTGACCAGCAGGCGCATCAGCATGTCGATGGCCTGCACGGTGTTGGCCGTGGTGATGATCTGGTCCACCGGCACTTCGATGCCCAAGGCCGACAGCTTGACCCGCAACGCCTCGCGCAGCGGTAAGTAACCGCTGGCGACGCCGTATTCGCCCATGCGCAGGGAAGTTGCGCGCAGGGTACCGCGCACGGCTTTCAGCAACTCGTCAGCCGGCAGCCACGAAGACGGCAGGAAACCGGCCCCTGGGCGCAGCGCGCCATTGTCCAGCAGCACCGCGCGGCGGACCACGCTGAGCGTGTCTTGAGGTTGCAGGTCCGGGCCGGCATCGGTCTTGATCGTGGTGCTGGAGCGGTGCACGTAATGCCCCGAGCCCTGGCGTGAAACCACCAGACCCTTGGCCCGCAAGCGGTCCAGAGCATCCACCACCGTGGATTTGCCCACGTTCATCATCTCGGAGAGTTCGCGAATCGGCGGCAGTCGTGAGCCGTGAGGCAGGCCTCCGTGGCTGATTGCCTCCGATAACTGATCGACGATCTGCTGAACCAGCGGTACACCCGGCTGGAACTCTATAGCGGCGATCACTGCGCGCTGAACCTGCATTTTACTGGTCTCTCCGGCAGTAAAGTTCGTTGGATTCTATACGAACTTGCTCTGATGAAAATAAGCGTCTCTCTCTACCATACCTTACAGACTTTCCTGATTGTCGGCGCCTGTGGCCTTGGCAGTCGCTTGGTTCCAGAGGTGTTGCATGAGTGTAGAAACAACGGTCGCCATAGCCAAACCGGTGATTAATATTCGGCTGTTCACAATCCGAATCATCACGGCCGTGTCGCTGTTTGCCGTGCTGGGCAAGGCCAACGTCTGGCTCGACACCGCCACTAACAGCATCCTCGCCCTCGGTTATCGGGCCTTGCTGTTGCTGTTGCCGTTGACCTTGTTGGTGTTGGGCCGGCGTTCGCTGAGCGTCACGTTGCTGTGCGCCGCCCTCGGATTGGTCTTGCTCGCGGTCACCAGCAACCAGGGCATGGTGATGTTCGCCGCCGCGTTGTTTGCCTACGGCATTGCGATTGCCGGTTACCTGATCAAGAGCGAAGCAGCGCAGACCAAAGAAGGCGCGGCCTACAACCGCGTCGCCATGAACATGGGCAGCCTGTTGGCGGGGTTGATCCTGCTCTCGCCCTTGTTGACCCCAACCATGTTTTTTCTCGGCGCCGCCGCTTTCGTACTGCTCTGTTTGCCCATCGCCATGGGCGCAACGTTCACCACTCAACCGGTCGTTGCCCACCCGGTGACCCAGGACGGCAGCGGCTGGCGCAACAAGCTGCCGTGGGTGATCGCCGGCATCATCATGGGGATCAAACTGTTTGGTGTGTTCTCGATCCTGCCGCAAGCCATCCTGCTCGAAACCGGTGAATTACCGGCCTGGTATGGCCTGATGCTGATCCTCAACAGCGCGGTGGTGGTATTCGCTCAGGTGCCGATGATGAAACTGATCGAACGCACCGGGCGCTTCAAGGTGATCGCGGTGATCGGGATCATCGTCGGCGGTTTTGCAGTGCTTTCGTCTCCGGCCGCTTTTCACGTCGAAACCCTTGTTGGCGCGTTGATCTGGGTGGCGCTGCTGTCCCTCGCCGAATGTGCGTTCAGCTACCTCGATTACTTCTCCGTCAAACAAAACAACATGTTCGTCAAGGAAGTGTCCCTCGGCGTTGGCGCCGGGCTGACGGTGCTGATCATGCGGGTCGTGCCGCCGCCGTACAACGCACTGGTGCTGGCCGCCATTGGCGCGGGCGGGATCCTGGCCTGGTACTACCTCAACCGTAAATCCAATGCGTCGTTGCACGACTGACTCATCGCGGTTGCGCTATTCACTTCACAGGTCGGAGGCTTCATGAATACGACATCATGCGTAGTCGTGGTCGGGTACAACGGCAATCGGGTTCACGATATCCGGAAACTGCGCGAGCTCTGCAAGACGCTCTATGACGCCCGGCTCATCCTGCTGGTCGATCAGATTCAGCCCGATGACGATCAGGTGGCCGATCACGTCTGCAGCACTTCACTGGCGCCCGAAGAGGTAGCGGCCTCCCTCGAACTGGTGGTGGGGTGTTTGAACGCTGATCGATGGAAGCTGATCGGGGTTCTGCCTTTCTCCGACCGTGGCGTGTTGCTCGGTGCCGCGCTGGCTTCCCATTTCGGCCTGCCCGGTATTACCCCGGGCGAGGCGCGGGCGGGGCTGGACAAGCAGATCTTTCGCAAGCTGGAAGCGGCTGCCAGCGCTTCACCGGAGCATTACCGTCCGGTGTTTTCCGCACGCATCCAGAGCTTGCCCGAACTGCGCCAGAGGGTCATCGAACTGGGCGGCAAAGCCTTTATCAAACCGGCCTGCGAAGGGGCGAGCAGAGGTTGTCGGGTCATCCATCATCCGTCTGAATGCGACGAGGCCTGGCAGGCACTCAAGCCATATCGCGAAGGCGGCATCGTGCTCGAAGAACTGATCCAGAACGCCCGGGAATACAGCTGGGATTACGTGGCCGGCAGCACCTGGGTCACCGAGAAAACCACCACTGAAGGCGCCTATCGCGCGGAAATCCAGCAGGTGGTGCCCGCGCCGTTGGCGGCCGACGTGCAGGCTCGATTGTCGGCAGCGGGTCGGCACATGTCGGCGTTGGTCTCGCTGGATAACGGCGCCTACCACAACGAAGTTTTCCTGCGCCCCGACGGCCTGACCTCAGCAGTGGAAACCAACATGCGCCCCGGCGGCATGCACATCTGGGACCTGGCCCGTCTGGCGTTCGTGGATTTCGATCCGTGGGAACGCTGGGTCAGATGGGCGGTGGAAGGCAAGACCGAACACCATGATCCCATCGCCCGGGGTTACTGCGGCATCCGGCTGCTCAGAGCGCCAGCTGACGGTCTTTTACGCGCCACGCCAGACATCGAATTGCTGGCCCGAAAACTGAACATCGAATTGGTGGAAGCGCTGTATGCCAAGCGCGTCGGTGATTCGGTCACGGCATTGGTGAAAGACAACACCTCATTCATCGGCCACATCGTGTTGTTCAGCAAGGACTACGGACAACTCAGCGACAACCTGTTGCGGCTGGCAGAAGCGATCGAGTCACGCGTCGAGGTCACCTGCCTGGCCCCGGCGACGAGGGCCTGTGGCTAAGCCGTGGGCACCTGCGTTTTTTTGCATTATTGATTCAGAGGGTTTGGTAAATGATTGAGCAAAAGAGCTGTGATGAGCGTTTCATCGACCTGGCAAAAGAGCTCGGCTATGACATCTACGGCGAGAACACCGCCGGCGGGCATTATGCCCCGCTGGTTCGGCATCATGATGAGCTGTACATCAGTGGCCTGGTGCCGCGCATGAACGGCAAAATCCAGTACCCCGGCAGAGTCGGCCTGGAATTGAACATGGCGGATGCTCAAACGGCAGCCAGCATCAGCGCGATGCGCGGGCTGGCGCTGATCGTTGATGCGATTGGTTCGCTGGATAAAATAAAGTCGCTGATACGGGTAACGGTCTATGTGAAATCCACGGCAGACTTTGTTGATCTGAGCGAAGTGGCCAACGGCGCGTCGGATGTATTCAGCCATGTGTTGGGGGACGCCGGTAAACATACCCGAACGACCGTGGGTGTTTATCAATTACCGAAAAATGCCGCGATAGAAGTTGACATGATCGTAGCGCTAAGACCGTCAGCGTTATAAGTATTAGTTGTTCGGCTTTACAGGGCTGAATGGTTGGCCTAAGGTTCGGTCATTAAAGTCGACAACATAAGTTGGAATCCGCGATGAATAACGTTCAAGGTGCGTTTTTTTCATATAAGGACTTTCGCCAGAGTTTGCATCAGCCGCCGGTCAGTGCACAGGTGTGGAAGAGGGGTGAACTGACCGACATGCGTCAGAGCCTCGAGGCCAGCGAAGTCGATATTGTCGCGCTGGCCCACGACAACAGCACTGAAGGTTGCAAGTTGACGCCAGGGATGGCGGTGTCCATGCAATGGTTGAAACCGGGCGCGGTGTTAGACGGGCATGCTCATTCGTGGTGGCACCTGTTTATCATTCAGTCCGGCCGTGGCGCGTTGACCTTGGGCGATGCCGATGAAGTGAGCGTCAGCATGGGCGATGTGCTGCTGGTGCCAGCCTGGACCCGGCACGGCTTCGTCAACACCAGCGACGACGAGCCGCTGGCGATGCTGAACATGAGCAACATGCCGCAAATGGCGTCGCTCTCCAATCTGGGCGATCGCCAGGCCTGATCACTGTCCAACCGTCATTTCCCTTTGTTGCACACCAGGGAGTCAGCGTTCGCTGACTCCCTTTTTCTTTTCTGCGGCCCTGTCGAATCCTCCTGGCGATCTGCGTTTTTGAACTTTCTGTATCGATAGAAACAGATAATTTCTGTATCTGTTCAGCGCTTGACCAACTAACTACGATCACTCCCAAGGCAACGGATTAATGTGGTTAATGCAAGGGAGCGTTCTATGGAGAGTACAAGGCTTAAACTATATGTCGGCGCAGATTTTGTCAGTGCTTTTGCGATGTCGGCTTTTGTGGCGCTCAAGGAAAAGCAACTTTCATTTGAACTGGTCACGCTGGATTTGAAGGCTCGGGAAAACTATCAGGCGAGTTATCGTGATCTGTCTCTCACCTGCAAGATCCCCGCGCTAGTTCACCAGGATTTCGCATTGTCGGAGTCTTCGGCCATTGCCGAATACCTGGAAGATATAGCGCCGGGGCATAACAGACTATTGCCGCTGGACATCAAACAGCGAGCACGCGCCCGTCAACTCCAGGCCTGGTTGCGCAGTGATTTGTTGGTCATTCGCAAAGAACGCCCGGCGGATCTCATTTATTTCGGCAAAAAAGATACCCCGCTGTCCGACGATGCCCTGGCCGCCGTCGACCGGTTGTTCTTTGTCGCCGA
Organism: Pseudomonas arabinosi; assembly: GCF_047758675.1. Classification (NCBI taxonomy): domain Bacteria; kingdom Pseudomonadati; phylum Pseudomonadota; class Gammaproteobacteria; order Pseudomonadales; family Pseudomonadaceae; genus Pseudomonas; species Pseudomonas arabinosi. Next base: position 6,134,011 of record NZ_CP180480.1, on the reverse strand, counting down.
TCGATTGCTGGAGGGAGGCGCCGAGCATCTGTTCGGTGACTGGAGCATTGCCGACACCGACCTGGCAATCATGCTCAACCGATTGGTCGCCAATGGTGATCAGGTTCCCTCCCGACTCGCCGCGTATGTCCGCCGCCAGTGGGATCGCGACAGTGTTCGGGCATGGATGGACATAGAGCGCGTAGCGCCGGCCATTCAGTAAGAACTGCCAGCCAATCACCAGGAGCGCTGCCATGCAGGGAATGTCGGAGCAGGAACGCTACAAGCCCTATAACTCACGCACCATTCGAGACACGCCGTACTGGCAGAAACTGACGCCTGCGTTGCAGGAAGCCATGACCGTCGTGGCCCGGGTCATGCCGTTTCGCACCAATGAATATGTACTGGGCACGTTGATCGACTGGAGCAACATCCCGGACGATCCGATTTTCCGCATGACCTTTCCCCACAAGGACATGCTGCTGCCGGACGAATACGCGTCACTCAAGCAACTGATCGAACGGGATGACGCCGTTGCTATCAAGCGGCGGATCGAGGCGATCTGGTTGCGGATGAACCCGCATCCGGCCGGGCAGCTGACGCATAACGGCGCGACGCTCGACGGAAAAATCTTACCGGGCATTCAGCACAAGTACCGCGAAACTGTGCTGTTTTTCCCCGGTGCCGGTCAGACCTGTCACGCCTACTGCACGTTCTGTTTCCGCTGGGCGCAGTTCATCGGCGAAGAAGAACTCAAGTTCAATGCGCGCGAATCCCAAGAGTTGGTGAGTTACCTGCGGGTGCACACCGAAGTCACCGACGTGCTGATCACCGGGGGCGATCCGATGATCATGAACACCCGCTCGCTGGTCGGCTACATCGAGCCGTTGCTGGAGTTGCCCCATCTGAAAAGCATCCGCATCGGCACCAAATCCGTGGCGTATTGGCCGCAACGGTTTGTCAGCGACAAGGACGCGCCCGAGCTGCTGGAGCTGTTTAAGCGGATCGTCGCGGCGGGGAAAAATCTCTCGATCATGGGGCACTACAACCACCCGGTGGAGATCCGTCAGGACATCGCCCGCCAGGCCATCGAACGCATTCGTTCCAGCGGCGCGACGTTGCGCATGCAGGCGCCGGTGATTCGGCACATCAACGAAAACCCCGCTGATTGGGCGGCGCTCTGGACCGAAGGCGTGCGGCTCGGCGCGGTGCCTTATTACATGTTTGTCGAGCGTGATACCGGCCCCAGCCATTACTTCGCGATGCCGCTGGCTCGGGCATTCGAGATCTTTCAGGCGGCGTATCGCACGGTGTCCGGGTTGGCGCGCACGGTTCGCGGTCCTTCCATGAGCACCTTCTACGGCAAGGTGTTGATCAACGGCATCGAAACCGTGGCCGGGGAAAAAGTCTTCGTACTGCAGTTCCTCCAGGCTCGCGATCCGCAATGGGTGTTGCGCACGTTCTATGCGCGATTCGATCCGCAAGCGACCTGGTTCGATGAGTTGCGGCCGGCGTTCGGTGAGCGCTTGTTCTTCTTTCAGCCCGAGCCTGATCTTGTGGTTGCGCCGGCGCCCGAATTGATACCGGTTCTGCTCGAAACGGCGTAGGACGATTCATTAGGAGATATGGATATGAGCGGTATTCCGTTTGATCAGCGAGAAGGTTTCATCTGGCTCGACGGCGAGTTCGTCGAGTGGTCCCAGGCCCGTCTGCATGTGCTGACCCACGGCCTGCATTACGCGAGCACGGTGTATGAGGGAGAGCGTGTCTACAACGGCAAGATCTTCAAACTGCGCGAACACAGCGAGCGTTTGTATCGCTCGGCTCAGTTGATGGATTTCGTCATTCCCTATGAGCTGGCTGAACTGGAAGCGGCCAGCCATGAGCTGCTGCAACGCAACAACGTGGTCGACGGTTATCTGCGGCCAGTGGCCTGGCGCGGCAGTGAAATGATTTCCACCTCGGCCCGCTTCAACAGCGTCCATGTGGCAATCGCCTGCTGGCAATGGCCGAACTATTTCGACCCGGCCGGGCACATGGCCGGCATTCGTTTGAAAACCGCTGAGTGGCGTCGTCCGCCACCGAGTTGCAGCCCGTTTGAAGCCAAGGCATCCGGGCATTATCAGATCGCCACGCTGAGCAAGCACGACGCTGAAAACAACGGTTACCACGACGCCTTGATGCTCGACTGGCGCGGCAACGTTGCCGAAGCCACCAGCGCCAACGTGTTCTTCGTCAAAGGTCGGACGTTGCACACCCCGGTGCCGGATTGTTTCCTCAACGGCATTACCCGTCAGACCGTCATCGAGCTGGCCAGGGCGCTGGATTACCAAGTGGTTGAGCGAACCATTGTTCCTACGGAACTTGGCGACTTCGACGAGTGTTTTCTCACCGGTACCGCTGCCGAAATCACACCCGTGCAGCGCATCGATGAACATCGCTATCGACCGGGCAACGCCTGCCGCGAATTCATTGCCGCCTACACCTCAACCGTCAACGCCTGATAAACCGCCAGGAATTTCACCATGTCAGATCAAGGGATTGTCGCGTCTAAACCTTACGTTTCACTGGGTCACCGCCATGAAGAATTGTCGGCGCGAGGCTGGACGGTGCTGACGCCGGACGAGTTCGCCGACGACGTGCTCGGCACGCTGCAGGAGTTCGGCCCGGTCATTCCGCAATTCAACGGGCAGACCGCGTTCGCCATCACCCGCAAGCCGGGGTACGAAGACTTGCCGTATTCCCAGAGCATGAACGGCATCGGCCCACACACCGAAGCGCCGGTTTACGGACCGCCGCCGCGCTACCTGGCGTTGCATTGTCATCAACAGGCCACGTGCGGTGGCGGGCATACAGGGCTGGTGGACGGTTATGAATTGCTGGCGTTCCTCGAGCGCACCGAACCCGAGTTGCGTGAATGGATCGACGACACGCCTGTGGAGTTCGTCGCCACCGCCAAACCCGGTGAAGCCGCTCAACGCCGGGTCAAGGAATACATCCTGACGCCTACAGAAGACGGGGATATTTTCCGTTTCAGCTACAACCAGTTTCACTACGGCGATGTGAATCCTTCCAAGGAAGCGCTGCTTCACTCGCAAGTCGCCAATAGCTCGTCGCCCCTGGCCAGGTTCGCAGTCCTGGGCGAAGCGTATTTCGTCGAGCACAACACACCGGTGCTGATTCCCGACGGATGCCTGCTGATTTGGGACAACTGGCGAATGATCCACTCCCGCAGCCGATACACTGACCCGGCGCGAAACCTGACCCGCTACTGGCTGGCCTGATTCATCCGTCGCCCTTAATTCTATTGGCGTACCCGTCATCGGGTACGCGTCCTACAGGTATCGCGTCATGCAAACAGCAATCGAGATCGCCAAGGTCGATCATCAACTGGTCGTGCGGCTCAATCAGGCCTGGACCAAACGGGCCACGGTCTGCTCCCCGGACAAGGCCGAGGCCAGCGAAGCGTTCGATCCGGCGCGCCCGGATTATCCGGAGTGCATGGTGCCGTTTTTCCATCACCCGAAATTCCAGGCCCTGAGCGATGAACTCAAAAGCACCGTGGTGACCTGGGGCTGGATCGGCTACAACCTGCGCACGGTGACCGCCGAAGAGCATGTGGTGAACCCGGCGCTGAGCGTCATCGCCAATCAATACCTGGGCAAGGATGACTGGCATTTTCGCGAGGCCATGCAACAGACGTTGATCGACGAGCACTACCACACGCTCATGCACCTACGGGCGATCGAACGGACCAAGCTGGAGCGAGCGCTCGATCAGGATCTGGATTTGCCGCCGTCGGTCACCTACCTGCGGCTGATCGCCCTGCGTGAAGAACTGGCGGAGCAGTGGCAGCGCGACCTGGCGGCGATCACCTTTGCGGTGGTGGCCGAGATCAGCGTCAACGCCTATCTGGATTTGCTGGCCGACGATCAGAGCATTCAACCGCAAAACCGCCGCGTGGCCGAGCTGCATAACCGCGACGAATATGCCCACAGCAAGATTCTCGCCGAAGTGGCGAAGGTCATGTACGCGAACATGCAGCCGCCCCAACGGACGTTTTTCGCTCGCACGTTGTCGGTGGCGCTGAGTGCCTTTGTCGCCCAGGACTACTCGATGTGGGAGGCAATTCTGACGCAGCTGGGGGTCGAGGACGCCGCACTGATCATCGCCGACACCCGGGAGAGCAACAAGAACGCCACGATCATGCGGGACTACAGTGGCCTGCATCGTCTGGCCCAGGATCTGGGCATCAGCGACGAGATCGATTTCGACTTCCGTCCGACCCTCAAAGCCAGCGCAGCGGCCTGAACCAGGAGGTGAATATGTCCGTTCCTGTGTACGAAGTGTTCGCGATCCGTGTCGGCGCCAATGCCCAGCGCACCGCCCGGGAGAACTTTCTCTACGACGCCTGCTGCGGTGATCCGAATGCGTCGATGCCGTTGGATTATTACTTCTGGGTCATTCGTAACGAGCAGCAAGTGATCGTGGTCGACACCTGTTTTCAACCGGCCACGGCGGATCGGCGCAACCGTCAGATGTATCGCCTGCCGGAAGAATCCCTACGCCAACTGGATATTGATCCGGCGCAGGTCGACAACCTGATCCTCACCCATTTGCATTGGGATCACGCCGGCAACTTGGGGCTTTTTCCGAAGGCCACGGTGCATCTGCAAGAAGCGGAACTGCGCTTCTGCACCGGGCCGAAAATGGCCCATCACACGGTGAACAAAACCTACGAGGTCGATGACGTGATGTCGGCGCTTCCACCGTTGTTCGAGGGCCGGATGCGTTTGCACACCGGCACGGTCGAGGTGATTCCCGGTGTGACGTTGCACCCGGTGGGCGGGCATACACCGGGTAGCCAAGTCGTACGGGTGAACACCGAGCGTGGGTGGATTGTTCTGGCCTCGGATGCCGCGCACTTGTGGGCTAACATTCGTCAGCGCAGTCCGTTTCCGATTCTGGATGATCTGGCGCAGACGCTTGAGGCGTTCAGTCTCATCGATAGCCTGGCTGACGGCGAAGAGCACGTCATTCCCGGCCATGACCCGCTGATTGCCGAGCGCTTCCCGCATTGGAATGACGATCCGCACATCATCTGCCTGCACCAACCCCCTCTCTGAACTCCCCCCTGTAGGAGCTGCCGAAGGTTCGGGCCGCGTTCGGCAGCTCCTACACGGGGTATGTGTCAGCCTTGGTTCTTGAGGAGTTGACCCAAGGTCGCCAGCGCTTCATCTATCCGTGATGAATACGGCGCACCGCAACCAAGGCGCACAAAATGATTGAAACGCTGGGCGTTGGAAAAGATATCCCCAGGCGAAATCTGGATGCCGGTCTTCAATGCCTCATGGAAAAACGCCATGGATGAATGCTGGCGCGGCAGTTCCACCCATAACAACGTACCGCCCCGAGGGGAAGTCACGCAGGTGCCGGCGGGAAAGTAGCGAATGATCGCTGCGCTCATTTGCTGGCGTTGGTGAGTCAGGATTTTCCTCAAGCGGCGTAGGTAACGTTCGTAGGACGGTGTCTTCATGAACGCACTGACCGCCAGTTGCGACAACGCCTCACATCCCCGGGACTGCGTGTGTTTGAGCATTTCCACGCGGTCGTGCCATTTCCCCGCGCTGATCCAGCCCAGGCGTATGCCCGGTGCCAGGGTTTTGTTCAGGGATGCGCAATAGATCACGTTGTCGGTGCGGTCCCAGTGCTTGAGCGTGGACAGCGGCTGCTCGGTATCCACCAGATCGCCATAGGTGTCGTCTTCGATCAGCACCGTGGCGTGCTCGGCGCACAGCTGCACCAGCCGCGCCTTGTTGGCGTCGGGCATGATGCTGCCCAGCGGATTTTGCAGGTTGGGAATGACGATCAGCGCCTGAATCCGTTCAGGGCCTTTTAGCAATTGTTCGAGGGCGAACAGATTGATTCCGGCGTGCGAAGTCGCCGGGACCTCCAGCACCCGCAGACTCAGGCTTTCGAGAATTTGCAGCAAGCCGTAAAAGGTCGGTGATTCCACAGCCACGGTGTCACCCGGTTGGGTGACCGCGCGCAAGGCCAGGTTGATCGCTTCGGTCGCGCCGTTGGTGATCACAATCTTTTCCGCTGGCAGGTTGGACTTTGCGGTCAGCGCCCGTCGCGCAAGAATACTGCGCAATGTGCTGTTGCCGCAGGTGGAGCCCGCCGCGCCGAGCAAGTGCGGATCGTGACGCAGCGCCTTGATCATATGATCTTGCAGGATCTTCAACGGATAGAGTTCCGAGGCGCAGAAGGCACTGGCGAAATTGACCTTGATCGTCGCACGCTGACTGGCCTTGAGGACCGATGACACTTGCTCGTGAATGCCGACGTAGACGCCGGTGTCCAGCGGCGGGGGAGGCGCGATCGGGACGGGTTTGCGCAACGTATCGGGCTGGCGAATGTAATTGCCGGAGCGCGGCCGGGCTTCCAGCACGCCGCAGTCCTCGAGTTCCCGGCAAACCTGCACCGCGGTCGACAGGCTGACGGCGTGTTTTTCCATCATCAGCCGAATGGAGGGGAATCGTTCACCGGTTTTCAAGGTGCCGCTGCGGATCGCGTCCAGGTAGTGGTTGGCTAACTGACGGTAAAGGGGAGTTGTGTTCATGATGACCTCAGCAATCGCACCACTGAAGTCTTGGGCTGGAAAGTGAGTTGACGCTCCCTGCAGGCGGACCCGTGGTGCTGAAGGGTTAAGGAAAGTGTTTTTCTGGCGCCGAATCACCGTGGCATGAATGCCTCTTGGCATTGATTGCCGAACGGGGTGGCACTTTGCAACTGTCTCGGTGTGGGCGACGACGACAGGAAGGGAAATTGTGGGTTTTGTAAAATCGCGGGCAATAAAAAGCCCCGCTCTAGGGCGGGGCTCTTGGGTCAGTGGCGCCCGAAGCGCCGCTGATGGATCGTGTTATTGCGCGGCGATGCTGTAGCCATCGAACGCGGTTTGCTGCTGAAGCGCAGTGATGATGTTCTTGCGGTTAACCGCTTGTTCAGTCCCGGCATTGTCCAGGAACGTCTCGCTTTCCAGCTCTGCTTCTTCGCCTTCGCCGACGAAGGTAAAGCCCAGGAACTCCAGCGCTTCACGGTCAACGTTCAGACGCGAACGCGGGGTGCGCAGCGGCAACGTCACGCTGATGCCGTCTTTGCTGATGGTGAACACTTCGACATCTTTCTTGGCGCGAGCCGCTTTGCTTTTGCCACTGCTCGGGTTGCTGATGGCCTGGTGGGTCTGGTTCAGCACCTTCAGTGCGAGGCCATAGACCAATTCCTGAAAGGCCGGGTCGTCCTTGAAGCTTGAGAGAATCCGGCTGATCGGGAATTTGCTGCTCAAGTCTTCCAGGGCTGCAATATCGGAAGCCTCGGCGTCCTTGAGTTGCTTGAGTTCGCCCATCAATTCATAGGCTTTATCGTCGTCGAAGCTGTCGTGAGCCTGGCGAATCGCGGCGCGCAGCTCGCGAATCTGGTCGCTTTCCCGGGTGGACTGGAAAGCGTCCAGGACCATCTCGCTGATGGTCTTGGCCTGGGGCACGTGCTGTGAAAGATTGATGGAGTTTTCGTATTCCGCTTTGGACGACAAGGTGACTACGGATTCAGCGGTATTGGAATCGGACATTGAAATTTCACTACTTCTTTTAACTTGGGTTGAGGCGAGAAAGCTCTGGGCCTTTTCAGGCCGCCTAATCTATTGGACCGAGGCGGCGTTGTCACGGATGAACAGGCGGCTGGTCATCATTTTTGGCACAGCGGCTTTTAACCGGCGGCTATCTGGGGGCGTTTTGTCTGAAGTGTCAGCAGTAGCCGATAGAGCTTCAACGCCCGACCGCTGATCAGTCCACAGACAAAACCCGAAGCCAATGCCTTGAGCAGCAACATCTCCAGGGTGGCGGCCATTTCCGGGTGAACGTCATCCTGGTAGCCGAAGTAATAGTTCACCGCAAAAAACAGCAGATAGAGCACCAGCGTTTTTGCTGTGCCCGGCACGATCAGGCCGGTTTGTGGATCATCCAGCTCAATGCCCTTGCGTGGGAAAATCAGCAGCGCCGCGAGGCTGCCCAGGATGACGGCGGCCAACCAGCAACTGACCGATAGCTGCGGATTCAGCGTCAGGTTCAGCGAAAACAGGGACCAGCCCAGCAAAATCGGCGCTGTGACGAGCAATGAAGTTTTGCTTTCACGGGTCGGGGACAGGGCTTTGACACCGTAGTAGCACAGCAGCAGAAATATCGCGTAAACCCACAATGGGGTGTTTTGCAGGGTGTTGAGCATCGCGCAGCGTCCTTGCCGAAATGGGTGCCAGGATATTAGCCGTTGCTGTGGTCCAGGCAGTCGACTATTTCCCCAGCGTGTTCAGATTCATCGACCGAACCGCCAATTGCTCGGCCGTTTGCTGATCCACTGGCAACGAAAAGCGGAAGGTCGCGCCGCGTCCGGGAACGTCAATCAGCTGGATCTCGCGGCCATGCAATTGCAGGATCCGGTGCACGATCCGCAACCCCAGTCCGCCATCACGCCGTGCGCCGCCAATGTTGAACGGGCGCAGGAACAGACCTTCGCGCAGTTCGCCAGCAATGCCGGGGCCGGTGTCGCTGACGGTCACTTCGATAAAAGGTCCTTGAGGGCGCAGGCTGAGCTCGATTTCTCCCCCTTGCGGGGTGTGGCGCAGGGCGTTGTCGAACAGGTTGGTGAGCACCCGCTCGATCAATCCAAGGTCGGCGCAGGCCGCCGAAACATTGGGTGCGAAGGTGGCCTTGAGTTCGACCTGACGCGCCTCGGCCGTCAGTTCGAACTTCTGGAAAATATCCTGCACCAGATCGGTCAACGAGAAACGTTCCAGTACCGGTTGCACGAAACCATGTTCCAGGCGCACCAGCTCCAGCAGCGATTGCGCCAGACCACCCACCTTGCGGCTTTGATCCAGCGCAATGCCCAGATAACGGCGGCGGTCGGCGGGTGACAACGTGGCGTCCTTGAGCGACAAGGTTTCCAGGTAACCGTGCAGCGAGGCCAGAGGCGTGCGCAGGTCGTGGGAGATGTTCGCCACCAGTTCGCGGCGTTCCTGATCCTGGCGGGTCAACGAACGCCATTGCTCACCGAGGCGCGCCTGCATCTGCCGGAAGGTCGCATCGAGTATGGCAATTTCATCGTGGCTGGCGGCTTTTTCCACCGGGACGGATGCCGGCGGCGTTACCGGAGCGCCATCAATGTCGAACTGGCTGACGGTTTCGGTCAAGCGGCGCAAAGGTCGGGTGATGAGGGCGAATGCGGTGAGACCGGCAATCAGGCACAGCAACGCCACCAGCCCGATGGACAACAGCGCGGTATTCAGGGCGGCGCTGGTGGCGCCGCGCTCGGCGAAGCGGTCGTGCTCTTCGCTCAGCAGCACCACATAGAGATAACCCACCGGTTTGCCATTGACCTGCAAGGGCGCGGCGCTGAACACTTTGCGGCCATCGACGCTGCGCGGATCGTCGCCGAGAACCGGCAGGGCATCGCCCTTGAGCAGGCGCTGGATCGGCGCCAGATCGACCCGCTCCCGGCGTATCCGACCCTCGGGCGCAGCACTGCCGACAATCCGGCCCTCGGGGTCGAGCAGATAGACCTCGACACTGGGATTGACCAGCATCAGTTGGCTGAACAGGTCGCGCACGGCGTCGGGCATCAGGCCTTTGGTGTCCATCAGCACGGTGTCATGGGCGATGTGCTGGGCCAGATCCCGCGATAACCCTTGCACCACTTCCAGCTCATGCATTTTGTTGGACTGCACCTGCATCCAGGCCGACGTGCCGCAGCACACCAGCAGCAACACGGCGAACACCAAAGACAGGCGCTGAGTCAGGGTCAGTCTCACGGCTGCTCCTCCCTGGCGGCGAATTTGTAGCCTCGTCCCCACACCGTGAGGATGCGCACCGGTTGCGCCGGATCGGCTTCGATCTTTGCCCGCAATCGGTTGATGTGAGTGTTGACGGTGTGCTCGTAGCCTTCATGGCTGTAGCCCCAGACGGCGTTGAGCAGGTCCATGCGCGAGAGCACTTTGCCGGGCTGACGGGCGAAGAAATACAACAGGTCGAACTCCCGTGGTGTGAGGTCGAGGCGGCGACCGTCAAGGGACACATCGCGCGTGATCGGGTCGATGGAGAGGCCGTCCGTGATCAGGCTGCCGGCGTCCATCTTCAGGTTGCGGGCCATGGCGTCGACCCGTCGCAACAGCGCTTTGACCCGGGCCACCAGTTCGAGCATGGAAAAGGGTTTGGCCAGGTAATCGTCGGCGCCAAGTTCGAGCCCGAGAATCCGGTGCACTTCGCTGGAGCGCGCACTGGTAATGATGATCGGTGTGTAGCGGGCCATGGCGCGGGCGCGGCGGCAGATTTCCAGGCCGTCGACGCCGGGCAGCATCAGGTCGAGGATCAGTGCGTCCCAGCTTCCTTGCTGCAGCAGGCGCATGCCTTCATCGCCGTCGGCGCAGTGCACCACCTCGAACTGCTCATCGCGTAGATGCAGGCAGATAAGGTCGGCGATATGCAGGTCGTCCTCGACCACGAGGACGCGTTTGGTCTGTTCCATCAAGCTCAATCCTTCGGCGCAATGAGCGCATTGTGCGGGTTTTCCGGGGCCTGAGTTATCACGAATTGTTTAACTTCTCGTGAGGATTTGGCGATCAACCCAAGCCTAGGCTGTGTTCCATGACAGGCACCTGGAATTTTCGGAGACGACCATGTTTTCACGGCGACAGTTTCTCGTAGCAAGCGGCGGGCTAGGCGCTGCAGCCCTGGTCATCGGTGTATTGCCAAAATTTGCCGCCAGTTCTGCACTGGTCAGTGATGCCAGCGCGGCGGAGGTGTTCGAGGTGACTCACAGCGACAACGAATGGCGCGCCATGCTCAGCGCCGAGCAGTACGAAATCCTGCGCGAAGAGGGCACCGAACGGGCCTACAGCAGCCCGCTGAACAACGAGCACCGTGAAGGTACGTTTGCCTGTGCCGGCTGCGATCTGCCGCTGTTTTCTTCCTCGACCAAGTTCGACAGCCGCACCGGGTGGCCGAGCTTCTGGGCACCGCTGGACAAGGCTGTCGCCACCCGTCAGGACCGCTCCTTCGGGGTGCTGCGCGAAGAAGTCCACTGCCGACGTTGTGGCGGTCATCTGGGCCATGTCTTCGACGATGGGCCCAAACCTACCGGCTTGCGTTATTGCATGAACGGCCTGTCGATGACTTTTGTGCCGCAGGCGACTTGATCCGCGGGTACTCCCTTTCACTCATTTTTGCAGGTCGACGTTATGTGGCTTCTGGTCCTCGCTTATCTCGGTGGTGTGCTGACGATTGTCAGCCCGTGCATCCTGCCGGTGCTGCCCTTTGTCTTCGCTCGCACCGGGCAGCCGTTTATGAAGAGCGGGTTGCCGCTATTGGCGGGTATGGCGCTGACCTTCGCGCTCGTCGCCTCGCTGGCTGCGGTGGGCGGCGGTTGGGTGGTGCAAGTCAATCAATATGGTCGCTGGCTCGCGTTGCTGTTCGTTGCCTTGTTCGGGCTAACGCTGTTGCTGCCTCAATTGGCCGAGCGTCTGACGCGGCCACTGGTGGCGGCTGGCAGCCGGTTGTCGGAAGCGGCGGGCGCCGATGCCCGGCCGCGTCCCGGCGCTTCGTTCCTGATCGGTGTCGCCACGGGCCTGCTCTGGGCTCCGTGCGCCGGGCCGATTCTGGGTCTGTTGCTGACTGGAGCCGCGTTGCAAGGGGCAAGCATCGCAACCACCTTGTTGTTGCTGGCTTACGCCGCGGGTGCCGCAACTTCCCTTGCCGTGGCGCTGCTGCTGGGCGGTAAGGTCTTCGCGGCGATGAAGCGTTCCATCGGCGCTGGCGAGTGGCTGCGTCGAGGCCTGGGCGCCGCGATGCTGGCGGGTGTCGCGGCGATCGCCCTGGGGCTCGACACCGGGATTCTGGCGCGGGTTTCGACGGCGTCCACCGGCGGTATCGAGCAGGCTTTAGTGGGACGGTTGGCCGGCCAATCACCGAACGTTAGCGGGGCGATGATGGCGCAGATTCCGGCCTCGGGAAGTGCAATGAAAGCGGCTGACAAAACGCCGGGCACACTGCCGATTGAAGGCAACCTTCCACCGCTGGACGGCGCGGTGCAATGGCTCAACTCGCCACCCTTCACAGCGCAGGCCTTGAAAGGCAAAGTCGTGCTGGTGGATTTCTGGACTTACTCCTGCATCAACTGCCTGCGCTCGCTGCCTTATGTGAAGGCTTGGGCCGAGAAGTACCGCGATCAGGGATTGGTGGTGATTGGCGTCCATGCGCCCGAGTTTGCTTTCGAACGAGACGTAGGCAATGTCACCAAAGCGATGAAGAACCTGGGCATCAACTACCCGGTGGCCATCGATAATGACTTCAAGGTCTGGCGAGCTTTCAACAATCAATACTGGCCGGCCCACTATTTTGCCGACGCTCAAGGTCGCATCCGTTATCACCATTTTGGTGAGGGCGAGTACGCCGAATCGGAGCGGGTGATCCAGCAACTGCTGCGCGAAGCAGGTGCCGCGAAGGTCGCAGACGGCTTGATCAATGCCAGCGCCGAGGGTGTTCAACTGGCCCCGGACATGAACGAAGTGCAATCACCGGAAACCTATATCGGCTACCAGCGTGCCGAGCATTTCGTGCCTGAAACCAGCCTGGTGCCGGACAAAGTGTCGGCCTATAGCGCTCCATCGCAATTGGCACTCAACGACTGGAGCCTGGACGGTCAATGGAAAGTCGGCTCGGAGCGAGCGACTTCAAGCGCGCCGGCCAGTCGCATTGTCTACCGCTTCCATGCCCGTGATCTGCATCTGGTGTTGGGGCCTGGTGCTGACGGTAAACCGGTGCGTTTCAACGTGTTGATTGACGGAAAAGCCCCCGGCGATGCCCACGGTACCGACGTGGCACCCGATGGCAGCGGCAGCGTGACTGAACAACGTTTGTATCAATTGGTGCGCCAAACCGGCGGCGTGACGGATCGGACCTTCAGCATCGAGTTTCTCGATCCCGGAGTGTCGGCGTATGCGTTTACGTTCGGTTGATCGTCATTCCATTCATTCAGGAATCAGCCTCATGAAAACCCTGTTCACTTTGCGCCGCACCCTGTTGGGCCTGGCCGCTGCCGGCGTCATCGGCCAATGCCTGGCGTTCTCCTTCGGTGCGGCGGAAGACGCGGTCATTATTCCTCCACCTACCCTCGACGAAATCACCCAGGCCGACAGCGAAAGGGCGGTCTTTGCCGGCGGTTGCTTCTGGGGCGTCCAAGGCGTGTTCCAGCATGTCAAAGGGGTGAAGAAAGCGGTCTCCGGTTACGCCGGCGGTGCAGCCAACACGGCTCAGTACGAGCGGGTCAGCGGTGGCGATACCGGTCATGCGGAATCCGTCGAAGTCACCTTCGACCCCCGTCAGGTCAGCTACGGCACCTTGCTGCAAATCTACTTCTCGGTGGCTCACAACCCTACCGAACTCAACCGTCAGGGACCTGACAGCGGTACTCAGTATCGCTCGGCGCTTTTCCCGGAAAACAGCGAACAGCAACGTATCGCCCAGGCCTACATCGCCCAGCTGGACGCCGCCCGTTCGTTCAACAAACCCATTGTCACCAAGCTGGAGACCTACAACGGTTTCTACCCGGCCGAGGAGGAACATCAGGACTTTCTGACCGAGCACCCGACCTATCCCTACATCGTGATTAACGATCTACCGAAGGTCGCGCAGCTGAAAAAGCTTTATCCGGATCGGTATCAGGAGAAACCGGTATTGGTGAAGGCGGGGATGTAAATGGCGGGTTGGCTATTTACCGCGCGGACGCTCCATCGCAATGGTCGAGGTTTCAAAACCCAGGCTTGAAAAGAAATCCGAAGCACCTTCCCGGCCTGCTCGCAGAACCCAGGTCATGTCGGTGTTCTCGCCCATGACATGTTCAACCAACGCGCGCCCGACACCTTCACGTCGATGTTGTCCACAGACAACGACCATCGACAGATAACCGTTTGATAGGCCGTCCGTGATGCCTCGGGCAAAACCGATAATTTGGGAGTCCTTCATGGCAACGGCTGTGCGTTGGGAGTTAGCGATCAACTGCGCAAAATGTTCAGCGGAACCTGTGCGGTGAGCCCATCCGTTTTGCCCCAGGAAAAGGCGCACGGACTCTGCTTCCGAGGGTCGTACATCGCGGACATGCAAGGCGTTATTCATCCGGAAATCACATTCTTGCCCGCGATCTTCGACCGATACAGCGCCTGATCGGCCCTGGACAGCAACCCGGTCTGTTGTTCTTCGTCAAAGCGCTGAACCACGCCAAAACTCATGGTCACTTGAAAGTCCCCCACTGGCAGCAGGTTTGCGAGGCCATGGCGGATACGTTCAGCGAGGGTCCGGGCGTCGGCGAGTGGAGTATTGGGAAGGATCAGGATGAACTCGTCGCCACCCCAACGCGCGAGCAGATCGCCCTCGCGTACGCAGTGCTTCACGCTATCGATCACCCGCACCAATGCCGCATCGCCCAGCGCGTGGCCATAGTGATCGTTGATGTTCTTGAAGTCGTCGATGTCCATGGCGATCAGCGACAGCGGTTGCCGAAAGCGCTGGGCGCGTTCGCATTCCTGGGGCAGGGCTTTTTCCAGAAGATAGCGATTGGCGATTGAGGTCAGTGTGTCGGTTTCCGCCAGTTTGCGGTTTTCTTCGAGTTGGATTTGCAGTTGCTGATTGACGCGAGACAATTCTCGGGTACGTTCTTCAACGATCGCTTCAAGGGATTGGTTGCGCCGTTCAAGCGCTTCGTACAGGCGCTTCTTGTCTTCGATACTGCGGTGCGCGCCGACCATCCGCGCCACCGAGCCGTCGGCATTGCGTGCCAATACGTAGCCACGATCTTCGATCCAGATATAGCTGCCATCCTGCATGCGGCAGCGATACTCGGCCTGATAGCCAGGGGCTCGTTGATTCAGGTAGTCGTCGAACAGCGCCATGACCTGCGGGTAATCGTCGGGATGGATCACGTTTTCCCAGGTCAACACGTTGTTATTCAGGGAATGAGGCGGGTAGCCGAGCATTTCGTACCACCGGGGGTTGCGATAGACGAACCCGGTGTTGGCGTTCCAGTCCCAGATGCCGTCGCTGACCAGCTCCAGAATGGTGTGCAGCATGTCTTCGTTCAAATCCTGCAGATTGAACTTCAACGGCTCGATATTCGACGCTTCACCCATCTCCGCACTCCCTGCCGCCCTGATATCTAAGTGATCCGCTTGTCGGGGAGATTAGTCGATGGCGTATTGAGCCGGCTAGTGCTTGCCCCATCTCTGCAAGGCAAAGTCGACGAAACTACGCAGTTTTGGCAAACGGTAGCGATCCTGGGCATACATCAGGTTCATCGGTCGGCTCGGCGGCAGGTAATTCGGCATCAATGCCACCAGTGTTCCGTCCTTGAGGTCTTGCTCCATCAACGCATCAGGCAACACCACGATGCCCATACCGGTTCGCGCCGCTTGATGCAGCCCTGCCGAACTGTTGATCAACATCGGTCCACTGACCGCTACCGCCACTTCTCCGTCGGGACCGGTCAGGCGCCAGTGTTTTTCCACCGACTGCCAGTCATCCCCGGCCGGATAGGCAAAGGATAGACAGTCGTGGTGTTGCAGATCTTCGGGTTTCTGCGGTGTGCCTTTGCGCGACAGGTACTCCGGTGATGCGCACATGGTCAGGCTGTAGTCGAGAAGTGGACGGGCGATCAGGTGGGCCTCCTCGGTATTGCCCAGCCGAAACGCCACGTCGAAACCGTTTTCGAGCAGGTCCGGACGGCGATTGGTGAGGACCACATCCAATTTGACGCGTGGACACAGCAGGGTGAATTCACTCAGGGCCGGTGCCAGTTTTTCGCTGCCGAACGTCAGCGGTGCGGTGATGCGCAAGGTGCCGCTCGGCTCGTCGAGGGCCTGCTCGGCCAACCGTTCGGAATCGGCCACCAGCCCCAGCACTTCGAGGCAACGCTGGTAATAAGCGGTGCCGAATTCTGTTAACCGCTGGCGTCGCGTCGTACGGTTGAGCAGGCGCACACCCAGGCGTTGCTCCAACGCCCGCAGGTGATTGCCGACCATGGTGGTGGACATTTCGCACTGCAACGCGGCGGCGGTCATGCTGCCGGTTTCCACCACTTTGACGTAAACGGTCATTGCCTGGAACAAATCCATTATCAAGCCCAGCTTTAAAATGATTGAAGTGTTGCAGCGTTTATCTAGCTCAGGTGGCTAACCATACTGCAAAAACACCGACCATTGATGGAGCCTGATGTCATGACCGCCGCCTGCCTGATGACCACTTACCAACCTTTGGCCTTGAGTTTCAGCAAGGGCCTGGGCACACGCCTGTGGGATCAGGCCGGTCGTGAATACCTGGACGCGGTGGCGGGCGTGGCAGTGACCAACGTCGGTCACTCCCATCCGAAAATAGTCTCGGCCATCAGTGAACAGGCCGGGTTGCTGTTGCACACCTCCAACCTCTACAGCATTGACTGGCAACAGCGGCTGGCGCAGAAACTGACGCAACTGGCGGGCATGGAGCGAGCGTTCTTCAACAACTCCGGTGCCGAAGCCAACGAGACGGCGCTGAAACTCGCTCGGTTGTATGGCTGGCAAAAAGGCATCGAGCAACCGCTGGTGGTGGTCATGGAAAACGCCTTTCACGGCCGCACCCTGGGCACCTTGTCCGCCAGTGATGGCCCGGCCGTGCGCCTGGGTTTCAACGAGTTGCCGGGGGACTTCGTCAAAGTGCCATTCGGTGACCTCAAGGCGCTGGACAAGGTGCAGCAAGCCCACGGCCCGCGCATCGTGGCGATCCTGATGGAACCGATTCAGGGTGAAAGCGGCGTCCAAATGGCCCCGCCCGGCTACCTGAAAGCCATTCGCGAACTCTGCACTCGGCGCTCGTGGTTGCTGATGCTCGACGAAATCCAGACCGGCATCGGCCGCACCGGTCAGTGGTTTGCCTTTCAGCACGAAGGTATCGTTCCGGACGTCATGACCCTGGCCAAAGGCCTGGGCAACGGCATTCCCATCGGCGCCTGCCTGGCCCGGGGCAAAGCCGCCGACCTTTTCACTCCCGGCAGTCACGGCAGCACCTTCGGCGGTAATCCACTGGCCTGCCGCGTGGGTTGCACCGTGCTGGAGATCATCGAAGAACAAGGGCTGCTGGAAAACGCCAAACTTCAGGGCGAGCGTTTGCTGGCCAGATTACGCATTGAATTGGCGGACGACCCGAACGTATTGGCGATCCGCGGCCAGGGTTTAATGATCGGCATCGAACTCAAACAGCCGATTCGCGATCTGACCCTCATCGCCGCGAGGGATCACGGCTTGCTGATCAACGTGACACGGGGCAAAACCATTCGCTTGCTGCCGCCGCTGACGATTGATGAGCGGGAAGTGGAGATGATTGTGAGAGGGGTTTGCCGGGCAGTGAGCGCGGCCTGATACACAATTGATTGTTCCCACACTCCGCGTGGGAATGCCTCAAGGGACGCTCCGCGTTCCAGCTCTCGAAAGGGACGCGGAGCGTCCCGGGCTGCATTCCCACGCGGAGCATGGGAACGATCGACAGTGTGAGTTAGTTGGCTTGTAACACGGTGTTCGCGAATGTTGTGATTTCGGTTCGATCCCTGAGTTTGAGTTTCGAACCGCCAAACCCTTCGAACAGACGCTGATGCGCGGCAAATCCACTAGAGTCTTCGCGGGTACGATAGCTGCCGGCCCAGTCGAGCAACGCAATCAACAACTCGTCATTCTTGTCCCGCTGCGCCTCTCGCTGATGAACATTGGCAACACATTCCTCATCTTCAACGCACAGCCAGATCAGTGCTGTCGCCCGGGGCAAGAGTTCGCTGATGATCCAGCCGTAAACGCCTTCGATCACCCAGCGCTCTTCACTGGCCACCACCCGTGCCATGCCCAACGCCTCGGCACGGGGGCGGGCGATGCTGTGTTCGTCGGACAACCAGTGAATCGAATCGAGATCGACCCACGGCACTTGCAGGTGCTCGGCCATTTGTTCGGCCAGCCAGCTTTTGCCGGAACCAGAGTTGCCGATGATCAGGGTTCGAGTGAGGTTCATGAGCGACACCGATCATTTAAGGGAGCCGTAATCACGCAGAGTGTGGGAGCGATTGGCCTTCAGTCGCCATTCTCAGGCGCAACCATCCGCGTCTTCGGCAAACCGTTCGAGTTGTGCTGATAGATCTCCTGCGGCTGTCCTTTTTCATTAAAGAACACTTGCCCGATCCCCGCCGAATTCCACAGCCGTTCACCCGCTTCAGCATGTTCCGGGACATGCGGGACAATGCGCATGCGTCGGCGTTTGGTCAGCCAGTTCAGCGGTGAGCGCGGCGAGTAGAGCCAGCGATTGAGACGGTCGAACCACTCGAGCAGCGCGGGCGGGAACTCGTTTTTGATGCCGCTGCTGGTGATCTGCCAGATGCGCGGGCCGGCCTTGCGGTGTCGGATCAATACTTCGTAGACGAAGGAATAATGCACATCGCCCGACAGCACCACGTAATTACCGGGTGTGCGCGAGTGTCGGAAAATGTTCAGGATCACCTGGGCCGCCCCGCGATGGGCCATCCAGTTTTCGGCGTCCACCAGCAGGGGATAACCGCACCAACTGAAAACGCGCTGCACGGTTTCGATCAGTTTGACGCCGAAGATCGGTGCCGGCGAAACGATGATGGCCGAAGGGTGATCGAGCAGTTCCTGTTGCAGTTCGCTGAGGGCTTCCCAGTCCAGCAAACCTGATGGCTGCTTGAGGTTCATCTCGCTGCGCCAACGCCGGGTGCGGGTGTCGAGTACGACGATGGCCGGGCTGGTGGGCAGCACGTAATGCCAGTTCTGAAATCTCAGCAGCTCGTCAATCAACTCGTCCTGAATGTCACTGTCGAGGTAGCGGTCATGCCCGGTCGTGCTCAATCCGCCGGTCTTCTTCAGCACAGCGCCGAACGCATCCGGGTTGTTGCCCCAGCCCTGGCACAGCATGTAAGCAATCAGCGCGTTGCCGATGATGCGCCTGGAGAACGGATGGCCGTAGGCCGTTTCCTCCCATTGCGCGGAAAGATTCCAGTCATCGGTAATATCGTGGTCGTCGAAAATCATCAGGCACGGCAGGTGAGCGAGTGCTCGGGCGACGCCTCCCAGACCGGCCTTGAAGCCATCGATGCGCGTCTGCTCAAGCGCATAACGCTTGCGTCTTTCAGGTGTCAGTGCCGGTGGTTGCGGGGCGATCAATGTCCAGGGTGTTGGCGACCAGACCAGCAGGTACATGGCCATGACTTCGGCGAACGTCACCAGATGGTTGTCGGCACTGCTGCTGGTGAAAATCGGCTTACGCGCGCCACCGAAAAATCGCTCACGCAGGGTTTCGTTGCTCTCCAGCGCCGGTAACAAATCCGCACGATGGTAGTAACTGGCGGGGTGCTCGTAGAGTTTGGCGCTGTCGCTGACCACCGCGCCTTCGAGGTGCTCTTCGAACAGCCCAAGCCGCTTGATCAAGTCATGGATGGCTCGCAGCATCGGCCCCGCGACATCGTCGGCATAAACCTGATCGCCACTCATCATCAACAGCGCCGGGCGTTTGTGTGCGTCCGGCTCGGCCTCCAGCAAACGATCGACGCACAGCAAACCGTCCGGGGCCGGATGGTGAGGTTTGCGGCAAGAACCGTGCAGCAGATGATCGGCCCGTTTACGCAGGACGAAGTTTGGGCAACGTGCGTCGCCGTACAGCAAGTGCGGAGCCCAATCGGCGATGCCTGCGCCAGTGTCGTCAATCAGCAGGTCGTATTCGATTAACGTGTCGCAGGGCAGGGCGGCGTCCAGCGACACATCGATCAAATGAACAAAGGCCTGGGTGCCCACCGCAATGACCGTGCACTGACTCGCGTCGAGGTGGATAGCGTCGCGATCTTGCAGACGCAACGTCAGCGACAACGCCCGCGACCCCACCAGCCACATCACCAGCCGCGTGGGCTCCAGACGCCGCAACAGCGGCCCGACCAGGACTGGGGGCAGAGATTGATGATCGTCAGGCAGCGGCAAAGACATGGACATCCGGGTTTTTGGAACAGAGAAGCGCGCGATGATAACGCAGCTGACGTCAATGAAACGCAACTGGCTCGAATCCGGCAGTCAAGGCACCCGCTCGCTGTCCGCCTTCATTACATCCGTCTCGCCATTGGCCACGAGCCAGCGAAACAGCTCTGTCACGGACACCGTGTGGCTACGCTCGATCCACCGCACCAGCGCCGGGCCATAGTGTTCGGTGTAGCGGGTGAGCACCAGTTGGCGACAGTCCGCTGACAGGCGCAGGGTAATTTCCCGACAGTGCAGAGTGGCCGGGTCGGGCTGGATGACCCGTTGCTGCAGCATCAGGCTATTGCCTTCAGAAACCATCGGCCGGTGCTCCTGTGCATTGAGGTTTGGTTGTCTGCGCCGAGCCTTGTTTACCATCGTCCACGTAGGCGGCGCGATGCTCGGCGACCACGTTGCGTAACGCGCTGTAGTAGTCCGGCAGTTTTTGCAGGCTGTCGGTCAGCGGTAAGGCTTCTGCGCGGCCATCGACGATGCCACCGACCATGCTGATGGTGGACAGCGTGTCCACGGTTTCGCTGTTGCTGCCAAACGGATCGACCACAAAACTGAGCACGCGGCCGACGGCGTCGCGGCTGTTGGAAGTGCCGAGCAACGGCAACTCGACGATCGGCCCATTGCCGATGCCCCACACGCCGAACGTCTGGCCGAAATCTGCGTCGTGACGCGGGATGCCGACCATGCCGGAGACGTCGATCAAGCCCACCACACCGACCGTGGTGTTGAGCGCGAAACGCCCCAGCGTATTGGCCGAGCGCATCGGGTTGCCTTGCAGCAGGTCATTGATGAACACCTTGGGCTCGCCGAAGTTCGCCACAAAGTTATGCACACCGGTCTGGAAAAAATCCGGCGAGTATCGATAGCCGCGAGCGACCGGCGCCATGGCGTAGTCATCGACCACCCGGTTAAACGCGAAGACCCCACGATTGAACGGTTCCGCCGGGTCGTACACTGAATAGGCGATGTCGGCGCAACTCACATCGGTGGTGGACGGCGGCTGACTGCTGCAACCCGCCAACCCGGCAACCAGCACGGCAATCGAGGTGTTGCGGGCCAGCCTGGAAGCACATTTGAAAGGCAACATGGACGCGATACTCGGGAGGAATTCGCCGAGATGCTGAGCCCCGCGCCTTGCGCAAAGATGTCTGGTTTATTGCGGCGCTGACGCTTTATTGCAGGATTGAAATATATGACGCGCTGCCGTGAATGGTTTTAGATGGCGGTTCCATTCGTCCCTTAAGTGACCTTCGGTGAACAGCCTTTTAATTGTGGACGACGACCTTGAGGTCCTCGATCTACTGAAAAAATTCTTCGTGCAGCACGGCTACAGCGTCGAGGTCGCCACCGACGGCCCGTCGCTGTGGGCGGCCATCGAGCGACAGCCGCCAGACCTGATCATTCTTGACGTGATGTTGCCCGGGGACAGCGGGCTGATCCTGTGCCAGCAACTGCGGATTCGCTACGCCATGCCGGTGATTATGCTGACCGCCATGGGTGAACTCAGCGACCGGGTGGTCGGCCTGGAACTGGGCGCCGATGATTACCTGACCAAACCCTTCGACGCCCGTGAACTGCTGGCCAGAGTGCGCGCCGTGCTGCGTCGCGTGGACGAGCGCCGCCCGGTATCGCAGGAACGACCACGGCCACTGATCGACTTCGCCAACTGGCACCTGGACGTCACCCGTCGTGAACTTCGCTCGCCGGACAACGTGATGATTCCACTGTCGGCCGGTGAGTTTGACTTGCTGCTGGTCTTCGTCGAACACCCGCAGCGCATTCTCACCCGCGAGCAATTGCTGGACCTGGCGCGAGGGCATTGTCATGAGGCGTTCGATCGCAGCATCGACGTTCAGGTCAGCCGCCTGCGGCGCAAACTCGAGCCCGACACCAAACGGCCGGCGATGATTCGCACCGTGCGCAATGGCGGTTACCTGTTCACGCCCAGCGTGACGCGGCGATGAGCTGGCGGAAGCGGATTCGCCGGGATACGGTGGCGCGCTGGATCGCGTTGACGATCATTTTGGCCATGCTCATTTCACTGGCACTCAACGGGCTGTTTATCCAACTGGCCGGCGTGTGGGCGCGTCCGCCACTGATCGAAATCGGCTTGCTGGAAAAAGCCGCTGCCATCACCCGCGTCATCGAGGCTGCACCGGCGCCCCTGCGCAATTCATTGGCGCAAGCTGCCGGCGAGAACGGCTTCACCGTCAGTTGGCACCCGGATCGGCACGATCTCAATCTGCCGCCAGTGGAAGAACCGAAGTCCGACATCGGCTCGACCTTCCTGCAGTCGATGCTCAGAGCCCCTGACCGGCGCATCGAAGCCTATGAACCGGCCGACTGGACGGAGCACACGGCGGACGCACATTACGCGCTGCTGATCGAACTATCGGATTCGACATGGCTGATGTTCTCCGTGCCCTCGCGCAGTTGGGGCCTCGACGAAACGCCACGCTACCTGATCGTGATCGTGCTGGTGCTGATCTCCACCGCCCTGGTCGCGCTGATCGCCACCCGGCGCCTCGCCACACCTTTGCAGCACTTTGCCGAAGGTGCCCGACGCTTCGGCGTGGACTTCCGTGCACCGCCCATCGAACCGCTCGGCCCCCACGAAATCCGCCAGGCGATTCTCGCCTTCAACGCTATGCAAGCCCAGCTGCAGCACTTCATCCGCGACCGCACGCAAATGCTCGCCGCCATCTCCCACGACCTGCGCGCGCCCCTGACGCGGATGCGTTTGCGGGGCGAATTCATCGAAGACAGCGAGCAACAGCAGCGGTTGTTTCGTGATGTGGATGAAATGCAGGCGATGATCAACTCGGCGTTGGAGTTCTTCCGCGATGATGCCCGGCTTGAGCCTGCGACCCAGTTTGATCTGGCGGAACTGCTGCAAACGCTGCTGGATGATTACCGGGATCAGGGTGTCGAGATTGCTTTCAGTGGACCACTGAGGTGGGTGTATTTCGGGCGGCCATTGGGGCTTAAGCGGGTGATGACCAATCTGCTGGATAACGCGATCAAGTACGGGAGTGAGCCGGCGATTGAACTGATCCCGGGTGCTGGAGAGGTGAGGATCAAAGTACTGGATCGTGGCCCGGGTATTCCGGATGCCAGCCTTGAACAGGTTTTTGCACCGTTCTTCAGAATGGAAGGCTCACGGAACAAAAGCACGGGGGGCGTTGGTTTGGGGTTATCGGCGGCGCGGGCGATTGTGCTGGAACACGGAGGCGAGCTGACACTGCGTAATCGGTCGACGGGCGGGTTGGCAGCGTTAGTCGTCTTGCCAGTGCATCCGAATACAAGCCACTACGCATAACCCCTGTGGGAGCGAGCCTGCTCGCGAATGCGGACTGTCAGACGACTTTGTAGTGACTGATACACCGCTTTCGCGAGCAGGCTCGCTCCCACAGGTTTTTCCACAGTTCTGCTGGTCTAAGCCTCCCAGCCCGCCCCACTGACCGCTGCCTGCGCCAGTGGATGCAAGTCTGCCCCGTGATGTTCCGTCTGCCAGGCCAGCAATTCCTTGCGCATGCCGGGCGTCCAGTACATCTGCAGATGATTACGCACGCCGAGTACGGCCTGTTGCTGGTCTGGTTGGCTGGCGAAGTACTGGGCGATCTGGTTGGCCATTTTGATCAGGTTTTCAGTGCTCATCGGCGTACCTCGGCTTTAGAGCCACGCGCCTGGCGGCGTTCGTCGAGCAGGCGTTGTTGGTTGTCACTGAACTCCTGATAGCGTTTTTGCCACTCGGAAGGGTGGTAGACGCGGCTGACTTCCACGGCCGTGACCTTGTACTCCGGACAGTTGGTGGCCCAGTCGGAGTTGTCGGTGGTGATCACGTTAGCCCCCGATTCAGGGAAGTGGAAAGTGGTGTACACCACGCCTGGGGCGACCCGTTCGGTGACCCGCGCACGCAGTACGGTCTGGCCGGCGCGGCTGCCGATGCCGACCCAGTCACCTTCGTTGATGCCACGGCTCTCGGCGTCGGTCGGGTGGATTTCCAGGCGGTCTTCGTCGTGCCAGGCAACGTTCTCGGTACGCCGGGTCTGGGCGCCGACGTTGTACTGGCTGAGGATGCGCCCGGTGGTCAGCAGAAGCGGATAGCGATTGTTGACCTTTTCCTCGGTGGGCACGTAGCCGGTGAGCATGAAACGCCCCTTGCCGCGCACGAACTCCTCGATGTGCATGGTCGGCGTGCCGTCCGGTGCCGCGGCGTTGCACGGCCATTGCAGGCTTCCGTGGCGATCCAGTTCGGCGTAGCTGACGTTGGTGAAGGTCGGCGTCAGGCTGGCGATTTCATCCATGATTTCTGACGGGTGCGTGTAGTTCATCGGGTAGCCCAAGGCGTTGGCCAAGGCCACGGTGCCTTCCCAGTCGGCCTTGCCGCCCAGAGGGTCCATAACCTTGCGCACCCGGGAGATGCGCCGCTCGGCGTTGGTGAACGTGCCGTCTTTTTCCAGGAACGAGCAGCCCGGCAGGAACACGTGGGCGAACTTGGCGGTTTCGTTGAGGAAAATGTCCTGCACCACGATGCATTCCATGGCGGACAGGGCTGCGGTGACGTGTTGGGTATTCGGGTCGCTCTGGGCGATGTCCTCGCCCTGGCAATACAGGCCCTTGAAGCTGCCGCTGAGGGCGGCTTCGAACATGTTCGGGATGCGCAGGCCCGGATCGGGTTGCAGGGTGACATTCCAGGCCTGTTCGAACTGCGTCCGTACCACCTCGTTGGAGATGTGGCGGTAGCCAGGCAGCTCGTGGGGGAAGGAGCCCATGTCGCAGGAGCCCTGAACGTTGTTCTGCCCACGCAGCGGGTTCACGCCCACGCCTTCGCGGCCGATGTTGCCAGTGGCCATGGCCAGGTTGGCGATGCCCATCACAGCAGTACTGCCCTGACTGTGTTCGGTGACGCCCAGACCGTAATAGATCGCTGCGTTGCCACCGGTTGCATACAGGCGGGCGGCGGCGCGGATGTCGGCAGGTTCTACGCCGCAGATGGCGCCGAGGACTTCCGGCGAGTTTTCCGCACGGCTGACAAACTCGCTCCAGTGAGCGAAATCCGTGCCTTCGCAACGAGCGTCGATAAAGGCCTGATTGAGCAAGCCTTCGGTGACGATGACGTGGGCCAGGGCATTGAGCATCGCGACGTTGGTGCCCGGGCGCAGGGCCAGGTGCAGTTCGGCGCGGGCATGCACCGAGTCCACCAGATCAATGCGACGTGGATCGATGACGATCAGTCGCGCGCCTTCACGCAGGCGGCGTTTGAGCTGGGAGGCGAACACCGGGTGGGCGTCGCTGGGGTTGGCGCCCATCACCAGGATCACGTCAGCCTGCATCACCGAGTCGAAACTCTGGGTGCCGGCGGACTCGCCCAGGGTTTGTTTCAGGCCATAACCGGTCGGCGAATGGCAGACCCGCGCACAGGTGTCGACGTTGTTGTTGCCGAACGCGGCGCGCACCAGTTTTTGCACCAGGTAGGTTTCTTCGTTGGTGCAGCGGCTTGAGGTGATGCCGCCAATGGAGTCGCGGCCGTATTTTTGCTGCAGTCGGCGGAATTCGCTGGCGGCGTAGGTCACCGCCTCATCCCAGCTGACTTCCTGCCAGGGATCGTTGATGTTTTTGCGGATCATCGGTTTGGTGATGCGATCCGGGTGGGTGGCGTAGCCCCAGGCAAAGCGCCCTTTGACGCAGGAGTGGCCGTGGTTGGCCTGGCCATTCTTGTCTGGAACCATGCGCACCAGTTTGTCGCCTTTCATCTCGGCGCGGAACGAGCAGCCCACGCCGCAATAGGCACACGTGGTGATCACGCTGCGTTCGGGCTGACCCAGTTCGACCACACTTTTTTCCATCAGCGTCGCGGTGGGGCAGGCTTGCACACAGGCGCCGCAGGACACGCATTCCGAATCGAGGAAGTTCTCGCCACCGGCGGCCGCGACCCGGGATTCGAAACCGCGCCCGGTAATGGTCAGGGCAAAGGTACCTTGGGTTTCTTCGCAGGCACGCACGCAGCGGTTGCAGACGATGCACTTGCTCGGGTCAAAGTCGAAGTAGGGGTTGGAAGTGTCCTTCACGTCGGCCAGATGGTTGTCACCTTCATAGCCGTAACGCACTTCTCGCAGCCCGACCTGACCGGCGACGGTTTGCAGCTCGCAATTGCCGTTGGCCGAGCAGGTCAGGCAATCCAGCGGGTGATCGGAGATGTACAGCTCCATGACGTTGCGGCGCAGGGTCGCGAGCTTCGGCGTCTGGGTGTGCACGCTCATGCCTTCGGTGACCGGCGTGGTGCAGGACGCCGGGTAACCGCGCATGCCGTCGATTTCAACCAGGCACATGCGGCAGGAGCCGAAGGCTTCCAGGCTGTCGGTGGCGCACAGTTTCGGAATGGTGGTGCCGAGCAGTGCGGCGGCGCGCATCACCGAGGTGCCTTCGGGCACGCTGATGCTGCGGCCATCGATGTTCAGGGTGATTTGCACCTGACTGTCGCGGGCTGGAGTGCCTAGATCGATATCGGTGTTCGGGTCGAAGAGAGTGATCATTGGTCGGCCTCCGAAGATTGCAGACCGAAGTCGGCGGGGAAGTACTTGAGGGCGCTGGCTACGGGGAAGGAGACCATGCCGCCCAGCGCGCACAGCGAACCGTATTGCAGTGTGTCGCACAGGTCCTTGAGGATGATTACCTGCTCATCGCGACCGTTCTGGTCAGGTGCGGCCAGCAGTCGGTCAATCACCTCCACGCCCCGGGTCGAGCCGATGCGGCATGGGGTGCATTTGCCACAGGATTCCTCGGCACAGAACTGCATGGCGAAGCGCGCCATGTGGGCCATGTCCAGGCTGTCGTCAGCCACCACCACACCACCGTGACCGAGCATCGCGCCGATGGCAGCGAACGCTTCGTAATCCAGCGGCGTGTCGAATTGACTTGGCGGCACCCAGGCGCCGAGCGGGCCGCCGACCTGAGCGGCTTTCAGCGGTCGGCCACTCGCGGTGCCACCACCGTAGTCTTCCACCAGTTCCCGCAGGGTCAGGCCAAAGGCCCGTTCCACCAAACCACCATGACGAATATTGCCCGCCAGCTGGAAAGGCATCGTGCCGAGGGAACGGCCCATGCCGTAGTCGCGATAGAACTGCGCGCCCTTGGCCAGAATCAGCGGCACCGAAGCGAGGGTCAGCACGTTGTGCACCAGCGTCGGCAGGCCAAACAGGCCCTGCAACGCGGGGATCGGCGGCTTGGCACGGACGATCCCGCGCTTGCCTTCGAGAGAGTCCAGCAGCGCGGTTTCCTCACCGCAGATGTAAGCGCCGGCACCGACCCGCACTTCCATATCGAAAGCCTGGCCGCTGCCGCCGACATTGGCGCCGAGGTAACCGGCGGCCCGAGCCAGGTTTAGCGCCTGGCGCAGTGTGGCCACGGCATCCGGATATTCCGAGCGCACATAGATGTAGCCGTAGGTGGCACCGACGGTGATGCCGGCAATGGCCATGCCTTCGATCAGCAGGAAAGGGTCGCCTTCCATCAACATGCGATCGGCGAAGGTGCCTGAGTCGCCTTCATCGGCGTTGCACACAATGTATTTCTGCGCAGCCTGGGTGGCGCGGACGGTGCGCCATTTGATCCCGGCCGGGAAGGCAGCGCCGCCACGGCCACGCAGGCCTGAATCGAACACTTCCGTCGCGGTCTGCTCGCCGCCCACTGCGATGGCGCGGGTCAAACCCTCGAAGCCACCGTGAGCCCGGTAATCGTCCAGCGACAGCGGCCGAGTAATACCGGCGCGGGCGAACAGCAGGCGTTGTTGAGTCTTCAGATACGGCAATTCTTCCACCAGGCCCAAGGCCAGTGGATGCGCGGACGGCTCGCCTTGCAGGGCTTCGAGCACGGAGGGCACATCGGCGGCGGTCAGCGGGCCGAAGCCGATCCGGCCTTGCGGGCTGTCCACTTCCAGCAGCGGTTCCAGCCAGTACAGGCCGCGCGAACTGGTGCGCTGCAATTCCAGGGGCAGATTGCGTTCCCGGGCCTGAGTGATAAGGGCCACCGCCACCTCATCGGCACCCACGGCACGGGCAAGAGAATCAGTGGGCAGATAAAGAGTCGGCATCATGCGTCCTCCCTGCAAGCGTCGAGCAAGGCATCCAGTCGCTCAGCGCTGAGCCGCGCATGCACCTGACCATCCAGTTCAAGGGCGGGCGAACAGGCACACGCGCCGAGGCAATACACCGGGCGCAGGCTGATGTTGCCATCGGCGCTGCTGCCGTGGTCGTCCAGTTGCAGGCGTTCGCGCAACTGCGCCGCAAGCTGCTCGGCGCCGCGGCTCTTGCAGGACTCGGCCCGGCACAGCCGCAGGATATGCCGGGCCGGCGGCGCGGTACGGAAGTCATGGTAAAAGCTGATCACCCCGCGAATCTCCGCCTGACTCTGATTGAGGGCGTGAGCAATCTCGGGGACGGCCGCATCGGGGATGTAACCGATGCGTTCCTGAATATCATGAAGAATGGGCAACAGTGCACCCGGGGAGCCCTTATGGCGCTCCAGCAGGCTGTTGACCAAAGGCAGGTGCAACATCTCATCAGGCATTCAGCATTCCTCACGGTCACGGACAAACCAGGCGGTTGTCGGTCGTCCGAAAGTGTCGGCTGCGGCACTCACACCACGTCACGGTATCGTGGCAATTTCAGGCCGTCGGCCAGGGCACCCTGTGCGGGCATCTTGTTGTGCCCGGCACGGTCTTCGCCGCACCTCTATAAGGGCATTAAGGCAGCTTGCCACGCTGCTTTTGATTCATCTGCACCAAAGCGACGTGTTCGGTTCTTTCTACGACCTTCTATTGAGTCTAGAAGAGTGCGGCCCGAGGCGTCGTCCCTGAATGGTCGGGGCGCTATGTGCAGCGCAATCGCGAATCAAGGACCGCATCAAGGATGTGATCAAGACGGGAGGGGAGTGGATCAGTTGGCCACCAGTTTCCAGCGCTTGTGCCAAGCTGATGGAGTGTTAATACGCCTACCGCTCAGACAAACCTCAGGAAGCCCATGACATGAACCCCACTCATGCGTCGCACGTCCGTCGAGAATTCTTCAAAGCAGTCGGGTTCTACTTTCGCGTTGTCTGGCCGATCTTTTCCGTACTGCTTTTTCTGATCGTGCTGTTCGGCCTCATCATCAGCCACCTGGAGGGATGGGATCCTTTTGACGGCATCTATTTCGGCTTCGTGACCGGTTTGACCATTGGCTATGGAGAACTCGTGCCGAAACTTGGCGTCTCGCGGGTTCTGGCGATTTTGCTGGGGTTCAACGGGGTGCTGATGACAGCGATATTTGCGGCGATCAGTGTTCGGGCGATTGAGGTTGCAGTGCGGGCGGCGAGGCAGGAAGAGCCGGATAAGCCGACGGCGTGAAGTCATGCAAGTCATCGACTCCCAAATTCAGGCGCGACGGCGTGGTGTTTGCCAACAAACGGGGATGTCAGATCCGTGGGCCATTCAGGGAGCAGATGCGTTGATCTATCCCGCTGTAAACCGAAGCTCATTCACCCCGAACCGAACAATAAAAAGCCCCGAAAAACCTCGGGGCCAATCCTGAATGCCAGCCACCACACACAACCCCTGTGGGAGCGAGCCTGCTCGCGATAGCGCCAGCCCAACCAACGCAAAACCCTGAAGTGACCACAATCCCTTGTAGGAGCGAGCTCGGTCGCAAAAAACGCAAGGCATCCACACATCCCGCTGAATACCCCATCCACCGCAACCAAACCCGCTCCCACAACATCACGCCTAACTCTTGAAACCAAAAGCTACCCCAGCGCTTCGCCCACTACCCCTCAGCCTTCGCCCCCGCCCGCTTAGACGCCATCTCATTGTCCCGATCCCGATTCAGCACCTTCACCGCATCATCCACCACCGCCTTGCTCATCGCCGTCAAATAATGCGCGGCCCAGGCGTAGCGGTCGGTATCTGTGGCGTAAGCAGCATCTTCGGTCAGCTTCTTGGCGAGAAACAGAAAGTCAGAAGCCATTGATAACGCATCGCCGAGAGGAACGCCGCGAGTGACGTGGGACAGGGCTTGATCCGCGCAGTAGATGGCGGGTGTTAGGCCGATGGTTTTGAGTTCTGGTTGATCGGTCATTGGCCGCCTCCTATGAGGGAGAGGCGGTCGGGGAGGGCGTTACGCGATTGGGAATTGCGTAGAGGGAAAAGCCAATTTTTGTACGGGTTGATGCTGCGCATTATCAGACTCCTTGATATATGGAGCTGCCATATCCGTTTCCACACGAATGGGTGACAGCTGTGCGCAGGGTGGAAAACCGGGAATCAAGGAAACCGGCACGCCCGAAGACGTCCCACGCACAGCCGCCATAACGCACGCCGCAGGCATAAAAAAAGCGCCGGCAGACGTGATGGGGGCGCTGTTGCGCCTTGAATTACACGGGTTTCCACACCCGGTCGCTGAATTGGCAGCGACGGTGGGAGGTTATCGTGCAGATCTTTTTCCTGCAACCTTCGAGAGCGCAGGGGACTGTATCGCCAGGCACCGCGGATACTCGGGTGATGAAGAGACGGCGGCAGGAAAGAGGTGTTCTTGCGTCTTGGAACGCATTGAAACAGGTCAATACCATCTGTCTACGGGTTACATATTTGCGCTTCGGGTCGTTGCGAATTTACCTCATAATCGCGCGCTCTTACCGTCGGTAGCTCCGCTTCTCGACTAATCTGTAGTCGCTGCAACCCGACCTTAAACAGCCAAGGAGAAAGGCAATGCCAGATAACTGGAACCAGCGTCTGTCGGCAGCATCTGCCAAGGATGCTCTCGAACGTTTGCTGGCCCCATCTGATTTGCCTGCGACCCTATGAGCCAAGCCGCCTTAGTCAATCCAAGCCTGCTCACATGGTCTCGTGAGCGTGCGGGCCTCTCCACTGAGCAGGTTGCTAAAAAGCTGCCGGTGAAACCTGATCGAGTACAGGAATGGGAGTCTGGCGAGACCAAACCGACATTCCTTCAGGCTCAAAAGTGGGCGAGTCTCGCTCACGTCCCTTTTGGCTTCCTGTTTCTTCAGAAGCCTCCCGTCGAAGAACTGCCTTTACCTGATCTGCGGACTGTCGGTGGGCTTGCGCCTCAACGTCCCAGTTTGGAATTGTTGGACACCGTACGGGATTCCATACGTAAGCAGGACTGGTACCTGGAGTATCTGCAACACCAGGAGCATCAGCCGCTGGCATTTGTAGGTCGCTTCAATAGCCGATCTCAAGTCGCAGAGGTGGTGGACGATGTTCGCCGGATACTCGGCGTGAACCCTGACGTTGCTCGATTGGATTACGACAAATACAGCCGTGCCTTGATCGAGGCAGCAGAAGCGGCTGGTATTTTGGTTATGCGCAGTGGCATTGCTATAGGAAATACTCATCGCAAACTTGAAGTTAGCGAGTTCCGTGGTTTTGCCATCAGTAATGCCTACGCCCCCGTTGTATTCATCAACAGTTCCGACGCACCCACCGCCCGGCTGTTCACTTTGCTTCACGAACTGGCCCATATCTGGATTGGCAGCAGTGGCGTGTCTGACGGAAACACCGCCAATGGTCGAGACGAGGAACGATTCTGCAATGCAGTTGCAGGTGAATTTCTGGCTCCCGAAGTCCAATTCCGTGCACTTTGGAACGCCAACGTGAACTGGGAAGACAACCTGGCCCCGCTGGCCGCTCGGTTTCACATCAGTAAATTGGCGATCGGTCGCCGCGCATTGGATCTTGGATATCTAAGCCAGGCGCAATACAGCGCTTACTATCGAATGATCCTCAAAACTTTTCAGGATGATAAAGGTGGAGCGGGTGACTATTACCGCAACACCACTGCGAAAAACAGTCCTCGCCTAAGCAAGGCAGTGCTGACTGAAGCAATGAGTGGCCGGATGCTGCTGCGCGATGCGGGGCATTTGCTCGGCGTGCAACCTGCCAAATTAAGGACTCTCGCCAGCAGGATCACGGAATGAATCATTTGCTCGACGCTAACACGCTGATCGAAGCAAAAAATCGTTACTACGGGATGGCTATCTGTCCTGGGTTTTGGCAATGGTTACTACTTAAAAATAAAGCATTGGCTTTAGCCAGCATTGCACCTGTAATGGATGAGCTAACAAAAGGGCATGACGATCTAGCGGGTTGGGCGAAGGACAATTGTGATTTCTTTCACTCCACCACCGATCAGAATACGCAGCTGGCATTCATGCAGGTTGCGGGGCTTGTGGCTGATCAAGCGCCTAAGATGAAAACAGGCGCTATGGACGAATTTTTAGCAGGCGCTGACCCTTGGTTGATTGCAAAAGCAATGACTACAGGGGCTACAGTCGTTACTCATGAAGTGCTAAATCTCGATGCTAAACGAAAATTCATTATTCCCAATATTTGTAAGGAGCTGAATGTTCCTTTTTTGAATACGTTCGAGTTGTTGCATAGGCTTGAAGCAAAGTTTGTGTTGCCTGCTTAAAATAAGTAGTTTGCTCAAATCGTGTGGGCTTGAAATGTTTGGCAGAGTGAATGGAAATAAAACCGTCCCCTTTTCCGATCATTCGAACCTTGTCCAGTCGAGCAAGGTACGTAGCATCGGATTCGCTCAGGAGCCTTGAAGGATCACAACGGACAGTAAAAAAGCGATGACTGATGCGAAGAGGCCGCACACCCCGCCGATTAAAAGGCGAAATACAGGGTGTTGCGCTCGACGGATGCGATTCACCCAAAGCCACGTTCCTATCCCGGCGGTAGCGGTGATCATCGACACCATCAACTTATCGGCGCTGCCTGGTCGCCCGAAACCGAGGATTTCGATAGCCACTGACACAATCATCAGCGCGACGATAAAACCGCCGATAGCGCCCCCAAGATTAGCGATCAACAGATTTCTGTTGCCGCGACACTTCACCACCCAAATCCACACGCCCGCCGTAATAGCGGCGATAGAAAGCAATCCAATCTCTTCCATCTGATGCTGTCCTTGATATCCATTTCCCTGAACCGGGTTTGTGTACCGCCCCATCACTCACAGAATAACTTTCAAATAGTCCCGAAGCGCAATGACCGGTGCTTCAAGCTGCTCCATCGTCTGCGCGGCGTTGAAATCTGCGAACAACTTATTCAGCTCGCGCCCGAGTGGTGTCTCGATCCCGCCCAAAGCCTCCAGCGCCAAACCCACGCAGTGTGCCACTCTGAACTGAATGGCCTCGATATCACCTCTACGAACCAACAATCCAAACACCTCCCGCTCACAATCACTCATGATCGGATCGTCCCGCAGAATCGGACTTTCCCCCTCCCTCTCATAAGCCAACTTGAGGGCGTAAAGGGCAACGGTTTCAAGTGGCAATTCCATTGTGTGAATCCTTGATTCGTTAGCTCGGTGGTTTCGGGTTGCGGCATTGAAAAAGCAAGATCAAAAGATCGCAGCCTTCGGCAGCTCCTACGCGAACGCGGTGGGGCGCAGTGGCTTTTTCGCAGACGAAAAAAAAGGCCTTGCAAAGCAAGACCTTTCTTAATTTTGGTGCCCCGAGGGAGACTCGAACTCCCACTTCTTGCGAAAACGGATTTTGAATCCGCCGCGTCTACCAATTCCGCCATCAGGGCTCAATGGCGGCGAAGTATAGAGATGAGATTACCGTCGGTCAATCAGGTACATAGAGAATTTTCACTATTTCGGCTAGACTTCCGGCCCCTGCTAGACGAACCCCATCATGCGCGTTGCTGACTTTACATTCGAACTCCCTGATTCGCTGATCGCTCGCCACCCTTTGGCCGAGCGTCGCAACAGTCGCCTGTTGACCCTTGATGGGGTCAGCGGCGCCCTGGCGCACCGTCAATTCACTGATTTGCTCGAGCATTTGCGCCCGGGCGATTTGATGGTGTTCAACAATACCCGGGTGATTCCGGCGCGGCTGTTTGGCCAGAAGGCTTCCGGCGGCAAGCTGGAAATCCTGGTGGAGCGGGTGCTCGACAGTCATCGCGTGCTGGCCCATGTGCGGTCGAGCAAGTCGCCGAAGCCGGGGTCGAAGATCCTGATCGACGGCGGTGGCGAAGCTGAGATGCTGGCGCGTCACGATGCGTTGTTTGAGCTGGGGTTTGCCGAAGAAGTGTTGCCGCTGCTCGATCGCGTCGGGCACATGCCGTTGCCTCCTTATATAGACCGCCCGGATGAAGGCTCGGACCGCGAGCGTTATCAGACGGTCTACGCCGAGCGTTTGGGCGCGGTGGCGGCGCCGACGGCGGGGCTGCATTTCGATCAGCCGCTGATGGAGGCGATTGCCGCCAAGGGCGTCGAGACTGCGTTCGTGACCTTGCATGTCGGCGCTGGCACCTTCCAGCCGGTGCGCGTCGAGAAGATTGAAGACCACCACATGCACAGTGAGTGGCTGGAAGTCGGTCAGGACGTGGTCGATGCCGTCGAAGCCTGCCGCGCTCGCGGTGGTCGTGTAGTGGCCGTGGGGACCACCAGCGTGCGTTCCCTGGAAAGCGCCGCGCGCGATGGCGTGCTCAAGCCGTTCAGCGGCGACACCGACATCTTTATCTACCCGGGTCGGCCGTTTCATGTGGTCGATGCCCTGGTCACCAATTTCCATTTGCCCGAATCCACGCTGTTGATGCTGGTTTCGGCGTTCGCCGGTTATCCCGAAGCCATGGCCGCTTATAAAGCCGCCGTGGAGCATGGTTACCGCTTTTTCAGCTACGGTGATGCGATGTTTATCACCCGTAATCCCGCACCACGTGGCCCTGAGGAAACAGAATGAGTCGCCAAAGTCGTATGTCGTTTGAGTTACTTGCTACCGACGGCAAGGCTCGTCGCGGTCGTTTGACCTTCCCGCGCGGTACCGTAGAAACCCCGGCATTCATGCCGGTGGGCACCTACGGCACCGTCAAGGGCATGTTGCCGCGGGATATCACCGCCACTGGCGCGGAAATCATTCTGGGTAACACCTTCCACTTGTGGCTGCGTCCTGGCACCGAAGTGATCAAGAAGCACGGCGACCTGCACGATTTCATGCAGTGGAAAGGCCCGATTCTGACCGACTCCGGCGGTTTCCAGGTGTTCAGCCTGGGCGCGATGCGCAAGATCAAGGAGGAGGGCGTGACCTTCGCTTCTCCGGTCGACGGCGCCAAAGTGTTCATGGGCCCGGAAGAGTCGATGCAGGTCCAGCGTGATCTGGGCTCGGACATCGTGATGATCTTTGACGAATGCACGCCCTACCCGGCTGACGAAGACGTCGCGCGGGTATCGATGGAGTTGTCGTTGCGTTGGGCCAAGCGTTCGAAAGAAGCCCATGGCGACAACACGGCGGCGCTGTTCGGCATCGTTCAGGGCGGCATGCACCAGGATCTGCGCATGCGCTCCCTGGAAGGTCTCGACAACATCGGCTTCGATGGCCTGGCCATCGGTGGTCTGTCGGTGGGCGAGCCGAAACACGAGATGATCAAGGTGCTCGACTACCTGCCAGGTCAGATGCCGGCTGACAAACCTCGTTACCTTATGGGCGTTGGCAAACCGGAAGATCTGGTTGAGGGTGTGCGCCGCGGTGTGGACATGTTCGATTGCGTGATGCCAACCCGTAATGCCCGCAATGGGCATCTGTTCATTGATACAGGCGTGCTGAAGATCCGTAACGCGTTCCATCGCCATGATGATTCGCCGCTGGATCCGACCTGCGATTGCTACACCTGCCAGAACTTCTCCCGTGCTTATCTGCACCATCTGGACAAGTGCGGCGAAATGCTGGGTAGCATGTTGAATACCATCCACAATTTGCGCCATTACCAGGTGCTTATGGCTGGTTTGCGCGAGGCTATTCAACAGGGTACATTGGCCGCCTTTGTCGATGCCTTCTACGCCAAACGCGGGCTTCCTGTTCCGCCTTTGGACTGAGTTTTCTGACCCCAAGATTCAACATTTGCAACTGGAGTGCTAAATGAGCTTTTTTATCTCTAATGCCATGGCTGACGCTGCTGCACCTGCTGCAGGCCCAATGGGCGGCGGCTTTGAGTGGATTTTCCTGGTCGGTTTCCTGGTCATCTTCTACCTGATGATCTGGCGTCCACAGGCCAAGCGCGCCAAAGAGCAGAAAAACCTGCTGAGCAGCCTGCAGAAAGGCGACGAAGTTGTGACCACCGGTGGTATCGCCGGCAAGATCACTAAAGTGGCAGACGATTTCGTTGTTCTGGAAGTTTCCGACACCATCGAAATGAAGTTCCAGAAAGGCGCCATTGCCGCCACGCTGCCAAAAGGCACGCTGAAAGCGATCTAAGTTTCAACTTCTACTCAATCGACGGGGCGCGCAAGGCGCCCCGCGTCATAAGCGGGCGGCGTGATGCTGAACAAATACCCTCTGTGGAAATACATTCTGATCCTGGCGGTGCTAGCGGTCGGTCTGATTTATTCCGCTCCCAATCTATATCCTGATGACCCGGCCATTCAGGTCAGCGGTGCAAGCACTTCGCTGCAGGTCACTCAGGCTGATCTGGATCGTGTGGGCGCAGCGCTCAAGGAATCCGGGATCAACGTCAAGGCTGCCACCCTGGCAGCAAACGGCAAGGGCGGTCTGATTCGTCTGACCAAGGCTGAAGATCAGCTACCTGCCAAGGACGTCGTGCGCAAGGCATTGGGTGATGACTACGTCGTTGCACTGAACCTGGCACAAACCACCCCGCAATGGCTGCGCAGCCTGGCCGCGCACCCGATGAAGCTGGGTCTGGACTTGTCCGGTGGTGTGCACTTCCTGCTGGAAGTAGACATGGACAAAGCGCTCGATGCGCGCCTGAAAGTCTATGAAGGCGACGTCAAGAGCCTGTTGCGTAAAGAGAAACTGCGCTATCGCAGCCTGCCGCAACTCAACGGTGCCATTCAGCTGGGCTTCACTGATGAAGCAGCCCGCGAACAAGCCCGTACGCTGATCCGCAAGAGCTTCAACGATTTCGACATTGTTCCGGCCGACCTCAATGGCCAACCGGTACTGCGTCTGGCGATGACCCCGGCCAAGCTGGCGGAAATCC
Source organism: Pseudomonas arabinosi (assembly GCF_047758675.1). Taxonomy (NCBI): domain Bacteria; kingdom Pseudomonadati; phylum Pseudomonadota; class Gammaproteobacteria; order Pseudomonadales; family Pseudomonadaceae; genus Pseudomonas; species Pseudomonas arabinosi. Next base: position 6,096,884 of record NZ_CP180480.1, on the reverse strand, counting down.
GTGAATACTCCATCAAGCAGAACTTGACCACGGTACGTAACCGCGTCAACGAGCTGGGTGTTGCCGAGCCAATCGTTCAGCGTCAGGGCGCCAACCGCATCGTGGTTGAGCTGCCGGGCGTGCAGGACACCGCCGAAGCCAAGCGTATCCTCGGCAAGACGGCCAACCTTGAGTTCCGTCTGGCTGCTGAGCCGGGTGCTTCGAAAGCCACTTCCGAAACCTTCGAGTTCCGTGAAGGCAGTCGTCCGCCGGCACAGATCGAGCGTGGCTTGATCATCACTGGCGACCAGGTAACTGACGCCAAGGCTGGCTTCGGCGAGCACGGCACGCCAGAAGTGAACATCCGTCTGGATGGCCACGGTGGCGAGCTGATGAGTCGTGCGACTCGCAGCAACGTCGGTCGCAGCATGGCAGTGATCTTTATCGAGCAGCGTCCGGTTACCACTTACGTCAAGCAAGTGGTCAATGGCGTCGAGAAAGACGTGCCGGTCCAGACGTTCAAGGAAGAGAAGAAGATCATCAGCCTCGCGACCATCCAGTCGCCGTTGGGTGCTCAGTTCCGCATTACAGGCCTGAACGGTCAGGGCGAGTCGTCCGAACTGGCGCTGTTGCTGCGTGCCGGTGGTCTGGCTGCACCGATGTACTTCGCTGAAGAACGTACCATTGGTCCAAGCCTGGGTGCCGACAACATCATCAAAGGTGTCGATGCATCGCTGTGGGGCATGCTGTTTGTCTCGCTGTTTATCATCGCCATCTACCGCTTCTTCGGCATCATCGCCACCGTCGCTCTGGCGGTGAACATGGTGCTGCTGCTGGCCCTGATGTCGCTACTGGGTGCAACGCTGACCCTGCCGGGTATCGCCGGTATCGTGTTGACCATGGGTATGGCCGTCGACGCCAACGTTCTGATCTTCTCGCGGATACGTGAAGAGATCGCGGCGGGCATGACCGTACAACGGGCAATCAACGAAGGCTTCGGCCGGGCATTCACCGCGATTCTCGACGCCAACCTGACAACCTTGTTGGTCGGCGGGATTCTCTTTGCGATGGGCACCGGCCCGGTCAAAGGCTTCGCAGTGACCATGTCCCTCGGGATCTTTACCTCGATGTTCACGGCCATCATGGTGACCCGCGCGATGGTCAACCTGATCTTCGGCGGTCGTGACTTCAAGAAGTTGTGGATTTAAGGGGCTGCCATGTTACGTACAATCAACTTCATGGGCGTTCGCAACTTTGCGTTCGGCGTCACATTGTTCCTTACCGCGCTGGCTTTGTTCAGCGTCGCCACCAAGGGCATGAACTGGGGCCTGGACTTCACCGGCGGTACGCTCATCGAGCTGACCTACGAGCGTCCGGCCGATGTCACCAAGGTGCGTGAGCAGCTGGTCACTTCGGGTTATCACGAGGCGATCGTACAGAGCTTCGGTGCAACCACCGATCTGCTGGTGCGGATGCCGGGTGAAGACCCGCAGCTGGGTCATCAAGTGGCAGAAGCGCTGCTGAAAGTCGGCGGTGACAACCCGGCGACGGTTAAACGCGTTGAGTTCGTCGGCCCGCAGGTGGGTGAAGAGCTGCGCGACCAGGGCGGCCTCGGCATGCTGATGGCGTTGGGCGGCATCCTGATCTATCTGGCTTTCCGCTTTCAGTGGAAGTTTGCGGTCGGTGCCATCGTTTCGTTGATTCACGATGTGATCGTGACCATCGGTATCCTGTCGTTCTTCCAGATCACCTTCGACCTGACGGTGCTGGCGGCGGTATTGGCGATCATTGGTTACTCGCTCAACGACACCATCGTGGTATTCGACCGGGTTCGTGAGAACTTCCGTGTGCTGCGCAGGGCGTCCTTGATCGAGAACATCAACATCTCGACTACCCAGACGCTGCTGCGGACCATGGCAACGTCGATCTCCACGTTGCTGGCGATCGCGGCCCTGTTGTTCTTTGGTGGCGACAACCTGTTCGGCTTCTCCATCGCGCTGTTTATCGGTGTGTTGGCGGGTACTTACTCGTCGATCTACATCGCCAACGTCGTGCTGATCTGGCTGAACCTGAGTACCGAGGATCTGATTCCTACAGTGGCTACCGATAAGGAAGTCGACGACCGCCCATAAGGGTTATCGTTTTCCAGTTGTCGGCCGAAAAGGCGCGAGTATTGAACTCGCGCCTTTTTTTATGCTCCAAGGCTGGGAGAAGCGCGGGCGTGTCCCGCATGTGATGGTCAGGAGGTTCATGTGAACAAGTCGTTGCTGGTTGGTGCGGTATTGGGTGCTGTCGGCGTCACTGCCGGGGGTGCTGTTGCCACCTACAAGCTGGTTAACAGCGGCCCTGAATATGCGCAAGTGCTAGCCGTTGAGCCTGTCAAGACGCAAATCAAGACGCCACGTGAAGTGTGCAAGGACGTAGCAGTAACCCGGCAAGCGCCGGTGAAAGATCAACACCAGATCGCCGGTACCGTATTGGGTGCGGTGGCGGGTGGTTTGCTCGGTAACCAGATCGGTGGTGGCACTGGCAAGAAGATTGCCACCGTAGCAGGTGCAGTTGGCGGTGGTTACGCGGGCAACAAGGTCCAGGAAGGTATGCAAAATCGTGACACCTACACCACGACTCAGACGCGGTGTAACACCGTGAATGACATCAGCGACAAGGTCGTAGGCTACGACGTCCGTTATTCGCTGGACGGCAAGGAAGGCAAAGTGCGGATGGATCGCGATCCGGGCAACCAGATTCCGGTCGACAAGGAAGGCAAGCTGATCCTGGGGCAGAACGAACCGGCTCAGTAATCAGATTCAAAAAGAAGCACCCTTCGGGGTGCTTTTTTGTGCCCGCAGTTTATGCATCACCACAGATCCCTGTAGGAGTGAGCCTGCTCGCGATAGCAATCTATCATTCGAAATAGGTGGTGACTGATACATCGATATCGCGAGCAGGCTCACTCCTGCATTGGGTCTGTGGTGTGGCAGGTAAAAATCCCAGGCATAAAAAAAGCACCCCGAAGGGTGCTTTTTTGTGGCTACTCGCTTAGCGTTTCAGCGAGGCCGGCAGGTGCGGCTGGATGGCCGTCAGTACTGCTTTGAAGCATTTGGTGTTACCGGCAACAACGTGGCCTTTCTCAAGGAAGTCGTGACCGCCGGTGAAGTCGCTCACCAAGCCGCCGGCTTCCTGGATCAGCAGGGCGCCTGCAGCCATGTCCCACTCGGACAGGCCCGACTCCCAGAATGCGTCGAAACGGCCGGCCGCTACATAAGCCAGGTCCAGGCTCGCCGAGCCAGCACGGCGGATGCCGGCAGTCTGGCCAACCAGGGCGCGGAACATGCCCAGGTAGTTGTCGAGGTTGTCCATCTGGTCATCGCGGAACGGGAAGCCGGTACCCAGCAGGGCGCCGTCCAGGCTGGTGCGGCCGCTGACGCGCAGACGACGACCGTTCAGTTGAGCGCCGCGACCACGGCTGGCGGTGAATTCTTCCTGGCGAACCGGGTCCAGAACAACAGCGTGTTCCAGGCGACCACGGTATTTGCAGGCGATGCTGACAGCGAAGTGAGGAATGCCGCGCAGGAAGTTGGTGGTGCCGTCCAGTGGATCGATGATCCACAGGTAGTCTTCGCCTTCGCCGCTGCCCGGGTGCATGCCGGTTTCTTCGCCGAGAATGCCGTGGGTAGGGTAGGCCTTGCGCAGCGCGTCGATGATTTTCTGTTCGGCGGCGCGATCCACCTCGGATACGTAATCCTTGGCGTCTTTTTCGTCGACCTTGATGGTATCCAGGCGCTCGATGGAGCGGAAGATCAATTCACTGGCGCTGCGGGCGGCGCGCAGCGCGATATTCAGCATGGGCTGCATGGATGTGTCACCTAAGGTTGTTAAAGAAAGCCGGGCATTCTATCAGAACTTTTCTACAGGTGAAGGTTGGCGTTCGCTTTCATAGCTTAACGGTAGGTTGAGCTGTAAGATTCTGCTCCCATTAAAGTGTTCGAGAGCGCCTCCCTTGCTGCAAAACATTCGTGTCGTCCTGGTCAATACCAGTCATCCCGGAAATATCGGCGGGGCTGCGCGTGCCATGAAGAACATGGGCCTGACGCGGCTGGTGCTGGTCGAACCGCGGTTGTTCCCGCATCACGAAGCCGATGCTCGTGCTTCCGGTGCCGGTGACATCCTTGAAAACGCGCAAGTCGTCGCCACCTTGGAAGATGCCTTGGTCGGCTGCAATCTGGTGCTCGGCACCAGCGCCCGTGACCGTCGCATTCCCTGGCCGTTGCTCGATCCCCGCGAATGCGGTGTAAAAGTGGTCGAGGAAGCAACGCAGGGTGCTGAAATCGCTTTGGTCTTTGGTCGTGAAGATTCCGGCCTGACCAATGAAGAGCTGCAGCGATGTCATTATCACGTGCACATCCCATCAGACCCTGAGTTCAGCTCGCTGAACCTTGGGGCAGCGGTGCAGGTGTTGAGCTATGAAGTGCGTATGTCCTGGCTCGCGGCCCAAGGTCAGCCGAGCAAGGTCGAGAAGGATGAAGTGGCGTCCACCAAAAGTGGTGAGCTGGCGACCATGGATGAGCTGGAGCGATTCTATGAGCACCTGGAGCAAACTCTGGTGGCCATTGAATTCCTCGATCCGGAAAAACCACGGCACTTGATGGCGCGCCTGCGCCGGTTGTACGGACGCAGCTCGGTCAGCCGGGCGGAAATGAATATATTGCGTGGCATCCTCACGGAAACCCAGAAAGCGGCCCGTGGCGAGCTTCTTAAGCGGAAGGATTAAAAATGTTCGAGCGTTTGCGTGAAGATATCCAGAGTGTTTTCCATCGTGATCCGGCAGCGCGCAACGCCTTTGAAGTTCTGACGTGCTACCCGGGCATGCACGCCATCTGGATCCACCGCCTGTCGTCGGCCCTGTGGGGCATGGGCTGGAAGTGGCTGGCGCGACTGGTGTCGAACTTCGGTCGCTGGTTGACCGGGATCGAGATCCATCCGGGTGCCAAGGTCGGTCGTCGCTTCTTTATTGACCATGGCATGGGCATCGTCATCGGTGAAACCGCTGAGATCGGCAATGACGTCACCCTTTATCAAGGCGTGACCCTGGGTGGCACCAGCTGGAACAAGGGCAAGCGTCATCCGACGCTTGAAGATGGCGTGGTGGTCGGGGCGGGGGCCAAGGTGTTGGGTCCGTTTACGGTCGGCGCCGGCGCCAAGGTCGGTTCCAATGCCGTGGTCACCAAGGCGGTTCCGGCGGGTGCGACGGTGGTCGGCATTCCGGGTCGGATCATCGTCAAGCCCGATGAAGAGCAGGACGCCAAGCGCAAGGCCATGGCCGAGAAGATAGGTTTCGATGCCTACGGTGTCGGCGAAGACATGCCGGATCCGGTGGCGCGAGCCATCAATCAGTTGCTCGATCATCTGCAGGCAGTTGATGGGCGTCTGGAGGGTATGTGCGGCGCGCTGAAGGATCTGGGCAGCAATTACTGTGCGAAAGATCTGCCTTCGCTGCGCGAAGAAGACTTCGCCTGCGTCAAGGATAAGGATGAAAGCAAGGCGAGCTAACTCCGGGCTGGCCCCTTCGCAAGCAATTGCTGGCTGTTCGCGGCCAGCCTTTGCTATGATGCGCCCGCTCTTTTGCGGGTAATCCTGACTAAAGCACTAGGTCTTATAGTTGACTTAAATACTCGGGAATTGCATACTCGCCCCATTCCGAACTCCGTGGTAATTGTCCATGCGACTGACTACAAAAGGCCGATACGCCGTGACTGCCATGCTTGACCTGGCGTTGCACGCGCAGCACGGGCCGGTGTCCCTGGCCGATATCTCCGAGCGCCAAGGCATCTCCCTGTCCTACCTCGAACAGCTCTTCGCCAAATTGCGCCGCAGCAATCTGGTTTCCAGCGTTCGTGGTCCGGGCGGTGGCTACCAATTGTCCCGCGACATGCAGGGCATCCAGGTCGCCCAGGTGATCGATGCGGTTAACGAATCGGTCGATGCCACCAAATGCCAGGGCCAAGGTGATTGCCATCAAGGCGACACCTGCTTGACCCACCACTTGTGGTGCGATCTGAGCCTGCAGATTCACGAATTTCTCAGCGGTATCAGCTTGGCTGACCTTGTCACTCGCCGTGAGGTACAAGAAGTAGCCCAGCGTCAGGATCAGCGCCGTTGCAACAGCAAAGCGCCACGCCTGGACAAGATTGAAGCGTCCGCCGTCGAATGACAGCCAAAGAGCTAGCGGCACGCCAGCCAGCCTGATTTAGGAGATAGTCCATGAAATTGCCGATTTACCTTGATTACTCTGCGACCACCCCGGTCGATCCGCGTGTAGCGCAAAAGATGAGTGAGTGCCTGCTGGTTGACGGAAACTTCGGTAACCCGGCGTCCCGTTCCCACGTGTTCGGCTGGAAAGCTGAAGAGTCCGTCGAAAACGCTCGTCGTCAGGTCGCTGACCTGGTCAACGCCGACCCGCGTGAAATCGTCTGGACCTCCGGTGCCACCGAGTCCGACAACCTGGCAATCAAGGGTGCGGCGCATTTCTATGCCACCAAAGGCAAACACCTGATCACCACCAAGATTGAGCACAAGGCTGTCCTCGACACCATGCGCCAACTGGAGCGTGAAGGCTTCGAAGTCACCTACATCGAGCCTCGCACTGATGGTCTGGTCACTCCAGAGATGATCGAAGCTGCCCTGCGCGACGACACCATCCTGGTTTCGGTCATGCACGTGAACAACGAAATCGGCACCATCAACGACATCGAAGCCATCGGCGAACTGACCCGCTCCAAGGGCATCCTGTTCCACGTCGACGCTGCTCAGTCCACTGGCAAGGTCGATATCGACCTGTCGAAGCTGAAAGTCGACATGATGTCGTTCTCTGCCCACAAAACCTACGGCCCTAAAGGCATCGGCGCACTGTACGTGAGCCGCAAGCCGCGTGTTCGCATCGAAGCGACCATGCACGGCGGCGGTCACGAACGTGGCATGCGTTCCGGCACCCTGGCGACCCACCAGATCGTCGGCATGGGCGAAGCTTTCCGTGTAGCCAAAGAAGACATGGTTGCCGAGAACGTCCGTATCAAAGCCCTGAGCGACCGCTTCTTCAAGCAGGTCGAAGGCCTGGAAGAGCTGTACATCAACGGCAGCATGACCGCCCGCGTACCGCACAACCTGAACCTGAGCTTCAACTACGTTGAAGGCGAGTCGCTGATCATGGCGCTCAAGGATCTGGCGGTTTCGTCCGGTTCGGCCTGCACCTCGGCTTCCCTTGAGCCTTCGTACGTACTGCGCGCCCTGGGCCGCAACGACGAACTGGCACACAGTTCGATTCGCTTCACCTTCGGCCGTTTCACCACCGAAGAAGAAATCGACTACGCCGCGCAGAAAGTCTGCGAGGCCGTTACCAAGCTGCGCACTCTGTCGCCGCTGTGGGACATGTACAAAGACGGTGTCGACATTTCGAAAATCGAGTGGGCGGCACACTGATTTCAAGTCGCCGCAAACCGGCCCTGTAAGACGCAGGTTTTCAGGGCTCAAGAGCGACTCTCTGATGAGTGAGGATTAAGAATCATGGCTTACAGCGAAAAGGTCATCGACCACTACGAGAACCCGCGCAACGTCGGCAAGATGGACGCGGAAGACCCTGATGTCGGCACCGGCATGGTCGGCGCTCCAGCGTGCGGCGACGTGATGCGTCTGCAGATCAAGGTCAACGAGCAAGGCATCATCGAAGACGCCAAGTTCAAGACCTACGGTTGCGGTTCGGCTATCGCCTCCAGCTCCCTGGCGACCGAGTGGATGAAAGGCAAGACTCTGGATGAAGCAGAGACCATCAAAAACACTCAGCTGGCTGAAGAACTGGCTCTGCCGCCAGTAAAAATTCACTGCTCCGTACTTGCTGAAGACGCTATCAAAGCGGCCGTTCGCGACTACAAGCAGAAGAAAGGCTTGATCTGACTTTCAAGTTTTGGCGACGAGTAAGGAGTCACCGATGGCTATCAGCATGACAGAAGCGGCTGCTCAACACGTGCGACGCTCCCTCAACGGGCGCGGCAAAGGTGAAGGGATTCGTCTGGGTGTTCGCACCACAGGCTGTTCCGGCCTTGCCTACGTGCTGGAGTTTGTCGACGAGGTGGTTGCAGAGGATCAGGTGTTCGAAAGTCACGGCGAGAAAGTGATCATCGACCCGAAAAGCCTGGCCTACCTGGACGGCACCGAACTCGATTTCGTCAAGGAAGGGTTGAACGAAGGCTTCAAGTTCAACAACCCCAACGTGCGCGGTGAATGTGGCTGCGGCGAAAGCTTCAACATCTGAGGCTGCTCGTGGGTACTCCTTGTCATTTCGCTTTATTTGAGCTGAAGCCGAGCTTCCGTCTGGATCTCGATCAGTTGGCCACGCGCTACCGTGAGTTGGCGCGCGGTGTTCATCCGGACCGCTTTGCAGACGCTTCCGAGCGCGAGCAGCGGCTGGCGCTAGAGCAATCCGCGAGCCTCAACGAGGCCTACCAGACGCTCAAAAGTCCCCCAAAGCGCGCGCGTTACTTGCTCGCCATGGGCGGTCGCGAGCTGCCGCTGGAGGTCACGGTGCATGATCCGGAGTTTCTTCTGCAGCAGATGGAGCTGCGTGAAGAGCTCGAAGACCTGCAAGACAGCGCCGACCTGGCGGGTGTTGCAGTGTTCAAGCGTCGCCTGAAGACTGCGCAGGATGAACTGAACGAAAGCTTCGCAGCCTGTTGGGATGATGCAGCGCAACGTGAACAGGCCGAACGCCTGATGCGGCGCATGCAGTTCCTCGACAAGCTCACCTACGAAGTGCGCCAGTTAGAAGAGCGCCTCGACGACTAACCCAGTGCCGCTCCGGTCGCACGCCTGATATACAGATAAGTCCTGATAACGATGGCCCTACTGCAGATCGCCGAACCCGGCCAAAGTCCTCAACCGCACCAGCGTCGTCTGGCTGTGGGGATCGACTTGGGCACTACCAATTCGCTGGTCGCTGCGTTGCGCAGTGGTCTTTCCGAACCTCTGGCTGACGCTGACGGGCAGGTCATTCTGCCGTCTGCCGTGCGCTATCACGCTGATCGCATCGAAGTCGGTGAGTCGGCCAAGCTGGCTGCCGCCACCGATCCTTTGAACACTGTGCTGTCGGTCAAGCGCTTGATGGGTCGTGGTCTGTCCGACGTCAAGCAATTGGGCGATCAACTGCCGTACCGCTTTGTTGGCGGCGAGTCGCACATGCCGTTCATCGACACGATTCAGGGCCCGAAAAGCCCGGTCGAAGTTTCCGCCGATATCCTGAAAGTGCTGCGTCAGCGCGCCGAAGCGACGTTGGGTGGCGAACTGGTAGGTGCGGTGATCACTGTTCCGGCCTATTTCGACGATGCTCAGCGTCAAGCCACCAAGGATGCGGCCAAGCTGGCCGGTCTGAACGTGCTGCGTCTGCTCAATGAGCCGACCGCCGCCGCTGTGGCTTACGGTCTGGATCAGCACGCTGAAGGCCTGGTCGCTATTTATGACCTGGGTGGCGGCACCTTCGATATTTCGATTCTGCGCCTGACCGGCGGTGTGTTTGAGGTTTTGGCTACCGGCGGCGACAGCGCGCTGGGCGGCGATGACTTCGATCACGCAATTGCTGGCTGGATCATCGAGAGCGCCGGTCTGTCGGCCGACCTCGATCCGGGTGCGCAACGCCATCTGCTGCAAACCGCTTGTGCGGCCAAAGAAGCCCTGACCAATACCTCGTCCGTTGAAGTCGCTTATGGTGACTGGAAAGCCGAGCTGACCCGTGAAGCCTTCAATGCGCTGATCGAGCCAATGGTTGCTCGCAGCCTGAAAGCCTGTCGCCGCGCGGTGCGTGATTCCGGCATCGAGCTGGAAGAAGTGCATGCCGTGGTCATGGTCGGCGGTTCGACACGCGTGCCTCGCGTCCGCGAAGCTGTCGCTGAAGCCTTCGGTCGCGAACCGTTGACCGAAATCGATCCGGATCAAGTGGTGGCCATCGGTGCCGCGATCCAGGCCGATACCCTGGCTGGCAACAAGCGTGATGGCGATGAGTTGCTGTTGCTTGACGTGATTCCGCTGTCCCTGGGGCTGGAAACCATGGGCGGCCTGATGGAGAAGGTGATTCCTCGCAACACCACCATCCCTGTCGCCCGCGCTCAGGACTTCACGACTTATAAAGATGGCCAGTCGGCCATGGCGATCCACGTATTGCAGGGCGAGCGCGAGCTGATCAGCGACTGCCGCTCCTTGGCACGCTTCGAATTGCGCGGCATTCCGGCGATGGTGGCCGGTGCGGCGAAGATTCGCGTGACCTTCCAGGTCGATGCGGACGGTCTGCTCAGTGTGGCTGCCCGCGAGCTGGGTTCGGGCATTGAGGCCAGTATCCAGGTCAAACCGTCCTACGGCCTGACCGACGGCGAAATCGCCAAGATGCTCAAGGATTCGTTCCAGCACGCCAACGACGACAAGGTCGCTCGAGTGTTGCGCGAGCAGCAGGTCGATGCCCAGCGCCTGATCGAAGCGGTGCAGGGCGCCCTCGATGTCGATGGCGAGCGCTTGCTCGACGCCGAAGAGCGCATGGTCATCGAATTGCAGATGCAGGAACTGACCGAATTGATGAAAGGCACCGATGGTTACGCCATCGAGCAGCAGACCAAGCGTCTGTCGCAAGTGACCGACGCCTTTGCTGCCCGCCGCCTGGACTCGACGGTGAAAGCCGCTCTGGCGGGGCGCAACCTGAATGAGATTGAGGAATAACGATGCCGCAGGTCATTTTTCTGCCACACGATAAGTTTTGCCCGGACGGCATGGTTGTTGAGGCTGAGCCTGGCACATCCATTCTCGAGCTGGCCCACGAACACCATATCGAGATGGAAAGCGCCTGTGGCGGCGTCTGCGCCTGCACCACCTGCCACTGCATCATCCGCGAAGGTTTCGACTCGCTGGAAGAAGCGGATGAGCTGGAAGAAGACTTTCTTGATCGTGCCTGGGGTCTGGAGGCGCAATCGCGTCTAGGCTGTCAGGCGATCGTCGGAAATGAAGACCTGACGGTCGAAATTCCGAAATACTCGCTCAACCATGCGGCCGAAGCGCCGCACTGATTCAAGGAACTGAAATGAGTCTGAAATGGGTTGATGTGCTGGAAATCGCGATCCAACTGGCTGAATCCAAGCCAGATGTGGACCCGCGTTACGTGAACTTCGTCGATCTGCACAAATGGGTGCTGGCATTGCCGGAGTTCAGTGATGATCCGACCCGCGGTGGCGAGAAGGTGCTTGAAGCCATTCAGGCCGCCTGGATCGAAGAAGCAGACTGAGTCTGCGCCGTACGCAGTTAGGCAATACCAAAGAACCCGCGTATAATTCGCGGGTTTAATTTTTCGCAAATTACCGTTTCTGGAGTTACACCATGGCTGTTCAACGTACTTTCTCCATCATCAAGCCTGACGCTGTTGCAAAAAACGTTATCGGCGAGATCACCACTCGTTTCGAAAAAGCTGGCCTGCGCGTTGTAGCTTCGAAACTGAAGCAACTGTCCAAAGCTGAAGCTGAAGGCTTCTACGCTGAGCACAGCGCTCGTGGTTTCTTCGGCGACCTGGTTGCTTTCATGATCTCCGGTCCGGTTGTCGTTCAGGTTCTGGAAGGCGAAAACGCTATCGCTCTGAACCGTGAGCTGATGGGCGCTACCAACCCTAAAGAAGCTGCTGCCGGTACCATCCGCGCTGACTTCGCTGATTCCATCGACGCCAACGCTGTACACGGTTCGGACTCCGAAGCCGCTGCTGCTCGCGAAATCTCGTACTTCTTCGCAGCTACTGAAGTAACCACTCGCTAAGCACTGGCTTAAGAGTGAAGGTGAATCCATGACTACATCGACTGTAAAAACCAACCTGCTGGGTCTGACTCAGCTGGAAATGGAAAAATTCTTCGACTCAATCGGGGAGAAGCGTTTCCGTGCCGGTCAGGTAATGAAATGGATTCACCACCTTGGCGTCGATGATTTCGACGCCATGACGAACGTCAGCAAGGCCTTGCGCGACAAGCTCAAGGTTATTGCCGAAGTTCGTGGTCCTGAAGTGGTCAGCGAGGACATTTCCACCGACGGCACCCGCAAGTGGGTGGTTCGTGTGGCGTCCGGCAGCTGCGTCGAGACCGTGTACATTCCCCAGGGCAAACGCGGCACTTTGTGCGTTTCGTCCCAGGCAGGCTGTGCCCTGGATTGCAGTTTCTGCTCCACTGGCAAGCAAGGTTTCAACAGTAACCTCACCGCCGCCGAAGTCATCGGCCAGGTGTGGATTGCCAATAAATCGTTCGGCAGCATCCCGGCGACCGCCGACCGTGCCATCACCAACGTGGTGATGATGGGCATGGGTGAGCCGCTGCTGAACTTCGACAACGTCGTGGCCGCCATGCATCTGATGATGGATGACCTGGGCTACGGGATCTCCAAGCGCCGCGTTACCCTGTCTACCTCGGGTGTGGTGCCGATGATCGATGAGCTTTCCAAGCATATCGACGTCTCCCTGGCGTTGTCCCTGCACGCACCGAACGACGCATTGCGTAACCAATTGGTGCCGATCAACAAGAAATATCCGCTTAAGATGCTGCTCGAGTCGTGTCAGCGCTACATGTCGTCCCTGGGCGAGAAGCGCGTGCTGACCATCGAGTACACCTTGCTCAAGGACATCAACGACAAGGTCGAACACGCGGTCGAAATGATCGAGTTGCTCAAGAACATCCCGTGCAAGATCAATCTGATTCCGTTCAACCCGTTCCCGCATTCCGGATACGAGCGCCCGAGCAACAACGCGATTCGTCGTTTCCAGGATCAGCTTCACCATGCCGGCTTCAATGTCACCGTACGCACCACCCGCGGTGAAGACATCGATGCCGCGTGTGGCCAATTGGTAGGGCAGGTGCTGGATCGCACCCGTCGCAGCGAGCGTTATATCGCCGTGCGTGAGTTAAGCGCCGAAAACGATATCGCACAGAACGCTGCGAACAATAATTAAGAGAGGATCTCTATGTCCCTGCGCTTCGCGCTGCTTTTGCTGTTGGCCAGCCTGTGTGCTGGCTGTGTCCTGTCGGGCGATTTCAACCCGATGAAGACCAGCAAGGGTCGCGATGAAGCGCGCGTTGCCTATGTGCAGCTGGGCTTGGGGTACTTGCAACAGGGCATGACCGAACGGGCGAAAGTGCCGCTGAAGAAAGCGCTGGATCTGGATGACTCGGATCCGGATGCCAACGCTGCGCTGGGTCTGGTATTCCAGGCCGAGATGGAGCCGGAGCTGGCGGATCAGCATTTTCGCAAGGCGCTGTCTTCCCGCCCCAACGATGCGCGAATCCTGAACAACTACGGCAGTTTTCTTTTCGAAGAGAAACGCTACAAAGAAGCTTACGAGCGCTTTGAACAGGCCGCCGCCGATACCTTGTATCCTGAGCGTTCGCGAGTGTTCGAGAACCTCGGCATGACCGCTTCGAAGCTGGGGCAGCGCGATCTGGCGCAGCAGCAGCTGGAAAAATCCCTGCGTTTGAATCGCCAACAGCCACGAGCATTGCTGGAAATGGCTGAGTTGTCCTTCGAAGACAGGCATTATGTGCCCGCGCGTGACTATTACGATCGTTTTAGCCAGCTCACCGAGCAAAATGCACGTAGTCTATTGCTCGGCGTTCGGCTGGCAAAAGTGTTTGATGATCGCGACAAGGCCGCCAGTTTTGGCCTGCAACTAAAACGACTCTATCCCGGTACGCCGGAATATCAGCAATACCTGTCGGAGCAATGATGAAAGCGGCGCATCCCGAAGTTGTAGCAGCGAATCGCGTTAATCCCGGTGAGACTTTGCGCCAGGCTCGCGAAAGCAATGGCTGGTCGCTGGCCGAAGTGGCCCTCAAGCTCAACCTCACCGTCAATTCCCTGAGCAATCTGGAAGCCGGCGCTTTCGACAAGCTGCCTGGGCATACCTTTGCTCGCGGTTATATTCGCGCCTACGCGAAATTGCTCGGCATGGATCAAACCGTACTGGTTCAACAGTTCGACCAATCCACCGGCACCGACTCCCAGGGCAGCAACGTTCATAGCCTTGGACGTATCGAAGAGCCGGTTCGGGTTTCCCACACCATTTTGCGAATTGTAAGCCTGCTGTTGCTGTTCGCAGTGATTGGTGGTGGTTTTGTCTGGTGGCAGGATCAAACCTCATTACGCACCAAAGACCTGACCAGCCTGAGCCCGGAACACGTTGAAGTCGAAGGCGCTGACGGCACCACCCAGATCCATCCGCTGGACGAGCCGGAAGACCAGGCCGTCGCGGAAGGTCAGGTTGAAGGCGCAACCGCTCTTGCGTTGCCGCAAGCCGAGAATTCCACTGAAGCACCGGCCGCAGCTGAAGCGACCGTGCCTGCCTTGGCTGCACCTTCTGCGCCAGCACCCGTTGCACCGACGCACAGCGCCGCTCCGGTTGTCGCGACTCCGGCCGCTACATCCCCGACTGCTCCTGTTGTATCGACTCCGCCTGCGAGCGCTTCGGTTACTCCGACCATTCCCGCTCCAGCAGCGGCGGCTCCGGTTGCCGGCCAAGGCCAGGTTCAACTGCAATTCACTGCCGATTGCTGGGCGCAAGTGACCGATGGCACCGGCAAGGTGTTGTTGAGCGGCCTCAAGCGCAAAGGCGAAAACGTTTCCGTGAGCGGCAAGCCACCGTTTTCCGTGCGTCTGGGCTTCGCCCGTGGCGCGCAGGTCAGCTACAACGGGCAGGTGGTTGATGTCGCTCCGTTCACCAGTGGCGAGACTGCTCGCCTGAAGTTGGGTCAATAAGTCATGCACGGCGAATCTCCAATCAAACGTCGCGAATCCCGCAAGATCTGGGTCGGTAACGTGCCTGTTGGCGGCGATGCGCCTATCGCTGTGCAGAGCATGACCAATAGCGACACCAATGACGTCGCCGCCACCGTGGCCCAGATCAATCGGCTGGAAGCGGCTGGCGTCGATATCGTGCGAATTTCCGTTCCCGATATGGATGCTGCTGAAGCCTTCGGCAAGATCAAGAAGCTGGTCAAAGTACCGTTGGTTGCCGACATTCACTTCGACTACAAGATCGCTCTGCGCGTAGCCGAACTGGGCGTTGACTGCCTGCGCATCAATCCGGGCAACATCGGTCGCGAAGACCGCGTGCGTGCGGTAGTCGATGCCGCCCGTGATCGGGGGATTCCGATCCGCATCGGCGTGAACGCCGGCTCCCTGGAAAAAGACCTGCAAAAGAAATACGGCGAGCCGACTCCGGCTGCGCTGGTTGAATCTGCCCTGCGTCACGTCGAGCACCTTGAGCGCCTGAATTTCCAGGACTTCAAGGTCAGCGTGAAAGCTTCTGACGTGTTCATGGCCGTCGCCGCTTACCGCTTGCTGGCCAAGGAAATCGTTCAGCCGCTTCACTTGGGCATCACCGAAGCCGGTGGTTTGCGTTCAGGCACGGTGAAATCCGCCGTGGGCCTCGGTATGCTGCTCGCCGAAGGGATTGGCGATACTATTCGCATCTCGTTGGCGGCCGACCCGGTCGAGGAAGTGAAAGTCGGCTACGACATTCTCAAATCCCTGCACCTGCGTTCCCGTGGCATCAACTTCATCGCCTGCCCGAGTTGCTCGCGGCAGAACTTCGATGTGGTCAAAACCATGAACGAGCTGGAAGGGCGCCTCGAAGACCTGCTGGTGCCGCTGGATGTCGCGGTCATCGGTTGCGTGGTCAACGGGCCGGGTGAAGCCAAGGAAGCCCATATCGGCTTGACCGGCGGCACGCCAAACCTGATTTACATCGACGGCAAGCCGTCGCAGAAACTGACGAATGACAATCTGGTGGATGAGCTTGAACGCTTGATCCGCCAGAAAGCGGCCGAAAAGGTCGCAGCTGACGCAGCAGTCATTGCGCGCGGCTAAGTCGAACGAATTTAAGGATTTATAGTGAGCAAGTCTCTGCAAGCCATACGTGGCATGAACGACATCCTGCCCGAGCAGACTCCCCTGTGGCGTCATTTCGAAGGCACTGTCTCGCGTTTGCTGGATAACTACGGTTACAAGCAGATCCGCATGCCGATCGTCGAGTTCACCGAGCTGTTCAAACGCTCCATCGGTGAAGTGACCGACATCGTCGAAAAAGAGATGTACACCTTCGACGACCGCAACGGCGACTCCCTGACCCTGCGCCCTGAAGGCA
The DNA here is from genome assembly GCF_047758675.1 of Pseudomonas arabinosi. Classification (NCBI taxonomy): domain Bacteria; kingdom Pseudomonadati; phylum Pseudomonadota; class Gammaproteobacteria; order Pseudomonadales; family Pseudomonadaceae; genus Pseudomonas; species Pseudomonas arabinosi. The sequence continues at coordinate 6,080,713 of NZ_CP180480.1, read as the reverse complement.
CGGCGGCCTGTGTGCGTGCGGTGCTTGAGCACGGCATCACCGGCGGTGGCCAGGTGCAGAAACTCTGGTACATCGGCCCGATGTTCCGCCACGAACGTCCGCAGAAAGGCCGTTATCGCCAGTTCCACCAGATCGGTTGCGAAGTCTTCAACCTTGACGGTCCGGACATTGATGCCGAGCTGATCGTGCTGACCTGGCGCCTGTGGGGCGAGCTGGGCATCCGTGATGCGGTCAAGCTCGAGCTCAACAGCCTGGGTACCGCCGAGTCCCGTGGTCGTTATCGCGAAGCACTGGTCGAGTTCCTGTCCGCGCATCTGGACAAGCTGGACGAAGACAGCCAGCGCCGTCTGAAGACCAACCCTTTGCGGGTTCTGGATACCAAGAACGCTGACACTCAAGCCGTGCTGGTCGACGCGCCGAAAATGGCCGACTACCTTGACGAAGAATCTCGCGTGCACTTCGAGGGCCTCAAGGCTCGCCTGGACACCGCCGGCATTCCTTACGTGATCAACCCGAAGCTGGTGCGCGGGCTGGATTACTACAGCAAGACCGTTTTCGAATGGGTCACCGACAAGCTGGGCGCCCAAGGCACCGTGTGTGCCGGTGGTCGTTACGACGGTCTGGTGGAGCAGATGGGCGGCAAGCCGACCCCGGGCGTTGGTTTCGCCATGGGCATCGAGCGCCTGGTGCTGCTGCTTGAAACCCTGGAGCAGATCCCGGAAGAGATTTCCCGTCAGGTCGACGTCTACCTCTGTGCCTTCGGTGAAGCCGCCGAGTTGGCCGGTCTGGCCCTGAGTGAACGTGTTCGTGATCAATTGCCCAACCTGCGCCTGCAAGTGAATGCCGGCGCCGGCAGCTTCAAAAGCCAGTTCAAGAAAGCCGACAAGAGCGGTGCGTTGTACGCGCTGATCCTCGGTGACGACGAAATGGCCCAGCAAGTGGTAGGTTTCAAACCCCTGCGTGGCCAGGGCGAACAACAAAGCATTGCCTGGGATGCGCTTGCTGCACACCTGGCCACCTGCGTCGTGCAGGGTTGAAGCTGTCAAACAGCCGATTTAGCGATTAAGGAGTATTGGGGTGTCGAGTACCGAAGACGAACAGCTGTCGGATTTGAAGGACTGGTGGACACGCAACGGCAAGCCCCTGGTCACTGGCGGCCTGTTGGCGCTGGTCATCGTGTTCGGCTGGCAGGCCTTTCACAAGTATCAGAGCAATCAGTCGCAAGGCGCCTCGATGCTCTATCAGCAACTGCTGGAAACCACGCTGACGCCAGACGGCAAGCCTGATGCCGCCCGTGTTGCGGACCTGGCCGGCAAGCTCAACAGCGAGTTCGGCGGTAGCGCTTACGCGCAGTACGGCAGCCTGTTCTTGGCAAAAGTAGCGGTCGACAGCGGCAAACTGGATGACGCAGCCAGCGAGCTGAAAGCCATTGTCGCCAAACCGGCCAACCCGGCGCTGGGCGAAATTGCTCGTCAGCGCCTGGCGCAGGTGCTGGCCGCGCAGAACAAGGCCGATGAAGCCCTGAAACTGCTCGAAGGCGATGCCGATAAAGCATTCCTGGCCACTCGCGAAGAACTCAAAGGCGACCTGCTGGTGCAGTTGGGTCGTACCGACGAAGCGAGCACGGCGTATCAAAAAGCCAAGGCGGCACTGTCGGATGAAGCGGCAGTGGGTGGCCTACAAATCAAGCTGGACGATCTGGCCAAAGGGGATGCGTGACGTGATTCGTTGGAAACATGCAGCATTGCTGGCTCTGGCCATATTGGCCGCGGGTTGCAGCAGCAACAGCAAAAAAGAACTGCCACCGGCCGAGTTGACCGACTTCAAAGAAGAAGTGGTTTTGCAAAAGCAGTGGAGTCGTTCGATCGGTGACGGTCAGGGCGATTCGTACAACATGCTGGTTCCGGCGATCGATGGCGATACCATCTATGCCGCCGACGTCACCGGTGTGGTGATGGCGATGGATCGCAGCAATGGCGACGTCAAATGGAAGAAAGATCTCGAATTGCCTGTTTCCGGCGCTGTCGGCGTCAGTTACGGTCTGCTCCTGATCGGTACGATCAAGGGTGAAATCGTTGCCCTGGACGCCATCAACGGTGAAGAGAAATGGCGCGCTCGCGTGTCCAGTGAAGTCCTCGCACCGCCGGCCAACAACGGTGATGTCGTTGTAGTTCAGACTCAGGATGACCGTCTGATCGGTCTGGATGCCGCTACCGGCACCCAGCGCTGGTTGTATGACAGCACTCCAGCGGTATTGACCCTGCGCGGCACCAGTGCGCCGATCGTCACCAACCGCCTCGCGGTGGCTGGCCTGTCGACCGGTAAAGTGGTCGCTCTCGATATTTCCAACGGCGTGCCGGTGTGGGAACAACGTGTAGCGATTCCACAAGGTCGTTCGGAACTGGAGCGCGTTGTCGATATCGACGGTGGCCTGCTGCTGTCCGGCGAAACGCTTTACGTCGCCAGCTACCAGGGTCGCGTTGCGGCACTGGACCTGCAAAGCGGTCGTCAGCTCTGGCAGCGTGATGCTTCCAGCTATGCCGGTGTCGCCCAGGGTTTTGGCAGCGTCTACGTGAGCCTGTCTTCGGGCACCGTTGAAGGCGTCGACGAACGTTCCACCACAGCTTTGTGGAGCAACGATTCGCTGGCCCGTCGTCAACTGTCGGCTCCGGAAGTGTTCTCCAGCTATGTTGCAGTCGGTGATATGGAAGGTTACCTGCATCTGCTGAGCCAGGTGGACGGTCGTTTCGTCGGCCGCGAGCGCATCGACAGCGACGGCCTGCGTGCCCGTCCGCTGGTGGTGGGTGACACGATTTATCTGTATGGCAACAGTGGCAAACTGGAAGCCCTGACCATTAAGTAAAGGTTTGACTATGCTTGGGGTTAAACCCCAGGCAGCCCCGTTTCACGGGGTTCGCAGCGCCCCAAGCGCTGCCCCGAGCACCAGCCGCTGCCTAGCAGCGGCTTTTGTATTTTCTGAAATAACGAAGTGGAGAGCCGCATGGTTCCCGTAATCGCCCTGGTGGGCCGACCGAACGTCGGCAAGTCCACCTTGTTCAACCGCCTGACCAGGACTCGCGACGCCATCGTCGGCGACTTGTCCGGTCTGACCCGTGATCGCCAATACGGTGAGGCCAAGTGGCAAGGGCGTTCCTACATTCTGGTCGACACCGGCGGTATCTCCGGTGACGAGCACGGTATGGACGAAAAAATGGCCGAGCAGTCGCTGCTGGCCATTGAAGAAGCGGATGTCGTTCTGTTCCTGGTAGATGCCAAGGCTGGTTTCACCGCCGCCGACCAGATGATCGCCGAGCATTTGCGCAAACGTAACAAGCGTTCTTACGTGGTTGCCAACAAGGTCGACAACATCGACCCTGAAATGGCCCGCGCTGAATTCGCCCCGTTGGGCATGGGCCACGCGATCCCGATCGCCGGTGCACATGGTCGTGGCATCACCCAGATGCTGGAAATCGCCCTCAGCGACTTCCCGAAAGACGATGACGAGCTGGAAGAAGGCGAGGAAGAGATCGTTGCCGAAGGCGAGGAAGCCAAGCGCATTCCTGGCCCTAGCGAAAAAGACGGGATCAAGATCGCGATCATCGGCCGCCCGAACGTCGGCAAGTCGACCCTGGTCAATCGCATGCTCGGTGAAGACCGGGTAATCGTCTATGACGAGCCCGGCACCACCCGCGACAGTATCTACATCCCGTTCGAGCGTAACGACGAGAAGTACACGCTGATCGACACCGCCGGTGTGCGCAAGCGCGGCAAGATCCACGAAGAAGTTGAAAAGTTCTCCGTGGTCAAAACCCTGCAAGCGATCAAAGACGCCAACGTGGTGATCTTTGTGATGGACGCCCGCGAAGGTGTGGTGGATCACGATCTCAACCTGCTGGGCTTCGCCATTGAGTCGGGTCGTGCGCTGGTGATCGCGATCAACAAGTGGGACGGCATGACGCCAAGCGAGCGCGACTTCGTGAAGGTCGAGCTGCAACGTCGACTGTTCTTCGTTGACTACGCCGACATTCACTTCATCTCGGCCCTGCACGGCACGGGCGTGGGCAACCTCTACGCCTCCGTACAGAACTCGTTCAAGTCTGCGGTCACCCGTTGGCCAACCAACCGTCTGACCACGATTCTGGAAGATGCGGTTGGTGAGCACGCGCCACCGATGGTCAACAACCGTCGGATCAAGCTGCGTTATGCCCACTTGGGTGGTGCTAACCCGCCGATCATCGTGATTCACGGTAACCAGATCGAGAAAGTGCCTAAGTCTTACGTGCGCTATCTGGAAAACACTTATCGCCGTGTCTTGAAGCTGGTCGGTACGCCGATCCGCATCGAGTTCAAGGGCGGCGAGAACCCGTACGAAGGCAACAAGAACTCGCTGACCGATCGCCAGGTCAACAAGAAGCGCCGCATGATGTCGCACCATAAAAAGGCCGACAAAAAGCGCCGCGACAAGCGCTGATTCACAACCCCACACCTTTGTGTGTGGGGGCTGTTGTGGCGAGGGGATTTATCCCCGTGGGTGGCGTAGCCGCCCCAAAACCATCCACTGCGGTTTATCAGATAAACCGCGGTGAAGGGTTTACGACTACTTCGTAGCCGAACGGGGATAAATCCCCTCGCCACAGAGTTATGCGGTGAAGTTTTGGAAGAAGGGCGCCAATGGGCGCCCTTTTTTTATGGGCGTCGTTTGGGCTATTCTCGGGCTCTCCCGCGCCGCCGTTAGCGCCGGGTGCAGAGCAGGGAATCACCGATGATCACCAGTAAGCTGCCGAATGTCGGCATCACTATCTTCACTCAGATGTCTCAGCTCGCGGCGCAAACCGGGGCGCTGAATCTGTCCCAGGGTTTTCCCGATTTCGATGCCCCGCGGGCCCTGTGCGATGCGGTTGGTCGGCATATCGCCAATGGCCATAACCAGTATTCGCCGATGACCGGCCTTCCGGCATTGCGTCAGCAGATTGCGGCGAAGATCGCCCGCAGTTACGGCGTCAATGTGGATGCCGACCATGAAGTGACAGTCACGCCCGGTGCAACCCAGGCGATTTTTTGCGCCATTCAGGCGGTTATCCACAGCGGCGACGAAGTGATTGTCTTCGATCCGGCCTACGACAGTTATGAACCTTCGGTTGAGCTGGCCGGTGGTCGCTGCGTCCATGTGCCGTTGGGCCTGAATGACTTCGCCATCGACTTCCAGAAACTGGGTGAAGCCATTACACCGCGCACGCGGATGATCGTTCTCAACTCTCCACATAACCCAAGTGGCGCGCTGATCAGTCGTGCCGAGCTGGATCAGTTGGCGGTGTTGATTCGAGATCGCGACATCTACATCGTCAGCGACGAAGTCTACGAACACTTGGTCTTCGATGGCGTGCCCCACGCCAGCGTGCTGAATCACGAAGAGCTGTATCAGCGTGCTTTCGTCGTCAGCTCCTTTGGCAAGACCTATCACGTCACTGGCTGGAAAACCGGCTACGTGGTCGCACCGCCGGCCCTCACAGCGGAGCTGCGCAAGGTTCACCAATACGTCAGTTTCTGCGGGGTAACGCCGCTGCAATACGCCTTGGCCGACTTCATGGCCGAGCACCCGGAACACGTTGAAGAACTGCCGGCCTTCTATCAGGCCAAGCGCGATCTGTTCTGCGATCTGCTGACGCCGTCGCGCTTCAGTTTCACCCGAGTGGCCGGCACGTATTTCCAATTGGTCGATTACTCGCAGATCCGCCCGGACCTCAATGATGTCGAGATGGCGTTGTGGATGACCCGCGAACATGGCGTGGCGAGCATCCCGATCTCGGTGTTCTACCAGACCCCACCCGAAGGCCAGCGCCTGGTGCGCCTGTGCTTCGCTAAACGCGAGGAGACCCTGCGTGAAGCAGCGGCAAAACTATGCGTGATCTGAGTGCGCTACCCAATCTGAACATCGCGCTGATCCAGACCACCCTGGCCTGGCACGATCGTCAGGCCAATCTGGAGCATTTCGAGCCGTTGCTGGAGCAGGCTCGCGGGGCGGACCTGATCATCCTGCCGGAGATGTTCACCACCGGTTTTTCGATGGAGTCCGAGACCCTCGCCGAATCGGAAAACGGTCCCACCAGCAAGTGGCTGCGGGTCCAGGCAGCGAAACTCGATGCGGTGATCACCGGCAGCGTGATCGTCCAGACGGCTGACGGCAGCCATCGCAATCGCCTATTGTGGGCGCGGCCGGACGGGGAGGTGTGGCACTACGACAAGCGCCATTTGTTCCGCATGGCCGGCGAGCACAACCATTTCACCCCCGGCGAGCGTCAGGTGCAATTCGAACTCAAGGGCTGGCGAGTGCGGCCGCTGATTTGCTACGACCTGCGCTTCCCGGTCTGGAGCCGCGATGCTCAGGACACCGATTTGCTGCTGTACACCGCCAACTGGCCGGGGGCACGGCGTCAGCACTGGAACCGATTGCTGCCAGCGCGGGCGATTGAAAACCTCTGCTACGTAGCGGCGGTGAATCGCGTTGGTACTGACGGCAAAGGTTTCGCGTATACCGGCGACAGTCAGGTGCTGGACTTCCAGGGTGAGACGTTACTCAGTGCGGGCGAAGCTGATGGCGTGTTTCAGGTGGTTCTGAACGCTGCGGATCTTCAGGCTTATCGAACACGCTTTCCGGCGAACCTGGATGCCGATACGTTTGAGTTCACCTGAGATCTCGGCGGCCTGAACCGGCCTCTTCGCGAGCAAGCCCGCTCCCACTTTGACCGATGTGAACACAGACTTTGTGTACACCCCGATCAAATGTGGGAGCGGGCTTGCTTGCGAAGGGGCCATAACAGACAACGCTTAAACATCAGGCAAACAAAAAGGCCCCGAGGTTCGCACCTAGGGGCCTTTTGCGTTTCAGCGAAGGCTTACGCCGCTTTCGCTTCCGGCTGGCTCAGCGAGCGGTTAAGTGCGCTGAACAGGGCCTTGAAGCTGGCGGTGGTGATGTTTTCATCGATACCGACGCCGTGCACCGCACGTTCACCATTCACACGCAGCTCGATGTAGGCCGCCGCCTTGGCATGGGTGCCCGAACCGATGGCGTGTTCGTTGTAGTCCATGATCTCAACCGGAATCGGCAGACCGGCCACCAGCGCTTCCAGGGCACCGTTTCCCTTGCCACGCCAGTGCAGGTTGGTTTCACCCTGACCTTTGCCCGAGACTTCCACTTCGACGGCGCTGTGACCGTTTTCTTCCTGCAGGCGATGGCTGACCAGCGCGTACGGCGTGTTGGCCTGCAAGTACTCGCTGTGCAGCAGCGCGTGGATCTGCTGAGCCGTCATCTCGAGGCCCAGACGGTCGGTTTCACGCTGCACAACCTGGCTGAACTCGATCTGCATGCGACGCGGCAAACTGATGCCGTATTCCTGTTCCAGCAGGTAAGCGATACCGCCTTTGCCCGACTGGCTGTTGACGCGGATCACCGCCTCGTAGCTGCGGCCGATGTCGGCCGGGTCGATCGGCAGGTACGGCACTTCCCACAGGGCGTCCGGTTTCTGCTGGGCGAAGCCCTTGCGGATGGCATCCTGGTGGGAGCCGGAGAACGCGGTGTGAACCAGGTCGCCGACGTACGGGTGACGTGGGTGCACCTGGATCTGGTTGCATTCTTCGACGACTTTGCGCACGCCGTCGATGTCGGAGAAGTCCAGCTCAGGGTGAATACCCTGGGTGTAGAGGTTCAGCGCCACGGTCACGAGGTCGACGTTACCGGTACGTTCGCCGTTGCCGAACAGGCAGCCTTCGACACGGTCGGCGCCGGCCATCAGGCCCAGTTCGGTGGCCGCAACGCCAGTGCCACGGTCGTTGTGGGTGTGCAGGCTGATGATCACGCTGTCACGACGGTTGATGTGACGGCCGAACCATTCGATCTGGTCGGCATAGATGTTCGGGGTCGCGCATTCGACGGTGGCTGGCAGGTTGAGAATCACCTTGTGCTCAGGCGTCGGGTTCCAGACTTCGATCACTGCGTCGCAGACTTCTTTGGCGAACTCGAGCTCAGTGTTGCTGAAGGTTTCTGGGGAGTATTCGAAAGTCCACTCGGTGTTTGGCTGCTGGGCGGCATATTTGACGAACAGCTTGGCCGCGTTCACGGCGATGGCCTTGACCCCTTCCTTGTCCTGGTTGAAGACAATGCGACGGAAGGAAGGGGAGGTGGCGTTGTACAGGTGAACGATGGCTTTCTTCGCCCCGCGCAGGGATTCGAAGGTGCGCTCGATCAAATCTTCACGGCCCTGGGTCAGCACCTGAATGGTGGTGTCGTCCGGGATGTGGTTGCCTTCGATCAGGGTGCGCACGAAGTCGAAGTCGGTTTGCGAAGCCGCCGGGAACGACGCTTCGATTTCTTTCACGCCGACCGACACCAGGGTTTTCCAGAAACGAAGCTTCTTGACCGCGTCCATTGGCTCGATCAACGACTGGTTACCATCACGAAGGTCGGAGCTGCACCAGATCGGCGCGGCAGTAATGGTCTTCGACGGCCAGGTGCGGTCCGGGATGTCGATGGTCGGGAACGCGCGGTATTTCGAAGACGGGTCTTTGAGCATGCTCATCGGGAAATCCTTATTGTGTGGGCCGAAAAGAGGCGGCCTGCCGGTGGATCAAATGTTCTGGGGATAAAGCGTAGGACGAGGCACCGCGATTCAGCCTGGCAGTCGTGCACTGACAAGGCACAGGCTGCGGTGCTGGCGAAGCTGAATGAGGGTGTGAGAGGTTTTCATGCCTTCAACCCTAACCGCGAGGGTGAAGGATGGCAAGCGGTCGAAAAAAATTGAGAGGAATCCTCGAAAAGTCGTTGTTATCGAGATTTTATTGCGGTGAACGACGGTGATTGTTTTTATGTTTGCGCGAGGTTTGAGCGATGCGCAATTGAAGGCTTTCGGTGATGGGGCGTGTCAGTGCAGCTATTCTTAAAGCCTCACCAAGGACTACTGGCAGGCAGGAGTCGGCAATGAACGAGTCGGATTGGAAGCTTTATAGCGCATTGCGTCCGTTGGCCCATGAGCGGCTATGCATCCGGATCATGGAGGAGGTCGAACGCATAGTGCTGGATAAAAGCATTGCGCCTTACGAGCGCATTGAAGCCAGCGAAGAAAGGCTGAAGGCCGGTCAACAGGAGCTGTATTGGGCGTTTGGCGTTTTCCGTCACTCACGCAATGAGGCGCCTGCTCACTTGCTGGGGTTGTGTACTCATGAGTTGGTCAGCGCTGAAGAGTTGGCGGGCTTTTCGGAGGAAACTCAGGCGTGGATCAAAGAGTGCCTGGCGCACAGGGAAATTCATGGGATTGAGGACTTGGAGGCTGAATAGATGGCGTCTGTTATGCCGCCATCGCGAGCAGGCTCACTCCCACATTGGATTTGTGTTCGCCATAGATCAACTGTAGGAGTGAGCCTGCTCCGGGCGGCGTTCCGACGATGAGGCCGGCAGCCTCAACCACTATCTATGGCTGAAACGCCCCAATGAAAATAGCCGGATCAACCCGCGCATCATTCAGGCTGATGTTCCAGTGCATATGCGGCCCGGTCGCCCGCCCGGTGGCGCCGACTTTCCCGACCACACCGCCGCGAGCCAGCTGCTGTCCAACCTTCACATCGATTTTCGACATGTGGCAGAACATGCTGATAAACCCCTGCCCATGGTCGACAAACACCGTGTTGCCGTTGAAGAAGTAGTTGCCGATCAGGATCACCTTACCGGCAGCCGGGGTCTTGATTGGCGTACCAGCAGGCACGGCGAAGTCCAGGCCGGCGTGAGGATTACGCTCCTCACCATTGAAGAAGCGGCGTACGCCGAACTTGCTCGACAGCGGGCCATTGACCGGTTTGTCCAGCAGCAGATTGCTCGGGGTGTTCGGGCTGAAGCTGCGGTAAGCCTGGATCTGCTCGGCCAATTCACCCTCGATGCGCTTGAGATTCTCCGGGTTCGGATTGACCTGCTGCGTGTTCTTCAACGTGATGTGTTGTTCCGGGTATTTCTTGTTGCCAACGTTGAAATTCAGAGTGCGACCGCCACTGCTGACCTGTTGGGTGCCCGGTTTAACCGTCAGCGGCACGCCGACAATCGCCAGCCAGTTGTTCTGTTCCTTGACCACCAATACGGGTTTGCCTTGATAACTGGCCTTCGGTGCCTGCGCAGCGGTGCCGAGATCGACCACGGCCACGCCGCCCGGCACAGGTTTGTTCAACAGGCGGGTGATGTAACTGTCGGCGTGGGCATTGAAGGTCAGGCACAGCAATAGCAGCGGAGCTAGAAAACGTGGCATGGATCAATCCAGTAAAGAAAGGGTGACGGGCGTCAGGTGATTGTCTTCGACCCGCACTTGCAGTTCGCCTTCGCCAAGTCTGGCTTTCAGGCGCTGACCATTGTGGGTTTGCGCGGCGTTACGGATCGCGTTGCCGCGTTCGTCCAGCAAAATGCTGTAGCCACGGCCGAGGGTCGCCAAAGGGCTGACCACATGCAGCGTCTGCATCTGGCTTTGCAGTTGCAGGCGACGGGATTTGAGCCCTTCGCGTATGGCACGGGGCAGGCGTTCGGCAAGACTGTCGAGGCGCTGACGGAGCATCGCCAGTTGCCGTCCCGGATGTTGCCCGGCGAGACGGGTTTCCAGACGGATCAATCGTTCGCGACGGGTATTGAGGCTGCGTTCGAACGCGCGGCGCATGCGCATGTCCAGATCGTCCAGGCGCTGCGCTTGCTGGCGCAGACGTTCGCCGGGATGGCGCAAGCGGCGAGACATGCCTTCCAGGCGCAGACGGTCACGCATCAAGCGGTCGCGGATACGCATCACCAGACGTCGATGCAGGCTTTCGACCCTACGAACCAGGTCACTTGAATCCGGCGCGAGCAGTTCGGCGGCGGCGGACGGCGTCGGGGCGCGGACGTCGGCCACGAAGTCGCTGATCGACACGTCGGTTTCATGGCCGACGGCGCTGACAATCGGCGTCACGCAGGCATCCACGGCGCGCGCCACGGCTTCTTCGTTGAAGCACCAGAGGTCTTCCAGCGAACCGCCGCCACGGGCCAGGATCAGCGCGTCGAAACCGCGGGCGTCCGCCAGTTTCAATGCGCGGACAATCTGCGCAGTGGCTTCGCGGCCTTGCACGGCAGTGGGGATCAACGTCAGTTGGATCTGCGGCGCACGGCGGCGGAATACGCTGATGATGTCGCGAATTACCGCGCCGGTGGGCGAGCTGATGATGCCGATGCGTTGCGGATGCGCTGGCAGCGGCACTTTGCGCTCGGCGCTGAACAGGCCTTCGGCGCTGAGTTTTTCCTTCAATGCATCGAAGGCCAGGCGCAGCGCACCGTCACCGGCCGGCTCCACGGTATCGAGGATCAGCTGATAGTCGCCACGGCCCTCGAACAGCGAAACCTTGCCGCGCACCTTCACCGCCAAGCCATCCTTCAAGGCCTGACGAACTCGCGCCGCGTTCTGCCGGAACAGTGCGCAACGCACCTGGGCGCCGCTGTCCTTGAGGGTGAAATACACGTGGCCGGACGCCGGACGGGCGAGGTTGGAGATTTCGCCTTCGACCCAGATGTTGCTGAACACGTCTTCAAGCAACACCCGCGCGCGGCCGTTGAGCTGGCTGACAGTCAGGACTTCACGGTCCAGGCCGAGTCTTGCAAAGGGATCTTTAATCATGGGGCGCATGATAAAGGCAATCTCCAGATGAATGCACGATCCCTTGTAGGAGCTGCCGAAGGCTGCGATCTTTTGATCCTCAAGGGTTCCGGCTCGACCGAAAATCAAGATCAAAAGATCGCAGCCTTCGGCAGCTCCTACGCCGATCGGTTGAAGTGCTGAATGAATTGCTGGACCAGTGTCGTGGGGTGTTGCCGATAGGCGAGGGCAACGGTGCTGTGGCAATCAGGGTCGGCCAAGGGCAGAAAGTGGATATCCGGCGGCGCGATGTCTTGCATCGATTCCGGCAACAGCGCAATGCCGAACCCGGCCTGGATCAATTGCAGTTGCGTGGTTTTGCGCGATACCACTCGAGCCGCCCGGGGAAAGAACCCCTGACGCATGCACAACTCGGCAGACAGATAGCTCAGACCGCCACGTTGTGGATGAGGGATGGAAATAAACGCTTCATTCTTCAACTGCGCCAGATCGATGCCTTGCGCGGACTTATCCACAGCCAGCCGATGATTCGGCGGAACCGCCAACAACAAGCGCTCGCTATACAGCGGAACAATTTGCACCCCTTCACACTGACGCAGTACTGGCAGGCGCAACAGGCCCACATCAAGGCGCCCTTCGGTTAATTCCTCCAGTTGCTCCTCTGAGGACAGCTTGACGATGTCCATGGACACACCGGCGTGCCGATCCAGATAGACGCTGATGCCTCGCAGCAGTCGACCGCTCATGGGCACCGTGCTGGAATGACTCAGGCGCAACACGCCGAGTTGACCGGTGCCCACCTGAGTGGCCATCTCGCTGGCCTTGGTCAGTTCGTTCAGCAGGTTTTTCGCCCGAGGCAAAAAAGCCTCACCCGCCGCTGTCAGTCGGGGCTGGCGCGCGGTGCGTTCGAACAGCGGCGTTTGCAGGCGGGTCTCCATGTCCTTGATCTGCCGGCTCAAGGCCGATTGAGCAATAAACAGTCGTTCGGCTGCAGCGCTGAAGCTGCCGCTCTCGGCGATTTCCACGAAGTAGCGCAATTGACGGGTTGAAAGCACGAGGTATGCCTTTTCGAGATGGGTAGTCGACATTGAAGATATTAGTCGCAACGCTCGACGCTGGCTAAAGTCATCACAGGAATTAAAGGAAGCCGTGACGATGAGTGTGCTGGAGTTGTTAAGCCAATGGCCGTGGGGTGCGGTGGATTGGCTGGTGATCGGGTTGGGCGTTGCCCTGGCCTACATCGTGTTCGGTATTGCCGGTTTCGGCACGGCACTGGTGGCGGGGCCGATATTGATCCTGTTCATGCCGCTGTCGAAGATCGTGCCGCTGTTGGTGCTGCTGGATTTCGTCGCGGCGTTCGGCAATTTGCTGCCTTCGCGACGGGATGTGGCGAAGCCTGAGTTGCTGCGGCTGCTGCCGTGCATGGCGGTGGGCTGCACGTTGGGGGTGATTTTCCTGTTGAATCTGAAATCCGATGTGCTGTTGCTGTTGATGGGGCTGTTTATCAGCGCTTATGCGATTTACAGCTTGTGGGTCAAAACCCGTCCGACAAAATTGTCCGCCGCGTGGGCGGTGCCAATGGGCACGGTGGGCGGGATGTTCGGGGCATTGTTTGGCAGTGGCGGCTTTTTATATGCGATCTACTTGAACAGTCGCTTGCCCAAAGAGGCAGCCCGGGCGACCCAAAGTGCGCTGATCAGTTGCAGCACCGTGGTGCGCTTGAGCCTGTTTGCTGTCGCGGGAGTGTATGCCGAGCTACCCTTGTTGGTATTGGCGCTTTGTTTATTGCCGTCCATGGTATTGGGGCTGTGGATCGGACGGCGGTTGACCATGAGATTGTCCCGCGAGGCGTTTGTGCGGCTGGTGACCTGGTTGGTGCTGGCCAGTGGGATCGCCTTGATCGGACGTTATTTGAGTGCTTGACCGGATTTCGTCAGGGATTAAGCTGCCGGCCGCAAACCCTGTGGGAGCGAGCCTTTGTGGTGAGGGGATAAATCCCCTCACCACAAAGGCTCGCTCCCACAAGGGTAGTCATTCAGTATTTGCAGGGCTGCACCCATGAATTCGCAAAGCATTATTGTCCCGAAAATCTCCACACTGCCGGTGCACGAACCCCGGGCCCGGGCGGTTGTGCGTTGGCTGGTGCGCAAGAACATCATTAAAGAAGAACTGACCACTTGTGGCCGCACTGGCAACCGCATGGCTCATGCCATCGCCGACGGTGCCCGCGCTGTAGTGCTGCATCCTGAAGCGCTGCCGTTCGGCGAACCAATCAATGGCCTGGAAATCATCACCAAGCGCTGCATCTATACGCCGGCCAAGGGTTTCCTTGAAGAGGCGGGTTGCGCTGAGTGCCGCAAGGAAGTCGGCGAAGCGCTGTTCGACAGCCTGGAAGACTGGATGCCGGGGCGCACCGATAACTTCACGTGTCCGGAATGCGGGCATGAAGATGACATCAACGGCTTTCTTTTCCTGCAGGAGTGCGGCTTTTCCAACCTGGGTTTTATCTTCAACAACTGGGCCGAGGCCGGGTTCAAACAGAGCTTTATCGACGAATTTGCCGATTGGCTCGATCAGCCAGTCAGTTGGGTGAAAGTCGAGCTGTAGGAGACGACAATCCCCGTATATCAGTAATGCTAATAATAGACAGAGTTTTACATTGAACCCGAGGGGGTGTCTGACTATAATGGCGCGCTTCCATTTTCCCGCTCGGGAGCCCCCGCGATGCTGCGTATCAGCCAAGAAGCTCTGACATTCGACGACATTCTCCTAGTGCCTGGTTATTCCGAGGTGCTTCCTAACGAAGTCAGTCTCAAGACCCGCCTAACCCGTGGCATCGAGCTGAATATTCCTCTGGTTTCTGCCGCCATGGACACCGTTACTGAAGCCCGTCTGGCAATTGCCATGGCTCAGGAAGGTGGCATCGGCATTATCCACAAGAACATGACCATCGAGCAGCAAGCTGCCGAAGTGCGCAAGGTCAAGCGTTACGAAGCCGGCGTGGTCAAGGACCCGATCACCATCGAGGCTGACGCCACGGTTCGTGAACTGTTCGAACTGACCCGCATGCACAACATCTCCGGCGTTCCGGTACTGCACGATGGCGACCTGGTCGGCATCGTCACTTCCCGTGACGTACGTTTTGAAAACCGTCTGGACGCCACCGTCCGTGAAGTGATGACGCCTAAAGAGCGTCTGGTCACGGTCAAGGAAGGCGCCGACAAGAACGACGTCCGCGAGCTGTTGCACAAACACCGAATTGAACGCGTGCTGATCGTCGACGACAAATTCGCCCTCAAAGGCATGATGACCGTCAACGACATCGAAAAAGCCAAGGCATACCCGCTGGCCAGCAAGGACGATCAAGGTCGTCTGCGCGTTGGTGCTGCAGTCGGTACCGGTAAAGACACCGGTGATCGCGTAGCCGCCCTGGTCAATGCCGGCGTTGACGTGGTGGTGGTCGACACCGCTCACGGTCACTCCAAAGGCGTGATCGACCGCGTTCGCTGGGTCAAACAGAATTTCCCTGAAGTGCAGGTCATCGGCGGCAACATCGCCACCGGCGCTGCCGCCAAGGCTCTGGCCGAAGCAGGCGCCGATGCAGTCAAGGTCGGTATCGGCCCAGGCTCGATCTGCACCACCCGTATCGTCGCCGGTGTCGGCGTCCCGCAAATCAGTGCCATCGCCAACGTCGCCGCTGCCCTTGAAGGCACTGGCGTTCCGTTGATCGCCGACGGCGGCATCCGTTTCTCCGGTGACCTGTCCAAGGCCATCGTTGCCGGTGCTTCCTGCGTGATGATGGGCTCGATGTTCGCCGGTACTGAAGAAGCACCAGGCGAGATCGAACTGTTCCAGGGTCGTTCGTACAAGGCTTACCGCGGCATGGGTTCGCTGGGCGCCATGTCCCAGGCTCAAGGCTCCTCCGACCGCTACTTCCAGGACTCCTCGGCAGGCGCCGAGAAACTGGTTCCGGAAGGTATCGAAGGGCGTGTTCCTTACAAGGGCACCCTGAGCGCCATCATCCATCAACTGATGGGCGGCCTGCGCTCCTCGATGGGCTACACCGGCAGTGCCGACATTGAAGAAATGCGCACCAAGCCTGAGTTCGTGCGGATCACCGGCGCCGGTATGGCCGAGTCCCACGTTCACGACGTACAGATCACCAAAGAAGCGCCAAACTACCGCGTAGGTTGAGCCTTCCAGCAAAACGTTAAGTAACCGGGGCTGTTTTCAGCCCCGAGTTGTTTCTGATTCTCTTTATTCGAATTGCATAGACGAGACTGACTCCATGGCCCTCGACATTCACGCCCACCGCATCCTGATCCTCGACTTCGGTTCCCAGTACACCCAGCTGATCGCCCGCCGCGTGCGTGAAATCGGCGTGTACTGCGAACTGCATCCGTTCGACATGGACGACGAAGCGATTCGCGAATTCGCACCGAAGGGGATCATCCTCGCCGGCGGCCCCGAGTCCGTACACGTCGCCGACAGCCCGCGCGCACCGCAAGCCGTCTGGGACCTGGGCGTACCGGTCTTCGGTATCTGCTACGGCATGCAGACCATGGCTGAACAGCTGGGTGGCAAGGTCGAAGGTTCCGAACTGCGTGAGTTCGGTTACGCCCGTGTTGACTTGGTCGGCAAGAGCCGCCTGCTCGACGGCATTGAAGACCACATCGACGCCGACGGCCTGTTCGGCCTCGACGTGTGGATGAGCCACGGTGACAAGGTCACCAAGATGCCTCAGGAATTCCACATCCTGGCCAGCACCCCGAGCTGCCCGATTGCCGGCATGTTCGACGACGCTCGTGGCTACTACGGCGTGCAGTTCCACCCGGAAGTGACCCACACCAAGCAGGGCGGTCGCATCCTGTCGCGTTTCATCCTTGATATTTGCGGCTGCGAAGCCTTGTGGACGCCTTCGAAAATCGCTGAAGACGCCATCGCCAACATTCGCGCCCAGGTCGGCACCGACAACGTACTGCTCGGCCTGTCCGGCGGTGTGGACTCCTCGGTGGTTGCTGCGCTGCTGCACAAAGCCATCGGCGACCAGCTGACCTGCGTCTTTGTCGACAACGGCCTGCTGCGTCTGCACGAAGGCGAGCAAGTGATGGCCATGTTCGCCGAGAACATGGGCGTCAAAGTGATCCGCGCCAACGCTGAAGATCAGTTCCTGAACAACCTGGCCGGCGAGTCCGACCCGGAGAAGAAGCGCAAGATCATCGGCCGTACCTTCATCGACGTTTTCGATGCCCAGTCCAACAAACTGGACAACATCAAGTACCTCGCCCAAGGCACCATCTACCCGGACGTGATCGAGTCGGCTGGCGCCAAAAGCGGTAAGGCTCACGTGATCAAGTCGCACCACAACGTGGGTGGCCTGCCGGAAGAAATGAACCTCAAGCTGGTTGAACCCCTGCGCGAGCTGTTCAAGGACGAAGTCCGTCGTCTGGGCCTGGAACTCGGCCTGCCGTACGACATGGTCTACCGTCACCCGTTCCCGGGCCCAGGCCTGGGCGTGCGCATCCTCGGTGAAGTGAAAAAGGAATACGCCGACCTGCTGCGTCGTGCCGACCACATCTTCATCGAAGAACTGCGCAAGGCCGACTGGTACCACAAGGTCAGCCAGGCATTCGTGGTGTTCCAGCCGGTGAAATCGGTTGGCGTTGTCGGCGATGGACGTCGTTACGCCTGGGTAGTTGCCCTGCGTGCCGTTGAAACCATCGACTTCATGACCGCGCGTTGGGCACACCTGCCTTACGAACTGCTGGAAACGGTTTCCGGCCGGATCATCAACGAAATCGAAGGCATCTCCCGCGTCACTTACGACGTGTCGAGCAAGCCGCCAGCGACGATTGAGTGGGAGTGATCCCGGTTTAGCTGATCGTCCGTAACACCAGAAAGGCCCCGTGAACGCGAGTTCACGGGGCCTTTTGCGTTTCAGCGCCGCGCCACATCCGAAAAGTAAAACTTGTCCAGGGTGTGCCGTGATTCGGTGTACTCGAACTGCCGACCATCCTGCAAAAACGTCTGGTTGCTGACCACGATCACATGGCTCTGGCCGTCGAGATCCAGGTGTTGCTGGTCGTCCTTGCTCCGGGGCACGGCTTCAATGGTGCGCTGGGCGTAGGCGATTTGCAGTTGCAAGGTCTGCTCGATGAAGGCGTAGATTGAGTGCTCGGCGATGTCTCGGGACAGGCCGGGAATCACGTCGCTGACGAAATGGTTGATATCGAGGATCACGCGTTTGCCGTCGATCCGCCGCACTCGCTTGATCCGGGTAATGAGGCTGCCTTCTTCAGCCTGGATGTGTTCGAGCAGATAACCTTCGAGGGGGATCTGGCTGAACTCGACCACTTCGGTGCTGACGTCGTTGCCCAGGCGCGGGTAGGTCTCCTGGAAGCTGACGATGCCGCCCAGCTGAAATTCGATCGGGTTGGTCGACAGGACAAACGTGCCTTTGCCGTGGACTTTCTGGGCGAAACCGCGCTCCTGCAGTTGCTCGATGGCCTTGCGCACGGTGCCGCGACTGGCCTGGTAGCTTTCCATCAGTTCGGTTTCGGAAGGCAACCGGGCGCCGCGTTCCAGACGTTCGGTCGTGATGCTGGCAAGCAGATCGCTGTAGATCTGGTTGTATTTACTCATGGGGATGGCTCTGTACGGCGCTGTGCTCAAGGTTTCGAACCTTAAGGGCAGGGTAGGGGTTTGTCCATGCGGCGTTAGGCTTCTTTGACTTTTGAGGTAGGAAATGTCGCCGCCGGTCGGGTTCAGGATAAACAAATTTAAACTCGTCTGTACGAGTTGTTGCTTTAACTCGTACAGACGAGTACTTTTCGTTTCGGCGTGCTGCCAATAACAAAAAACTACAGCGGAAGAAAAAGCATGAGCCACGACTATCCGAATATCGCCAGCGAGCTGCTGCAAAGCCTCGGTGGCAGCGACAACCTCGAGCAGGCCGCGCACTGTGTCACACGCCTGCGACTGGCCCTCAAGGACCCAAGCCTGGTCAACAGCGCCACGTTGAACCAGATCGATCTGGTCAAAGGCTCGTTCTTCACCGGCGGTCTGTTCCAGGTGGTGATTGGCCCCGGTGAAGTGGAAAAGGTCTACGCCGAACTGCGTCGTCAAACCGGTCTCGCGGCCTCGACCATCGCCGACGTTAAACAGAAAAGCGCTGACAAGATCAACGCGATGCAGCGCCTGGTGCGGGTGTTTTCCGACGTCTTCATGCCAATCCTCCCGGCGTTGATCATTGCCGGCCTGCTGATGGGCATCAACAACCTGATCGGCGCCAAGGGCATGTTCATCGAGGGCAAGACCCTGCTGGACGCCTATCCGAAGCTTGACGGGCTCTGGAGCCTGATCAACCTCATGGCCAATACCTCGTTTGTGTTCCTGCCGGCGTTGGTGGGCTGGTCGGCGGCCAAACGGTTTGGCGGCAGTGAAATCCTTGGCATCGTGCTCGGCCTGATGCTCGTTCACCCCGATCTGCTCAATGCCTGGAACTATGGCAAAGCGGTGGCCGGGCTGGACGGGCAGAGCCTGCCGTACTTCGACATCCTGGGGTTGTTCCAGATCGAGAAGGTCGGTTACCAAGGGCAGATCCTGCCGATCCTGATGGCCGCCTATGTGATGAGCGTCATCGAGAAATGGCTGCGGGCGCGGGTGCCTAACGCGGTGCAATTGCTGGTAGTGCCGATCACTACCATCGTTGTGACCGGCGTGCTGGCGCTGGCGGTGATCGGCCCGGTGACCCGTCATCTGGGGATTCTCATCACCGAAGGCGTGGTCATGCTGTTCGACCTGGCGCCAATGGTCGGCGGGGCGATTTTCGGTCTGCTCTACGCGCCGCTGGTGATTACCGGCATGCACCACATGTTCCTCGCGGTCGACTTGCAGCTGATCTCCACCCAGGGCGGCACCTTCATCTGGCCGATGATCGTCATGTCCAATCTGGCCCAGGGCAGCGCGGCACTGGCGGTGTTCTACATGACCCGTAACGTGCGGGATAAAAGCATGGCCTCGACCTCGGCAATTTCCGCTTACTTCGGCATTACCGAACCGGCCATGTTCGGGGTCAACCTGCGCTACAAATTTCCGTTCTACGCAGCCCTGATCGGTTCGGCCCTGGGCTGCATTTTCCTGTCGCTGAACAAGGTCCAGGCCTCGGCGATCGGCGTCGGCGGCTTGCCCGGTTTTATCTCGATCATTCCGCAGTTCATTCCGATGTTCGTGATCGGGATGGTCATTGCCATGGTCGTGCCGTTTGTTCTGACCTGCGGGTTGAGCATGAAGATTGTTCGGCCTGGGTATCGGGTTGCCTGACAGATCGCTATCGCGAGCAAGCTCGCTCCCACAATTGATCGCATTCCAATGTGGGAGCGAGCTTGCTCGCGATGAGGCCTTCAAGGCCAGTACAAAACTTACTGAAGGAATAACGCCATGCAAGACTGGCAACGTTCGGTGATCTACCAGATCTACCCGAAGAGTTTTCACAGCCACGCCGGCAACCCCACGGGTGATTTGCTTGGCGTTGTGGCCAAGCTCGATTACCTGCACTGGCTGGGTGTCGATTGTCTGTGGATCACGCCGTTCCTGCGTTCGCCCCAGCGCGACAACGGTTACGACATCAGCGATTACTACGCCATCGATCCAAGCTACGGGACCATGGCCGATTGCGAGTTGCTGATCGCCGAGGCCGGCAAACGTGGCATCAAATTGATGCTCGATATCGTGGTGAACCACACCTCCATCGAGCACACCTGGTTCCAGCAGGCCCGCAGCAGCCTCGACAACCCGTACCGCGATTTCTACATCTGGCGCGACCAGCCGAATAACTGGGAATCCAAGTTCGGCGGTTCGGCCTGGGAGTACGAAGCCCAGACCGGTCAGTATTTCCTGCACCTGTTCGATCACACTCAGGCCGACCTGAACTGGGACAACCCGAAGGTGCGCGCCGAAGTCTTCAAGATGATGCGTTTCTGGCGCGACAAGGGCGTGGGCGGGTTCCGTCTGGACGTGATCAACCTGATCTCCAAACCGGCGGATTTCCCCGAGGACAATACGGACGGTCGACGCTTCTACACCGATGGCCCGAACGTCCACGAATACTTGCAGCAAATGCACCGCGAAGTCTTCGAAGGCCATGACCTGATCAACGTCGGCGAGATGTCCTCTACCAGCCTGGAACACTGCATTCGCTACTCGCGGCCAGAGTCGAAAGAGCTGTCGATGACCTTCAACTTCCATCACCTGAAGGTCGATTACCCGAACCTGCAGAAGTGGATTCGCGCGGATTTCGATTTCCTCCAACTCAAGCGGATCCTCTCCGATTGGCAAACCGGCATGCAGGCCGGCGGAGGCTGGAACGCGTTGTTCTGGTGTAACCATGACCAGCCACGGGTGGTCTCGCGTTTTGGTCATGACGGCGAATATCGGGTGCTCTCGGCGAAGATGCTCGGCACGGCGTTGCACTTCCTTCAGGGTACGCCGTTCGTGTACCAGGGAGAGGAATTGGGCATGACCAATCCGGGCTTCGATCACATCGATCAATACCGCGATGTGGAGACGCTGAACATCTTCCGACTCAAGCGCGAGGCCGGTGCGAGCGACGCCGACAACATGGCGGCGATCATGCAGAAGTCCCGGGACAACGGCCGTACGCCGATGCATTGGAACGCCGAGCCTAACGCCGGTTTCAGCGCGGGTGAGCCGTGGATCGGGGTGCCGGCCAACGCTGCGCAGATCAACGTCGCCGCCCAACTCGATGACCCGGATTCGGTGCTGCATCACTACCGTCAACTGATCGCCCTGCGCCGCAGTGAAGCGTTGATGTCCGACGGCGTTTACCGGCAACTGTTGCCCGAGCACACGCAAATCTGGGCGTACGTGCGTGAGGGCAATGGCGAACGGTTGCTGGTGTTGAACAACTTCTACGGCACGCCATGCGAAGTCGATCTGCCGGATGAAGTGATCAGCGAAGCGATGTCCCAGCGTCTGGTCATCAGCAATTACCCGGACTGTCCGACGCGAAATCGGCAGGTCCTCTTACGGCCTTATGAGTCGTTCGTGCTGCATATGACCGACTGACCGACCGCCAAAAAACACCGACTCAAAAAACACGCAGATCGCTGCGCGGGGGAGTTTTGCGCGCCGATTTTGCCGCTGCACACAATAAAAATAATGGGGTGGTTCTTGAAAACAACAATAAATCGCAGCCTTGTAATGGCGGGCGTGTGCCTGGCTTTGCCTCTTTCGGCCCAGGCGCTGGAGTTCGCCGGTTACTTGCGCAGCGGCGTCGGCACCTCGGTCAACAGCGGTAAACAGCAGTGTTTCCAACTGCCGGGCGCGCAGACCAAATACCGCTTGGGCAACGAATGTGAGCAGTACGCCGAACTGGAATTGCGCCAGGATCTTTACACCCTGGATGACGGTTCGGTGCTGAGCGTCGACGGCATGGCGTCGCTGTATAACCAGTACGACAAGGACCTGACCTTCAACGGTGACAACGGCTCCGTGCGCCTGCCGCAGCTGTACGCGCAATGGTCGAACATGCCGAGCCTCAACGGCGGATCGCTGTGGGCCGGCCGGCGTTACTACAAACGGAACGATATCCACATTTCCGACTTCTACTATTGGAACCAGAGCGCCACCGGCGGCGGTATCGAGGACGTGCTGATCGGCGATCTTAAATACAGCTACGCCTTCTCGCGCAAGGACAACCTGTATCAGAAGGACTACATCAACCGACACGATTTCAACGTCGCCGGCTTCAACACCAACCCCGGCGGTGCGTTGGAGTTCGGGCTGAGCTACATCGACAAACCCGACAGCCGCGACGCTCATCATGGCTGGGCGATCACCACCCAGCATGTGCAGAAAGGTTTTCTGGGCGGCAAGAACAAACTCGCGTTCCAGTACGGCGAAGGCCCCGGCACCGGGTTGGGTTATACCGGTAACGTGAAGCTGGACGACAGCAGCAAAAGCTACCGGGTGGTGGAGTTCTTCGACTGGCAAGTGACGCCGCGATTTGGCGGGCAGATCGAGGCGGTCTATCAGAAAGACATTCGCCCGGACGGCGCTGACCAGAACTGGATTTCCCTGGGCGTTCGCCCGGCCTATGCGATCACCGAGCAGTTCAAACTGGTGACCGAACTGGGGCACGATCAGGTCGAAGCCACGGGCGGCACCCGCAAGCTGAGCAAGTTCACCTTCGCTCCGACCTGGTCGCCCAAAGGTCCGGAATTCTGGGCTCGCCCCGAGGTGCGTCTGTATTACACCTATGCGAGCTGGAACGAGGCGGCCAAACGGGCGGCCAATGAACTGGCGCAGGGTTCGGCATTGTCCGACACCGGCGCCTTCGGCACGGCGCGACACGGTTCGAATGTCGGATTGCAGGTCGAGTACTGGTGGAAATAAGCGATGCTGTCGGAGCCTCGCGCTCCATCGGCACTTCAAAGAACAAAACAGCAGGTGACGTCATGGCCACACCCCAACAATTGCAATTGCACGCGCCCCTGTCCGGCGTATTGATGCCACTGGAACTCGTGCCCGATCCGGTGTTTTCCAGCCGGGTAATCGGCGATGGCTTGTGCATCGATCCGACTTCAACGACGTTGTGCGCGCCGCTGGCGGGGGTTGTCAGCGATGTGCAGGCCAGTGGGCATGCGGTCAGCATCACCGACGAAAATGGCGTGCAGGTGTTGATGCACATTGGCCTCGACACAGTGAACCTGGCCGGGAAGGGGTTCACGCGGTTGGTGGAGGAGGGCCAGCAGGTTGACGTTGGGCAGGCGCTGATCGAGTTCGATGCCGACTTCATTGCCTTGAACGCTCGCAGTCTGTTGACGTTGATGCTGGTGGTCAGCGGTGAGCCGTTCACTTGGCTGACAGCGGAAACGGGTTTGGTAGACAGTGGCCAGCCGCTACTGAGTTTGAAGCCCGTCGAGCAGGCAACGGATGAGCCCGTGTCGGAAGAGGGCGAAGCCCTGTTTTCCAAGCCGGTGACACTCGCCAATCCGAACGGTTTGCACGCCCGTCCGGCCGCGGTGTTCGCTCAGGCGGCGAAAGGGTTTTCGGCGAGCATTTACCTGCATAAACAGCAGGCGAGTGCGAACGCGAAATCCCTGGTGGCGATCATGGCGTTGCAGACGGCTCATGGTGATGTTGTGCAAGTCAGCGCGGCCGGCCCGGATGCTGAAGCGGCGATCAAGACGCTGGCCGAATTGCTGGCCGCCGGGTGTGGTGAGACGGTAGCCGTGATGGCAGAAGTCGAGACGGTTGAAGTTTCATCGCTGAACGTTTTGCGCGGAGTCTGTGCCTCGGCGGGTTCGGCGTTTGGCCAGGTTGTGCAGATCGCCGAGCAAACGCTTGAAGTAAGCGAGTTCGGCGTCGCTCCGCTGCGTGAGCGAGCGCATCTGTCTCGGGCATTGGCCGCAGCGGCGCTGGCCTTGCAGCAGTTACGCGACAACGCTACCGGTGACGCCCAGGCAGAGATTTTCAAGGCGCACCAGGAACTGCTTGAAGACCCGAGTCTGCTGGTTCAGACCGAAGCGCTGATCATGGAAGGCAAAAGTGCCGGGTTCGCCTGGCGCGCGGCCACCGAGTCGACGGCAACCCTGTTCAAAAGCCTGGGCAATGCCTTGCTGGCGGAGCGGGCGGCGGATCTGACCGATGTCGGCCAGCGAGTGCTCAAGCTGATCCTCGGCGTACAGGATCAGGCGATGGAGCTGCCTGAAGGGGCGATCCTGATCGCCGAACAACTCACGCCGTCACAGACCGCCGGGCTCGATACCCGCAAGGTACTGGGTTTCGCCACGGTCGGTGGCGGTGCTACCAGCCACGTCGCGATTCTCGCTCGGGCGTCCGGTTTGCCGGCAATCTGCGGGTTACCCGTTCAGGTGCTGGCGCTGGCCAACGGCACCCAAGTGTTGCTCGACGCCGACAAGGGCGAGCTGCATCTGGACCCGGACCTGGCAGCCATTGAGCAGCTGCAGGCCAATCGTCAGCGCCAGCAGAAGCGCCATCAACATGAGCTGGCGCACGCTGCGCTGGCGGCTTGTACTCGCGATGGTCATCATTTTGAAGTGACGGCCAACGTCGCTTCTCTGACCGAAGCCGAGCAGGCCATGGCACTGGGAGGCGAGGGTGTCGGATTGCTGCGTTCGGAGTTTCTTTATCTGGATCGCAATCATGCGCCGAGCCATGACGAACAGGCATCCACCTACAGCGCCATCGCCCGCGCCCTGGGACCGGCACGCAATCTGGTGGTGCGTACTCTGGATGTCGGCGGCGACAAACCGTTGGCCTACGTGCCGATGGACAGCGAAACCAACCCGTTCCTCGGCATGCGTGGGGTTCGTTTATGTCTGGAGCGCCCGCAGCTGTTGCGCGATCAATTCAAGGCGATCCTGAGCAGCGTCGGGCTGGCCCGTCTGCACATCATGTTGCCCATGGTCACGCAGCTGTCGGAGTTGCGACGGGCCCGGCAGCTGCTTGAGGAAGAGGCGCTGGCATTGGGCCTCACTGAATTGCCGAAACTGGGGATCATGATCGAAGTGCCGGCAGCAGCACTGATGGCCGATCTGTTTGCGCCTGAAGTGGATTTCTTCTCGATCGGCACCAACGACCTGACCCAATACACCCTGGCCATGGACCGCGATCACCCGCGTCTGGCCAGTCAGGCCGACAGTTTTCATCCGTCGGTGCTGCGTTTGATTGCCAGCACCGTGAAGGCCGCTCACGCCCATGGCAAATGGGTCGGCGTGTGTGGCGCCATGGCGTCCGAAACGCTGGCGGTGCCGCTGCTGCTGGGACTTGGGGTGGATGAACTGTCGGTGAGCGTGCCGCTGATTCCGGCGATCAAAGCGGCGGTTCGCGAAGTGGATCTGCTGGACTGCCAGGCCATCGCCCAGCAAGTGCTGGGCCTGGAAAGCGCCGAGCAAGTGCGCGAGGCGTTGCGCCTGTATCACGAGGCGACGGTCGATACTTCACTGGTACTGGAGAACTGAACATGTTCGAGAAAATGCAGCGGGCGTTCTGGAAAGCGTTGACTCCGGACCTGATCGTGGATGAGTCGAAAGTGGTTGCTCAGCCTGTTTCTGGTCTGGCCCCGGAAATCGTCGCCGCTCTGGGCGGTGTGGATAACCTCAAGTCGCAGCAGCCGGTGGCGCTGACCCGGGTTCGGGTGGCGTTGCGGGATGTGGGGCGGATGGATAGGCAGGCTTTGAATATGGCCGGTGTGCCGGGAGTCATGATGCTGGAAGACGGGGTGGTGCATTTGTTGATGGGGTTGGCGTTACCCGGACGCTGATTGATCAGCTTCAAGAACCACCCCTCACCCCAGCCCTCTCCCCACAGGGGAGAGGGGAAAGGGAGCTGATCTCCATAGTTTTCAGGTTCAAAGTTCGGCATGAAATCGCGAGGAAAAAACCTGAGTTCGACTCGGTTTTTCAGGTCGATGTAGCTCTAAGAACAACTCGGTCAGTCCCCTCGCCCCTCTGGGGAGAGGGTTAGGGTGAGGGGTGGTCCTTGCAGACACCTGCGGCCATCCGCCACCCCACCCTTACTGTTTCTCAACCGCAGGTGTATCGTATTCGCCTTTTACAGGCCCCGCGCCTGTCGCTGATACGTGAGGTAGTTGAGTTCATGTCCTTTACCCGTCGCCAAATCCTCGGTGGCCTGGCCGGTCTTGTTGTCGTTGGTGTCGGAGCGGGAGGCGCGTCGCGGTACTGGTTGGGCAAGATGGCCGACGCCGACGCGGGCCACGACTATGAGCTGATCGCCGCACCGCTGGACGTCGAACTGGTGGCCGGGCACAAAACCGAGGCCTGGGCGTTCGGCCCGTCGGCGCCGGGCACCGAGTTGCGCGTGCGTCAGGGTGAATGGCTGCGGGTACGTTTCATCAACCACCTGCCGGTCGCCACCACCATTCACTGGCACGGCATTCGCCTGCCGCTGGAAATGGACGGCGTACCCTACGTCTCGCAGCTTCCAGTGCTGCCGGGCGAATACTTCGACTACAAATTCCGCGTGCCCGACGCCGGCAGCTACTGGTATCACCCGCATGTGAACAGCAGCGAAGAACTCGGGCGCGGGCTGGTCGGCCCGTTGATCATCGAAGAGCGCGAGCCTACCGGTTTCAAGTACGAGAAGACCTTGAGCCTCAAGAGTTGGCACGTCGATGAAGCGGGCGCTTTTGTCGCGTTCAGCATTCCTCGCGAAGCGGCCCGTGGTGGCACGGCGGGGCGTCTGTCGACCATCAACGGCGTCTCGCAAGCGGTGATCGAATTGCCCGCCGGGCAGATCACCCGGGTGCGCCTGCTCAACCTCGATAACACCCTGACTTACCGCCTCAATATCCCAGGCGTCGAAGCGCAGATCTATGCGCTGGACGGCAACCCCATCGAACCGCGCCCGTTGGGCAAGGAATACTGGCTTGGCCCGGGCATGCGTATCTGCCTGGCGATCAAGGCACCGCCGGCCGGTGAAGAACTGTCCCTGCGCAATGGCCCGGTACGACTGGGCACGTTCCGTTCGGTGGCGAACACCGACGCACCGACCGAGTGGCCACCCGCGCTGCCCGCCAACCCGGTGGCCGAGCCGGACCTGGCCAATGCGGAGAAACTCAACTTCAATTTCGAATGGGTAGGCTCAGTGTCGGTGAACGTCGACAATGGCAAGCCGCCGAGCCTGTGGCAGATCAACGGCAAGGCCTGGGACATTACCGACAAAACCTGCGCCGACCGCCCGATTGCCAAGCTCGAGAAGGGCAAGAGCTACATTTTCGAATTGAAAAACATGACTCAGTATCAACACCCGATTCACCTGCACGGCATGAGTTTCAAGGTCATTGCCTCGAACCGGCACAAGGTCATTCCGTACTTCACCGACACTTACCTGTTGGGCAAGAACGAGCGCGCGCAAGTGGCGCTGGTGGCGGATAACCCAGGGATCTGGATGTTTCACTGCCATGTGATCGATCACATGGAAACCGGCCTGATGGCCGCCATCGAGGTGGCGTGATGCGTCAGATACGCCCGACAGCAATCATCGACCGTAGCCGTGATCGTGACTTCATGCGCGAAGCCCTGATCCTGGCCGCCCAAGGCGCGGCGCTGGGTGAAGTGCCGGTGGGCGCGGTGCTGGTTCAGGACGGTGAAATCATTGGCCGGGGTTTCAATTGCCCGATAAGCGGCAACGACCCGAGTGCTCACGCCGAGATGGTCGCGATCCGCGCGGCCGCGTTGGCAGCCAGCAACTATCGTCTGCCCGGCAGCACGCTCTACGTGACGCTTGAGCCGTGCAGCATGTGCGCCGGGCTGATCGTGCATTCGCGGATTGCGCGGGTGGTGTATGGGGCGCTGGAGCCGAAGGCCGGGATTGTGCAGAGTCAGGGGCAGTTTTTTACCCAGGGATTCTTGAATCACCGGGTGCTGTATGAAGGCGGGGTATTGGCTGAGGAATGCGGGGCGGTGTTGAGCGAGTTCTTCAAGGCCCGAAGAGCCAAACCAGCAGACTAACCACCGACCCATTGTGGGAGCGGCGGTGCGACGATTCGACTTGCTCGCGAAAGCGGTAGATCAGTCAACATTTCTGCTGAATGTTAAACCGCTTTCGCGAGCAAGCCC
Source organism: Pseudomonas arabinosi (assembly GCF_047758675.1). Lineage (NCBI taxonomy): Bacteria > Pseudomonadati > Pseudomonadota > Gammaproteobacteria > Pseudomonadales > Pseudomonadaceae > Pseudomonas > Pseudomonas arabinosi. The sequence continues at coordinate 6,052,443 of NZ_CP180480.1, read as the reverse complement.
GCTCCCACATTTGATCTCCATTGGCAGGGAGATCGGGGTTTTACTTGCGGGCGACGATCACGGCACGCATCGGCGCCGGCAGCCCTTCAACCGTCTTGCTGTGATCTTCCGGATCAAGGAAATCGCTCAGCGACTGATACTTCATCCACTCCGTCCCGCGCTGTTCCTCGACCGTCGTCACGCTCACGTCCACACAACGAACATCCGTGAACCCGGCCCGGCGCAGCCACAGTTCCAGCGCCGGCACTGACGGCAAGAACCACACGTTACGCATCTGCGCATAACGGTCTTCCGGTACCAGCACCTGCTGCTGATCGCCCTCGATCACCAGGGTCTCCAGCACCAATTCACCGCCCTTGACCAGGCAATCCTTCAGCGCCAGCAGATGCTCGATCGGCGAGCGACGGTGATAGAACACGCCCATGGAAAACACCGTGTCGAAGCCTTCCATGTTCGGTGGCAGGTCTTCGAACGGGAACGGCAGGTGCCAGGCATTGGGTTCGGACAGGTAACGCTGCACTGCTTGGAACTGGCAGAAGAACAGCCAGTTAGGATCGACACCGATCACGCTGTCGGCCCCGGCGCCAAGCATGCGCCACATGTAATAGCCATTGCCGCAACCGACATCGAGGATGCGTTTGCCCTTCAGATCCAGATGCGGGGCGACCCGCGACCATTTCCAGTCGGAACGCCATTCAGTGTCGACATGCACGCCAAACAGATCGAACGGCCCTTTGCGCCACGGCGACAAACCCATCAGCGCGGTGCGCATTTGCGCACGGGTTTCGTCATCACAATCGGTGTCCAGCGTCAGACCGTTAAGCAAATCAACTTCGCTCGGCTGAATCTTCGGCAAGGCGTCCAGCGCACTCTGCCAGCGCTCCAGGTCGCCATGACCTTTCTCCATTTTCTTGTCGAGCTGCGCTTGCAGAGTGTTGGCCCAGTCGGCCAGCGGTGTGCCAGCCAAGCGGCGGGCGAGGGGGGACAGATCAATCATGGCAAGGCAATCAACGAGGCAAAGTTAAGACACTGGAACCACGGCACGACTTTCGAGAAACCGGCGGCCAACAGGCGCTCGCGGTGTTCTTCGAGGCTGTCGGGCTTCATGACGTTTTCGATGGCGCTGCGCTTCTGGGCGATTTCCAGTTCGCTGTAGCCGTTGGCGCGTTTGAAGGCCACATGCAGGTCGGTGAGCAGCGTGTGTTCTTCGGGATCGTTGAAGCGCAGCTTCTCCGAGAGGATCAGCGCACCACCGGGCACCAACGATTGGCGGATGCGCGAGAGCAGCGCGGTACGCTGTTCCGGGGCGATGAATTGCAGGGTGAAGTTCAGCGCCACCACCGAGGCGGGCTGGAATTGGAGGGCAAGGATATCGCCTTCGATCACTTCCACCGGCAGCAACTCCTGGAACATCGAGTCCTGACCGTTGAGGTACTCGCGGCAGCGTTCAACCATCGCCGCCGAGTTATCCACAGCGATGACGCGGCAGCCGTCGGTGCGTACGTGTCGGCGCAGCGCCTGGGTCACGGCGCCGAGGGACGAACCCAAGTCGTAAAGGACGCTGTTTGGCTGGGCGAACTGTGCGGCGAGCACGCCAAGGTTTTCAACGATGGTCGGATAACCCGGCACCGAGCGCTTGATCATGTCCGGGAACACCCGCACCACGTCCTCGTTAAAGGCGAAGTCGGGCACCTGGGCCAAAGGCTGGGCGAAAAGGCGATCGGGTTCTTTGCTCACGGCGGTTCCAGCGGCATAGGTGGAAAAGGCCGGCATTTTAGCCAAATTAACGGGGGGATGCTTGGGTTGTCTGATAAACCGTGGGGGATTTGCGAAGGGGGCAGATGGGGCCTTGGCTGCAGAGAGCATTTGGAAAAGACAAATGAATGACCAGGTCGAGAAGCAAGACGTGGTCATTCATTGATTAGAGCGAGATCATTTAGGACGCATGAAAACATTGAGTTCGGCTTTGCCAACGATGTGCAGCTCTTCGGTCCTGTTGTCTTTGCCTTTGAAGTCAAAGTTGATGAGGTAGATCAATGCCTCGGAGTTACTCTGGACTACTTCGACGGTAATAGTGCCGCTTTCGGGTTTGTAGGTGTAAGAAGTCGTAAAGTCGGCGTTAGCTCCATTTTCATAATAATAAAATGTGTCAAATGGAAAATTTGAGTCTTTGGGTGAATAGGTGCCGGACTGAATGTCACTTGAAAAAATAAACATCATCCCTTTTCTGGAATCGTTAAAGCCGTTTTCATAGCTTCGACCGATATAAGCAATCGAATTGCTATGAATGTCTTTGTCGAACTGGATGTTTTGAGTATGAAACTTTACGCGGTTTGAAATCTTGGCTTCAATATCGCAGTTGACGCTGACAAAGGGGTCTAAAGAAAGTGTCGAATTTTTGCTTTTAAAAAGACTCATGATTTTCTTCCTTGGTTTACGTTCGTGGTTGGATAACGCCACTGAATAGTAAGTAGGCTAGAAAGTCTGTACTACTGTCAGATGTGACAGGTTTTTATAACATTTCGAGATGGCTTATCGATTTTATGGTTATGAAATCTGGCTAAGTTGCTATTTGTCCTTAAATGCCGAGGCTGCGATACCCCACTGCCCCAACCAGTAGCTGAGGATGATCACGTAAGGCGCGGCATGAAACGGCGCGACGAATCGATTGATGCCGATCACGCTGTCAGAGAACACAAACGCCACCGCACCTGCCGCCGCCAGCATCGCCGAGCGTTTGGGCACGTCGGTGCCGAATCGGGCCAGTGCGCGCCAGAGCATCGCGCTAATGGCCAGACCGTAGACGATCACCGGGATGAGCAGCGGACCCAGCCCATTGGAGATCAAGATCCCCAACAACACCGCGCCGACGCCCAAAGCGATGATCAACGGCAACACCGCCACCCGCCGGCAATCGCTCAAATAGGCCTTCAGATACGCCAAGTGGGCAACTAAAAACGCACCGAGACCGAACACAAACAAATCCCCCGGCCACGCCAGCAACACATCGCCGACCAGAGAGAAAATCAATCCAAGGCTGATCCAGCGTCGATATTCGCTGGGAGGTGCGTCATGCAACCAACCGAGCAGCGCCAATACCGGCAGCGGTTTGACCAGCAGACAGAGCAACGCTGCATGCACACTGACGCCGTAGAGGAACGTCACCGCGCCCATCAGCGCCAGAATCAGCCAGCCCACGATCAGTTAACCGAAATCGCGCAGTCGAAGGTTTCCACTGCCGGTACTTCCGGTGCCCAGGGTTGTGAGTAGGTCAGGCGCAAACGGCCCGTGCCCGCGGTGAAGGACTGGAAGCGCCAGGTGGAGATGCCGGCGCTGCCGACAATCCCCGCGTCTTCCGGGTTGCTGTAGACCTCGGGGCTGAGCGCGCGCAATACGCCACCGGCCGAATCCTGGATCGCCCAGCGGTAACCCGTGGTCGGGTTGCTCGGCAGGGTCAGGATTAGGTTTTGCCCGCTGTGCAGTTGCACCGGGCATTCGCTTTGTTTTTCCACGGTCACGTTCTGTTTCGGTTGCGTGGCGCACGCGGCCAGCAAGGAGAGGGCGAGGGGGACAAACAGGCGGGTGGGGGACATAAGGTCAGTGGCTCCGGAGTTCACTACGAACGGTGAGCATAACTTAAGTCGCGGGGGAAACTAAATATGCAGGGACTCCTTAGATACTTCTAAGGAGTTCGGATGCCATTAAAAAGTCGCGGCGTTGCCCTGCTTACTCAATGGTCAGATAAACCTTGAAGTCGGCTTTAATGTCGAGAGTGATGCCATTGCTCGTCAAGACTTTGATGTCGAAAGAGTTTGACGAGTAGTAGCGTTCGTCTTCTGAAACTTGCAATATGAGCGTCGCTTCGATTGCTCGTTCTTGAAGCAGTACATAATTATTGGTAACTTCCGAAAAACCCATTTCTCCATACCGTACGTCAAGGATTGCACCGTCTACGCCAGGCTTGTATTTATACGTGCCGGAAGTAGTGCCTTTTTTGATTTTGAGTGAGAGCTCTCGTAGGTCCCCGGTAAAAAGAGACTGCACAGGGCGGCCGCCTGAAACACTTTTTATGTCGATGAACTCCTCATCGAGGTGTGCCAAATTGTGAAGGGATTGAGATCGATATGGCGCTCTTGAGTACGGTGCATTTGCCGGAGTTACAGCGTTTGGGAATATTGCATTGAACTCACCGGTTATATTTTGAAGCTTGGTAGCCTGCGCAGCATTTTTGTGTAAGGTTTCCATGATGTATCTCCAAGTAATGAAAGCAGATCCGCTTGGGGGGCTCTTTTAAAAAAATCGAGCAAATGTACGCTGAGTCGCGGTGGCGACATAGGGGCAGACGGGGATGCCGGTCTGAGATTGGCGGCAACTAAAACGTCACATCATCGACCGTAACAATAAACTTGCCGTTTAATGTTTGGGTGTCTGAGCTGTTTTGATTGGCTTTGACGGTAATATTGAAATCAGTCACATTGTAGGTACGTTGTCCGGTTCCTGAATCTATGATTTCAATGGTCAATTTGCCGGCGACGGCATCGGATTGATAAGGCAGAAATTTGAATTCATCTTGTCTAAGATGCTCGATGTAAGATGCACTTTGAAAAGTATCAGGGCTATTTACATCGTAAGTGCCGGACTTGATGGTGTTGGAGAGTGTAAAAGATATAGTTTGGTCTTGAGATGGGCTGATTTGGTTGAGTCTGAAACGTAATGTCGCGGAGTTACTGTTTGGATTAAATGTCAACTGTGATGATATGAGGTTGACCTTTCCTGTTGTGATGCTAATTTCCCCATTAAAACGTTGATAGATGGCAGACACGGAATTATCTGTATTGGCTGTCATAGTGACCTTCTTTCGGTACAGGGTTTGTGTACGGAAAATCCTGACCGGTTTGAATAGTCATGACTACTGTCATTTGTGACAGGTTTTTATATTTTTTTGCGATAAGCAAAGAACAGCAATCTTCGTTCTTTGAAGTTTTGCGTCATGCACTCCGATGCCATTGCGGGCAAGTCGGATCGCGTCATCGCCGCTCCCACAGGGTTTTGCGGCGAACACAAAAATTGTGAACACCGCTGACCATTGTGGGAGCGAGCCTGCTCGCGATGACGGTAGAACTGGCGCTAGATGTTTATCAGAACAGAATCTTCGCCACATCCGCAAAACGCTTGGCAAAGTGCACGGTAATACCTTCCTTCAGATAGTCCGGCAATTCTTCAAAGCTACCGCGATTAGGCTCCGGCAGGATTAATTCGAAGATCTTCTGCCGCCGCGCCGCGATCACCTTCTCGCGCACTCCGCCAATCGGCAATACATGCCCGGTCAGCGTCAGTTCGCCGGTCATGGCGATGCCTTTTTTCGGCGCCTGATTTCGGGCGAGCGAGAGCAGGGCGCTGGCCATGGTCACGCCGGCGCTCGGGCCGTCTTTCGGGGTCGCGCCTTCCGGTACGTGTAAGTGAACGAAAGCTTCATCGAAAAACTTCGGATCACCGCCAAATGACTTCAGGTTGGAGCTGACGTAGCTGTAGGCGATTTCCGCCGACTCTTTCATCACGTCACCCAATTGCCCGGTGAGTTTGAAACCACGGTTCAAGGTGTGAATGCGCGTGGCTTCGATCGGCAAGGTCGCACCGCCCATGCTGGTCCAGGCCAGCCCGGTGATGACGCCGGTACCGGACAGTACTTGCTCGTTACGGAAGACCGGATGGCCGAGTGAGGCTTCGAGGTCTTTCGGACCGATTTTGATCACCGCTTTCGGCTCGTCGATCAATTTCACCACGGCTTTGCGCACCAGTTTGCCCAGTTCTTTTTCCAAGTGGCGCACCCCGGCTTCACGGGCATATCCGTCGATCAATGCTTTCAACGCGCTGTCGCTGATACTCAGGCTGCCCTTGGACACGCCGGCCTTTTCCAGCTGCTTCGGCCACAGGTGACGTTTGGCGATGGCGATTTTTTCTTCGGTGATGTAGCCCGACAGGCGAATCACTTCCATCCGGTCCAGCAACGGGCCGGGGATCGAATCCAGGGTGTTGGCGGTGCAGATGAACAGCACTTTCGACAGGTCCAGACGCAAGTCCAGGTAGTGGTCGAGGAATTCGACGTTCTGTTCCGGGTCGAGGGTTTCCAGGAGCGCCGAGGCCGGGTCGCCCTGGTAGCTCTGGCCCATCTTGTCGATCTCGTCGAGCATGATCACCGGGTTCATCACTTCGACGTCTTTCAACGCATGGACGAGTTTGCCCGGCTGCGCACCGATGTAGGTGCGGCGATGGCCCTTGATCTCGGCTTCGTCGCGCATGCCGCCGAGGCTGAAGCGGTAGAACGGTCGACCGAGGGATTCGGCGATGGATTTGCCGACACTGGTTTTACCCACACCCGGCGGGCCGACCAGCAGCACGATGGAGCCGCTGATCTCGCCTTTGTAGGCACCGACCGCGAGGAACTCGAGGATGCGGTCCTTGATGTCATCGAGGCCGGCATGGTGTTTGTCCAATACCTTGCGCGCGTGCTTGAGGTCGAGTTTGTCCTCGCCGTACACGCCCCACGGCACCGAAGTCGCCCAGTCGAGATAGTTGCGGGTGACCGCGTACTCCGGCGATCCGGTTTCGAGGATCGACAGCTTGTTCATTTCCTCTTCGACGCGCTTTTGCGCCTGTGCGGGCAGAACCTTGCCTTCCAGGCGTTGTTCGAACTGTTCGATGTCGGCGCTACGGTCGTCCTTGGTCAGGCCCAGCTCTTGCTGGATGACCTTGAGTTGTTCCTTGAGGAAGAACTCGCGCTGATGCTCGCCGATCTTGCGGTTAACTTCGGCGGAAATTTCTTTCTGCAGGCGCGCGACTTCGACTTCCTTGCGCAGCATCGGCAGGACTTTTTCCATGCGCTTGAGCATCGGCACGCAGTCGAGCACTTCTTGCAGCTCGCTGCCCGTGGCTGAGGTCAGCGCGGCGGCGAAGTCGGTCAGCGGCGACGGATCGTTGGGGCTGAAGCGGTTGAGGTAGTTTTTCAGCTCTTCGCTGTACAGCGGGTTGAGCGGCAGCAGTTCCTTGATCGCGTTGATCAGCGCCATGCCGTAGGCCTTGACCTCGTCGGTCGGCTCGGTGGGCTGGTGCGGGTATTCGACTTCCACCAGGTACGGCGGGCGATGGTGCTTGAGCCAGGTGCGAATGCGCACGCGGGTCAGGCCTTGGGCGACGAATTGCAGTTTGCCGTTTTCGCGGCTGGCGTGGTGCACCTTGACCAGCGTGCCGTAGAGCGGCAGGGCCGAGGTGTCGAAATGGCGCGGATCTTCCTGGGGCGTGTCCATGTAGAACAGGGCCAGGGAGTGGTGATCGGATTTGCTCACCAGGTCGAGGGTTTCGGCCCACGGTTCTTCGTTGACGATGACCGGCAGCACTTGGGCCGGGAAGAACGGGCGGTTGTGGATCGGGATGATGTAGACCTTGTCCGGCAGGTTCTGGCCTGGCAGGGCGAGGCCTTTGCCGGTGGAGTGGTGTTCGGCGTTCTCTGGGTCGGCGTATTCGCTCGGGTCTTCGGGGAATTCTTGCTGGTCGCTCATGGGGCACCTGCGCAATTGGGTATGGGTGTTAGATGGGGCGGGTCAGGGGTGGTTTCAATGGCGGGGGATATTTCTGGGTGTGTGTTCAGGGGTTTGACAGGTGCGTTTGACTTGGCGGCCTTTGGGCCGACCATGTTGGTGGTTGACCGGGGGTATATCCATTGCTGCGGTAACGGCTGCTAATGGTTTCGCCCTTACGGCGAGTCCCTTTTGGCAAACGCCCCAAAAGGAACCAAAAGGTCTCGCCCGAGCGTCCGGCCCCTCGCCTGGGCTCGGGGTTCCTTCGCTCCGGCATTCATCTGGGGGCATCGCCTCCGGTCGGCTTCGCTTCGACCTCCTCTCGATGTGTTCGACTTCGTCGAACGGCGCTGCGCGCCTGCCCCCCAGATGAACGCCTCCACTCAGCCTCCCGAAGGGGCGGGTGGATCAAGATCACAAGCTGCAGGCGAGCTAACGCTCGGCCTGTTGAGTGGTGAGGGGTGAAAGGCTTACCCGATCCCCTGTGGGAGCGAGCTTGCTCGCGATGACGGAGTGTCAGCCGACATTGATGTTGAATGTTAAACATCGCGAGCAAGCTCGCTCCCACAGGGGATGTGCGGTGCGACGGGACAGCGGCCACAAAAAAGGCGACCCCTTCGCAGGAGTCGCCTTTCCTTTAACCGCCGCTAAAACTTACTCGGACAGTTTGTACGCAATCACATAGTCACCCTGCTTGGTGCCCAGAGACCCATGACCGCCCGCAACGACCAGCACGTATTGCTTGCCGTCCTTGCCGGTGTAGGTCATCGGTGTGGTTTGTGCACCTGCTGGCAGGCGACCTTCCCACAACTGCTTGCCGTTTTTCACGTCGTAGGCGCGCAGGTACTGGTCGAGGGTGCCGCTCAGGAATCCGACGCCGCCAGCAGTGACGAAGGTACCGCCCAGGCTTGGTACGCCCATGCTCAGCGGGATCGGTACCGGCGAGCTGTCGCGCACGGTGCCGTTTTTGTGTTTCCAGATGATTTTGCTGTTGGTCAGGTCGACCGCTGTCACGTAACCCCAGGCCGGTGCCTGGCACGGCAGGCCCAGTGGCGAGAGCAGGGGTTCGAGGATGACGCCGTAGGGCGCGCCTTTGTTCGGCTGCACGCCTTCGGTTTCGCTTTTACGCGGGCCTTGGGCAGCGATTTCGGCGGCCGGGATCATTTTCGATTTGAACGCCATGTAGTCCGGGTTCATGAAAGCAATCTGACGCACCGGGTCAACCGAGATGCCGCCCCAGTCGAACACGCCGAAGTTGCCTGGATACACGATCGAACCTTGCAGCGATGGCGGCGTGAACGGGCCGTCGTAGCGCATGGATTTGAAGTCGATCCGGCAGATCAGTTGGTCGAACGGCGTCACGCCCCACATGTCGCGTTCTTTCAGCGGCGGTGGCATCAGGTTCAGGTCGGATTTCGGTTGGGTCGGCGAGGTGTGATCACCTTCGACAGCGCCTTGTGGCACTGGCACTTCGTTGATCGGCACGATGGCCTTGCCGGTGCTGCGGTCCAGCACGTAGATGCTGCCTTGCTTGGTGGACGCGAGTACCGCTGGCTTCACGCCGTCAGCGGTTTTCAGGTCCATCAGGGTTGGTTGGCCGCCGACGTCCATGTCCCACAGGTCGTGGTGGGTGAACTGGAAGTGCCAGCGCACTTTACCGGTGGCGATGTCGAGGGCGGTCAGGCCAGCGGCGTGCAGTTCCGATTCGGGGGTGCGAGCGCCACCGAACTGGTCCGGGGTCTGGTTGCCCATCGGCAGGTAAAGCATGCCGAGTTTTTCGTCGACGGCGAACATGGACCACATGTTCGGCGAGTTGCGGGTGTAGACCTTGCCTTCGGCAATCGGCGTGGTGTCGTCCGGGTTGCCGCTGTCCCAGTTCCACACCAGTTTGCCGGTGTGCACGTCGAACGCGCGGATCACGCCGCTAGGCTCGTCAGTGGAGACGTTGTCGGTGACGTGGCCACCAATCACGACCAGGTCTTTAGTGACCGCTGGAGGCGAGGTGGAATAGTAACCGCCCGCCGTGAAGCCGCCGATGTTGGCGCGCAGATCAACCTGGCCCTTGTCGCCGAAGTCTTCGCACATCTTGCCGGTGTCGGCGTCGAGGGCGATCAGACGGGTGTCGGCTGTCGGCAGGAAGATCCGGCGTGGGCAGACGTTGCTGACCGGCGCAGGGCTGGCAGTGCCCGTCGGGCTTTGCTCGGAGGTGTAGGCGGCGTCATCGTGATAGGTCACGCCACGGCAGGTCATGTGCGCCCAACCCTTGAAGTTCGCCGCGTTTTGCGTGGAGAGCTTCGGATCGAAACGCCAGATTTCCTTGCCGGTGTCCGGGTCCAGCGCGATCACCTGGCTGTGCGGCGTGCAGACGTAGAGCATGCCGTTGACTTTCAGCGGGGTGTTTTCGGCAGTGGTTTCACCCGGGTCGTTCGGCCCTGGCAGGTCGCCGGTGCGGAAGGTCCAGGCCGGAACGAGCTTGTTCGCGTTCTGCGGGGTGATCTGCGCCAGTGGCGAGTAACGATCGCCATGGGCGCTGCGGCCGTAGGAGTTCCAGTCACCGTCGGGCATGGCCGGGGCGGTGTTGGTCATGCCTGGCACGCTGTCGCGGTCCAGTTGGCCTTTGATTTCACCGGGGTTGGTGAACTGACTGGCGAGCGCGGCAACACCGGCAATCGCCACGGCAGCGCTCAGCGCACCCGTGCCGACCGGATTGAACTCACCGCGATGCAGCGGGCGGCGGACCCACGGCAGCAACATGACGATACCGATGGCAAACAACATCGCCAGACGTGGCACCAGTTGCCACCAATCGAGGCCGACTTCCCACAGGGCCCAGATGGTGCTGGCGAACAGCACCACTGCATACAGGCCCAGCGCAGAGCGGCGGGCAGCGATCAGCAGCCCCCCGGTGAGCACCAGGCCGATACCGGCCAGCAGGTAATACAGCGAGCCGCCGAGCATGCTCAGCTTGATCCCCCCGGCCAGCATGGCCAGGCCCATTAGCAGAAGCAGGATACCGAGCAGGCTCGGCAGCAGACGGCTTCGACTCAAAGCACCATCAGTGCTCATAGTGTGGTTCTCCGTGACGTTTTAAGTAGTCCCGCGCAAGTTCACTGTAGATGACGATCAGGTGCGGGCAGGGTTCAGATAAAAATGGTTCGGTTGACGCGATCCCTGTAGGAGTGAGCCTGCTCGCGATAGCGGTGGGTCAGACAACATCAATGTTGGCTGTGCTGGCCTTATCGCGAGCAGGCTCGCTCCCACAGGGTTTTTCGGTGTTGGTTAGAACGATGACTGGATTTTTATCCCGCCAATCAGCGCGTCATCGACCTTGTCCACGCCACCGGGGTGGCGGATGTATTGCAGGTTCGGGCGCACGGTCAGCCAATTCGTGACGTGCACGCCGTAATAGAGTTCGGCGCTGTATTCGGTGTCTTGCGGTGGCAGGAAAGACGGGTCGTTGTAGTCGAAGACCGCGCGGGCCTGATTGGTCGCCTCGGCGTTCTTGCGGTAGGCCGGGTTGACGTGGACGCGAGCCAGGGCGAAACCGATGTCGTCCTTGGCGCGCGCATCGAACAAGCCTTTGTAGACGACGCCAGCCTGGACATAGTTGTCGATGGCGTTGGTCTTCTTGTCGTGCATCGTGCCGTTGGCGAACACGCTCAGGCCGCGGGAGTTGTCGCTGGCGCGGCTGGTGATCTGCTGCTGCACACCGAGCCACACGCCGTGTTTGCTCGACGCGCTGCGGTAAGCCTCGCCGCTCAGGGCAGCCGGCTGACCGTTGCTGTCCTTGTAGGCATCAGTGGCTTTGGCGTTGCTGTAGTAATAACCGGCGCGGTATTCGCCCGGCAGGCCATTGAGTTTCGGCGACCACACCAGTTCCACCGGCAAAATCGCGCCCTGGGTGCCGCTGCCGCTGAGCTTGAAACCATTGTCGCGATCAAGGTTCGACGGGTTTTGCTCGTAGACACCGACCTGAGCGTACAGCTCCGGCGCCAGGTGATATTTGACCCGCATCGCCCATTGGCTGACCGGCCAGTTGTACCAGATGCCACCGACCCAGTTGCCGACCTGCGAGCCGCAGAACGCGAGGTTCTGGAAGTCGCAGGGGAAGCTGTTGAAGTCTTCGCCTTCGCCAAAACGACCGACCTTGATGTCGAGCTTCTGATCGAAGAATTTCTGCTGATACCACATCTGCGTCAGGCGCCAGGTCTGGCCACGGCCCCAGACTTCCTGAGCCGAGGTGAACCCGCCCACGCGCGGATCATTGATGCGGTCGTTGCTGATGTTGTTGCCGTTGCGCTCGGTGATGGTCAGCTGAAACTCGGCGTCGTCCCAGCCCAGAATCTTCTGCAAGTCCATGTGGGTGCCGAGGCCGAACTGGTCGCTGTAGCGAGCGGTGCGGTCATGGTCGTAGCCGCCGTGCAGATTGCTGCCCATTTCGCCGGTGTAATCGACTTTGAAGTCGTAGCCTTTTTCCGAAAGTTCGGTGCGCGTGCCGTTCCAGTCGCCGAGCATCCACGGTGACTCGCTATCGAAGGCCGGAGCGGCCTGGGTGCAAGTGGCGAGGCCCAACGCGGTCAGTCCGCCCATCAGGTTCAGGGCTTTTCGACCAGCAATAGTGGTGCAGACAGCGCTGTCTCGCGGAGTTTGAAAATAAGGCATAGGGGAAGTAATTCTGGGTCTTTTTCTGAGAAGTGAACTGAAGCGGCAGTATGTCGCGGGCAGCGGAAGCGTTTCAGCTTGACGGGCGCAAGGATAATGTCCTGTTACAAATAGAGAAAGCGCTTTTAACGACATGAATTCTTTCGTATTCGGTAACAGTGCCAAGAGGCGATCCTTGTGGGGTCACCTACATTTAACAGATAGCGCACAGAGCGCTTCCACCCGACCACACCCTCGGCTAAGGTGCGCGGCTTCCCATTCTTTCACCGCTCGAAGGCCCGGCATGACCGAACAGAACAACAACCCGCTGCACGGCGTGACGCTGGAGCAAATCCTCAACGCGCTGGTTGAACACTACGAATGGTCAGGGCTGGCCGAGCGCATCGATATCCGCTGCTTCAAGAGTGATCCGAGCATCAAGTCGAGCCTGACATTCCTGCGCAAAACCCCGTGGGCGCGGGAGAAGGTCGAACACTTGTACGTGAAGTTGATGCGCACCAAGCGCCCGCTCTGAACATGGTCGTCCAGTCTGCCGCGCGGCGTCGTCTGGTGGCCCTGGCCGCAGTCCTCGGATGGGCGGGACTGAGCATTCAGCTGTACCTGATTTTCTATTCGCGCTGGACGCTGGGGGCCAGTCTGTTGGGTGGGCTGATCAGCTTCTTCAGCTATTTCACCGTGCTGACCAATACGCTGGTGGCGACCGTGCTGACGTGTGAGCTGACCCCCCGCGAGTCGGCGGCGCGACGCTGGTTCTTGCAACCGTGGGTGAGCAGCGGGATTGCCGTGAGCATCGCTGTGGTCGGTGTGGCATACAACGTTCTGTTGCGCCATTTGTGGCATCCCGAAGGTTGGCAATGGCTGGCCGATGAGCTGATGCATGACGTCATGCCGCTGCTGTTTCTGGCTTATTGGTGGTGCTGTGTGCCGAAAGGCACGTTGCGGCTGCGGCATATCGCTACGTGGGTGATCTATCCAGTGGTGTACTTCGCGTATTCGATGTGGCGCGGGCATCTGCTGGCGGTTTATCCCTATCCGTTCATTGATGTCGCCAAGCTGGGTTATCCACAGGTGTTTGTGAATGCGGGTGGGTTATTGGCGGGGTTTATTTTCATTGCGCTTGTGTTGATTGGGCTGGATCGGTGGCTCGCGGGTCGAAAGTAACATCCACTCCAACGGGGACAAGTCCCCTCGCCACAGAAAACATCGCAGCCACAAAAGTCGCTGTCACTCTTCGTCGCTGTCATCCAGCCGCCAGTAGCCGACGGCTTTGACGAACCGCTCGTCCAGGCCATGCTCATCGAGCAGCACCCGACGAATCTGCCGCGACACTTTGGTCTCGGTCGCCACCCAGGCGTACAGCTTGCCCTGGGGCACTTGCAGTTCCTTCACGGCGTTCAGCAGATTGTTCTTGCCGCCGTCACGCAACACCCAGATCACATTTACCTGTGCCGGGCTTTCCAGCTTCTGCTGCTCCGCGCCGTTTTCCACTTCGATGATTACCAACGCCCGACGATTCTCCGCCAGGCCTTCGAGACGCCGCGCAATCGCCGGGATCGCCGTCTCGTCACCGATCAGTAAATAGCCGTCGAACATGTCCGGCACGATCATCGAGCCCCGTGGCCCGCCGATGTGCAAGAACTGCCCCGGTTTCGCCTGTTCGGCCCAGGTCGAGGCGGGGCCGTCGCCGTGCAGCACGAAGTCGATGTCCAGTTCCAGCGTGTCAAGGTCATAGCGGCGTGGCGTGTAGTCACGCATGGCCGGCATCGGGCCGTTGTCCTTGCCGGCGCCGAGCACCAGCGTTTCCAGTGCCGCTTGTTCCGCGGCGTTCTGCGGGAACAGCAGTTTGACGTGATCGTCCGTGCCGAGGCTGACGAACCCCGCCAGCTCCGGCCCGCCCAGCGTGATGCGGCGCATGCGCGGCGTCAGGTCGACCACCCGCAGCACTTCCAGGCGACGGCGTTTGATTTCATGCATGACGCGGTGAATGGTGTGCTCGATCACTTCTGTCATTCGGCTTTCTCCTGAACGGGTTGAACGTGGGGGCCATCGACGATGGCTTTGGCGGTGTCGTTGAGCAGGGCCGCCACGCGCAGGATTTCTTCGGGGCTCCAGCGACCGTGATGCAGTTGCAACGCGTGACGCAGGTTATGCACCGCTTCGTGAATTTCGGCGGGTCGGTCATGCCCGCGCAGTGAGCGTTTGCTGACATCGATGCGCATCCGCACACCGTCGAGGGCAACCGCCTGATCGCTTAAAGACAGACGTCCGGCGTCGGTCACGCTGTAGCGTTTTTTTCCGGCTTCAGCGTCGCCGGTGATCATTTCGCTTTCTTCCAGAAACGTCAGTGTCGGGTAGATGACGCCGGGACTGGGGCTGTAGGCGCCATCGAACATGCCTTCGATCTGGCGGATCAGGTCGTAGCCGTGGCACGGCTGTTCGGCGATCAGCGCCAGCAGCAGCAGTTTCAGGTCGCCGGGTGCGAACACCCGAGGGCCGCGACCACCGCGCTCGCGGCCGGGGCGTTTCTCGAATCCGTCACGGCCATCGCCGTGTTCGCGGTGGGGGGAATGATGGTCTCTCATTTTCTGCGTTCTCTCGTCGTGTTTAGATACAACTTAAGATATATCTTAACGATTGCGCAAGCCGGGCGGATCAACGGTCGGTCTCCTATATGCCAACCTCACTGAGAAGAGGAGTGCTCAACGTGTTCGGTATTTTTAGAGCAATTAAACTAATAGCCCTGTTTTACTCTGTATTCCCGGTCAGTAACTATGTATAAGTAGTCTGAGTCTTACAGATGTTGTAATTCTTCATATCTGTGTGCTTTTTTGATTAATATTGTGTGTAGTATTTCTCCGACAGTTTAATAAATGGATTCATCTAATCAGGTGTTTTTTCGTGCGAGTTACGAGTCGCATAAACTACAAGTTCATCAGAACCTTCGTACTTACTTTTTCAAGCGATTGCTGGATCATGCCTCGGCGTTGAAAGTTCAGCCAAAACGCCATCATGCTGAAGTCCGGCATGGCTGATTAAGACTTTCACGTCTCAATCCTTTGAAAAAAACAGGTGCTTAACATGTTCAAGAAAATTGCAATGGCCGTTCCGATGACTGTCCTGGCCCTTGGTACTTCCATGGCTTTCGCTGCAGAACCGATCAACCAGATCATTAACATCAAGGCATTTGTCCCGACTTCGCTGTTCAATGTCGCGCCGCAAAACCCGGACTTCGGTCGTGACGAAACCATGACCCAGCAGGGCAGTGGTGAACTGACCACCGTACGGGGTCAGTTCAACCTGAAGCACACCGATCCGAAAGGCGCCATCAATGCACTGATCGATGGCGATGCGGCGCTGTATAACGGCCGAGACAGCATTCCATTGACGGTGACGATTGGCGGCGTTGAATTGGGCAGTACCACCACTGAAGTCGTTAACGAAACGGACTCGGTGCCGGGCGTTCAACGGGAAATGGTCATCAAGGCTGCAGCCCCGACAGCCACGCAAACAGGTGACTACACCACCAGTTTCGCGGTTGTTTTCGAACCAGTAATAAAGCCTTGATCGATAACTTTTTTGAATAAAGCTTTTTATTCAACGGTCTTGCCCCACTGGTCATCATTGAGTGACCGGTGGGCGCCGACTTCTTATGTAATTCGAGTATTAAGAACATGTTCCCGATGACGCCCATCGCGGCAGCGCTCGCACTTTTTTTATGTGCCAGTGCTTTCGCAGCACCCACTGAAAACGCCACAACACCCCGAAGTTTGCTCGCGCAAGCGAAAGGGTTGCCGGCGGACTTCGAAGAGCACTTCTTCGATGTGCCATTGGCTGTTCGGGTGGAGCGTGATCAACAGTTTCTCGGTGAGGCGATGATCATATTGACCAAGGATGATCGTGTCACTTTGCTGGACTTTACCGATACCACGGACAGTCGCACTCCTGCCAGTGAGCGTGAGGGGCTGGCCGCTTATTTGAAGCAAGGTGTGGCCCTCGGTGCCTGCCAGGGTAGTTGCCCGGAGCGGGTGGTTGCGGTGCATTACAACCTACAGAGTTCGCTGCTTTCGGTTGCTACTGAAAATGCCGAGCGTGATACCGAAACGCCGCGTTATTACCAATTGCCCGAAGGCGGTAGTACTGGGCTGATCGTGCGCAATCAGCTCAACCTCAACGGTGGGCAGGACCAGGACCTGGGCGGTCGCTATGGTCTTGAGGCGAGTAGCAGCCTGGGCAACTGGACCCAACGGGCGAACCTGCAACTGGCCCGGCTCGGCGGTCCGGATGACAAGCTCTATCACGCGGTGCATGAGTTGTATGGTCAGCGCGAGCTACCCGGTACGTTTTTGCGACTGGGTTATTTCACACCCAGTTCCGAAGGCCTGACCCGTCAGTTGCGTTCTTTTGGCGCCAGCCCCGACACGGCGGTGGGCCTGATGTATGGCAGCTCCGACAGCCTGGCGATCAACAGCCCCACGCCCAGCGTGTACCCGATCTATGTAACGGCCAATCGGCAGGCGTCGGTGGAGATTTTTCGCAATGGCGTGCTGATCAACACACAAGCCATCGCTGCCGGTTTGCACACCCTCGATACCCGGCCATTGCCCGGCGGTATTTACGAAGTCGAGGTGCGGTTGATCGAAGACGGCCAGATCACCTCGACCACTCAGGAGCTGGTGTACAAACCCACCAACTGGCGCAATCACGATGAGCGCTGGCGCTACAGCCTGTTCGCCGGCCAGGAAAGCAAGTTGCTGAGTAACTGGGATCAACAACCCAAAGGTGACATGACGGCGGGTGCCGCGGTCAATTACCTGTTGCATCCACGGATGATCCTCGGCCTGTCGGCGCGTCAGTTGCAGGGCAAACAACAGTACGGATCCTCCATCGACTGGACGCCGATTACCAATACCAGCCTGTACGCCAACCTGTACCAGACCGAGGATCACGGCACCGGTATGGATTTTCAAGCCCTCTACAACTACGGCGCCGGGAATCTGTTCGTTACCCACAATCGCAGTTGGCTAGACACCACCAACACCTACGAAACCTTGCCGGACGGCACCCGTGTGCGCCAGCGCAGTGTGTTTGTCGGCCAGACCAGCAACTCGTCGCTGGCGATCAATCATCGCCTCAGCAGCAAGAGTTCACTCAATGGGCGGGTGTCCTACAGTGATGGCAATACCGAGGGCGTCGGTCTCGATCTTGGCTGGTCGCAACGCACGCGCCTGTTTGGCAGTGATGCCAGTTGGCGACTCTCGGTGTTCGATCGTCCTGGCAGTTTCAGCAGTGGCGATGAACGCAATCGCGGCGTCGACCTGAGCGTCAGCGTCGCGCTCGGCGGGCCGGGCGAGCAGTGGTCCGGCAGTATCGGTACTCGCACGTCACGCGATGGTGGCCGCGACAACAATGGCTCGCTGACCTACCAGAAAACCCTTGAAGACCACGCTCTGCAAAACGTGTCGGTCACGGCCCTCGCCGATACTTATGGCGTCGGGCTGTCCGGTCTTTCCAGTTTTCAGGCTGACACATTCAATGGCGATGCTTTTGTTCAACGCTCGTCTTTCAACGGCAATTACACCGGTGGCCTGAACCTGGACAGCACCGTGGCCGTGGGCAAGGAAAATATGGTCATGACCAGTCAGTACCACACGGGCGGTGCTGGAATGATCATTGACGTGGAGACCGATCTCGACGAGATCGCCCTGCGTGCCGACGACCTCAGCGGCGGCAGCGCGACCTTGCACGCGGGCCGCAACTATGTGCCGCTGACCGCGTACCAAAACAGTTCAGTGAGTTTCGACTTTGAAGGCAACCACGCGCCGTCGGCGAGTATTCAACCGCCACGCACCCGCTACCACCTGAACAAGGGCGGTGTCGATTACCGCAAGATCACCGTGAGCAAAACCCTGACCGTGCTCGGTCGCTTGCTTGACGCTCAGGGCAAACCGCTCAAGGGCCACCACGTGATCAACCACGCCAGCCGCGGAGTCACGGAGGTGGACGGTTTCTTCTCAATGGAAATGAACGCCGGTGCGCCGACCCTCGAAGTGCGGCGGGGCGATCAGTTGCTGTGCCAGTTCCGCCTCGACACGGCCAATACGCGCAGTGAAAACAACGTGCTGATGATCGGTGATTTGCGCTGTACCAGCGATACGTTGGCACAGGCGCCTGACGCGACTCATGCACCGGGTTGACGCCCACCCGCGAGCTTGGTGACTTCCAGTCCAG
This sequence comes from Pseudomonas arabinosi, assembly GCF_047758675.1. Classification (NCBI taxonomy): domain Bacteria; kingdom Pseudomonadati; phylum Pseudomonadota; class Gammaproteobacteria; order Pseudomonadales; family Pseudomonadaceae; genus Pseudomonas; species Pseudomonas arabinosi. Next base: position 6,033,979 of record NZ_CP180480.1, on the reverse strand, counting down.
GCCGATCACTGTTTACTTTTCAGGAGGTCCTAAATATGAAAAATCGATGGCTAATGCTGTGCGCAAGTCTGCTGCCGCTGATGACCCACGCCGGCCCGTCAATCAATGTCGGGGTGGTCTACGACTACCTGGATGCGGACAAAAGCACTTACCTGAAACGCGTGTTCAATGGCGGTGATGCCACCGCTTTCGTCAAGGTCAACATCCTCGAAATCATCTATGACGCCGACGGCACTACGCGGGAAGTTCCACTCACGACCCAGACCGAGAGTGCCGCCCGCGATGGATTGATGGCCAGTCCTGCGCGCTTGATCGTCCCGGCCAACGGCATGCAAGGCACCCGGCTGGTGTACATGGGCGAGCGTGACAGAGAGCGTTATTTCCGGGTCCGTTTCATTCCTGTCGTGCCAGAAAAGGAAGACGAGTTTGCCGTCTCCAGCGAGGAGCGCGAAGCGTACAAGAAAGGCCTGTCTGCCGGGGTCAACGTGCTGGCCGGTTACGGCACGGTGTTTTTCGTGCGGCCGTCGCAGGCCCGATTCGACAGCGTGATCGATGAAAGCGCCGCTCAATACCGGATTCGCAATCAGGGCAATACGGTGGTGGTGATCGATGAGTTCAGGGATTGTTCGATCAAAAGTGAAACCGACTGCGCGCCGACCACCAAGCATCACATCCTGCCGGGCCGCGAGTTCCAGTTCGACAAGAAGAGCGGTCGTGAATATCAATTCACGTTGATTGAAGGCAAGGCGAATAAAACGCTGGAGATCAAGGGGTGAAACCCGTGCCGAGGCGCAAGTAACAGGTGGTAAGCATGTTTAATCAAACATTCTCGAATTTAACCCGGTACTTATTGGGTGCGGTTTTGTCTGGCGTCAGTTTGTCTGCCGGGGCAGCGACCAATGAGATAACTGCCTTTTTCAAGCCGAACCCTGACAATCCGATGCAAAATCGGTTCGTCAATACAACAGTGAACGGTCATTTTTGCACTTCGCAAGCCTCATATTGCAAGCAAAGTAATATATTCAGTCTGCGCGTCAACATGCCTTTGGAGCAGACGGAAGGCGGGGAGATTGTTGCTTATCATCCCAATGAGCGTTCAGGGGCTTTTCTCAAGGCCCCGTCTGAGTGGCGATCAATCCAGGTTTCACCAGAGTTTGGCCCCTCCGAGACAGTCGAGATCCGCATAGCCGGCATCGGCGGTCGATACAATCTAGGCGCAAAGGCTACGGATCTGGCGGGGCCCGCTGGTCATGCCGGGTTATGGGGTGTGGGTAGTTGGGCTGGAGCGCCAGCACCTTGTCTCGGGGTAGGAAAAGCGTGGGAAGCGGACGATCACTCCATATTCATGTGGATTGTTCCTGAGAATGCAGGGGCCTGTTCTACCCAAGCGAAATTTGATATCCCCAAATTTAATTATCGCTACATTGAATTCGCATATGAGCTTCGGACCCCGAACCCGCTGACAATGCGAACCGGAGTTTATCGAGGCAGTATTCCTTACACGTTCGGTCCGATGATGGACTTCGACTTTGGTGATCGGGTACTGCCCAAGGATAATCTTCTGATGCTCGACTTCACCCTGGATGTGCAACACAGCCTCAAAGTGGAAGTACCGCCCGGCGGCAATCGAGTGGAGTTGTTGCCCCAGGGCGGTTGGCAGTCCTGGCTGCAACGCAACCGCAAACCAGAGCGCCTGTTTCGCGACCAGACCTTCAACTTGTCGGTCTCAAGCCAGTTCAAGATGACCCTCGAATGTGAACACGATGATGCCAATACCTGCGCATTGATGGAACCGGTCTCCGGGCGCACCGTGCCGATGAACATCGCCGTCAGCCTGCCCAACGGCATGACTGACGCGTCCGGTCAGCCAGTCAACCACCGCCCGTTGTTGCGCGACGGTAGCGGTACCGAGTTGTTTCAACCGGGGCACTACGTTGATAGAAAACCGGGAACTCTGCATTTTGAAGTCGCGCGCGAGGACGTCGAGGAAATGCTCGACGGTGACGGCAAAACCTATGCGGGCAATGTCACCGTAGTCTGGGATTCGGAAGTCTGATCACCCCGTCAAACGCACTGTCTGTTTTTTATTACCAAGAGGTTGAAAGGATGAACTATCGATGGGCACTCGTCCTGCTGATATCCGTCAGTGGCGCTGTGCAGGCGATCACGGAGCGTGAAACCTTCGAAGTATCGGTGAGCATTCCCACGGCGGAGTTCTACGTGATCCCCTCTGAACCCGACTGGATTCATCAGGAGCAGGTGATGCCGTGGAATCCGGTGTCTGGCCGGTTTTCGCCGCTGCGCAAGAATTTCGATGTGAAAAATGTCAACGGTGCCATCTCGGCCCGAATCAGTGCCGAGCCTTACCTGAGCAATGGATACGTCAGTGACAACATTCCCTTGGTCGTGACGTTCAACAGAAAACGCCTGAGCGTCGTTGCCGATGAAGTGGTGTCCGAACTCGATGGCCGGCTCGGCCGCCGTGTGGGCCTGGAAGTGGCCGCGGTCGAACCACCGGATGGCTATAAACCGGGCAGTTACTACGGCAGTGTTCACATGATTTTCGAGGCACTGGCGCCTTGATTCTTGCATGTCAACTTAACTATTTTTGCTTTTGGAACGTATGAAATGATGAGTCTTTGGCCATTAAACAAATGGCATCAGGTGAGGGCAACTCTGCTCGGTTGCTGTCTGTCGGTCTCGACTTTGGACGCGGGTGCGGTGGTCATGGCGATTACGGCGACGTTCAATCCCGACCCGAGTAACCCCCGGCATAATACATTCCGGAACACGACTCGCAGCGAGGGATTCTGTCGGGATCAACCGGAGATCTGCAAAACTCACAATATATTGAGCTTGAATTTTGGTGGTGTGCCGCACAACGGCCCCATCCAGCCAGACCACACCGATGTCCGTGCGGGCGCGATGATAAAAACGCCGGCAGCCTGTCGCTCATTGCAGGTCACCGATCAGGTCACGGGTGAGACGGCGATTGTGGAGGTGCGTATCGCGGGCATGGGCGGTACATATGAAGCCCTCCCTTCAGTGGGTGAGATAACGGGTGAGGGCAACTGGTGGAGTGGTCACGCAAAGCTGTGGGGCAGTAACTGGCAAACCGCGCCAAGCCCTTGCGTGGGTATCGGTGTTAACAGCGTATCCCATACCGCTTTTTATTTTTTTTGGCTGACCCCTGAGGAAACGATTTGTGCCAAGCAGGCCAAATTCCTGATTCCCTCTTTTGGCTATAGATACAGTTCTTTCTCTTACGAACTGCGCACGCCGGACCCGCTGAAAATGTCCACAGGGGTGTACGTAGGGACGCAAGTCTATTCGGTCGGCCGGGGGGGTGATTTCGATCTTGGCGATATCACCATTCCCCATGACACGACCGTGCAGCTCGATTTCACCCTGACCGTCGAGCACACCCTCAAAGTCGAGATTCCACCCGGCGGTCACCGTGTAGAACTTCTTCCCCAGGGGGGCTGGCAAGCCTGGCTGAATCAGGGCAGCAGACCCGCGCGGCTGTTTCGCGATCAGACCTTCAACCTGTCGGCCTCCAGCCGCTTCAAGATGAACCTCGAATGCCAACACCATGCTGCCAATACCTGTGCGTTGCACGAACCGGTGTCCGGGCACACGGTGCCGATGAACATTGCCGTCAGCCTGCCCAACGGCATGACCGACGCGTTAGGTCAGTCAATCAACCGGCGTCCATTGTTGCGCGACGGTAGCGGTACCGAGTTGTTTCAGCCGAGGCATTACGTAGATAGAAAACCGGCAACTCTGCATTTCGAAGTCGCGCGTGAGGAAGTTGAGGAAATGCTCGATGGTAGCGGCAAAACCTATTCGGGCAACGTCACCGTAGTCTGGGATTCGGAGGTCTGATTACCAGTGAATCCGGCTGTCTACCAATCAGTTTGCAAGCACGGTAAAAAACGCCCCGAAGGTGAAATGTCCAGTCACCCCCAGGGCAGTTACCCGGTACTCAGGTCATGGCACGTTACAGCCCGGCCTTTTTCAACGCGGCACGGGTCAAACGCCTGCTCAACTCCAGCTCGCCATCGCCAAGGTCGCGGTATACCCGTTCGTAGGTTTGATCGGTCATGGGTTCACCGGTGAACACTACGCTCTCGGGCACTGACAATGGGTGGGCGAGGGATTTCAGTTTTTCCTTCAACTGCTCTTTTTGCGCCTCGGGCAGGCTCGCCGCATCTGCCCACTCCTGTTGCACTTCACGCAACTCTTCCAACTGTTCGACGTTGCGCGCGTAGGTTTTTTCGTTTTGCTCGAATTCGCCCGGGTGTCTCTCACGCAGATAATCACTCCAGAACTTCTGCTCGAGCATGCCGTTGACCAGACCATCGCCCTGTTCCAGTGAAATCACCGTGTCGTAGGCTTGATCAATAGCGTTGTCGTTGACCCCGGCGATTTCCCGGTAGCGCATACTCTTGGCCAGCAAAGGCAAATCCAGGCGCTGAGCCAATCCGGTTTCATAGGCCAGATGCACTTCCACTTCATCCGGGTTTGCCTGACGAGCGACGATATCTGCCCGTGCAATTTGATTGACCTGCTCAAGGCGGGAAGCCCCTTTTGCCAGACTCACCAGACTGTTTTCCAGTTCATCGGCAGTCAACGAAAACGAATACGCCTCGGAGACGAGCACCTTGATCCCCATGTTATTGAACAACTGGGCACCGGCATCGGCGCAGGTAGTCGGCGCCGTGGCCATGATGAACAGGTCATCGCGCAAACTGGAATCCATGTAAGCGGCGTCGATCATTTGCCACACCCGTTCAGTGAGTTGAATACGTGGCTCACCGCCTTCCAGATAATCCTCTGTTTGCCTCAGCTTTTTAATGACCTGAAAGAAACCCTTTGAATGTGCTTCCCTATTCAGGTCGAACCAGGCTTCGTCGCGGTATATCGAAGCCTCGGGCATGCTGAAGTCCCAGCGACGACTTCTGGTGATTTTCCAATGGGTCATTTCTGAATCGACAGCGGCGTCATAAAGCACTCTCGGGGTGATGCCCACGGACTTTCTATAACTTTCATAGATTGTCTGATTCACCTCCGAAAGTCGGTTGGGACTGATCCGTGTCCGGGCGACGATGAACGCATCATTTGAAGCTGGCGCAACCTGCGGTACTCGGGCCAGATTGTTTTCCAGCATGTCCAGAAAAAAGCCCCTGGGGCGTCTCTTGCTAAAGAGCCCTTCGGGCCAGCTATCGATGCCTGTGTTGTTCAGGCTCAACACCTTCAGGCGAGGCATGCGTGAGACATTCACGGAGGCTTTCAAAGGGTTGTCGTCCAGTCTCAAGCTTTGCAGGCGAGTCAGGTTTTTCAGGCTCTCGACGTCCGTCGCCCTCAATTCGATGTTGTTATCGTTCAGATGCAGGGTTTCCAGTAGCTGCATCCTGCCTATCGCTTCCGGGATCCGTTTCAGTTCGCATCCATTGGCAGTCAATTGTCGTAGCTGGGGAAAATCCTTAAGCAGGCCACCAGCTTCAGAGTCGATCAGGGTCCTGTCCACTTTCAGGGAGGTAATCTGTTCAAGATACTTGCTGACATTGGGCAGTTTTTGCCACCACAGTTCGAATTCTTGCCCCGATCCTATACTGCCCGAGAGGTCCAGCGTGTAGCCCACTTCCAGATGAGCGCTGCGTTTGCCGAACAAACTGGTTTTGCGTTCGAAGCATTCGATCAGTCTTTCCTGAATGTGCTGTCCGCCTCCGTTTCGGTATGCCTGGAATGTCGACTCGTTCCCGTACCTGTATGAGGAGTGCCACCGATCAAGCACATCACGCAGGTTATCGAGTTCCTTCTCCAGATGTTCCAGGGTATCGATGGCGCTGCCTTTGGCTTGAAGCGATTTGATAAAGGTGTCGGCTTCTCTTTCACTTAAATGCGGGTACAGGTCCGCCACATACTCTATTACGGTTTTCGGGTCACTTGACAGCAAAGCTCCGCGTAGTAAAAGCAGGTCTTCCTTGGGCGGTGGCAGAGGCGGATCGCGCGGATCGAGGGTGGTACGCCGCTCGGCAGGTGCCTCGGTTTTCACCATCACCCACTGCTTGAACATCGCCCCTTCGCTGACCCGATAACCCAGCTCCTTGAGCTTCTCATCAGGCAACGCCCGCAGGATGGACTGATAAAGATCAGCACCGTCATGAAGTTTTTTGTTGCTGGTATCTCGTACCTCGTACGTATTCTGTTTGCCCTTCACCAGTATCCGTACGACCGAGGCATCCGCCGGACCGGCCTTGGTGCTCAGTTCGCCATCGAAGGTTTCAGTGCGGATTTCGATACGCAAGTCGCTCAACGCGTCGCTGAACAGACGCAAGGCATTGAGTGTCAGTCGTTCGGTGTCGGCGTTGATCTGGCTCTCTCGATAGAAGCCTTCGTAGCCGCGGGCGGTGCGTGTTTCCAGTTGCAGTTCCCGGGCGATGCGTTTGAGGCGCAAAGGAATGCGGCCTTCGTCGGTCATGATTTTTTGCTCGGCCTCGGTGGCTGTGGCCAGGAGGTTCTTGATGCCTTGGGCCGGGATGTCGGGAAACTTGCCACGGACCAGCAACGTGAATTGTTCAGTGGTGTCTTCGTGGCTGACGTAATCCGCATCAAACAGGCGAGAGAGGGTGTCGGTCAGCAATACCGGCGGCTCGCGGTTTTCGACGTACATCCGGCGCAGTTCGCCAGGGTCCGTCCCGCTGATCAGGCGCGCGGTCTCCAATTGGGCATCACTGACCTCTGCAACCGAAGGGCCGAGGCGGCGCAGCAAGGTGATGTTGTCCCAGGTGCGTGGCTGTTCGCCTTCGATCACATGGGCCCCGGAGCCGTTGAGTTTCAGCTCGGGCTGGTAGGCCTCGCTGCGCGTCGGGTGCTGAATGCGGTGCTGGTCATTTTTTGCGTCTTCGCTGACCTCGTAGTGTTTGTTCTCCGCGCGCAAAATCTGCTTGCCCTCGTATCGGTGCAGGCCGTTGGCATCGGGTTTCGCCTCGGAGGGCAGGTTGATGGTCTTCTGTTCATAGGGTGTGAGGTCCGGGTTCCACAGGCGGGTTTCACCGCTGGCCAGGCGCACGGGAATCATGCCGTCGACCAGCTCGGACAGTTTGGCCATCAACGGCTTGCCGATGACGAATCCGGCACCCACGGCCGCCATCTGAGCCAACGCGTTGAGCACGCCGATCAGATGTTCGGTGGCTTCCACCCACTGGCCTTCGACCAGGTCGACAACCCCGGTGATGACTTCACTGCCGAGCTGGTACGCGGTGTACGCCAGCATCAGCTCGCCGAGGATAGGCACGAAGGGTGTGACCACCAGCAGCGCGGCATTGAAGATGTCTGAAGCAACTTTCAGGAAGTTATCCCACCAGGCCTTGCGGGCCTGGCTATCGGCGTCGGCGGTGGAAATCGCAATGTCGCGCGCATCCTTGAGAATCTTGTCGAGCTTGCGCTGATAGAGGCGCTCGGCGATGTCTTCGCTGAAGGGAATGCGGATGTACTGCAGATCGGGTTGTTCCACCGGTGTGTCGCGCCAGGACGGGCGCTGGTCCAGTGGTTCCTTCGGATGCCAGGTGACGGTGCTCAGGCGTTGATCGAGCGCGGCGAAAAAATGACCGCGCTGATTCTGATCGACGAACTGGCTGAAGAACTGCCGGTAGGTCATTTGCGATGAGGCAGAGACGGCGTTCTCGCGCAACTGGCGGCTCAGTTCACGGACGAAGTCTTTCCACGAGGCGTATTGCTTCAGCGGATGTTCGGGGTCGTGGGGTATGTACGCCACGATCGGGTGGATGCCGGTTTGATGGTGGGCGACCGCGCCAAAAATCACGATGCCGGTCAGGGTCGTTCCCAGCAATGACAGGTCGCAGGGCTCGGTGACTTTGCCGATAAGGGTGAGTCCCTTTCTTCCGGCCAGCAGGCCGGTCAAGACACTGTGTGCGTTTTCGCTGATGTCACCTTTCAACAGGGCCATGGCGGCCGCCGTCTTGAACGCCGCTTTTTCGCTGGCGATGACTTTTTTCTTGAAGTCCTGTCGGGTTTCGGCGCTGCCCGACTGCAATGCCTTGTTCAGATAGACGCTGTACTGCGCGCCGATATTCAACTCCCGGCACAGCGTCTGGAACTGTCTGATGGTCATCTGCTTGTGGACGGGTTTGATCGTGAAGTGCCCGCGCTGGTCGGGCTGGCTGATGTAGGCGGAGTCCTTTTCTTCAAACGATTCGCTGGCCGCGAAGTTGTGCAGCGCCGCGTCGAGCAGCGAGACGGTTCGAGTGGTGACACCGCCTAGTGGGTCAGCAATTCCCCAAAGGCTTTTCCGGGGGATATAGAGGCGCAGGTAAGTCTCCCTGACGTCATCAGTGACCCCGTACTTTTCCTTGAGCCTGGCCTGGAGCAGGGGCGCCGCAAACGCGGAAACGTCTTGCAGTGTATTGAGCGCCCGATCCACCTCGTTCTGGGCACTCCATGCCGCCTTGTTGGTGTCTTTGAGGGTGGTGTCTTCGGTGTGCCATTGTTCGATCTTCAGTTTCACCCTGGCCAGCGCCTCGACTCGGTCGGGTGAGGTCGTCTGGAAGCAGTCGCTGAAGTGTTTCCTGAAGAAATCGTAGTGCTTGCTGTTGGCGACGGAGGGCGGCGCATGCAGCGTTAAGTCAGACATCGTGATCATCCTTGAGTCTCGATAAGAATGACCAGCCTATCTCTGCGGGCGCGAAATAAAAGCCTGAAAACCGGTTCGGTAAGTGGCGTTTTCCCCCGCCAACTCATTAAGAATCAGAGAGCGAAAAACAACTATCTACCGCACACGCATGGCGAGCGCTCAACGCTGCGCCGTTTCGACCGGCAGACACATTGTGTGACCACCCGGCTGCAGGTACGGCGTGAGAATCGGTGCCATGCCCTTGAGCACTTGCACCGGAAGCGCCGAGGTGAACTTGAAGGCTTCGGCCGTTTGCCCGGGCACGAACGCAGTCATCGTGCCGAAGTGACGATCGCCGATGTAGAACACGAAGGTCGCGGTGCGGTTGATGGATTTCGAACTCAGAATTCGCCCACCCGAACCGAAGGCTTCGATGCGGTTATCGCCCGTACCGGTCTTGCCGCCCATGCCCAACGGTTTGCCATCAGGCGTTATGAAACTGCCGGAGATGCGTTTGGCTGTGCCGGCATCCACCACCTGCGACAACGCTTCGCGCATGGCTGCGGCGACCTCGGAAGGCATCACCCGTTTACCGGCATCCGGGTCATTGATCAGCTTGGTTTCATACGGCGTGTTCGCCGCGAAGTGCAGGCTGTCGATGCGCAGTGTCGGCATGCGCACGCCGTCGTTGAGGATGGTACCGATCAATTCCGCCAAGGCAGCGGGGCGATCGCCGGAGCTGCCGATGGCGGTGGCCAGCGACGGCACCAGGTGGTCGAACGGATAGCCGACTTTCTGCCAGCGTTGGTGAATGTCGAGGAACGCCTCGATCTCCAGCATGGTGCGAATGCGGCTGTCGCGGGCACCCTTGTGACGGCTTTTGAACAGCCAGCTGTAGACTTCCTGGCGTTCGAACTGGCTGGCTTTGACGATCTGGCTGAACTTGGCGTCGGGGTTATTCAACAAGTAGCCGATCAACCAAAGATCCAGTGGGTGAACCTTGGCGATGAAGCCCTGGTCCGGCAAGTCGTAGGCGCCAGGGCCGTAGCTTTCGTAGAGCCGCTGGAGGCGTTCGTCGGTCAGTTTTTCGGTGAGCTTGGCGCCTTTGAGGTGCGAGCGCACGAACATGTTGAAGCTTTCCTGACTGGCCTGCGGCAATAGGTAACGATGCACCGCGGCCATGCGGATCGGGGTCGGGCGCATGCTGTCGAGGAAGGTCTCGAGCCGCGCCTGGGTGTCCTTGTTCTTGTATTTCTTCCAGAACTTCAGCAGGAACGACGTGCCTTCGCGGTCGGCAAACGAGGCCAGGTATTCCTGGCGGCGAGGGTCGCGGTCGTCCTTGAGCAATTCGGCGCTGCTATTGGCGCCGGAATACGTGGTGTAGCGCACCAGGTCACGCATCAGCCGAATGAACGGCAGGTTGATCGACTCGCGCAGGGCATCGCGCAGGGTAGGGAGGCGGCCGTTGTCTTCTTTGCGAAAGTTAACGAATGTGTGCAGCCCGCCACCGGTGAAAAAAGCTTCGCCGGGGCTGGCCGAGTATTTGCGATCCAGCGCAGCGCCGAGCATGCCAGGCAAGTTGCGATCTTTGTTCTGGATCAGGTAATCGACGGCCCAGCGACTCAGGCGGTCCTGTTCAGGGACGTCGACCTTCTTCAGTTCCGGGACGGTCATCGTTGCGTATTTATCGTGCAACTCGGCGATGATCTGCAAATAGGTGGTCAGCACACGCATCTTGGCGGTGGAGCCCAGTTCCAGCTTGCTGCCTTCATTGATATCGAACGGCTGGTCGGTGCTGTCGGTCTGCACCCGCACCCGCGAGCCGTCCGGGGTCAGTTCGAACAGCGTGAAGCTGTAGCGCACTTGGGTGGTGCTGGTGGGGGTCAGCAGGCGTTCGCCCATCAAGCCGATCTGCGCCGCAAACACAGGGTCGGCCAGATGCTTGAGGTACTCGGTGGCCTGTGTTTGCAGATCGCCTTGCAGGGTGCTGGTGGCAGAAAGATCAAGGCGATCGAGGTCGTACAGCGGACGGTTGAGCAACCCGCCCAGACGACTGCGTGCCACGCTGATGCCCTTGTTGGTTTCGATCGGCTGAATGGTTGGCTGTGTCTGCCAGTCGCGATAGATCACTTTGCTGGTCAATGCCGCTGCCGCGAGTGGCGCATCGATCACGCCATTCAGTGCCAGCAGGCGAATGTGGCTGTCGGTGAGTTCGGCCAGTTCATCGTGGCCCTTGGTCAGGTAGTGGGAAGGGCGGCGCTGGGCAATCATCAAAGACAGCATCTCACGCAGGGCCAGACCTTTTTCCGACATGCTTTTCGGATCTGTCTCCTTGCTGGCCAGCCGCTCGTTGGCCTGGTTGAAGTCGGCGCCGTACCAGACGCGCAAACCTTCGGCCATGCCGTGCACTTCTCCGTGGCCCGGTACGGCCGACAGGGGCACGCTGTTGAGGTAATCGCGAATCACGTTTTGCCGGGCTTCGAGGGTCTCCGGTCCGGCCTGATAGGCGCGCACGCTGGCAGAAATCATCTGACGGATTTTTTCCGCACCCGACACGGTCAGGCCATCGGGCGAATGCCGGTACTTCTCAAGCTGCGTTGCCAGGGTACTGCCGCCCGCCGACTGGCCCGGCAGGTGCATCAACTTGGCGACCTGGGACCATGCCGCCATGCCGAACCGAGGCCAATCCACCGCAGGGTTGGCCCGGGGCTGATGGGGGTCGAGCAGAAAGCGGTTTTCGATGAACAGCAAACTGTTGACCACCACGGGGGGGATCGCCGCAAAGCTTGAATACAGTTGTTGTGGGTATTTGTACTGGTAAAGCGGTGCCGCACGGCAATCGGTGATCGACAACCCAGCCTGGATTTTCTCCGCGTAGGGCACGAAAAAGCCATTGTCGGTGTAGTCCATCAACTTTTGGGAGAACCGGGTCTGGGACGCCACGACGTAGTCACGCTTGATCAGACGCGGCAGGAATTCATTTAGGGAGCTATAGCCCAGACGCAGGTCGAATGGACCGGCGCCGGGATAGCGAATGGCATCGCTGGGACCGGGTTTCAGCTCGTAGCTCAGGGTGGCGGCGTATTGGCTGAGTTCCCGGGATTGAAACTTCGACGTGCGCATTTCCTTGGCGGCGGCCAGCCCCAGGACAATCACAATTATCAGCAACAACAACCAGAACGCCCCCCAACCGTGCTTCGTACGGCTGCGAGGGGGTTTTTCAGGTAAAGGCGTTTCATCCACACGTTCAGTCGGAACCACATTTTTTCTCGGATCGGTTTGCCATAAAACGCCCATAGTCGACTGATCCATTCACGCAGATTGAGAGGACTTGTCTGAAGCTTAGACGGTGGTTGGCCTTGGTGAAAAAATTGTGAATACACAAATCTTGAATTCTCATCGTCAAGTACCTGTGCAAAGGAGCTTTTGTGGCAACGGGGTTTATGTGGCGAGGGGATTTATCGGAATGCCGCACCACCCCGTTCGGTTGCGCAGCAACCGTAAAACCTGTGAATGCGGTGTGACTGAAGGACACAGGGGAGCGCTTCGCACTCCAACGGGTATAAATCCCCTCGCCACATAAATCTCCTAACCACAGAGCTTGAGTAGCCTGAAAGGTTTGAGCTAGAGGCATCGCCGTGCGAATGCTGGCTTGATAGGGACATGACGATGCACCATTACCGTGCAATACTCCGCGCCGTTTCATTGGCGAATAATCCTACGTAAGACAGGTAATGCCCCTCCGTAAACCGCGCTTTTCCCGAGAGTTCTCGCTGAATGTTGTGGTTTATAGAGTGAAAAACCCTGTCGGAAGCTTTTTATACTGCACGCCCCGCTGATCTTGCAGGTTTTGTCCTACAAGACGGGTTTGCCCACGAAGCAGACCTGGTTTCAGAAAAGCATTGGCTTACCGGTCAGCGCTTCGACACTCGGTGGTCATATCCAATAACAAGATGAGGTTGTACCCCATGCCAGGCAATCACCTGCCCAATGGCGAGACCGCTCAAGGCGGCCCGCTCAAACGCGAACTCGGCGAACGGCATATTCGTTTAATGGCGCTCGGTGCCTGTATCGGCGTCGGTCTGTTCCTCGGTTCGGCCAAGGCCATCGAGATGGCTGGCCCGGCAATCATGCTGTCCTACATCATCGGCGGTCTGGCGATCCTGGTGATCATGCGCGCCCTCGGCGAAATGGCGGTGCACAACCCGGTCGCCGGCTCCTTCAGCCGTTATGCTCAAGACTACCTCGGCCCATTGGCGGGCTTCCTGACCGGTTGGAATTACTGGTTCCTGTGGCTGGTGACCTGCGTTGCGGAAATCACCGCGGTGGCGGTGTACATGGGCGTCTGGTTCCCCGATGTGCCGCGCTGGATCTGGGCACTCGCGGCGTTGATCAGCATGGGCTCGATCAACCTGATCGCGGTCAAAGCCTTCGGTGAGTTCGAATTCTGGTTCGCCCTGATCAAGATCGTCACCATCATTGCAATGGTGATCGGCGGCATCGGCGTAATCGCGTTCGGCTTCGGCAACGACGGCGTGGCGCTGGGGATTTCCAATCTCTGGGCGCACGGCGGCTTCATGCCCAACGGCGTGCAAGGCGTGTTGATGTCCCTGCAAATGGTGATGTTCGCCTACCTCGGTGTCGAGATGATCGGCCTGACCGCCGGTGAAGCGAAGAACCCGCAGAAGACCATTCCCAATGCGATCGGCTCGGTGTTCTGGCGGATTCTGTTGTTCTACGTCGGCGCGTTGTTCGTGATCCTGTCGATCTACCCGTGGAACGAAATCGGCACTCAGGGCAGCCCGTTCGTGATGACCTTCGAGCGCCTGGGCATCAAGACCGCCGCCGGCATCATCAACTTCGTGGTGATCACCGCGGCACTGTCGTCCTGCAACGGCGGCATCTTCAGCACCGGGCGCATGCTGTACAGCCTGGCGCAGAACGGTCAGGCCCCGGCCGGCTTCGCCCAGACTTCGAGCAATGGCGTGCCGCGTCGCGCGTTGCTGTTGTCGATCTTCGTGCTGTTACTGGGTGTGCTGCTCAACTACATGGTCCCGGAGAAAGTCTTCGTCTGGGTGACGGCGATTGCCACCTTCGGCGCGATCTGGACCTGGGTGATGATCCTGCTGGCCCAGCTCAAGTTCCGCCAAGGCCTGAGCGCCAGCGAACGTGCCGGCCTGAAATACAAGATGTGGCTGTACCCGGTCAGCTCGTATCTGGCACTGGCGTTTTTGGTGCTGGTGGTCGGCCTGATGGCGTACTTCCCGGATACTCGCGTGGCGTTGTATGTGGGCCCGGCGTTCCTGGTCCTGCTGACGGTGTTGTTCTACGTGTTCAAGCTGCAACCGACCAATGTGTCGCAGGGTGCGGTGAGTTCGGCGTCGTAAGACGTAACGCTTGAAATGAAAAAGCCCCGGTCCATTGGCCGGGGCTTTTGCATTTCAGGCTGTGGCGGTTTGCACCGATCGATTCAGGCGTTTGTTGAAATCCAGCCACGCCCCCAGCAGCGCCATCACCCCGGCACCCACCAACGCGGTGAAAATCTGCATGGCAAACGCATCGTCGGTCAGGGCGTTGAGCATGTCCGCCAAGGGCGCCAACAGCACGCCGAGGCAGAATACTTCCAGTGAGTAGCGCCCCATGCGGCAGCATTGCTGCGCCAGCCAGTTTTGCGTCCAGCCGTTGCCGGGCAAGAGCCTGGCGGTGACATAGGCCAGCGCCAGGAAGTGCAGCAGACGGACCGGCGACAGATCGGTCTTGCTGATCGGGTACAGCAGGTTGCTCAGGCTGGCCGGCATCAGGGCATCGTGTATTTCCGGCCAGCGCCAGGAGACAGTAATCACCCCGGTCACCACCACATACACCGCCGCGCTGACAAACAAGGGCTGGCGCAACAGCGGGCGAGTGTCGGGCAACCGTGGCCGCTGCCCGTGAATCGCCATAAAGCCGCCGAGGATAAACAGCAGTTGCCAGGTGACAGGGTTGAAGTACCACACGCCGTCCTTGATGGCCGCCAGGTTCCAGCCAAACCGCGGTGCCAGCAAGTACACCGCCAATGACACCGCTACGACCGCCCACGGCTTGCGCACCAGCAACGGCAGGACCAGTGGCAATCCCGCCAGCAGCACGATGTACAGCGGCAGCGGGTCCATCAGGTTCGGCTTGAAGCGCAGCAGTAACTCATCCGTCAACGCTTGCTGAGGGTTGGTGATGAAGTGGTGCAGGCCCATTTCCTCCACCAGATCGCGGGTTTCTACATGACTGTTGGCGAAGAACACGATGCCCATCAGCATGGCCAGCAGGAAAATATGGACCACGTAGAGCACCCAGGCGCGCCGCAGAATCTTTACGCAGGCGATCAGGTAACCATCGCGCGCAAGGATTTTGCCGTAGGCCAGAACGGCCGCGTAGCCGGCGAGAAACACGAATATTTCTGCGGCATCGCTGAAGCCGACATTGCGCAGGGTGATTTGGCCAAGGGGGTTGTGAGGCACGTGATCCCAAAAAATGAAGATCAGTGCCAGGCCGCGAAAAAAGTCGATTCGGTGATCGCGCTCAAACGTCATGACGGCAGGCTCGTGAACGGGTGATGAGATAGGGAGTAGCCGAAGGCGCCAAAGATTGCGCGCCGCTCATCGGCGGCGCGCAGGGTGGCGTGATTCGCAGGTAATTGCAAAACCGGGATATTTCGGGATGTCTCCCGGCGTTGAGGCATTCCCTGACCGCTGGTCTGAAAGGCGCTCAGACCTGTGATTTCTGACAGTAGACAGGTTCAAAGTTTTATGAAGTGAAACGGGAGAATCACCATGAGGCTCTTGTGGAAAGGATTTTCCAGTTACACGGTGGTCGGGGTCGCCAACACGCTGATTCACTGGCAAATCTTCTTCCTGCTGAGCGTGGGGGTCGGCTTCAGTCAGGCTGTCAGCAACCTGGCAGCCTTCTGCGTTGCCGCCTCGTTTTCCTTCTATATGAACGCGCTGTATACCTTCGATGCCAAGGCGTCGGTCGGCGGTTATCTTCTATTCTTGGGAGCCATGGGGGCGCTGAGTCTGGGCGTCGGCCATGCAGGCGACGTGTGGAGACTTCATGGCCTGCTGACGGTGGCGATCTTTTCGGCGTTGAGCCTGGTGCTGGGCTTTCTGTTTTCAAAGTACGTGGTCTTTCGCGAGCGTGATGCATGAAAGTCTCGTTGATCGTTCCGGTATTCAATGAAGAGCAGGCGATCAGCCTGTTTTATCAGGCCGTGCGTCGCGAGTTGAAGCTCGACCAGGCAGAGGTCGAGATCGTGTTCATCAACGATGGCAGTTCCGACCGGACGGCGGAGGAGGTCAAGGCCCTGGCGCAAGCCGATGAACAGGTCTTGCTGATTAACTTCTCGCGCAACTTCGGCAAGGAACCTGCGTTGTTCGCCGGCCTGGAATATGCCAGCGGCGATGCGGTGATTCCCATGGACGTGGATTTGCAGGACCCGATCAGCGTCATCCCGCGGTTGATTGGCGAATGGCAAAAAGGCGCGGATGTGGTGCTCGCCAAGCGCCGGGATCGCACCGCCGACAGTTACCTGAAACGCCACAGCGCGTCGCTGTTCTACCGTGTGCTGAACCGGATCGCTTACACCCGCATCGAAGAAAACGTCGGCGATTTTCGGCTGATGGATCGCAAAGTGGTTGACGTGATTCGCGCGCTTCCCGAGCACCAGTTGTTCATGAAAGGCGTGCTGTCATGGGCCGGATTCACCACCGTGGTGGTGGAGTACGAGCGCGCCGAGCGAGCGGCGGGCACCAGCAAGTTCAATGGCTGGAAACTCTGGAACCTGGCGCTGGAAGGCGTGACCTCATTCAGTACGGTGCCGTTGCGCTTATGGACTTACGTCGGTGGCGGTATTTCGATCTTCGCGGTGCTCTACGCGGTGTACATGGTGCTGGACAAGATTTTCTTCGGCAACAGCGTCCCCGGTTACCCGTCGTTGATGACGGCCATTCTGTTTCTCGGCGGCGTGCAACTGATCGGTATCGGCATCCTCGGTGAATACGTCGGCCGCATCTACATCGAGGCCAAGCACCGGCCGCGCTACGTGGTGAAAGACATCGTCGGCGGCAAAGACCGGCGCGGGTTTTAGCATGGGCAGGTTCAGCGATTTTTTCAGCAAGGAACTCGGACGTCGGCAGGTCTGGCTTTTTTTTCTGTTGGCGACCTTTGTGTATGTGGTGCCGCTGATCCTCGCGGACTATCCGTATATCGACGACAACTGGCGATCGTTGTCGGCCGCGGCCGGTTCGGCCTGGGCGGAGCAGGGGCGGTTATTCACCGAGCTGTTCTACAACCTGCTGACGTTCAGCAACGCCGCGCCGAACATCTTTCCGCTGCCACTGTTGATCGCCTCGCTGGCCATGGCCGCGGCGTTGACCCGCCTGACGTTTCATTACTACCCGCAACCGACGATTGCCTGCTGCCTGGTGACGCTACCGCTCTGGTACAACCCGTTCTTTCTGCAAAACCTGTCTTATCAATACGACGGGCCCGCCATGGCGTTGAGCCTGGTAGCGGTCATCTATGCGATCACCTTTCGTCATCCCTCGCGCATCGTTCATTGGCTGGTGCCTTCGTTCCTGATTGCGCTGGCGCTGGGGCTCTATCAGGTGAGCTTCAATGTGTTTCTCGGGTTGTGTTGCCTGGAAGTGCTCAGGGGCGCCAATGACAAACTGGTCTGGCCGCAGTGGTGCGAGTTGATCGGCTGGAAAATATCGCAGGCCATCCTGGGCTGGTTGATTTACAGCGTCAGTGCTTACCCGTTCATGAGTGGAAATCGCACCTTGTTGTTGAACTGGACGGCGCAGCCTCTGCTGCAACTTCAAATCAACATCGCCCGAGTGCTGGAAAAAGTCGTGCTGCTGTTTCACGACGGATTTGCCTGGGTGTTCGCCGCCCTGCTGCTGTGTGCTATTGCCGGCAGTGTCCGGCTGGGGCTGAACGTGCTGGAACGTCAGGACACAGGGCTGAAGAAAACCCTGATCGGCCTGGTGTGTTTACTGACATTGCCGGTCGTGACACTGCTGGTGTCGGGTGTCGCGCTGTTTTTCCGGGACTTCAATGAAGGCGCCAGGACCCTGATGGGCTTCGCGGTTCTGTTGGTGCTGTTGTTCTATTTGAGCCATCTGGCACTGGCACGAATCCACGAGCGGCTGCCGTTGTTGTTGATGGTTCCACTGCTGGCGATGCTTTCGATTTCGTATGCCTATGGGCGCGTGCTGACGGTGCAGAAAGCCTTCGCGGCCAGCGCGTTGTTAAGTCTTGAACACGACATCGCGTCGAATCGACAGCTGCTCGAAGCCAAGCGCATTTACCTGTCAGTGACCTATTCCGATCACTGGCTGCGGGGGGCGGCGGGTTCGTTCAAACAGATGCCGGTGTTGCACTATCTGCTGAACATCGACTTCTTCATGCTGGCCGAGAACCTGCCGAAAGTGGGCATCACTAACGTTGTTGCGGAGAAGGAACGACGTAACGCGACCCGGGTGGGTTATCGGGGTTATCCACCGGTGCTGGAGAGCCAGTACTACCGGATTTATCTGCTCGGCGATTACGGTTTTATTGTGATGAAAGAGCCAGCGCCGATTAAGACGCTGCATTGGTGAAAGGTGAGAGGCAAATTACCGCTGGTCTGGAATGCTCACCTACCTGTTATTTCTGCCAGTAGACCGGTACAGGGCTGTCACTTAGTTTGAAAGACACCCGAAACAGGATATTGGCAGGAGCCAGCATGAAAGCGTTATCGAAAGGATTCTGTAGTTACGCGGTCATTGCCGTGGCCAATGCGCTGATCCATTGGCAGATTTTTTATGTGCTCATTGTCGCCGCCGAACTCAGTCAGGCGATCAGCAACCTTGTGGCGTTTTGCGTCGCGGCTTCCTTTTCTTTCTATGTGAATGCTCTTTACACCTTTGAGAGCAAGGCAGCGGCGTTTGGGTATTTGTTGTTCCTCGGTTTCATGGGGGGCGTGAGTTACTGCATTGGACGTATTGCCGATCTGTGGCAGCTGCATGGTTTGGTGACAGTGACATCGTTTTGGCTGTTGAACCTGATTGGCGAGTTCTTCTTTTCCAGGTTTGTGGTGTTTCGTGGATGTGAGTCATGAGGGTTTTTCAGCCTATGATTCCAATGTTTGGGCTGTTCACTGGTGACGGCGGGCGTCAGAACGCATCCATCAGCACGACAATGCAATCCCTGGCCTGGTAAGCGTTGATCTGCGGTACCAGCCGCCGAAAATGCTCCGACTGGCAATGAGCATCCAGCGCCGCCTGATTCGGCCATTGTTCGATGAAGATAAAGTGTCCGGGGTCTTTTTGATCGACGAACAAGTCGTAAGCGATGCAATCGGGCTCCAGTTGAGTCTTCTCGACCAGTTCGGCGTACCACGGGCGAACCGTTTCAATGTATTCGGGTTTGATGAAATTCTGAGCGATGACTTTCAGCAAGCTGTCCTTCCCTGGTGTAAAGCCAACCTCCCGATGAGGTTGGCGTTCAAACGTTGTTTACGCAGCAGCCAACTCATTCGGCTCAAAACTGTCCGCCCGCGCCATCTGCCACATCCGCGAGTAAAACTCGCCATTCACTTCACCGGTCAGCAATTCCCCCGGTTTCAGGAACACATGCAACTGCGAGAACAGTTTGATCTCGGTCGCCGACATGCGCCGCACCAAATGCTTGGCCGACAATTGCGAAGGCTGTTCCAACCCGGCAGCGGCGAGCATTTCGGCCAGGGCCTTGAGGGTGTTGCGGTGGAAGTTGAAGACGCGTTGGGCCTTGTCCGGAACGACGAGTGCGCGTTGGCGCAGGGTGTCCTGGGTGGCGACGCCGGTCGGGCATTTGTTGGTGTGGCAGCTTTGCGACTGGATGCAACCGATGGCGAACATGAAGCCGCGTGCCGAGTTGGCCCAGTCGGCGCCGATGGCCAGGACGCTGGCGATGTCGAAGGCGCTGACGATCTTGCCGCTGGCGCCGAGTTTGATTTTGTCCCGCAGGTTCAGGCCGACCAGCGTGTTGTGCACGAACAGCAGGCCTTCGCGCATCGGCACACCAATGTGATCGGTGAATTCCACGGGCGCGGCGCCGGTGCCGCCTTCCTTGCCGTCGACGACAATGAAGTCCGGGAGGATGCCGGTTTCCAGCATGGCCTTGGCGATGCCCATGAATTCCCACGGGTGGCCCAGGCAGAACTTGAAACCCACCGGTTTACCGCCGGACAGTTCGCGCAATTGCTGGATGAAGTGCATCAGTTCGATCGGCGTGGAAAACGCACTGTGTCGCGACGGTGAGATGCAATCTTCGCCCATCAGGATGCCGCGGGTTTCGGCGATTTCCTGGGTGATTTTGTGCTTGGGCAGAATCCCGCCATGACCGGGTTTGGCGCCCTGGCTCATCTTGATTTCGATCATCCGCACTTGGGGTGTCTGCGCTTGTGCGGCGAAGCGTTCCGGGTCGAAGCGCCCGTCAGCGGTGCGACAGCCGAAGTAGCCGCTGCCGAGTTCCCAGGTCAGGTCGCCGCCGTTTTCCCGGTGATAGGCGCTGATGCTGCCTTCGCCGGTGTCGTGGGCGAAGTTGCCGAGTTTCGCTCCTTGGTTCAACGCGCGAATGGCGTTGGCGCTGAGGGAGCCGAAGCTCATGGCCGAGATGTTGAACACCGACGCCGAGTACGGCTGCGTGCACTGCGGGCCGCCGACCGTTACCCGGAAACTGCTCGGGTCGCTCAACGGCGCCGGGCGCATGGAGTGGCCGATGAATTCGAAACCCGACTGATACACATCGATCAACGTGCCGAAGGGTTTGTCGGCGCTTTCGTTCTTGGCCCGTGAATAGACCAGCGAACGCTGAGCCCGGGAGAAGGGCAGGGCGTCGCTGTCGGACTCCAGCAGGTACTGGCGAATTTCCGGACGAATGCCCTCTACCAGATAGCGGATGTTGCCGAGGATCGGGTAGTTACGGCGCACGGCGTGAGGGCTTTGCAGCAGATCGAACAGGCCCACGAGGCTGAGAATGCCGGTGACGGCGGTGATTGGCCAGAGCCAGTCGTGCTCCAGGAAGGGCAGGCTGGCAAGAGTAAACATCACACAGACGGCAAAGAAGGCGTAGCGGCTCAGGAGTGACAGGCTCATACGGTTTCCTTGGGTTCGGACTCAATAGTTTCAACGCAGCAGGGTGCATGGATACAAAGATCCCTGTGGGAGCGAGCTTGCTCGCGATGGCGGTGGTTCAGTCGACATCAATTCTGAATGAAAGACCGCTATCGCGAGCAAGCTCGCTCCCACAGTAAAAGCGAAAAGCATCCCACCGGGCAGTCAGGCGTTCTGTGCCTGCAGAAAAATCGAAAACAGCTCTGACTGGGATTTGATCCCCAGTTTGCTGTACATGTGTTTCTTATGGACTTTCACGGTTTCGACAGAGATTTCCAGCTTGCGGGCGATCTCCTTACTGGAGCAACCGCTGAGCATCAAGCGCCCGACATCCAGCTCCCGGGCGGTCAATTGCGCGCCTTTGAGTTGTTGCACCGACGCCTCCAGTTGCACACGCCAGTCGGCTTTCGGTGGTGCTGGCGCGAGGGCCACGACTTCGTTGATTTCGTAGGGCAGGCGCTGGCGCAACAGGCCGAGCACCCAGGGCTGGATCAGCGACAGCAAGGCGATCTGCTGGCCGCTGAAACGTTGCTTGCTGCCCAGTGACAGGCACAGCGTGCGGTCGCCTTCGAGCTGGCAGTTGAACTGGATTTCGTCGGCCACCACATTCAGACGAAAGTAGCGCTGGTAATACTCGGTCAGCTCGAAATGCTCCGGCGCCACTTCCGACAGGCGATAGAGCCCGGTGCGCGACTGCTCGCGACAGGCGATGTAGAACGGATCGAGCAGGTACAAACCGCGCAGATAGTCCTGGAACAACTGATCAGGACTGCCGTCTGCGCCGGGGCATTCGGCGAACACTTGCGGGTGCTGATCGGCGCTGAAAAGCAGCACCACCCAGCTGTCGAAGGGCACGTACTGATCCAGCAAACGTACCAGTTGCGTCCAGAAATTGGGCTTGTCCAGGGCGTCGATCAGTTGCCCGACCGAGCGGTGCCACGCGATGTCGTCTAACGAAAGTGTCATGCCTCTACCCCTATCGGGTTACCCCGGCGGCGTGATTTCCCGGCCGGTGGCTTGCTGCGCATACTGGCGCACAGACACCGACCGGGCAATCTTTCTGCCAGCCCGACGTTAAGAATAAGGAATACCCATGAAAGTCGAACTCGCCCAGTTGGCGGGCCGTGACAACGACACGGCTTACAACCTCGAACGCGCTCTGAAGGCGATGGCTGCCTGTGCTGCCGATACGCAGTTGATCGTGTTTCCCGAAACCCACTTGATGGGCTTTCCGTCCCTCGAGGCGTTGGCCGAAACCGCCGAACCGCTGAACGGTCCGACCGTCAGCGCGGTGTTGGCTGCGGCCCGTGAACGCAACATCGCCGTGGTGATCGGCATGGCCGAGAACGACAACGGCTGCTTCTACAACACCACGCTGCTGATCACCCCCGAAGGTATCGCGCTGAAATACCGCAAGACGCACCTGTGGGCGTCGGACCGCGGTGTGTTCGAGCCCGGCGACCGTTACGCCACGTGTGAGTGGAACGGTGTGCGCGTTGGCCTGCTGATTTGCTACGACATCGAGTTCCCGGAAACCGCCCGGGCCCTGGCGCAATTGGGTGCCGAACTGCTGATCGTCACCAACGGCAACATGGACCCTTACGGCCCGACTCACCGCACCGCGATCATGGCCCGCGCCCAGGAAAACCAGGCGTTTGCGCTGATGGTCAACCGGGTGGAAGAGGGCGATGGCGGGTTGGTGTTTGCGGGTGGCAGTGCGCTGGTGGATCCGCTGGGGACTTTGTTGTTCGAGGCCGGGCGCGAGGAAGGACAGTTTGCGGTTGAGCTGAATCTGAATCAGCTGACGGCGGCACGGCAGGATTATCGGTATCTGGATGATCAGCGGCTGCGATTGCCTGGGGAGATTGTTGAGCATGCCAATGGATTGCGGGAGCTGCTTATTCCTTCGCGCTGATCCGGATCCTGTGTTGTCAGGGCGGGCCTCTTCGCGAGCAGGCTCGCTCCCACAGGGGATCTTCAGCGGACACGAGTTTTGTGTACGACAAAAATCAAATGTGGGAGCGAGCTTGCTCGCGATGAGGCCCGAACAAGCGACACATCTGTTTGACCGATCACCCAAAACAACAAAGTAACCCCCGAAATTTAGCGCCGAACTCGGCTCTGCCATAAATCTAATAAATTCGGAGTAGTCGCTCATGGCTCGTTTGCAACGCACCCTGTCATTGGGTTCGGTGGTGCTGTTCGGCATCGCCTACATGACGCCGATCATCGTGCTCGGCACTTTTGGCATCCTTGCTCAATCCACCGCCGGCATGGTCCCGGCCGCTTATCTGGCGGCGCTGGTGGCGATGTTTTTCACCGCCATGAGTTACGGCCGAA
Source organism: Pseudomonas arabinosi (assembly GCF_047758675.1). NCBI lineage: Bacteria > Pseudomonadati > Pseudomonadota > Gammaproteobacteria > Pseudomonadales > Pseudomonadaceae > Pseudomonas > Pseudomonas arabinosi. The sequence continues at coordinate 6,010,834 of NZ_CP180480.1, read as the reverse complement.
TGGCCTCGGCGTTTCCCGTCGCTGGCTCGGCCTATAGCTATGTCCGCAAGGCGATCAGCCCAAAACTCGGTTTCATTGCCGGTTGGGCCGTGCTGCTCGACTACCTGTTCCTGCCGATGGCGATCTGGTTGATCGGTGCAGCCTACCTCAACTCCGCGTTCCCGGCCGTGCCGCAGTGGATCTGGGTGCTGGCGTTTATCGGCATCACCAGTGCGATCAACATCGTCGGTCTGAAACTGGCCAACGGCATCAACGCGTTACTGATGCTGGTGCAGTTCCTGGTGCTGATCGCCTTCGTTGCGCTGTGTGTTCATTACGTCGGTGGCGATGCGAGCACGCCGTTATGGTCGGTCAAACCGTTCTTCAACGGTGACATGCAGATGCCGCTGATCATGAGCGGTGCTGCCATCGCCTGTTATTCATTCCTCGGGTTCGACGCGGTCAGCACCCTGACCGAAGAAACCCGCGACCCGCGCCGCACCATCCCGCGAGCGATCATGCTGATCACCCTGATCGGCGGGCTGATCTTTGTCGGTGTGTCGTACTTCGTGCAGATCGCGCATCCGTCGTTTCAGTTCGACAGCGTCGACTCGGCGGCCTATGAAATTGCCCGCAACATTGGTGGTGACCTGTTCGTCTCGATCTTCCTGATCGGCCTGATTGTCGGCCAGTTCGCGTCGGGCCTGTCGGCGCAGGCCAGCGGCTCGCGGCTGTTGTTCGCCATGGGCCGCGATGGCGTGCTGCCAAAATCGTTCTTCGGCACCTTGCACGAACGCTTTGGCACGCCGGTCAACAGCATCCTGCTGTGCGCCGTGGTCGCGTTGCTGGCACTGAAACTGGACGTCACCACCTCAACCTCGTTCATCAACTTCGGCGCGTTCCTGGCGTTCAGTCTGGTGAACCTGTCGGTGATCTTTCACTACTGGATTGGCGGTGAGCACAAAGGGCTGCGTGAATTCGTGTTGTTCTTGCTGTTCCCGTTTATCGGTCTGGCGGCGGATCTGTGGCTGATGGTCAGCCTCGATCACCTGGCGATCTATCTGGGGCTGAGCTGGCTGGCGATTGGCGTGGTGTACCTGGCGGTGCTGACCGGCGGCTTCCGTCGCCAGCCGCCGGAGATGGATTTCCAGGAAGCCGCATAACGTCCGGACCGGTGAAGAACCTTGTGGGAGCGGGCTTGCTCGCGAAGGCGGTGTGTCAGTCACTATCAATGTTGACTGACATGGCCCCTTCGCGAGCAAGCCCGCTCCCACAGTTTGAATTGTGTTCAAGCGGCTAGTTTTGTTTGATGCACCGGTAGCTCAACCCTGAAGGTGGTCCCCACGCCAACCTCGCTGCGCACCGTAATATCCCCCCGATGTTTTTTCACGATGCCATAGGACAGGGACAGCCCCAGCCCTGTCCCCTGACCCACCGGTTTGGTGGTGAAGAACGGGTCGAAGATTTTTTGCAGGCTGTCCGGCGCAATGCCGGCGCCGGTGTCTGCGACTTCGATCCATACCGTTTGCGCTTCAAGCCCGGTGCGCAAGGTGATGGTGCCGCGCTCTGGGCCGATGGCCTGAGAGGCGTTGACGATCAGGTTCATGATCACCTGATTGATTTGCGAAGGCAGGCATTCGATGTCGGGCAGGTCTTGATATTCCTTGAGCACATCGGCCTTGTACTTGAGTTCGTTGGCGACAATGTTCAAGGTCGATTCGATGCCCTGTTGCAGATTGGCCCACTGCCATTCCTGATTGGAGTCCACCCGGGAGAAGTCCTTCAGGTCCTTGACGATTTGCCCGACCCGGTTGATGCCGTCCTTGGACTCCTTGATCAGCAGTGGGATGTCCTCGCGCAGGAACTCCAGCTCGACCCGTTCGCGCAGTTGGTGCAAATGCTCAATGAGCTCGCTGGAGCCGATCGCCTCTTCCGCATCCCGATAGGCGTCGAGCATTTCCTGCAGTTGTTTGAAATAGCCATCCAGGGTGCCGAGGTTGGAGGAAATGAAGCCGATGGGGTTGTTGATTTCATGCGCGACGCCAGCCGCCAATTGGCCCAGAGAGGCGAGTTTTTCCGATTGCACCAATTGGGTTTCAAGCTGTTTGCGTTCGTCGATTTCCCGCTGCAACTCCACGCTGGCGTCTGTGAGCTGCCGGGTTCGGCGCTCGACCATTTGCCCTAAATGGTCCATCTGCACGCTGGCCCGTTCAGTCATGTCCCATTTGGTCAACAGGGTGTTGGCCATCTGCTGGACTTCAATGTTGTCGAACGGCTTTTTCAGGATCAACAGTCGATCATGGGCCCTCAATCGATCGAGCAGTTCATCCCAGGAATAGTCGGAATAGGCGGTGCACACCACCACTTGCAGGCGCGGGTCGGCTTGCCACAAATGTTCGATGGTCTGCGCACCGTCCCAACCCTCGGGCATGCGCATGTCGACGAAGGCCAGGGCGTAGGGGTGGTTTTCCTGCAAGGCTTCGTCAAGTTTTCCCAGGCCTTCCTGGCCGCCATAGGCCGAGTCCAGCTCGAACAGTGCACTGGCTGATTTCACTTCGCTGCCAAACAGCGCGGCCTCCATCTCATCCAGTTCAACGGTCTGCTCCGCCATGGGTATGAGAATCTTGCGGAAATCCACGTGAATGGACGGCGTGTCATCGATCAGCAGGATGCGTCGGTTCGAAAGCTTGCTCATGCTTCCTCCGGTACGGTTTTCAGCGGGATCTGCAACGTGAACATCGCCCCTTTGCCCGGTCCGTCGCTATGGGCGGTGAGGTGGCCATTCATTTCGATGGCGGCCAGGGCGCAGCTGTGCAGGCCGAAGCCGTGGCCTTCCTTGCGGGTAGTAAACCCGTGGGCAAAGATGCGCGTCATGTTTTCCTCGGCGATGCCTTCGCCGTCGTCCTTGACGCTGACTTGCAGGGTCTTGTCTTCGACAATTTTGACCCCCAGCGTCATTTGTCGCGGGCGATTGCTGAGGTCGGACATGGCGTATTTGGCATTGCTGATCAGGTTGATCAGGATCAGCAGCAACCGGTGTTTATCGCCCATGACCTGCGGCACGTCGCTGTACTCCTTGACCACCTGGACGTGGTGCCGGGTCAGTGCGCCGGAGTTCATGCGCAGGGCGTCTTCCAGCAATTCGCTGATGTGCAGCGGTTCCATCAGGCTGTTGGCGCCCGCGTAGGATTGCTGGGTGGCGACGATGTCCTTGATGTGGTCCACGCTTTTGGTCAACTGGGCCAGTTCGTCGGTCATGCCTTGTTGTTCCAGGGCTATCGCGTCCACCAGTTGATTCAGGTAACCCGGTAGCAACTTGCCTTTTGCGTCCTCGGTCAGAAAGGTGCCGAGGTCGCCTGGATGTTCGTTGATCAGCTGCATGGCCTTGCCCAGGCCCTGCGCTTTACTGGCGCGCAGTTTGCGGGTCACCAGGTCGGCCGAAATGTTCACGCTGTTGAGCACGTTGCCGACGTTGTGCAGCACATTGGTGGCGATCTCGGCCATGCCGGCCTGACGCGCGGTGTCGAGCAGTTCGCTCTGGGTATCCTTGAGTTCGCGGGTGCGCTCTTCAACCCGCACTTCCAGGTCGTCATTGGCGGTTTGCAGGGCTTTGTTGACGCGATTGATCACCGTGAAACTGCGCATCAGGTGAATCGCCAGGTACACCAGCAGCAACACCAGCAGCACTGAAAACAACAGCATGTAGAAGTGATAGCGCTGGTCGACCGCATCGGTCCGCTGCTGGTCGGAGTTGAGCAGGTTGGTAATGTCGTCCAGGCGTTCCGCCACGGGAACGGCTTCGATGTTTTCCAGCAACCGATTGACCACGGGTTGTTCGCGCAGAATCAGCGCGATGTGGTTGCTCAGAATATCGATCGGGCTGTGGAACGCCTCCGGCAGTCGCAGTTTGTTCACCCCCAGTTTGTTTATCCCGAGCAGGATGTCGGCGGCCTTGTCAGCGGAGGTGACCTGAGCGAACTCCAGGCTGCTGAGCAGCAAGTCATACGTGTCGGTGGCGATGTTCTGAAGTTGCAGTTGGTCCTCATCCACCAACCGGGCCAGTTGTTCCTGAATGTCGTCCTCGGCGGTGGGCAGGAACGCCAGCGAGTTGCGCAGCACGGCGTTGTGAGACTTGAACTGCTCCACCAAGCGGGTCTTTTCCTGAATGGCGGTCAGGTAGGCATCATGGCTGGCGCGCCAGGCAGGCGATTCTGCGCGGCCGTGGTTCGACTCCATCGTGTCGAACCGCTCCCACAGGTTCGTCATCTCGGTCAGCGGTGCGACCAACGGATCGTAGTTGTGACTGATGGCGATCCTGGCCTTGAGGATCTCGGTTTCCCATTGTGCGTTTAGCTGCTTGATCTGGCCGATCAAGTCCCGGGATTCGGCGTAGGTCGTCGTCTGGTTCGAGCTGGACTTGAGGTACAGGAACAGCAGCAACGAAGCCAGCAACACGGCTACGACGCTGAGCAACGCCAGGTTGCGGCGGTTGGATGTTTTCATAAGGGCTTGCCTTCCCATTCACCGGTCAGGGTTTTGAGGAACTTGATAATCAGGGTTTTGTCCTCGGCGGAAGGAACACGCCCGAGCTGGAACGTGAACATCACGTCCACCGCGTCTTCGAGAGTCTTGGCCGAGCCGTCGTGAAAGTACGGTGCTGTCACGGCGACGTTGCGCAGGCTCGGGACCTTGAATACGTTGCGGTCCTCTTCGTCCTTGGTGACCAGATAGCGGCCCAGGTCGGCTTCGGTAGGGTTGCCACGTTTCTGGAAGTAGTCGCCCATGACCCCGAACTTCTGGTACATGTTGCCGCCGATGTTCACCCCTTGGTGGCAGGCGATGCAGCCGTACTCCTTGAAGCGTTGGTAACCGTACTTTTCGTCTCGGGTGAGAATGTCGGTATCGCCCATCAGGTATTGGTCGAAACGCGAATTGGCACTGATCAGCGTGCGTTCATAGGTGGCCAGGGCATTCTGCACATTGTCCATGGTCACGCCGTCCGGGTAGGCGTTGGCGAACGACGCCTGATAAGCCGGTTCGGCTGTCAACACCTCCACCACATGCTCCCAGTTACTGCCCATTTCACTGGGGCTCTGCACCACGCCGTGGACTTGTGTTTCCAGGGTGTCGGCGCGGCCGTTCCAGAACTGCCGGAAATTCAAACTGGAGTTGAACACGCTGGGGGTGTTGATCGTCACTGGAGCGCCGTTGAACCCGATGGAAAACGCCTTGTTGTCGGCACCGCCGTTTTCCAGTCGATGGCAACTGGCGCAGGACAGACTGCCGTTAACCGACAAGCGTGTCTCGTTGAACAACTGGCGACCGAGTTCTACCTTCAGCGGATTCTGCTGGGGCACCGCCGGCAATGGTTTGAGCGGTTCATCCAGCGGCGCGGCGCTGGCGCTCAGGCAGAACCCGAACAACGGCGCCAATAGCAGACGGTGAAAGGAAGGCGACATCTGATAATTCCTTGGCTTGGGGCCTGTGTGTCGTTGCGCATCGTTCACGTGGCTGCGGATGAAGAGGGCTTCACTGACCCCAGATACCGGACGAAAGCGTCCGGCTCCACGGCTTTGCTGAAGTAGAAACCCTGGCCTTCCTCGCATTGATGGGCCTTGAGGAAATCCAGTTGTTCGAGGGTTTCCACCCCTTCGGCAATGATGGTCAGCTTGAGGCTCCGGCCCAGGCTGATGATGGCGCTGACCAGCGCGGCGTCATTGCTGTCGCTGCTTAAACCGCGAATGAACGACTGGTCGATTTTCAGCACGTCGATGGGAAAACGCCGCAAGTAGCTCAGGCTGGAATAACCGGTACCGAAGTCATCGATGGCCAGTCGCACGCCCATCACCTTGAGCCGGGTCAGGGCGTTCACCGTGGTTTCGATGTTCTGCATCAACACGCCTTCGGTGATTTCGAGCTCCAGCAAGGCCGGTTCCAAACCTGTTTGTTTGAGTGTCAGTTCGATGCCGTCAACAAAGTCCCGCTGACGGAAATCGATGGCCGACATGTTCACCGACATACAGATCTTCGGCAGCCCCGCGGCCTGCCAGGCGCAGGCTTGTCGACACGCCTCAGCCAGCACCCATTTGCTCAACGGCACGATCAAACCGCTGTCTTCGGCCACACTGATGAACTCTGAGGGGTAGACCAGGCCGTGCCCCGGTTTTTGCCAGCGAATCAACGCCTCGGCCCCGACCACCTGGCCACTGCCCAGGTCCAGTTTGGGCTGGTAATGCAGGACAAATTCGTTGCGCTCCAGCGCCAGGCGAATGCCGCTCTCGATGCTTTGCTGATCCCGGGCGCGCTGGTTCATCTCGTCGATGAAAAATCTGAAATCGTTCGGGCCGCTTTCCTTGACGTTGCGCATCGCGGTTTCGGCTTTCTTGATCAGCGCGATGGCATCGAAGCCGTCGTCCGGGTAAATGCTGATGCCCAGGCTGGCGGTCACGCTCAGGTCGTGGCCGGCAATGTGTTGGGGCGCGCGGATGGCGTTCAAGAGTTTTTCGGCGATGCCCTTGGTCTGCTGGGGATGGCGGACATCGGCGAGGATCACCACGAATTCATCGGAACCGTAACGGAACACCGAGTCGGACTCGCGCACTGTCGCTACCAGATTGCGCCCGACCTGTTTGAGCATTTCGTCACCGGCCGGATGGCCCAAGGCATTGTTGATGCGCTTGAAGCGATCGAGGCCCAGAAACATCACGGCCAGTTGTTTGTCATGGCGCCGGGACAGGGCCAGCGACTGGTTCAACCGGTCACCGAGCAATGTGCTGTTGGGCAGCTCGGTCAGTACGTCGTACTGCAACAGGTGCGACACCTTGAGCAATTCGTGGACCCGCGCCTCGATGGTTTGCTCCAGGCTCAGGACCTTCATCGCCGCGTCCTGCGCCATCTGCCATTTCCAGGTCAGGGCACTGGCCATCTGGCGGATTTCCAGGCTGTCGAAAGGTTTTTTCAGCACCAGCAACTGGTCGCCGAACTCCAGCCGTTCGGCCATGTCTTCCCAGGTGTAATCGGAATAGGCCGTGCACAACGCGATTTGCAGGTGAGGATCGGCCTTCCACAGTTGTTCGATGGTTTCCAGGCCGTCCCAGCCTGGTGGCATGCGCATGTCGGTGAACGCCATGGCATAGGGGCGACCTTCGGCCAGTGCGCGCGAGACCAGTTCGAGGGCTTCCTGACCCTGATAGGCCGAGTCGAGCTGGAACGTCAGCCGATCAAGCTGCACGGTGCCGAACAGGGCTTCTTCAGTACCGGCGAGGGTCTGTTCGCCTCCGGGCTCTTCGCCTTCGATCTCAGGGCCAAGAATCTTGCGAAAATCCTCATGAATCGAGGGCGTGTCGTCGATGATCAGGATGCGCCGGTTGGTCCGCACGAAAGGCGATTTCATCCTTTGTCCTCCGTGAAGCGTGGCGGGTTGTCCAGGATCGGCCCGATGTCGTGGTTCGGGGGCACGATGCTGCCGGCCTTCAGCAGCTCGGCAGCCTGCTGGCTGCTGACCGCTTTGCTGAAGAAGTAACCCTGGGCGTTCATCGGTGAACCGGTGGCCATCAGCGAGCTGCGCTGCTCCTGGGTTTCGACGCCCTCGGCAATGATGCCGATCCCGACTTCACGGGCGAAGTTGATGATGGCGCGCAGGGTGTTCGCGCTGACCGGATCGCGGGCGGCGGTGTCGATGAAGGCCTGTGCGAGTTTCAGGTGATTGACCTGGTAGGTCTTGAGGTAGTCGAACGAGGAATACTCGGTGCCGAAGTCGTCGATGGCGATCTTCACCCCCAGCTCACGCAGGCGCGGCAGCACATCGTTGTGGGTCCATTTGGTCTGGGCCAGCGTCGCTTCAGTGACGTCGAAGCGCAGGTCCCAAGGGCAGAGTTCCCAGCGTGCGGTGGTACGCAGCACGTCATAGATCAGTTCGGGACCGCTCTTGAGTTGGGCCAGGGACAGTTTGATCGCAATCACCGGCGGCGCCATGCCTTCGTCGCGCCATTGGCGCATCTGCTGGCAGGCGCGATCCAGCACCCAGTGACCGAGCGCGACGATGGTGCCGGTTTTTTCCGCGGCGGGCAGGAACGCCGGGGCTTCCAGTAAACCGCGCTCAGGGTGGTTCCAGCTGACCTGAGCTTCCATGCCGAGGATTTTGCCGCTGCTCAGGTCCACTTCCGGCCAGTAATGCAGTTCGAGTTCTTCGTGTTCGATGGCCGCTCTCAAGTCGCTGGCGATGGTCATGCGTTCGACCACCTCCTGATTGATCTCCTCGGAGTGGAAGTGGTACTGGTTGCGGCCCTTTTCCTTGGAGCGATACAGCGCCATGTCGGCCTGGGTCAGCAGGCCGTCGGCGCTGGTGCTTTCCGGGGTGTAGCTGCTGATGCCGATACTCACCGAGACCCGCACATCATTGCCGGCCAGGGAATAGGGCAGCACCAACGTATCGCGGATCTTGGCGGCCAGGGCCGCGGATTGGGTCGGGTCGCCGACGTCCAGCTGCAAGATCGCGAACTCGTCACCGCCGAGGCGGGCCACCACATCGTTTTCGCGCACACAGGCCTTGATCCGGCGTGCAACCTCTTGCAGCAACAGGTCGCCCACCGGATGGCCGAGGGTGTCGTTGATGCGTTTGAAGTGATCCAGGTCCAGGTAAAACATGGCGAACGGTGCCGCCCCGCGACGAGCAGCGGCGAATGCTTGGTGCAACCGCTCGATCAGCGTCGCGCGGTTGGCTAGCCCGGTCAGTCCGTCGGTGCGGGCCAGCAGGGCGATTTTCTCTTCGGCCAGTTTGCGTTCGGTGATGTCGATGATGATGCCTTCGACTTCCAGCAACCGGCCTTCATCGTCGCGCACCGGGATGTAGCGGTTTTCGACCCAGCGCCAGGCCCCTTCGCCAGTGCGCATCCGGAATTCGATGGAAGCGCCTGCCGCATGACGGTCCAGCACCCGGGCCATGGCGGTGTCGACCTTGGTTTGATCATCGGGATGGATCAGTTCCTGGGCCCAGTTGGCCGAGGCCACCAGTTTCGCCGCGACATGACCGTATTTGGTGATGTTGTGCGAGATGTACATCAGTGGAAACGACGGTTCGCCCTGCAGTCGGTACAGAATGGTCGGGCTGTTCTGCACAATGATGTTGGCATCGGACAGCTCGCGGGTGCGTTCTTCGACTGCCTGTTCGAGCAGCGACATCTTCAGCTCTGCGTCTTCGGTCATTTGCCACTTGGCCGTCAATGCGCTGGCCATCTGGCGGATTTCGATGGCATCGAAGGGCTTTTTGAGAATCAGCAGGCGATCGCCCAGTTCCAGGCGTTCGTCGATGTCTTCCCAGGAGTAGTCGGAATAAGCGGTGCAAAGCGCCACTTGCAGCTTGGGATCGACCTGCCACAGCCGTTCGATGGTTTCCAGCCCGTCCCAGCCCGGCGGCATGCGCATGTCAATGAAGGCCATCGCAAAGGGCATGTCGTTGGCCAGCGCCGTTTCGACCTTGTCCAGGGCTTCGAGGCCCTGAAACGCCGAGTCGAGTACGAAGCTTTGCAGCGATAGCGCCGCGGGGGTGCCGAACAGGGCATTTTCGGCGCTGATCAGGCTGTCGTCATCGATCGATGGCGGACTGAGGATCTTGGCGAAGTCCGCATGAATCGAGGCGGTGTCGTCGACGATAAGAATCCGTCGGTTGGTCCGCGCCAGCAGCGTATTTATCGACATACGCCAGTTCCGGCAGCAGTTTGATGCGGTGTTCTCATAGGGGGCTTCCTTTCCCTGATCACCTGGCCGAACGTACAGATTATGGATCCGAGTCAGCTGAGCATAGTCGTCTGTCCCGCACTTCGCGCAACTCAATGAGCTGAATCATTTCCGTTGGCGGGCTGAAAATCATCTAGCCTGTAGGTCAGGCTCCGGCAATAGGGGATGTTTGCCTCGGGGCCTGCCACAACGATGTGCCCGTTTCACTTGAGGTGACGCCATGGAAGAGCAACTCCCCACGACTTTGAACGATAAACCCAAGGTGCTGCTGGTCGATGACGAGGAGTCAATCCTCAACAGCCTGCGTCGCCTGTTACGCGGCCAGCCCTACGAGGTGCTGCTGGCCTCCAGCGGTGCCCAGGCGCTGGAGATCATGGAGCAACAGTCCATCGATCTGGTGATGACCGACGCACGCATGCCCAATATGGATGGCGCCACGCTGCTGGCCCGCATCCATCAGCTTTACCCGACGACCACCCGGATTCTGCTCACCGGCTACGCGGACATGCCGACGATCATCAAAGCCATCAACGAAGGGCAGATTCACCGCTACATCAGCAAACCCTGGAATGACGAGGAAATGCTCCTGACCTTGCGCCAGGCTTTGGCTCATCAACATTCCGAGCGCGAACGCCAGCGCCTGGAGCAGTTGACCCGACTGCAGAACGATCAGTTGAAGTCGCTCAACATCACGCTGGAAAAACACGTCGCCGCCCGCACCGCCGAACTCCAGCAGACCGCCGACATGCTCGACCTGGCCTATGAAGAGCTCAAGCACAGCTATGTCACCGGCACCGAGGTGTTTTCGCTGCTGGCCAACCTGCGCCTGCCGCCGGCCAAACAGACCAACCGCCAGATCATCGAACTGGTGCGGGTCTACTGCAAACTTCATGGCCTGGACGAGGGCACCAGTCGCGACCTGACCATGGCGGCGGCGCTCTATAACATCGGCAAGCTGAGCTGGACCGACAGCATGATGACCGCGCCCGCGGACCTGCTGCACCACAATGATCGGGAGCGCTATCGCGGTTATCCCAAGCAGAGTGAATCGCTGTTGATGACGCTCGACCCGATGAAGGACGCCGCCCGTCTGATTCTTCATCATCAGGAGCGCTGGGACGGCAGCGGTTTCCCCGACCGGCTCAAGGGCGAGGCGATTCCGCTAGGTTCGCGGCTGCTGAAACTGGCGGTGGATTTCATCGAGTTGCAACGCGGGCTGATCCTCGAGCGGCAGATGAACAGCGATGAAGCGCTGGTCTACATCCGCAGCTATGCCGGGCGACTCTACGATCCCGAGTTGGTGGAGGATTTCATCCAGGTCTGTGCCGCGTACTTGAGCGATGTCTCGTTGGCCGATCCGTCGGTCAAGGTGATGACCACACGGGAAGTGGCGGCGGGCATGATCCTGGCGCGCAACCTCAATGCCGACAACGGCATGCTGCTGCTCAATGCCGGCAAGGTGTTGAATGGGCCGCTGGTGGAGAAGTTGATCGCTTTCGAAGCTATGGAAGGCGCGAAATACAGCATTTTTGTGAAGGTGCCGGAGGAAGTGAACGGCGCGATTCTCGAGGCAGGTTAGAGGTTCCAGTCGCTGCACACCCCCTGTGGGAGCGAGCCTGCTCCGGGCGGCGTTCCGACGATAGCGGTGTGTCAGTCAATATAGATGTTGAATGTTGAACCGCTATCGTCGGAACGCCGCCCGGAGCAGGCTCACTCCCACAGGGGGCAGTGGTGCTTTGAAGATTTTTTTCGGCGTGACGAGGCAGCGGAGCCATGTGATCCTTGCGCCTTTTCCCAAGGACGATCCTGATCCATGACCCTTTCATCCGCTGCTTCGCCCCGTCTCATCCGCATCGCCGCCGCCCTGTTGATCGGCCCGGACGGTCGCACGCTGTTGGTCCGCAAGCGCGGCACCGAAGCGTTCATGCAGCCGGGGGGCAAGATCGAGGCCCATGAGCAACCGGTCCACGCGCTGGCCCGTGAACTGGAAGAGGAATTGGGCATGGTCATCGATCCGGCGCACGCCACTTATCTCGGGCAATTCTCGGCACCGGCCGCCAATGAGCCGGGTTTTGTCGTCCAGGCCGAACTCTTTCAGCTGACCATCAATTCAGACGTATCGCCTGCGGCGGAGATTGAAGAAGTGCGCTGGATCGACCCGACCACCGATGGCAATGTCACGCTGGCGCCATTGACACGGGACCTGATCCTGCCGTTTTATCGAGCCTCATTAACGATCGCCTGATCATTTCCCTAGTGCTGATTTCATAAGAGCAAGGACTGCCTATGATCCCGCTTCAAGACTTGCTGATTTTCGCCGCTGCCGCGTTGCTGATGGTGCTGACGCCGGGGCCGAACATGATTTACCTGATCTCCCGTTCGATCTGCCAGGGGCGCAAGGCCGGTGTGACCTCGTTGCTCGGTGTGGTCGCGGGGTTTTTCGTGCACCTGTTCGCGGCTGCTGCCGGTTTGACCGCGGTGTTTCTGGCGGTGCCGATGGCCTACGAAGTGCTGAAGTGGGCCGGTGCGCTGTACCTGATGTGGTTGGCCTGGCAAGCCGTCAAGCCGGGTGCGCGTTCACCGTTCGAAGCGCAGCAGTTGCCGCCGGACTCGTCGCGCAAACTGATCACCATGGGTTTTCTCACCAGTGCGCTGAACCCGAAAATTGCGGTGTTTTATCTGTCGGTGTTTCCGCAGTTCATCACGCCTGAGCATGGCTCGGTGTTCACTCAAAGCATCACGCTGGGTCTGACCCAGATCAGCGTCAGTTTCATCGTCAATCTGCTGATCGCGCTGTTCGCTGCGGGCATCGCCTCCTGGTTCGTCAACAACCCGTCCTGGCTGGCGGTGCAGCGCTATTTCATGGGGTTCGTGCTGTCGGCGCTGGCGGTGCGACTGATGCTGGAACAACGACGGATGGCTTGAACATGTGGATTGAACGGCTTGATGCCAGTCATGCTCTGGATTATCGGGCGCTGATGCTCGAAGCCTATGACCTGCATCCCCAGGCGTTTACCTCCAGCGTGCGCGAACGCGCCGTGATGCCGTTGAGTTGGTGGGAATCACGCCTGACCAGCAAGCTGGACGTGGTATTCGGCGCGTTCGAAGGGGGTGAGTTGGCGGGCATCGTCGGGCTGGCCTTCGAACCCCGGGAAAAGGCCCGGCACAAGGCGACATTGTTTGGCATGTACGTGTCGGGCAAGGTCCGGCAACGCGGGGTCGGTTATCACCTGGTGCAGGCCGCCCTGGCTGAAGCGCAGGACCATAAAGGTCTGAGGCTGATCCAACTGACGGTCACCGCCGGCAACGACGCGGCGTTCAAGTTGTACCAGCGTTGCGGCTTCATCCAGTTTGGCCTTGAACCTTTGGCGGTACGGGTGGGCGAAGACTACTTCGACAAAATCCACATGTGGCGCGAACTCTAAATCCACCGCAATCCCTGTGGGAGCGGGCTTGCTCGCGAAAGCGGTCTGACATTAAACATTGATGCTGGCTGACACACCGCATTCGCGAGCAAGTCGAATCGTCGCACCGCCGCTCCCACATTTGTTCCGTGTTCCTTCATTGACATCGATCAGCGAACGGCGCTGACACCGTCGAGTGTCGAGAACGACGTGTCCTTGGCCGTCAGCAGGAAATCGCGCATGTACGGCGCATCCAGCATGTCGGCACGAATCCCGGCGTACAGCGTCGCAAACAAACCTTTCTCTCCCAGCCGCTTGGCCTTCACATAACCCCGTGAGCTGTATTCATGCAGCGCCCAATGGGGCATGCCGCACACGCCGCGGCCGCTGGCCACCAATTGCATCATCATCACCGTCAGTTCCGACGTGCGGACCTGCGCCGGTTCGATATCGGCCGGCTCCAGGAAACGGGTAAAGATGTCCAGCCGATCACGCTCCACCGGGTAGGTGATCAGCGTTTCGGTGAGCAAATCTTCCGGGACGATGTAGGCCTTGCTCGCCAAACGGTGCTGATTGGCCACCGCGAGCATCGCTTCATAGGTGAACAACGGCACGTAAGTGATCCCGGCCAGTTCCAGCGGATCGGAGGTCACCACCAGATCCAGATCGCCACGGGCCAGCGCAGGCAGCGGGGCGAAGGAGAACCCGGAGGCCAGGTCCAGTTCGACTTCCGGCCAGGCATCGCGGAACTGGTCGATGGTCGGCATCAGCCACTGGAAGCAACTGTGACACTCGATCGCCATGTGCAAACGCCCGGCAGTGCCGCCGGCCAGCCGCGCGATATCGCGCTCGGCGCCACGCAGCAATGGCAGGGTGGCGTCGGCCAGTTGCAACAGACGCAAACCGGCACTGGTGAAACGCACCGGTTTGGTCTTGCGCACGAACAACGGCATGCCCATGCGCTCCTCCAGTTCCTTGAACTGGTGGGACAGGGCCGACTGCGTCAGGTGCAAGCGGTCGGCCGCATCCACCAGGCTATCGGCTTCGCGCAAGGCGTGCAGGGTCTTCAGGTGACGGATTTCAAGCACCGGGGGGCTCCATGAGGAAAACTTGTGATCAACACGAAAAGGTTGAGTTTGTCTCATGTTGGGTTGGGTGTCGACAATAGCGCCATCTTTTACAGGGAGAAATTCACCATGGCTCTGGCCCACACACTTGGTTTTCCACGCATCGGCGCGGACCGCGAACTGAAAAAAGCCCTCGAATCCTACTGGAAGGGCGATCTGGACCAGGACGCGCTGAAAAGCGTCGGCCGCCAATTGCGCGCCACCCACTGGCAATTGCAGAAAGACGCCGGCATCGACCTGCTGCCCGTGGGCGACTTCGCCTGGTACGACCAGGTCCTGACCCATTCCTTGACCTTCGGCGTGATCCCCGAGCGTTTCGACAGCACCAAGGACTCGCGCGGCCTGCCGACCCTCGACACCCTGTTCGCCATGGCCCGTGGCGCCACGACTGCCTGCTGCGGCGGCGAACACAGCAAAGCGCAATACGCCCAGGAACTCACCAAGTGGTTCGACACCAACTACCACTACCTGGTCCCGGAATTCAGCGCTGACCAGCAGTTCAAGCTGAGCTGGGAACAGTTGTTCGACGAAGTCGACGAGGCGAAGGCCCTCGGCCACAACGTCAAACCGGTGATCATCGGTCCACTGACTTACCTGTGGCTGGGCAAAGCCAAAGGCAATGACTTCGACAAACTCGACCTATTGGAACGCCTGCTGCCGATCTACGGCGAAATCCTCGGTCGCCTCGCCGCCCAAGGCGTGGAGTGGGTGCAGATCGACGAGCCGATCCTGACCCTCGACCTGCCACAGGCCTGGAAAAACGCTTTCGAGCGCGCTTATCACATCCTTCAGTACTCGCCGCTGAAAAAACTGGTGGCGACCTACTTCAGCGGCCTGGAAGACAACCTCGGCCTGGCGGTCAGCCTGCCGGTGCAAGGCCTGCACATCGATGCCGTGCGCGCCCCGGATCAACTCGGCCAGGTGCTGGATCGTCTGCCGACCTACAAGATTCTCTCGGTGGGCCTGGTCAACGGTCGCAACGTCTGGCGCTGCGAACTGGAGCAAGTGCTCGCTCAACTGCAGCCGGCCCAGGAACGCTTTGGCGACAACCTGTGGGTCAGCAGTTCCTGCTCGCTGCTGCACAGCCCGGTGGACCTCGATCGCGAAGACAAACTCGATCCGGAACTGAAAAGCTGGCTGGCGTTTGCCGTGCAGAAGTGTGGCGAAATCGCCGTGCTGCGCGATGCCCTGAACGACCCGCAATCACCCAAGGTGCAAGCCGCCCTCGCCGAGAGCCGTGCGATTCAGGCCAGTCGCGCCGAGTCGCCGCGTATCCACAAAGCCGAAGTGCAGGCACGGATAAACGCCATCAGCGACAAGGACAGCCAACGACACTCGCCGTTCGCCAAACGCATCGAGCAGCAGCGTGCGCGGTTGAAACTGCCGGCATTCCCGACCACGACCATCGGTTCGTTCCCGCAGACCGGTTCGATTCGTCTGGCACGCCAGGCGTTCAAGCAAGGCAAGCTGTCGGCCAACGATTACACCGACGCCATGCACAGCGAAATCCGTCACGCCGTGCAAGTCCAGGAACGCCTGGGGCTGGACGTGTTGGTGCACGGTGAAGCCGAACGCAACGACATGGTCGAGTACTTCGCCGAGCAACTGGACGGCTACCTGTTCACCCGGTTCGGCTGGGTGCAGAGCTACGGTTCGCGCTGCGTGAAACCGGCGATCATCTACGGCGACCTGAGCCGTCCGAACGCCATGACCGTCGACTGGATCACGTATGCCCAGAGCCTGACCGACAAGGTCATGAAAGGCATGCTTACCGGTCCCGTGACCATGCTGATGTGGTCGTTCCCGCGCGAAGATGTCTCGCGCAAAATCCAGGCGCAGCAGTTGGCTCTGGCCCTGCGTGACGAAGTGGTGGACCTGGAAAACGCCGGCATCAAGATCGTGCAGATCGACGAAGCCGCCTTCCGCGAAGGCTTGCCGCTGCGTCGGGCGCAATGGCAGGAATACCTCGATTGGGCGGTGGAAGCTTTCCGCTTGAGCGCCTCCGGTGTGCGTGATGAAACCCAGATCCACACCCATATGTGCTACAGCGAATTCAACGACGTGATCCAGTCCATCGCGGCGATGGATGCCGACGTGATCACCATCGAAACCTCGCGTTCGGACATGGAGTTGCTGGAGGCTTTCGAAGCGTTCGACTACCCGAACGACATTGGCCCGGGCGTCTACGATATTCACTCGCCACGGGTGCCGGACACGGCCGAGATGGTCAAGTTGATGAGCAAAGCCGTGAAGCGCATTCCGGCAGAACGGTTGTGGGTGAACCCGGATTGCGGCTTGAAGACTCGGGCATGGCCGGAGACTGAGGCGGCGTTGGTCAACATGGTGGCGGCGGCGCGGCAGTTGCGGAGTCAGTTGGCTTAACGGATGTAGCGTCTCTCCGGACGCCATCGTCGGAACGCCGCCCGGAGCAAGCTCGCTCCCACAGGGAAGGGGCTATCACAGATGTTGTGTACGGCATCAATTCTGTGGGAGCGAGCCTGCTCGCGAAGAACGATAACGCGGTCTTGAAAATGACCGTTCAGCACTCTTCATCAAACTGTCACGTAACTGTGGCAGCGCGCTTGAACAAACTTCATCAGACTCGCGCTCTACTGGAGTTCTGCGTTTCGGTGTTTTTCATGCGTGCACGATTTTTTTCCACAGCGGTTTTCCTGGCCGCGCTGTTGTTCGGCCTGCCGTCCTTGGCGGCGTCTCGTTGCGATATCAATGTTCCGACCGAACGGGTCGATCTGGCACAGGTGAGCCTGGCGTACCAGAGCATCGGCCGTGCGTCGGACCCTGCGTTGTTACTGGTGATGGGCCTTGGCGGGCAGTTGATTCACTGGCCGGACGAGGTGGTGGTCGCGCTGTGTCAGCAAGGCTTTCGGGTGATTCGCTATGACAATCGCGATGTCGGGCTCTCGACCTGGCGGCAAGCGCCCGTCGATGCCAACCTGACCTTTGAAGTGCTGCGCTACAAACTCGGTTTACCGGTGTCGGCGCCGTACACCCTGACCGATATGGCAGACGATGCTTTTGGCTTGATGGATGCGTTGCACGTCGAGCAATTCCACGTGCTGGGCGCGAGCATGGGCGGGATGATTGCCCAGCACATGGCGGCGATGGCGCCGCAACGGGTCGAGAGCCTGACCCTGATCATGACCAGTTCCGGGGCCGAAGGCTTGCCGGCGCCGAGTGCGGCGTTGGTGCAACTGTTGTCGCGCCGTGGGGCGCCCAATCGCGAAGTGGCGCTGGAGCAGCAAGCCGATTTGCTGGCGGCGCTGGGCAGCCCGACGGTGAGCGATGATCGGCAGACGTTGCTGCATCAGGCGGCGCAATCCTATGACCGGGCGTTCAACCCTGAGGGCGTGAAGCGCCAGATCATGGCAATCCTCGCCGAGCGCAGTCGTGTGTCGTTGCTCAATCAACTGCGCGTACCGACGCTGGTGGTTCACGGCACTGCTGATCCGTTGCTGCCGGTGATGCACGGCGTACATCTGGCGGCGCATATCCGCGGCAGTCAGTTGAAGCTGATTCCGGGTTTGGCCCATCGTTTCCAGGAAGCGTTCAAGGCGCCATTGCTGGCGGCGGTGTTGCCGTATTTGCAGGCTCACCGCGAAGACACCTCGCATTGGGCGCAGATTGATCCGGTGGCCGAACACAACCTCCTGTAACCCACCGATCAAATGTGGGAGCGGGCTTGCTCGCGAAGGCGTCGTGTCAGTCACCATTTGCTTGACTGATACACCACCTTCGCGAGCAAGCCCGCTCCCACAGGGATCAATGGAGTGGCTGCCACCTCGACCCCGTCAGGTGTATCGTTCGAGCTTTCCGGCGCGTTCCAGTCTGCGAGGTGTGTGATGAGTGCCCCCCTGAAAATCGATTTCGTCAGCGACGTGTCCTGCCCCTGGTGCGTCGTCGGCCTCTACGGCCTGACCCGGGCCCTGGATTTGCTGGGCGACGAAGTGCAGGCCGAGATCCGTTTCCAGCCGTTCGAACTGAACCCGAAAATGGGCCCGGAAGGACAGAACATCACCGAGCACATCACCGAAAAATACGGCTCGACGCCCGAGCAATCCCAGAAGAATCGCGAAATGATCCGCGCGCGCGGCGCCGAGGTCGGGTTTGCGTTTCGCACGGACGGCAACAGCCGCATCTACAACACCTTCGACGCCCACCGCTTGCTGTTCTGGGCGGGACTGGAAGGGTTGCAGTTCAATCTGAAAGAGGCGCTGTTCAAGGCGTATTTCACCGAGGGCGGCAATCCGTCCGACCATGGGCAGTTGGCGCAGATCGCCGAAAACGTGGGGCTGGACCGGTCGCGGGCCGAGGCGATTCTGGCGTCGGACGAGTTCGCCAAAGAAGTTCGTGAGGAAGAGCAGCTGTGGCTGTCGCGAGGCGTCAGTTCGGTGCCGACCGTTGTTTTCAACGGGCAGTACGCCGTTACTGGCGGGCAGCCGGTGGAGACGTTTGTCGGGGCGATTCGGCAGATCATGGGTGAAGCGAAGGGCGGGACGGTGAGCTGACCTGACCGGAGATCGTTCCCACGCTCCCGCGTGGGAATGGCTCTGGGGACGCTCCGCGTCCAGTGACGCGGAGCGTCACGGGCTGCATTCCCACGCAGAGCGTGGGAACGATCAAAAGTCAGGCGTGGAGGCGGACCCAAACCGTGACCAACACCGTAGCCGCCATCAACCAAGCCACCGCCGCCACCGCGAGTGAAGCCTCCAGCCGCATCCGGTCCACCACCACATACAACGTCGCCAGGTAGATGAAGTAAGGAATGATCGACCACATCCCAAACACGATGGTGGTCTTCAAGTCTTCCAGCGAACGACCCTTGCCGACGATGTAATGCGCAATCAGCGCAAAGGTCGGAAACAGCGGCACCAATCCGGCGATGTAATAGTTTTTGGTTTTGGCCAGCGCGGCGAGGATCACCACCACGGCCGCGCCCAGGGTTGCTTTAAGGATCAGGTCCATCAGTGGCTCAGCCCGTACTTCTTCACTTTGTCGAACAGCGTGGTCTTGGCCATCCCCAGTTCCAGGCTGGCCTGAGTCAGGTTGCCGCCGCTGCGCTGCAAAGCGTCGTTCAGCAGGTTGCGTTCAAACGCTTCTACCGCTTCGGCGAAGGCCAGGCCCTGATTGCTGCCGCTGGCGCCGGATTTCTTGAAGGCTGGCAGACCGAGGGCAAAACGCTCGGCGACGTTGCGCAATTCCCGAACGTTGCCCGGCCAGTCGTGGCTCATCAGATTCGACAGGGTCTGGTTGTCCAGGTCTGGCACGGCACGGTCGAAGCGCAGGGACGATTGCTGCAGGAAGTGCTCGAACAATTGCAGGATGTCTTCGCGGCGTTCGCGCAACGGCGGTAACTCGAGGGTCACCACGTTCAAGCGGTAATACAGGTCGCTGCGAAACTCGCCAGCCTTGCTCGACTCATCCAGATCAGACTTGGTCGCCGCGATCACCCGGCAATCCACCGCCACGCTCTGGTTCGAGCCGAGGCGTTCCAGGGTGCGTTCCTGCAATACCCGCAGCAGTTTGATTTGCAGCGGCAGCGGCATGCTTTCCACTTCGTCGAGGAACAGCGTGCCGCCGTCGGCGTGTTCGATCTTGCCGATCCGCCGCTTGCCGGCGCCAGTGAAGGCGTTGGCTTCATGGCCGAAGATTTCGCTTTCGAACAGGTTCTCCGGCAGGCCGCCGCAGTTCAGCGCGACGAACTGCTTGGTGTGCCGCCGGCTGAAGTCGTGCAGGCAGCGTGCGACCAGTTCCTTGCCGGTGCCGGTCTCGCCTTCGATCAGCACGTTGGCCGAGGTATCGGCGACGTTGGCGATCAAATCCCGCAGGTTCTGCATGGCGGGCGAGCGGCCGATGATCCGGCCTTCGAGGGAATCCCGCTCCGCCAGTTGCCGACGCAACGAAAAGACTTCCCGCGCGAGGCTGCGTTGCTCCAGCGCACGGCGTGCCACATCGACCAGACGTTCGGGGGAGAAAGGCTTCTCCATGAAGTCATAGGCGCCTTTCTGCATCGCACCGACCGCCATGGAGATGTCGCCGTGACCGGTGATCAGCACCACCGGCAGGCTGCGATCGCGGGCCTTGAGTCGGGTCAGTAATTCCAGGCCATCGATACCCGGCAGGCGGATGTCGCTGATGACGATGCCGGCGAAGTTATCGCCGACTCGCTCCAGCGCTTCTTCGGCGCTGCCGACACCCACGCAGGGAATGTCTTCCAGGGTCAGCGCCTGTTGGCAGCCGAGCAGCACATGGGGGTCGTCTTCGACGATCAGCACACTAAGGTCGTTGTTCATATTGGCTCGGCGTGAGTGGGGCTTACCAACGGTAAACTGAGGACGAAGGTGGTACCACCGCTGGCCGGGTGCTCGACACCCAGGTGCCCGCCGGTGGCGGCGGCCAGGCTGGCGGAAAGGGTCAGGCCGAGGCCCAGGCCCTGTTCGCCGGGTTTGGTGGTGAAGAACGGTTCGAACAAATGCTTGCGCGCTTCGGCGTCGATGCCGTGGCCGTTGTCGCGCACACGAAGGCGATATTTGCCATCGAACTCTTCGCCTTCGAGCCACAGTTCTGGCAGCGGCTGTGCCTGCATGGCGTCGAGGGCGTTGCCGATCAGGTTGACCAGAATCTGCTCCAGGCGCGTCTGGTCGATCTGCACCTGCAGATCGGCGAAGCCTCGGTGCAGCTGCAGATGCGCGCTTTCCACGCGACCACCGAGCAACTGCAAGGCTGCATCCACCGCTTTGCCGAGGCTGGCCTGACCTTTGTCGTCTCCGCGGCGAGCGAACGAACGCAGGCTGGCGGTGATCCGGCCCATGCGGTCGATCAGTTCGTTGATGGTCTTGAGGTTGGTGCTGGCAACGTCCAGTTGACCGCGTTCCAGAAACCGCACGGTGTTGCCGGACAAGGTCCGCAGCGCCGCCAGTGGCTGGTTCAATTCGTGGGCGATGCTGGTGGACATCTGGCCGATGGCCGCGAGTTTGCCGGCCTGCACCAGTTCATCCTGGGCGCGGCGTAGCGTCTCTTCGGCCACACGTCGTTCGCGGATCTGGCCCTTGAGCCGTTCGTTGCTGGCGCGCAGGTCGGTGGTGCGTTCGGTAATCCGACGCTCCAGTTGATTGTTGGCTTCCTGCAAGGCTTCCCGGGCGGCGAGGCGCGTGGCAATGACCTTGCGCCGCTCGTTCCAGGCGATCAGCAGGAACGCCACGAGGGCAAACGCCACTGCCACCAGAATCCCCTGATTGATCGCTTCGCGCCGCAAATCCTGCAGGGGGGTGAGCAGGGTGAAATTCCACGGGGTATCGCTCAATGGGCGGGTTTGCGAGAGGTAGCTGATGTCCTCTTCATCTGATTCCACTTCGCTGTTGGCGGGGAAGGTGAGTTTTTCCTCGCCTTCGGCCAGTTTTTCCCGGGCCAGCGGTTGCAGTTCGTTCAGTGGGAACCAGTAGTACTGAAGGCTGCGAGCGAGTTTTTCTTTTGTTTCGTCACTCAGCGGCACAACCGATTTCAGGCGCCGTGCCGGATCGCTGGACAGAATGATGATGCCGTTTTCATCGCTGACGAAAGCTTCCAGCCGCGCGCGCTGCCAGCGTTCTTCCATGGCTTCGAGGCGGACCTTGACCACCGCGACGCCGATGATCTTGCCGTGTTCTTCCAGGCCATGAGCCAGGTAATAACCGGGCTCGCCGTTGGTGCTGCCGATGCCATAGAAGCGCCCCGGCTGACCGCGCACGGCGTTCTGGAAATAGGCGCGGAAGGACAGGTCTTCGCCCAGGTAGCTGTCGACATCGCGCCAGTTGCTGGTGGCCATGACACGACCGGTGGTGTCCATCACGTAGATAGCCCGACTGCGGCTGCGCCGGTTCAGGCCTTCGAGGTATTCATTGACCGTCTGCCGGTGTTCCGGCGACGGGTCGGCCAACAGCTTCGAAACGCTGGATTCGAGTTCCAGCAGGCTGGGCAGGTAGGTGTACTTGCTGATCTCGCTCTCGACGGCGCGGGCGTGCAGTTCGAGCTGACGCTGGCCGTTCTCGCTGAGGCTGCGAATCCCGTAGTGTTCACTGACCCAGAAGCCGAGGTAACCCAATCCGATCATCAGGGCGATGACCAGCGGCGGCAGGAACAGATGGCGAATCAGACGGGGTTTCACGGCGAGTGATGGCGGCGCGGCGCGATAGAGATTGGGGTCGCATTTCATCACAGATGCCTTGGGTCAACCAGAACTACAAGCCCCGAAGATCCCGTGTAGGAGCTGCCGCAGGCTGCGATCTTTTGATCTGTTCAGCAGGCAAATCGTTGCCTGGGCTGACGCCAACATCAAAAGATCGCAGCCTGCGGCAGCTCCTACAGGGGCGGCCGTGTAGCTTTTAGTGCTGCAGAATCTTGGCGAGGAAATGCTGCGTACGCTCGGCGCGGGCGTTGATGTCGCCGAAGAACTCCTCTTTCTTGCAGTCTTCGATGATCTTGCCCTGGTCCATGAAAATCACCCGGTCCGCCACTTTACGGGCGAAGCCCATTTCGTGGGTTACGCACATCATGGTCATGCCTTCGTGGGCCAGTTGCACCATCACGTCGAGTACTTCGTTGACCATTTCAGGGTCCAGCGCCGAAGTCGGTTCGTCGAACAGCATGACGATCGGGTCCATCGCCAGCGCACGGGCAATCGCCACACGCTGTTGCTGGCCACCGGAGAGCTGGCCCGGATGCTTATGCGCATGGGCAGACAGCCCGACGCGCTCAAGCAGTTGCAGGCCTTTCTTGGTGGCTTCTTCCTTGCTGCGGCCCAACACCTTGATCTGCGCGATGGTCAGGTTTTCGGTGATGGTCAGGTGCGGGAACAGTTCGAAATGCTGGAACACCATGCCAACGCGCGAACGCAGTTTAGGCAGGTCGGTCTTCGGGTCGGCGATGGACGTGCCATCGACCACCACGTCGCCTTTCTGGAACGGTTCCAGGGCGTTGACGCATTTGATCAGGGTGGATTTGCCGGAACCGGACGGCCCGCACACCACAATCACTTCGCCTTTTTTGACCTCGGTGCTGCAGTCAGTCAGTACCTGGAAGTCGCCATACCACTTGTTGACATTCTTGATAGAGATCATACGGCAAACCTTTTTTGCAGACGCTTGACCAGCAGCGAGGCGGCAAAGCTGATTGTGAAGTACGTGAGACCTGCAAAGATCAGGAACTCGTTGGAGCGACCGATGATGTCGCCGCTGGCACGCGAGGCATTGAGGAAGTCCACCAGGCCAACCGCGTAGACCAGCGAGGTGTCCTGAAACAGGATAATGCTCTGTTGCAGCAGCAGCGGGGTCATCTTGCGAAACGCTTGCGGCAGGATGATCAACCGCATCATCTGGCTATACGTCATGCCCAAGGCTTGCGCAGCACCCATCTGACCCTTGGAGATCGACTGGACACCGGCCCGGACGATTTCGCAGAAGTACGCCGCTTCGAACATCATGAACGCCACGATGCAGGAGGCGAACGCGCCGATCGGGGTGTCTTCGCCTGTGATCCAGCGCAGTACGAACGGCACCGCCAGGTAGAACCAGGTGATGACCAGCAGCAGTGGAATCGAGCGGAAGTAGTTGACGTAGGCGCCGGCAATGTTCGACAGCAGTTTGCTATGGGACAGGCGCATCAGCGCCAGGATCGTGCCGAGGATGATCCCGCCGACGACGCCCAGCGCCATCAGTTGCAGGGTCATGACCATGCCGTTCCACAAACCCGGCAGGGACGGGATGATGCCCGAGAAGTCGAATTCCATCATTTACCCCCTACGGAGATCAGGCCCGGTACGGCGACTTTCTTCTCGACCATGCGCATCAGCAGCATCAGGCCCATGTTCAAGGTGAAGTAGATCAGCGTTGCCAGGGTGAAGGCTTCGAACAGGTTGGCGGAGAACTCGGCGGTCTGTTTGGTCTGCGCGAGCAACTCCATCAGGCCGATCAGCGACGCGACCGAAGAGTTCTTGAACACGTTCAGGAATTCCGAGGTGAGCGGCGGAATGATGATCCGGTAAGCCTGGGGCAGCAGCACGTTCCAGTAGATCTGCGGCAGCTTGAAGCCCATGGCGCGAGCGGCGGATTCCTGGCCGCGAGGCAGCGCCTGGATACCGGTACGCACTTGTTCGCAAACACGAGCGGCGGTGAACAGGCCCAGGCAGACGACCACGCTGAGGTAAGCCGAGGTGGTCGGGTTGAGATCCTGTTTGTACCAGTCCTGCAGGTTCTGCGGCAGCAGATCGGGCACCAGGAAGTACCAGATGAACAGCTGAACCAGCAGCGGCACGTTACGGAAGAGTTCGACGTAGCAGGTCGCGATGCCCGATACGATGCGGTTCGGCACGGTGCGCATGACGCCCAGAATCGAGCCCAGCAGCAGGGCAATGATCCAGGCCACGACGGCGATGGCGATGGTCCAGCCCAAACCGGAGACGTACCAGTCGAGATACGTCTCGCTGCCCACGCCGGTGGACTTGAAGAACACGCCCCAGTCCCAGTTGTAATTCATTAGGGTCTCCCCTCAGATCGTTCGATGTACAAATGCCCGCCTGGGGAAGCTCCGTTCCCGCCCTAACCTTGACGGTCGGGCACACACGAGCGGCTCGACAGCCACCGGTTCGAGTGTTTCCAGAAATGCCAGCAGGGAGTGACTATCCCTGAAAGGGCAGTGGCCCTCTCAGGAGATAAGGTTAGTCAGAAATCAGGATTTCTTTTCGTCAGCCGCTTTATCGGTCGGATTGGCGATCAGGGCCTTGAGCTCGTCGCTCATCGGGAACATCAGGTTCAGGTTTTTTGGCGGGATTGGCTGCATGAACCATTTTTCGTAGATCTTGTTGATCTCGCCCGATTTGTAGGTCGCGATGATCGCGTCATCCACAGCCTTCTTGAACGGTGCGTCGCCCTTGCGGACCATGCAGCCGTAGATTTCGTAGGATTGTGCAGTACCGGTCACGGACCAATCGGTTGGCTTCTTGGCCTTGGCCATTTCACCGGCCAGCAAGGCGTCGTCCATCATGAAAGCCACGGCGCGGCCGCTTTCCAGCATGTTGAAGGACTCGCCGTGGTCTTTGGCGGAGATGACGTTCATGCCCATCTGCTTGTCAGCGTTCATCGACTTGAGGATGCGCTCGGACGTGGTGCCGGCGGTGGTCACGACGTTCTTGCCTTTGAGATCGGCGAAGTCTTTGTACGGCGAATCTTTCTTGGCCAGCAGCTTGGTGCCGATTTCGAAGATGCCGACGGAGAAGTCAACTTGCTGCTGACGCTCGACGTTGTTGGTGGTGGAACCGCACTCGACGTCCACGGTGCCGTTCTGCACCAGCGGGATACGGGTTTGCGAAGTCACGAGGTTGTATTTGACCTGGAGGTTCGGAATGTCCAGGTCCTTTTTGATGGCTTCAACGATTTTCAGCTGAATATCGTGGGAGTAGCCAACCGGTTTGCCGGAAGCGTCCGCGATGTAGGAAAACGGAATGGAAGCGTCACGATGCCCGAGGGTGATAACGCCGGACTCTTTGATCTTCTTCAGGGTGCCGGTGAGTTCGGCGGCGAAAACTGGAGTGCTGATCAGAGCGGCAGCAATGGCTGCGCCCAGGAGATGGGGAACGATGCGCATCAAATTTTCCTCGACATTGTTTTTATATGGAGCCAGTTCATCGGCCCTTTTTTGTGCTTCGAATGCTTGCCGGCTCCTGAAGGGTTGGCGCAGCGGTCATTCGTCCAAGAGTGTAGAGCATGACTCGTGCCAGGCCAGGCCGAATAGATCAACTTATTGATTTATAAGGGGATTAAATATTTATGGCGAGGTTTTTGAGGTTGGGGGAATCCGGTTAACCGAATCGACCGACAGGTCGCGTTCGGAAAACCGAATGGTGTTTGCGGCCGCTAACGCCTATTGGCCAGATAAGAGCCAGTGATCGTGCCGTTCATATAAGAATCAGCTTTCCTGGCTTAGCGGCGTTTCATGCAGGTAGGTCCATTGGGCGTTGTGGTGATGGATGCCAATGATCGCCACCGAAACCCGTGTGCTTTCGCGCTGGTCGAGGCGATGGGTTTCCTTGTAGCGGATCGCCACGCTGTTGCCTTCCTGCCAGACCGTCTGCAGGTCGCTGATGACGATCTCCAGGCCTGGCTTGGCGCCGACTGCACCTTTGAACATCTGTTCGACCATCGCCCGGCTGACAATGGCGGCCGAAGTGGTGACCATGGTGAAGTGCTCGGCGAATGCCGACATCAGCGGCTCGAAAGCGGCCTGCCCCTCACCGTTTGAATCGATGAACAGGGTGTGGATCAACGCGTGCACGTGATGAATGCTGTGGTGCGCCTGTTCAACTATTTTGTTGTGCATGACAGTCCTTTTGAGTGTTCAACTGACTCAGTTGAAAGAGTGGAAACAGGCCCGCCAGCGCGGCGATGGCGAAGGTAACGTGGTACGCCTGGGTGGTATCGAAATGCTTCAAGAGCAGGTTGAAAACCATCAGGAAGAGGGCTGCGCCGATGCTGAATGACATCTGTCGGTTGATGTTCCAGATGACACTGGCCTTGTGGGTGTCACTGCCCTCGAAGTCCATCAGCGACGTGGTTTGTGCTGTGTTGGCACCGATGCCTCCGCCGATCCCCATCAAGCTGTAGGCGATGATAATCACCAGAAAGTCTGAGGGATCGTTCACCAGTAACAGGGTGGCGATGCCGGCGCTGTGCAAGAGCATGCCGAGGGCAAACAGCCGCTTCGCGCCCATCCGGTTATAGACCCGGCCACAGACCAGCATCGAGATGAACGCGCCGATGGCGTAGAGGATCATGAACATCCCTGTCAGTCGGGCGCTGAAGTGCAGGGTGTTTTGCAGGAAGAAGATGCTCATCAAGTTGACCCCCGTGAACACACCGGGAATCGCGTAATAGATAAAGATGGAGGTGCTGAGTTTTTTGCTTTTGAGCAGGCTCAGTTCAATGATCGGGTTTTTGCAGGTGCGGTAGTGCAGCCCGTACAGCACGACGAAAGCGACGCCGGCCATGACGAAGAGGGCGGCCACCCCTGCCGGAGCGTCGCCGCCATACAACGACATTCCCATCAGCAGGCTGCCGAGTGCTGCGCTGACCAGCAGCAAGCCCTTGATGTCGGGTCTGGGCAAACTTGTCGGGCGCGCTTCGTTGATCCAGAACCAGGACAGCAATGCCGCGATCAGCGAGAACGGGATGTTGCTGTAGAACACCCAGCGCCAGGAGCTGCTGTCGACGATGACGCCGCCGATGGTCGGTGAAATGGCGGGCGCTATCATGGCAACGGCCATGACCAATGTGGATATTTTCGCCCGCTGCTCACCCTTGAACAGGTTGAACGTCAGCGCCTGGCCGACAGGAATCAACAGTCCGCCGCCAACGCCTTGGACGAAGCGCCAGATCACCAGTTCGTTGAAACTGTTGGCCAGCCCACACATCCACACGGAGCCTGTGAATACGATCATCGAGGCGGTGAGGATTTCCCGGCTGCCAAAACGACCGGCCAGCCAGGTGCTGACCGGGATAATCAGTGTCAGTCCCAGAATATAAGCATTAGCCACCCAGGCAACGTCTGAAGAACTAACGTGCAACGCCGCCGATATACTCGGTAATGCGACCGCCGACATAAAGATGTTAATGCAGTCTATAAAAAAGCCGATCAGAAATATCAGCGCAACTTTGTAGCGATAGGTCATGTTGTTTCCCCTTTGTCGCAAAGCATAGGGGCGGTGGACTTGAACTGTCGATACGACTATCCTTGAAACAATGTTTGACGGGATTTAACAGTGAGCCATATCGCGATGCACACTCATCTTAATCGGGTCCAGACATTTTTGGCCGTGGTCGATTTTGGTTCTTACACCAAGGCTGCCAATTACCTGAGCATCAGCAAAGCCATGGCCAGCCTGCATGTCAAGGCGCTGGAGGATGTGCTGTCAGCGACGTTGTTGATTCGAAATACCCGAAACATATCCCTCACCGAAATAGGCCAGGATTTTTATGAAGAATTCAAAGGTATTGTCGCGGATATCGATATTGCCTTCGATAATGTATTAAAAGGGCATAATCGGGTGTCCGGCAAGTTACGCTTCAGTTCCACCAGTGAATACGGCGAGGCCTATATTCTTCCGTTGATACCGCAATTTATAGAGCGCTATCCGGAAATAAAACTCTGTTATAACTTTAACTCGTCACTCAATGATCTGGTGGCGGAAAAGTTAGACCTGGTCATCCGTTTAGGCAACTTGGCGGACTCTGCATTCAAGAGCCGTAAACTGGCGGATTATGAGATTGTCCTGGTGGCTACCAAGACGTTCCTTGCGCGTCACCCAGTGCAAAAACCTCAGGACCTGAATGCGGTGCCGTGGATTGCCAATAGCAACCTGCAGGCGCCCACTCAATGGACGCTGCGCCATCCGCAATTGGGTGATGTCGAGATCAATGGGATCAATCAGTTTGAATCCAATTCTTCCACGGCCATCCGTTCCATGACGTTGTCGTCGCTAGGCGTCTCGGTGCTGCCCGCGTGGGTGGTCAAGGACGACATCGCCAGCGAGCGGCTGATCCGGTTGTTGCCCGACTATTCGCTGCCCTCGCAGTCCGTCAACGTGGTGTTTCCCAGCAGCCCGCATTTGCCCCACAAATCGAGGGCGTTCATTGATTTCCTGTTGCTGCATCTGGCGCAGTAAGCGCCTACAAAAAAGCCCCTGAATCGTGAGATTCAGGGGCTTTCATTTAAGCGGATTAGGGGTCAGGCCGCTTCGATCTTGCTGCGGTTCTGCTCGACCTTGCTCAGGTAATCCGCCAGTTTCTGCTGTTCCGCCGGGGTGGTGAACAACCCCAGCTTGCTACGGCGCCACAGGATATCGTGCGCGGTGGTTGCCCACTCTTCGCTGCACAGGTAATCGACTTCGCGGGTGTAGAGCCCGCCGCCGATGTGTTCGCCCATATCGCCGAGATTCTGCACGCCTTCCAGCATGCGCCAGGTGCGGCTGCCGTAGGTGGTGGCCCAGCGGCGGGCGATTTCGGTCGGCACCCAGTCGAACTTGTCACGGATCAAGGCGCACAAGGCTTGCGGGGTGGTCATGTCTTCACCGCCCGGCAGGGTGGCTTTGGCGGTCCAGCTCGGCTTGATGTCCTTGAAGTACGGAGCCAGTTGCGCCAGCGCCGACTCGGCCAGTTTGCGGTAGGTGGTCAGCTTTCCGCCGAACACCGACAGCAGCGGCGCTTCTTCGCCAGTGCCCGACAACGCCAGGGTGTAGTCGCGGGTGACGGCCGACGGGTTGTCGGATTCGTCGTTACACAGCGGACGAACACCGGAATAACTGTGCAGGATATCGTCGCGGCTGATGCGTTTCTTGAAATGGGAGTTGACCACTTTCAACAGGTAATCGGTTTCGCCTTCAGTGATCGCAACTGCAGCCGGATCGCCGGTGTACTCGCGGTCGGTGGTGCCGATCAGGGTGAAGTGGTTCAGGTACGGAATGGTGAAGACGATGCGCTGATCTTCGTTTTGCAGAATGTGCGCATGTTCGCCTTCGTACAGTTTCGGCACGATCAGGTGGCTGCCCTGGATCAGACGGATGCCGTACGGCGATTCCATCTTCAGGTCGTCACGAATGAACTTGGCGACCCAAGGGCCGGCGGCGTTTACCAGTGCCTTGGCGCGGATCGAAAACAGACTGCCATCGGCGCGTTCCAGATGCAGGTGCCACATTCCCTTGGTGCGACGGGCGCTGACGCAACGGGTCTGGGTGTGAACGTGGGCGCCTTTTTCGCGGGCGGCCATGGCGTTCAGCACCACCAGGCGAGCATCGTCGACCCAGCAATCGGAGTATTCGAAGCCTTTGGTGATTTCGCTTTTCAGCGGGCTGTCCGGGCCGAACTTCAGGCTTTTCGAGCCTTCGAGTTTTTCCCGTTTGCCGAGGTGGTCATAAAGGAACAGACCTGCACGGATCATCCAGGCCGGACGCAGGTGCGGGCGGTGCGGCAGCACGAAGCGCATCTGTTTGACGATGTGCGGGGCCTTGGCCAGCAGCACTTCGCGTTCGGCCAGGGCTTCGCGCACCAGACGGAATTCGTAATGTTCGAGGTAGCGCAGGCCACCGTGGATCAGCTTGCTGCTGGCCGACGAAGTGTGGCTGGCCAGGTCGTCTTTTTCGCATAGAAACACCGAAAGACCGCGACCGGCGGCATCCGCTGCGATCCCCACGCCATTGATCCCGCCACCGATGACGGCGATATCGTAGATCTCAGCGAGAGGGGGCGTAGGCAAGGTAGAAGTGGGCATCGGCTAGCCTCGGGCTTTTATGATTTTCCGTATTGGAATTCGAACATTAATGTTCATTTGCGAAAATGGTAGCCCATAAAGTCGCCCACAGCCAGTTAACTTCGATTGAAAATACTGATCGAAGGGCCGTCAAAGGAATATTTTCGAACATTTAGAGGCGCGAGAGGGCGCCAAGAGGTGTGTTGCTTGGGCTAATGTCATCGTCGGAACGCCGCCCGGAGCAAGCTCGCTCCCACAAGGATTGCGCATAACCTGTGGGAGCGAGCTTGCTCGCGATAGCGTCGGTACAGTCGACGAATGTGTGAGGGGGGTTAAACGACTTCCAGACGAATCTTGTGCTGACTCAACAACTGCGCCAATGCCGGCACAGGCTGCTGATCGGTCACCAGGCAATCAATCAAGCTGATCGGCCCCAGACGAATCATGGCGTTGCGCCCGAATTTGCTGGAATCCGCCGCGAGGATGACCTGTCGGGCATTGGCGATGATCGCCTGGGACACCCGAACTTCCTGATAGTCGAAGTCCAGCAGACTGCCGTCTTCATCGATACCGCTGATGCCGACCAGGGCGAAATCAACCTTGAACTGGTTAATGAAGTCGACACTGGCCTGACCGACCACACCGCCGTCACGCCGCACATTGCCACCGGTCAGCAGAACGTCGAAGTCGTCCTTGGCGCTGAGCATCGAAGCCACGTGCAGGTTGTTAGTGATGATCTTCAGGTGATTGTGATTGAGCAGCGCCCGGGCGATGGATTCGGTGGTGGTACCGATATTGATGAACAGCGAGGCGTGATCGGGGATTTGAGCCGCAATGGCTTCGCCGATACGCTGCTTTTCATCGCGCATCTGATCCGCACGCATGGCGTAGGCGGTGTTTTCGACGCTGGAATCGTAGGCTGCGCCGCCGTGGTAGCGACGCAACAAATTAGCTTCCGCGAGCTGATTGATATCGCGGCGGATGGTTTGCGGTGTAACGACGAACAGCGTAGCCATTTCCTCGATGCTGACATAGCCGCGTTCGCGGACCAGTTCGAGGATTTGCTGCTGACGGGGAGGCAGATTCATGGGGCTTCCTTTGGGCTGCCGTGCAAAATTTGCCCATGATGACGCAGGAATCTGCTCCCTACCAGTTTCCAAATAACGTGAAAGCTACTGCGCTCGGCAATCCTGCGTTAAAAACAGGCTCGGACTGCTCATTTACAACCTCGTAAACTCCGCGTCCTCGCCTGTTTTTGCCTTGTCTTACCTTCGCTCGCTACGCTTTCACGCTATTTGGACATACAGATACGAATACTCAGCTCGGCTTATTCAGCGCCTTCATGCGGTTCCCAATCGCGGGTGCGGCTGACGGCTTTTTTCCAGCCGGCGTAGAGTTTTTCCTTCGCGGTTTCGTCCAGGGTCGGTTCGAATTCGCGCTCGATCACCGCCTTGCCGCGCAACTCATCCAGGCTGCCCCAGAAGCCACACGCCAGACCGGCCAGGTACGCCGCGCCCAGTGCGGTGGTTTCGCGCATTTGCGGACGCTCGACCTGAGTGCCGAGGATGTCGGCCTGGAATTGCATCAGGAAGTTGTTCGCCACCGCACCGCCGTCGACACGCAGGGATTTCAAGCGTTCGCCGGAATCCTGTTGCATGGCGTCCAGAACGTCGCGGGTCTGGTAGGCAATCGACTCAAGGGCTGCGCGAATGATGTGATCCACGCGTACGCCGCGAGTCAGGCCGAACAGCGCGCCACGGGCATACGGGTCCCAGTACGGAGCACCCAGGCCGGTAAAGGCCGGCACCAGGTACACGCCGTTGCTGTCCTTGACCTTGTTGGCAAAGTATTCGGTGTCGTGGGCGTCGTTGATGATTTTCAGTTCATCACGCAGCCATTGAACGGTGGAGCCACCATTGAACACAGCACCTTCCAGCGCGTAAGCCACTTCGCCGCGCGGGCCGCAAGCGATGGTGGTGAGCATGCCGTGCTTGGACTTCACGGCTTTGTCGCCGGTGTTCATCAGCAGGAAGCAGCCGGTGCCGTAGGTGTTTTTCGCCTGGCCTGGCTCGACGCACATCTGGCCGAACAGGGCTGCTTGCTGGTCACCCGCGATACCGCCGATGGCGATGCCGCTTTTAGTGTGGCCATAGATTTCCGACGAGGATTTAACTTCCGGCAGCATCTCGCGCGGAATATCCAGCACCTCCAGCATCTTCGCGTCCCACTCCAGCGTGTGGATGTTGAAGAGCATGGTGCGCGAGGCGTTGGTGTAGTCGGTGACGTGCACTTTGCCGCCGGTAAATTTCCAGATCAGCCAGCTGTCGATGGTGCCGAACAACAGCTCGCCTTTGCGCGCACGTTCGCGGCTGCCTTCGACGTTGTCGAGGATCCACTTGAGCTTGGTGCCGGAGAAGTACGGGTCGGTGACCAGGCCGGTGGTTTCGCTGATGTATTGCTCGTGACCGTCGCGCTTGAGTTGCTGGCAGATCTCGGTGCTGCGGCGGCACTGCCAGACGATCGCGTTGTAGATCGGGCGGCCGGTGGTCTTGTCCCAGACCACGGTGGTTTCGCGCTGGTTGGTGATACCGATGGCCGCAACCTGATCGTGATGCAGGCCGGCTTGAGCCAGGGCCTCGACCATCACGGCGCTTTGGGTAGCGAAGATTTCCATCGGGTCGTGTTCAACCCAGCCGGCTTGCGGGTAATGCTGTGCGAATTCGCGCTGGGCGGTGCAGACCACGTTCGCGTCGCGGTCGAAAATGATCGCGCGGGAGCTGGTCGTACCCTGATCGAGGGCAATGATGTAGTTCTTATTCTGAGTGTCGGTCATGTCGATTGCCTTGGACGAAAAAAGGGAGAGAGGTCCGGCGCGTGATCTGGTGGGCAGGATCACACGCCAACGGTATCAAGAAGTTCTTGGTTTGCCGTCAATGGCCGGTGCTGCGTCCTTTGTAGCAGGTAGGGCGCTGGGCAAATGACGGGCAATCAGCCCGCGATACGCTGCAGCACCGAGGCAGGCACCGACAATCGGTGCAAAAATCGGAATCAGGAAATACGGGATATCGCGCCCGCCGGTGAAGGAAATTTCACCCCAGCCAGCGAAGAAAGTCATCAGTTTAGGACCGAAGTCGCGCGCCGGGTTCATCGCAAAACCGGTCAGCGGACCCATCGAACTGCCAATCACGGCAATCAGCAGGCCGATCAGCAGCGGGGCGAGCGGACCCTTTGGCAAGCCATTGTTGTCGTCGGTCAGGGACATGATCACGCCCATCAGGATGGCAGTGATGATCACCTCAACCAGGAAGGCTTGTGCCGTGGTCAAGGCCGGGTTGGGGAAGGTGGAGAACACCGACGCCAATTCGAGGCTGGCCTGAGTACCACGAACCATATGGTGAGTTTGTTCGTAATCGAAGAATAAATTGCTGTACAGCGTGTAAACCAACAACGCTCCACAGA
This sequence comes from Pseudomonas arabinosi, assembly GCF_047758675.1. Classification (NCBI taxonomy): domain Bacteria; kingdom Pseudomonadati; phylum Pseudomonadota; class Gammaproteobacteria; order Pseudomonadales; family Pseudomonadaceae; genus Pseudomonas; species Pseudomonas arabinosi. Next base: position 5,976,843 of record NZ_CP180480.1, on the reverse strand, counting down.
AGGCGCCAGCGATCTGGGCGAGAATATAAAAAGGCAGTTTGCGCTTTTCGAAGTCAGCAAAAATGCTCAGGGCAATGCTGACGGCGGGATTGAGGTGAGCCCCGGAAACGCCGGCGGTCAGGTAGATCGCCATGCTCACGCCGATCCCCCAGATGATGCTGATTTCCCAGAGGCCGAAGCTGGCACCCGCGACCTTGAGCGCGGCAACACAGCCTGTACCAAAAAAGATCAGCAGCGCAGTGCCCAGGAATTCGGCCATGCATTGGCTTGAGAGCGACGGTTGTTGTAAAGCAGTTGTCATTGAAAACCTCGTTTTTGTTGTTGTCTGGCGCTTTTGCATCATGGTCAAAAGCGCGATTTTCACCGAGACAGGATCCCCATCCTGTTCTCGGCCTACTGCTGGGTGCTGCGATAGGAACATTCGTACAGTATTCAGATTCGAAAAAATATAGACAAGAAACGCTGCTGTCAAAGGTCGAAAGTGAACCGTCGGTCACAATCGAACTATTAGTCACGTGAATGACCGCATCGTTCACGCGGCAGGCTGAAGGTGGACGAACGGCATAAGGCACCGCCAAGCCTTTGAAATAGCGCCGCAATAGAGCCATTTGCCGATCAATGTCCTAGAATCCAGCGCAGTATTTTTCTTCTGCCGCCCAGTCTGGAGCTGTCATGACCCCCGCATTGGATTTGTTGAAAAAAGTTCGTGCCGAACATCGCGTGCACAGTTATGAACATGATCCGAAGGCAGCGTCCTACGGGCTGGAGGCCGCGGAGAAGCTGGGACTGGATCCGGCGCAGGTGTTCAAGACTTTGCTGGCGGCCAGCGAGAAAGGTGAATTGTTGGTGGCCGTGGTGCCGGTCGTCGGAAGTCTGGACTTGAAGGGCCTGGCTCACGCTGCGGGCGTGAAAAAAGTCGAAATGGCCGATCCTGCCGCTGCGCAACGATCCACCGGTTATCTGTTGGGTGGGATCAGCCCGCTGGGACAGAAAAAGCGCTTGCGCACCTTTATCGATAATTCGGCGCAGCCCTTCACAAGCATTTTTGTCAGCGCGGGGCGACGTGGGCTGGAAGTCGAATTGGCACCCGCGGTGCTGGCCGAACATACCCAGGCGAAGTTCGCCGATATCGGCCGCGCCTGACGCGGACTATCAGCCCGGCGCTGTATGGTGCAAATTTACGGGCTCTGTCACTGGTGGCGGGTTGTCGGCAGCTTCATGCTCCGAGGCCTGGCAAAGGGAGAAGGTTATGCAACTTGAGTTTCATCAGGTCGATGCGTTCAGTGATCGGCCGTTCAGTGGCAACCCGGCGATGGTCTATCGCCTTGATGCCTGGCTTGCCGATGAGTTAATGCAGAAGATCGCCGCCGAGCACAACCTCGCCGAAACCGCTTTCGTGGTGCGCGAACGGCAGGGCTGGCGCATCCGCTGGTTTACCCCGACCACCGAAGTGCCGTTGTGCGGTCATGCAACCCTGGCCAGCGCGTATGTTCTGTTTGAAATCTATAAAGAGCCGGTCGAGTGGTTGGACTTTATCTGCAAGTCCGGCCCGCTAAGCGTGAGTCGTGAGGGTGAGCGCTTGTGGCTGGATTTTCCGGCCATCGTACCGTCGGAAGTGGGCGTGACCCTGGATGTCGAGCGCGCGCTCGGTGTGGAAGCGGTTGATGTGCTGGGGTCGAACGAGTTGTTCGTGGTGCTGGAATCCGAGCAGGCGGTGCTCGAATGTCAGCCGGACATGGCGGCGCTGGCGAAACTGCCGTGGCCGGGGGCAATTGTCACGGCCAGGGGCAGCCAGCATGATTTTGTTTCCCGCTACTTCGCGCCGGCGATCGGTATCAACGAAGACCCTGTGACGGGTTCGACCCATTGCAGCCTGATCCCGTATTGGTCGAAACGTTTGGGCAAGTCGAGCCTGACGGCTTGTCAGCGCTCGGCTCGAGGCGGGGAGTTGTTCTGTCGGCTGGAAGGGGATCGGGTGAAAATCGGCGGGAATGCGACGCTCGTTGCAAGCGGAACGCTAATGCTGGGTTAAATGAGCACCCAATGTGGGAGCGAGCTTGCTCGCGATAGCGGTATGTCAGTCAATGATGATGTTGACTGACAGTCCGCAATCGCGAGCAAGCTCGCTCCCACATTTTATTGCGTGTGCTTAGTGGGCGCTGCTGTGGCGGCGCACACCGGATTCGACGGCCGGAATCTGCGCCGCCGTACTCCCTGACGCCTGAAACAGCACCAGGTGTTCAGCCGCGACACGAATGCCTACCTCTGAACCCACCTGATGATCGGCATGGCTCGGAAAAATCGACTCCAGCTGCGCGCCGGTCGGCAACTGCAAGCGATACAAGGTGGACGCACCCTGGAAAGACTTGCCGACAATCCGCGCCTTCAGCGTGCTGTCCGGTGCATAAACGATATCGTCCGGACGCAGCAACACATCCACCGCACCGCCAACCGGCCAGGTGTAGGCACGATTACCGCGTAACTCACCCAGTTCGGTCTGTACCGACTCGGGGCTGCTCAACTGACCGCGAATGAAATAACCTTGGCCAATGAAACTGGCCACAAACGGCGTCAGCGGTTCGTGATACAGGTTGTAAGGCGTGTCCCACTGCTCCAGACGACCTTCCTTGAAAACCCCCACATGATCGCTGACTGCGAAGGCTTCTTCCTGGTCGTGGGTCACCAGAATCGCGCTGGTGCCACGGGCCTTGAGGATATCGCGCACCTCATGGCTGAGCTTGCGTCGCAACTCGCCATCAAGGTTGGAAAAGGGTTCGTCAAGCAGCAGCAGTTGCGGTTCCGGCGCCAGGGCACGGGCCAGTGCGACACGCTGCTGTTGACCACCGGACAGCTCATGCGGGAAGCGCTTGCCGAGGTTTTTCAGGTTGACCAGTTCCAGCAACTCTTCGGTGACGCGATCCTTTTGCGGGTGCTTGCGGATCCCGAAGGCAATGTTCTCGGCCACGCTCAAATGCGGAAACAGTGCGTAATCCTGGAACACCATGCCGATCCGGCGTTTCTCCGGGGCGAGGGTGAAACCGGCGCGGGAGATCGTTTCCCCGGCCAACTGGATTTCACCTTCGTGTACCGGTTCGAAACCGGCAATCGCCCGTAGCGTGGTGGTTTTGCCGCAGCCCGAAGAGCCCAGCAGGCAACCGATGTCGCCGGCATTCAAATGCAGGTTGAGGTTCTGCACGACGCGCTGGTCTTGATAGCCACAGGCGAGATTGCGCAGGTTCAGCAGTAATGGATGGCTCATGCGTGGTGATACGCCGGCTCGACGAGAAATTCGAGCAGGGCCTTTTGTGCGTGAAGACGGTTTTCGGCTTGATCCCACGCGACGGAGCGCTGGTCATCGAGCAGGTCGACGCTGATTTCCTCGCCGCGGTGGGCCGGCAGGCAGTGCATGAACAGCACGTCCGGTGCGGCCAGGTCGAGCAGGGCGCGGTTGACCTGAAACGGCGCGAACAGTTTCAGGCGCTTGGCGGTTTCCTCTTCCTGGCCCATGGAGGTCCAGACGTCGGTGCTGACCAGGTGGGCGCCGCGTACGGCATCCTTCGGATCGCGGACGATGGTGACGCGATCGGCGGCCTTCGCCACGAATTCAGGGTTGGGTTCAAAGCCTTCCGGGCACGCGATGCGCAACTGGAAGTCGAACTGGATCGCCGCTTCTATATAGCTGTTGCACATGTTGTTGCCGTCGCCGATCCAGGCCACGGTTTTGCCCTGGATCGAGCCGCGGTGTTCGAGGAACGTCTGCATGTCGGCCAGCAACTGGCACGGGTGCAAGTCATCGGACAGGCCGTTGATCACGGGCACGCGGGAGTTGGCGGCGAATTCGGTCAGGGTGCTGTGGGCAAAGGTACGGATCATCACGGCGTCGAGCATGCTCGACATGACGATCGCGCAGTCGCCGATCGGCTCGCCACGGCCCAGTTGGGTGTCGCGCGGCGACAGGAAGATCGCCTGGCCGCCGAGCTGGATCATGCCGGCTTCGAAGGAAATACGGGTGCGGGTCGAGGACTTCTCGAAAATCATCCCGAGCACGCGGTTTTTCAGAGGCTCGAACAGTACGCCGCGGTTACGCAGGTCTTTGAGCTCAACGCCTCGACGGATCACGCTGACCAGCTCTTCGGGCGTGCAATCCATCAGGGAGAGAAAGTGCCTTGCGCTCATCATTGACTACCTTTTTGCAACAGACCGCAGATACTCAAAGCCTTGTTTAACTGAAAAACGGGCGAGACCTGCGGCGTAAGCCGCACGGGGCGACGAAATAGGGGAAGGCGCGATCTTATAATTAAATGTCGCGTCTTACCAATAGGGCTACGGTTTTTAGGGGATTTCAGAGGGGCTACGGGATGACCGCAGTAGCGCTTTTGAAGCCTGTTTCCTGACAGCAGCCCGTCATTTGTACACTGGGGCCGCGGGGCTTTGCAATCAAACGGGGCGGGGAAGGTGTAGCAACGGTCGGTTTCTGACCTGTCATTCGAAACATTTGCACTCAGGATTGAGGGATGTGTCTGGTCTGAAACATTTGCTAATGCAAAGTGGCGGGTTATAACTAACGCACGAACGACGCAGGAAGCCTTCGGAATGGAATCGAAAGAACGACAGTTAATGGAGTTACTCGGCCTCACGGCTCGCTCGCTGACCCACCTCACCGCGTCCATGACCTCGATGTCCTTCGAGTTGATGCGCAGTGAAGACGACGTGACCAGGGCCGCCGGCCGGCGGATGATCGACCGCATGGCAACCATCAGCACCGGGCTCGACGAGCACTGGCGGCTGATCGGCGAACTCACCGGTGTTCATCTCGCTCAAGAGCAGATCGAAACTGTCCAGGAGATCCAGTTGCAGACGCCACCGAGGCTGCCGCCGAACTGATCCCCAGCGGTCATCGGCTGGCCTGATGGCCGCCGATTCACAAGACGAACGTCGCTGGCGCAGCAGTGGATCAGGCGCCATAGTTTTGTTCCCGCGGCCGATATCGCCCGCCCAGAACAAGACAGAGACTGGCCATGACCAAGACTCTCCATCACCGTGCGTGCCACTTGTGCGAAGCCATCTGCGGCCTGACCATCGAAACCACCGAGGTCGAAGGCGCAGTGCAGATCACTTCGATCAAGGGTGACTCCCAGGATACATTCAGCCGCGGGCACATCTGCCCCAAGGCCGTCGCCCTGCAAGATATTCAGAACGATCCGGATCGTCTGCGTCAGCCGATGCTGCGTGTCGGCAGTGAATGGCAACCCATCGAGTGGGAAGACGCCTTCAGCCTTGTAGCCGAACGTCTGTCGGCGATTCAAGAGCGTCATGGGCAAAACGCGGTGGCGGTCTATCAAGGCAACCCCAGCGTGCACAACTATGGGTTGATGACCCACAGCAATTACTTTCTCGGCCTGTTGAAAACCCGCAACCGGTTTTCCGCGACCTCGGTCGATCAGTTGCCCCATCACCTGACCAGCCATTTGATGTACGGCCATGGTTTGCTGTTGCCGATCCCGGACATCGATCACACCGATTTCATGCTGATCCTCGGCGGCAATCCGCTGGCCTCCAACGGCAGCATCATGACCGTGCCGGATGTGGAGAAGCGCTTGAAGGCCATTCAGGCCCGCGGCGGCAAAGTGGTGGTGGTCGATCCGCGGCGCAGCGAAACCGCGGCGATTGCCGATCAGCATCTGTTCGTGCGCCCCGGTGGCGATGCGGCGTTGTTGTTCGGACTGCTCAATACCTTGTTCGCTGAAGGCCTGACCCGCGACAGTCATTTGCCGGTGGACGGCCTGGATGAGGTGAGGGAGGCTATTGCGAGTTTCACCGCCGAGGCCATGAGCCCATTGTGCGCGGTGCCCGCCGAACAGATCCGCCAATTGGCGCGGGACTTTGCAGCGGCGCCGACGGCGGTCTGTTACGGCCGCATGGGCGTCTCGACCCAGGCGTTCGGCACCTTGTGTCATTGGGTTGTGCAACTGATCAATCTGGTCACCGGTAATCTTGATCGCGTGGGAGGTGCGTTGTGCACCGAACCTGCGGTGGACCTGGTGGCGTCCACCTCGGGCGGGCATTTCAATCTGTGGCAGAGCCGGGTCTCCGGGCGTCCTGAGTACGGCGGAGAACTGCCGGTGTCGGCGCTGGCCGAAGAGATGCTCACCGAAGGGGAAGGGCAGGTCCGCGCGCTGATTACCGTGGCGGGTAATCCGGTGCTGTCGACGCCCAATGGCCGACAACTGGAACAGGCGCTGGACGGTTTGGAGTTCATGGTCAGCATCGACCTGTACATCAATGAAACCACGCGTTATGCCGACCTGATTTTGCCGTCCACCTCGGCCCTGGAAAACGATCATTACGACACGACTTTCAATATGTTTGCGGTGCGTAACGTCACTCGGTTCAATCGCGCGATCCTGGCCAAGCCCGAAGGTGCGTTGCATGACTGGGAGATTTTCGTGGGGCTGGCCAAGGCGTTTGCTGCGAAGACCGGCAAGGAACTGAAGCCGACGATCCCGCCAGCGCAGATGATCGACCGTGGCTTGCGGATGGGGTTGTATGGAGATGCTTCGCAACAGAAATTGTCGCTGGCGACCTTGTTTGATCATCCGCATGGTGTCGATCTGGGGGCGCTGAAATCCAACCTGACGCCACGCCTGAAAACCGCCAACCAGCGCGTCCAGGCTGCGCCATCAGCGATCCTTGCCGACCTGACGCGCTTTGCAGCCTTGCAAGCACCAGCGGCCGATGAGTTGCTGATGATTGGCCGCCGTCATGTGCGCAGCAACAACTCGTGGATGCACAACTACCATCGCCTGGTGAAGGGCAAGCCGCGCCATCAATTGCTGATGCACCCGGATGACCTGGCCAGTCGTGGGCTCAACGACGGGCAGCGCGTGAGGGTCAGTTCGCGGGTCGGTGAGATCGAAGTTGAAGTGCTCGGCAGTCTGGATATGATGAAAGGCGTGGTCAGCCTTCCGCACGGTTGGGGTCATGCGCGACCGGGTGTGCAGATGACCATTGCCAGTGGTCAGCCGGGCTCCAGCGCCAATGACTTGACCGACGAGTGTCAGCTCGATGAGTTGTCGGGCAATGCGGCGTTGAACGGTGTGCCAGTGACCGTGGCGGCGGCTTGATCAAGTCTGTCGGGGAGACCGAGCAGGGTGCTCGGGTTTCCGTTACAATGCGCCACCGTGCCGACCCTTGAGTCGGAAAGTTCAGCCGAGGTGCTCCATGGATATCATCGAAACGATTAAAGAGCAGATTGCTAACAACACCATTCTGCTTTACATGAAAGGCTCGCCGAATGCCCCGCAGTGTGGCTTCTCCGCGAAAGCCGCGCAGGCCGTGATGGCGTGTGGTGAAAAATTTGCTTACGTGGACATCCTGCAGAACCCGGAAATCCGCGCCAACCTGCCAAAATACGCCAACTGGCCAACCTTCCCGCAACTGTGGGTTGGCGGTGAGCTGGTCGGCGGTAGCGACATCATGACCGAGATGGCTGCAGACGGTTCGCTGCAAACCACCATCAAGGCTGCTGTCGAAGCTGCTGCTGCCAACAAGACCGAAGCCTGATCCGCTCTTTGTAGGAGCCGAGCTTGCTCGCGATGCAGGCGCCGCGGTTTAGCAACAACACCGCGTCATCGTTCATCGCTGGCAAGCCATGCTCCTACAAGAGCAGGCATAAAAAAGCCCCGCCTCTTTAAAAGAGTGCGGGGCTTTTTATTGTCTCGAGTTTAGCGGGCGCTAACTTACTCTTCGCCCATCTGCGATTGCAGATAGTTCTCAAGACCGACTTTATCGATCAGGCCCAGTTGGGTTTCCAGCCAGTCGATATGTTCTTCTTCGGATTCAAGAATATCTTCAAGCAGTTCACGGCTACCAAAGTCGCCAACGGTTTCGCAATGAGCGATAGCCACTTTGAGGTCCGCATGACCGGTGCGTTCGATACGCAGGTCGCACTCAAGCATTTCCTTGGTGTGTTCGCCGATCTGCAGCTTGCCCAGGTCCTGGACGTTCGGCAGGCCTTCAAGGAACAGAATGCGCTTGATCAGCTTGTCCGCGTGCTTCATCTCGTCGATGGATTCGTGGTATTCGTGCTTGCCGAGCTTGTTCAGGCCCCAATCCTCGTACATGCGTGCATGCAGGAAGTATTGATTGATCGCGACCAGCTCATTGGCAAGGATCTTGTTGAGATGCTGGATGACTGTAACGTCGCCTTTCATGATGGGGTCCTGCCCTAAGTAGCTGTCAATAAGGCTGAGTTTGAGCCGCGTAATTAAGAGTGTCAAACCTAAGTTATTGAAACTTAAGTGAAAATTAATCGGAATAAGAATGTTTGTGTTCCGCGTCTAGAGCGTAAGCGATTGATTTTCAGGTATAAAAAAACCGGACATCAAGTCCGGTTCTTTGAAATACGTTACTTACGCGGCAGTAAATTCTACAGGGTAGGGAATCGCGGCCTGGGCCGATTGCAATTTGGTCAGGGTTTCGCGGACCACTTCCTTGGCGAGGCAGGCACATTTGCCGCATTGGCTGGCTACGCCGGTGGCCTGACGGACTTCCTTATAGCTGCAGCAACCTTCATAGATCGCTTCGCGGATTTGACCGTCGGTGACGCCAGTGCAGAGGCAAACATACATAAGTGAAAACCGTCGCTGGTTGTGACTCAATTGCGATGGATCTTAATGTTAACGAGAATGATTGTCAAAGTGGTTTCTGAAAGCTTTGCTCAGGGCTGACGAACGGTTTCCTCTCGGCATCGGTCACGAGGAAAACCGGTCGACTGCATTTCCCCTGACAAAAAAACCGTTAAGGACAGGGCAAAAACGCAGTGTATGATGGCCGGTCCTTATGAAGCGGGTTCGTGTCACAGGGCTGTCGCCTGAAGGTGGCAGGCTGGCGCAAACCCGGAACTTCACGTTTCTACACCAGGAGATATCCAATGAGCGTACTCGTAGGCAAACAAGCCCCAGACTTCACCGTACCGGCCGTACTCGGCAATGGCGAAATCGTAGACAGCTTCACCCTGTCGTCGGCCATCAAAGGCAAATACGGCCTGGTGTTCTTCTACCCACTGGACTTCACCTTCGTTTGCCCGTCCGAGCTGATCGCTCTGGACAACCGCATGTCTGACTTCAAGGCACGCAACGTTGAAGTGATCGCCGTTTCGATCGACTCGCACTTCACCCACAACGCCTGGCGCAACACTCCGGTCAACAATGGTGGTATCGGCCAGGTCCGTTACACCATGGCTGCCGATATCAAGCAGGAAATCATGAAGGCTTACGACGTTCAGTCCGCTGACGGCGTAGCTTTCCGTGGTGCGTTCCTGATCGACGACAAAGGCGTTGTCCGCTCGCAGATCATCAACGACCTGCCGCTGGGCCGTAACATCGAAGAGCTGGTTCGTCTGGTCGACGCTCTGCAATTCCACGAAGAGCACGGCGAAGTTTGCCCTGCCAACTGGAAAAAAGGCGACAAAGGCATGACCGCTTCCACCGAAGGTGTTGCGGCTTACCTGACCGAGCACGCTGCTGCGCTGTAAGGCACGTTTGAGGCATAAAAAAACCGGCCGTTGAGGCCGGTTTTTTTATGGGCGGGATAAACCCAACGATGGATCAGTCGTTGTAGTCTTCCCAGCCGCCCATTTGTTTCCAGCGATTGACGATGCCGCAGAACAGCTCGGCCGTCTTCTCGGTGTCGTAGCGAGCCGAGTGAGCCTCACGACCGTCGAAGTCGATGTCGGCTGCCGAACAGGCCTTGGCCAGTACGGTTTGGCCGTAAGCCAGACCGGCCAGGGTCGCGGTATCGAAGCTCGAGAACGGATGAAACGGGTTGCGCTTCATGTCCAGGCGCGCGACGGCGGCGTTGAGGAACCCCAGATCAAAGCTGCTGTTGTGCCCGACCAGAATCGCCCGTTTGCAACCGTTGGCTTTCAGAGCCTTGCGGATGCCGCGGAAGATATCGGTCAGCGCTGCTTCTTCACTCACTGCCATGCGCAGCGGGTGATCGAGTTTGATCCCGGTAAATTCCAGAGCGGCTGCTTCGATGTTCGCGCCTTCAAAAGGCTCTACGCGAAAGAAGTAGGTGTGGTCGGGGTACACAAACCCTTTTTCGTCCATGCCAATGGTGGTTGCGGCAATTTCCAGCAAGGCGTCAGTGGCAGAGTTGAAACCGCCGGTTTCAACGTCGACAACAACTGGCAGGTATCCACGGAAGCGCTCAGCCATCGGGTGGCGCGAACCACCTCCGCCGCCTTGACCGTCCTGTTCGTCGTCGAAATGGTCTTCACTCACGCGTGTTCCTCCAGCAGGCGCCAGCGCAGTTTTTCACCGGCGCGCAGCGGGATTACGGTCAGCTCGCCAAATGGCAGGCTGGTTGGGGCGGTCCACTCATCGCGGACCAGGGTAATACGATCGGTGTTCACTGGCAGGCCGTAGAAACGCGGGCCGTTCAGGCTGGCAAAGGCTTCGAGCTTGTCCAGCGCGTTGCGCTGTTCGAAGGCTTCGGCATACATCTCGATCGCGGCATAAGCGGTGTAGCAACCGGCACAGCCGCAAGCGGCTTCTTTGGCGTGCTGGGCATGGGGCGCCGAGTCGGTGCCGAGGAAGAACTTGTCGCTGCCACTGGTGGCGGCGTCGAGCAGGGCTTCCTGGTGGGTGTTGCGCTTGAGAATCGGCAGGCAATAGAAGTGCGGCCGAATCCCGCCCACCAGCATGTGGTTGCGGTTGTACAGCAGGTGATGCGCGGTGATGGTCGCGCCAACATTGGCCGAAGCCTCGTTGACGAACTGCACGGCGTCGGCGGTAGTGATGTGTTCGAACACCACTTTGAGGCTCGGGAAGCGCTCGACCACACGACGCATGTGCTCATCGATAAAGATTTTTTCGCGATCGAACACGTCGACATCGCCACGGGTGACTTCACCGTGAACCAGCAAGGGCATCCCGACTTCGGCCATGGCCTCAAGTGCAGGGAAAATCTTGTCGATGCTGGTGACGCCAGAATCCGAGTTGGTGGTCGCGCCGGCCGGGTACAGCTTGGCGGCGTGAATGAAGCCGCTGGCCTTGGCCTCGCGAATTTCTTCGGGCTGGGTGCGGTCGGTCAGGTACAGCACCATCAACGGTTCGAAGCGGCTGCCAGCCGGACGTGCAGCGAGAATCCGCTGGCGATAGCCGTCGGCTTCAGCGGTGTTACGCACCGGAGGTACCAGGTTGGGCATGATGATGGCGCGACCAAAGGTGCGCGCGACATCCGCGACTGTATTGGGCAACACAGCACCATCGCGAAGATGAATATGCCAGTCGTCGGGACGCAGCAGGGTCAGGCGGTCGGACATGAGGGGATTCCAGGCGGGTCAAACTGAGGGGAATGCTACCGGAAAAGACTCTTCCAGGCACTCGCTATCAAGTTTTGCTGGAAGCTTCCGATATCCAACAGGTATGCCGTAAACATCTGTGTGTCGGTCTTTTTGTTGTAGAAGCCAGTGGAGCCTCCCGTGCGCCAGCGTTATTTAGCCTTGCTCAGCGTGTTTGCCAGCCTTCCTGCGATGGCGCTCACTTTCCAGACCCGTCTGGAGAGCATCGAGTGGACGGTCGAAGGAGACAAGTTCGAGTGCCGCCTGGCTCAGCCGATCACCGATTTTGGTTCGGGCGAATTCGTGCGTCGCGCTGGCGAGCAAGCGACGTTTCGCCTGAAGGCCTACAACTCGATGATCGGCGGCGGTTCGGCGACCTTGCTGGCGGCCGCAGCGCCCTGGCAGCCGGGGCGTGGCGACATCAACCTCGGTTCTGTGCGTATCGGCAGCGGCAATGTGTTGTTCAACAGTTCGCAAGTCCAGGCTGGCCGCTTGATCAGTGGCCTGATGGATGGCCGCAGTCCAGTCGTTCGGCATTACTCGGGCGATGGCCGGGTATCGGAAGTGCGTCTGTTGCCAGTCAAGTTCAGCAAGGCCTTTAACGACTATCAGGGCTGCGTGGCGAAGCTGCTGCCGAAGAATTTCGAGCAGGTTAAACAATCGCAGATCGGCTTCCCCGGCGAAGGCATCGATCTCGACGCGCAGGCCAAGGCTCAATTGCAAGTGATGCTGGAGTTCATGAAGGCCGACCCGACGGTCAACCACATCGAACTAGACGGCCACTCCGACAACAGCGGCAACCGCCTGACCAATCGTGACCTGTCGCGGCGTCGGGCCCTGGCCGTCATGGAGTTCTTCAAGGCCAACGGCGTTCAGGAATCGCAGATCACCGTGCGCTTTCACGGCGAGCGTTATCCATTGGCACCCAATACCAATTCCGCCAACCGGGCGAAGAACCGTCGGGTCAATGTGCACCTGGCGCGTGTTGCGCCCACCGAAAAGCCAGCCCCTCAGGCCACTGCATCGGCGAGCGCCGCGTCGACTTCCTGAACCCGCTGTAATCGTCGCTCACTCGACATAATCTGTCGCTTCGTCGTCATAAGCTGTCGCGCCTCTGTAAATTATCCTGCATGAGCGGTAGACTTGACGGCTTTCCGTAGAACCCCGTGGAGTGATGGCATGGCGGACGTAAACAAGGTCGTTCTGGCGTATTCCGGCGGCCTGGACACTTCGGTGATCCTCAAGTGGCTGCAGGATACTTATAACTGTGAAGTCGTGACCTTCACCGCTGACCTGGGTCAGGGCGAAGAGGTCGAACCTGCACGCGCCAAGGCACAGGCCATGGGCGTGAAAGAGATCTACATCGACGACTTGCGCGAAGAATTCGTGCGCGATTTCGTTTTCCCGATGTTCCGCGCCAACACCGTTTACGAAGGCGAGTACCTGCTGGGTACTTCCATCGCTCGTCCGTTGATCGCCAAGCGCTTGATCGAAATCGCCAACGAAACCGGTGCTGACGCCATTTCCCACGGCGCCACCGGCAAGGGCAACGACCAGGTTCGTTTCGAACTGGGCGCCTACGCGTTGAAGCCAGGCGTGAAAGTGATCGCTCCGTGGCGCGAATGGGACCTGCTCTCCCGTGAAAAGCTGATGGATTATGCTGAAAAGCACAATATCCCGATCGAGCGTCACGGCAAGAAGAAATCCCCGTACTCGATGGATGCCAACCTGCTGCACATCTCCTATGAAGGCGGCGTGCTGGAAGACACCTGGACCGAGCACGAAGAAGACATGTGGAAATGGACCGTCTCCCCGGAGAAGGCTCCAGATAAAGCGCAATACCTGGAACTGACATACCGCAACGGCGACATCGTTGCACTGGACGGCGTCGAAATGACCCCGGCCACCGTGCTGGCGACCCTGAACCGTATCGGTGGCGAACACGGTATCGGCCGTCTCGATATCGTCGAGAACCGCTACGTGGGCATGAAGTCCCGCGGCTGCTACGAAACCCCAGGCGGCACCATCATGCTGCGCGCTCACCGTGCGATCGAATCGATCACTCTGGACCGCGAAGTGGCTCACCTCAAAGACGAGCTGATGCCTAAATACGCCAGCCTGATCTACACCGGTTACTGGTGGAGCCCTGAGCGTCTGATGCTGCAACAGATGATCGACGCGTCCCAGGCCCACGTGAACGGCGTTGTGCGCCTGAAGCTGTACAAGGGCAACGTGATCGTCACCGGTCGCAAGTCCGACGAATCGTTGTTCGATGCCAACATCGCGACCTTCGAAGAAGATGGCGGCGCCTACAACCAGGCCGACGCGGCGGGCTTCATCAAGCTCAACGCCTTGCGCATGCGTATTGCGGCGAACAAAGGCCGGAAGCTTTTCTGAGACCTTTGATGCCGTAGTGGAACGACCGTAGTGGAACGACGGTAATAGAGTTGTGGCCTTGTCGGTGACAAGGCCACAATTTCTGAATAGGGGGGAGTTTTTCCTGCCGGACGTCGTGTTATCAGTAATCTTTTTGTATTTGTAATACCTTCCTTCTGTTTCCTCGCTCTGAATGCTTTTCAGGCGTTACCTGCTGCGTGTCAGGTAAAAAGAGTGATCAAGAATCGTCAGACCGCGTGAATTCAAATTGTAAGCAATGCAGAGCGTTGGGCTGTTGCGATTCTTTGCCTGTTTTGATTGCTTGCTTGCGCTTTCCTTCAGCAGTGCCTCCGATTCGGTACAGGTGAGAAATACGATCACTTGTGCAGGGCTTCCCTGTGGGTGTCGGTTTTTTTCAATCCAGGCCCCGAATTCCATTTTCTTGTTTAGCCACCGCGCATCGACGATGTGCAATTTTTTTAGCGGCTCGGCCATGCAAACGTGCTTTAGAGCCGAGAGTCCCGTCTGAATATCGATCCGGGCGGGAGGGTCCTTCAGGTTATCGGGGCGCTGACCGCGTTCAGCGTTGTCCATCACTTTTATAAAATGCTTTCCCTTGCCGTAATCGGATGGCGCGTACAGCGACCGATAGTTGAAGTTGAGTGTGGCGAAGAAAAGAAAAAGCAAATAAAAAGGGAAACTGATCAGGAACCAGATATAGAACTCCCGCTCCTTATTGTCGAGAAAGGGCAGTGAGACGGCGGCCGATGTTTCAGAAATAGCGGCAAATATTGCTATAACTGTCATGGGGTTGACGATTTTTTTCTTTGATTTGATCATGTTTTTCGCTCATTTAAATATTGTTTTTTCTCGATTGATTAATGTTTTTGGTTTGATTTTTATAACTAAGTGGTCGGTGTTTTTGTTGGTGTGATACTCCTTTTAAGTTTTAGATTTGGAAGGCTTGATAGTAACGGTATTGAGTGTGCGTAGGGTGCCTCTGTTGTTGGGTTTTAGGGGGGATTGGATTGAGTTTGTTGTTGAAGTGTTGCTTGGTGTGATTTTTTATTACATCCTTGATGTGCGGTGTTTGTGGTATAGGATCTCAAGTGGTAAATATAAGTTACTTTTAAGGGTAGCTCAATAGTCCGTACTCGTTGGATCTCTTGCGGCGAACCCTGTTATTTGGTTTTCTGGTTTTAAACAGAAACAAAAAACTGCGGATGATCGAAATGTTTTCAGGTTGATAAAGTCTTTACCCCCACAGTATTTTTGGGAATTTTGTAAGATTATTCTTTAATGTCTGTAGGGAATGTCTCTCGGTGTGGGTGGCCGAGGAGGGCGGCATGCCATGGGTGAAACGACTAGGCTATCGTGCGGGCTCTAAAAATTCGAACAGCGAAAATTGGACTTGCTCATGAATAAAGTGCTGATCGTGGATGATCACCCCGTCATTCGTCTTGCGGTACGTATGCTAATGGAGCGTCACGGCTACGAAGTTATTGCGGAGACAGATAATGGCGTGGATGCGTTGCAACTTGCCCGTGAGCATATGCCGGATATTGTCATCCTGGATATTGGAATACCGAAACTTGATGGGCTGGAAGTCATTGCACGTCTGACATCGACAGCGATGCCCATGAAAGTGCTGATATTAACTTCCCAGGCACCCGGGCATTTTTCCATGCGTTGCATGCAATCCGGTGCCGCAGGGTATGTCTGCAAACAACAGGATCTCACTGAGTTGCTCAGTGCAATAAAGGCAGTATTGTCGGGCTACAGTTACTTTCCGAATCAAGCCTTGCATACCGTACGTTCCAGTTTGGGGAACGCCAGTGAAGCCGATATGGTGGATCGACTGTCGGGGCGGGAGATGATGGTCTTGCAACAACTGGCCCGAGGCAAGACCAACAAGGAGATCGCCGATGGGATGTTCCTGAGCAATAAAACCGTTAGTACTTACAAGACTCGTCTGTTGTTGAAGCTCAATGCCCGCTCCCTGGTCGACCTGATCGAACTGGCTCAACGCAATGGTCTGGTGTGACTGTCTCAGCGTTTGACAAGGCGCGATGAGCGGCGGGTATCAGGGGTCGGCACTTAGTAAAAAGCCTCCGTTTCGGGAGGCTTTTAGGTGTCATAAGTCAAAATCGTAATCGGCCAATTGCTTTTGCAGTCGGCGCTCCTCCAGCAGATTGTCGATGGTGCGGCGTTTGCTCAGGTTGGTCTTCGCCACTTCAACCACCGGTTCAGCATCATCTGCCTCAACAGGGGTGAAGTCGTCTTCTACGTCCAATTGCTCTTTGCCAGTGCTCATAGTGTTACTCCAGGCTAAGACTGCCTTTGGCGCTCCTTATATCGATAAACTCCCGGCGGGTAAAAAAGATTTTTTCAATCGATAAATCGAAAAACCTAATAGCGGCTCAATCGTCCGATGTCTTTTGCTTGTATTCGCACAAGTCTTCGATTCGGCAACTGCCGCAGCGAGGCTTGCGGGCCAGGCAAACGTAGCGTCCGTGGAGGATCAGCCAGTGATGGGAGTCGAGCAGATATTCCTTCGGCACGAACTTCATGAGTTTTTGCTCAACCTCGACCACATTTTTGCCTGGCGCTATGCCGGTACGATTGCTGACCCGGAAAATATGCGTGTCCACGGCCATGGTCAGCTGGCGGAATGCGGTGTTGAGCACCACGTTGGCGGTCTTGCGGCCGACGCCAGGTAACGCTTCCAGCTCTTCACGGGTTTGCGGCACTTCGCCTCCATGACGCTCCATCAGCAAGCGACAGGTCTCGATCACGTTTTTCGCTTTGCTGTTGAACAGCCCGATGGTCTTGATGTATTCCGACAGTCCCTCGACACCCAAGGCATAAATTGCCGCCGGTGTATTGGCCACCGGGTAGAGCTTGGCAGTGGCCTTGTTGACGCCGACATCGGTCGACTGCGCCGAGAGAATCACGGAGATCAGTAATTCAAACGGCGAGGAGTAGGCCAGTTCGGTCTTCGGTTCCGGGTTGTCTTCGTGAAATCGGCGAAAAATTTCCAGACGTTTTGCGGCATTCATGGGCGTTGCGTTTCCTCGAAGGCGGTCAGTGAGAGGGCGTCGAGCGGGTCCAGGCCTGACGTGCGGCGATCAGCAGTCCCAGCAGAATGAATCCACCAGGGGCCAGGGTGGCCAGGCGCAAGCCACCGTCGGCGGTCAGTACCCAGCCTTGCCAGTCCGCTTGCGCAGTGCCGGCCAGCCATGGCAGATGGCTGCCGAATGTTCCGTGGCCGATGAATTCGCGCAGCAAGCCAAGGCCCGCCATCAACGCGCCGAAAAGGCCACATAGGCGCAGGCGATCACGCCAGGCGCTCTGGAGAAAACCGGT
The DNA here is from genome assembly GCF_047758675.1 of Pseudomonas arabinosi. Classification (NCBI taxonomy): domain Bacteria; kingdom Pseudomonadati; phylum Pseudomonadota; class Gammaproteobacteria; order Pseudomonadales; family Pseudomonadaceae; genus Pseudomonas; species Pseudomonas arabinosi. The sequence goes on along the minus strand of NZ_CP180480.1, from coordinate 5,959,754 downwards.
GTGTTCCAGCACAACGCATTGCAAGGCAATCAATCCTGCATAGAACCCTACATGTTGGTGCCATTGCAGCGACCAGACTTGCGCGGCGAGTTCCGCGCAGCTGGTCAGCGTGGCCGCCAGCAGGACGCTGGCAAGCAAACGTGTCGCCGGGACAAGTCGGGATCGCAACGCGCCCATGCTCACTCCAAAGGCACTGATCACCACAATGAACATCAGCCACAAGCCCAGAGCGGACACCAATGAATCCGTGGCACCGATCAGCGGTGCAAGCATCAGCGAATTCTGCAGCGTCGATGATTTATTCATGTGCGCTGCTCCCAATCAACTGTTGCTGATGTTCGTCGAAGTAGCGCAACGCGTCATGGATGGCGTTGATGACCGCTCTCGAAGTAATGGTCGCCCCCGCCATTTGATCGAATTGTCCCTGGTCCTTTTTCAAGGCCCAGCCATTGTCGGCAGGTTCGGTTCGGGACTTTCCGGAAAAAGCCTGAAGCCAGGCATTGGGCCAGTCGGCGAGTCGACCGCCCAGCCCCGGAGTTTCCGATTGCTTGAGCGTTTTGACGCCCAGCACCTTGCCGTTTGCGCCGATGGCGATCAGCAATTCGATGGAGCCCTCGTAGCCCAGGGTTTGGCTGCGCAGCAACACAGCGCTGGGCTGGCCTGTCTTGGTCGCCAGGTAGCCACCTAGCAGCCTGCTGTTGGCCAACCCAATGTTTTCGAGGGCGAGTGGCTGTTCCAGCGGCTGATTGTCGTAGCTTTCAGCAGGGAGCAAGTCCAGCAGGTTACGACTGTCGATCAGGCGCTGTTCGGCCACAATGCGCGGTGCGCTGGTGTGCTGCACGAGGTAAGTCGCGCCAACCCCCAGGCCTGCCAGCAACACCAGCATCACAACGCTCGACGCTCGGCTCATGACGCACCCCGTTCCAGTCTGGAGGCGGCAAACCGCTCCAGCGCCGGCACACAGAGGTTCATCAACAGCACGGCAAAGGCGACGCCGTCCGGATAGCCACCCCAGGTACGAATCAGGTACGTCAGCAGCCCGACGCCCGCGCCGAACAGCAGTCGCGCGCCGGGGCTTTTTGCGCCGGACACCGGTTCCGTGACGATGAAGAATGCACCCAGCATGCTCGCGCCAGTGAGCAGATGAAACAGTGGCGAGCCATGGGAGTCGGAGCCCGAGCCGTTCCAGCACAGCAGGCTGATGATGAACAGGCTGGCGAGCATGCCGACCGGCGCATGCCAGCTGAACACCCGCCGTTGCAACAGAAACGCGCCGCCTGCCAGAAAGGCCAGATTGACCCATTCCATGCCTCGGCCGCCGAAATGACCGAACGCCGGGTTAGTGGCAAACAGTTCATCCATGGTCAGGCTTTTGTTGATCCGCAGGCTGTCCAGCGCCGTGGCCTGGACCCAGGCATCCGGAGTCTGACCGAGGCTGAACCCGAACACTTGCTGCAAGCCGCCGATCAGGTCCAGCCCATGGGATGACGGCCAGTGGGTCATCTGTTGGGGAAAGGTCACCAGCACCAGGGCGAAGCCCAGCATTGCCGGGTTGAACGGGTTCTTGCCAACGCCGCCATACAGGTGTTTGCCGAACACCATCGCGAACGCCGCGGCACAGACCGTCAGCCACCACGGGCAATAAGGCGGCAGGGCCAGCGCCAACAGCGTCGCGCTGACCAGCGCGCTGCCGTCGCTCAAGGTCGGCTTGAGCGGCTGCTTGCGCAAGCGCAACACGGTCGCTTCAACGGCCAGTGCGGTAACACCCGTCAGAATCAGGTTGATCAACACGCCCCAGCCATACAGCCAGAAAAACACCAGCATCCCCGGCACGGTGGCCAGCAATACCAGCTTCATGGCCTGTTGAAGGCGCTCGTCGACCGATTCAAGGGGCGGCATAGGCATCCACCTGACGCTCGGCTTCATTCACCGCGAGTTCCAGGGCTTGGATCTGCTCAGCCGACGCTTCGCTGGCTTGGGCTTTCTTGAGTTCGGCGCGGAGCATGGCCAACTGGATTTTTGCCCGATTCAGCTGCGCATTTTTCGCCGGAGCGACAGGCGCCGGAGCGGGAGGTGCAGTGCTTTCCAGTTTCGCCAACGCCTGTTCGGCAACCTCGAATTGCTGTTGCAGGACGATCAGTTGCGACTGCTGTTCGAAAGTCGGCGGATGCCCGAACGCCTTGAGTGACTTGTTCAGTTGCGCCCGACTCATCGCCAGATCGATCTTGGCCTTTTTCAGCGACGTATCCGCATTCGCTGCCTTTTGTGCGCGGACTCGCTCAAGAGCGGCCTGAACCGGATCGAGTGTCGCCACTTCACTGTGCTGGACGGCGCGCTGGGCCCGGGCCTGACGTTCGGCGATTTTCTGTTCTTCTTCGCGATGCAGGCGAGCGTTGCGCTGTTCGAATCGGCGCCGTGCGTGATCGCGCTTGGCCTTCCGGGCGCGTTGTTCCTCAAGGCTGAACGCCAGGCCGCCGACAACCGGCAGCACCGTGGCCAGCGGCAACGGCCGCATCTCGATGCAATCCACCGGGCACGGCGCTACGCACAGGTCGCAACCGGTGCATTCATCGACGATCACCGTGTGCATCAATTTCGCCGCGCCGACAATGGCATCCACCGGGCAGGCCTGGATGCACTTGGTGCAACCAATACACTCCGCTTCACGAATGTAGGCGATCTGCGCCGGGGCCGAACCGCGACTGTCGTCCAGTTCCAGCACCGGCACTTTCAACAGCTCGGCCAGGGCCGCGATGGTCTCGCTGCCGCCCGGCGGACATTTGTTGATCGGTTCGCCGCTGGCAATGCCTTCGGCGTACGGTTTGCATCCGGGGTGGCCGCACTTGCCGCATTGGGTCTGCGGCAAGAGGGCGTCGATGCGTTGAATCAGACTCATGTTTTGATCAGTCCGCTGAATCCGAGAAAGGCCACTGCAATCAGTCCGGCGCCGATCAGGTCGATCGGCAGGCCGCGAAAGGGCAGGGGGATATCGTTGTCGATTGTGCGTTGGCGCAAGTCGCTGAACAGGCTCAGTACCAGCCAGAAGCCCAGGCCGGCTCCCAGGCTCAGGGCCAGGGCGTGGAAGAAGCCTTTGTCGTCCTGAGCGTTGAGCAGTGTCAGGCCGAGTACGCCAGCATTGCCCAGCAGCAGGGGCCAGAGGCCATCAAACGCAAGCTTTGGAAGTGACCGGGAAAGCACTTTCAGCAGCGGGCCAATCAGCAGAACGCTTAATGGCAGGAACACGAAAAGGCGCAGCGACGTCAGCTCCAGCGGGACCAGCAACCAACGGTAGGCCGAGTAGCCCAGCGTGCCGACGATCAGCATCAAGCAAGCCGTCGCAAGGCCCAGCGCGTGGACCTGTCGGTGCTCGTTGCTCAACAGCGGATCGACGCCCAGCGGCCAGTGCAACACGAGGTTGTTGATCAGGGCGGTGCTGATAAGCGTAAGAACAATTTCGGTCATGATCGTGCCGGCAAGAACGGGGCTTTTTAACGGAGCGGTCTAAAAAGCTTAGGCATTATCCGGCAAGGACGGAGGGTGGGCCAGACATGAAAATCCCACAGTCGCGCCAGGCACGACTGTGGGATCGGTTTACAACAGAGCCTTACTTGATGCGCTGACCTGGCTTGGCGCCGCTGTCAGGGCTGAGCAGGTAGATTTCTTCACCGCCAGGGCCGGCCGCCATCACCATGCCTTCGGAGATACCGAACTTCATTTTCCGGGGCTTGAGGTTGGCGATCATCATGGTCAGACGACCATCGAGCTTGGACGGGTCCGGATAAGCGCTCTTGATCCCGGAGAACACGTTGCGTTGCTCGTCACCGATGTCCAGGGTCAGGCGCAGCAGTTTGTCGGCACCTTCTACGTGTTCGGCCTTGAGGATCAGGGCGACGCGCAGGTCGACAGCGGCAAAGGCATCGAAATCGATCTCCGGCGACAGCGGATCCTTGGCCAGTTCGCCATTGCCGGCAGGTGCAGCGTCGCCGGTGTCGGTAGCGCTGGCGGTCAGGTCTTCTTTCGAGGCGTCGCTCATGGCTTGCACTTTTACCGGGTCGATACGGGTCATCAACGGTTTGAACTCGTTCAGCTGATGGTTGCTGAGCAAGGTGGCGTGGTCGTTCCAGGTCAGCGGCGCGACATTCAGGAACGCCTCGGCATCGGCAGCCAGCAGCGGCAGCACCGGCTTGAGGAAGATCACCAGCTGGCGGAACAGGTTGACGCCCAGGGCACAGATGGCCTGGACCTCATCCTGCTTGCCTTCCTGTTTGTTCAGCGACCACGGCGCCTTGTCGGCGATCCAGGCGTTGGCACGGTCGGCCAGGCCCATGATTTCGCGCATGGCACGGGCGAAGTCGCGAGCCTCGTAGGCTTCGGCGATGCTCGGTGCTGCAGCCAGGAAGGCTTCGGTCAGTTCCGGCGCGGCATTGCCCGCCACCAGTACGCCGGCGTTGCCTTTGTGGATGAAACCGGCGCAACGGCTGGCGATGTTGACGACTTTGCCGACCAGGTCGGAGTTGACCTTCTGCACGAAGTCTTCGAGGTTCAGGTCCAGGTCATCGACGCCACGGCTGAGCTTCGCCGCGTAGTAGTAACGCAGGTATTCCGGCGACAGGTGGTCCAGATAGGTCCGTGCCTTGATGAAGGTGCCGCGGGATTTGGACATTTTCTGACCGTTGACGGTCAGGTAGCCGTGCACGTTGATGCCGGTCGGTTTACGGAAACCGGCGCCTTCGAGCATGGCTGGCCAGAACAGGGCGTGGAAGTTGACGATGTCCTTGCCGATGAAATGGTACAGCTCGGCGGTGGAATCCTTGCCCCAGAACGCGTCGAAATCAAGTGTAGGCGTGCGGTCGCAGAGGTTCTTGAAGCTGGCCATGTAGCCGATCGGCGCGTCCAGCCAGACGTAGAAGTATTTGCCTGGCTCGTCAGGGATTTCGAAACCGAAGTACGGCGCATCGCGGGAGATGTCCCACTGTTGCAGGCCGGCGTCCAGCCATTCGGCGATCTTGTTCGCCACGGCTTCTTGCAGGGTGCCGCTGCGGGTCCAGGCTTGCAGCATTTCCTGGAAGTCCGGCAGCTTGAAGAAGAAGTGCTGGGAGTCCTTGAGCACCGGAGTGGCGCCGGAAATCGCCGACTTCGGATCCTTCAGGTCGGTCGGCGCGTAGGTCGCGCCGCATTTTTCGCAGTTATCGCCGTACTGGTCTTCGGTGCCGCATTTCGGGCAGGTGCCCTTGATGAAGCGGTCGGCCAGGAACATTTTCTTTTCCGGGTCGAAGTACTGAGTGATCGAACGCGTGGCGATGTGCCCGGCGTCGCGCAGCTTCAGGTAGATCTGGCTCGACAGCTCACGGTTTTCTTCGGCGTGAGTGGAGTGGAAGTTGTCGAAGTCCACCAGGAACTCGGCAAAGTCGGCGCTGTGTTCAGCCTGGACGTTGGCGATCAGTTGTTCCGGGGTGATGCCTTCCTTTTCCGCGCGCAGCATGATGGCCGAACCGTGGGCGTCGTCGGCGCAGACATAAATGCATTGATTGCCGCGGTGCTTCTGGAAGCGCACCCACATATCGGTCTGGATGTATTCCAGCATGTGGCCAAGATGGATCGAACCATTGGCATAGGGCAGGGCGCTGGTGACGAGGATCTTGCGTGGCTCGGACATGGGGCTCGGCTACTTGATGAAACGGAGGTCGGCCACTATAAAGCGCCGGCGCATATTTTTCACCCCGTGAGGTTGTTTCCTCCGATGATCGAGTGGGTGGTGTCGCCAAAAGATCGCAGCCTTCGGCAGCTCCTACAGGGATTGCGCCGAACTTGTAGGAGCTGCCGAAGGCTGCGATCTTTACGGCATCCCGCCAAACGATCAGAACAGGTACGATACCCGCCTGATTTTCCAGTCTTGCTATCGGAGTTGCCCATGAGCGCCGTCAATCGCGCAGCGGTGGAAGCCGTCCTTCGCCAATACACCGACCCTTATTTGAACCAGGACCCGGTCAGCGCCGGGTGCGTACGCGGCATCGACATTCAGGGTGATCGCGTCAGCGTCCAGCTGGAGCTGGGTTACGCCGCCGGCCTGTTCAAGAGTGGCTGGGCGCAGTTGCTGCAAATGGCCATTGAAGGTCTGGACGGCGTGACCATCGCCCGCGTCGAGATCACCAGTGTCATTGCCGCGCACAAGGCTCAAGCGCAGATCCCGGGTCTGGCCAACGTCAAGAACGTGGTGGCCGTGGCGTCCGGCAAGGGCGGTGTGGGCAAATCAACCACCGCCGCCAACCTGGCTTTGGCCCTGGCCCGTGAAGGCGCCAAGGTCGGGATTCTCGACGCGGACATTTATGGACCGAGCCAGGGCATCATGTTCGGCATCCCCGAAGGCACCCGACCCAAGGTCAAGGATCAGAAGTGGTTTATTCCGATCGAGTCCCACGGTGTCGAAGTCATGTCCATGGCGTTCCTGACAGACGACAACACGCCGATGGTCTGGCGCGGGCCGATGGTTTCCGGTGCTTTGTTGCAACTCGTCACACAAACCGCCTGGGGCGACCTGGATTACCTGGTCATCGACATGCCTCCAGGCACCGGTGACATCCAGCTGACCCTGGCGCAGAAAGTCCCGGTGGCCGGCGCGGTGATCGTTACCACGCCGCAAGATCTGGCATTGCTGGATGCACGCAAGGGCGTGGAGATGTTCCGCAAGGTCAACATTCCGGTGCTGGGCGTGGTGGAAAACATGGCCGTGCACATCTGCTCCAACTGCGGGCATGCCGAGCATCTGTTCGGTGAGGGCGGTGGTGTGAAGCTGGCCAACCAGTACGGCGTCGAGCTGCTGGCGTCGTTGCCGCTGGCGATGGCCATCCGCGAACAGGCCGATGGCGGCAAGCCAACGGTGATCGCCGAGCCTGACAGCCCGATTGCGATGGTTTACCAGGAACTGGCCCGCCATGTCGGCGCGCGAATCGTGTTGCAGGAAGCGGCGACACCGGCCATGCCGAACATCACCATCAGCGACGATTGATTCGATGAAAAAAGATCGCAGCCTCGCTTCGCTCGACAGCTCCTACATGGATTGGCTTATACCTGTAGGAGCTGTCGAGCGAAGCGAGGCTGCGATCTTTTGATCTGGCTTTAGATCCGCAACCCGCCATCCAGCTCCATGATCCGACCGTTGTAGTAGTCGTTTTCGAAAATGTAGGCCGCCGAATGGGCGATCTCTTCAGGCGTGCCCATGCGCTTGAGTGGAATCACGGACGTTATCTTCTCCAGCGCCTCAGGCTTCATGCTCAGCGTCATTTCGGTTTCGATAAAGCCCGGTGCAATGGCGGCCACACGAATACCGTAGCGTGACAATTCCTTGGCCCAGGTCACGGTCGCCGCGGCGACACCGGCCTTGGCGGCGGAGTAGTTGGTCTGGCCGGCGTTGCCAGCGCGGGAGATCGACGAGATATTAATGATCGCGCCGCTGTTGTTCAGCTCGATCATTTTGGCCGCGACTTCACGGGTGCACAGGAATACGCCGGTCAGGTTGACGTCGATGACCGACTGCCACTGGGCCAGGCTCATCTTGGTCATCTCGCCGTCCTTGACCTTGATAAGCAAGCCATCGCGCAGGATCCCTGCGTTGTTGATCAGGCCATGGATCGCGCCGAAGTCTTCGGCGACCTGGGCGACCATGTGCGTCACTTGCTCTTCATTGGCGACATTGCACAGATAAGCGCGAGCCTCGACGCCTTTAGCCGTGCAAGCGGCGACGGTATCGTCGAGCTTTTCCTGGTTCAGGTCCACCAGCGCCAGCTTCGCGCCTTTACCGGCGAAATACTCGGCCATGGAACGGCCTAAACCCTGGCAACCGCCGGTGATAATGATTACTTTGTCAGTGAGTTGCATTCGCATGCCCCAATAGCAGGTCAGAGGAGTGGTTTCCTTTTAGAGAGTAGCCTCTCGATCTGCACCTGATGGCCTGGCTGCACATGAGAACTGCCCCGATGGCGTACTGGAATTTATCCCCAGGCGCCTGTCCGTTTTTTCGACGGATTCTATATAAGGAGTCATAAATTGAGCGTTGAAGCGGCCAAGAATGCCCGAGAATTGCTTCTCAAGGAATACCGTGGAGTGCTCTCGACACACTCCAAGGCGATGCCCGGTTTCCCGTTTGGCTCCGTGGTTCCGTACTGTCTGGATGAACAGGGCCGGCCGCTGATCCTTATCAGCCGCATCGCCCAGCACACGCATAACCTGCAGAAGGATCCAAAATGCTCACTGTTTGTGGGTGAGCGCGGGGCTGAAGACGTGCAAGCCGTTGGTCGGCTGACCTACCTCGCCGAAGCAGAAAAGCTCGAGGATGAGGCCGCCATCGAAGCGGCAGCTGAATGTTACTACCGCTATTTCCCGGATTCGCAGAGCTACCACAAGGCCCACGATTTCGATTTCTGGGTGCTCAAACCGGTACGTCACCGTTACATCGGCGGCTTCGGGGCGATTCACTGGGTCGATCAGTTAACGCTGGCCAACCCGTTCGCCGGAAAAGCCGAAGCGAGCATGGTCGAGCACATGAATGCCGATCACGCCAAAGCCATTGCCCACTACGTAGAGCTGGCGGGCCTGCCGAAAACCGAGCCGGCGCAACTGGCGGGTATCGACACCGAAGGCATGCACCTGCGCATCGGTCAGGGGCTCTATTGGTTGCCGTTTCAAGTGCCGTGTAATACGCCGACACAAGTACGCGAAGCCTTGGTTTTCCTGGCTCACGCCGAACATTGGCCGAAAAATGAAGTGGCCGACGCTTGAATTCACGAAACGGCGACTTCATCTAGGGAAGACTGGCAAGGCATTCTTGCGTTGAGGAACCATTTGATGCGCCCTTTTTTATTGCTCTTTGTACTGTTTCCGGTGTTGGAGCTGTTCGTATTCGTCAAGGTCAGCGGGGCGATCGGGTTTTTCCCGGCCCTGCTGCTGGTCATTCTCGGCTCGATGCTCGGCGTGTTCGTGCTGCGTATCGCTGGTCTGGCAACCGCATTGCGTGCTCGTGAAAGCCTGAACCGCGGCGAGCTGCCGGCCCAGACCATGCTCGAAGGCTTGATGCTGGCACTGGCGGGTGGTCTGTTGATCCTGCCGGGCTTCGTCACTGACGTGCTGGGTCTGATCATGTTGCTGCCGATCTCTCGTCGACTGTTGGCCAATAAAATGCGCCTGCGTGCTGAAGAGGCGGCAATCCGTCAGCGTGCATTCGCTGACGACCTTCAGCCGCGTGGCGGCGGCCCTGCGACCCGCGAGCCGCTGGGGCGTGAGCCGAACGTGATCGAAGGCGAATTCGAACACCGCGATACCAAGTAATCCGTAACACCGGCACGGCACCTTCGGGTGCCGTGTTCGTTTGTGGGGCAGCAACCTGAAAAAATTTGCTTCCTCGCCCTTGTAATAAGCTTATGCGCCCTTATGTAACGGTCACCGCAAGGTTTCTGGCGATTGCGCCAGACAGACTTCCGCGGTTCGCTCGACGAACCGCACCCGGCACCGCCGGATTTGTTAAACCCGCCGGGAATACACCGGCCGATGAAAACCACAATTAGGAGAGATCGACAATGAAGCTTCGTCCTCTGCATGACCGCGTCGTCGTCCGTCGCAGCGAAGAAGAAAAGAAAACCGCTGGCGGTATCGTCCTGCCAGGTTCGGCTGCTGAAAAGCCAAACCAGGGTGAAGTTCTCGCCGTAGGTCCAGGCAAAGCACTGGAAAACGGTGAAGTGCGTGCACTGGCTGTGAAAGTGGGTGACAAGGTTGTGTTCGGCCCGTACTCCGGCAGCAACACCGTGAAAGTCGACGGCGAAGACCTGCTGGTAATTGGCGAGAGCGAAATCCTCGCCGTTATCGAAGGCTGATTCCCCGCTCATTTTCCCGCTACTACAAAGTATTTAAGGAATATCGATCATGGCTGCTAAAGAAGTTAAATTCGGCGATTCCGCCCGCAAGAAAATGCTCGCCGGTGTCAACGTCCTGGCTGACGCAGTAAAAGCGACCCTGGGCCCTAAAGGCCGTAACGTGATCATCGAGAAGAGCTTCGGCGCTCCGACCATCACCAAGGACGGCGTGTCCGTTGCCAAAGAAATCGAGCTGAAAGATCGCTTCGAAAACATGGGCGCGCAGCTGGTCAAAGACGTTGCCTCCCGTGCCAACGATGACGCAGGCGACGGCACCACCACCGCTACCGTTCTGGCTCAATCGATCGTCAACGAAGGCCTGAAAGCCGTCGCTGCCGGCATGAACCCGATGGACCTGAAGCGCGGTATCGACAAAGCGACCATCGCTATCGTCAAAGAGCTGAAAGCCCTGTCCAAGCCTTGCGCTGACACCAAGGCAATCGCTCAGGTCGGCACCATCTCGGCCAACTCCGACAGCTCCATCGGCGACATCATTGCCGAAGCCATGGAAAAAGTCGGTAAAGAAGGCGTGATCACCGTTGAAGAAGGCTCGGGCCTGGAAAACGAACTGTCGGTTGTTGAAGGCATGCAGTTCGACCGTGGCTACCTGTCCCCATACTTCGTCAACAAGCCAGAGACCATGACTGCCGAGCTGGACGGTCCGCTGATCCTGCTGGTCGACAAAAAGATCTCGAACATCCGCGAAATGTTGCCAGTACTGGAAGCCGTTGCCAAAGCCGGCCGTCCACTGCTGATCGTGGCCGAAGACGTTGAAGGCGAAGCCCTGGCGACTCTGGTTGTGAACAACATGCGTGGCATCGTTAAAGTCGCAGCCGTCAAGGCTCCAGGCTTCGGCGACCGTCGCAAGGCCATGCTGCAGGACATCGCTGTTCTGACTGGCGGTACCGTTATCTCCGAAGAGATCGGTCTGAGCCTGGAAAGCACTACCCTGGAACACCTGGGTAATGCCAAGCGCGTGATCCTGTCCAAAGAAAACACCACCGTGATCGACGGCGCCGGCGTTGAAGCTGATATCCAGGCTCGCGTTCTGCAGATCCGTCAGCAAGTGGCTGACACTTCGTCCGACTACGACCGTGAAAAACTGCAAGAGCGCCTGGCCAAACTGTCCGGCGGCGTTGCAGTGATCAAGGTTGGCGCTGGTTCCGAAGTTGAAATGAAAGAGAAGAAAGCCCGCGTTGAAGACGCCCTGCACGCTACCCGTGCAGCCGTTGAAGAAGGCGTGGTACCTGGCGGCGGCGTGGCACTGGTTCGCGCTCTGCAGGCAATCTCCGAGCTGAAAGGCGACAACGATGACCAGAACGTTGGCATCCAGTTGCTGCGTCGCGCTGTTGAAGCACCACTGCGCCAGATAGTTGCCAACTCCGGCGACGAGCCAAGTGTAGTTGTGGACAAGGTCAAGCAGGGTTCGGGTAACTACGGTTACAACGCTGCTACCGGCGAATACGGCGACATGATCGAAATGGGTATCCTGGACCCGGCTAAAGTGACTCGTTCGGCTCTGCAAGCGGCTTCGTCGATTGCCAGCCTGATGATCACCACCGAAGCCATGATCGCTGAGATCAAGGAAGACGGTCCAGCTGGCGGCGGCATGCCAGACATGGGCGGTATGGGTGGCATGGGCGGCATGATGTAAGCCAGCCTTACCCCTATAAAAAAGCCCCGCCTGCGATAAGCCGGCGGGGCTTTTTATTGCCCGGAGTTTTGATAGTCACATCAGTCAAATGTGGGAGCGGGCTTGCTCGCGAAGGCGGTAGATCAGTCAACTTATGTGTTGAATGACACACCGCTTTCGCGAGCAAGCCCGCTCCCGCATTGGATCTGTGTTCAGGCGCTGACCGGGTTCGCCTTGGTCGCTCGCTCATCCTTGGCCGCCGGCCGATAAAGGATGTAGTAATACGCCCCCAGACAAATCAGCCAGCAGAAAATCGCCGTCCACACGTTGTGCGAAAAGAAGTGCGCCCCCTGCATCATCCGGCTGATGGAAAACACCGTGCCCAGCGCGAAAGCGAACACAAACGCCTTGCGCGCCAGACGCGGACGACGGTCGCGCAGGACAAAGAACAGCGCAAACAGCGTGAAACCGGTTGCCGCATGACCGCCGGGCCAGCAACGGCCGGGTTTATCGGTGTGCGGGCGAGGGCTGAGCAGTTCGCTATAGGTTTCGTGACCGCCGAATTGCTCCAGGCTCCACGGGCATTGAACGGCCGTCACCGCTTTGACTGGCGTGACAAAGGAAGTCGCCAGCGCCAGAGACAGCACCAGACAGCCCAGTTCTCGTTTGATCGGTTTGAGCCTGTCCATGAAAAAGGAGGCGATGAAACCGAAGATGGCCAACACCGAGAAGGCGATGACCACCTGCTTGGCGCGGTCATGCAGGATGTCTTCCAGGAAGTAACTGTGCCGCCCGATGAACCCCCCCGTGAGCGGGTCATAGAAGAGTTTGGCAAGGTCCATGTCCAGTGACGTCAGTTCGAGCAGCATCAGAATGATCGCCACGATAACGGGAACGCCCAGGCACACCCAGAAATTCAACGGGCGGGAGGCGGGGCGGACAGCAGTCGAAACCATGGCAGTTCCTTGGTCGGTGAAATGTTCTGAAAACGCAGCCGCGCGGAGTTTGAGCCTGATCCTGTCGTCGGCATGTGAATCGATAGTGAAAAAGTCGTTAAAGCCATCCCGGGTTTTTGGGGTGGATTTACAACTGCACGCAGTCCTAGCCCTCAGCCACACTTGGCCTTAAGCTGCGCGGGCCAAGACGGCCGTTACTGTGTACGCAGGAGATACCCATGCGAATTCTATTGGTTGAAGACAACCGCGATATCCTGGCCAATCTGGCCGATTACCTGGGGCTCAAAGGTTATACCGTGGATTGCGCGCAGGACGGTTTGTCAGGCTTGCACTTGGCGGCCACCGAGCATTACGACTTGATCGTGCTCGACATCATGTTGCCGGGCATCGACGGTTACACCCTGTGCAAACGTCTGCGTGAAGACGCGCGCCGCGATACGCCGGTGATCATGCTCACCGCTCGTGATCAATTGGACGACCGGCTGCAAGGCTTCAAATCCGGCGCCGATGACTACCTGATCAAACCCTTTGCGCTGTCTGAATTGGCGGCGCGCATCGAGGCGGTCATGCGTCGCGCCCAGGGTGGCGGTCGCCGCACCCTGCAGGTCGGCGATCTGATCTACGACCTCGATACCCTGGAGGTCACCCGCGAGGGGCGACTGCTGAAACTCAACCCGGTGGGCCTGAAGTTGCTGGCCGTACTGATGCAGAAAAGTCCGCACGTACTGCGCCGCGAAATTCTCGAAGAGGCGCTGTGGGGTGATGACTGCCCGGACAGCGACAGCCTGCGCAGCCACGTCCATCAATTGCGCCAGGTGATCGACAAGCCGTTCGCCAAACCGTTGCTGCAAACCGTGCACGGTGTGGGTTATCGCTTGGCCGAGGGCCGAGATGGAGTTTAAACAGAGTCTTGCTCAACGGATCATCATCGCCTTTGCGCTGATGAGCGCATTGGTGGCAGGGGCCTTCGCCATGGGCATTGTGGCGACCGTGCACCTGGTCGAAGAAAAACTGATTTCGGCAGGTCTGGGCGGTGATTTGCAACGCCTGTTGCTGATGGACAGCGTGTCGGACTGGAGCCACCGTCCCGAGCCGGACCAGTTGTTCTATTTCAGCGGCGGGCCGGGGGATTTCGACCTCCCCAAGGACCTGCGGCACCTGGACCCGGGCTTTCACGAAGTGTTTCGCGAACAGCTGTCGTATCACGCGATGGTCGAAGTCGTCGACGGTCGGCATTACGTGCTGTTGCAGGATCAGAGCGATTTCGAAGAGCGTGAACGGGTGCTGTTTGCCGTGGTGCTGGTGGGCTTCGTCCTGAGTCTGGCATTGGCGGTGTTTCTTGGCTGGGTACTGGCGCGCAAAGTGATGGCGCCCGTGGTGCGACTGGCCCGTCAGGTCCGTCACCGTGATCAGTTATTAGGTCTGGCGCCTCCGCTGGCGCCGGATTACGCCGCTGATGAGGTGGGCGAGTTGGCCGTGGCTTTCGACGCCACCCTCGGGCGCTTGCGTCAGGCGTTGACCCGCGAACGGTTGTTCACCAGTGACGTCAGCCACGAGCTGCGCACGCCATTGATGGTGCTGGCCAGTTCCTGCGAGTTGCTGCTGGAAAACCCCGGCATCGATCAGCGTGGTCGTGCTCAGGTCGAGCGAATCGCCCGCGCCTGTGAAGAGATGCGCGAGCTGGTGCAAACCTTTCTGATGTTGGCCCGCAAACAACGTGAAGACGCCAGCATGTCGCCCCAGCAGACCCTGAGCCAGGTGGCTGATGGACTGCTCAATCTGTGGCGCGAGCCGATCGAGTCCAAGGGACTGACGCTGATCTTTGAGCCGGGCAATCCGGCCAACACTTGCTACAACGCAACCCTTCTGCACGCGGTCATGGGCAACCTGCTGCGTAATGCGCTGCATTACACCGAGCACGGGTTTATTCGCCTGACCCTGACGGCCACCGGTTTCATGGTCGAAGACAGTGGCGTGGGCATTCCCGAGGAAAAACGCGAGGCGATGTTCGAGCCCTTCGTGCGGGGCAGCGAGAAACGCGGCGAAGGCCTGGGGCTGGGGCTGTCGCTGGTGCAGCGGATCTGTGAGAACCAGGGTTGGAACGTCAGCCTGACGAACATGGAGCCCCATGGTTGTCGTTTTGAGGTGGAGTTGTGTTCGTCGGATGTGAGCTGATCGGTCGCAACGGCCCAGAGCCATCGTTGCTGCCCTGCAAAACCTCGAAATAATTTTGGGTTTTACATGACGTTTTTTTCACAAAGGAATGACCTGTCGCTGACACGGCACTACCTATCGTGGGTGCCATCAGCAGCTCAGGAGACCTCGGTGATGGCTGGCCCGATCAAACTGGATTTTTCCGAAAAATACGACGATCAACACGCTCAACGATACCTGCGCAAACACCAGGATGGGCTCGGCCGCCGCCTGTCTCACTGGCGTGACGAGCAACTGGCGCGCAAGGCGCTGGCACTGGTCGGTGACCCGGGGCTGATCCTCGATTTGCCCTGCGGTGCGGGGCGTTTCTGGCCATTGCTGGCGGAAAAAACCAATCGTGCGATCATTGGCGCCGACAACTCCGAATCCATGCTGAAGATTGCCATGCAGGCGCAACCTGCCGAGGTGGTGAAACGGGTACAACCCTTGCACACTTCTGCATTCGACATCGCCTTGCCTGATAACGCCGTCGACAGCATTTTCTGCATGCGTTTGCTCCATCACATCGGTGAAGCCGAGCATCGACTGGCTATTTTGCGTGAATTCGAGCGCGTCACGCGTGATAGCGTGATCCTTTCTCTGTGGGTAGACGGCAATTTCAAGGCGTGGAAACGCAAGCGCGTCGAGAAAACCCGTGAGCAGGAAGGTTACCAAAATCGATTTGTGTTACCGGCTGCTACGGTTGAAAAGGAATTTGAGCAGGCGGGTTTTCGTATCCTGGAACAACTGGACTTTTTACCGCTCTATGCCATGTGGCGGATCTACGTTTTACGCAAGAGGTAACAGAATGGCAGTGCAATGTGCAGCAGAAACGGACGTCGCTCCTCAGGACCGCTTCGACTATTTCTGGAATCAGCGCGGTGAATGGGTAGAAGAACCCAACGTCCGTCGCGGTGGAGAAAGTGGCGTGCAGCGCGTCGTGAGCAGCAATGGACAGTTGCTTTACGTTAAACGTCAGACCGGGCATATCCATCGCAGCTTGCTGCACCCGTTCGGTCGGCCGACGGTGTTGCGCGAGCGCGATGCGCTCATCGGCCTGAACCTGCTCGACGTTGGCGTTCCGGAAATCGTTTTTTGCGGTGCACAGCGCGATCCGGTGCATAAATGGCGCGCATTGCTGATCACCAAGGCGCTGGACGGCTTCGAGGAAATCGACCACTGGTACGCTGGCGGCGGTCGTGAGCGTCACGGTGAGGCTGTGCATGATCGAGTGTTGAAGGAACTGGCCGAGAACCTGGCCCGAATGCACAAGGGGCGCTGGCAGCACAGCTGCCTTTATGCCAAGCACGTATTCGTGCGCATCACCGGTGAAGGCGAGGCTGCCAAAGTTGAAGTGGCCTTGATCGATCTGGAGAAATCTCGGCAGCGTTTGACCGCCCGGCAAGCGGCTACTCATGACATGAAGCAACTGCGTCGCCACTCGTCGTTCAGCACGACGGACTGGCAGAAACTCGTCTACTTTTATAAGACGGCGTTTGGCAGCGCTATCAAGGGTTTATAGCAATGAAACTCGAAATTGCACGAGGTGTATTTTTTATAGGAGCCTTGGCAGTTGCTTCACTGGCGGTGGCGGCATGGGAGCAGCCCCGCCCGCAGGTCCTCAGTTCAGTGAGCGGCGACGCGCATTGTCCAATGCCACGAGTTGCGAAGGCATCCGTTGCACCCCGCCCCGATCATGATTTGTTGCTGTTCATGTTCGGACTTTCTCAAGGACTGAGGCCGCAAAGTTGAACAGATTGAAGCCCAAATAAAAGGCCTCGCTAATGCGAGGCCTTTTTTATTCGTGCGCCAGGCATGGCGCGTTGCGCGCAAGCGCAACCAGCTTGGCTGTGGTGGCCTCGCTGGTGACTTGGAGGTGAAAGTCCTCTACACACCCGGCAAGGGGAAGTGTTAGCCAGAGGCAAGGGTGTCGCGGGTGACCGCGAATCTGAAGGAAGCCCGAGGCAAAATGCTGGCCTGACGAACAGCAAGCGGATAGAGGCGGCGCAGCGGGGTAAAGGGGCGTGTTTCCCTAAAGCCCGATACTTGCACGGAACGCTGTGACGTAGATCCGACAGGCATAAGCAGGAAGGTCGCGCGAATTACCCTGGGAGATCTGCACGTTTGCCACTGTGCTACCGAGCGTCGAGAGGCGACGGGATGAACGTGCAGAAGTCAGCCGAGGCCGTAGTAAGTGACGAATGACCCCGTCACCAAGGGCTGAACAGGTTATGCCGCCAGTAGGCGTCAGAGTCTCGTCGAATGTTGAAACGCAGAATATTCTCCAAGAGAAAACTGTTACCCCCATTCCCGGACGGTATCCGAAGATGACGGCTGACAGGGCGCAAGCATCGGCGGCGTCTGTGACGTGGACGAACGCGGAGCCGGACACGCTGATGGAGCGGGTGCTTGCACCCGCCAACCTCAAGCGTGCATATCAACGCGTGGTCAGCAACAAGGGCGCACCGGGTGCCGATGGCATGACGGTCGAACAATTGGCAGGCTACGTGAAACAGTATTGGCCGATTCTCAAGAACCGGTTGCTGGCCGGCGAATATCACCCGCAAGGTGTGCGTGCTGTCGACATCCCTAAACCCAAGGGCGGTACAAGACAACTGGGCATTCCCAGCGTCGTGGATCGCCTGATCCAACAGGCGCTGCTGCAACAGCTCACGCCAATCTTCGATCCTCTGTTCTCGGACTACAGCTACGGCTTTCGTCCGGGTAGAAGCGCTCACCAAGCCATCGAAACCGCTCGCGGCCACGTGGCAGCGGGTCACCGCTGGTGCGTGGAACTTGATCTCGAGAAGTTCTTTGATCGGGTCAACCACGATGTCCTAATGGCCTACGTGGCGCGTCAAATCGAAGACAAGCGTGTGCTCACGCTGATCCGTCGTTACCTCGAAGCGGGAACGATGTCGGGCGGACTCGTCAGCCGACGGCAGGAAGGGACGCCGCAAGGCGGCCCGCTCTCGCCGTTGCTGTCGAACATCCTGCTCAACGAACTCGACCGCGAACTGGAACGGCGAGGCCATCGCTTCGTGCGTTATGCCGACGACGCGAACATTTATGTGCGCAGTCAGCGAGCTGGCACACGGGTGATGGTCGGTGTTGAGCGTTTCCTGAATCAGCGCCTGAAACTGACGCTGAACCGGGAAAAGAGCCACGTAGCACGGCCTTGGGTCTGCGACTATCTGGGTTATGGGATGAGCTGGCATCAGCAACCGAGGCTGAGAGTGGCGATGATGAGTCTGGGTCGATTGCGTGATCGATTAAGAGACCTGCTGCGCGGGGCGCGGGGCCACAAGATGGCGAATGTCATCGAACGGATAAACCCTGTGCTGCGCGGGTGGGCAGGCTACTTCAAGCTCAGTCAGAGCAAACGGCCACTTGAGGAAATTGACGGCTGGGTGCGGCGCAAACTCCGCTGCGCCGTCTGGCGTCAATGGAAGCGGCCCTCAACGAGGGCACGTAGCTTGATGCGCCTGGGGCTTAGCGAAGCTCGCGCCTGCAAATCAGCCTTCAATGGCCGAGGCCCATGGTGGAGCTCGGGAGCATCTCATATGAATCAGGCGCTGCCGAAGAAGCTATGGGATCAACTTGGGTTGGTCTCGCTACTGGATACGATAAACCGGCTTAGCCGCATAGCTTGAACCGCCGTATACGGATCCGTACGTACGGTGGTGTGAGAGGACGGCGGCTGCAAAGCCGCCTCCTACTCGATCCGAGGCTCAGGTCGTGATGCCGAACCAATGTGGGAGCGAGCCTGCTCGCGATTGCGGTGTGTCAGTCAACATCAAGGCTGAATGACACACCGCAATCGCGAGCAGGCTCACTCCCACAGGGTTGTACTGCGTTCCCTAGGGTTTATCGGGTTTTGCCAAAAGCGTGTAAACACACGGCAGCACAAACAACGTAAACATCGTCCCGATCGACATCCCGGTGGCGATCACCATGCCGATGTCGAACCGGCTGACGGCGCCCGCCCCCGTGGCGATGATCAACGGCACCATGCCGAACACCATTGCAGCGGTGGTCATCAACACTGGACGCAGACGAATGGCCGCCGCTTCCTCCACGGCCTCGCGCGGCGTCAGGCCTTTGTCCTTGCGTAACTGGTTGGCAAATTCGACGATCAGGATCCCGTGTTTGCTGATCAGCCCGATCAAGGTCACCAGGCCGACCTGGGTGTAGATGTTCATGCTCGACCAGCCCAGGAACAGCGGGATCAGCGCACCACAGATCGACAAGGGTACGGTCACCAGAATCACCAGCGGATCGCGGAAGCTTTCGAACTGGGCCGCCAGTACCAGGAAAATGATCGCCAGCGCCAAGGCGAAGGTGACCCACAGCGCACTGCCTTCCTGGACGTATTGCCGGGATGCGCCGGCATAGTCGAAGGCATAACCCACCGGCGCCTCTTCGCGAGCGATCTGGCGCACGGCGTCGATGGCTTCACCCATGCTGACCAGCGGCACCCCGGACAGGATGGCCGAGTTGAGTTGCTGGAACTGGTTCAACTGCCGTGGACGCGCCCGGTCGGTCACTGTGATCAGGGTCGACAGGGCCAGCAGTTCGCCTTGGGTGTTCTTGACGTAATAATTGTTGAGCCAGTCGGGGTTATCCCGGAAGGGCCGTTCGACCTGCGCGATGACTTTGTAGCTGCGACCTTCAATAGTGAAGCGGTTGATCTCCGCCTCACCCAGCAATGTCGCGAGCGTCCCGCCCAGGTCCTGCATGGAAACACCCATCTGTGCAGCCTTGGCGCGATCGATATCCACCACCACTTCAGGTTTGTCGAACGCCAGGTCAACATCGACGAAGGCGAACTTGCCGGATTCCATTGCCCGTTTTTTCACCCGGTCAGTCACTTGCAGCAGTGACTCGTAATCGTTGGCGGAGTTGATGACGAACTGAAACGGCAGCCCCTCGCCGGTACCGGGCAGGGAAGGCAGGTTGAAGCCGAAGATCTGCAGCCCGGAAATGCTCTCCAGTTTGCGCTGGACCTCGGGCAGGATTTCCATCTGAGTACGGCTGCGTTCGTTCCACGGCTTGAGCAGGAAGCCGCCGATCCCCGATTGCACGCCGTTGAAGCCGTTGATCTGGAACGACGAGTAATACTCGGGAAACGTCTTGAAGATCGTGACGAACTCGTCGGTGTAGGTGCTCAGGTAGTCGAGGTTGGCCGGTTGCGGGGCGTTGGCCATCATGAAAATGATGCCCTGGTCCTCGTCGGGCGCCAGTTCCGACTTGGTGAACGTGAGCAGCACCGGAATCAGGCACAGCACGATCACCGCGAACACCAGCACCACCGGCCGGGTGTTGAGGGTGCCGTGGAGCATGCTTTGGTAACGGCGCTTGAGGCCTTCGAAAATCAGGTCGAGGCGATGGGCCAGGCCGCTGGGATTTTCGTCATGACGCAACAGGAAGGCGCACATCATTGGCGACAGGGTCAGGGCGACGATGCCCGAGATCACCACTGCGCCTGCCAGGGTCAGGGCGAACTCCTTGAACAGCGCCCCTGTGAGCCCCGTGAGGAAGCCGATCGGCGCATAGACCGCCGCCAGGGTGATGGTCATCGAGACCACCGGCATGGCGATTTCCCGGGCGCCTTCGATGGCCGCATCCAGCGGCGTCTTGCCTTCTTCGATGTGCCGGTGGATGTTTTCCACGACGACGATGGCGTCGTCCACCACCAGGCCGATGGCCAATACCATCGCCAACAACGTCAGCAGGTTGATCGAGTAGCCCATCATCTGCATGAAGAACATCACGCCGATCATCGACAGCGGGATGGTGACTACCGGGATCACCACCGAACGCAGCGCGCCGAGGAACAGGAACACCACCACGATGACGATCAGCACCGCTTCGAACAATGTTTTGATCACCTCGTCGATCGAGGCCTGGATGAACAGCGTGGCGTCGTAGGCGATTTCACCTTTGAGGTTCGGCGGCAGCTGGGCTTCCAGGTCCGGCATGATCTTGCGTACTTCCTTGATCACGTCCAGCGGGTTGGCGCCGGGCGTGGCCTTGATGCCGATGTACACCGACGGGGTGCCGCCGAAGGAGCTGATCGAGTCGTAGTTTTCCGCACCCATTTCAACCCGCGCCACATCGCTGAGCAGCACACGACTGTCACCCTCGACCTTGAGCGGAATCGCGGCAAAGGCTTCCGCGGACTTGAGCTCGGTATTGGCGTTGATGCTGGTGACGACGTACTCGCCTTTCACTTCGCCGGCGGCGGAGAGGAAGTTGTACTTGCGCACGGCGTCGGTCACGTCGCTGGCACTCAGGCCGAAACCGGCGAGTTTGACCGGGTCCAGCCACAGACGCATGGCAAATACCTGGTTGCCGAGAATCTCGGCTTCAGCCATGCCCGGCAGGGTCGCCAGTTTCGGCTGGATCACCCGCGACAGGTAGTCGGTAATCTGCGGGTTGCTCAGCTCCTTACTGAAGAAGCTGATGTACATCAGTGCCGAGGCGTCGGCGGCTTCCTTGCTCAGCACCGGGTCTTCGGCGTCCTGGGGCAGCTGGTTCTTCACCTCGTTGGCCTTGGCCAGCAGTTCGGTGAACAAGCGGTCGCTGTTGGAGCCGATGCGCGCATAGATCGAGATCACCGAGAAGTTCTGGCGACTGACCGAGGTCATGTAGTCGATACCCTCGGCACTGGCCAGACTTTGCTGCATCGGTTGGGTGATGTAGCCCTGAATGGTTTCGGCGTTGGCCCCGGGATAAGCGGTGGTCACCGTGATCAGGGCGTTTTCCATTTGTGGATATTGGCGCAGCGGCAACTTGCTCCAGGCCTGGAAGCCCAGCAGCACAATCAACAGGCTGACCACGGTGGCGAGCACCGGGCGGCGGATGAACGGGTCGGTAAAAGCCATGGGGATTCCTTGATCAGTCCGCGCGCGGCGGGCTGTTCTTCTCGGCTAAGGTCTTGTCGTCGCTGATCGCAATGTGTGCGCCGTTGTCCAGTTTGATCTGGCCGGCCGTGACCACTTTTTCGCCGTTCTGCACACCTTTGGTGATCATCACTTGCCCATCGCGGCGCTCGCCGGTTTCGATGAAGCGCCGTTCGGCGATCAGGATCGGTTGGCCCTTGTCGTCTTTTTCCAGGCTGCCGTCTTCGGCTTTTTTCTGCGCCACGACATAGAGCGAGTTGCCGTACAGCGTGTAAGTGATCGCGCTTTCCGGCACGACGATGCGCGGCTGCGGGTCGGGCAGCAACACTTGCAGGCTGGCGAACATCCCCGGCAGCAGTTTGCCGTCGGGATTGGCCAGGGTCGCGCGGACCTGGACGTTGCGCGTGCTGTTTTCGACTTTCGGGTTGATCGCGCTGATGGTGCCGGGGAAGGTTTGTGTCGGGTAGGCCGCGACAATGATCTGCACCGGTTGGCCGAGAGC
Source organism: Pseudomonas arabinosi (assembly GCF_047758675.1). Taxonomy (NCBI): domain Bacteria; kingdom Pseudomonadati; phylum Pseudomonadota; class Gammaproteobacteria; order Pseudomonadales; family Pseudomonadaceae; genus Pseudomonas; species Pseudomonas arabinosi. The sequence continues at coordinate 5,937,663 of NZ_CP180480.1, read as the reverse complement.
AATCTTCGGTATCGACTGCTCGGGCACGAAGAAGTCTACATAGAGGCTGCTGAGGTCTTGCAGGGTGGCAATCATGGTGCCGCTGGCGAGATAGTCACCGATGTCCACTTGACGAATGCCGATGGTCCCGCTGAACGGTGCGAGCAAGCGTTTTTTAGCCAGTGCCGCGTTGAGCTGATTGACCGTGGCCCGGCTCTTTTTCAGCACTGCAGAGAGCCGGTCGAACTCGCCTTTGGAAATGGCCTGGCTGCCCACCAATTGACTGCCGCGACCGTAATCGAGCTGCGCCAGTCCCAGGTCTGCCTGAGCGGTTTCGAGCAGGGCGGTTTCCACCACGCTGTCAAGTTGCAGCAGCGGTTGGCCGACCTTGACCTTCTGCCCTGACTCGAACCGCAAATCGATGACGGTGCCGTCAGTCTCCAGGCTGAGGTCCACGCCTTGCAGCGCCTTGAGCGTGCCGACGGTGGGCAGGCGGGCTTGCCACGGCCGTTCGGTAGCCGTGGCCACGGCGACACTGATCGCCGGTTTCGGCGCAGCAAAGCCCTGAATCATCGTATAGATGGAGAAAGCCTTGTAACCGGCCAGGACCAGTACGATCAGCAAAACAACACCCAACATGATCAGCATGCGGCGACGCAGCATATTTCCACTTCCTTGGAGAAAATCAGGTGAGACAGTCGGGAACATTACTCCGAGTGTGCCGGGGATTCCAACTGCCACTTTTTACAGGCAAGCGCAAAACCTGTAGGAGCAGAGCTTGCTCGCGATAGCGGTGTGTCAGTTACCGCGATGTTGGATGTGCCGCCGCCATCGCGAGCAAGCTCGGCTCCTACAAAAGACCGTGTTTAGATGAGATGCAGGTGGTTGTCCCAGAGCCCTGCGGGTAGATCGAGGGGTTTTGCAACAAGGCTTGTCTGGCGGCAGTCGTAGAAGCGGCAGCGCCCCTGACCCGAGGTCACGACAAAGCCATCGGCTACCGCGCCGACCCCGGCGCAATCGGGAAGCGGCGCGTCCAGGCGCACTTCACCGCTGTCCAGGTCCCAGATGAAAAAGCGGTTGCCCCGTGGCGCGGTCAACGCGACCAGGCGCAGTTCGCTGTGTACTGCGACGCTGGCGGTGTAATGCCCCATGGCCTGCAACTGATGCTCAGGCACCGGGAAGGCCACGAACGGCTGGCCGGGCCGCTTGATCGCCAGCAGCTCCGACGACTCGTGAGACGGCCCCATGAATTGCTGACCGGCGACGATGGTGCCGTCGCTGGCAATCCCCAAATGCCGCACGCTGTTCATCTGCTGGGCGAGGGTTTCCTTGCTCAGCAGGGTGCCGTCGCGTTGCATCAGGACCAGGCTCGGTTCCATGGCGTTGAGGTTCATCTCGACGCGGCTTTCGGCCTCGGTGCGAATGCCGCCGTTGGCCACCACCAGGGTTTCGCCATCGGGCATCCACGACACCTGATGCGGACCAACACCGTGGGTGGGGATTTCGCCGCTGTGGATAAGTCGCTCACCTTCGAACTTATACACACCGAGCAAGCCGCGACCCGGATCGGAGGTGTCGTTCTCGGTGGCGTACAGCCAGTCGCCGCTCTTGTGAATCACCGCATGACCGTAGAAGTGCCGGTTCGGCAGCGAGGTCACGGTTTGCAGCAGCGTGCCGTCGCGCAGGTCGATCAGGTAACTCTCGGTACCAGGACGACGGGCGACGAACAGCGCAATCGGCAGCGTCGCGTGGTTGATGATGTCGTGGCAACGCTGGCCGACCTGGGTGGCAAACACCCGAGTGCCGTCCAGCCGGTAACCGACGGCGTAGTGTTTGCCCTCGGTATCGTCCCGCGCCGAGAGCAGCAGCGGGCTTTTGTCCTTTTGCTTGAACAGCGTCCAGCCGCCCAGTGTCACCGCACCCAGCAGCAAACTACCTAACGTCAGAGCCTGGCGTCGCAGCATGGAACTTGCCCTCATCAGTCACCGTCGTTGGCGTTGAAGCCCAGTTGGATGCCCAGCGCCTTGGCCAGTTCGCCTTCATGCAGGCGATGGACGACGTTGAGGCTGTCGTAGATATCGTTGAGTTGCTGGCGACCGGCGTCATCGCCGAGCATTTCGGTCAGCGAGCGCTGGTTGCTGGCGAACAGTTTCAGGGACGCGGCGTAAGCGGCGTCGATCTTGTCGGCCAAGGGTTTCTGCTCGCTCGGCAACAGGCCGCGCAGGCCTTTGTTGTCGACGCCTTCCCACACCGTTTTGGCGGCGGCGAGGCTGGCTTCGAGACCGGTCAGGGACGACTGGCTGCGCCATGCATCGGCCTGGAACGGTTGCGGCACACCCTTCGTTTGACGGCCCATCGGCGTGCCGAGTTTTTTCTTCAGGCTGTCGAGGGCGGTGACTTGCACGCGCAACAGATCGGCGATGGCTTCGTGGGAATCGGCGTAGCGCTGGTTCGGGAATTTGCTCATCTGCGCGAGCATGCCGTCGGTGTTGTTCCAGCTTTTCAGAATCTCTTCGGCCAGTTGTTTCTGACGCTCGCCAATCGCGATCAGCAGCGGGCAGTACTTGGCTTTCTGTTCAGCGTTGGCCACATCAGGCTCGCTGTCGAACAGGATGTATTCGTAGGCAGAAAGGCCTTGAACCACAACGCTGGACTTGGTCAAGGCAGCGGCATCGATCTGCGGCTGCGCGGTGACCAGTTGCTCGACCTGACGGCCGACGAGGTTTTTCTTGTCCGGCCAGAACTGCACTTGCCAGGCGCGATTGCCTTCGGCCAGAGGCCCGATCAGCAGCGGTTGCAGCTCGGCCCAGGCTTTCTGCGCATGCAGGAAGTCGGCACGGGCGGTGTCGAGGTTTTCCTTGCCTTCGCAGTAAGCCAACGCACTGACGGCCAGTTGGCGATCGGCTTCAACCCAGCGCGTGTAGGTCGGCAGGATCACCGACTTGGCGATGGCTGCTGACGTGACGGCCTGAGGATCCTGAGGTGAACAGGCGCCCAAGGCTAGCGCGGCAAGGCTGGTGAACAACAATTTGGGACGGAACATGTCGGGCTCCCGCTATGGAATACGTATTAAAGGGAATTCAAGAACGCCAGCAACGCAGCGCGCTGCTCGGCGTTGAAAGACAAAACCTGTTGCTGCGCCGCTGTGGCTTCACCGCCATGCCAGAGCACGGCTTCGAGCAGATTGCGGGCGCGGCCATCGTGCAAAAACTGGGTGTGCCCACTGACCGCCTGCGTCAGGCCGATGCCCCACAACGGCGGCGTGCGCCAGTCGCGGCCACTGGCCTGGAACTCGGTACGGTTGTCGGCCAGACCGTCGCCCATGTCATGCAGCAGCAGATCGCTGTAAGGGCGAATCACTTGATTGGCCAGTTCAGGTTCTGCGGCGTTGGCGGCGGTGGTGTATTTCGGGGTGTGGCAGGACTGGCAACCGGCCTGGAAAAACAGATTCTTGCCGGCCAGCACCTCGGGGGCACTGACATCGCGGCGGGCCGGTACGGCGAGGTTACGGCTGTAGAACAGCACCAGACGCAGGATGTTATCGCTGACTTCCGGCTCGCCATCCGGCCCATTGCCGTTGGGCGCTTGCTTGCAAGCGGATTGCGCGTCGGTGCAGTCATCAACGGGCCTCAGGCTTGTGGTCAGGCCCATGTCGCCGGAAAACGCATGAACATTCTGTTGATTGAGGTTCGGTTGCCCGGCCTTCCAGCCAAATCGCCCGAGAACGGTTTTTTGCTGCGCGTCATCCCAGACCCGGTTCGGGCGTCCGGCGATACCGTTTTTGTCTTTCGCCTGAGCCTCGGCATTGGCCAGGATCGCCTCGTCGGGAATCGCTTCGAGCAGGCCCAGGCCAATCATTGGCGGTGCGACCCTGGCCGAGAAACGCGTGTCAGGGTGCATCGGGCCATAGCCGAGCTGGGTGATCTGCAACGTCGGCTTGCGCAACTCGACTTCGGTGCCGTCCTTGAAGCGAATCGGAACGGGTGTGTAATCGACGCGTACTTTGCCTTCCGGCACGACACCCGGCACGGACATGTCCTGGAATTGTCCGCCATAGACCGGCTCCGGGACGACACCGAGTTGTTCGATGACCTTGGCATACGCCGGCGCATCGGGAATCGACAGGCGCACCAGCATCGACACGGCGTTCTGCGCATCAGGTGTGGGCGGATGACCGCGGCCGTCCTTGATGTGGCAGTTCTGGCAGGCGTTGGTGTTGAACAGCGGCCCGAGGCCATCCCGGGCGGTGGTGGTCGACGGGGCGATCACCCAGGGATTACGGAAAAAGCTGTTGCCGACACTGAAGTCCACGCGCCGTGACGGCGGCAGGTTGGCGGACGGCAGCGAAAATGAGTTCTGATCGGTCTTGCGCACGGTTGCGCTGCCACCGGACCGGGCTTCACCGGGTTCGGCCTGGGTAAAACGCGGGGCGTCATCGCAGGCACTCAGGCCCAGGGCCAGCAACAGTGCGGACAAGCGAAGAGGCAGCGAGGGCATCAGACATCCTGCAAGACGAGCAAAACAAGGGGCGCAAAGTCTAACAGGGCAGGGGAGATTGAATAAGAGGAATTATCGTTTGGTTGATCTGAGGCAATCGTTCCCAGCGCAATCCAATGTGGGAGCGGGCTTGCTCGCGAAAGCGGTTTGACATTCAACATTGATGTTGGCTGACAGTCTGCCTTCGCGAGCAAGCCCGCTCCCACAATTTGATCTGCGTTCGGGCCAATGAAAAAGGCGACCCGAAAGTCGCCTTTTTTTATTCAGCCAGCGTTGATCAGAACTCGTGATCAGCGTTGTCCGGGTTCAGGTCACTGATGCCCAGTTTGCCAGCGGCGGCTTCGATCGAACCGGTCTGCTTGACCAGGGAAGCGATAGCGTCGCGCACGATCTGGTTGCCGGCGGTGTTGCCGGCGGCGATCAGTTGGTCGTAGTGCTCACCCTTGTTGGCGTGATCGACGATGACCTGCATCTTGGCTTCGGTAGCAGCCAGATCGGCTTTCAGCGCGGTGTCGGCAGCCGGGTCAGCCTTGGCCACCAGGGACGACAGGCTGGCGCCGGTCATTTTGGTGCCGTCGACGCGGGTGTATTCGCCCAGGTACACGTTACGAACGCCTTTGGCATCGTAGAACTGCGAATTGTGGGTGTTGTCGCTGAAGCAGTCGTGTTCGTCTTCCGGGGAGTTGGCTTCCAGGGAAACCTTCATGCGCTCGCCCGCCAGTTCGCCCAGAGACAGGCTGCCCATGCCGAACAGCATTTTGCGCAGGCCGGATTCGGCTGGCTCGGCTTCCAGCAGGGTGGCGCGGTAGTTGTCGGCCACGTTCGGCTTCCAGTTGCCGACCATTTCTTCCAGGTCGCTGACCAGCAGTTGGGTCACGGACTTCAGGTAAGCGCGACGACGATCGTTATGACCGCCGGTTGCGCCTTTGCCTTCCAGGTAGTCGGAAGCTGGACGGTTGCCGGCGCCAGGGCCGGTGCCGTTCAAGTCCTGGCCCCAGAGCAGGAATTCGATGGCGTGGTAGCCGGTGGCAACGTTGGCCTCGGAACCGCCCAGCTCGTTCAGGCTGGCGAGTTTTGCCGGGGTGATGTCTTTCACGTCGATCTTGTCTTCGCCGACCTGAACCTGGGTGTTGGCGATGATATTGGCCGTGGCGCCCGGGTTACCCAGTGCGTGCTCGTAGGATTTGTCGACGTAGTCGATCAGGCCTTCGTCCAGTGGCCAGGCGTTCACCTGACCTTCCCAGTCGTCGATGATGGTGTTGCCGAAGCGGAACACTTCGCTCTGCAGGTAAGGAACGCGGGCAGCGATCCAGGCAGCCTTGGCAGCTTTCAGGGTGTCGGCGTTCGGCTTGGCGAGGAAGGCGTCGACGGCGGTTTGCAGGGTCTTCGCGGTGGATTCGGCATCGCTGTAAACGGCGAAGACGATGTCGGCGTAATGCGCGACAACGGCTTTGGCGGCGGCTTCGTCGACTTTACTGGTAGCGGCAGGTGCAGCAGCCGGGGCCGTGGTGCTGGCGGCCGGCGTCGGTGCTTGTGCAGCGACAGCTTTGTCTTTGCCTTCGCCACAACCGGCGAGGGAAATAGCGATGGCCAACAGACTGGCGGTAGCCAGAGGCATACGAATCATGGCGAACATCCTGCTTCGAGAAGGGGTGGAATGGCGCAGCAAGCGCGCAAAACTGCGACATAATGCAAATCTTTCGCATTATCTGTAAAGGGCTGTACCTGGAAATATTTCTTATTCACGCGGGGTTGTGTCGTGGATCTTTTGATTTTCTACAAGATAGCCGCGTTACTGCGCTGGGCTTGTTTCAGATACGCGCTCAATTCCCGCGCCGGCAGCGGCTTGCTGTAGAGATAGCCCTGACCTTCGTGACAGCCCTCGGAGATGATGTAGGCCTCTTGCTCGGGGGTTTCCACGCCTTCGGCAATCACCTGCATGCCCAGGCTCTTGCCCAACTGGATGATGGCCCGAACGATGGTCGCATCGTCGTCGTCATCGAGCAGGTCCTGAACGAAGCTCTTGTCGATCTTGATCTTGTCCAGCGGCAGGCTTTTCAGATAGCTCAATGACGAGTAACCGGTGCCGAAGTCGTCGATCGCGATCAGCGCACCGGAGCGGCGCAGGCTGAGCAGGTGCTGGGCGGCCGTGCTGATGTCTTCCATCAGGCCGGTTTCGGTGACTTCCAGCTCTAGGCTGCGCGGTGGCAGGCGATACATCTGCAGGAGGTTGTTGACTACCCGTGGCAACTCGGCGTGGTGCAGCTGCACCGTGGACAGATTCACCGCCATGCGCAGGTCGACGAAACCCTGGTCATGCCAGTCGCGCAATTGCTTGCACGCTTGATCCAGCACCCATTCGCCGATGGCGATGATGGTGCCGTTCTGCTCGGCCAGGGGGATGAACAAGTCCGGCGGAACCAGCCCGTGCTCAGGATGCTGCCAGCGAATCAGCGCTTCGACACCCACCACCCGGTGATCGCGATAGCTGATCTGCGGCTGGTAGACGAGGTAGAACTGGCCACGGACCAAGGCGTCGCGCAGGTCTTTTTCCAGCTCGCGACGGCGGCGCATCTCGGTGTCGACGCTGGCGATATAGAACTGATAACGATTGCGCGAGCGAGTCTTGGCCAGGGTCATGGTCTGCTCGGCTTTTTGCAGCAGCTTCTCGGTGCTGTCACCGTCTTCGGGGAACAGGGTGATGCCGATGGTCGCGCGCAGGCGAATCTCTTGATGATCGAGGGCAAATGCCGCTTCCAGGTCATCGAGAATGCTTTGGGCCAGTTCGGCCGCTTCGTAGGGTTGTTCGATGTCGGCCTGAACCAGGGCGAACTGGTCGCCGCCGAGGCGGGCGAGGGCGCCAAGGCGTCCGCTGTGAGCCCGCAGGCGATCGGCCAGGGCCAGCAGCAGTTGGTCGCCGGTCTGGTAGCTGAATTGTTCGTTGATGCCCTTGAAGTCGTCCAGGCCGACCACTAACACCGCGACCCGACGTTGCAACTTGCCGGCGTCTACCAGGATTTTGTCCAGTTGCTGCTGCAATTGCTGGCGGTTCGGCAGGCCGGTGAGGAAGTCGTACTGGGCCATGCGAAGCAGGCTGTTTTCCGCTTCGTGGCGCAAATGGGTATTGCGCTCGATGGACTCGAGCAACTGGTTGGCGGTGTTGATCCAGATCCCCAGTTCGTTCTTTTCATGCCCCTTGAGCAGCGGGATTTTGTGTGCGCTGGGGCGATCCGGATTGATTTCCGTGAGGTGTTCGATGATCCGCGACAGCGGCTTGGTCAGCAGCCAGTGATAGACCAGGTACAGCACCAGCCCCATGGCCATCGCACGCAACACGCCGGAGATGAAGATGATCACCGAACTGACGATGAAACCCTGGCCATAGGTGGCCGTGTCGAGGGTGATGCTCAAGTCGCCGTAATACTCGCTGTAAGGGCCGCGACCCACCAGTTGGGTGGTGAAGGTGCGTTCCTTGCCGAGGATCAGGTCGGTCAGCCAGCGACTGTCGGAATGCTGCAACTCGCGAGACTTTTGCGCGAGCATGGCTTCGTTGGGATGGCCAATGGAGGCCTTGCGCACAGCGTCGTCCTGAAACAGGCCTTCGATCACTTGCATGCCCATTTCCCGGTCCAGGCTGTAGACGGCCTGGGTCGAGGGGTCGCGGAACATGTCGAGGATGCGTTGGGCATCGCTGGCCACGGCCTGGTGTGTTTTATAGGCATCGAAAACGATCTGCGCGCAGCTCAAGACCACGCCGACGATCAATGCCGACAGGAGCACGACCCGAAGCAACTTCACCGACAAGCTGTTCTTGAGTTCCAGCTTCAAAGAGTCATTCCTTGTTCCGTGCGGGTAGCGTCAAGTTGCCATGAGTATTGGCAATCCGGTGATGGCAGTCAAAGGGACAATCAATCACATGGGGTTTTGCCTGTAGCTTGGCCGAAATGCTGTCGTTTGGGGTATTTGCGCTATTTGTACTGTGTCGGTTGTTGGGGCCTTCAACTTGAGGGGGATTGGGACATATTTTCTGTTTGGTTGATGTTAGACCGCTGTGGCGTTGGGGCAAGGGGCTGAAGGCTGGTTTCATCGTGGGAAATCGCCTTGGTTTCTGCGGATGTACACGTTTTGAATGTGGGAGCGAGTTTGCTCGCGATGGCGGCCGCACAGGCAACGGATGCGTCCGTTTAAACAGCGGTAAAAAAACCAGACCTTTCCCACGAGGTTTTCAGGTTGCCCGTAGGAAGCGGGTTCAATTACCTTTTGGCTGTCGCTGAAAATCAGCGATCGGGAGTGAGATCCCCGACTAAGCAATTGGAAACCAGCGCTAGGCCCTCCATAATTGCCGCCAGCTCCAGGCTGTCAGCAATTGTTTTATGGCGGCTGTGTGCGGGCGGACTTCGGTCCGGCCGGGTTCCTTTTGCCGGTGATCTCACCCTGCACATAGCTGCCACCTCTTCTTCGAGTGAGATCGGGAATCGATGGCACTAAACTCAAAAGGAGATGTAAGTGGATAAGTTAATCCCCGATCCCCCCTTCAACACCACCAAGCCCTACAGTCCCAACACTATGTTCATGATCGCCCCCGACATGGATACCGAATCCCTCCTGGCCCACGCCTGTGAGTCATTGGCTTCAGCCAACGTCTTGGCCAGTGATTTCGCCACCTACCTGACCGGCTCCCAGCGCAGTACGGCGTTGGCCATCGCGCAGATCGTCATGTTGGCGGACTTGGCCGTTAATCGGGCGTTGGATATCGTCGACCCGCAGGAATAGGCGTTCAGTCAGTTCTACCGCGTCATCGTTCTTCGCGAGCAGGCTCGCTCCCACCTTTGAAATGTATTCCCCCTGTGGGAGCGAGCCTGCTCGCGATGGCGGCCGCCCAGGCACCACATTTCCACCGCCCATAAAAAAACCCGACCTAAGCCGGGTTTTTTCTTGGGCATCGATCTTAAGCAGTGAAGGTTTTGCCTTCGAACTGCTCAGCCACGAATTTCCAGTTGACCAGGTTCCAGAACGCTTCGACGTATTTTGGACGAAGGTTGCGGTAGTCGATGTAGTAAGCGTGTTCCCAGACGTCGCAGGTCAGCAGCGGGGTGTCGCCGTTGGTCAGCGGGTTGCCGGCGCCGATGGTGCTGGCCAGGGCCAGGGAACCGTCAGCCTTTTTCACCAGCCAGCCCCAACCGGAACCGAAGGTGCCGATGGAAGTCTTGCTGAATTCTTCCTTGAACTTGTCGAACGAACCGAAGGCTGCGTTGATCGCCTCAGCCAGTGCGCCGGTTGGTTGACCGCCGGCGTTTGGCGCCAGGCAGTTCCAGTAGAAAGTGTGGTTCCAGACCTGAGCGGCGTTGTTGAAGATACCGCCCGAAGAAGATTTAACGATTTCTTCCAGGGTCTTGCCTTCGAACTCGGTGCCTGGCACCAGGTTGTTCAGGTTCACGACATAGGTGTTGTGGTGCTTGTCGTGGTGAAATTCCAGAGTTTCCTTGGAAATGTGCGGCTGCAGGGCATCGTGTGCGTAAGGCAGCGGCGGCAATTCGAAAGCCATGATGATTCTCCTAATCAGGTCAGTTGCGGTGAGCGCAAGGCCGATCACGGGCGGCCAGACAAGCGCCGGGGAGTTTGTACTCTTTGCGGCGCATCGGATCGGATCATAGCACCGGGGGTGCGGCATAACCACGCAACAACTGTGTGGGATAGAGGTTCCAGAGCCTTTTGGAATAATCAGCTGGCGACGATTAATTGAAAGGCCACGGTGAACATCATGACTGCCACCAACAGATCAAGGATTCGCCAGGTACTTGGCCGAGCCAGCCACGGCGCCAACCACGCTGCGCCGAGCGCCAGGGTGAAAAACCACAGCAACGACGCACTGGCCGCGCCCACGACGTAAGCGCCGGGCTCGGTTTGTTGTGCGCCGAGGGAGCCAATCAGCAGCACGGTATCCAGATAAACGTGCGGGTTAAGCAGCGTTACCGCCAAAGCACTGAGCATCACCGCACGCAGTGAGCGCACGGTCTGGCTTTCGCCTTGTTGCAGGCTCTGTTTCGAGCAGGCCCGACGCAATGCCAGGCTGCCATACCAAATCAGAAACGCCGCGCCACCCCAGCGGGCGACTGCCAGCAACGTCGGGTTCTGCGCCAGCACCGTCGCCAGGCCGAATACCCCGGCGGCCACCAGCAAGGCATCGCAGGTCACGCACAGTGCCGCCACGGGCAGGTGATGTTCGCGTCGAAGGCTCTGAGCCAACACAAACGCATTCTGAGTACCGATCGCCATGATCAGCCCCGCGGCCACCAACAGGCCGTTCACATAGCTTTGCCACATAAGATGTTTACTCCGCGTTGGCCGCCAGATCCCGCAGTACCTGCAGGGCGCGTTCGGCATCGGCCTGGCCGACGAATAAATGGTCGTGGTAATAGCCAGCAATCACGTTGCAGCTGATGCCCGCCTGGCCTAATGCTGTGGCGAATGCGGCGGTCAGGCCGACGGCTTCGAGGGCCGAGTGCACATTCAGGGTGATCCAGGCCGCAACGTAATCGAAACTGAAACCGGCCTTCTCGGCGTGGGAACGTTCCAGAATCACCGTCAGACCTTCCTGCTCGCGGAAACTGCCGACGATCTCCAGGCCTGTCGGCAACTTGCCGTCGCGCAGGGTGCAGAACACGTATTCGCCGGCATTGAGTTGCGGGCTCATGCTGCGCAGCAGGGTTGCCAATGAGGTTTCGCCAGCCATGTCGATGTTCCTTGTTGAAGAGTTCTTGCTGGTCATTCTCCGGTGTCAGGCTGTATAAGAAAAACCAATCATGCTGATCGCTCATTAGGAAAACTGATGTTCGACTATAAATTGCTTTCTGCCTTGGCCGCGGTGGTCGAGCAGGCCGGGTTCGAACGTGCGGCTCAGGTGCTGGGCTTGTCGCAATCGGCGATCTCCCAGCGCATCAAATTATTGGAGGCGCGGGTCGGCCAACCGGTGTTGGTGCGGGTGACACCGCCGGCCCCGACCGAAATCGGCCGACGGCTGCTCAACCATGTGCAGCAGGTGCGTTTGCTTGAACGGGACCTGCAAACACTGGTGCCGGCACTCGACGAAGAAGGTCTGCCGGAACGTCTGCGCATCGCCTTGAATGCCGACAGCCTCGCCACGTGGTGGGCCGTGGCGGTCGGGGATTTTTGTGCAGAACAGCATTTGCTGCTCGATCTGGTGGTCGAAGACCAGACCGTCGGCCTCAAACGCATGCGCGCCGGTGAAGTCGCGGCGTGTGTCTGCGCCAGCGAGCGCCCGGTGGCCGGCGCGCGCAGCGTTTTGCTGGGGGCCATGCGCTACCGTGCGCTGGCCAGCCCGGCCTTTATCGCCCGACATTTTCCTGAAGGTGTACGCGCCGATCTGTTGTCGAAAACGCCCGCGCTGGTGTTTGGCCCGGACGATTTCCTACAGCATCGCTACCTCGCGTCCCTCGGCGTCGATGGCGGATTCGAACACCATTTATGCCCCTCGTCCGAAGGCTTCATCCGCCTCACGGAGGCGGGACTCGGTTGGGGCCTGGTGCCGGAACTGCAGGTGCGCGAGCAACTGGAGCGCGGCGTATTGGTAGAGCTTTTGCCTGATAAGCCGATCGATGTGCCGCTGTACTGGCATCATTGGCGCAATGGCGGTCAGTTGCTGGGGTTACTCACCGATCAGTTGGTGCGTTCGTCGAAGCAATGGCTGGTGCCGTTGGACTGACGGGCAGCGTCAAGACCTGACGAAATACGCAAAACGAAATATTCGGAGCAATTCATGAAGATTCTGGTTACCGGCGCAAGCGGCTTCATCGGCGGGCGCTTTGCGCGTTTTGCCCTGGAGCAGGGCCTGGACGTGCGGGTCAACGGTCGCCGGGCCGAAAGTGTGGAGCATCTGGTGCGCCGTGGCGCCGAGTTCATCCAGGGGGACTTGAGCGACCCGGAACTGGCGCGCGACCTGTGCTCCGACGTCGAAGCTGTGGTGCATTGCGCCGGTGCGGTCGGTTTGTGGGGGCGTTATCAGGACTTCCATCTAGGTAACGTGCAGGTCACCGAAAACGTGGTCGAGGCCTGCCTGAAACAGCGGGTTCGGCGACTGGTGCACTTGTCGTCGCCGTCGATCTACTTCGATGGCCGCGATCATCTGGGACTGACCGAAGAACAGGTGCCCAAGCGCTTCAAACATCCCTACGCCGCCACCAAATACCTGGCCGAGCAAAAGGTTTTCGGCGCTCAGGAGTTCGGCCTCGAAACCCTGGCCCTGCGCCCGCGTTTCGTGACGGGGGCTGGTGACATGAGCATCTTCCCGAGATTGCTGAAAATGCAGCGCATGGGACGGCTCGCGATCATCGGCAACGGCCTGAACAAGGTTGATTTCACCAGCGTGCAAAACCTCAATGAAGCGCTGCTCAGCAGCTTGCTGGCCAGCGGTTCGGCCTTGGGCAAGGCGTACAACATCAGCAACGGCACACCGGTGCCGTTGTGGGACGTGGTCAATTACGTGATGCGCAAGATGGATGTCCCACAGGTCACGCGCTACCGTTCCTACGGTTTGGCCTACACCGTCGCGGCGCTCAACGAGGGCGTGTGCAAGCTGTGGCCGGGTCGCCCCGAGCCGACCCTGTCGCGCCTGGGCATGCAGGTCATGAACAAAAATTTCACCCTCGACATCAGCCGCGCCCGGCATTATCTGGACTACGATCCCAAAGTCAGTCTCTGGACCGCCCTCGATGAATTCTGCGGCTGGTGGAAGGCCCAGGACATCCGCTGACGCGCGGGTTAGCGCCGCCACACTGAACCGAGTTCGGGGTTGAGGGTCAATCGATGCGGCCGTGGGGGTTATACTGCGCCGCATCAAGCCATCACCGCGTTCCACAAAGGTTGACTCAATGTCCATGCGTAACGATGCCAACGACGACTTCGATGTACCGAGCCTGCGTGCCGACAGCCTCGACGACGATGATTTTCCGACCACCGCTCGTAACTCCGTGCATTCGCGTACCACGCCAGTGGTCAAAGTCAAAAGCCCGAGCACCGGCCCGTTGTGGGCGCTGGTTGGCGCCTTGTTCTTCGCGTTTGCAGGCTTGGCCTGGTGGAGCTTCCAGCAGCTCTCGCTGATGGAACAGCAATTGGTGGCGACTCAGGAAAGTTTCGCGCGTATCAGTGAGGATGCGGCGGGGCGCTTGCAGGACATTTCCGGCAAGGTTGTCGCCAGTCAGACCAACGTCAGCAGCGACAGCGAAGCCTTGAAGCTGCAAATCAAACAACTGGAAAGCAAACTCCAGGATCAAAGCAAACAACAGCAAGGCGTTGTCGGCCAGACCACCGATCTGGACAAACGCCTGGCACTGATGAGCGCACAGACCACCGATCTGGATAAGCGCTTGGCGCAGATAACCGAGCAAGGCACCGAACAACAGACCTCCACCATTCAGTTGCAGGCTCAGGTCAAAGTCTTGAACAGCGATGTCGCCGTGCTGAAAAGCAACCCGGCCGACACAGACAAATTCGATGCACAGCTAAAAAGCCTTGGCTCCGACATTGTTGCATTGAAGAAACAAGGCAACCCGAGCGCCGCCATCGAGCGTCTGGAGCAGGAAGTCATTGTCCTCAAAAGCCAACAGGACAATCGCCCGGCCGCGACGCCAGGCGGGACCAATACCGCCGAATTCGACGCCTTCCGTAGCCAGGTCACCCGCAACATCAACACCCTTCAGGCGCAGATCCAGAATCTGCAACAGCAGCTGCGCGCCCGGCCTTGAGCCATGAGTCATTCCCGGACTCCCCGGGAATGATTTCCTTACACACTGCCATTCGCTGAATATCCATACATACCCCATTGCCGTCTACGCTCTTGAAACACCAACAAGAACGAGGGATGCGTAATGGGGTTTTTGCATAGGTTGGCCTTGCTGGGCGTGATGCTTTTGCTGTGCCTGGGCCAGGTTCAAGCTGCCGGCACGGAAAAGGACGACAGCCAGGCAGCCAAAGCCTTGCTGGAAAAAGCCCTGGCGAACTACCACGACAATGGCGACAAGGCCTTCGCCGCTTTCAGCCGTCAGGGGGAGTTTGTCGACAAGGATCGTTACGTGTTCGTGGTCGACACCAAGGGCGTGATGCTCGCCAGCGGCGGGCCGTCTTCGGCGTTGATTGGCCGTGATGTGTCCGATGTGCTCGGGCCGGATTTGCAGAAAGCCTTCAAAGACGCCTTGAAAGTGCCGGAGGGCAACGGCATTCAGCAGGCGGAATATCGCTGGCAGAACTGGTCCGACGGCAAGGTCGAACGCAAGCATGTGTTCTACCAGCGCATTGGTCAGCGGATCCTGGCGGTGGGTTACTACTTGCCACGGGCTTCAGCGGAACAGGCGATGGCGTTGCTGAACAACGCAGCGGCCGATCTGGTCAAGGACGAGAAGGGCACGCTCACGGCCATCAACTCCCTCAAGGGCGGGTACTTGCAGGATGACCTGTACGTCTTCGTCGTCGACCTGGATAACCAGCGATACGTCGCCCACGGCACCAACCTGCGGTTGATCAATACTGATTTCAGCAAGATCAAGGATCCGGAAGGCAAGCCGGTTGGGGAACCGATCCTGGCGCTGATGGCCAAGCAGGACTACGGCGAATACGAGTATCGCTGGAAAAACCCGGTGACCGGCAAGGTCGAGGACAAGCATGCGTATCTGAAAAAGGTCGGGCATTTTCTGGTGGCTGTCGGGTATTACAGCCCTTGAAGATCAAAAGATCGCAGCCTGCGGCAGCTCCTACAAGGGTGTACGCATTCCACTGTAGGAGCTGCCGCAGGCTGCGATCTTTTGCTTTTAGCGAACCTTATCCTCACGCCCCCGCAACACCATGTTCGGCATGGCAATCGCCGCCGCCAGCCCCAGCAGCGACACCGCCGCACTGACCATCAGCAAATGTTGAAAGGTCAGCAGCAGTTCGGCGCGCAAGGCGTTCTGCGCATCCCCCGGCGCAGCGTTCAAACCATCGAGCAAGACGTTCCCCGAACTGCCCTCGGCAATCATCGAAGAGCCGGCCAGGTGGGCGAAACTTGAGTCCTGCAACAATGCCAGCAACAGGGCTGACATCAACGCCACACCCACCGCGCCGCCCAATGAGCGGAACAGGTTGGTGGTGCTGGTGGCGACACCGATGTCCCGTTGTGCCACCGAGTTCTGCGTACCGACCAGGGACGTCGGGAACTGCATGCCGCTAGCGATCCCGCTGAGCAACATAAACAAACTACTGAGTACAAATGCCTGGGGAGGACTGAACGCCATACCGAGAATCGAGATCGGCATAAGCAGGGCGCCGGTCAAAATCATCGGTTTGTAGCGCCCGGTCACCGAGGTTCGGCGGCCGGCGAAATACGCCCCGATCGGCAACCCTATCGCCAGCGGCAACAGGTGCAATGCGGCGCTGTCGGCCCCGGCGCCGGTAACGCTCTGGAAGCGCAGCGGCATCAACACAATCAGCGAGATCGCCTGGAAACTGGTGAAGAAGATCGTGCACCAGCACAGGATCGCATTGCGATTGGCGAACAAATGCATCGGCAGCAGCGGCTCCCGCGCCCGGCGTTCATGCCAGACAAACAGCGCCAATACCAACACTGCACAACCGAGCAGGCCCAGCACTTCGGCGCTGCGCCACGAATGGCCCTGACCGACCTGGGTGATGCCCAGCAACAAGGCGGTCAAGCCGATAATCATCAGCAACGTGCCGAGGTAATCGATGATCGGTTTGCGTTGCGGCACTGGCAAACCCACCAGCGTGCGATTGGCCACCAACCAGGCACCGAGGCCCAACGGAAGATTGATCAAGAACACCCAACGCCACGACAGGTACTCGGTCATGTAACCGCCGAGTACCGGGCCGGCCACGCTGGCAACGGCGTACATGCTGCTGAAGTAACCTTGATAGCGGCCGCGTTCCCGGGGCGGCACGATGTCGCCGATGATCGCCTGGCTGACCGAAATCATCCCGCCAGCCCCAATCCCTTGAAGAATCCGCGCCAGCACCAATTGTTCCATGCTCTGGGCCATGCCACAGAAAAACGAAGCGACCGTGAACAACCCCATGCCAAACAGCATCAACGTGCGGCGACCGTACAGATCGCCCAGTTTGCCGTAGATCGGCACCGCCACCGTCATCGCCACCATGTAGCCGGAAATCACCCAGGCCAGCAGGCTGACGTCCTTGAATTGTGCGGAAATGGCTGGCATCGACACGGCAACGATGGTCTGGTCCAGCGCGCCCAGAAAGATTGCCAGCATCAGGGCGATCAACACGCTGCGAATGGCTGGTTTGGGCGTTTCAGGCTGGTTGAGATTGGTCACGGGTAAGAACCTGCGGACGGTGATTGACCCGCAAGGAGCAAGGCGAGCGGGGATGCTCGCCAGTGTAAGTCGGTAGCAGGCTATTCGATAGCCTCGTATGGAAGGCCGACGTAATTTTCTGCAATGGTTTTTCGACCGGCCTCAGAGTCGACGAAGTACCCCAATTCCGACTCGGCAATCCGCTGGCTGAAGGCATCGTTATCGTCGAAGCGGTGCAGCATCGAGGTCATCCACCAGGAAAACCGTTCGGCTTTCCACACCCGGCGTAAACAGACCTCGGAGTATTTCTCCAGCAAATCCACACGGCCTTCTCGGTAAACCTTCAGCAGAATGTTGAACAGCGTACTGACGTCGCTGGCCGCCAGGTTCAGACCCTTGGCGCCAGTGGGCGGGACGATGTGTGCGGCGTCGCCGACCAGAAACATCCGCCCGTACTGCATTGGTTCGACGACAAAACTGCGTAATGGCGCGATGCTTTTTTCGATGGAAGGCCCTGTGACCAGGTTGTCAGCCAATGCTTCAGGCAGACGGGATTTGAGTTCATCCCAGAAGCGCTGATCCGACCAGTTCTCGACGTGCTCGTCGGCCGGTACCTGGAGGTAGTAGCGAGTGCGGGTGGCCGAACGCATGCTGCACAGGGCAAAACCGCGCTCATGCCGGGCGTAAACCAGCTCTTCGTGCACTGGCGGGGTATCGGCAAGAATCCCCAGCCAGCCAAACGGATAGACCCGCTCAAACACTTTCAGGCACTCGGTGGGAATCGACTGTCGGGCCACGCCATGGAAACCGTCGCACCCGGCGATGTAGTCGCAATCGAGTCGATACAGCTCGCCGTCCTTCTCAAAAGTCACGAACGGCTCTTCGGTTTTCATCCCGTGAGGAACGACGTTAATTGCCTCGTAAATCGTCTGCGCACCGGCCTCCCGACGAGCGGCCATCAGGTCGCGGGTGACCTCGGTCTGACCATAGATCATCACCGTTTTGCCACCGGTCAGGGCTTGCAGATCGATGTGTACGCGGCGTCCGTCGAGGGCCAGTTCGAAGCCTGTGTGGACCAGCCCTTCGGCGTCCATTCGCTGTCCCACCCCAGCCTGGCGCAACAGCTCTACCATGCCTTGTTCGAGGACGCCGGCACGGATTCGTCCGAGCACATAGTCCGGGGTCTGGCGTTCGAGAATGAGGGTGTCGATGCCGGCGTTGTGCAGCAATTGGCCGAGCAATAAACCAGACGGACCGGCGCCGATGATGGCGATTTGGGTTTTCAGAATTTTCATTGTTTTTATGACTCGCAAGCTTCACGCGACCAGGGCCGGTGAGTAATTTTTATGGATCGAGTGCTTGCATTTTTCTCTCGCGAGTCTGTCAATTGAAGGGGAAAACTGAGCCGATACCTGTACATTCTGCCAATCGGTGCGATTATCGCCCGCTTACCCCCGAGGCCTGGATTGAAGTGATGAACAAGCCTGACCTACCTTCGATTCCAGTGTTCAAGCTCTACGGTGAAAGCCTGGATTGGCCGACCCCGGACTTGCTGCACTGTGAAACCATTTCCAAACGCAGCCGCGAACACCAGTGGGAAATCAAACCCCACCGCCACGCCGATTTGTGCCAGTTGCTCTTCGTATTCAAAGGTCAGGCAGAGCTTGAAATCGAAGGCAAACGTACGCAGCTGACCGAGCCGGCGATCCTGGTTTTGCCGCCGTTATCGGTGCATGGCTATCGTTTTTCCGAGGACGTCGAAGGGTTTGTCGTGACCCTGGCCGCGCCGCTGGTTGCTCATCTTCAGGCGCAACTGGGCAACTCGGTGAACGCCCTGGCCCAGGCCGAAAGTTATCCGGCGGGCAAGGAAGGCGAATACCTCAACAGCCTGTTTTCAGCGCTGCAAGACGAATACACCGGCCACCAGCCGGCTCGCGAAATGCTCATGCATTCGCTGGTCAGCGTGATCATGGTGTGGGTCAGCCGCCAGGTGATTTCCCGTCGCAACGCCAGCCAGCGTCCGCAGCGTGCCCGGGAATATCTGAACGGTTTTATCCAACTGGTGGAAGAGACCTATCGCCAACACGTCAAAGTCGAGGACCTGGCCCATCGGCTGGGGATTTCCGTGTCCCACCTCAACGGCACCTGCCGTGAGCTGGCGGGGCAACCGGCGTTGCAGATCATGCACGAGCGTCAGTTGCTGGAGGGCAAGCGTTTGCTGACCTACACCAGCATGACCATTTATGAAATGTCCGACGTGTTGGGGTTCTCTGATCCGACCAACTTCACGCGCCTGTTCCGACGTCGAGTGGGGATCTCGCCCAAGGCATTTCGCGACCGCTTGAAGGCCGATCAGGACAACGAGGCCTGATCCCCTTCGTTACTTGAGGGCGTTGAGGGTCGCGTTGTGGGGAATGCAGCGTTCGAAGTTGCAGCTCGCGTATTCACGGGGCTGTTGTCGCAACTGTTCGACGCGCCAGGCCGCAGTGCCATACAGCACGAGCGTGGTCGCGCAGGTGATGAAAATAGCGAGGTATCTTCTTGTTTTGATGTTCATGGCGTTGACCTCTGAACGAATACCCTTCGGTACTACTTTCAGCATAGGTCAGCGCCAGTGAGTTGCCACCAAAGCGGCGTTTGCATGTAACCCGGTATTCAGAGCGTTGATACCCCCCTGTGGGAGCGGGCTTGCTCGCGAAAGCGGTCGATCATTCAACAATGATGGCGACTGACCCACCGCTTTCGCGAGCAAGCCCGCTCCCACATTTTGATCTGGTTACAGGCCGATATCCCACTCCGGCTCTTCCGGAAACCTGAGTACCAGAAAATCCAGCATGCTGCGCAACGCCGCCGGCATGTGTTTGCGTGAGGCATACACCGCGTAAACGTTCATTTGCCGGGGTTCGGCGTGGGGCAGCAGGCGGATCAGTTCGCCGCTGTGGATATGCAGGCCGGCCTGATAGCTGGGGAGCATCGCCACCCCGGCGCCGGCCATCGCCGCGCGCAACAACGTGCTGGCTTCGTTGGCGCTGATGTTGCCCTGCACCGGCACTGACACCTGCTCGCCGTCCTCCTCGAAATGCCAGAGGCTTTTGCCGAAGTAGGAGTGGGTCAGGCAATTGTGCTGGCTCAGATCCTCGACCCGCAGCGGCGTCGGGTGTTCGAGGAGATAAGCGGGGGAGGCGCAGATCACCGAGCGGCAAACCGTCAGCCGTCGCGCGATCAGGTTCGGGTCCAGGTCGTTGCTGGTGCGAATCGCCAGATCGATGCGCTCATCCACCAGGTTCACCGTGCGGTCGAGCATCTGCAGGTCGATGCTCACGCCGGGATAACGTTTGACGTAAGCGGCCATGGCATCCGCCAGTTGTGCCTGACCGAACGAAGTGCTGACGCTGATCCGCAACAGGCCGCGTGGTGCCTCGTCCGGCTCGCTGACGGCGGCTTGCATGTCCGTGGACAGGTCGAGCATCTGCCGACACCGAGGCAGGATTTCACTGCCGGCGGCGGTCAGGCTCAGCTTGCGCGTGGTGCGGTGCATCAAACGTGCGCCCACCCAATCCTCCAGCTCCGCCAGATAGCGCGAAACCACCGGCCGTGACAGGTCCAGGTGATCGGCGGCGGCCGATTGACTGCCGAGGTCAACCACCGCGACGAACACCCGCATTGCTTGTAGACGATCCATGATTTGCCCGCTTTCAGAAACAAACTATGTTCCAGCATCGCATTTTTTGTACTGAGTCGTGCAACTAAGCTCTGTCCCATCGCCAAGCACGGCATTCGGACAACGGAGCAACAGATGATCGGCTTCACCTCGCTTAAACGTATTTTGCTGGCCACCGCCACCCTCGGTTTCGCGGCCCATGCGGCGGCTGCCTCGACCCTGACCCTGGATGTCTACAACCCGGGCGACAAGGCGATCTTCCCGGTGACCTCGGTGTTGGTCAGCGGTGAGAAAGACGCGATTTTGGTGGATGCGCAATTTGGCAAATCCCAGGCCGAGCAAGTGGTCGAGAAGATACGCGCCAGTGGCAAGCAACTGACCACCATCTACATCAGCCACGGTGACCCGGATTACTACTTCGGCCTCGACACCCTGACCGCCGCATTCCCCAATGCCAAAGTGCTCGCCTCGCAGCCGACCGTGGATCACATCCAGAAAACCGTCGACGGCAAACTGGCGTTCTGGGGGCCGAAAATGGGCGCTGACGTGCCGGCCAAAACCATCGTGCCGGATGTACTCAAAGGCGACAGCCTGATGCTCGAAGGGCAGAAATTGCAGGTGGTGGGGCTTGAGGGCAAGCAGCCGGATCGCACCTTTGTCTGGATTCCGTCGATCAAGGCTGTGGTCGGTGGCGTTGTCGTCGCGGAAAACATCCACGTGTGGATGGCCGACACCCAGACGCCGCAGTCCCACGCCGATTGGTTGACTACGCTGCATGACATCGAAACCTTGAAGCCGAAAACCATCGTGCCGGGTCATTACCTCGGTGAGAGCGCCCGTTCGCTGGCCGCCGTGCAGTTCACCGCCGATTACATCAAGGCGTTCGACGAAGAAACCGCCAAGGCAAAAGACGCTGCCGCGCTGATCGCCGCGATGAAAAAACGCTACCCGAAGCTGGGTGAAGAAAGCTCGCTTGAACTGAGCGCCAAAGTCGCCAAGGGCGAGATGAAGTGGTAACCCGCCGTACCTGATCATTTCAGATTCAACTACGCCAACTGGAGAACGTCATGAGCAAGATCGCAATCATTGGTGCCACCGGTCGTGCCGGTAGCCAACTGCTGGAAGAAGCCCTGCGTCGTGGTCACAGCGTTACGGCGATTGCCCGCGACACCTCAAAGATCGGTCAGCGTGCCGGTGTCGTCAGCAAAAATGTGGATGCGCTTGACGCTGAAGCCTTGCAAGCGGCAGTCGCTGGCCATGACGTGGTGATCAGCGCTGCGCACTTCGCGACCCTTCCTGCCAGCGCCGTTATCGGGCCGGTGCAGAAGGCCGGTGTGAAACGTCTGTTGGTGGTGGGCGGTGCCGGTTCGCTGTTGCTGCCGGACGGCACTCGCGTCATCGACAGCGAGGGTTTTCCGCAGGCGTACAAGGCTGAGGCCAGTGCCGGTGCGCTGTTTCTGGAAAACCTGCGGCAGGAAAAAGAGCTGGACTGGACCTTTGTGTCGCCATCGGCAGAGTTTGTCGAAGGTGAGCGCACGGGGACGTTTCGGATCGGCAAAGATGATTTGCTGGTGAGTAGCGAAGGGCGGAGCTGGATCACTTTTGCCGATTATGCGATTGCGATGTTGGATGAAGTGGAAGCGCCGAAGCACCCTCGGCAGCGGTTTGCTGTCGGGTATTGAGCTGAAATCCACCCCTCACCCTAACCCTCTCCCCAGAGGGGCGAGGGGACTGACCGAGTTGTTCTTGGAGGTACATCGACCTGAGAAATCGAGTCGAACTCAGGTTTGAAAAGCATGAAGATCGGCTCCCTTTCCCCCTCTCCCCTCTGGGGCGGTCCGACGTTTCGGGAGGGCTGGGGTGAGGGGCGGATCTAACTGACACACCACTCCACGCACTTTCACCGCGCCTGAGCCTGCTCCACCAACCACCCCATCAACTCACGCAACTTCGGCGAAGGCCCGGGTTTTTCCGGGAAAACCAGGTAATACGCCAACCCCGTCTTCACCTTCAATTCAAACGGCATGACCAGCCGCCCCGCACTCAAATCATCGCCAATCAGCGACCAATCCCCGATCGCCACGCCTGTCCCTTGGGACGCCATCGACATCGCCAGGTCCAGCGTTTCGAAATGCTGACCCTTACCGACATTGCTCAAGCGAATATCCGCAGTGGCCAGCCAGGCCTTCCAGTCCCGTTCATCCCGTGTCGGGTGCAGCAACATGTGCTGCTCCAGATCCTCCGGCGTCAGCAGCGGCACCGGACCTTCGAGCAACGGTTTGGAACAGACCGGCGTCAGTTGTTCATCAAACAACCGATGGGACGCCAGTGAGGTGTCCGGTGGCACGCCATACACCACGGCTGCATCGAACTGCTCGCGATGAAAATCCACACCGTGTTTGACCGTGGTGGTCAATTCCACCGGCACATCCGGGCGCTCCCGTTGCCATTGCAACAGCCGTGGCAACAGCCAACGCATGACGCACGTCGGGGCCTTGAGTTGCAGGGTTTCGCGCTTCTCGCCGATCTGCTCCACCGCCTCGTCGATCAAGCCGAAAATCTGCTGGACCCGTGGCAACCATTCCCGTCCTTCTGCCGTCAGGTCAAGGCCGCGGGCCTGGCGAATGAACAGTTCATAACCCAGGTGTTCTTCCAGCCCGGCGATCTGCCGACTCACCGCACCTTGGGTGATGTACAGCTGTTCGGCAGCACGGGTGAAGTTGCAGCACTGCGCGGTAATCAGAAAAGTGTGCAGCGCCGGCAGGGGAGGCAATCGTTTCATTGGGATCCAAGGTATGACGTGAGGACATGGCTAGTATGACTTTTTATCCATTGTTGCGGCTACGTGTCGCCCGTTCCAATGAGGCCATCCCTGGACCTGCCCACTCATCATAAACACTGCGCAGGTCCGGCGTCTCAAACGAACAAGAAGGGCAAAGACATGGCGACGTGCGGCGAAGTATTGGTCAAGTTACTCGAAGATTACGGGGTCGAGCAGGTGTTCGGCATTCCCGGGGTTCACACCGTGGAGCTGTACCGCGGGCTGGCCCGTTCGAGCATCAACCACGTCACGCCGCGTCACGAACAGGGCGCCGGTTTCATGGCCGACGGTTACGCTCGCACCAGCGGCAAACCGGGTGTGTGCTTCATCATCACCGGCCCTGGCATGACCAACATCACCACCGCCATGGGCCAGGCCTACGCCGACTCGATCCCGATGCTGGTGATCTCCAGCGTGCAATCACGCAGCCAGTTGGGCGGCGGTCGCGGCAAGCTGCACGAGCTGCCAAACCAGAGCGCATTGGTCGGTGGCGTGGCGGCGTTCTCCCACACCTTGATGTCGGCGGCTGAATTGCCGGGCGTCCTGGCGCGTGCCTTTGCGCTGTTCCAGGCCGGCCGTCCGCGTCCGGTTCACATCGAAATTCCTTTGGACGTATTGGTCGAAGAGGCCGATGACCTGCTCGCCAGCGTACCGGTGAACATCGACCGCGCCGGTGCCTCGCCGAGTGCAATCAGCCGCATGACCGCGCTGCTGGCCGGTGCCAAGCGCCCACTGATTCTCGCCGGTGGCGGCGCCATCGATGCCGCCGCCGAGTTGACTGAACTGGCCGAGTTGCTGGACGCCCCGGTGGCCCTGACCATCAATGCCAAAGGCATGCTCGAATCCAACCATCCGTTGTTGATCGGCTCGACCCAAAGCCTGGTCGCGACTCGCGCTCTGGTGGCTGAAGCTGACGTGGTGCTGGCGATCGGCACCGAGCTGGCCGAGACCGATTACGACGTGACCTTCGCCGGCGGTTTCGAAATTCCTGGCGTGCTGCTGCGTGTGGACATCGACCCCGACCAGACCGTGCGCAACTACCCGCCGAAAGTCGCGTTGGTAGCCGACTCGCGCAACGCGGCTCAAGCCTTGCTGAGCGAACTGTCCCACCACTCGCTGGCCGAGCGCCGCAACGATTGGGGCCAGGTCCGTGCCGCACGCTTGCGTGACGAACTGGCCGCCACCTGGGATGCGCCGACCCTGGCCCAGACCCGCTTCCTGGAAACCGTCTTGCACGAACTGCCAAACGCAGTCTTCGTCGGCGATTCGACCCAACCGGTATACACCGGCAACCTGACGTTCAACCCGGAACGCCCGCGTCGCTGGTTCAACTCGTCCACCGGTTACGGCACCCTCGGTTATGCCTTGCCGGCAGCGATTGGCGCCTGGCTCGGCGGCAGCGTTGAAAACGGCGCGCGTCCTCCGGTGGTGTGCCTGATCGGCGACGGCGGCCTGCAATTTACCCTGCCGGAACTGGCCAGCGCCGTTGAAGCGCGCACCCCGGTGATCGTCCTGCTGTGGAATAACCAGGGCTACGAAGAGATCAAGAAATACATGGTCAACCGCGCCATCGAGCCGGTTGGCGTCGACATCTACACCCCGGACTTCATCGGCGTGGCCAAGGCGCTGGGCTGTGCCGCCGAAGCCGTCTGCGGTGTCGAGCAACTGCGCAGCGCACTGCGTGCCGCTACTGATCGCCAGGGTCCGACCCTGATTGAAATCGATCAGACCGTGTGGATGAAGGCGGTGTCGAAATGACTTTCCGCATGACTTTCCCAACGGCACTCGACGGCCTGTTCATCGACGGCCAATGGTCCGCTGGCAACGAACACCTGCGCGTGATCAACCCGGCAACCGAAGCCCTGTTGACCACCGTGAATGGAGGCGATGAACATGCAGTCGATCAAGCCGTCACTGCCGCGACCAATGCCTTCAAGGAATGGTCGAAAACCACTGGCGCCGAGCGCGGCGCGATCCTGCGCAGAATCGCTGCGGGCGTTCAGGCCGGCCGTGAACAGTTGATGCATTTGCAGTCGAGCAACAACGGCAAGCCGCTGTTTGAAGCCGCCATCGATGTTGACGACGTGATCGCCACCTTCGAGTACTACGCAGGTTTAGCCGAAGGGCTCGATGCCAAGCAAGACAGCAATGTAGAACTGCCAACCGACGACTTCAGCGCTCGTGTGCGCCGCGAGCCGAGCGGTGTGGTCGGCCTGATCGTGCCGTGGAATTTCCCGATGGTCACCACCGCCTGGAAACTCGCCCCGGCCCTGGCTGCCGGTTGCTGCGTGGTGCTCAAGCCGTCCGAAGTGACGCCATTGCCGGAGCTGGAACTGGCGACGATCATCGCCGAGGCCGGTCTGCCCAAGGGCGTGTTCAACCTGGTCTGCGGCACTGGCCTGGCCGTCGGCGCGCCGTTGTCGGCTGATCCGCGCATCGCCAAGATTTCCTTCACCGGCAGCAACGCCGTCGGTGTTCAAGTCATGCAACGTGCCGCAGAAACCGTGAAGGGTGTGAGCCTGGAACTGGGCGGCAAATCCTCGCTGCTGGTGCTCAAAGACGCTGACGTCGAACTGGCCGTGGAAGTGGCCTGTGGCGGCGGATTCTTCAACGCCGGGCAGATGTGTTCGGCCACCAGCCGCGTGCTGATCGCCGATGAACTGGCGGACGAATTCCTCATCCGTTTGAAGGCACGCGCCGAAGCCATTCGCGTGGCCGACCCGTTCGACCCGAACGTGGAAATGGGCGCACTGGTCAATCAGGCGCAATACCAGCGCGTACTGGGCCATATCGATCGTGGTTTGAGTGCTGGCGCCAAACTGGTTTGCGGCGGAAATCGTCCGGCAGACCTGCCACGCGGTTATTTTTTGCAGCCGACGATTTTCACCGAAGTGCCCCTCGACAGTGCGCTGTGGCGTGAAGAGATCTTCGGCCCGGTGATCTGCGTACGCAGTTTTGCCACCGAAGCCGAGGCGATTGCCCTGGCCAATGACAGCCAGTTCGGTCTGGTGGCCAGCGTGGTCACGCGCGACGCCGAAGCGGCAGATCGGGTCGCTAACGCTTTGCAGGCGGGGCTTGTGTGGATCAACGCGCCGCAAGTGATCTTCCCGCAGACCGCTTGGGGTGGCTACAAACAGAGCAGCATCGGCCGCGAATTGGGGCCGTGGGGCTTGCAGGCTTTTCAGGAAATAAAACACGTGATTCGAGCGGTCTGACGGCTCGAAAAGGGTCAACGCATGCCTCGCGATGAGGCATGCGCTGGCGTCATGGCTTCAATGAGTTTTTATCGATAGTCAGGTGTTTTACACGACCTCAGGATGAAGCGGTCGGCTCAACTCAAGCCCTTTGAAACCGGGGGTTTGGTGCTGATCTGGGCGCGCGGATGCAACGGTTGCGACCAACCTCATACTTACAAAAACAAAGGGAGTCCTTCATGGGCGAGCATGATTTAAACAGACGTCAATTCATTAAAACCGTGGGCGTGGCGTCCGTAGCCGCGGCGGCCATGAGTTTGCCCTTCGTCAAGGCCAATGCCAGCGACACACGCTTCCAGGGCAAGACCCTGCGTTTGCTGACCTGGTCCGATGACACGGGCCTGGCCGCGCTGCGCAACATCGCGGCAACCTTCGAAGACAAGTACGGCTGCAAGGTGATCGCTGACCGCACCGGCAGCACCTCGGAAATGGTCGCCAAACTCAAGGCCGCCGGTGATCGTCCGCAGTACGACATCATCACCCTGGCCGGCGTCGGCGCCGAAGGTCTGGCCGCGGCCAACCTGCTGGAAAAACCCGACCTCAACCGCATTCCCAACCTGGTCGACGTACCGGAGAAATACCGCACCGGCGCCAACGGTCACGGTATCGGTTACCTGCTCTGGTGCAACAGCCTCGTCTACAGCACCCGCACCATCAAGGAAGCGCCGGACAGTTACGCGGCCCTGTGGGACGCCGAGCTGTCGCCGAACATCTTCCTGCCGCCGCCGAACTGGACCGAAGCGATGGACCTGATCATCATCGCCGCCAAACTGGCCGGTGGTGACGAACACAACATCGAGCCTGGCTTCAAGAAACTCGCCGAGCTGAAAGATCGCGTAGTGACCCTGGGTGAAAACCCGAACCAGATCGCCGAACTGTTCCGCACCGGCTCGCTGGACATGGGTGGCCTGTACGCTCCGGCATTCTTCCCGAAACAGATCCGCGACCCGGCTTACGGTCTGGGCGCCACGTTCGGCATGAAGGAAGGTTTCTACACCGACCTGATGCTCTCGGTGATGCCGAAGAATCGTCCGGGCGATACCGACCTGGCCTACGCCTTCATCAACCACTCTCTGGACCCACTGGTTCAGGGCAAGATGGCTGAGGACATCTACAACGGTCCGGTCAACGCCAAGGCGATCATCTCCGCCGAAGCGCGCAAGAGCCCGTACATCCTCACGCCTGAGCAGATTGCCGAGAAAGCGATCATGCACGACAACGCCTTCCTGGCCTCCGTGCATGACCAATGGATTCGTCGTTACACGGAAATCTTTTCTTCCTGATCGAGTGGCGAACACAGTTCCTTTGAAACACCACAAATCCAATGTGGGAGCGGGCTTGCTCGCGAATGCGGTGTGACATTCAACATTGATGTCGACTGACACGGCCTCTTCGCGAGCAAGCCCGCTCCCACAGGGGTCAACGTGGTTTCAAGTCTTGTGCTCGCTCAGCTGCTTTCCATTGACGAGACCCTTGCTATGGAACACCAACCTCTGACTCATCCGGTTGTCGCCGCTCCAGTGCGCGTCAGTCGGGGTGTTTCGCCGACGACGCGTGCCTGGATTTTCCTCTCGCCGTCGATGCTGTTTCTGGGCGTATTGATCGCCGCGAGCCTGCTGGTACTGCGCATGAGCGTGGGCACCAAGGGCGCGGAGTGGACCGGGTTCAGCCTGGCCAGTTACGCCCAATTGCTGGAACCGTACTACCTCAAATCCTTGCTGCTGACCCTGCGTCTGGCGCTGATCAGCGCGGTGATCGCCGTCGTGCTGGCGATCCCGGTGGCCTACACCATGTCGCGGCTGACCTCACCGTTTGTGCGACGGATCTTCCTCGCCGCGGTGCTGTTGCCATTGCTGGTCAACCTGCTGCTGCAAAGCTACGGCTGGCTGGTGATTCTGGGACCTGGCGGGATGCTCAATCAGGCACTGATGGGCCTGGGCCTGATCAAGCGTCCGATCATGTTGCTCTACAACCAGAACGGCGTACTGATGGGCCTGGTGCAAACCGCGTTCCCGTTGGCCGTGCTGCCGATTGCCAGCGCCATGCGCGGCGTCGCCCGTACTTATGAAGAAGCTGCTGCGACGCTGGGTGCCAGCCGTTTGCAGGTGTTCCGTCAGGTGGTGCTGCCGATGAGCATGCCGGGGATCATCACCGGCGCGACGTTGGTATTCGCCTACAACGCCAGCAGCTTCGTGGTGCCACTGCTGCTCGGTGGTCGACGTGTGCCGATGCTGGCCGTGATGGTCCATGACCAGATCGCTCCGCTGATGAACTGGCCCGCCGCCTCCGCTGCCGGTGTGGTGCTGATTGTCACCACGCTCGCGATCATGACCTTGTCCGAATACATCACTGGCCGTCGTCGGCGCATGCTGGAGGCTTCCCAATGAGCACCCTGATCAAAAAGCGTTATGGGCTGCTGCCCGGCGAGACCGGCAAGTTTGCCGGCATCCTCTCGGGCTTCATCCTGCTGCTGGCGGTGTTGCCGATCCTGACCATGATCGTGATGTCGTTCAGCGGTGCGTCGAACCTCGACTTCCCGCCGAGCAGCTACAGCCTGCAATGGTACAAGGCTGCCTGGAACACCTTCGTGTCGCCGGATTCCAGCGATGTGCTGAGCCTCGGCAAGGCCATGACCACCAGCCTGATGGTCGCGTGCCTGACCATGGTGTTTGCGACGATCGTCGCAGTGCCGGCCGCTTACGCGCTGACCCGTTGCGAGTTCCGCGGCAAGGCTGTGGCGCTGCAACTGATGTCGCTGCCGTTGGTGTTTCCGATGGTGGTGTTGGGGCTGGCGTTGTTGCTGGTGTTCGACAGCCTGCCGTTCCAGATGACCACCTCACGGCTGGTGATTGCCCACGTGATCCTGGCGCTACCGTTCGTGGTGAAAAACTGTACTGCCGCGATGCTCTCCATCGGCAGCGAAGTCGAAGAGGCTGCGCAGATGCTCGGTGCTTCGCCGACCCGGGCGATCATCGATGTGGTGGTGCCGCTGATGAAGTCGGGGATTCTGGCGGGGATGCTGCTGGCGTTCATCGTCTCGTTCAACGAATTCACTGTGACCTATTTCCTTTACACCATCGACGTCATGACCGTGCCGATCTGGATGTACAGCCGCACCGTGTCATCGCTCGACCCAACCGTTTTCTCGTTTGCCGTGCTGATCGTGCTGATCGACTTCGTCCTGATCTGGGCGTTGGAGAAGCTGGTTGGTGAAGGTGGCGTTTCGTTCTGATTCTTGAGGTGCAACATGACTGGTCTGATTCTGGAAAACGTCGAGAAACATTACGGCTCGGCCTGCGCGGTAAAAGATGTAAACCTGCATTTGCCCGAGGGCAAACTGGTGTGTTTCCTCGGCCCGTCGGGCTGCGGCAAAACCACGTTGCTGCGCATGATCGCAGGGCTCGAAACCCTGAGCGGCGGCGAGATTCGCCTGGACGGTGAAGACATCGGCCATACGCCGGCGCATCAACGTAATTTCGGCATGGTGTTTCAATCGCTGGCGCTGTTCCCGCACATGACAGTGGGGGAGAACATCGCCTATCCGCTGAAATTGCGTGGCGTCAGCAAGGCCGATCAGCAGGCGCGGGTGGTGGAGCTGCTGCAACTGATTCAGTTGCAGGAAATGATCGACCGTCCGGTGTCGAAACTCTCTGGTGGCCAACGTCAGCGCGTGGCGATTGCCCGGGCGATTGCCAACCACCCGAAAATTCTCCTGCTCGACGAACCGCTGTCGGCGCTGGATGCCAAGCTGCGTGAATCGATGCAGGTGGAAATCCGTCAGCTGCAACAACGCTTGAACATCACCACCATCATGGTGACCCACGACCAGCGTGAAGCCATGACCATGGCGGATATCGTCGTGGTATTGGGTGAACATCGGGTGCAGCAAGTGGGCACGCCGATTGAGATTTATCGTCACCCGGCCAATGAATTTGTCGCGGACTTTATCGGCTCGGGCAATATCTTCCCGGCCACTGCACTGGGCAACGGCAAGATCGGGCTGCCGGGTGGCGATGCGCTGGAAGTGCCAATCTGCAGCAGCATCGTGGTGGGTGAGAAAGTGAAGATGCTGATTCGCCCTGAGGACCTGCAGCTGTCGCATCCACAGGCGACGGCGGGGAATCGCTTGCTCGGCAAGGTGACGTTCGTGCGCGATATCGGCGCGACCATTGAGACGACCGTGGAGTGTTCCGGGGTGTCGTTTACGGCGTTGAGTACGCCGTGTCAGGGGTTTGGGTTGAGCATTGGCAACCCGGTGTCGGTGACCCTTCCGGCTGAGGCGTGCCGCGTACTCGGCGCCTGACTGACTGGCCCCATCGCGAGCAGGCTCGCTCCCACAATGGATCGGTGTACACCAGCCCCCTGTGGGAGCGAGCCTGCTCGCGATGAGGCCGGCAAAACCAACACAAAATTCAGCTCAAACCGTCAACCGCAACCGCGCCAAATCCCTTAACGGCGGAGCCCCAAACAATCGGCTGTACTCCCGGCTGAATTGCGAAGGGCTTTCATACCCCACCCGATACCCCGCCGCCGAAGCCTCCAGCCCTTCCGCCAGCATCAACCGCCGCGCTTCTTGCAGGCGCAGTTGCTTCTGATACTGCAACGGACTCATTGCCGTCATTGCCTTGAACCGGTGATGCAACGTCGACACGCTCAGGTTCACTTCCTTCGCCAGATCATCGATGCGCAGCGGCTGTTCATAGTTGCCGTTGAGCCATTTGATCGCCTGGCTGATGCGATGGCTCTGGCTGTTGGCGATCGCAATTTCGTACAGCCGATGACCCTGCTGGCTGCGCAACAACCGATAAAGAATCTCCCGGCGAATCAGCGGTGCGAGCATGGCGATGTCTTTTGGCGCATCCAGCAAACGCGCCAGACGCAACACCGCGTCGAGCATCGCGGTGTCGATCCGTTCGACATACAGTCCACGACCGGTAGGGCGGGTCGGTACGCCCAAAGGGCCAGCGTCGGCGATCAGCGCGGAGATTTCCGCCGGATCAATATCCAGTCGCACCGCGAGGATCGGTTCTTCAGACGTGACGTTCACCACCCGTCCGCTCAATGGCATCGAGACTGAGACCACCAGGTAATTCAGCGGATCGTAATTGAAGTATTCATCGGCCAGCCTGACCTCTTTACGGCCCTGCGCCATGATGCACAGCGCGGGTTGCGCCAGTACCGGGGCAAAGACATGGGACTGACTGTGGCGAGACATGAACAGCGAGCCGACGGCAGTCGCATAAGTGCCATCCTCCGCCGTGTTTTGGCGAATGATAGCGGCCAGTTCCGCGCGCTGTTTCTCCATATCGGCATCCAGCGGGGCTTGAAAGTGATCGAGCGACGACATGCAAGGCATCCTCGGTGGGGCGTCAGTAATGAGGTGAGCTTAAGTTTGTGCAAGACGGAGCGGTAGACACATCCTGCCTCAAGCTTGCCTGATTCTGCATTGCGTGGATTAACGGGGCCTCTATGACAGGGCAACCCAAGGAAAACTTGCTTGAAAGCCCTGTTTCATTGGCACGAAAGCTTTTACAGGTTGTTACAGGTATCTCGAGAAGCCGCGCAGGATTGTGCAACAAGCCGGCAGGAATCGACTAACCGCGCTTCCACCGGCGCGCTTAACCTTGGATCCTGTCGCAGCCCGTCCCACGGCTGCCACTCGAGTACCTGGGAGGGTTGAACATGTCTACGCAGATCCCCGTCAGTCATATGGCCTTTGTCCGCGCCCGCGCCGGGCGTTCGGCGGAACTCGGTGCGCGCCTGAGCGCCTTGATCGAGCCGTCCCGCAGCGCACCGGGTTGCCTGAATTTTGCCCTGCAGCATTCGCAGTGCGATCCGGAGTTGTGGCTGGTGTCCGGTTTCTGGATGAACCAGCAGGCCATGACCGCTTACTTCAGTACCCCGGCCATGCAGATTTTTGCCGAGTTGGTGCAAGACCTGGTGGTCAACAGCCTGGATTTTCATACCTTCAAGGACGTGTCGGCCGCCCAGGCGCTGGGGCAGTCCCAGTCATGGGTACACAAAATGGCGGGTTGAGGGTTTAATGGCTCAATTCTCCATTCAGCCAGGATCCACGACATGGCACGCAAAGCCTTTGAAACCTTCGAAGCCGTATCTGCCGTAGTACCCCGTGAAGGCGGTTATCACGCCGCAATCGCCACCAAAGCCATCGGTGGTTCGGGTGCGCCGCGCTTTCACAAATTGCTCGAAGAACAGACCTTCAAAACTGCCCATGAGGCCGATGAGGCTGCCGCCAAAGAGCTGACCCGTCTCAGGGACGTCAGCGAAGACGGCGACCTGATCTGGTAATTACTTGACCGCCCCCGGGCGATACATCTTGAACAATGCCTCAGGCCCCAGCTGGAAATAATCCGCTGGCCCGCCGCCGCGCAGAATCGGTTCTGCCGCGGCGGTGTCGTACACCCCATCCTTCAACAGCCATTTGGCGATATGCACGGCGACCACTTCGCCGAGAATCAGCCAGCTCGGCACCACGTTGCCATCGGCCCGCTGCAACTGAATGATCTGCGTGACCTTGCACTCGAAGGACACCGGGCTTTCGGCGACGCGCGGCACCTGAATGATTTTCGACGCTGCCGGCGTCAGCCCGGACAGCTCGAACTCGTTGACCTCGGGCCCGACCATGGCAGAGCACTGGTTCATCTGCTCGGCCAGCGGACGGGTCGCGAGGTTCCAGGCGAACTCGCCGGTTCGCTCGATGTTATTCAGGCTGTCTTTGCGCCCGACACTGGAAAACCCAATGATCGGCGGAATGTAGTTGAACGCGTTGAAGAAGCTGTAGGGCGCCAGGTTCAGGCGGCCATCGGCATCCTGAGAGGAAATCCAGCCAATGGGGCGGGGGCCGACGATGGCGTTGAACGGGTCGTGCGGCAAGCCCTGGCCGTTGGCGGGTTCGTAGAAATGGATGTCGTCGGGCATGGGCGCGGGTTCCAGAAGCTTTATTCGTGGGCGCTCATAGTGCTGGGACGAACAGATAATTTCCAGCGATGCGGTCCAAATGTGGGAGCGGCGGTGCGACGATTCGACTTGCTCGCGAAAGCGGTGTGTCAGGCAACCAATTTGTTGTCTGTGAAGCCGCTATCGCGAGCAAGCTCGCTCCCACAGGTTCAATGTCGATTCAATGAAAAAGGGGCAGACCCGTTAAGGTCTGCCCCTGTTTTTATTGCGCGAGTTGACTCAGTCCGTCTCGATCCGCGAATGCTTGCGGGTGTCTTTCATGGTGATGTACACCAGCAACGACACGGCAATACACGCGGTGACATACCAGTAGTAACCGGTTTCCATGCCGATGCTCTTGAACCACAGTGCGATGTATTCAGCGGTGCCGCCGAAGATCGATACGGTCAAAGCGTACGGCAGGCCGACGCCCAGGGCGCGGATTTCGGTCGGGAACAGTTCGGCTTTGACCACCGCGTTGATCGAGGTGTAGCCGCTGACGATGATCAGCGCCGCCATGATCAGGAAGAACGCGCCCCACCAGGTTTGCACGGTGTGCAGGGTGGTCAGGATCGGCACGGTGAACAGCGTCCCGAGAATACCGAAGGCAATCAGGATCGGCCGGCGACCGACTTTATCCGAAAGCCCGCCAACAAGCGGTTGCAAGCACATGAACAGGAACAGCGTGGCGGCCGAAATAGTGGTGGAGTCGGAGATGCTCATGCCGACGGTGTTCACCAGGTATTTCTGCATGTACGTGGTGTAGGTGTAGAACGCCAGGGTACCGCCCATGGTCAGGCCGACCACGGTCATCAGTTCCTTCGGATGGCGCATCAAGGTGCGCATCGCGCTTTCCTTGGCCTTCTCTTTCTTGGTGAACGACTCGGTTTCTTCCATGCCACGACGCAGGTACAGCGCGACCACGGCACACAGCGCGCCGATGGCGAACGGGATGCGCCAGCCCCAGGCGTACAGTTCTTCAGTGGTCAGGGTCTGTTGCAGCACGATCAGCACGGCCAGGGCGATGAGCTGACCGGAGATCAGGGTCACGTACTGGAAGCTGGAGTAGAAGCCGCGACGATCTTTGGTCGCCATCTCGCTGAGGTACGTCGCCGAGGTGCCGTACTCGCCACCGACCGACAGGCCTTGCAGCAAACGGGCGAAAATCAGCAGGATCGGTGCGCCGATGCCAATGGTTTCATAACCCGGGCTCAGGGCGATCAGCAGCGAGCCGAAACACATCAGGTACACCGAAGCCATCAGCGCTTTCTTGCGACCGGCCTTGTCGGCGTAGAGACCCATCAACCAGCCACCGATCGGGCGCATCAGGAAGCCCACGGCGAAGATCGCGGCGGTGTTCAGCAGTTGTGCGGTGGTGTCGCCTTTGGGGAAAAAGGCTTTGGCGAAGTACAGGGAGAAGGCGGCGTAGACGTACCAGTCGTACCACTCGACCATGTTGCCGACAGAGCCGCTGAAGATCGATTTGATGCGACTGGCAGTGGTTCTTTCTTTGGCAGGCGTAGCTGCCGACCCAAGAGGCAGGGTTTGTGAGTTATCCATGACGGATCCTTCATTTAATTGTTTTTGTGGAGCGCGTTGAAACGCAGCCTAGTGGGGCTATAGCAGGAGGTGTGCCAAGGGGGAGAGGGGCGGTTTAGAGGGGTTTTGACGGCGGAATGAGCGGAAATCCGCTTATGCTGGATTGGATATGAGCGGATTTTCGCTTGGCTGGCATGGAATTGCTTTGCATGGGCCGGCCTCATCGCGAGCAGGCTCACTCCTACATTTGAACCGTGTACACCGAACCATTGTAGGAGTGAGCCTGCTCGCGATGGGGCCAGTCCAGCCCCACAAAAATCAGCTGTCAGTCAGGAACATCTCCCGACTCAAACCATGCCGCTGCATCTTTTCATTGAAGGTCCGGCGCGGCAGTTGCAGTTCTTCAAGTACCGCTTTCACATCGCCCTTATGCCGGGTCAACGCCGCGCGCAGACAATGCGCTTCAAACGCTTCCTGCTGCGCCGCCAGCGATTGCCCAGGATCAATCCCCACCGGTTCCGGCTCGCCCAGCCCTAACACTTGCCGCTCAGCAACGTTCGCCAATTCGCGCACATTGCCCGGCCAGTCGTGGCTCAACAGGTGGCTCAACTGCGGGCCGCTCAGCGGTGGGAACGTGCGCCCCAAACGCTCGGCGGCATTTTGTGCAAACGACTCGAACAACAGTGGAATGTCTTCACGCCGCTCGCGCAATGGCGGCAGCCGCAACTCGGCCACGTTCAACCGATAGGCCAAATCCTCGCGAAAACGTCCGGCCCGGGCTTCGTCGAGCAAGTCGGGTTTGGTCGCCGCAATGATCCGCAAATCCACGCGGATGCTCTGATTGGAGCCCAACCGCTCCAGCTTCTGCTCTTGCAACACCCGCAGCAATTTCACCTGCTGGGCCAGCGGCATGCTTTCGATTTCATCGAGAAACAGCGTGCCGCCGTCGGCGTATTCGAGTTTGCCGATGCGTTTGCCCGAGGCGCCGGTGAACGCGCCGCTCTCGTGACCGAACAGCTCGGCCTCGAACAACTGCTCGGGGATCGCCGCACAGTTCAATGCGACAAACGGTTTGTCGGCACGCGGACCAAAGTCGTGCAGGCAACGGGCAACCAGTTCCTTGCCGCTGCCGGTTTCACCACGAATCAACACATTGACCGGCAGCGTCGCCAGGTCCAGCACTTGCCGACGCAGCGTCTGCAAACCACGGGACACGCCCAGCAGCGTCGCATCGAGTTTGGCGCGGTTGTCCGCCTGCTCGTGCAGGGCGCGGTTTTCCAGCACCAGCCGCCGCTTGTCCAGCGCACGGCGCAGACTGCCGAGCAGGGTTTCGGGGCTGAAGGGTTTTTCAAGGAAGTCGTAGGCGCCATCGCGCATCGCTTCGACCGCCATCGGCACATCGCCGTGACCGGTCAGCAGAATCACCGGCAAGTCGGCGTCGCGCCGCTGAACTTCGGCCAGCAGTTCCAGGCCGGTCATGCCAGGCATGCGCACGTCGCTGAGGATCACCCCGGGGAAATGCTTGGGCAACTGCGCCAGGCACTCATCGGCGCGGCTGAACAGCTGCACCTCGAACCCGGACAGGCTTAGCCATTGTTCAACGGCACTGCGAATACTGCTTTCGTCGTCGACCACCATCACTGAATTCAGCATGAGCCAGGGGCCTCCAGGTCGATGGGCAAGGTCACGGTGAACACCGCGCCGTTTGCATGATTGTCGGCACTCAGGCGTCCGCCCGATTCGTGAACGATGGCAAAGGATACGGCCAGCCCGAGACCCAGGCCATCACCCACCGGTTTAGTGGTGAAGAACGGATCAAACACGTTGGCCAAGTGCTCTTCGGCAATGCCGCCACCGTTATCGGTGACGGTCAGGCGCCAGAGTTGTTCGTCGGCTTCGAGACGGATTTCCAGGCGTTTGCAGGGTTTGTCCTGCATGGCGTCCAGGGCATTGCGCAGCAAATTGATCAGCACCTGTTCCAAACGAATCGCATCGCCACGCACCCACGCCGGACGCGTCAGGTGCAGCACCGTGCTGACCTGTTCATCGCGCAACCTTGTGTCGAGCAGCTGCAACGATTGGTCGACCACCGCCGCCAAATCCAGGCGTTCGCGTAAACCGCTGGGGCTTTTGCGGGCGAAGGTTTTCAGGTGGCCGGTGAGGGCGGCCATGCGCGTCAGCATGTCATCCACCGGTTTGAGTGCCTTGTAAGCGTCATCGACCCGACCGTGATCGAGCAGCAGCCTCAGAGTAGCAAGCTGCATGCGCTGGGCGGTCAGGGGCTGGTTGATTTCATGGGCCAGCGCCGCAGACATCTGGCCGAGCGCGGCGAGTTTGGCCGACTGTACCAGACCGTCCTGAGCGGTGCGCAGGTCGCGAGTGCGTTCTTCCACCAGTTGTTCGAGCTCTTCGCGACTGCGCTGGCGCAGCTTGGCCAAACGCCAGCGCTGATTGAGGAACAGCAACAAAAACACCACCGCCAGCCACAACCCGGCGGCGGCGAGCCCGGCGTTGCGGCTGTCTTCGAATGCGACTTGCGGGCGGCGCAGCAGGTGCAACGTCCAGCCTTCAGTGCTCAGCGGCAGCGATTCCCACAGGTAATTCGCCGTCCCGTCAGGACCCACGACCCGCGTCAGGTCACTGTTGTCGTCGAAGCGCCGCACCGATTGATACTCGAGCGGTGTCAGCGGTTGTTTGTCGTATTGGCGGGTGGCCTTGAGTTCGGCGTGATCGCTGTCACTCAGCGGTTTCAACAGGCGATAGCGCCAGCCCGGCTGGTTGGCGATGAAAATAATCCCGCGTGCATCGCTGACCAGCAGCGTGTCGTTGCCCTGACGCCACTCGCGCTCCAGTTCCGGGAATTCGAGTTTCACCACCATCGCGCCGAGGAACTGGCCGTCGTCACCGGTGACCGCGCTGGACAGGAAGTAACCGGGAATGCCGCTGGTCACACCCACCGCGTAAAAGCGCCCGGTGCCCTGAGTGCGGGTCTGGCTGAAGTAGGGGCGAAAGCCATAATTGTGGCCGACGTAACTGCTGGGCAAACGCCAATTGCTGGCGGCCACGGCGAGGCCGGTGTGGTCGAGCAGTTCCAGGGTCGAGGATTGCGCCGCGCCGTTGATCTTTTCCAGTTTGCGGTTCAGTGCGTCCTGCTGTTCGGGCGTCACCGGTCCGTTAAGCGCGGAACGTAACTCCGGGTCCAGCGCCAGCACGGCGGGCAGGGCTCGGTAGCGATCGATCAGGGTGTGCAAAGAGTTGGCGTACAAAGCCAATTGCTGGTTGGCGCGGGCGGCGTCTTCGACCAGAGCCTGACGTTCGGCATGACGTATGGCCAAGGTGGCGGCAAGGACCGCCCCGGCGATGATCAACAGGGTATACAACGACAAACGCACGGCACGAGCAATTGGAATCATGCTGTAGAAAACACTGGGAATACGGGCGCGCACGATAGCATGCCGTCCAGACTTGTTGCCGATGCCCGCCCCTCCACCGCACCTTGATTGGACGATTGTTGATACGAGTGGCGCGTCTAAGCTGCTTTTCGTCGTTGTCGTTCCAGAAACCTGTTATCCGTGGCGCCAGCCTCTCTGTAGAGGCGCATATCGCCATGATAGAGAGTGCACCTGTGCGTTCAACTTATCAGGAGTGGTTGTTGCTGTGACCTGCCAGATCTGACAGGTCGATGACATTTACTTAGAACAAATCAATACGCCTTTGAGCACTTTTGATTACTTTTTGTCAGGCACAAAAAAACCGGCCTGTTGTTGCCAACAGGCCGGTTTTTCGCTGCGTAAGGTCGTGCTTACTGCACTTCCACCGCCAGGCTTTCACTGATCTTTTTCTGCCAGATGGCAGGACCAGTGATGTGTACCGACTCACCTTTGCTGTCTACTGCAACAGTCACAGGCATGTCTTTGACGTCGAACTCGTAGATCGCTTCCATGCCCAGTTCGGCGAAAGCCACCACGCGAGATTTCTTGATGGCTTGTGCCACCAGGTAAGCCGCGCCGCCAACTGCCATCAGGTAAACGGCTTTGTGGTCCTTGATCGCTTCGATCGCGGTCGGGCCGCGTTCGGATTTGCCGATCATGCCCAGCAGGCCGGTTTGCTCGAGGATCTGACGGGTGAACTTGTCCATCCGCGTCGCGGTGGTCGGGCCGGCAGGGCCAACCACTTCTTCGCGCACCGGATCAACCGGGCCAACGTAGTAGATGAAGCGACCTTTGAGGTCCACTGGCAGGGTTTCACCCTTGTTCAGCATCTCGACCATGCGCTTGTGCGCGGCGTCGCGACCGGTGAGCATTTTGCCGTTGAGCAGGACGGTTTCGCCCGGCTTCCAGCTCTGCACGTCTTCCGGGGTCAGGGTGTCGAGGTTGACGCGACGAGCCGACGGGCCGGCTTCCCAGACGATTTCCGGGTAGGCGTCCAGCGGTGGCGCTTCCAGCGAGGCCGGGCCGGAACCGTCGAGCACGAAGTGCGCGTGACGGGTGGCGGCGCAGTTCGGGATCATGCACACCGGCAACGAAGCGGCGTGGGTCGGGTAATCCATGATCTTCACGTCGAGCACGGTGGTCAGGCCACCGAGGCCCTGGGCGCCGATACCCAGTTGGTTGACCTTCTCGAACAGCTCCAGACGCATCTCTTCGATACGGTTGGACGGGCCGCGCTTTTTCAGCTCGTGGATGTCGATGGATTCCATCAACACTTCCTTGGCCATGACCGCAGCTTTCTCGGCGGTGCCGCCGATGCCGATGCCGAGCATGCCCGGTGGGCACCAGCCGGCGCCCATTTCCGGAACGGTTTTCAGCACCCAGTCAACGATCGAGTCGGACGGGTTGAGCATGGCCATTTTCGACTTGTTCTCGGAACCGCCGCCCTTGGCCGCCACGTCCACTTCCACGGTGTTACCCGGAACGATGGAGTAGTGAATAACGGCCGGGGTGTTGTCCTTGGTGTTTTTACGAGCGCCCGCCGGGTCGGCGAGGATCGAGGCACGCAGGACGTTTTCCGGCAGGTTGTAAGCTCGGCGCACGCCTTCGTTGATCATGTCGTCCAGGCCCATGGTGGCGCCATCCCAGCGTACGTCCATGCCCACGCGAACGAAGACGGTAACGATGCCGGTGTCCTGGCAAATCGGGCGGTGGCCGGTGGCGCACATCCGCGAGTTGATCAGGATTTGCGCCATGGAGTCACGGGCCGCTGGCGATTCTTCGCGCAGGTAGGCTTCGTGCATCGCCTGGATGAAGTCAACGGGGTGGTAATAGGAAATGAACTGCAGGGCGTCGGCAACGCTCTGAATCAGGTCGTCTTGCTTGATCACGGTCATGAGTCGCGCTCCTCTAAAAGACGGGAACATTCAATAAGGTGCTTGCAGCTTGGGTGCATCGGTCGGTTGCAAGCACCTTTCAAGGCACGCCGGGGCTGCTGGCGCGACGCTAAAAAGGCGCGGCAGTATAACGCGCCTCGGTTCCGGGCACACCCGCCGGTAGTCAATCGTTGGTCGCATACGCAAGTCGGTCGTGTGGACCCGATCCCTGTGTAGGAGCTGTCGAGTGAAACGAGGCTGCGATCTTTTGATCTTGATTTTTTTTAAGGTCAAAAGATCGCAGCCTCGTTTCACTCGACAGCTCCTACCATGGAAATCAGTCAGCGCTCTGGCGCCAGTTTTCCGCCCTTAAAATTGAATGGTCATTTATCAGGCACGCTACTAAAGTGGCATTCGGTCTGTAGAGTAGGACACTCAAGCAGCCTCCCTTCGCACGGTGAGTCAACGATTGACCCATAACGCCATCCAGCGCTTGTTGCTAAAACGCTTTGCCCTCGCAGCCGGCACTTACGCCCTGGCTTTGTTGCTGTTGTGGCTGGCGTTTTTTACCGGTCATTACGATGAATCCCTGTCCAACGTGGCCATCGGCAGTGCGCTGGTGGTCATCAGTCAGGCCGCGTTGTTTGCGGTGTTTTACAGTGGCTGCAACCTGCGTTTTTCCGACCCCAGCCTGACCGAAGCGCAAGTGTTGCTGGGGCTGGGTTGGCAAACCTGGCTGATCGCCCATCTGGACGAGGCACGCGGCGCGTTCCTGGTGTTCTACGTGCTGATTCTGCTGTTCGGGTTGTTCCATCTTTCGCGCCTGGCCTTTTTGCGGTGCGCGCTGTTGGTGTTCGTCAGTTTCAGCGCGATCACGCTGTGGGAGGGCTACCACTTCCAGTTACCCGACCCGGCACTGGCCGCGTTGCAGGTGTGCGTGCTGCTCATTGTGTTGGTCTGGCTGGAACTTTATGCCCGTCACGTCCAGGCCTCCCGTCAACGCATGCGTCAGCGCCGTTTCGCCTTGCAGGCGCATCAGGACACCCTGCGCGGGATGATGCGCCAGCTCGAAGACCTGGTGGCCACCGACGAACTGACCGGGCTGTTTAATCGCCGGCATTTCCTGCGCCTGGCCTCCCGTGAGCTGAAGGCCATGGACGCCGGTGTCATGCATGGCCTGGCACTGATCGACCTCGACCATTTCAAACGGATCAACGACGTGCACGGCCATGCCGCCGGTGATCAGGTGCTGCAAGCCTTTGCCGCCGTGGCCACCGCCTGCTTGCGTGATGGCGATGTTCTGGCCCGTTACGGTGGCGAAGAATTCGTCGTGCTGTTGCCCGATTGCAACGCCGAGCGCTTGACCTCCTGTTGCGAGCGGCTGCGCATTGCGTTCACCGATGTAGAACTGATCGGACTTAACGTCGCCCATCTCAGCTTGTCGGCGGGCATGACGTTGCTCGAACTGGGCGACGATCTCGATGAAGCCTTGCAGCGCGCCGATCAGGCGCTTTATCGCGCCAAGCGTGACGGCCGCAATCGTTGCGCGGCTGCGTGGGAGAACGTCGATGCCTGAGTTACGGGTCGGCGACCGCCACTGGTCGGTGGCGGCGGGCAGCAACCTGCTCGATGCGTTGAATCAGAACGGCGTGTCTGTGCCTTACAGCTGTCGCGCCGGCAGTTGCCATGCGTGTCTGGTGCAATGTGTACAAGGGCTGCCGAGTGACAGCCGTCCCGACGCCCTGAGCGCAGACCAGCGTCAGCAAGGCTGGCGCCTGGCGTGTCAGTGTCAGGTGGTCGAGGACTTGCAGGTGCACACCTTCGATCCTCAGCAGGATGGCCGCCCGGCCGAGGTGGCGGCTGTCGATTGGCTGAGCGCCAGTGTGTTGCGTTTGCGCCTGACCCC
Source organism: Pseudomonas arabinosi (assembly GCF_047758675.1). NCBI lineage: Bacteria > Pseudomonadati > Pseudomonadota > Gammaproteobacteria > Pseudomonadales > Pseudomonadaceae > Pseudomonas > Pseudomonas arabinosi. The sequence continues at coordinate 5,895,427 of NZ_CP180480.1, read as the reverse complement.
TAAAAACTCTTTGCGCTACAGCGCCGGGCAGCATCTGGTGTTGTGGGCGGGCAACGTGGCGCGGCCATATTCCCTCGCCAGCCTGCCGGAAGAGGATCGCTTTCTGGAGTTCCATCTCGATTGTCGCCAGCCGGGGGAATTCAGCGACGCGGCCCGCCAGTTGAAGATCGGCGATTCGATCCGCCTCGGCGAGTTGCGCGGCGGGGCCTTGCATTACGACCCGGACTGGAACACACGACCGCTTTGGCTGATGGCCGCCGGCACGGGTTTGGGGCCGTTGTTCGGCATCTTGCGTGAAGCGCTGCGGCAGGATCACCAAGGTGCCATTCGCGTCATTCATCTGGCCCATGATGCCGAGGCGCATTACCTGGCCAAACCCCTGCAAGCCATGGCAGCCAGCCGCCCGAACCTGAGCATCGAGCTGTGGACGGCGGCCGAGTTGCCCGCGGCTTTGGCGCAACTGCGGCTTGTCTCCCGGCAAACCCTGGCCTTACTCTGCGGGGCCCCTGACAGCGTCGACGCCTTTGCCCGGCGCTTGTATCTGGCGGGATTGCCGCGCAATCAACTGCTGGCGGACGTCTTTGTTCTCCGCGGTTGAGCGCTGATTTTCAGACGCGAGACCGACCATGAGCGATGCCATCCAATTTGAACGTGAGCGCGGCCTGCTGATCCTGCGCCTCAACCGCCCCGACAAGAAAAACGCCCTGACCCGCGCCATGTACAGCCACTTGGCTGAAGCGTTGAAACTGGCCGATACCGACCCGGAAATCAACGCCGTGCTGATCACTGGCAGCGCCGAGTGCTTCACCGCTGGCAACGACATCGCCGATTTCATCCAGCAACCACCGACCAACCTCGACAGCCCGGTGTTTCAGTTCATGCTCACCCTGCTCGAATGCCGCAAACCGGTGATCGCCGCCGTGGCCGGCGCTGCGGTAGGTATTGGCGCGACGATGCTGCTGCATTGCGATCTGGTGTATGTCAGCCGCGATGCACGGCTTCGTATGCCGTTCGTTAATCTCGGGTTATGTCCGGAATTTGGGTCCAGCCTGCTTCTGCCGCGATTGCTCGGGCATGCCAAAGCCGCTGAATTGTTGCTGCTGGGCGAAGGTTTCAGTGGTGAGCAGGCCGCACAGTGGGGGATTGCGACTGAAGCCTTGGGCAGTGGCGAAGAGGCGCTGGCCAAGGCGCGGGAGATGGCGTTGCGTTTCGAGTCGCTGCCACCGGAAGCGGTGCGTATCAGCAAGCAATTGATGAAAGCTACGGACCGCGAACAACTGCGCAAGGTAATAGAAGAAGAGAGCGCACAGTTCACCCAACGGCTGCGCTCGCCGGAAGCGATTGCGGCGTTGACCGGGTTCATCAAACGGCATTGAATCTTCGGTGACTGGGCCGGCCTCTTCGCGAGCAAGCCCGCTCCCACAGGAGGGTTGTGTACGCCACAGATCCAATGTGGGAGCGGGCTTGCTCGCGAAGGCGGCAGCCCAAACAACACAACTGCTGGACCAGAATCCAAAAAGCCCCGCCATTCACATGGCGGGGCTTTTGTTTTTCGAACAACCGGTCAATCAGACCATCGGGTCGCCAACGTGCAGGATTTTCATCCCGTTGGTGCCGCCGATGGTGTGGTAGCTGTCGCCCTTGGTCAGGATGACCCAGTCGCCTTTCTCCACAACACCGCGCTTGAGCAACTCGTCGATCGCGGCCTGGCTGACTTGCTCAGGCGGCAGCGATGCCGGGTCGAACGGTACGGTGTAGACGCCACGGAACATGGCCGCGCGGGCCTGGGTTTCGCGGTGCGGGGAGAACGCGTAGATCGGAATCGAGGAGCGGATGCGCGACATGATCAACGGCGTGTAGCCACTTTCGGTCAGGGCAATGATCGCTTTCACGCCCGGGAAGTGGTTGGCCGTGTACATGGCTGCCAAAGCGATGCTCTGGTCGCAGCTTTCGAAGACCTTGCCGATGCGATGGCTGGAGGTCTTGCTGGTCGGGTGCTTTTCAGCGCCGATGCAGATGCGCGCCATGGCTTGCACCGCTTCCAGCGGGTACAGGCCGGCAGCACTTTCAGCCGAGAGCATCACGGCGTCGGTGTAGTCGAGCACGGCGTTGGCTACGTCGGACACTTCGGCGCGGGTCGGCATCGGGTTCTGGATCATCGACTCCATCATCTGGGTCGCCACGATCACCGCCTTGTTGTGGCGGCGTGCGTGCAGAATGATTTTCTTCTGAATGCCCACCAGCTCGGCGTCGCCGATTTCCACACCCAGGTCACCACGCGCCACCATGACGGCGTCGGATGCATTGATCAGCGCGTCGAGGGTTTCGTCGTCGGCCACGGCCTCGGCGCGTTCGATCTTCGCCACCAGCCAGGCAGTACCGCCGGCTTCGTCGCGCAGTTGACGGGCGTATTCCATGTCGGCGGCATCACGCGGGAAGGACACCGCGAGGTAGTCGACCTGCATTTCGGCAGCGAGCTTGATGTCGGCCTTGTCTTTTTCAGTCAGGGCCGGTGCGGTCAGACCGCCACCGCGACGGTTGATGCCTTTATGGTCGGACAGCGGGCCGCCGATCAGCACGGTGCAATTCAGCTCGGTGGCATTGGCGGTATCAACGCGCATGACCACGCGGCCGTCGTCGAGCAGCAGCTCGTCGCCCACGCCGCAGTCCTTGACCAGATCCGGGTAGTCGATGCCGACGATGGTCTGGGTGCCTTCGGTCAGAGGATGGCTTGTGGAGAAGGTGAATTGATCACCGATCTTCAGCTCGATCTTCTTGTTGGCGAATTTGGCGATACGGATTTTCGGGCCTTGCAGGTCACCCAGCAGGGCGACGAAGCGGCCGTGCTTGGCAGCGAGGTCACGCACCAGCTTCGCGCGAGCCTTGTGCTCGTCGGGGGTGCCGTGGGAGAAGTTCAGGCGGGCGACGTCCAGGCCAGCCAGAATCAGCTGTTCGAGAACTTCCGGCGAGTTACTGGCCGGGCCAAGGGTAGCGACGATTTTGGTGCGACGGACGGACATGCATAGACTCCTGAGTTCAAGCGCTGAGTGAGGCTACTATGCTCTCCGGTTGTAGTCATTGTTCATATGCACTACTTATTCGTTTGTTTATTGAAACGAACATTCCTGAAGATTTCGCGCCACGGGTCGATACAGAGCTCAAGACAGGAGAACCCCCATGCGATTCGTGCTCATTGCCGCCCTTGCCATCAGTGCCCTCAGCGTCACGGGCTGCACCCGTTGGTCGATGAACCATCATTTGAATAACGCCTACAGCGCCTATGACCGTGGCAATTGCGAGCAGGTGATGCTCGAACTGTCCAAAGTCGAACGCGCCAGCCGAGCTCGGCCTTACGTGTGGCCGGAAGCATCGATGATGCGCGGGTTGTGCCTGGAACGGCAGAAACTGTTTGTCGATGCGGCGCAAACCTACCAGTTCATCATCGCCTCGTACCCGCAAAGTGAATACGCCTACCGCGCCCGCGCCCGCCTGGAAACCTTGCAGTCGCTGGGCCACTATCCGCTGCGCAGTGCTGCTGCAGTCGTTCGCCCGACGCAGTTCTGATTGTCGTAGTTGTTCAAAGGCTGGCTCACCGACAGTGGTGAGCTATAGTCGAATAGATCGGTTTAGAGTCTTGCCTCTAATCGACGCAACACCTGTGATCGGCAGGCGTAAGCGGCAGCGGCTTTATGGACTGTCGCACCGGGATCGGGGAAGAGCGCGCCTATGCCTCTATAGAAGCAGGCCCGTTCCAAAGCATTAGTGCGGCTCTGCTTAAGAGCCTTGCTGGGCCATTTGCGCATGTTTACTGACCGCCGGATCGAGCGGCATCAACTGCCGTATTTTCTAAGAGTGTTCAACAGCGTCACTGACAAACCCATCGGCTTTCTGGGCAACGTGTCCGAAGACGGGCTGATGCTGATCAGTCAATTGCCGATGTTGATCGGCGCCGATTTCGATTTGCGCCTGAAAATCCCCGCCAGCAATGGCTGCATGCAGGTCATTGATCTTCAGGCGTGTTGCCTGTGGTGCCATGAAGACACGACCCCTCACCACTATGACGCCGGGTTCAGCCTGCAACGGGCACCGCCGGAATATGGGCAATTGGTCAGCGCCTTGAAGCAGTACTTCAGTTTTCAGCCGTTGCCTGCTTCTGCCTGAAAGTCCGCAACCTGTAGCAGCTAGCGCAGCCTGCGTTCGGCTGCGTAGCAGCCGTAAAATCAGAGCTCGCGGTGAATCAGGTAGACCGCGCATCTCGGGTTTACGACTGCTTCGCAGCCGAACGCAGGCTGCGCCAGCTGCTACATATCTATTGCTACGTCGTTTTTATCGCCATCTCGTTCTGCAGCGAGCGCTCCACCAGCAACAACCCCAACTCACTCAACTGATAAATCGCCATCGCCAGATGTCGCGGCTTGTCGTCCAGGCTTTCGGCCAGGTCCAGCAGCAGAATGCTGACAGTCGAAAAGGTCTCGTAGGTCTCGATGGTCAAGGCTTCGGGGTTGGCATCGGACACAACTGTGAACATCTTCATGGCTCGTTCCTCGGTAGTGCGTTCGTCGGTAAAGCGGTTTTTGGTGTTGTTTTGTTTTAGGTAGTGTTTCAGAGCCTTTTTGGCGGCGGCGTGGAGCTTATTAGGGTCGAGGGTGGCGTAGGGCGAACGGGGGATGGATTCGAATTTCTCGGGTGGAGGTTTGAACATCGGGTTAACTCCTTTGGATCGCTAATGGGTAGAGACAGGAGAACCTTAAGGTTGAACGGCCATCTTCAATAGTCAGCCAGGGCCGCTGCTAGTTGTAGGCAGAGGCGCTTGGTTTTGTAGTCGATGTCGTTTGCTCGAATATTCGAGTAGGAAAAGAGCCGTCCAACGATGAACATTTGTCATGCCACCAAGCTATTCCTTCATCACAGAGCGCCCGACAATTTTGAGAAATTGTCGGGCGATATTTGCAAAAGTTGAAAGTTTTTGTCACTCATCAGAATGTGGTTTTTTCGGGGGCTGTACTTCTTTAAAGTCGGTGGACACAGAGATAAGCGCCAGAGAGATAAATTTTTGGTTTCGATCTAGCGTTTGGAGCGCCCCTCGGATGTTACTTGCGACTTCAGTAGCCCCTTGCTTCTCCACCCAATTGGTTAGTTCTTCTATTGCCGCCCCCATTGCCAGCTGGTTCTGAGAGATCTGGGTTAGCACTGCAGTGAATAGATTTTTCTCATCCATGATTTATTCCTCGGTGTAGAGCGAGACGTTTGTTGGTTATGACCGATGCTCAAAACTGTTTGGGAAAGAGTTGACCGCTGCATCGCGTCCTTAAGTAGTTCCACTATCACTTCCTGTCGAGGTCGTGAAGCAGCTATTTTCTATGCTGGGTACCGTTACATCATTCCGGCTTTTTTCCAACCCAGATATCGCGTCACCAGCTCGGCCCCCAACTCTGAGGGCCGAGCATCCAGCACCGGCACCCCATGAGCACTCAACCGCTCATGAAGCTCCGCCCGTTCATTCAAGTAATCCACCGTCCCGCAATAGGCCAGCGCCTCCGGCAAGGTTTGCACCGGCGTGTGCCGCAGCGTGTCGAGCAAGTCTTCGCGCAGACTCGCCACCAGCACCCGATGCTGTTTGCTCAGGCGCTTGACCGCGGTCAGCAGTTCTTCATCGTCTTCATCCCGCAAGTTAGTTACCAGCACCACCAGCGCCCGGCGTTTTTGGCGGGCCAGCAGTTGGCTGGCGGCGGCTTGGTAATCAGCGGGGCGTTGGGTGTTGTTGAGGTCGTAGACGCTGTTGAGCAGGACCTTGAGTTGCTCGGTGCCTTTGACCGGGGCGAGGTAATGCGGTCGGTCGCTGGCGAAGGTGGTCAGTCCCACCGCATCGCCTTGGCGCAGGGCGATGTAGCTGAGCAACAGGCAGGCATTCAGTGCGTGATCGAAATGGGCGAGTTCACCGTCCTGGCTGCGCATGCGCCGGCCGCAATCGAGCATGAAGATGATCTGCTGGTCGCGCTCGTCCTGATACTCCCGCGCAATTGGAGTGCGCTGGCGGGCGGTGGCTTTCCAGTCGATCTGCCGCAGGCTGTCGCCTTCGCGGAATTCACGCAGTTGATGAAACTCCAGACCCTGGCCGCGACGTTGACGCTGACGGACGCCGAGCCGGCTGAGCCAGTTGTCCACCGCGAGCAGTTGGCCGCCGTAGAGACGGGCGAAGTCCGGGTAGACGCGGGTGTTGTCGGCCACGTTGAGCAGGCGTTTGTCGGACCATAAACCCAATGGGCTCGGCAGGCTGATTTCGCAGAGTTCGAAACTGAAGTGCCCGCGCTTGAGAGGGCGCAATCGATAACCGATGTGGCTGTGCTGGCCGGGTTGCAGGTCGACCGACAGGGGCAGGTTTTCGAAGTTCAGGCCCTCCGGTACATGGTCGAAAATCTGTACGGTCAGTGGTTGGGCAAAGTCATGCTCTATCGCCAATCGCACTTCGCTCCATCGACCGAGTGCAAGGCTGCCGGGCATTTGTCGCTGGAGGCGGGGCGAGGGCAGGCGTTTGAGGCGGATTGCGTCGAGTACCGCCAAGGCCAGCAGTGCCAGCAGCAATCCCCAGTTGATCGACAACAGGCTCGATGGAACCGCGAATTCCACTGCCCGCAACGCGCCCAGCACGATGCCGATGGCTAGCAGGATCGCGAGCCAGATCAGCAGCAGTCTTGAAGGTTTCACAGGCGCGGTGCCGGGACTTGATCGAGCAATTGCTGAAGCACCTGATCGACTTGCAGGCTTTCGATGTCCAGCTCCGGCGCGATCCTCACGCGATGGCGCAGGACGGCGAGCGCACAGCCTTTGATGTCGTCCGGAATCACGAATTCGCCACCGCGCAGCAAGGCGCGGGCGCGGGCGCAACGCACCAGTGCAATGGACGCACGCGGCCCGGCACCGAGGGTCAGCCCCGGCCATGTCCGAGTGCTGCGCGCAAGTCGAACGGCGTAATCGAGCACCTGATCGTCCAGCGGCAAATCGCTGGCGATGCGTTGCAAGGCCAGCACGTCCTTGGCTTGCAACACCGTGCGCAGCGGTTGCACGTCGAGCATGTCGGCCCGGGTCGAGCGACTGACCTGGCGGACCATGTTCAACTCCTGATCGGCGTCGGGGTAGTCCATGCGCACCTTGAGCATGAAGCGATCAAGCTCGGCTTCAGGCAGCGGGTAAGTGCCTTCCTGTTCGATGGGGTTTTGTGTGGCGAGCACCATGAACGGTTGCACGATGGGCAGGGCGCGGCCTTCGAGTGTGACTTGCCTTTCCTGCATGGCTTCGAGCAGTGCGGCCTGGGTTTTCGCCGGGGCGCGGTTGATCTCGTCGGCCAGCAAAAGGTTGGTGAACAGCGGACCTTTGCGCAGTTTGAATTGCTCGGTCTGCATGTCGTACACCGCGTGCCCGGTGACATCGCTGGGCATCAGGTCCGGGGTGAACTGGATACGTGCGAACTCGCCGCCGAAGCAGCGGGCGAGGGCGCGCACCAACAGTGTCTTGCCCAGCCCCGGCACGCCTTCGAGCAGTACGTGGCCGCCGGCAATCAACGCGGTGAGGACGTCGTCGATCACGGTGTTCTGGCCGATCACGGCTTTCTGTAATTCGGTCCGTACCGCTTGGGCCAGTTGGCTGGCGCGTTGGCGTTGCTGCGCAGCGTGGCTCAGCGTGCCGGGCTCGATCTGTTCACTCACTGGTTCCGGAGCTTTATTAACTGTTAAAATAGATTTATCTTCCATAAATCAGTCACTTACCTAATTTAACCTTTTTGAGGTTTTGGACGGTCAGGAGCTCGGTCGTAATCTGGTGTTCTGCGCGTGTGAGCTTACATAGCAGATGGTAGTCTCGACCTACCTCAATCGTTGAAGTCAAAAGCTATGGACGCAGGATTTGTAGATCTCGACATATTGCTCACTCGCATTCGACATCCCCAGTCGAAGGTATATTTTCTGGACGCCGTTAAGGCCTACAAGGCTGGCGCATTGCGGGGTGCACTGACCTCCGCTTGGGTCGCGTTGGTGTATGACCTGATTGCCAAGTATCGAGAGCTGAGCGCCTTGGGCGATACCGCTGCAGCCACGTTCCTTCAGGCTTGGGACAACGCAACCAACTCCGGCGACATTAGTAAGCTGCTTCTGCTCGAACGAACGATTCTGGATCACGCCACGGGCAATACCCAAGTTGTAAACCAGATCGCCCGAAAGCACTTGGAACGCCTTCGAGAGGATCGGAATCTTTGTGCCCATCCAGCCTTCTCCGCCGAAGCCGATCTATTTGAACCGTCCGCCGAACTCGTGCGGCTACACCTCGTCAACACGGTCGACCTTGTGCTGGCCCAAGAGCCTCTGCAGGGCAAAGCGATTTCAGATCTTTATGATATCGATGTTCAATCGCCGGGGTTCCCAACGAACCATGAACGCATTCTCGATTATGTCGAGCAGCGTTACCTTGCGCGAGTCCGCTCTCAGAACGTGCGCAATTTTGCTACGGTACTCGCTAAATCGCTTCTCAAGGGAGTTCCAGCACAATGGGAGCCCCTTCATCACAAGATCATCTCGTCACTGGTCGCAGTGCGGGATCGGGCGCCGGAATGCTGGCCGGATATCTCGCAGGTAATTGCAAACCTTTTGGACAACGCGGAGCCGGCCAGCCGTCCACGCGCCGTGGCATTTATCGCGGCGTTCCCTGATTTCTGGCAGCGACTTCAGCAACCGACCCGCACTGTGCTGCAGGAGACCGTGAATAATTCTCCCGGCGAGACGATACATGACTACCGTATCCTGGCCGGGGTAGCGCTTCCGCAATTTCGGGATGCCTTGACGGGGCTGATCGGCGGTCTCACTCACCAGCAACTCGTCGATGCGATAGCTTCTCGGCCTGTCGTTGAGTTATGGCCCAGGGCAATTGAAATATATTCGAGATCCGGTAATTGGCGGGGATCAGAAGAAAGATTCAGAGAGCTCATTACCCCTTTCGCAGGGCATCTAAATGGGCCGCAGCTCGACCAGCTCACCGATGCCATCATCGGGAATGGGCAGAACTGGGATGCATCTGAAACCGATACGCTCCTTCTGGCGCTGCTGCGCAATACGACTCTTGCTAGTCTGCCTACACCGGCAGCTCGGGATCGTTTTTACCATCATGCACGCCAGATGCGTCGACTAGAAAAGTATGATGAAGTGATCACGCTCCTCCAGGTAGACGGCTGGAGTCCACCGCCGCCGGAGGTTGATAGTGACGATTGAGCGCAGCTTGACGGTCGGGTGATTAAGGCTCGTCGATCTTCGCTATTGGATTCGTTTTATCAACCCTCTTCCCTTCCGTTGAAGGACTCGTTGTTCTCGGTTGATCTGGGCGTGTAGCCATTCCACTTTCTGACTCCGGCACCTACCTGTCTGTGTTTCCACGATGGCACTCTGGTATCATTTTTACTTACGTTGGATCGCATGTTGTACCAGGGAGGCGCTTGTTCGGGTGATGGAAAGCACAGACTCAAATTCGGTTCACGATGCGACGGCAGCCGCTTTGGGATTTTACTATCAGAGCCAATTTGCATTATTGACTCTGATATCTCAGGAAGCAGACGATGCCGCTGTGGCCATCGAGAGGCTGGATGATGTAGAGCTCAAGGCCAATGGCCAGACTCTACTGCTCCAGCTCAAGCATTCCATTAAAGACAATCCTCCACCCGTCACCCTTGCATGCGTTGCATTCTGGAAAACCCTCAAGGTTTGGATCGACGCCATTCCGTTCGTGTCGCTTGCCGATACGACCTTCCATCTTGTGTCAGTAGGGAGTGTGCCTAGCAACTCGCCCTTGATGGCTCTGTGTGACATGCAGACTGACCGGGAGTCTCTGCTCACTGCGATGCTTGTGGAAGCCTGCAGGGTGGTCGATGAGCGAGCTGCGGACAAAGCCGCTGGTGACAAGCTTCGCCATGGGCCGCGTGCGGCTGGCTGTGAGGCGTTTCTTGCTCTTGATGCTTCGACCCGATTGAGCCTCGTGCGCAGAATCCGCATCCAACATGGCAGCGTGAGCATAGGGCAGATCCCCGAGGCACTGTCCAAAAGAATGCATCTGATCCCAAAGGAACAACGTTTCCAAGCCGCTGAACGCTTGCTGGCATGGTGGGATCAGCAGGTTATTTACACTTTATGTGGCAAGCGTGAGCGGGTCATTCAGCGCAGCGAGTTGCAACATAGTATTTCCTCGATCATTGCCCAGCTGGATGACGAGAAATTAGTGGCTGATTTCGATCTGGTCAGCCATCCGGATGGCTATGAAGCTGACGGCATGCTCTATCGCCAGATCGCTTTGGTTCAGGGCCGGTCTTCGGATGTGTCCAGAGCCGTTCGTGAGCAATGGAGGGCTACGCAACAACGGTCAAAATGGATCGTGGATAAGCCCCAGATGCGCTCAAAGATCGCAAGCTATGATGCAAAACTCGCCGAATACTGGTCGGATCGGCACGCTCGAATGGCTGAAGATTGTGAGGATCTTGAAGCTTCTGAAGTAGGGGCCAAGGGACTGGAGCTTTTGCGTTGGACGCACGACCTTGCACCGAAGGATGTAGAGCCGATCTCGCCAAGCTGGAGTGGACACTATTACGTGCGGGGCACGTATCAGGTTTTGGCAATTGATCTGCAAGTTGGGTGGCACGCCGACTATTTGAAGCTTCTCAAGGATTAGAGTATGCCCATTGCCCACGATATTTTTGCCGAAACCAATCCGGCGTATTGCGCCGCGCTACTGACCCAATTCGTCGGAGCCTACTGCTCGCGCACCGACGCAGGGCCGGATATCACGCTGTGTTATGCAGCTCTGCCTCTGGCGCTGTCAGGAGACCTTGCGTCCACGTTTAATCGTACCGACCGCAGGACGGGTTTGTTGGAGTGGCTTCATCGCTGCCCAGTCATACAGATCCGGCTTGCAGATCGCGTGAATGGATCATTGGATATCGTCACTGAAGCAATTCGTTTTGCGTGCTTCAGCCACATGCTGATGATCAATTCCGAAGGCCGGTTAGTCCTTGGTGCTTCTACCTTGCGCAAAGATCTCACCAAGCAGCTGAGTGAGGACACTCGTCAAATATTCAAGAACATTGACCGCTTGGGCTGCTGGCTGGCCCTCGCAGGCTCTACAAGGACGGTATTCGACATGATGGGTCTGGAGTTATGAACCGCTGGAACATTTCAAACATTTTTTTCGTGGGTCAAGAAGGACGGGTTCGCATCCTCGATCTGAAGCCTGGCCAGGTGAACATTTTCACCGGGGCATCGGGTACCGGTAAATCAACGCTGATCAAGGCCATCGACTATTGCCTAGGCTCCAGCAAATGCGAGCTAGCAGCTCACGTGAAGCGCCACAGCCTCGCAGTTGGTGTGAAGTGGGTATTGGGTGACGCGCAGATGATCACCGCCCGTATTGTTCCGCCTGTAGGGCAAGGCACCAGTACCAAGATGTTCGTGAGTAACGGGCGCAATCTTACAATTCCAAATTCTGTTGAGCAGTTCGAAGGTGCAACCACCGTCGATGCGGGTAAGTCCTTTATCGAGCGCGCATTTGGGATCGGCGGTGTACCGGAAGCCTCCGATGACCGGACTGCCCGTAAATGGCGGCCAACAGTGCGCCACGCGACGGCATACATGTTTGTCCCGAAAGATGTGATCTATAACGAGACGGCCCTGCTACATGGGCTCGATCAGGCGGATGAGGCTCCGGCCATCATTGAAACGATGCCCTACTTTTTAGGCGTCGTGACCGAAGACTCCGTGCTCCAGGAGCGACGCTTGCGTGATCTTCGCAAGAAGCTTGAGCGCGAGGAGCGGCAGCAGCGTATTCGTCTGGCTGCGGGCAGCGAGTACAAGAAGCACGCCATGCGACTGCTACTGGATGCCAGCCGCAGCGGCCTGTGCGACCTCCCCTCAGACGACAACTCCGAAAAGGAATTAGAGGCTGCTCTGATTGGTGTCAAACGTGTCAATGCCAAGGGGATTTCCAACCCTAATGAAAGTGAGCTCGGCAACCTTTACGAGAAGCGGCGCACCTTGCTGAGCGACATCGAAAAGGCACGACGGCAGTCCCGTGCTACCCGGACGGCCCTGCAGGATATGACTGGCTTTGAGAGTGCGGTACGGCGTCAGTACGAAAAGCTGAAAATTGCCGAGCACCTTCAGCCAGCGGCACATACATGCCCGTTGTGCGATACCCCAACTGAGCGCGGCATTGCGATCTCCGAGGCCATTCGCAATTCCATAAGTATTGTCCGGTCGGAAAGCGTCGCGGTTGAGAATGTCAGGCCGCGCCTGATCGAACATGAAGACTCATTACAGATTGAGCTCACCCGCCTCAACCACAAGCTGCGAGAAATCGATGAGCGCATCAAGACGTGGGTTAGGCAGAGTGATGAAGCAAAGCAGCTGGATAACCTGGCCCGATATCACGCCCACTTGCTGGGCAAAGTGACACAGTTTCTGGAAATGAACCCGGCAACGTCGCTGCCTGGTTCTGACCTGAACGTTCTGCGTGAACAGATCCATGGCCTGGAAGCTCTTATCGATAGTGCCGCAAAGCAAGTGCTGCTTTCACGCGCTGAACGCAAGATATCTCAATACCTGTCAGCAGCTTTCGCTGAATTACCAACGGGTGGTGTTTGCGTGGGCGCTGATCTGGAGTTTTCGTCCAAGCCCCCGGACGTCGCAATCATTGAGGCTCACTCCCAAGCTGTACTGAGGTTGCCGGATGCGGGGTCAGATGAGAACTATCTGGCTATCCATATCGCGTTGTCCTTTGCGCTCCAAAAGTATCTTGGAGAGATCAATGCTCCGGTGCCGGCGTTCTTGGCATTCGACCAAATCAGCCGTCCGTACTATCCCCAACGTGGCGAGGATGAGTCGACCATTGGTGAGAACGAGGAAGTCTTGGCCATGCGCCGACATCTCGACTTCCTATTCAATGAAACGGCTGCACAGCAGGGCTTGCAGGTACTGCTGATTGAGCACGCATTCTTCGGAGATGATCCCCGCTACGTCGCAGCTACTCGCAAGCGTTGGCACAAGCTTTCCGGCGATGCGCTGATACCGCTGGATTGGCCGAGGAGGCCGGATACGCAGTGATGAATCATTTGGCTGTTCTGTGCAATGTCCCAGCATAGCCGATGAGGTCATCTCGCTCGTCGTCTTGACGGTAGCGTTCGACCCTCAGTTGACGTGTGGGTGAGGTTATTCGCTTACGGATTGAGAGCTCAGCGAAGAGGTCAAGTGGAGAGGAAGCGTGCCTGAGAGGTAGATCATCATATCGGTAATTTCAGCGTTTACCGTTAATGAGTAGCCTTGGCTAGATACCGTTGTACCGTTGACTTAGAAACGTCCAATTCTCGAGCTATCTCTGAATTAGATAGGCCTTTTTGCTTCAGCTGTGGAGCAATTTTTAGTCTTTCACTCGCAGCGAGGTTGGAAGGTCGTCCATGTTGGCGTGGCCTACCACCGCTGGAGATCAGCTCGATCACTCCAGTCTCTTTCAGTGTCTCTAGCTTCCGCGAGATCCGCTCCAGTGCCACATCTGTCGCCTCCTCAGAAAGCAAAGAGGTTGTTAGGAGCATTAGAACAGTGGGCTCAGCGTCCAGCATTTTTGAAATTTTCAAGAGCATTTCGATCGAAACGTTCCCCTTACCTCGCTCTACGCGACTCAGATAAGAGCGATCAAGTAAAGATAGGTCGTCCTGGGACATTCCTGATTTCTGCCTCAAGGCCCGGATAACGACCGCGAATGCTTCGCTGAGAGACATTTATGATCCTCTACAAAACAGAGGATAAAGCCACATTGCGTCGATCCATAACACGTCATATAATCCTCGTTACGGGTCGCTCGACTTCGTCAACCATGAGAAGGCAATACCCGAGGTAGCGTTGCTTCCGTGAGCTTTCCTGGCGGTGAAGCGTTTAAACATATGACATGTATTGACGGGAATGAAGCATGGAATTAGAAGAAATCCAAGCAGCCAACGAGCTGTTAAATACCCTAGGAGAACCACGATCTGGATCCGGTGAAAACCAAGAGGCGTTAATACGTATCGTCCAAGCACGCTTCCCCGACAAAGGCTTTTGCATCGTCCAGCAGTGGACAATCGTGCGCGCGATAGCGAGCGATGGGGATCTCACCAAAATCCACGTTCATGGCCACCTGCCGCTCTTTGTTTTCGCCGAAAAAGTCATCCTAGATAGCCGAGGACGCTTCGATTACGGAAATTGGGTGCGCAGTACCATGGCCATTTCATTCCAAGATGGCTTTCTCTTTGAAACCAAAAACACGGTGTACGTTTTGGCGGGAGACGGCGACGAAAAGTCAGCCAGTCTCGCCGCGATACTGTCTCTTTATCAATGATGTCAGCTGCATCTGCGGTCTGTAGACCACGGGAATGTTAAATGTTTAGAAGTCATGAAACCGCTGCCGAGGGCACTCCTAATTTTTTTGGGGATGGGTATTCAAACTGGCGGATGTTTGAACGCCACTTGGCTCATCCTTGGTATCACGTCGTCCTTCAGGAGCGCTTGGAGGGCACGGTATGGTCAAGCACCATGATGATTAGTGACGTCGATATGCTCGAAGAAATACTTTCCAAACAAACCAGCGAGTTTGTCGTTACGGAAATTCAGGTCGTCACGCCTGGGTGGATGAACAAAGACGGCAAATGGATTATGGAGGGGCTTTCGGGGTTGCTGGTGGGATATGACTCCACAGGACGTAGGGTTTGTCTACACAATATAGATGACGAAAAAGCTTATACCGATGCGCCTGGACAACTGATCGACGCCCATTCCCTAAAGGGAATGCGAGTTATTTTTTGATCTGATCTCGTACCTCTGCAGCGATGAAATGATCGCGTAGCGCCCATTAGCTGGAGACTCATTTGTTTAGAACGACTCGGGGAGACCTCCAAGGCGGGCCTGATGAGCAACTGCTTCATTGGAAAACTGTCGACCTTTCCTTCAGTACGTACTCCTTTTTTGTAGAGGGTGTAAGTTCGATTAATGGAAAGATCGGGCCGTGTAGGAAGCTTGTGAGTGACGAAGAGACTCTTCTGGAGCTATGGCTAGGCGAGTCGGATTTTTTGGTTAACCAGGTGTCACTGATTTCGCCACCCTGGATGAACCATCAAGGTCAGTACCTTATGGAACCTCTTACCAAAATCATACTGCGAAATACTGAAAGAGACCCGCCCCTTTATGAATTCGTGACAGAGACCGGACGGATTTACACCAGCGTCCAAGCCTCGTAGAGAGGGGGTGGATGGAAATCGAAGAAGAAGGGAATGACTTAGGAGGGCATTTTGTCTGTATCCGCTCCACGAACCCCACATTCCAAGCGAATAGCTGACAACGGATGCTGTGCTCCCGATTTCCATCAGGAGCCCATCACCATGATGCGTCCCAATGCCAGTGTTGAAAAAGTGTACCTCTACCCCAAACCGGTGGACTTTCGAAAGTCCATCGACGGCCTGGCTGCGCTGGTCGAACTGGATATCAAAGTCGCGGTGTTTGACCCCGTGCTTTTCGTTTTTCTGAATCGCCACCGCAACCGCGTCAAGGTGTTGTATTGGGAGCGCAACGGCTTCTGCCTTTGGCTCAAGCGTCTGGAATCCGAGCGGTTCAAAACTTCACCCGATGAACTGGATGAGGCCATCGTGCTGACGGTGCAAGAACTGAACTGGTTACTGGATGGGTTTGACCTCTGGCGCAACCGCCCGCACAAGGTTTTGACTCCAAGGTTTGTTGCCTGACGGGTATAATCCAGGGCATGCGACCATTGCCCGAAAACCTTCCTGACGATCCCGTACTGCTCAAACAGATGCTGCTTGAGAGTTACGAAGCACGCTCGCGCGAGCAGGAAGTCAAAGACGCTTACGCCACCCACATTGTTGATCTGAAAGAACAGATCAAGCTGTTGCGTGACCGTATCTTCGGGCGCAAATCCGAGCAGACGGTCGAGCCCAACACGCCGCAACTGGCACTGTTCAACGAGCCCGAAAGCGAGCCGATGCCTTCAGTCGGCGACGCTGACGAAGAAGTCGTTGCTCCGACTCTACGCCGTGGTAAGCGCAAACCCTTGTCGGCTGATCTGCCGCGTATCGAAGTCATCCACGAACTGCCCGAACACGAACTGACCTGTGCCTGTGGTTGCCACAAGCATGTGATCAGTGAAGAAACCAGCGAACAGCTGGACATCGTGCCGATGCAGATCCGCGTGATCAAACATATCCGCAAGGTTTACGGCTGCCGTGGCTGTGAAACAGCGCCGGTCACCGCCGACAAGCCCGCTCAATTAATCGAAAAGAGCATGGCCAGTCCAAGCGTGTTGGCGATGCTGCTGACCACCAAGTATGTCGATGGCTTGCCGCTGCATCGTTTTGAAACGGTGCTAAGCCGACATGGCATAGAAATCCCCCGCCAAACTCTGGCCCGCTGGGTTATCCAGTGCGGCGAACATCTGCAACCGTTATTGAATCTGATGCGCGAGCGGTTGCTGGAAAGTCCGGTCATCCACTGCGATGAAACCCGCGTCCAGGTACTCAAAGAGCCGGATCGAGACCCGACCAGCCAATCCTGGATGTGGGTGCAAGCAAGCGGCCCGCCGGATCGCAAAGTCGTGCTGTTCGACTACACCTCCAGCCGAGCGCAGGACGTACCATTGCGTCTGCTGGAAAGTTATCGCGGCTATGTCATGACCGACGATTACGCAGGCTATAACGCGCTGGCGTTGCAACCGGGCGTGGAACGTCTGGCGTGCATGGCTCATGTACGTCGCAAGTTCGTGGAAGCACAGAAAGTGCAGCCCAAGGGCAAGACCGGGCGTGCCGATATCGGGCTGACGATGATCAACAAGCTGTATGGCATCGAGCGTGAGCTGAAAGACGTCAGCGACGAGCAGCGATTTATCGGTCGGCAGGAAAAGAGCTTGCCGATCCTCGCCCAGTTGAAAAGCTGGCTGGATAAAACGCAGTCCCAAGTGACACCGCAAAGCGTGCTGGGTAAAGCGGTTAATTATCTGGCGAGCAACTGGCTTCGGCTGGAGCGTTACGTTGAAGCTGGTTTTTTACCTATCGACAACAACGCGGCGGAGCGTGCAATAAAGCCGTTTGTGATTGGGCGCAAGGCCTGGCTGTTCAGCGATACACCCAAAGGCGCCACCGCCAGTGCGCAGATCTATAGCTTGGTCGAGACCGCCAAAGTCAACGGCCAAGAGCCCTATACGTGGCTGCGCCACGTACTTGAGCGCTTGCCGCATGCCTCGTCGGTGGAAGACTACGAAGCCTTGCTGCCGTGGAACTGCTCACCGGAAATGCCACGGTAAACGAGGGGCCCACCTGGCGATAGGTGTGCTTCATGGATCGGATACTTTTGTCTGAAGTTATTAACGTGGAGTTCCACAGCAAATGGCTAACCGACTTTGAGTTGATTCGTCTGGTGCGAGCAACGAATCAAAAGTACACCATTGTCATCACGGCATTTATTAGTGGTGCGATGATCATAGATAACACGTGCTTGGGGGTGGTCTTTGGCCATCTAGATAAAGATGACTTCGGGCGTCACGCTGATTGCTCAATCATCCAAACAGGAAAAATCCAATCGGCTCGAAAAGAAGGCCGGTTCTGGGTGCTATCGACGCACGAAGGACACTACGTTGTAGGTACCTTTAAGCGAGGCGGCGGAAGAGCTAGCCTTCTCCAGTTCCTCAAGTCCGGCGAACGCTTCTGACGATGCTTAGATCTCAAAGGAAATGGCTGATCGCAGGGAAAATTGCGTCTTCCATTTAGCACCAGGAGTTAGTTTTGTGGGTATCAGCACGATAGCCACCAGAGCTTGGCTCGGGCGAGGCACCTCAGCCACGTCAGATCATCAAAGTGGATGGAGATCTAACATGCTCGACACGAGCGACGCAGGCCGTCATGACCGCCACCTGACTGACTTTCAACTCAAAAGGATCATTTGCGCCCAACAGTGGCCTTACGATTCACCGATCACTGGGTATCTTAGCGATGCGCTGTTCGTGGGCAATACGTGCATCGCCATAGTCTTCGATCACTCACGGAAAGGGCCCCGCGAGCAGTTCAAGGATGGGAACATGATTCGAACCTCCCACATTTTATCTGTGCATAAAGAGGGTCAGTTCTGGGTTCTTACTACGTTGAACAGCTTGTACGTCGTAGCCAGTTTTAAGCGTCAGTTGGGCAGGTCGACGTTCAAGAAATTGGATGCCTTTGAACGCCTTAAGACTTGCGTCGGGTACCGTGCGGAAAATGTTCAAAACCCGAGCAAGTACGCGTTAGGAAAAAGAAAATGCTGAACACGATTAACGTCATGTTCCGCGATAGGTGTGGTCTTTGGCCACAAGAAACGCGACCAGCATGGGCGGTTTGCAGACGGCCATTTTGTGCGGACGTTCGAGATCTGCTTTGCACGAAAAGAGGGTAGATTCTAGGTGCTGAGCACAATGAATTCGCGTTACGTCGTGGCGTCCTTCAAGCGGGGGGCGGTAGGGCCAATCTTAAGACATTCCTGCGACCTACGCAGGGCCGGTACGTCTTCACGCCGCCTGTCCTGCAGTAGCAGCCTGTGCGTCTGATGGGTAAATGGATCCTGGTTACTTAGGTGGTCTTTGGAAAAATGCCACAGTGAACCGGAGATTTATTTACAGGGTGTTCTTAACACCTAGCACGATCAAACCTTAGGAGCTGCCGGCGGAACAACAGCACTCATATGTAATGCTACGCTCTGGGATATAATTGAAGAAATAATATCAAGCAGCGGTTTGAAGCCAGTAAAATCAATAGAGTTTTGTTTCTTCTTTATGACATGCTCTGCAAAAAAATGCTTTCCATATTCATCGGCTTTCAAATCTTCGTTTTTATCATTAAATTTTTTTCCATCCAGAGTTTCGCTTAAGGTTTGTAAGGGGAAGAAATCCTCAATCTTGCTTTCTAACGCTCCGTTTAATTTTGGAGTGGGGACGACGTAGAGGCCTTGGGCAATATGGTAGTACGGCATACTTCCATCAATCGTGTCAGCTGTCTTTGTCGTTGTTTTGATGGTGGAGTATATTTCTTTGGCGCCACGATCATTGTCAATCAAAATAATTACAGGAAAAGGCGACTTTCTACTTTTATACCTGGCTATATTTTTTGAGAAATCCGAAATGAAAGGCTTGAGATTAGAGGTTCCACCACTAATGCCAAGCAGGCTTGAGTTTAGTCTGGAATATTTGAATAGTGACACGTTTAGCTTTAACTTGTTTCCATCTTCAAAAGTCGCAAGCAATGGGTATTGCTTGGCTAGACTACGTATAGCACACCTTAAATATACGTTATCCGTCTTCCCCTCGCAGATTATTGTCGGCATGGGATTGGCATAAAAGCTTTTGTAGAAAATCAGATCTCTATGGACTTTTTCAATTGATGATAGCTCTGTCTGAGCGTTTTTCAAGCCGGCTTTTAACAAAAGATCTTTGTTGTGTTGAGAGACCATGGCGATATAGCTGAACATGCCAGAGAGCTGATCTACGCTTCCTTCTATTCTTTCGGAGATAACCTGGCCTTTGTCTTTTATCGAAAGTCGTTCGATTTGGAAGCTGCCGTGCTCAAATAATTTATGCGCCATCGCTCTAGCCTGCCGCCTATACGGAGCAGGTACATTAACTTTTTCGTTGACCACTAAGCCAGTTACATCTTGGCGTGAGTCTTGATATTGCAATCGGGTCTTACGAGCATTAACCTTGAAACCGCACTTGCTGATGATCTGTTCTAATTTCGCGCCAGCCACCCAATCATGGTGATTATCACCAGGAGACACCAGCTCCACTGGAAACTGTTGCTTATTCGTCGAGAAAGTCAAGTCATCCGCGTACCGCGAATAAGTGCATTTCATGGAAGAAGCCATTGCGGCAAGTTTAATGTCCAGCAAATGACCTATGAGGTTAGACATTACCGGTGAGCAGGGGCTACCCTGTGGAAGTTTATTGTCGAAACATATTATTTGGGCCAGTACCGTGGCGACATTTGGATTCAATGAGAAGTTTTTGTTAGTTATGAAAAATCCTCGTACACGTCCAAAGTTTATGCTTCCAAAAAAATCTTCCAAGTCGATGTTAAGAACAAGACGTCGTTTTCTGTGCGTGCTAGCGTTTGTGACTATTGAATAGCCGCGCTTAAAGCCATGAGACAATGTTTGAGTAATTCTTTTATACTCATTTATTTCCTGTATACAGTCTTGGAGATACTCGGAAACCCGGCTTTGAAGGTTTTTTAATTCCGCGCATGGAGCGTGGATGTCTCTAAGCGCACCTGACTTTTTCGGAATGGTGAAGCTGGTGTAAAGTTTTTCTTTTGAGTATTTATATAGTATGAATGATACAGCTTTTGGTTGAAATCCAAGCACAATAGAGAGGTCGCGAAGTGTTGCAGCACTCTGTAAAAGTTTTAGCTTTATCATATTTAGTAAGTAGGCTTATAGATACTCTTATGCGAAACTCCAAGTAACCCTGAAGCGCCAAACAGCTTGCAAAATTGTAGGAGCAATGTACTCCGACATTAGGTATCACAGATCGCGAAACACGACCAAAAATCTATCTATAAGCCTAGTCAAATACTAGCACAGTGCTACTCGGTTATTGCAACAAAAAAGTGGACTGATTTGACCTCCAGTGTCGGAAGCGTGCGATCTGGCATCCTGCACGGAGGTAAAACTCATGCATACTCAGAAATTGGTTGATAATTAGGACTGTCGGGTTCCAGCTGCCCAAGGAGCACGGTGTGCCGAGTGTGGTAGGTTCGATACTTGAAAAGTTGTCATCTGGAGAGAATGAATCGGTGAAGCTATTCTTGGACTGTGAGTTCACCCAGCTGAACCAGGACACGAAGTTGATTTCGTTGGCATTGGTGTCGGAGACCGATGACGAGTTTTACGTCGAGCTTACGGACACCTACCAAGTCGAGGACTGCAGTGAGTTCGTCATACAGAACGTCCTGCCCCAGCTTGATCTACCTATCTATGGCATGTCACTCGTGGAAGCCCAAGCCTCACTGCGGACTTTCCTCGATGGTATCGAAGGCCCGCTAGAGATTTGCACAGACGCACCGGATTGGGATTGGGACTTCTTCTGTCAACTTGCCGACGTGAATCACCGATGGCCTAGCCATGTGGTGAACAGGCCGACGAACCTGATCCAGCTACTCAGACATATCGAGGCAGACGACATTGGAGACGTAGCACTCCCCGAACTTCCTCACCAGGCGCTGCTCGATGCGCGATTGCTCTCAGGACTTTATCGACGATTATCGACGGTCTCAAAGCAGGCTGGAGGTGATTGCGATGACTTCTGATGCAGCGCTCCGGCATCGTGAGACCGAAAGGCGAAAAGCACATTGGACGCTTGCCCATATCCTTCCAGGAGATGTCAGGGCGCTTGATGCGCTGGACGTTCTTGACGATGTTGAGAAGCGAGAGCAGCTTGATACTGCGTCAATGGAACAGCTCTCAGAGTTGAGGACGTTCTACGTTTTGTACCGACTGAGCCACATTCGATAGGTTGCCGCATCGTTCGCGAGTCAAGCATTCCGCAGCCGTGGCGTGAGCGTTTCCCGCGTGCCAGCGTGGGATCCACTCGTGTCCCTGAAGGGCCATACGCGCACGATTGGGATAAGTTTCTTGTCGAGTGGCAGAATGAAATGCAGCATTTAGAAAATGCACAGAGCTGCTATAGGCAAACATAATTAGGGCCTGATGTCGGGCATTAATCTTTGTGTCCTTGACTACATTCAACGGCCTTTCTGATCCCTTCACCTAGGCGCGCCCATTCATCGAAGACCGCTTGTGTACCAGGCGACTTGTGCAATACTGTATACATAGACAGCTTTTGCAGGGAGTTGCAAAAAGCGTATCGACCGAAATGTCAAAGGACTGAGGACGGACAGGATATGAGCACTAAGTCAGCAAACTTAAAAGTAGCGCTTCCTCGCTGTCGGCACTGTCAGCGTTATTGGCAACCTGATGAGGGTGTATTAGCTAGCAGCACCTACTGTCCGTTCTGCTCGGAGTCTAGGCGTGCCGAAGCGGCACAGCGCCTTGGCTTCAAGCCTCTCAAGCCAGCTGACGAGAACGATTTTTACCTGCTACCTCGCGCTCTTCGCCGTGCTCAGTCCTAAACCTGCCTTGATCGGTTTAGGACTGGCTATACGTGCAAGACAAATCGTTCAAGTGAAATCCTAAGCCGCGCGAATTAAATCTCAAAGTAGTCCTCAAGTTGCTTTATTAGCTGGCGCTTTGGCACTTTTCCATTCGACCCGCCTAACGATTTGCTTCGCCCGGGAACCCCAAACGGCTCACTCCAGGATTTCCATTCATGACTTCGTGGCGAATGTTGCGTCCATTCAACAATTTTCCGTCTTGTTCCTAAGATTTGCTCCCACCTCACCAAATTAGGAGTGACGGTGGCAGCCCAGTTAGGCGTGGGCAGACCCGATAAAGCATTCAGAACCTGGCCGGCGGTTTGATAGCGTAAAGCCGGATCGTCGTTGAGCATTTTTCGGATCGCCCTGCGCCACGCTTTTGGTATGTGCGGGAGCCATTGGAGTGTGTCGACGAATCCGCCATCTTGCACTATGTGCTTAGGAGCTATTGCTTCGTCATACCAGATTTGCCCATGCAAAAGGCGGAAAAGGGTCATACCAAGAGCCCAGATATCGGTTTTTACACTTGTGCCATTCCCTAGCCAAACCTCATAAGCGATATGGTCTAGATAACCAGCCTGCGATCCATACCCTAGGATCAAATTATCAGTAACCAGCCCGAAGTCGCCAAGCTGGGCTACCCCTACAGCATCAATCAGGATGTTGCCAGGTTTGATATCCCGATGAAGCATTCCCCGCGCATGTAGTGCTTCCAAGCCTAGGGACACCTCAGTGCCGGCTTTGCGTGCTTCGAGAAGCCGCATTGGCCTCACCTCGTAAACGCTCTGAAGTGAGCCGCCAGGGCAATAGGCCATACAAAAACGGATGCTGTTGCCGTCTGGCAGCTCTTCTATGTGATAGACCTGAACCACATTCCTATGACGAGCCTTTGAGAGATTCTGAGCCTCGGCGAGAAAGCCCGTTTTATATTGCCGCCACTCAGGGTCGGTATGCTGTGGTTTTCGACTTAACACTTTGACGGCAACCTGGCCGTGCACTCCATCTTCGCCAAGGAAGACCTCACCGAAGTGGCCATTTCCGAGCTTCTGGCCGACCTGAAGCGCCGGTACAATACCGTGCATCAGGCATTCCTCTGAGCAACAATTAGCATCGCGGCTTCGCGACTGGTTTTTCTCAGCTTGCCCCCCACGGTGTGCTCATTCCAGAAGTCGTCGTCCTTCAAATATTCATCAACCTTTCGCTCGCCATATGTGCGACTGATGACCGCCTTCGAAAGTATTTTGACTTCGTTCAGTACAGAAGCGGCGGCAGCGATGACCACGCCCCGTACTTCAGCGCTTCCAAGCAATGCCAGCTTTGCAGAACCAGTTGGTAACGCACTAGCCTTAATAACGACCTGATCGACTTTGTGCTCGGTCAGATAACCTGCACAACGTTGATGAAGGACGGCAAGCGCGGGCCCTCGATCACCTTTTTGCAGGTTCCAAGTCGTATCGGAATGTATGGTGATGGGCTGCTTGTCGTCGTCTGGCACTTCGGCATTCACAACCGTGATGACCTCTCCTACAACTACGAGGCTTACGTAACGTCTTGTC
The DNA here is from genome assembly GCF_047758675.1 of Pseudomonas arabinosi. Lineage (NCBI taxonomy): Bacteria > Pseudomonadati > Pseudomonadota > Gammaproteobacteria > Pseudomonadales > Pseudomonadaceae > Pseudomonas > Pseudomonas arabinosi. The sequence goes on along the minus strand of NZ_CP180480.1, from coordinate 5,871,643 downwards.
ATTCGTCTACTTCCTGTAAGGGGGCTTTCGCTGGTGATGAGTGGAGTGCCCGGTTCCTCTCAGTCTATCAGCACAAATGAAGAGGTGGCACTTGGCTGATCGAGTGTTCCGGCCAGGGCTCAAGCACAGCAAAGCAGAGGTACTCCAGATCCACCTTTGCCAAAAAGGCGAGTGGCAGGGCTGGTCGAAGAAGCGGCATAACTGAATTATTCCAAATTATGGCTCAGCCATAATTATTGCTGAGCCATAATTTTCGGCTGCTAGCTCAGTTGTCGCCAGCAGTCCGTATTGCACTAGTCGATTTGCAATATATTGTTAGGTAACTACTGAAAAGAGATCTCTCATGTCAAAACTTGTTGAATTTCGCCAACTGGAAAAGCACCTGGCTGAGCAGCTCGAAGCTCTCGAAGCTCTCAAAGGCGATGCTGGCCTGAAGCAAGAAATCGAATTTGAAACCAAGCTTCGCGCCTTGCTTGCCAAGTACGGCTACAGCTTGAAAGACATCATCAATCTGCTTGATCCTCAAGTCGATCGTCGCGCTCAGACTGCCCAGCTGCAATCTGGAGCCCGCAAGCCTCGCGAGTTTAAGGTCTACAAAAATCCTGAATCCGGCGAAGTCGTGGAAACCAAAGGTGGCAACCACAAGATTTTGAAAGAGTGGAAAGCGAAATACGGTTCCGACACTGTCGAGTCTTGGCTGACCAAGTGATTTTGGTTTGAGTACTACTGGCGCCGACGCCGAATTGAACCGGTCGCCGAGATGTCACTGATCCAGTCTGACTCCTCGCGAACCTTTGTTTGTGTGGGATTTGTGCCGACTTGGGGGCAGTCTTGCGTCGGCACGTGGGTCAGTTCTGTGTCGGCGTCTACACCCGAAGGTTAAGTAGCTCGTAAGAGGTCGCCTACCTGCGGGGCTGGGATGAAACCAGTTCAACTACGCTCCGGTCTTTCAGCTTGGCCTTTAGCACACGGTTCTCCTCCAGCAGCACCTCATTTATGGATGCAATGCTGGCGAGCTTGGCTCTGAGTTCCTCAATCTCTTGACGGTAGCCTGCAGACTTTTGGCGCTCGGCGATCAGATCTTGATGTTTGACATCCCGCATGGCGCGGCTGGATCGACCCTGGATCTCACGTATGGCCTCCGCAACTGTAGGATAGTGGTTATGAATCAGCGCCGTCGAAACGCCGGCCTCGCGGGCAACAGCGGCGATGGACACCTTGATTTCCTTGGTGTGAGCACGCCCCTTTTGGAGGCGGTGGATGGCCAGCTTGAGATCCTTTTCTCGATCCTCGGCAGGCTTGTAGTTAGCTGCTTTGTCCTTGATCTTCATGCGGTCAGAGCCTCCGGAGGCATGCCCAGTTGTACCAATACGTCTCGGCAGCGGTTCAGATCGCGCTCAACACGTTGGCGACCGCCCTCACCGATGTCTTTGCAGTACAGAAGCTCTTTAAGATCGTCGTAGAGTCTCTGGTAGAAAGGGGCATGGGTATGTCCGATCACTGAGTGGTCGCAGCCACTGCAGCGAGAGCGCTCAAGTGTATTGCCGACGCAAGCGTCGTTGTCTGCTGTACACCAGGCATGGCCATTGCTGCGGATAGATGTGCTTTCAGCGATGGACTTCAGCATCGAGGCGTGATCCTTGAAAATCAGCAGGTTCTGTGGCACCCGCTGCCATCCCTTTATGGCGCGTCCGTAGCCTCCAGCCAAGGACTCATCCGCCATCCAGTTGTCTACGACGCCGAGTTTGATATCTTCCATCTCCCCTTGGATTTCCATGTACAACTCAAGATCCAGATGCTGTCCCCAGCTATCGTCCATGGCGTAACCCAGGGTCATGTCCATCGACCAGTGAGCGTAATGCTCCTTGAGGTAGCGCAGGTCGCCAAAACTGCTGTGTGCGGCATAGTTGGCGAATTTGCGTCGGAATTGATGACTGGCTAGGTTCCAAATCAGCCCGCAATCTTTGGCGAATGCTTTTAAGTGGCCGTCCCAACCGCGGTTAGATAGCGTGCGCACTTGACCACCCTCTTTCGCGTAAGCGCCCAGGAAAAGCGAATGGAGGTGCTTGTAAGCTGTCGCGATTTCTGGATCTTGCGGGTTGATGCGACGTCGCTGGATAATTTCATCGGCGATTATCGCTTGGTAGGGGGCGGCCCAGCGCTCTATCACGCGAAGGGCACGCACTGCGGCCTCTGGAACCATCCAGTCATGGATTCCTTCATCAGTCTTTTCTGACTTAGAACGCATCCAATGATAGATCGTGCCCTCATCGTCCTCAGTGCGCCGATGCGCTCCAGATTGCAGGTTGGCCAGCTCATGATTGCGGCATCCCGAGGTACTCGCCAATACGATGTAGCATGCTGTGCGCAGGGCTAATAGCGACGCATTGAACGCCCTCAAGCCACCTTCCCAGCCCATGGCATCCAAATGCTGGTTTTTAAATCGTAGTACGTCGAATTTTTTCTGGGCCCCAGCTTTTGACCCGATTTCATTCAAATCATCGCGTAGGTCGAGCAATAGCTTGCCGCGTTCCACCTGCTGATGTGCCTTTTCAAACAAAGTGCAGAAAACCTCATCGGGAATCAGCGGCGTTTTTCCACCATAGGGTATACCGATAGCTCCGGCCATTGCTCTTGCAGATGTCTCGGGCCATGGATGCTGCGGTATCCGGTCGTTCGTGTAGTGACTGAGCTCATAGATCGCCTCAACCATCATGTAGCGGGTGCGTAGCGTTTCCACCGACAGCGACTTTCCTGATCGGTCGATTCTGTGAGCTTTGCAGGCGGCCACATAGGTTGCTGCGATCATGGGAGTGACTGCGCCTAAATGCTCGATCTTGAGCGCCTCTAAGTGTCGCAAGAACGGCAATGCGCTATCGAAGACATCGCGAATTCCGCCACCCCTGGGCTGATCCGTTCCACTGCGACCTCGCCTCATATAGCGATAAAAAATGGCCTTCATAACTGTTCGTAACGCCGGCGGCACGGCGATGAAGTTCAGCCGTCTCTTCTGGGCTGAAACGTTGCTGGGGAAACCGTCAAGCTGCCAGATGTCGTCACCGTAGCGGCTTAGGATGACCCATTGCCCATCGACCTTAGTTGCAGTGATGATCAGCTTGTCGCGCTCTATGTCGGTTAGCTCACGCACATCGCCAGGCTGAGCGGTAATCGACGCCCAGGGCAGCGTTTCTAAGGTGCTGTCGTTCATGAAAAGACTTCCAAGCTGTCGATGAGATCAACTGACCAGAACGGGTGTGGTTGGGTACGGGCACGCTCACGAGCCGCGTCTACGGCTGCAGCCTTGAAGGTGCCCCGACGCAGCCCCTCTGCAATGATGTAATGGTCAATTAGACGAGGGATATGAGCGTACTCCCGTTCCCAGCGCCGCTTGTCCATACGAGAACGCTCAGTCAGCACTCGGAAGTAGAAGCTGAAGAGTTTGTAAAGGTCGTCGGCGGTCACTGCGTAGTGTTTACAGCGCAGGCAGTTCATGAAGTTCATGCAGGTCGCGCCCTCGCGCTTCGGGGCGAACTGACCATTTACTGGATCGCCGCAGCGACCCAGGGGAGTGTCCTTGTAGGTTGCACCGATAGTCGCAGTCAGCAATTCCTCTACCAATACCTCCCCCATGAAACGCCAGTTTCGGCGAGCATTTTCGGGCGGCGCTAGATAGCTTTGGTCGGCTACACGTGGGGTGTTGCCAAGAGCGGCGGCGGTGGTCGCGAGATCACTATCGGTCAATTCAAATATGCGATTCGCAAAGGTTTTACGCAGGCGGGAGATGTTGATGCGCAGTGGTTTTCCGTCGCTGTCCTTCAAGCCATACTCGGCTACTAGGTGATCAACCCCTCTTTGCAAAAATTGAGCCTGCAGCGTCGTGACCTGGCCTGCGTTCGTAGACCGGCTGCGGAACAACCATGCACGTTCCTTCAGGTCGTCCGGAGCGTCTGAGACTAATGGTTCGGTCACGACCATCACTCGACGGATCAGGCGTTCGACGTTGATTCTTACGCTGGGCATCGCTTCGAGCACACGCTTAGTTTTCGACTCAGCCCGCAGAGCTACCTTGCTAAAATTGTGGCCACGCCGCTTCCACAGCACCAGAAAGACAGTGTCGTCTTTGGGATGAGGGCGCAAGCAATTACGGCCCATTTCCAACAAAGGGGTCGTATTGCGCCCTGTGTGCAGTGCTACTACCAGTAGGGCAAAGACCAACAGTTCGCCGGTGATAATGGTGTCATCGATCCAAATTGGCTTGATGGCTTGCCTCAATGCCGCCGCAAACTCTTGCCGCTCGCGCTTTGAGAGCGCTGTCTCACCCTTAGTTTTGCGGTTGATGTTTGGGAACGGATTGCGTGGAAAGGTGGCGGCATCACCTGATACGACCAAGCGCACAATGCCACGCTGCGCAAGTGCAACCAGCACTGCCTTGGTTTTTGCGTAGCAGTTTTTTTGACTGATGGTCGCTATTCCGTGGGCTGACAGATGGCCAAGGTAGCCGTCGATAAGACTTCGGCTCACATCATCAAGCGTTAAGTCACGTTCTAAGGCTGTCGCATGGAGTACGCAGAACTCGAGGAAGGAAGGTAGCCCGGTGTTGCAGTAAGAAGCCACAGTAGCGACCGAAAGGTCGCTGTCTAGTCCAACCAAAAAGCGCTCAGCCTGACGCTGACAGGCGTAGGTGATGGGGTCGATACCTGAGCTGTACCATCGTGCAAAATCGAAGCTGCGGAGGTTGGAGGCGTTGCGCCCGAATTTGACCACAGTGTTCTTCGGAGGGATTACCTCAGGCAAAATGACCACATTGCCTGCCGTGTCGAGCTTGTGCTCAATTTGCGGCACGCTCAGGTCAGTCTTGGAAAATACCTTTCGCTTTCCCATCAGGCTGCTCCTGCCATCTCATTAAGCTCGTCGTCATAAGTCAACACTGCCTCATCGGCCATTTCGTTGATCAGGTGCAGGTACACCATGGTGGTTTGAATCGAGCTGTGTCCGAGTTGACGCTGCAGGAACACTAGGGGATCGAGTCCGTTCTGAGGTTTGCGCTGGAGGTTAACCAGAGTGTGGGTTGCATAGGTATGGCGCAGCATGTGCGTATGGACTTCGATTCCGGCTAACGCCCCTGTCTCGCTAATGATCCGGTTCAGGCTCTTGCCGGCGCTGCCATACGGTTCTCCGAGATGGTTGAGGAGCAGTGCTTTCTGATCCTTACCCAGAGACGCCCGCTCGCCGCGCACCTTCGACACGTATCGGTATAGTTCGGCCATGAACTTGCGACTGACCCAGATCTGTCGCTCCTTGCTACTCTTGGTCTCCATGCCGCTGCCATCGTATGGATTAAGCAGAACTCGAAGATTGCGTTCGGTTCGCCCAGCCTTGTCCGGGTCGAAAACATATGCCACTGGGAAAGTAGCCAGTTCGTTACGACGCAGGCCTGTGCGCAGCGCCAGTTGAATCATCATCCGATGGTGTGGATTCTCTGCCGCTTTTAGAAGCGACTTGGTCTGAGCCATGCTGAGGAACTTTGGAAGGGTTTTGTGACGGCGCGGCATCACATCGTTCATCAAGGCTTTGCCACCACTGGCATCGATGTGCTCAAGGAAACTCGTCTCACGTTTTACGGTGCGTTCTTCATAACCGAACGGCAGGCGCGTCACCCAGCCTTTCTCTAGGGCGAATTCGTAGAATTTGCAGATGTAAGTCAGTCGCTGGCGAGTAGTGTTGCGAGCCAGTTCGCACGTCACCAAGCAGTAGTCCCGGTAGGCAGCGACAAGGCTCTTGGCCTCACCACGATCTACGTCCCGCCAATCAAGATCATGGGCTTGTAGGAAGCTGAAGTAGTCGTACAGCGCTCGCCCTGTACTCGGCCAGGATTGCTTCGATCCGATGTCTGCGCGAAGGAGGTAGTAGCGGAAGAACTGATTGGCCTGGCTGCAGCTCTCCATGGAGTCCCACAGCAGAATCGGAAACCCTTGGTAAGGTTGTCCGGCGATCAAGAAATCCTTGGTGCCCCACACAAGCTCCATCTTTCACCCCGTTGTCGACCAATCGCTATGTGACTCTGTCTGCTTGGACTATGTGAAGGCTACTGCTGTGGCTCTTCACTCCCCATCAGACAGAGCTATGATTTTAATATCACACAGATATAACTGCTGCAACGCTCCGGATCATAAGGCGTTCCTCAAGGTTTGCAGGTGGGCGACCTGACGACTGAATTCAGCGCTGGATAGCCGCTGCTTCGGTCGCGGGCTCATGGCCTGGCTGATAGCGCGTGTGGGTTGGCCGGTCAGGCGTGCGAGCACCCGCCATTGTTCGGCAACGCCGAGTTGTTCGAAACCGGGATGACGGCGCCGCACACGCCGCAAGATATCGTGCTGCAAGGCTTGCAGCAGGTGCTGCTGACCGTTGTGGCGCAACATGAAATCGGCGCTGGCGCGCAGGTGTTCCTGAAGTTGACGGCGGGCTCTCGGGGCCGGTTCCAGCAACGGACCCTGGCGTACGCCGACGTGCCAGAAGCCAAGGCCGATCAGGGCAAAAAGGGCGACCAATGCTTGAGGGAAATAGCGCAGGAGCAAGGTCAGCAGACTGTCGTGATCGGTATTGAACAGCAGGGTCACGTTCGTGTCCGCGGTCAGGTACCAGAGCAGCCAGGCGTTGTCGTATTGGTCGATGGCCGGGGTTTTCCACAGGTCGGCGTCGGTGACCACGATGATCGAACCGAGCCCGTGGGTCAGCTGCATCATGTGCGTGGCCTTGCCACTGTTGGCCCAGGCCTGGGCGAGGTTTTTCGGGTCTTCGAGATGGAATGCGGTATCAAAACTGGCGTAGGCCGGCGCGTCTTCGTCTTCAAGGTACAGCTTGGTCAGTTTGGGGTAAGGATCGTCGTCGATAACGGGCGGCGGGTCCTTGAGGTCTTTGCTCAGCGACTGGTGCAGTTGCACCCGATCGAGCAACAGGTCATTGCTTTGGCCGGTTTTTTCATCCCACAGCGACTGGGCGACAAACAAAAGACGCCCGCCGGCCCGGGTCCAGTTCAACAACTGATCGATCTGGCGAGGGGTCATGTTGTACCGGTCCCCGAGCAACAACAGGCTGTGCTGATGCGGTTCAAGGGTAGGCAGAATATCGAGGCTGTTGGCGTGGCCGACGGTCAGGCCCTGATTGCGCAGAAAATGCTCGGCAGCAAGGTAAGGATTGGCCTGGGCTTCGGGTGATGGGCCGTGATCGATGTCTGTCTGATAGGGCATCGCCTTGACGTACAGATAAATACTCAGCGCGATCAATAGCACGGCGATGAATACGCCGACCGCCAGCCAGCGTTGCCGGTTCAACGCTCCGCTCCCGGGCCGAACAAGGTTCGCCAGCCGTCACAGAGTTCCTGTTGCACATGCGCGGGCGGCAGGCGATGCCCGTAGGCCATGTTCTGCCAGTGCCCGGTCAGGTTTTTACTGAAGGCCAGCAAGGCAGGTTGTTGCAGGTGTTCGATGCGCTCCAGGACCTGGCCTTCGGTGTCGGCGGGTTTCAACGCCATGTTGAAGTCGTGCAGCAAATGGCTGAGCAGACCGCGATAGAGCAACCCGAGGGCCTCACGAGGATGGGTCTGCCAGAGGTTCTCGGCGCTGGCTGCAATGTCGGCGGGTAAGGTTTCGCGGCTGAGGTCCAGGCCGAAAGCCTGTTGCGGTAATGGCCGCGCGACTTTGCTGTTCAAGCTCGGTCGACGGCTGACGAACGCCTGCAGCCAGTCACGGTAATGCCAGATCAATAAAGCAATGGCACCGATCACGACACCCCACAACACGACTTCAATCAGCGTGGCCGCTGCGCTGAATCGTTGGTTGTCCAGAAGCTTGAGCAGCGCCTCCAGCCATTCGGTTGTTGGGTCATCGTCCGCCGTGTCGGCGGCTGGTTTGTCCTCGCCAAACCGATAGCGCGTGACCGATTCCTTGTTCTTGAACGGAGGCTGATCGAGGATCGCCTTGATGCTGTCCCGGGATGCCTGACTGGTCAGAGGTTGGTCCAGCAGCCGTGGGCTGTCGGGTGAAATGACCGGCTCGGCGGCCCACACGGTTTGCGTTGTCGGCATCAACAGGAATGCTGCCAGCAACAAGGTGACGGCGGCGCTGCTCAAGCGTTGGCGCATGCGGCGGAACACCAGCTCGATATCCCAGGCCTCCAGCACCGTGCGCCGATTCAGATAAAGGCTGAAGCCGCAGGCGACATAAACCGGTTCCCAGGCAATGAGCACCAGTGCGTAAAAGGCGTTGGTCAGGTGTTCCAGCCAACGCCAGTCCTGTGTGGCGGCGGTGATCAAGGTCTGCCAGCTCCAGTCGAGTTCGACCTGTTGCGGCAAGAACAGGTAGAACAGCACCATCAGGCCGATCCAAAGCGCGGTTTCCAGATGTACGCCGATGATGGTCAGCCATCGCGCGGCACCGGCGTTGCGCTGCAACAGCACCTGCAAGCGCTGTTGTCGTGGCTGCCCACTGAGCCCTTCGAGTTGCACCACCGGCATCAGGAAACTGCGACTCAGGCTCAGGCGTCGCCAGGTCAGACTCGCCAGCAATTGCGGTTGGAGCAGCCGCGGAAATTGGCGTAGCGCCTGTTTCAGGGTAGGCGTTTCGCCAAACATGGCTTTGGACAGTATGTACAGCGGCAGGCGGTCGAACGCTGGTTTCAACCACCAGAAGATGAACACGGCGAGGGAGGGTGAATCCCACAGCACCCAGCTGAGCAGCGCGAAAACCGGCAAGGTCACGATGGCCCAACTGGTCATCAGCAGTCGTCGGTGTCGCTGGCTCAGCAGGACGCCCAGGTCCATGGCTTCCCAGGTTGTGCGCGGGCGGATCACTACCGTGGCGTCACTCAGGCGCATGGCGGGTCCGTCCGGCAAACAGCAGATAAACCGCCACCAACAACCAGAGCGCTGCACCGACCAGGTATTTGGTCATTGGCGCGACCCCGATCGTGGACGACCAGTAAGCTTCGATAAACGCCGCAATCAGCAGAAACAGCATGACCCCGCAAATCAGCAACACGCTCTTGCGCGCCGCCAATCGCAGGGCTTCGGAGCGGGGCAGACGCCTCGGCGCGATCAATGCCCAACCCAGTTGCAGACCGGCGGCACCGGCCAGGGCGATAGCACTCAGTTCGAAGGCGCCGTGGCCAACCACGAATGACCAGAAGGTTTGCCCGTAGCCGATGTGCGTCAGGTGCCCGGCCACTGCGCCGATCATCAAACCGTTGAAGAACAGGAAAAACACGCTGCCCAGGCCAAACAGCAAACCGCTGGCGAAGGTCTGAAAGGCGATGCCGATGTTGTGCATGATGTAGTAACCGAACATCACCCAGTCTTCACTGGCCGCCCGTTCCGCCGAGCGCCCCAGGTGACCGGCCTCGGGGTCGTACATGCCTTGCATCTCGCTGACCTGCTCGGCCGGGATCAGGTTGTAGACCAGGTCCGGGAACAGATACACCAGCAGCGCGAAGCCGATCAGACTGCCAAAAAACATCAGGCCGGCGGCGAGTACGAAGCGCCACTGTTCGCGCACGAGTCGCGGGAAGTCAGCCAGGATGAAGCCCAGCACGTTGGCACCCAGTCGACTGCGATGCCGATAAAACTGTTGATGCCCGCGCAGCACTTGTTGCTGTAATGAGTCGATCAGAAAGCTGCTGTAACCGCGTTCCTGGGCCAGCGCCAAGTGTTGGCAGAGACGACGGTAGTCGCTTGGAAAGTTGGCGACTCGCTCTGCTTTCTTGCCGTGCTCCAGCTGTTCAAGCACGAGGGTAAATTGCTCCCATTCGGCCTTGTGGCGACTTTCGAAAAGGCTTTGCTTCATGTGGGGCCCAACAAGCCGCGGGCGATGCCATTGAGTTCGTCCACGGCCCCTGGCGCCGACACCTGCAACGGATGGGCGAGTATGGCTGCCAGCTCTTTGACCCGTGCTTCAGAGAGTTCACCCTGGCGCTCGGCAAACCCGAGGATGGCGCGTTGTTCGATCAGCGTCAGCGCAAAGGTCGGGCGCCGGGGCTGGATGTCAGGCAGTTGCGGTCGGGTGAGCGGTTGTTCGCGGTAGATCACCAACGTGCCGGCAGCCAGATCGCCGAGGCGCTTGAAGGTGGGATGTTGCAGGCAGCTGATGGCCCCGAGGAAATAGCCGAACGGCAGCATGTCGACAAATCGCAGCAGGTTGCGCAGCAGCGAAGCAGACCAGCCAATCGGCGTGCCATCGTCCTGCACCACCCGCAGACCCATCCATTGCTTGCCAGGCGAACGACCCTGATTGAGCACTTCGAACAGCACCATGTACCACCAGCTCACCACGAACAACAGAATCGAGCCGAGCCCTGCACCGAGTTTCCCGAGGAATGCCAGGACAATAAACAGCAGGCCAACGATCAACCCGCGCAGCCCGAGATCGATGGCGAACGCCAGCGCACGAACCATCAACCCGGCCGGGCGCAGTGGCAAGTCGATGCCTTCCGGCGTTTCGACTTGATACCGCGTATCCAGTGGCGGGGACAGCGTCGCTTTCCTTGGCAGTGCTGTGGTCTCGAGCATGGGCAACCTTGATGTGGCCTGTTCGGGATTCGATGTCCGTCCGATGCTAGCAGCCTCTCGGGGGAAAACGACATAACTATGTAGTGCACGGTAAGTGGCCGGAGGTGATTGAATGACGAGATTACTGGCCGGGGCGGGATGTGAACGCCTAGACTTCGCCGATCTTCAGTTCAGGAATAGCCCGTGACCTCTATCTTCTGGTACGACTATGAAACCACTGGCATCAACCCCCGTTGCGACCGCCCGCTGCAAATGGCGGGGATTCGCACTGACTTCGATCTCAATGAAATAGACGAGCCGGTCAACCTTTACTGCCAGCCCAGTGAAGACATCCTGCCCCATCCGGCAGCCTGTGCAATCACGGGTATCACACCCGGCCGACTGGCCGAGCATGGCCTGAGCGAAGCCGATTTCATGACCCGAGTGCATGCACAACTCGCTGCGCCCGGCACCTGTGGGGCGGGTTACAACACGCTGCGTTTCGATGACGAGATGACCCGTTACAGTCTTTACCGAAACTTTTTCGACCCTTATGCACGCGAGTGGCAGGGCGGTAATAGCCGCTGGGACCTGATCGATGTGGTGCGTGCAGCCTATGCCTTGCGCCCTGACGGCATCGTTTGGCCGACGGACGACGAGGGGCGGATAACACTCAAACTCGAACGCCTGACCGCCGCCAATGGCATTGATCACGGAAATGCTCACGAAGCGCTTTCGGACGTTCGCGCCACCATCGCCCTGGCGCGTCTGATCCGGGAAAAGCAGCCGAAGTTGTATGACTGGTTGTTTCAGTTACGCGGTAAACAAAAGGTGATGGATCAGATTCGTCTGTTGCAGCCGATGGTGCATATCTCCGGGCGCTTTTCAGCGGCGCGCAATTATGTTGGCGTGGTACTGCCATTGGCCTGGCACCCGCGCAACAAGAATGCCTTGATAGTCTGTGACCTGCATCTGGACCCTCAGGGTTTGCTCGATCTCGATGCCGACACCTTGCGTCAACGGCTGTATACCCGCCGCGATGACTTGGCCGAGGGCGAGTTGCCGGTGCCGCTCAAACTTATCCACATCAATAAATGCCCGGTGGTGGCGCCGTTGTCGGTACTTCGCGCTGAAGATCAGCAACGTTTGGGGCTGGATATGTCGCTCTACCAAGAGCGCGCGCTGCGGCTAAGTGACGCACAAGCAGTTTGGCGAGATAAAGTTCAGGCGATTTATGCCAGCGAAGATTTCACCTCGAGCCAAGACCCTGAGCAACAGTTATACGATGGTTTTATCGGTGATCGGGATCGGCGTCTTTGTGAGCAAGTCAGGTCTGCCGACCCGGCTCAATTAGCGCAACAACAATGGCCTTTCGATGATGAACGATTGCCTGAATTATTGTTTCGATATCGCGCACGCAACTTCCCCGATACGTTGAGTTTCGAAGAGCAAGAACGCTGGCGAATATTCTGTCAGCAACGTTTGTCAGCACCCGAGTGGGGCGCGCCAAATACGCTGGAAACTTTTGTAGAAGCCGCAGCCCAATGGAGTACTACGGCTACATCGTTTCAGCGAGAGGTGCTGAATGAATGGCAGAATTATGTCGACGGATTACGCAAACGTTTGAATCTTTGAAATCGAAAATGTTCGGGTGCTGAATCCCGGGCATAAAAAAACGCCAGCAAATGCTGGCGTTCTTTTTTGTCGCGGATGAATCTGCGACAAGTGCTACGGCTTAGCCCAGCAGGGTAGCCCAGCCTTCAACCACGTCACCGCCCCACTTGGCTTTCCACTCTTTCAGAGTTTTGTGGTTGCCACCTTTGGTTTCGATGACTTCGCCGTTGTGCGGGTTTTTGTATTGTTTAACTTTGCGAGCACGCTTGGTGCCAGTAGTTTTTACTGCGCCGCCGCGTGGTGCTTTGGTTTTGGACTCTGGATCCAATAGCGCAATGATGTCACGCAGAGACTTGGAGTACTCGCCCATCAGGGTGCGCAGTTTGCCTTCGAATTCCAGCTCGGTTTGCAGTTTGTCGTCTTGGGACAGGTTCTTCAAACGGGCTTGCAGCTCTTTGATAGCTTCTTCGGTGGCGCGATATTCGTTGATCAAGGACATGAGGACTACCTTATGTTGGGGCGCTGGATGGCAGGTGACAGTGCGGCAATAATAGTCAGGGTGTTTCACCAAGTAAACATTTAACCGGAGTTTTATTTAAATTAGTTGCGGTGAATAGGCATAAATTGCCGGTGTAGTTAAATAGTGTGATGCAGTCATCACGAATATTCACAATTGAGCACTTGAAGATTGGCAACAGGAACACCATCGCGCGGGCTGCAGGTGCTGCCAGAACCTGTGCCGCTTACCTTTGTGTCGGGCCAAACGTCATCAATACTGCAGTTTTGCTGCGCAATCGCTAGAATGGCCGCCTTTGCGAAGTTCTGGAGTTTGACCCTCATGCGCACTTTTCGGCTGGTGATTGCTTGCCCGGACCGCGTCGGCATCGTTGCTAAAGTCAGTAACTTTCTGGCGTCACATAACGGCTGGATCACTGAAGCGAGCCATCACTCGGACAATCTCAGTGGCTGGTTCTTCATGCGTCACGAAATTCGTGCCGATTCGCTGCCCTTTGGTATCGATGCCTTTCGCGAAGCGTTTGCACCGATTGCCGAAGAGTTCTCGATGAACTGGCGCATCACCGATACCGAGCAGAAAAAGCGCGTGGTACTGATGGCCAGTCGAGAGTCTCACTGCCTCGCCGACTTGTTGCACCGCTGGCACAGTGATGAGCTGGATTGCGAAATTTCCTGCGTGATTTCCAACCATGACGACTTGCGCAGCATGGTCGAGTGGCACGGGATCCCGTATTACCACGTACCGGTCAATCCGCAGGACAAAGAGCCGGCATTCGCCGAGGTCTCGCGCCTGGTCAAACAGCACGATGCCGAAGTGATCGTACTTGCCCGCTACATGCAAATCCTGCCGCCCGAGTTGTGCAGCGAATATGCTCACAAGGTCATCAACATTCACCACAGCTTCCTGCCGTCGTTCGTCGGTGCCAAGCCTTATCACCAGGCATCTTTGCGTGGCGTGAAGTTGATCGGCGCTACTTGCCACTACGTGACCGAAGAGCTGGATGCCGGCCCGATCATCGAACAGGACGTCGTTCGCGTCAGCCACAGTGACAGCATCGAAGACATGGTGCGTTTCGGTCGGGACGTCGAGAAGATGGTGCTGGCCCGTGGTTTGCGTTATCACCTGGAAGACCGGGTGCTGGTGCACGGCAACAAAACCGTCGTGTTCTGACAACTTTTCAACACGGTTGAAATTCGAAGGGCCTGGGCGTTCAATCGCTTCAGGCCCTTCGCCGTTTCTGCACTGAGGACATGACCATGGCCGACCCACTGGACAAAGCGACATCCAAGGCTCCCGTCACATTAGGCGAAGGGTGTTTGAGTCGTTACGATCCGGATGACATGAACCCAGAAAATGGCACGGAGTTTCCCGGTGCCGCCGAGTTGTGGGAACAGCTGCAGAACGAGCCCGACGATAAAACTAAGCCTGTTTGAACTTCATCAACTTCTTCAGCAGCGGCCGCCCGAGCATCAGCAAAAACACCGGGCCACCCACCACCAAGTAGAAGTAATAAGTCACCGCCCGCCAGATCAGAATCGCCGCCGCCGCGGTGGATTTTCCAACCATCGGTGCCAGCAGCGCCGCCGACGTCAACTCCGCCGCCCCGGCACCGCCCGGCAACAGGCTGAACTGCCCCGCGCTCAGTGAAAGCATCTGGATCAGAAAGCTCCAGGCCCACTGCAAATCCGCCCCGAGCCCTCGCAACGCCAGATACAGCACGCTATAGCGCAAGATCCAATGCAGGCACGTCAGGGCAAACACCGTAATGAGCGTCTGAAAAGGCAGCTTCAATGTGTCCGTGAACGCCGCCAGAAAGTGCAGGAGTTTTCGCGCCCAGCGCAGGCGTGTGGTGGCTTTGACATTCAAACGAGCAAGCAACCGACCGCTCAGACGAATCAGTATTCGATGGTAGCGGGCAACCACGACGCAACTGAACAACCCGCCGAACATCGAAATGGCGCTGACGGTCAGCAGCCATTCCATGCGTTGGCTGAGGTGCTGGAACAACGCATAAATCAGGATCCCGCTCAGCGCGCAGAGAAAAAACAGCAAATCGCTCAACTGATCCATGGCAAACACGGCACTGCCCCTGGCCGGACGCACGCCATTGCGCGCCAGCAGCGCCATGATCGTCAGCGGCCCACCGCTGCCGCCGGGGGTGGCGCAATAAGCGAATTCGGCGGCCATCACTACCCCGAGGCTTCTGAGCGGGCCCACCTTGTCGCGTTGATCCCCGAGTAACAGGCGCAAGCGCATCGTGTTCAGCACCCAGCACAGCAGGATCATGCCGAACATGATCAGCAGCCAGTTCAGTGGAAAGCTTCGCAGCCGATACCAGGTTTCGTTACCACCCAACAGCGACGGAATCAGCACCGCAGCGAGCAGCGCGATGAGCAGCAGAATCCCGCGACTCATGCGGCGCGACCGATACGGTCGCTTTGCAGCGCCAGCCAGCGCGCCTTGGTCATCGGCACACGTCCCTCGTCGAGCAAACGCTTGAGGGTTTGCAGCCAGTAGGTGCGCGAGAACTCATGGCGCATATCGACCGGGTGCAAGCCAAGACGGATCACCGGTGCTTGCTGCCAGCGTTGTTCGCGCTGATCGCTGACGAGCTTCGACAACCCTCGGCGCCAGGCACTGCGCGCGCTCCAGACCAGTCCTGGCGCATCAACGGCGGTAAAGTCCGGTAGACGATACAGATGCTGCGAATCGCTGGTGTAACTCAGGGGTAACTGGCGCAAGGCCTGGCGCGTCCCTTCGCTCATCAACCAGGCTGGCGCGACGAAGCCCTCCAGCGGCCAGTGATAACGGTGGAACACTTCGATGCCGGCGCGCAGGCGGGCGAGGGCGGCTTCTTGAGACAGGCTGTAAAACTCGCCTTCGTGGGTGTAGATCCGGCGCATGAACCAGTCTCGTGGATTAGTGGGCGTGGGCGCTTCATCGCAATGAAAGTAACCGTGCAAGGCCAGTTCGTCACCTCGGGCGATACGACGGGTGAGCAAACGTCGAAATCCCGGATGCTCCTCCAGATCGTTGCGCTTGTGGAAATTGGGCACCACCAGCCAGGTCATCGGCACCTCGCCCAAGGCGTCGACGGCTTCGACAAAGGGTTGATAATCGGCCCAGGTTTGCGGTGCGACGTCGTGCAGCACGAGTAACAGGCTGGGCGGGTTCATGGGCTCAACCATTGGCCGTCAGCGGCCAGTGGCTGTCGAGCACGGCGTGATAATGCCCCAGCAGGCTGTTGACCACCGTGTCCCAGGAGTAATGCCGCTCGACATGGCTGCGGGCCTGTTTGCCCAAAACGACGCTGCCCAAGCTGAACAGCTCGCGGACCGCGTTGGCCATCGCCAATGGATTATTCGGCGGGCAGAGCAGGCCGCATTGATCGGTGATGATTTCCTGAAAGGCCCCGGCCGCCACGGCCACCACCGGAATGCCACTGGCCATGGCTTCAAGAACCACCAGGCCAAAGGTTTCCTGATCACCGGCGTGCAGCAGCGCATCGGCGCTGGCCATCAATCGCGCCACGTGTGCCGCCGTACAGAACTCACCGATCACGGTGACGTTGTCGGGCACTGCGGCCGGCATCGACGAACCTACCAACAGCAGGTGATAACGTCGTCCCAGGCATTTCATGCAATCGAGCAGCACCGGCAGGTTTTTTTCCTTGGAACCGCGCCCGGCGAAGATCAGCAAATGAGTGTTTTCATCAATGCCCAATTCGGCCCGCAGGCCCGTGTCTCGTGCAGTGGGATTGAAGGTTTGCAAGTCGACGCCCAGCGGTTGCACGAAAACGTTCTTCACCCCCAGCCCGATCAGTTTGTCGGCCATGACCTGGCTGGGTGCCAGAACCCGATCGAAGTTGCCATAGAGCTTGCGGACATAGGCTTCGACGTTGGTGGTGACCCAGTTACCCATGCGATTGCTGACCAGCAGTGGCAGGTCCGAATGATAGAAACCGATCACCGGGACATCGAGTTGCCGCCGGGCGTCGAGGGCCGCCCATGCGGTGAGGTAGGGGTCGCCGACCTCGATCAGGTCGGGCTGTAAATCCTGCAGGACATTGCGCCAAGGCGCGAGACGGAGGGGAAAGCGATAACCCTTGCCGAAGGGCAGGGCGGGGGCCGGAACCGTGTAAACGCCATCCTGTTCACTCAAGTAAGCCCCAGGAATTAACAGACTGTGGCGAATGCCCGGCTTGATGCTCAGGCGACGGTGTTTTGCATCCAGATAAGTGCGCACGCCACCGCTGGCAGGGGCGTAGAACATGGTTATGTCAGCGATATGCACGATGAACATCCCTCCGGTCCGTTGTTCTCCCTTGGTTGACCTTTATGAAGGATAGATGTTCGGTTGGGGTTTTGTGGCGGGGTGTCAGTGGGGTTTAGCGATGTTTGATAGACCGCCATCGCGAGCAAGCTCGCTCCCACAAGGTCTGGCGCTGTACCTGTGGGAGCGAGCTTGCTCGCGATGGGGCCGGATCAGACGTTAAATACGGAAACTGCCTACCAACTGCTTCAGGCGCGCCGCCTGCTGTTCAAGATCCGAACACGCCCGCAACGTCGACTGCAGGTTTTCCACCCCTTCCTGATTCAGTGTGTTGATCTCGGTAATGTCCACATTGATCGACTCCACCACCGCCGTCTGTTCCTCGGTCGCCGTGGCCACCGACTGGTTCATCCCGTCAATCTCGCCAATACGCAACGTCACGCTGTTCAAGCGCTCGCCGGCCAGGTTGGCGATTTCGACGCTGTCCTGACTGTGGCGCTGGCTGTCGCTCATGGTGCTGACGGATTCGCGGGCGCCGACTTGCAGCTCCTCGATCATGGTCTGCACTTGTTGCGCCGATTCCTGAGTGCGGTGCGCCAGGTTGCGCACTTCATCGGCCACCACGGCGAAACCACGTCCGGCTTCACCGGCGCGCGCCGCTTCGATGGCTGCGTTGAGCGCCAGCAGGTTGGTTTGCTGGGAGATGCTGGTGATCACTTCGAGAATCTGCCCGATGTTCACGGTTTTGCTGTTCAGCGATTCGATGTTGGCGCTCGAGGCGCTGAGCATGCTCGACAGCTGATTCATCGCGACAATGCTGCGATCCACCACTTGCTGGCCGTCTTCAGCCAGGCTGCGGGCATCGCTGGCCTGACTTGATGCTTGCGCTGCATTGCGGGCGATTTCCTGAGCGGCGGCGCCGAGCTGGTTGATCGCCGCGGCCACGCTGCTGGTGCGCGAAGCCTGTTGGTCGGAGTTGAACATCGACGAGTTCGAGGCGGCCACGACACGCAGAGCCACTTCGTTGACTTGCCCGGTGGCCGACGACACTTCGCGGATCGAACCGTGAATGCGTTCCACGAAGCGGTTGAACGCGGTACCGAGAGCGCCGAATTCATCGTTGTTCACGATGGTCAGGCGTTTGGTCAGGTCGCCTTCGCCGTCGGCGATGTCGGCCATGGCGCGGGTCATCACGTGCAGCGGCTGGATCAGGATGCGGATCAGCATGCCCAGCAGAGCGATGATGATGGCCACGGCAATGATCGTCGCAACGACCGCCGAGGCGCGGAACTCGCTGAGCATCGAGAAGGCTTTGTCTTTATCCACCGACAGACCGATGTACCAATTGACTGAGGACAGCCCTTTGATCGGCGTAAAGGTCACGATGCGAGTCTTGCCGTCGACGTCTACTTCACTGAAGTCGCTGCTGATGCGCGGGGTGTTTTTCGGGTACGCCTCGCTCAGGGACTTCATCACCAGTGCTTTGTCCGGGTGGACCAGGATTTTGCCGTCGGCGCTGACCAGGAACGCATAGCCCATGCCGTCGAAGTCCAGTGCGTTGAGGCTGTCGGTGATCACCTGCAAGCTCAAGTCACCACCGACCACGCCGATGTTTTGA
Organism: Pseudomonas arabinosi; assembly: GCF_047758675.1. Classification (NCBI taxonomy): domain Bacteria; kingdom Pseudomonadati; phylum Pseudomonadota; class Gammaproteobacteria; order Pseudomonadales; family Pseudomonadaceae; genus Pseudomonas; species Pseudomonas arabinosi. The sequence goes on along the minus strand of NZ_CP180480.1, from coordinate 5,853,085 downwards.
CCGTCCTTGAGTACGCTATTAACGATGGAAATCACCAACTGACCAGAAGCCAGGTCGATGTAGGGTTCGGTCAGGGCAGAGCCGCTGGTGCTTTGCGCGCTCTTGTACCAAGGGCGGGCACGAGGGTCATAACCGTCGGGCATCTTGCTGTCCGGGCGGATGATGAAGGTGCCATCTTTGTTGCCCAGGTAGGCGCCCATAAAGGTCGACGACACAGCCTTCTGTTCCAGCAGGTTGGAGACATTGGCTACATCTGCGTTCAAGGCAACGGTTTGCGACAGGTTTTCGATCAGCAGGCTGCGGCCGGCCAGCCAGGTTTGAATGTTGTTCGCGGTGACGCTGCCCATTTCCTGCAAATAGTTGTCCAGATCGCGGCGTATCGCATTGCGCTGCAAATAGTCGTTGTACAGCGTGAACGAGGCGAAGGCGGCAATGACGATGAGGGCGGCGGCAAGCAGGATTTTATGGCTGAAGCGCAGATTTTTGTTCATGGCTCGGGGGTCCGCTATGGTCATATTGTTCGGGGCGCGTTGCTGCTAATGCGCGCAAAATGAGTGCGCAATGGAGCGAGTCGGTAATTCCTGCTCTCCATAGGGGAATGTCGGACCTTGCTTTCAATTGGGTCTCTCGCTTATTCCTATCGGCCGTGAAGGATCAAAGATTAACCATGGGTGACAAAATGCCTGACTCATTACAACTCGTTATCGGTGCCGACCTCGCCGGGCAGCCCATTGCCCAGGCCATGCGTCTGGCGAACCGTCATGGTTTGGTCGCGGGCGCTACCGGGACGGGCAAAACCGTCACCTTGCAACGGATGGCCGAAGCCTTCAGCGATGCCGGCGTGGCGGTGTTCGCCGCCGATATCAAGGGCGACCTGTGTGGTCTGGGCGCCGCCGGCAACCCTCAAGGCAAAATCGCCGAGCGGATCGCCGGGATGCCCTGGCTGAACCATAAGCCTCAGGCGTATCCGGTGACCCTGTGGGACATTCACGGCCAGTCCGGTCATCCATTGCGCACAACCTTGAGCGAAATGGGGCCGTTATTGATTGGCAGCCTGCTGGAGCTGACCGACAGTCAGCAGTCGGCGCTGTACGCCGCGTTCAAGGTGGCGGACCGCGAAGGGCTGTTGCTGCTGGACCTCAAGGACCTGAAGGCACTGCTCAATCACCTGCGTGACAACCCCGAATTGCTCGGTGACGACGCCGCGCTGATGACCACCGGTTCCAGTCAGGCGCTGTTGCGGCGTCTGGCGACCCTGGAACAGCAGGGCGCCGAAGCGCTGTTCGGTGAGCCGGCGCTGCAACTCGAAGACATTCTGCAGCCGACCGCCGACGGCCGCGGGCGCATTCATTTGCTCGATGCCAGCCGTCTGGTGCACGAAGCGCCGAAAGTCTACGCGACGTTCCTGTTGTGGTTGCTGGCCGAATTGTTCGAGCAATTGCCGGAACGCGGCGATTCGGACAAACCGCTGCTGGCGTTGTTTTTCGACGAAGCGCATTTATTGTTCGCCGGTACGCCCAAGGCTTTGCAGGATCGTCTTGAGCAAGTGGTGCGGTTGATACGCTCGAAAGGCGTTGGCGTGTATTTCGTCACCCAATCGCCGGGCGACTTGCCGGATGACGTGCTGGCTCAGCTCGGTTTGCGCATTCAGCATGGCTTGCGCGCGTTCACCGCCAAGGAACAGAAATCCCTGCGCGCGGTGGCCGAAGGCTTCCGGCCGAACCCGGCGTTTGATGCCTTGTCAGTGCTGACCGAACTTGGGATCGGCGAGGCGCTGGTCGGCACGTTGCAGGACAAGGGCACGCCGGAGATCGTCCAGCGGGTGTTGGTGGCACCGCCGCAATCGCGGATCGGGCCGTTGAGCGAGACTGAACGCACAGTGCTGATCGCGGGGTCGCCGTTCAAGGGGCGGTATGACAAACCCGTTGATCGCGAATCGGCTTATGAGGTGTTGATGGGGCGCAAAGGGTTGGCGCCAGAGCCTGACGCTGCTGCGGGCAAACCGGCAGCCGAAGAGCCAAGCTTCACCGACAAGGCCGGGGAATTCCTGGGGACAGCGGCAGGGCAGGCGCTGAAATCAGCGATGCGCCAGGCGGCCAATCAATTGGGCCGACAGTTGGTACGCGGCTTGATGGGCTCGCTGCTCGGCGGCAGCAAACGCCGCTAAACATCTGGCTGGGTGCAATCAATGTGGGAGCGAGCCTGCTCGCGAAAGCGGTAGATCAGACAACATCTATGTTGAATGTCAGGCCGCCTTCGCGAGCAGGCTCGCTCCCACATTGGGTTCTATGTCATGCCTTGGGTTTGGCGTGAGCCGCCAGCCGTTCCAGCGCCGCCCGCAGATTCGGATCGCTGATCCCGTCGGCTGTGGCCTGAATGGTCGCGCCCGCATCGGTCGACAAGCTGATGGTATGGCCAGCCGCCCCTTGCTGAACCGTGGGCGGCTGAACCTTGAACAGAATCCGCGTCAGGCTGGCGAACTCGTCGAACATCTGTAATTGCCGTTGCAGACGCTTTTGCTGATAACGCAGGCGGGTTGCCCAATGACCGTCGGTCACTATCAGCAACAAACTGCCTTCGCGCCACGACGCCACATGGCAATGCTCGCGGGCGGCGGGCTGCAATTGGCTTTCCAGCAGACGTTGTAAATGACCCAGGCGTTGAGCGTGGCCGAAGATGGCTTTCAGCGGTTTGGCTTCGCGAAGCAGAACGGCGGGTGCTCTGGCCGTAAGAGGGCGAAATGCCATGATCAGACACCTGAAGTAACAGAGCCGCCATGGTAGCAGAAAGCACCGGATGCACCCGAGCCATTGCTTTGCGAGCGCTTTACCCATTAAATCAACAAGTAACTTCTGCCGTGAATGGCTTGAAGTTCAGCAAAAAGCCCTTATTTTAAGTGAGCCCCGTTACAACGCTGTGCCAGCATCGTGGAACAACGCCACTTTCCTCACCATCGTTTCCGGGTAGAATGCTCGTTCGCATGCGGCCATGAGGGCTGCTCGGGCGACTCACGGGGCCGCCCTCCATCCCTTTAGTGTGGAAGATCCTGCCGATATGTTTGCGCCTTTGTTAAAGAAACTTTTTGGAAGCAAGAACGAGCGTGAAGTCAAACGCATGCTCAAGACGGTGCAACTCGTCAATGCCTTCGAAGAGCAAATGGTGGCCCTTTCGGACGATCAATTGCGTGCCAAGACAGATGAGTTCAAGGCCCGCATCGCCAAAGGGGAAACCCTCGACAAGCTGCTGCCAGAAGCCTTTGCGGTCGCCCGCGAAGCCGGTAAGCGCGTCATGGGTATGCGCCACTTCGATGTCCAGCTGATCGGCGGCATGACCTTGCATGAAGGCCAGATCGCGGAAATGCGTACCGGTGAAGGCAAGACCCTGGTGGCAACACTGGGCGTTTACCTCAACGCACTGTCCGGCAAGGGCGTGCACGTTGTGACGGTGAACGACTACCTGGCCCGTCGTGACGCCAACTGGATGCGTCCGCTCTACGAATTCCTCGGAATGTCGGTCGGTGTGGTCACGCCGTTCCAGCCGCCGGAAGAGAAACGTCTGGCTTACGCTGCCGACATTACCTACGGCACCAACAACGAATTCGGTTTCGACTACCTGCGCGACAACATGGCGTTCAGCATGGAAGAAAAATTCCAGCGCGAACTCAATTTTGCCGTGATCGACGAAGTCGACTCCATCCTCATCGACGAAGCCCGTACCCCGCTGATCATTTCCGGTCAGGCCGAGGACAGCTCCAAGCTGTACATCGAGATCAACAAACTGATCCCGCAGCTTGAGTTGCACATCGAAGAAGTGGAAGGCGAAGTCACCAAGGCCGGCCACTACACCGTCGACGAGAAGACCCGTCAGGTTGAGCTCAACGAAGCCGGTCACCAGTTCATCGAAGACATGCTGACCCGCGTTGGCCTGCTGGCTGAAGGCGAGAGCCTGTATTCGGCGCACAACCTCGGTCTGCTGACCCACGTTTATGCCGGTCTGCGCGCTCATAAGCTGTTCAATCGCAACGTCGAATACATCGTGCAGGATGGCCAGGTCGTTCTGGTCGACGAACACACCGGTCGTACCATGCCGGGTCGCCGTCTGTCCGAAGGCCTGCACCAGGCCATCGAAGCCAAGGAAAACCTGAACATTCAGGCCGAAAGCCAAACCCTGGCCTCGACCACGTTCCAGAACTACTTCCGTCTGTACAACAAGCTGTCCGGGATGACCGGTACCGCCGACACCGAAGCGTTCGAATTCCACCAGATCTACGGTCTGTCGGTGATGGTTATCCCGCCGAACAAACCGCTGGCGCGTAAAGACTACAACGACCTGGTGTTCCTGACCGCCGAAGAGAAATACGCGGCGATCATCAACGACATCAAGGAATGCATGACCCAGGGCCGTCCGGTGCTGGTGGGTACTGCAACCATTGAAACGTCGGAACACATGTCCAGCCTGCTTGTGAAAGAAGGCATCGAACACAAGGTTCTGAACGCCAAGTTCCACGAAAAAGAAGCCGAGATCATTGCCCAGGCCGGTCGCCCAGGCGCACTGACCATCGCCACCAACATGGCCGGTCGTGGTACCGACATCCTGTTGGGCGGCAACTGGGAAGTGGAAGTGGCCTCGCTGGAAGAGCCAACCCCTGAGCAAATTGCCCAGATCAAGGCCGACTGGCAGAAACGTCACCAGCAAGTGCTCGAGTCGGGCGGTTTGCAGGTGATTGCTTCCGAGCGTCACGAATCGCGCCGTATCGACAACCAGCTGCGTGGTCGTGCCGGTCGTCAGGGTGACGCCGGTTCCAGCCGTTTCTACCTGTCGCTGGAAGACAGCCTGATGCGCATCTTCGCCTCTGATCGGGTGAAGAACTTCATGAAGGCCCTGGGCATGCAGCCTGGCGAGGCGATCGAGCACCGCATGGTGACCAACGCCATCGAGAAGGCTCAGCGCAAGGTTGAAGGCCGCAACTTCGACATTCGTAAGCAACTGCTCGAGTTCGACGACGTCAACAACGAACAACGTAAAGTGATCTATCACATGCGTAACAGTTTGTTGGCCGCCGACAACATCGGTGAAACCATCGCCGACTTCCGTCAGGACGTGCTCAACGCAACTGTCAGCGCCCACATTCCACCGCAATCGCTGCCTGAGCAGTGGGACGTGGCCGGTCTGGAAGCGGCGTTGCAGAGCGATTTTGGTGTGGCGCTGCCGATCCAGAAATGGCTCGACGAAGACGATCACCTGTACGAAGAAACCCTGCGCGAGAAGCTCATGACCGAGCTGCTGGCCGCGTACAACGAGAAAGAAGAGCAGGCGAGCGCCGAAGCGCTGCGTAGCTTCGAGAAGCAAATCGTTCTGCGTGTGCTCGACGACCTGTGGAAAGACCACTTGTCGACCATGGATCACCTGCGTCACGGCATCCACTTGCGTGGTTATGCACAGAAGAACCCGAAGCAAGAGTACAAGCGCGAGTCCTTCACGCTGTTCTCCGAGCTGCTGGATTCGATCAAGCGCGACTCGATCCGTGTGCTGTCCCACGTTCAGGTTCGCCGCGAAGACCCGGAAGCAGAAGAACAACGTCTGCGTCAGGAAGCCGAAGCGCTGGCTGCACGCATGCAGTTCCAGCACGACGAAGCACCGGGGCTTGAGCAACCGGAACTGCTGGGTGAAGAGGTCGATGTCGCCCTTGCCGTCGCTCCGGTACGCAACGAACAGAAGCTGGGCCGCAATGAACTTTGCTACTGCGGTTCGGGCAAGAAGTTCAAGCATTGCCACGGGCAGATCCAGTAAAACCCGTTTCATACGCTGAAATACCCGCGCCGCGACCGGCTTATGCCGTCGCGGCGTTTTGCCATTTAAACCACCGTTCTTCCTGAAAGCGGTGCTGACATCATTTATTAAGGAGCGCATTCATGGCTGTTGGTCTTGGTCCTTTGCCAACGTTGCACCCGGTTGCCGGTTTTGAACTCGGTATCGCCTCGGCTGGCATCAAGCGCCCGGGGCGCAAGGATGTTGTGGTCATGCGCTGTGCCGAAGGTTCCACGGTCGCTGGCGTGTTCACCCTGAACGCTTTTTGCGCAGCTCCCGTGATCCTGGCCAAGCAGCGTGTGCAAGGTCCGGTGCGTTACCTGTTGACCAACACCGGCAATGCCAACGCCGGCACTGGCGAACCAGGCCTTGCCGCTGCCGAGCGCACGTGCGCCAAACTGGCTGAGCTGACCGGCGTCGACGCCAGCCTGGTGCTGCCGTACTCCACCGGTGTGATCGGCGAGCCGCTGCCGGTCGAGAAAATCGAAGGGGCTCTGCAAGCCGCCCTCGACGACCTGTCGGTCAACAACTGGGAAGCTGCCGCCACCGGCATCATGACCACCGACACCCTGCCAAAAGGTGCCAGCCGCCAGTTCCAGCATGACGGCGTGACCATCACCGTCACCGGTATCAGCAAAGGCGCGGGCATGATCCGCCCGAACATGGCGACCATGCTTGGCTACATCGCCACCGACGCCAAAGTCTCCCGCGACGTGCTGCAAAACTTGCTGCTGGACGGTGCCAACAAGTCGTTCAACCGCATCACCATCGACGGCGACACCTCGACCAACGACTGCTGCATGCTGATCGCCACCGGTCAGGCTGCACTGCCGGAAATCACCCGCGCCGAAGGCGAGTTGTTCGCCAAGTTGAAGCAAGCGGTGTTTGAAGTGTGCATGGACGTGGCCCAGGCCATCGTTCGTGACGGCGAAGGCGCGACCAAGTTCGTGACCGTTGAAGTCAATGGCGGCGGCAATCACCAGGAATGCCTGGACGTCGGTTACACCGTGGCTCACTCGCCGCTGATCAAGACCGCACTGTTCGCCTCCGACCCGAACTGGGGCCGCATTCTGGCTGCCGTCGGCCGTGCCGGCGTACCGAACCTGGACGTCAGCAAGATCGACGTGTTCCTCGGTGATGTCTGTATCGCCAGCCGTGGCGCTCGCGCATCGACTTACACCGAAGCCCAGGGCGCGGCCGTGATGCAGCAGGAAGAAATTACTATCCGTATCGAGCTGGGTCGCGGTGAGTGCAGCGAAACCATCTGGACCACCGACCTGTCCCACGAATACGTGAAAATCAACGCGGAGTACCGCACGTAAGACCGAGTCGACGCTATCGCGAGCAGGCTCGCTCCCACAGTAAATCTCCAGTGAACACAGATTTTGTGTACGGCAGAAAAACATGTGGGAGCGAGCCTGCTCGCGATGACGGTCTGTCAGTCACTGCATAGACTGGCTTGTTCCCTCCATCAAAAGGTCCCGAACATGAGCCTTCACCTGATCATCGGCGACAAACTGATTTCCTCCTGGTCCCTGCGTGGCGCTTTGGCCCTCGACCTGGCCGGCGTTCCTTACACCGAAGAACTGATCAAGCTGAACCAGCCGGATACGCGCGAGCGTCTGCTCAAGCACTCGCCGACCGCGAAAGTCCCGCTGTTGAAAACCGAACACGGCACCATCGCCGATTCCCTGGCGATTGCCGAGTATCTGGCAGAGCAGTTCCCCGACGCCGACCTCTGGCCTAAAGACACCGCCGCCCGCGCCCAGGCCCGTTCGGCCTGCGCGCAGATGCACAGCGGTTTCTTCGCCATGCGCGGCAACATGCCATTCGACTTGAGCCACGACGCTGCGCTGTCGCCGACGCCGGCTGACGTCCAGGCCGACATCGAGCGTGTGTTGGCGTTGTGGGCCGAGTGCCGCGCCGCCGCCACCGAAACCGGTCCGTACCTGTTTGGCGGCGCGACCCTGGCGGATGCCTTCTTCGCACCGATTGCCGTGCGCCTGCGCACCTATCAGGTGAGGCTGCCCGCAGCGGACGCGGCCTATGTTGAAACCATCTACCAATGGCCGGCCTTCAAGGCTTGGCAGAAGGCAGGACTGGAGGAAGTAGAACGGTGAAACGAGTCCACGTAGCTGCCGCTGTTATCCGTGATGGCGGTGGCAAGATCCTCATCGCCCGCCGTGCCGACACCCAGCATCAGGGTGGCCTGTGGGAATTCCCCGGTGGCAAGGTCGAGGCCGACGAATCCGTCGAAACCGCCCTGGCTCGCGAGCTTCATGAGGAGTTGGGCATCGTGGTCAATGCCGCTCGCCCGCTGATCAAGGTTCAGCATGACTACCCGGACAAGCAAGTGTTGCTGGACGTTTGGGAAGTGTCGGCCTTTACCGGCGAACCGCACGGCGCCGAAGGCCAGCCGTTGGAATGGGTCGCGCCACGAGATCTGCTGAACTACGAGTTCCCGGCCGCCAACCAACCGATTGTCGCGGCTGCACGGTTACCCGCGCAGTATTTGATTACCCCGGAAGACCTGGAAACCCCGGCCTTGCTGCGCGGTATTCAAAAAGCCATTGCCGGTGGCATCAAATTGATCCAGTTGCGGGCACCCAACGGCTACGATCCGAAGTACCGCGATCTGGCGGTGGACGCAGCGGGGCTGTGTGCGGGCAAGGCGCAGTTGATGATCAAGGGGCCGTTCGAATGGCTGGGAGATTTCCCGTCCGCCGGTTGGCACATCACTTCCGCGCAACTGCGCAAGCACGCGGCGGCTGGCCGCCCGTTACCGGCGTCGCGTTGGCTGGCGGCGTCCTGCCATAACGCTGAAGAACTGGCGTTGGCGGAGCAGATGGGTGTGGATTTTGTGACGCTGTCACCGGTGCAGAAGACCCAGACTCATCCGGATGCGCAGCCGTTGGGTTGGGAGCAGGCTTCGGCGTTGATTGCTGGTTTCAGTAAGCCGGTGTTCCTGTTGGGCGGTGTTGGCCCGGCTGATCTTCAGAAAGCCTGGGAAGCGGGCGCACAGGGTGCGGCGGGGATTCGGGCGTTTTGGCCTGATTCTTCGGTGTAACTACTGGCCCCATCGCGAGCAGGCTCGCTCCTACAGTGGATCGCATTTCTACAGGAAGAACTCGGTCAACTGTGGGAGATTCTATGGTTGAGGGGAAGCCCTCAACTGACCTTTGACTGATATTCGCTTTGCCCTTTCAGCAAGGCGAATGCCACCCGCGCAAGCTTGCGAGCCAGCATCACCAGCGCCTCAGTGGTGCTGAAACCCCGGGCTCTTTGGGCTTCGTAAAACCCTTTCCAGGCTTTCGTACGGCTAGCCGACATCGCTGCATTGTGCAGAAGCCGGCGAGCCTCGGGGTCACCGCGCTTGGTCAAACTGCGGCGACCGTCCTTCTGTCCTGATTTAGACACCCGTAAATCCATGCCCAGGAAGGCGATAAACGCATCCGCGTTTCTAAAATCCCCGCGCTGAAACGCAGTTATCAAGCGAGCCCCAGTCAAAAATCCAATGCCTTCAACTTTCAGGCAACGTTTCAGTTGACCGAGTAAACCGGCTTCTTTGAGCTGATCGTTGATCGTCTTTTCGATCAGCGTTTCAAGCTGCTGCATGGACTTCACTTGTTCTGCAAAAGCCGCCTTCAGCAGCGACTCATTCGACCAACTCTGCACCAGGCCAACCCTAGCCTGGACCAAGGCAGCCCGGCGACGGAAGAGGCTCAGGAGCTGGCGGTACAGCGGTGATGGTGGGGTCCAAGGGCGCAACTCCTCGGCTTCGTTCTTCAGGTAACGGGCCAGCAACTTGGCGTCCAGCGCGTCGGTTTTGGCGCGGATCTTTACGCCTTCGCGATAATGTTTGAGTTCATAGCCTCCCACCATGTAAATCGCGCATCCGGCCTCATAGGCTAGATCAGCAAAGTCCAGGTGATAGATGTTGGTCGCCTCAATGGCAATAGCCACCGTCCCCGGCAACGTCTTCAGCCACTGCTTGATGGATGTTTTAGTGTTAGGAATCTCTTCAAGCAAATCGTTATCCGCCTGATAAATCACCAGTTCATTCTTGGCGACATCCACGCCCACGATCGGTTTTGATAGAGAGACCGGCATTGCCATAGGATTTCCTCCGAGATAAGGTTTGAGCACTTGAAGGGCTCACCCAGAGGCGCAGGCTTGTTCCTATCGTCGGTCTAGCCAGATGCATTCTTTATCGGCGCTTGGGTGAAAGGAGGAGGGGCGAAATCTCCCACGGTCTGTACTGCGTCAACAGTCAGAATCGAGCCTTGTCCCTCCTCCTCCCTTCAAGTCCTACCATACAAGCGAGCCTGCTCGCGAAGGCGGCCTGACAGCCGCCGACTAAACCTCTGGTTTCGCCGCCGGCTGCCAAAGAATTTCAGCAATCCCCTGCCGCTTGGCAATCAACCGCGCCACCACAAACAACACGTCCGACAACCGATTGATGTACGCCAACCCAACCCCGGCCAACGGTTCGACGGCGTTCAGATGCTGACAGCGCCGCTCGGCACTGCGCGCCAGGCATCTGCACACATGGGCCTGAGCAATCAACGCCGAACCACCCGGCAGAATGAAATTCTCCAGCGGCCCCAGCTCTTCATTCCACACATCAATCGCCGCTTCCAGACGTTCGACTTCTGCCGTGTTCAGTGCCTGATACGCCGGCATCGCCAACTCGCCACCCAAGTCGAACAACCGATGCTGGCAAGGCGCCAAAACCTCGATCACCTCGTTCAATCCTGGATAGGTGCCACTTTCCGCCGCCAACCCGGCCAATAGCACACCCACCTGACTGTTCAGCGTATCGACTTCGCCAATGGCTTCGATCCGCGGATGATCCTTGGGCACGCGGCGGCCGTCGCCCAGCCCGGTTTCGCCTTTGTCGCCGGTGCGGGTGTAAATCTTCGACAAGCGAAAGCCCATGGTTACCTCGATAGCTGATTGAGTTCTTGAGAGACGAGCGGGGTGCCCGCCAGGGGCAGGCGCAAGGTGAAACACGTGCCTTGGCCCAGGGTCGATTGCACTTCCATCTGACCCTTGTGGTTGTTGGTAATGATGAAATACGAGACCGACAAGCCAAGGCCGGTGCCCTGACCGATTTCCTTGGTGGTGAAGAACGGTTCGAAGGTGCGTTTGCGCACGTTCTCGCTCATGCCGATGCCGTTGTCCTCCACCTGGATTTCCGCCCAGGGCGGGTTCAGCTTGGTGCGCAGAATGATCCGTCCCGGCTCGCGGTCGTCTTCACGTTGGTGAATCGCCTGAGCGGCGTTTTTCAGCAGATTGAGCAGCACTTGCTCCAGTTCATTGGCGGTCCCGGGCACCGGGCCCAACGCTGGATCGAACTGGCGAATGATCGCCTGGCCCTTGAAGTCGAAACCGATCGCCAGGTCGAAGTCGTTACCGGCGATTTCCACCGCCTGATCGATCAGCGCCGGCAGGTCGCACGGGGCCATTTGCCGGGTACTGCGGCGACTGAAACTGAGCATGTGCGTGACAATCTTTGCCGCCCGGGCGCCAGCCTGTTGAATGCCGTCGAGCAACTGCGGCACTTCGCGCGCTTGCAGGTATTTGTTGACCGTTTCCAGCGCGATCCCGGTTTGCTCGGCTTGTTCGAGATTCTTCGGCAGATCAGGCGAAAGGCGTCGGCGAATGTTTTGCACGTTGTGCAGGATCGCGCCTAACGGGTTGTTGATCTCGTGAGCCATGCCCGCGGCGAGGCCACCGACCGAGAGCATTTTTTCCGACTGCACCATCATTTCTTCCAGCGACAGACGCTGAGTAATGTCGTCGATCCGGATTACCACACCACGCCCGGCACCGCCCATCAGCGGGTAGAACGTCAGCGCGTAGTGCTTGGGTTCTTCGTCCTTGAGCCACGTCACCCGTTCAATCTTGGCCACTGTGTGCTGCTCGACGGTTTGCTTGAGTTGCGGCAGAAACGGCTTGAGCGGTTCGAAGGCAAGGAAGATCGGCTGATTCAAGGCTTCGTCGAGGCGTGTACCAGACAGGGCGCTGGCCTCCTGATTCCACTGCGTCACGTAGAGCTGTTCATCAAGGGCGATCAGCGCCGAGGGCATGGAGTCGATGATGCTGTTGAGGTAGTTCTGGAAACCGGTGAGCTTCTTCTCGATCTTGCTGCGCACCTGGACTTCGAGTTCCAGCTTGCGATTGGTATGACGGGTTTCTTCGGCCAGGCCCTGAGCCTGGTCATACGCCGCCTGGGAATCGTCCCGGGCCCGTTTGAGTTGCTGCTCACGGGCCTCGATCCGCGAGAGCATGGTGTTGAACGCCTCAGCGAGGCTGCCAATTTCGTCATGGTTGCCGCGGGAGGCGCGCAGGGCGTAGTTCTCCTCCCGTGTCACTTGCCGGGACAACTCTTCGAGCTCATGGATCGGCCGGGTAATCAGGCGTTTGATCTGCCGGGCGATCACCAGCCACAACAGCACACTGAAGATCAGAATCCCGAGGCTGGCGGTGAGGGTACCGGTGTAGAACGCCATCGGCAGTTCGCTGCTGGCGACCAGTAACAGGTGGCCGGGCGCGGTGCCGGGGCGGGGCAGGGTGATGATTTGATTGCTGCGAAACTCGGTAGCTTGCCAGGATTCAATGTGCCGGTAACGCGCTGGCAGGCTCAGATTGTCGCCATGCTGCAACTGCGCCAGACGCTCGCCCTTGCCGTCATAGAGGGCCGCCGCGCGCAATGGTGAGTAGCTGTTGAGTTCATTGAGCAGGCGTTCGGCGCTTTGCGGTGACTGCAAGGCTTCGGACACCAGGCTGGGGTTGGACACCAGGCGGCCGATGGTCTGCAAGGCCTGAGGTGCCATGCTTTCCTGGGAGATGTAGTACGCGGCGCTGATAAAGGTCAGGTTGGCGACCAGCAGGACGGTGGTCAACAGCACCAGCAGGGCGGCCAGCAATTTCTGGCCGACCGGAAGGTTTTCAAGGCGCTGGCGCAATGGCATCAGGTTCATCGCTGAAAAGGAACAAGTGGCCAGCGTAGCCGCTGCTCAGTCGCTGGGCAATCCAAGGCTGTGCAGATGGGTGATCAACCGTTGCTCCAGTTGATTGAGGTGCGGCAGGTTGAGTTGATGTCTCGCGGCGACTTTGCAGGCATGACCCAATAGATAGCTGATTTCGGTGCGGCGCTGGTTCGCGACGTCTTGGTACATCGAAGAGTAGTTGGCGGCGGTCGCGTGAATTACCCGTTCGACTTCCTGTTGAAGGTCCTCGGCCGCTGCTGGCTGACCGCAGCGCTCAAGCAACTCGGTCAATTCGCCGCAGAGGGTGGCGACTTCGCAGCGGTGTTCCTGCAAACCCCCATTGCGGCAATTGTGCAGCACGGTCAGCGGATTGATCGCACAGTTGAGCGCCAGTTTTCGCCACAGCCGGGTCAGAATGTCGGTGCTCCACTCATGGGGAATACCGGCGGCGCTCACGTCATCCAGCCAGATTGGCGCCACGGGATGTCCGGCATCCCCCAGCCAGGTGTAACCGTGGCCGGCGAACACCACGCGCCAGTCGCCATCGCGAAAGGCACCTTCGGTGCTCGACGCACAAATGCAGCGAGCCTGCGGTACCTGCGTGGCGACGGCGTCCTGGCTACCAAGACCGTTCTGCAACAGGATCAGCTCGGCGTCGGGAGCCAGGCGCGGTGCCAGTTGGGCTACGGCTTTCTCGGCATCGTAGGCTTTGCAGGCCACCAGCAGGCGGTTGATTGGTTCACCGCTGTCGGGTGTCTCGGCAGGCACTGGATAGCACTGCGCTTTACCGTGTTCGACCAGCGTCAACCCACCCGCCACCTCATACGCCTGCAAGCGGGCAGCGTCCCGCACGATCAGCTTGACCGGCACGCCGGCCCGCGCCAGTCGAGTGGCCCATAAGGTGCCAAGGCTGCCAGCGCCCAGAACATGCCAGGTGGTGGACATCAGCTTTTTGCTCTGTTTATCGCGCGCATGGGAGGCTCGCAGTGAATGATGGGAAAGACCCGTTATAATCAGCGCGGATTTTAACCGCAAGCCAGGCGTGCTCCATCGTGATCGAGCATGCCCTTTTATTGGAGAGATTACATGCCGTCGTTCGACGTGGTATCCGAACTGGACAAACACGAAGTCACCAACGCGGTCGAGAACGCCGTCAAGGAACTCGATCGTCGTTATGACCTGAAAGGCAAAGGCACCTTCGAGTTCAAGGAAAAGGACCTGACCGTCAACCTGACCGCCGAAGCCGATTTCCAGCTCGAAGCGATGATTGAGATCCTCAAGCTGGCCCTGGTCAAGCGCAAAATCGACGTGCAGTGCCTTGAAGTCAAGGATGCCTATGCGTCGGGCAAACTGATGAAGCAGGAAGCGGTCCTGAAGGAAGGCATCGACAAAGAGCTGGCGAAGAAAATCGTCGCTCATGTCAAAGACGCCAAGCTCAAGGTTCAGGCTGCCATTCAAGGCGAGCAAGTGCGCATTACCGGCAAGAAGCGTGACGATTTGCAGGAAGCCATCGCGGCCCTGCGCGCCAAGACGTTCGATATGCCGCTGCAGTTCAACAACTTCCGCGACTGACCTTTCAGGCGGGAACCTGTGGGAGCGGGCTTGCTCGCGAAAGCGGTGTGTCATTCAACAATGATGTCGACTGATACACCTTTTTCGCGAGCAAGCCCGCTCCCACAGGGATTGTGTTTATTCCGGCGGGTCTTTTTCTGCCGCTCATTTTCGCGTGCCGGATGGCCGGAAATCAGGAGAAAGTAGATGGATTTGAATACTGAAGTGGACAACCTGGTCAAGGCGTCTCAAGCCTGGATTCCGATGATCATGGAATACGGCAGCCGCGTGCTGCTGGCAGTGATTACCCTGGCCATCGGCTGGTGGCTGATCAACAAGGTGACGCAAAAGCTCGGCGGCCTGTTGGCGCTGCGTAATGCCGACCTCGCGCTGCAAGGCTTCATCAGCAGCCTGGCAAACATCATTCTCAAGGTTCTGCTGATCGTCAGCGTCGCCTCGATGATCGGGGTGGAAACCACTTCATTCGTCGCGGCCATCGGTGCGGCCGGTCTGGCCATCGGCCTGGCCTTGCAGGGCAGCCTGGCGAACTTCGCCGGCGGTGTGCTGATTCTGTTGTTCCGCCCGTTCCGCATTGGTGACTGGATCGAAGCCCAAGGTGTTGCCGGCACGGTCGACAGCATTCAGATCTTCCACACCGTCCTGCGCACCGGCGATAACAAAACCATCATCGTGCCGAACGGCAACCTGTCGAACGGCATCATCACCAACACTAACCGTCAACCGACGCGCAAAGTTGTGTTTGATGTGGGCGTTGATTACGAAGCGGACCTGCAGAAGGCCCGTCATGTTTTGCTGGACCTGGCCAAAGATGAGCGTGTTTTGGCTGACCCGGCACCTCAGGCAGTGATTTCGACACTGGGCGACAGTTCGATTACTGTTTCCCTGCGAGTGTGGGTGAAGACTGCGGATTATTGGGATGTGATGTTCATGTTCAATGAGCAATCCCGTGATCGTTTGAAAACAGCCGGTATCGATATTCCGTTTCCACAGCGAGTTGTCCGTATGCTCCACGAACGAGCTGCGCAATAACGCTTTTTGGCGGTTTTGTCAGCTTTTTATTGTTAGGTTGCTATGCAAGCAAGTGGCGAATAAGTCTTTAGGAAGCCAGATGCAAAAAAACCGCTCACCTGGATCAGGTGAGCGGTTTTTTGTTATTGCAGATTTGAAGCTATCGAACTACCGCTGAGAAATTACAAGATGCTCAGTGGGTATTCAACGATCACGCGGAAGTCGTTGTTGTCGCCGCCAGAGTAGGCAGTGTTCGAACGATAGATTGCGCTACGCAGGCGGAAAGACAGGTCTTTGGCTGGACCACTTTGCAATACGTATTTGGTTTCGAAGTCAAACTCGTGTTCTTTACCTTCTTCGGTGGCTGTGGAGATGTTGTCACCTTTGACGTAACGAGTCATGAAGCTCAGACCTGGTACACCGTAAGTTTTCATGTTCAGGTCATAACGGGCCTGCCACGAACGCTCGTCTGCACCGTTAAAGTCGGAGTATTGGATGGAGTTGGCGAGGAAGATAGTGCCGCCGCCGTCAACGCCGTAAACATAACCTGTGTCACCGGTAGAGCGCTGGTGAGCCACGGTGAACTTGTGAGCGCCGATGCTATAGGCAGCTGCGAGGGACCAGATGCGGTTGTCAACATTGCCGCTCAGCTCTTGACCCTGGCTCTTGGAGCGATAGCCGTTGAAGTCGAAGTTCAGGGACTGATCTTCGTTGATCGGCAGGGTGTAGTTGGCGTTGACGTATTGCTTCTTGAAGTAGTCATCTACATCGGAAGCAGCCACGCCAGCTACAAAGTTGTCGGTGAACTGGTAGGTAGCGCCGGCAATGTTGGCACTGCTCAGGCCTGGGTTGTGCGGTCCGTTGATGCTGTCACGGCCCATGCCAGTCTGCGAACTCAAAGCGGTGAAACGACCAGCGCTCAGCTCCAGCCCTTTGATTTCTTTACTGGTGATGATGGTGCCGGTAGCCACTTCTGGCAGCAGACGGCTGTCGTCTGTGGAGAAGACAGGGCTGGCAACGTATTGGTTACCATATTTCAGGACAGTGTCGGACAGACGGAATTTGACTGCACCGCCAGCCTTGGATTGGGTGTCTTCCGGGCGGCCTTCGCTATCCGTACCAAACAGGCCATTACCGGTGCGGCCACGGCCACTGTCCAGTTTGACCATGGCATTGACCAAGGCATCCACGCCGAAACCTACGGTGCCCTGAGTGAAGCCCGACTCGTACGTGGTACGCACGCCGAGGCCAGTCTCTTCGCGATAGCTTTGGTCTTTGTCAACCGCGTTTTCGTTCTTGAAGTCACGGTTCATGTACAGCATACGGCTATGAACATTCAGACTCTGATCTTCAAAAAAGCCCTTGGATTCCTCTTGAGAGGACGCCATTGCTAACTGCGAAGTACTGGCCGAAACAGCCAGTGCGATCATGCTCCACTTCATCACGCGCATCGTGATTTGCTCCTTTGGTTTTTAGAAGAGTACTGCCGTCCCACCTGATTTATTATCTGGGCGGCTCTTTCTTTTTGTGTCGGCGCAAACTTATATCACGCCGACCATGTTGGCGATACTTGCGTATCTAACCTTTCAGCTTCTTTACGACCCTGTCGCAAACGGCTTGGTAGATGTCGCAAATTTACAGCATCGATGCAAGCGGGCTGACAACTTTTAGCGTTGTTTTTCAGGGTTTGGGCATCGGTAAAAAGAGTCCTTGGTGAAACGTTTGAATCTCCATCGGGCAACCCTGCCACTGTTTTTATTTGCCTTAAAGCTTCCACTTCCAGCGGACGCTTTAGAGGCGATATGGGTGTGAATGCAACAAGCGTGCACAAATCAGAATCCTGCTGGTTTTTTTTCTGAAAGCCTGCCTGTTGCTGTAAAAACCTCATAAAGCCGGGGGGTTCAAGCACGTTTTGTTCGGGCTTGACGCCATGGTTTGCATCGTGTTGTGCCTTCGTGGCCGACTGCGCGACAACCCAAAACGTTACCGGTTCACCCCGCCAGTGAGTAAATGGCGGATACCTGACCGACTCAGCGTAGACGCACTGTGCGGTTTTGGTGCAAAAAATTTTAATCGCTGTACTGAATTCATACAGTGCGGCCGTTTGCCAAATTCGAACGTGTCGTTGTTTATCAGTCAGTTCGGCGTTTTTTGTGTGGTTGCTGGTTCTGTAATGGTGCGTCCTGAACGAAAATGACTCATGTCGGGGCGCACGACCGGTCGTTTGTTGTTTCTCGGGTTGGCTTCGACCATGGTTCGTCGTGAAGCCAGCAGCGTTCGCAGGTATGCTGCCGTCCTGTCGCTTGGTGCGCCGTCTCTCGGGATGGGCGCTAAGCTGAAAAATGATGACCAGGCGGGAGTGCGCGCAGTGTTCGCTTTAGATCCACGACTTCAACAAGACACGTTACCGATCGGGGACTTCCCGCTGTGCCGGTTGCTGCTGTCCAATGATTCGAATTACCCCTGGTTCATTCTGGTGCCACGTCGCGACGATATCAGTGAGATATTTCAGTTGGATGTCGCAGATCAACACCAGCTGTGGCAGGAAACGACCGCACTGGCGGAAATGCTCAAGGACTCGTTCGACGCGGACAAGTTGAATGTCGCGGCCTTGGGTAACGTCGTCAGTCAGTTGCACATGCATGTGATTGTGCGCAAGCGTGAGGATGCCGCCTGGCCAGCGCCGGTCTGGGGTAAACACCCAGCCAAGCCTTATGGCTCGGAGCAGATCGCGTTGATTCGCGAGCGGTTGCGCCTGGTATTGACCGATGATTTTACGTTTCTGGAGGTTTGAATCATGAGCCTGGAAGATCGCGTTACCGATCTGGAGAGTCAGCTGGCGTTTCAGGATGACACCATCCAGGCATTGAGTGATGTGCTGGCGACGCAGCAGCGTGCGGTTGAGCGCCTGCAACTGCAAATGGCGGCATTGCTCAAGCGGCAAGAAGAAATGGCTGGCCAGTTCGAGACGTTTGAAGAAGAAGCGCCACCGCCGCATTACTGAGTGTGACCAACAGACGGGCAATAAAAAACGGCGAACAGCCAGGCTGTTCGCGGTTTTTTTTAGCCTTGAATCAGCGGCGCGGCAGTGCGGCGATCACATCTTCGGCTTGCAGGCCTTTGTCACGGTTCATAACGGAGAACTCCACGCGCTGGCCTTCGACCAGAACACGATGACCTTCGCCACGAATGGCCCGGAAATGCACGAAAATATCATCGCCGGAATCACGGGAAATAAAGCCGAAGCCTTTAGAGGTGTTGAACCACTTGACGGTACCGGTATCGCGGTTGCTCATGTCATAGCTTGGCGAGGCGGCAGCCGGTGAAGATTTGTAGAAGCTGATGGCCAGGTGCAGAAGAACAGCAATCAGGGCAGCGACCAGGCTGAACAGAACAGCGGGTTGACCGGCAATGACAGGCATCGGCGCGATCAGCGTCAGGGTTTGCAGGACGACGGCCAGAACCAGCAGGGCGCTGACCAGGTTTTGCAGTTGATGACGCGGGCCTTTGTTCCAGTAAGGGATAACAGGAGCGAGGGTGAGGTTGAGCAGGCCGAAAAAGGCCAGGTACAGCGCATCAGGTTGTTGCAGGTAAGGTACGGCTTCGGATCGCAGGCTAGGGATGAAGGACAACAGCAAGGCTGCTGCGCCCATTAGCAGGTGGACAATTTTCAACATTTTGAGTAACTCACGTTAAGACGGATCACAAGGAAGAGCTGATTGAGCACGGTTCGCTTCAGAACAATAAGAGGCGTTGGACACGTACCCGGTACCAGCCTATGCGCAGCCCCCGGAAAATAGGCGGTCGCGACACACTGTCTATTTAACAGCAAAGCCTGCAGCTACTCAAATCAGGCAGTCCAGCGGTGCCCTGAGGGTCGATTTGTCGCAGGTGGCCGAAGAATCCCGGGCTGCCTGACCCCGCGTGTGCAAGTTGACGAGAAAACCGCGTGGAGGCTGCGCTCCCTGTCTTCTCGTAACTTTAAGTGCCTTCCTGTTGAATGATATTGCGTCCAGTCGCGTAGGAAATTATCTGGAGTAGGACGGTCTCCATGATCGCTCTTCAGTTGTTGGCTTATCCTACGTTGATGGTCATAAAGTCATCTGGATATAACTTTGCGCCTGCGCTTTTATAGAGAAACAGCTTGTTGCTCTTATAAAAAAGCAAGGATGGCAAAGGAGTGTCAACGATATGGATTACGAAGACAGGCGAAGCGAGGGGAGGGTCGGCCCGGTCAAGGAAATAAGGATCGATCCATTTGTCAGCGAATTTGATATGGGCCTGGCCCAGCCTTTATCCCGGTCGGTGCGTTTGAATGGCTTCGCCACCTGTTTGCGGCTTGAGCAGGTCTATTGGGATATTTTGGGCGACATGGCCAAGGTCAACTGCTGTACGGTCAGTGCGCTGTTGTCCCATGTGGACCGCGAGGTGCATTTACGTCACGGCGGGGTCAAGAACTTCACCGGGCTGGTGCGGGTTGTGTGCGTCGTGCACAGCCTGAAGGAAGGCGGCTGCGTCGCCATGCCTCAGTCACAGGGGTGGAATGGGTAGAGTGTCGGTCTGTGCAGTCTTACGGCTGCACAGGCTGCATTTAATGGATATAATCCCGCTCTTTGCCGCAAAACCCAGCGTGTGCGGTAGCAATCTGATCGCCGAGACAACCCCCATGCCGATGTACGACTATCAATGTGCTTCCTGTGGTCATCAGTTGGAAGCCATTCAAAAGATCAGCGCAGCACCGCTGGTCGACTGCCCTGCCTGCCAGGCGCCAGAGCTTAAGAAGATGCTGTCCATGCCGGGCTTCCGCCTTAGCGGCACCGGCTGGTACGAAACCGATTTCAAGACCGGTTCCAAGAAGAATCTGGCCGGCGGCGACAAAGCTGACTAGGGTCTTGAACCTGAGTTGAACGACACGTGCGAGCTCTTGCATCATCTGGCGCCTTTCACAAGGGCAGAATATGCAAGGCCTCCAACCGAATTTCGATTACGAGAAGTGAAACCACTACCATGATGCGCAGCCATTATTGCGGCCAACTGAACGAAAGCCTGGAAGGCCAGGAAATTACCCTTTGCGGATGGGTTCACCGTCGCCGTGACCACGGTGGGGTGATTTTCCTCGATATCCGTGATCGTGACGGTCTGGCCCAGGTGGTGTTCGATCCGGACCGCGCTGAATCCTTCGCCGCCGCCGATCGCGTGCGCAGCGAATACGTGGTCAAGATCACCGGCAAGGTGCGCCTGCGCCCGGCCGGTGCCACCAACGCCAACATGGCGTCGGGCATGATCGAAGTGCTGGGCTACGAACTTGAAGTGCTGAACGAGTCGGAAACCCCACCGTTCCCGCTCAACGAGTTCTCCGACGTCGGCGAAGAAACCCGCCTGCGTTATCGCTTCCTCGACCTGCGTCGCCCGGAAATGCTCGAGAAGCTGCGTCTGCGTTCGCGCATGACCACCAGCATCCGTCGCTTCCTGGACGAGAACGGCTTCCTCGATGTCGAGACGCCGATTCTGACCCGCGCCACGCCAGAAGGCGCTCGCGACTACTTGGTGCCGAGCCGTACCCACGCCGGTTCCTTCTTCGCCTTGCCGCAATCGCCACAGTTGTTCAAGCAACTGCTGATGGTCGCCGGCTTCGACCGTTACTACCAGATCGCCAAGTGCTTCCGCGACGAAGACCTGCGTGCCGACCGTCAGCCTGAATTCACCCAGATCGACATCGAAACCAGCTTCCTCGATGAAAAAGAGATCATGGGCATCACCGAACAAATGATCCGCAACCTGTTCAAGGAAGTGCTGGATCTGGAATTCGGCGACTTCCCGCACATGACCTTCGAAGAAGCCATGCGCCGTTACGGTTCCGACAAGCCGGACCTGCGTAACCCGCTGGAACTGGTTGACGTTGCCGACCAACTGAAAGACGTCGACTTCAAGGTGTTCAGCGGCCCGGCCAACGACCCGAAATGCCGTATTGCCGCCCTGCGCGTTCCAGGTGCTGCGAGCATGCCGCGCAAGCAGATCGACGACTACACCAAGTTTGTCGGCATCTACGGTGCCAAGGGCCTGGCGTACATCAAGGTCAACGAGCGCGCCAAAGGTGTTGAAGGCCTGCAGTCGCCAATCGTCAAGAACATCCCTGAAGCCAACCTCAATGTGATCCTCGATCGCGTTGGCGCGGTTGACGGTGACATCGTGTTCTTCGGTGCCGACAAGGCCAAGATCGTCAGCGAGGCCCTGGGCGCGCTGCGGATCAAGGTCGGTAACGACCTGGAACTGCTGACCTGCAAGTGGGCGCCGATGTGGGTCGTCGACTTCCCGATGTTCGAAGAGAACGACGACGGTAGCTTCACTGCCTTGCACCACCCGTTCACCGCGCCGAAGTGCACCCCGGAAGAACTGGAAGCCAACCCGGCGACCGCTCTGTCCCGTGCCTACGACATGGTCCTGAACGGCACCGAGCTGGGTGGCGGTTCGATCCGTATCCACCGCAAGGAAATGCAGCAGACGGTGTTCCGCCTGTTGGGTATCAATGAAGCGGAACAGGAAGAGAAATTCGGCTTCTTGCTTGACGCCCTGAAGTACGGCGCGCCGCCACACGGTGGTTTGGCCTTCGGTCTGGACCGTCTGGTGATGCTGATGACCGGCGCCCAGTCGATCCGTGAAGTGATCGCTTTCCCGAAAACCCAGAGCGCGGCTGACGTCATGACTCAGGCTCCGGGTGCTGTAGATGCCAAGGCATTGCGCGAACTGCACATTCGTCTGCGCGAAACGCCTAAAGCTGAGTAAGGCTGACCAGAAGGGCGCATCTTCGGATGCGCCCTTTCTTTATAGATTGGTCGAGATTTTTGTTTGCTGGCTGGCGCGTCATTGCGCGGCGGGCAATGTTTCAAAGAGAATTCGGAGCGAGATATGGCGGGTCATTCCAAGTGGGCGAACATCAAGCACCGCAAAGAACGTCAGGATGCCAAGAAGGGCAAGATTTTCACCAAGTGGATTCGTGAACTGACCGTTGCTGCCCGTCAGGGCGGTGGTGATCCGGGTTCCAACCCGCGTTTGCGTCTGGCGCTGGACAAGGCCCTCGGCGCGAACATGAGCCGCGACATCATTGATCGCGCGGTCGCCCGCGGCGCTGGTGCTGCCGACACCGACGACATGGTCGAGCTGAGCTACGAAGGCTACGGCCCGGGCGGCGTGGCGGTGATGGTCGAGTGCATGACCGACAACCGCAATCGCACCGCCGCCGCTGTTCGCCACGCGTTCAGCAAGTGCGGCGGCAACCTCGGTACGGACGGTTCGGTGGCGTATCTGTTCGAACGCAAAGGGCAGATTTCCTTCGCGCCGGGTGTCGACGAAGACGCGCTGATGGAAGCGGCCATGGAAGCCGACGCCGATGACGTGGTGACCCACGAAGACGGTTCCATCGACGTATTCACCTCGTTCGCCGGTTTCTACTCGGTGCGTAACGCGCTGGAAGCGGCCGGTTTCAAAGGTGATGACGCGGAAATCGTAATGCTGCCGACCACCAGTGCTGAATTGGACCTGGAAGGCGCCGAGAAGGTTCTCAAGCTGATCGACATGCTTGAAGACCTGGATGACGTGCAGAACGTTTACTCCAACGCGGACATTCCAGAGTCGGTAGCTGCGCAGCTCGGTTGATGCATTTATTAAAGATCGTAGCCTTCACCTGGCCCCTGTAGGAGCTGGCGAAGCCTGCGATCTTTTGATTTTGGCTTTTTATTTAAAAGATCGCAGCCTTCGGCAGCTCCTACACAGTTATTCTCAAGCCACCGCGATCTCTTTCTGCAGGCGTTATGACTTTAATTCTTGGTATCGACCCCGGTTCGCGCATTACCGGTTATGGCGTGGTGCGTGATACCGGGCGTGGTTGCGTGTACGTGGCGTCGGGCTGCATTCGCACAGGTTCCGGCGAGCTGCATGAACGCCTGCAAATCGTCTATCGCGGTGTACGCGAAGTCATCCAGACCTACGGCCCGGTGACCATGGGCATCGAAAAGGTCTTCATGGCGCGCAACGCCGACTCTGCGCTGAAACTTGGCCAGGCCCGCGGCGCAGCCATCGTTGCCGGCGCTGAAGAAAGCCTGGAAATCGCTGAGTACACCGCGACCCAGGTCAAGCAGGCGGTGACCGGGACAGGCGCGGCGAATAAAGAACAGGTGCAAATGATGGTCATGCACATGTTGAAACTGACCAGCAAACCGCAAATCGATGCCTCAGACGCCCTGGCCATTGCCATTTGCCATGCTCACACCCGTTCCAGCCTGTTGCCCCATGGCTTGGGTACGGCACGCAGTCGAGGCGGGCGCCTGCGACTCTGATAGCATCAGCAATCATTTTTTATGGAACGAGGGTTCTGCGCCTGTGTCGTCGGCGCAAAACCCTTGTCCTGTCAGTCGCCAGCACTGATCTGGCCAACGCTCAAGGATCTGAAACGTGATTGGACGCTTGCGCGGCACACTGGCTGAGAAACAGCCGCCGCACCTGATTCTGGATGTAAACGGTCTGGGGTATGAGCTGGAAGTGCCCATGACCACGCTGTATCGGTTGCCGTCGGTCGGTGAACCGCTGACCCTGCACACCCATTTGGTCGTACGCGAAGACGCGCAGTTACTCTATGGCTTTTTCGGCAAGCGCGAGCGAGACTTTTTTCGCGAGTTGATCCGTCTCAATGGTGTAGGGCCGAAACTGGCCCTGGCCCTGATGTCGAGCCTGGAAGTCGATGAGCTGGTCCGCTGCGTACAGTCCCAGGACACCTCAGCCCTGACCAAGGTGCCGGGCGTGGGCAAGAAGACTGCCGAGCGTTTGCTGGTGGAACTCAAGGATCGCTTCAAGGCCTGGGAAACGGTGCCGGCGATGTTCGCGTTGGTACCAAACCAGCCGGGTGCGCCAGATACGACCCCTGTCGCCACCGCCGAAAATGACGCGGTCAGCGCGCTGATCTCTCTGGGCTACAAGCCGCAGGAAGCCAGCAAGGCGATTTCTGCGATCAAGGAGAAGGGTTTGAGCAGTGAAGACATGATTCGTCGTGCCCTGAAGGGAATGATCTAAGTGATTGAAGCTGATCGTCTGATTACCGCCACGCCTGGCCCTCGTGACCGCGAGGAAGTCCAGGACCGGGCGATTCGTCCTGTCAGCCTGGCCGAGTACATTGGCCAGCCGACCGTTCGCGAGCAAATGGAGTTGTTCATCCAGGCGGCTCGTGGGCGCAACGAATCCCTGGATCACACGCTGATATTCGGCCCGCCGGGTCTGGGTAAAACCACGCTGGCCAACATCATCGCCCAGGAAATGGGGGTCTCGATCAAGAGCACCTCGGGCCCTGTGCTTGAACGTCCGGGTGATCTGGCTGCGCTGTTGACCAATCTTGAGCCACACGACGTGCTGTTCATCGACGAAATCCATCGGCTCTCGCCGATCGTCGAAGAAGTGCTGTACCCGGCCATGGAAGATTTCCAGCTCGACATCATGATCGGCGAAGGGCCGGCTGCGCGTTCGATCAAGCTTGATCTGCCACCGTTCACCCTGGTCGGTGCAACGACGCGGGCGGGGATGCTGACCAATCCGCTGCGCGACCGTTTCGGGATCGTCCAGCGCCTGGAGTTCTACAACACCGCGGATCTGGCAACGATTGTCAGTCGTTCGGCGAATATCCTCGGCTTGCCGCTGGACCCGGAAGGCGCCTTCGAAATCGCCCGTCGTGCCCGTGGTACGCCGCGGATCGCCAACCGTTTGTTGCGCCGGGTTCGGGATTTCGCCGAAGTTCGCGCCAAGGGCCACATCACCAAACCGATCGCCGACCTGGCCTTGAACCTGCTGGATGTCGACGAGCGTGGCTTCGATCACCAGGATCGACGTCTGTTGTTGACCATGATCGAGAAGTTCGACGGTGGGCCGGTCGGGGTCGATAGCCTCGCCGCAGCCATCAGTGAAGAGCGCCACACCATTGAAGACGTGCTTGAGCCATACCTGATCCAGCAGGGCTACATCATGCGTACACCGCGGGGGCGAGTGGTGACCCGGCATGCGTACCTGCACTTCGGTTTAAACATTCCGTCACGATTGGGCGAGATGCCCGTGGTAGACGAGTTCCTCGATGCCGTGGACGATAAATAACCTTTGCGCGCTGATTTATTCTAGGTTTGTGCGGTCCCAGGACCGTACTTTCGCCAGAAAGCCGTGAATCAATGAAAAACAGTTGCCTGGCCGGATTGGCAACCTGAGGAGTAAGCACTAGAGTATGCGCGCGCAAAACGGGCTTGAGCCTTTCGCACTTCGTTGTCGCGTTTATTACGAGGACACCGATGCGGGCGGCATCGTGTATTACGTTAATTACCTCAAGTTTATGGAACGGGCTCGAACCGAGCGGCTCCGGGAGCTGGGCTTTGCCCAATCCCAGCTTGCAGGTGAGGACCTGTTGTTCGTCGTGCATTCCAGCGAAGCGCGTTACCACGCGCCGGCGCGACTGGACGACGAGCTGCTGGTAAGCGCTGAAGTAATCGAATTGAACCGTGTCAGCCTGCGCTTCAAACAGCAGGTCAGGCGGGCTACGGATAATGCGCTGCTCTGCGAAGGGCAGTTTTTGGTGGCCTGTGTGCGCACTAACAGTTTGAAACCCCGGGCCATTCCCGAAGCTCTACGTGCGGCCTTTGCCGACGTGAGCGGCGCGGGTACACACTCAAAGCAGGAGATAAAGCGTGGAAGCTAACGTCGTCGACCATTCCTCCATGTGGAGCCTGGTCAGCAATGCCAGTATCGTGGTGCAACTGGTAATGCTGATCCTGGTAGCCGCATCGGTGACCTCATGGATCATGATCTTTCAGCGCAGCAATCTGCTGCGCGCCGGTCGACGTGCCCTGGAGAGCTTTGAAGAGCGCTTCTGGTCGGGTATCGACCTGTCCAAACTCTACCGTCAGGCCGGCAGCAACCCTGATCCGGATTCGGGCGTAGAGCAGATCTTCCGTGCCGGTTTCAAGGAATTCTCCCGTCTGCGTCAGCAGCCAGGCGTTGACCCGGAAGCGGTCATGGAAGGCGTGGCCCGTGCCATGCGCGTCGCCATTTCCCGCGAAGAAGAAAAGCTCGAGCAGAGCCTGCCGTTCCTCGCGACCGTAGGTTCCGTCAGCCCGTACATCGGTCTGTTCGGTACCGTCTGGGGGATCATGAACTCCTTCCGTGGTCTGGCCACTGCCCAGCAAGCAACCCTGGCCACTGTGGCTCCGGGTATTGCCGAGGCACTGATTGCAACCGCGATCGGCTTGTTTGCCGCCATCCCGGCCGTTATCGCTTACAACCGTTTTGCTGCTCGCAGTGAAACCCTGCTGGGCCGTTACTACACCTTCGCCGATGAATTCCAGGCGATCCTGCACCGCAAAGTGCACACCAGCGAAGAATAAGCAGGTAATTTCCAATGGCTTTAATCGCTCGAGCTCGCAAAAAGCGCAAGCCGGTTGCCGAGATGAACGTGGTGCCTTACATCGACGTGATGTTGGTGCTGCTGGTCATCTTCATGGTGACCGCTCCGATGCTCAATCAGGGCGTGAAAGTTGATCTGCCCAAGGTTTCCAGCGAAGCCTTGCCGCAGGACAACAACACCCAGGTCCTGACCATTTCGATCAAGGCTGACAAGACCTACTACTGGAACCTTGGCAGCGAAGTCGACACTGAAAAGCAACAGGACAAGGCCATGACCTTGCCGCAGATGACTGACGCGGTGACCAAAATCATTCGCGCCGGCACTGAAGGTGGCAAGCGTACCCAGGTGTTCATCCGCGGCGACAAGACCGTCGACTACGGTTCCGTCATGGGCGCCATGGGCGGGTTGCAGAAAGCCGGGGTCGGTAATGTTGGCTTGATTACCGAGGCACCCTGATGCAGCAAATGCGAGAGCCGTCCGCCTCGGAAAGCTACTTCTGGCCTAGTGTCTGGGCGCTTGTCTTGCACGTGCTGGTTTTCGGCATGCTGTTTGTCAGTTTCGCCTTCACGCCCGAACTGCCGCCGGCCAAGCCGATTGTCCAGGCGACCCTGTACCAACTGAAATCGAAAAGTCAGGCGACCACCCAGACCAATCAGAAGATTGCGGGTGAGGCGAAGAAATCCGCCGCGCGCCAGACCGAAGTCGAACAGATGGAACAGAAAAAGATCGAGCAGGAAGCGATCAAGGCCGCGGAACAAAAGAAGGAAGATACGGCTCAAAAAGCCGAAGAATCCAAAAAGGCCGACGAGACGAAGAAAGCGGAAGAGGCTAAAAAGGCTGATGAAGCCAAGAAAGCCGATGAAGCGAAGAAGACCGCCGAAGCTAAAAAGGCCGAAGAGAAACAATTGGCTGATATAGCCAAGAAGAAGTCTGAAGAAGAAGCCAAGAAAGCAGCTGAAGAAGAGGCCAAGAAAGCGGCCGCGGAAGAAGCGAAGAAAAAGATCGTCGAAGACGCGAAGAAGAAAGCCGCGGAAGACGCCAAGAAGAAATCTGAAGCTGAAGACGCGAAGAAGAAAGTCGCGGAAGACGCGAAGAAGAAAGCTGCTGCCGATGCTGCGAAGAAAAAATCGCAGGAAGCGGCACGTAAATCCGCCGAAGACAAAAAGGCTCAGGCCTTGGCAGATTTGCTTTCCGACACGCCGCAGCGTCAGCAGGCCTTGGCGGATGAGCAGGGTGACGAAGTCGCCGGTAGTTTCGATGATCTGATCCGTGCTCGTGCAGCGGAAGGCTGGGCTCGTCCACCTTCGGCCCGCAAAGGCATGACAGTGGTGTTGCAAATCGGCATGTTGCCGGACGGTACTTTGACTTCGGTCAGCGTGGCCAAGTCCAGTGGAGATGGTCCGTTTGACGCTTCGGCTGTAGCAGCGGTGAAGAATATTGGACGTTTGACAGAAATGCAGGGAATGAAGCCGAGCGATTTCGCTCCGTATCGTTCATTCAAGATGACATTCACACCTGAGGATCTAGCCTTGTGAGAAACCTTCTTCGAGGAATGCTTGTCGTTATCTGCTGCATGGCAGGGATAGCGGCAGCAGATGAAAAAAACATTCTGGTCACCAGCGGCAGTGATCGGGCCACCCCGATCGCGGTCGTGCCGTTTGGCAACCAGGGCGGCAGCGTGCTGCCGGACGACATGGCCGAAATCATCGGTAACGACCTGCGCAACTCGGGTTACTACTCGCCGATTCCAAAACAGAACATGATCAGCCAGCCAAGCCAGGCCAGCGAAATCATCTTCCGTGACTTCAAGGCGCTGGGCGCCCAGTACGTCATGGTCGGCAGCATTGCTCCTGCGGGCGGTCGCCTGCAGGTTCAATACGCACTGTTCAACGTCGCCACCGAGCAGCAAGTGCTGACCGGCAGCGTGTCGGGTAGCGTCGATCAACTGCGTGACATGTCGCACTACATTGCGGACCAGTCGTTCGAAAAGCTCACCGGTATCAAAGGTGCGTTCTCGACTCGTCTGTTGTACGTGACGGCCGAGCGTTTCTCCGAGAAGAACACTCGCTACACGCTGCAACGTTCGGACTATGACGGTGCCCGCGCTGTGACCCTGCTGCAATCGCGCGAGCCGATCCTGTCGCCGCGTTTCGCACCGGATGGCAAGCGCATCGCTTATGTGTCGTTCGAGCAGAAGCGTCCGCGTATCTTCATGCAGAACATCGACACCGGTCGCCGTGAGCAGATCACCAACTTCGAAGGCCTGAATGGCGCGCCAGCATGGTCGCCGGATGGCAATCGTCTGGCATTCGTACTGTCGAAAGATGGCAACCCGGACATCTACGTGATGAACCTGGGTTCGCGTCAGATCACTCGCGTTACCAACGGTCCTGGCATCAACACCGAACCGTTCTGGGGTAAAGATGGTTCGACCATCTATTTCACCTCGGACCGTGGCGGCAAGCCGCAGATCTACAAAACCAGCGCAGGCGGTGGTGGTGCGGAGCGTGTGACCTTTATCGGTAACTACAACGCCAACCCTAAGCTTTCGGCTGATGAAAAGACCTTGGTGATGATCCATCGTCAGGAAGGTTTCACTAATTTCAAGGTGGCGGCCCAGGATTTGCAGCGCGGAAGCGTAAAAATCCTCACTGATAGCACTCTGGACGAGTCGCCTACTGTTGCGCCCAACGGCACCATGGTAATCTACGCCACCCGCCAGCAGGGCCGGGGAGTCTTGATGCTCGTGTCCATTAATGGACGCGTAAGGCTCCCGCTTCCTACCGCACAAGGCGAAGTCAGAGAACCTTCCTGGTCCCCTTACCTGAACTGACGCGGCGCTACACGTTGTACTTAACACATTGGGGTTCATTAGGAGTTTTACGATGGAAATGCTGAAGTTTGGTAAATTTGCTGCGCTGGCTCTGGCCATGGCTGTAGCTGTAGGTTGCTCGTCCAAAGGCGGCGACAATGCCGGTGAAGGCGCTGTAGATCCAAACGCTGGTTACGGCGCAAACACTGGTGCAGTTGACGGCTCCCTGAGCGAAGAAGCTGCTCTGCGCGCAATCACCACTTTCTACTTCGAATACGACAGTTCGGACCTGAAGCCAGAAGCCATGCGCGCTCTGGACGTTCATGCCAAAGACCTGAAAGCAAACGGCGCTCGCGTTGTTCTGGAAGGCAACACCGACGAACGTGGTACTCGTGAGTACAACATGGCACTGGGCGAGCGTCGTGCGAAAGCCGTTCAGCGTTACCTGGTACTGCAAGGTGTTTCCCCAGCTCAGCTGGAACTGGTTTCCTACGGCGAAGAGCGTCCAGTTGCTACCGGCAACGACGAGCAGTCCTGGGCTCAAAACCGTCGCGTCGAACTGCGTAAGTAATTCGTCATGCGAACGTGCCGTCGTGCTGTAACTGTTCTGGCTCTCAGTCTCGCACCGCTTGCGGTGTGGGCTGCGGTTCCTGTGGTCGATAACGACTCCGGCTATACCAATAGCGGGACTAGTAATCCGCCTGCAGGTTACGGTACGAACGGCGCCTATGCCGGGGGAGGGGTTTCGGCCCCTGTCTCGGCACAGGGCGAGCTGTTCAACCAACTGCAATCAATGCAGGAGCAGATCTCGCGCCAACAAGGCATCATCGAAGTTCTGCAAAATGATGTAGCGCGCATGAAGCAAGAGAGCCTGGAGCGATATCAGGATCTTGATCGGCGCATAGGAACCGGCGTTGCACCAGCCGCGACTCCTGATAATTCTTCCACCGGTGGCAATTTGAATGCCCCCGGTGCAGCAGCGGGCGCAGCCGCAGGAGCGGCAGCTGCTCAGGCACCTGCCGCGGGTAGCGAACCGGCTGATCCGGCGAAGGAAAAACTGTATTACGATGCAGCCTTCGACCTGATCAAGGCCAAGGATTTCGACAAGGCCAGCCAGGCTTTTGCCGCATTCCTGCGCAAGTACCCGAACAGTCAGTACGCGGGCAATGCCCAGTACTGGTTGGGCGAAGTGAACCTGGCCAAAGGCGATCTGCAAGGTGCAGGTCAGGCGTTTGCCAAGGTTTCGCAACTGTATCCCAAGCATCCCAAAGTGCCTGACTCGCTGTACAAGCTCGCTGATGTAGAGCGCCGCCTCGGTCATCCCGACAAGGTCAAAGGCATTCTGCAACAGGTCGTGTCGCAATACCCGGGCACTTCCGCCGCTCAGCTGGCTCAGCGTGATCTGCAAAAAATGTAAGGCTGCTTGACCTGTTTCGAAGAAACCCGCGCTTGTCGCGGGTTTTTTCGTTAGAATTCACGCCCTTTTTATGAAACACGCTTTTTGGGATCTGCGCGGTGGCGGGGTTCCTTGAAGTGCCTGACGGAGGCGGACAGCCTGTTTAGCTGTTATGTCCGTGGCGACTATGCAAGACACATTGAGAATCACCGAAGTTTTCTACTCGTTGCAGGGTGAAACGCGGACTGCCGGGCTGCCCACTGTTTTTGTGCGCCTGACCGGTTGCCCATTGCGTTGCCAATACTGCGACAGCGCCTACGCGTTCACAGGCGGCACCATTCGCCCGCTCGATGACATCCTCGAGCAAGTGGCCGGTTTTCGTCCGCGCTATGTCTGTGTCACCGGCGGCGAGCCGCTGGCACAACCCAACGCTATCCCATTACTCAAGCAGTTGTGTGACGCCGGTTACGAGGTCTCGCTGGAAACCAGCGGTGCCCTCGATATCTCGGCGGTCGATCCACGGGTCAGTCGCGTCGTCGACCTGAAAACCCCGGGTTCGAAAGAAGCCCACCGTAACCGCTACGAGAACATCGAACTGCTCACGCGCAACGATCAGGTGAAGTTCGTCATCTGCTCGCGGGAAGACTATGACTGGGCCGTGTCCAAGCTGATCCAGTACGGTCTGGATCAGCGCGCCGGCGAAGTCCTGTTCTCGCCCAGTCACCATGACCTGAATGCTCGGGACCTGGCTGACTGGGTGGTGGCGGACAACCTGCCAGTGCGTCTGCAATTGCAGCTGCATAAATATCTTTGGAATGACGAGCCGGGGCGCTGAAATGACTGAACACCTGAACACTACCGAAAAACGTGCAGTCATCCTGCTGTCCGGCGGCCTCGACTCCGCGACCGTTGTGGCCATGGCTCGCGCTGAAGGCTACAGCTGCTACACCATGAGCTTCGACTACGGTCAGCGGTCTCAAGCAGAATTGCACGCCGCTGCACGCGTTGCCCGTGACCTGGGTGTGGTCGAGCACAAAGTGATCGGTCTCAACCTGAACGGTATGGGCGGCTCGGCACTGACTGACAGCAGCGTCGACATTCCGGAGGAGCTGGGGGAGGGGATTCCAGTCACTTACGTGCCGGCGCGCAACACGGTATTCCTGTCGCTGGCGTTGGGCTGGGCTGAAGTGCTCGGTGCCCGCGACATCTTCATCGGTGTCAACGCGGTGGATTACTCTGGTTACCCGGATTGCCGTCCCGAGTTCATCGAGTCCTTCGAGCGCATGGCCAATCTGGCGACGAAGGCCGGTGTAGAGGGGAATGGTTTCCGAATTCAGGCGCCATTGCAGAACCTGAGCAAGGCGCAGATCGTCCAGGCAGGCGTGAAGCTGGGGGTTGATTACGGGCTGACTGTTTCCTGCTATCAGGCCGACGATAACGGCCGTGCATGCGGCAAATGCGACAGCTGCCGACTGCGTGCAGAAGGCTTCGCGGCGGCCGGAATCAGCGACCCAACACCTTATTTTTGATTTATTTCAAATTAGGTGTTGAATAGTCCTTAAAAATCAGTATTATACGCGCCACCACACAGCGGGTCGTTAGCTCAGTTGGTAGAGCAGTTGGCTTTTAACCAATTGGTCGTAGGTTCGAATCCCACACGACCCACCATTTTTGTAGCAGTTTTAAAAGTCTGGAAGGCCCACGCAAGTGAGGATTTCCGGATTTTTTTTTGCCTGCGATTTGAGCTTGCCCAGTTCCGGGCTGTGACCCGTGACGCAGGTCAGAATCATCTTTTGCATCAACGGGATATTCTGTAGCCTTGCGCAGCTTCAACGTTGTCCGTGCCTGATGATACTCACTCTCCCGGCGGTACCCTGAAGGGTCCGGAGCCGGGTGTATACTCGACTTTCGCGCGAAAGCGCCTGCAGGTCTTGCGAACATGACGCAGATTTCCGAACGCCTTCTGGTTCAAGCCCACCTCGACGCCAAGCAGCCCAAGCCGCTGACTGTCGAGGAAGAGGCCTATTACCGTGCCGCCATCGCTGCCGAGCTCAAGGCTCAGGACGCGGTGCTGGTTGCTCACTTCTATTGCGATCCGGTCATTCAGGCCCTGGCCGAAGAAACCGGTGGTTGCGTCTCCGACTCGCTGGAGATGGCCCGCTTCGGTAGCGCTCACCCGGCCAAGACCGTGGTGGTCGCCGGTGTGAAGTTCATGGGCGAGACCGCCAAAATCCTCAACCCTGAAAAACGCATCCTGATGCCGACCCTGGAAGCGACCTGCTCGCTGGACCTGGGTTGCCCGGTGGATGAGTTCTCGGCGTTCTGTGATCAGCATCCGGAACGTACCGTGGTGGTGTATGCCAACACGTCGGCGGCCGTCAAAGCCCGGGCGGATTGGGTGGTGACTTCAAGCTGCGCACTGGAGATCGTCGAAAGCCTGATGGATAACGGCGAAACCATCATCTGGGGCCCGGACAAACACCTGGGCACCTACATCCAGCGCCAGACCGGCGCGGACATGCTGCTGTGGGACGGTGCCTGCATCGTTCACGAAGAGTTCAAGTCCAAGCAGCTCGAAGACATGAAGGCGCTGTACCCGGACGCAGCGATTCTGGTGCATCCGGAGTCGCCGACGTCGGTGATCGAGTTGGCGGATGCCGTCGGCTCCACCAGTCAATTGATTGCGGCAGCGCAGAGCCTGCCGAACAAGACCTTTATCGTCGCCACTGATCGCGGCATCTTCTACAAGATGCAGCAGCTGTGCCCGGACAAGGTCTTCATCGAAGCGCCAACGG
This sequence comes from Pseudomonas arabinosi, assembly GCF_047758675.1. Lineage (NCBI taxonomy): Bacteria > Pseudomonadati > Pseudomonadota > Gammaproteobacteria > Pseudomonadales > Pseudomonadaceae > Pseudomonas > Pseudomonas arabinosi. The sequence continues at coordinate 5,819,274 of NZ_CP180480.1, read as the reverse complement.
CCGGTAACGGTGCAGCGTGCCGTAGTTGCGCACATTGCCCGTGGATGGCGATGAATACCCTTGAGCGCACGCTGAAGAGCTTGAAAGAGGGGACTAACGAGATCTTTGTTGATCCAGCGCTGATTCCACAAGCGATTCGGCCGCTCAAGCGCATGCTCGACTTCACCCAGGCAGCGCGGATGAAATTGGCCGGTAACGCCTGATTCGCCGTCAGTGAGCCCAAAAAAAACGCCCCGATTTGATCGGGGCGTTTTTGCATCTGCTGGATTACTTGGTTTTCTTTGGAATCCGCACGAGCTGGGTATTTGAGTAGATGTCATGCCAGCTGCGTTTCTGTTTATCAAACAGCGACCAGAAGAAACCCAGCCCGACGCACAACAAGGACGCGATCGACACCACAAAGCGCAGCAACGCCTGCCACAGGCTGATGGATGAGCCGTCGGCGTTTTGCACGCGTATGCACCAGACCTGCATGCCCAGGGTCTGACCGGACCAGGTCCAGAACTTGGCGAAGAAGCCGAACAGCACAAACAGCAGCACCGTTGAGAGCAATGGATCGCCGTCCAGTGCGCCGGCTTCGGTCAGGGTGCGCATTTTGTCTTCGCCGAGGATCGCCATCTGGATCATCTTGTAAATGCCGCTGGTGACGATCAGCAGGGCGGTACACAACAGGAAGTCGTAGAACATCGCTGCCAGGCGACGGGCCAGGGTGACGGCAGGAAAGTCGCCCTGGGGTTTGAGCAGGTGTTTCGACATGGCAGCCTCTTGACGGAAAAAAGAAGCCATTTTACGGATTTACGCGCACAAAAAAGCCCCTGATGTCAGCATCAGGGGCTTTTTCGTTACAGAAGGTTAGGCTTCTGCTTGTACTTCGTCAGCCTGCATGCCTTTCTGGCCTTGCACAGCAACGAAAGTCACTTTCTGGCCTTCTTTCAGGCTCTTGAAGCCGTTGCCCTGAATAGCGCGGAAATGCACGAACAGATCCGGACCGCTTTCTGGAGTGATAAAACCAAAACCTTTCTCGTCGTTAAACCACTTGACGGTACCGCTCTGACGTTGGGACATTTCTTATTTCCTTTGACGCAAAAATTAATGACAGCCTCCTTCTTGTGAAAGAGTACTGGGGCTGGTTGCAGGAGAGTAAGAAGACGTCGAACGGGATGTAGCTAACTTGTAGGCTACTGCCCAGGTCACGATTCCAAGCGACCCATGCAAACACAGTGAACAAACTCTACGCCAACTACGGGAGAAAAAACAAGCCCTGTGGAGGGCCCGGATTTGCCCGCGCCCGGGCGTTTATGTCGCAACTAGTGCGGGCTTATGCAATCGTGGTGTTCAATTGTTTTCGATCGTTATAAGCAACGTTCATAAACGAAACTTACAGGTAAAGTGATGCACTGTTTTATGGCGGTTGCGTTACACATTAGTGCGCTGTTAACGCAACCGCGTTACTTATAGAAACAGTCAATCAACCGCGGTAGTAGCGTTGTGGAACAAATGGCATTTTGCTTACAAGCAAAGGCACCTTTTTCCCACGAACAATCGCCCATACCGGCGTATCGAGAGCGATATAAGCACTGTCGACGTAACCCATCGCCAAAGGGCCGCCCAGGGTCGGACCGAAGCCTCCGCTGCAAACCGCACCAATGATGTCGCCTGCTTCATTGACGATCTCTGCGCCTTCGCGCACCGGCGTGCGCTCCTGAGGCAACAGGCCAACGCGTTTGCGACTGACACCGGCTTGTTGCTGTCCGAATACGGTTTCAGCGCCAGGGAAGCCGCCGGCACGTGCGCCATCAGCGCGACGAGGCTTGGAGATAGCCCACAGCAGGCTTGCTTCAATCGGGGTGGTCTCGGTGTTCATGTCATGGCCGTAGAGGCACAGACCGGCTTCCAGGCGCAGGGAGTCGCGAGCGCCAAGGCCGATGGCCGCCACTTCAGGTTCGGCCAGCAGGGCGCGAGCCAAGGCTTCGGCGTTGGCGGCCGGCACGGAGATTTCGTAACCGTCTTCACCGGTGTAGCCCGAACGGCTGACAAAGCAGTCCACGCCCAGCAGTTTCACGCGTGCGAACTGCATGAAGGTCATCTTCGCGACTTCAGGCGCCAGGCGCGCGAGCACAGTGACGGCGGCCGGACCTTGCAACGCCAGCAGAGCGCGTTCTTCAAACAGCGGCTCGATGGTGCACTGGTCGCCGATGTGTTTGCGCAGATGCGCCAGGTCCTGATCCTTGCAGGCGGCGTTGACCACCAGGAACAGTTCGTCGCTACCCAGGTTAGCGACCATCAGGTCGTCGAGGATGCCGCCGGTCTCGTTGGTGAACATCGCGTAACGCTGCATGCCCACCGGCAGGTCGATGATGTCGACCGGCACCAGGCTTTCCAGTGCCTTGGCAGCGTTGGCGCCGGTCAGGCGGATCTGGCCCATGTGCGAGACATCGAACAGCCCGGCCTGATCACGGGTGTGCTGATGTTCTTTCATCACGCCGAGCGGGTATTGCACCGGCATGTCGTAGCCGGCAAACGGCACCATGCGGGCGCCGAGTTCGATGTGCAGTGCGTGCAGCGGGGTTTTCGACAATTGTTCGGTGGACATATTCAGCTCCTGAAAAAGTGTGCAGATGTGCGTAAACATCAGCACTCGATAATGTTGACCGCCAAACCGCCACGGGCGGTTTCCTTGTATTTGCTTTTCATGTCAGCGCCGGTCTGGCGCATGGTGCGGATAACCTTGTCGAGGGAGACGAAGTGCTGACCGTCACCGCGCAAGGCCATGCGCACCGCATTGATTGCCTTCACCGAGCCCATGGCGTTGCGCTCGATGCAAGGCACTTGCACCAGCCCGCCAATCGGGTCGCAGGTCAGGCCGAGGTTGTGTTCCATGCCGATTTCGGCGGCGTTTTCCACTTGCTGTACGGTGCCGCCGAGGACTTCACACAGGGCACCGGCCGCCATGGAACACGCCACGCCAACCTCACCCTGACAGCCGACTTCTGCGCCGGAGATCGAGGCGTTTTCCTTGTACAGAATGCCGATCGCGGCCGCGGTCAGCAGAAAACGTACGACGCCGTCTTCGTTGGCGCCGGGGATGAAGCGCATGTAGTAATGCAAAACAGCGGGGACGATCCCTGCCGCACCGTTGGTAGGCGCAGTCACGACGCGCCCGCCGTTGGCGTTTTCTTCGTTGACCGCCAGTGCGTAGAGGTTGACCCAGTCCAGCACCGACAGCGGATCGCGCAGGGACGATTCCGGGTTCTTGCACAGTTGTCGATGCAGCGCGGCCGCCCTGCGTTTGACCTTCAAACCACCAGGGAGGATGCCTTCGTTACGACAACCGGCGTCGACGCAGTCCTGCATCACTTGCCAGATTTTCAGCAGGCCGGCGCGAGTTTCCGCTTCCGGGCGCCAGGCACTTTCGTTGGTCAGCATCACCTGGCTGATGGACAAACCGTAGGTGGCGCAGTGACCGAGCAGGTCCTTGGCGCTTTTGAACGGGAAGGTCAGTGGTGTGGCGTCTTCGACGATGCGGTCGGCGCCAGCGGCGTCTTCATCGACCACAAAACCACCGCCGACCGAGTAGTACTCGCGGCTGCGGATTTGTATGCCCGCCGCATCGAAGGCGCGAAAGATCATGCCGTTGGGGTGATAGGCCAACGGTTTGCGGATCATCGCCAGATGTTCTTTCTCATTGAACGCAATGCTGTGTTCGCCGAGCAGGTTCAAGCGACCATTGCCACGAATCTCTTGCAGACGGGCGGCGACGGTTTCGGTGTTCACGGTGTCCGGGTGTTCGCCTTCCAGGCCCAGCAACACAGCCTTGTCGCTGCCGTGGCCTTTACCGGTGGCGCCGAGTGATCCGTAAAGTTCGACTTTGACGCAGGTGGTCGCGGCCAACAGTCCTTCACGACGCAGACCTTCAGCGAAACGTGCCGCAGCACGCATCGGGCCGACGGTGTGGGAACTGGAGGGGCCGATGCCAATCTTGAACAGGTCGAACACGCTTAAAGACATGAGTTGTTCTCCGGTTTCTTGTTATGGGTATGGGCGCAATCTGAAACCTTCCACAGATCCCTTGTAGGAGTGAGCCAGCTCGCGATGACGGACTGACATTCACCATAAATGTCGACTGAAAGACCGCTATCGCGAGCAGGCTCACTCCTACAAGGGTTTTGTGGTGTTCTTGAATTTGGGGGCGAGTAAACCCGCCCCCTTATTCGTTTAAGCGTAGCTTTCGATCGACGGGCAGGCGCAGATCAGGTTGCGGTCGCCAAACACGTTGTCGACGCGACCGACCGGTGGCCAGTACTTGCCTTCGATCAGCGACGCAACCGGATACACCGCTTGCTCACGGCTGTACGGATGGGTCCACTCGCCGACGATTTCCGCCGCGGTGTGCGGGGCGTTTTTCAGCGGGTTGTCGTCCTTGTCCAGGGTGCCGTTTTCCACTGCGCGGATTTCTTCGCGGATGCGGATCATGGCGTCGCAGAAACGGTCCAGTTCTTCCTTGGATTCGCTTTCGGTCGGCTCGATCATCAGCGTGCCGGCGACCGGGAACGACATGGTCGGGGCGTGGAAGCCGAAGTCGATCAGGCGCTTGGCGACGTCATCGACGCTGATGCCGCTGCTGTCTTTCAGCGGACGCAGATCGAGGATGCATTCGTGCGCCACCAGGCCGTTGCTGCCGGTATAGAGGACTGGATAGTGCTCTTCGAGGCGACGGGAAATGTAGTTGGCGTTGAGGATCGCCAGTTGCGACGCACGTTTCAGACCCGCGCCACCCATCATTCGAATGTACATCCAGGTGATCGGCAGAATGCTCGCGCTGCCGAACGGTGCCGCGCAGACCGCGCCTTCTTTACGCTCCATGGTGCCGTGACCCGGCAGGAACGGGGTCAGGTGCGACTTGACGCCAATCGGGCCGACGCCCGGGCCGCCACCGCCGTGCGGAATGCAGAAGGTTTTGTGCAGGTTCAGGTGGCTCACGTCGCCGCCGAACTTGCCCGGCGCGCAGAGGCCGACCATCGCGTTCATGTTGGCGCCGTCGATGTACACCTGGCCGCCGTGGTCATGAATGATGCCGCAGATTTCGCGGATGCCTTCTTCGAACACGCCGTGGGTCGACGGGTAGGTGATCATCAGCGCGGCGAGGTGTTCGCGGTGCTCGATGGCCTTGGCCCGCAGGTCTTCAATGTCGACGTTGCCACGGGCATCGCACGCGGTGACAACCACGCGCATGCCGGCCATGTTGGCGGTGGCCGGGTTGGTGCCGTGGGCGGACGAGGGGATCAGGCAGATGTCGCGACGGTCTTCGCCACGGCTCTGGTGATAGGCACGAATCGCCAGCAGGCCGGCGTATTCACCTTGGGAACCGGCGTTCGGTTGCAGCGAGATCGCGTCGTAACCGGTGGCGGCGCAGAGCATCGCTTCCAGTTCGTCGGTCAGTTGCTGATAACCGGCGCTTTGCTCGGCCGGGGCGAACGGGTGCAGGGCGCCGAATTCGGCCCAGGTCACCGGGATCATTTCGCTGGCGGCGTTGAGTTTCATGGTGCACGAACCCAGCGGGATCATGGTGCGATCTAGGGCCAGGTCCTTGTCGGCGAGCTTGCGCAGGTAGCGCATCAGCTCGGTTTCCGAGTGATAACGGTTGAACACCGGGTGGCTGAGGATCGGCGACTGGCGCATCAGCGCGGCCGGGATCGTGCTTTGCACGGTGGCAGCCAATGCCGCGAAGTCCGGCAGGGTTTGGCCGTCGGCCAATAGGGCCCACAGGGTTTCCACGTCGGCTTGCGAGGTGGTTTCGTCGAGAGACAGGCCCAGACGTTCGGCATCGACCACGCGCAGGTTGATCTGCTGCGCGCGCGCCTGGTCGTGCAGCTTGGCGGTGTTGGCGCCGGTGTTCAGGGTCAGGGTGTCGAAGAAGTTTTCTTGCTCGACCTTCAGGCCCAATGCGCTCAAGCCTTTAGCCAGAATCGCGGTCAGGTGATGCACGCGGTTGGCAATCTGCGTCAGGCCTTTCGGGCCGTGGTACACGGCGTACATGCTGGCGATGTTGGCCAGCAGCACTTGCGCGGTACAGATGTTCGACGTGGCCTTCTCGCGGCGGATATGTTGCTCGCGGGTCTGCATCGCCAGGCGCAGCGCCGGCTTGCCGAAACGGTCGACGGAGACGCCGACCAGACGGCCCGGCATGTCACGCTTGAACGCGTCCTTGGTGGAGAAGTACGCCGCGTGCGGGCCACCGAAGCCCAGCGGCACGCCGAAACGTTGTGCGCTGCCGATGGCCACGTCGGCACCGAATTCGCCCGGCGGGGTGAGCACGGTCAGGGCCAGCAGGTCGGCGGCGACCGCCACCAGTGCATTGGCGGCGTGGAAGCGTTCGGTCAGCTCGCGGTAATCGAATACGTCACCGTTGCTCGCCGGGTATTGCAGCAGGGCGCCGAAGAATGGCGTCACGTCAGTCAGTTCGAGTTCGTCGCCGACCACCACGTCGATGCCCAACGGCTCGGCCCGGGTGCGCAGCACGTCGAGGGTTTGCGGGTGGCAATGCACGGAGGCGAAAAAGGCGTGGCTGCCCTTGTTCTTGCTCAGGCGTTTGCAGAAGGTCATGGCTTCGGCGGCGGCGGTGGCTTCATCCAGCAGCGAGGCGTTGGCAATCGGCAGGCCGGTGAGGTCGCTGATCAGGGTTTGGAAGTTGAGCAGCGCTTCGAGACGGCCCTGGGAAATTTCCGGTTGGTACGGGGTGTAGGCGGTGTACCAGGCCGGGTTTTCCAGCAGGTTGCGCAGGATCGGCGACGGCGTGTGGGTGCCGTAGTAGCCCTGGCCGATGTAGGTCTTGAACAGCTGGTTTTTGCCGGCGATGGACTTGATCAAGGCCAGGGCATCGGCTTCGCTCAGGCCGTCTTCGAGGCCGAGGACGCTGGTGCCCTTGATGCTGTCGGGGATGACGCTGGCGCTCAGGGCTTCCAGCGAGTCGAAACCGAGGCTGTTGAGCATGGCTTGCTCGTCGCCGGCACGCGGGCCGATGTGGCGGGCGATGAATTCGTTGGCGGTGGTCAGGCTTACTTGAGTCATGTCAGCGCTCCTCAGGCTTCGGCGTTGGCTTTGATCAGACGGTCGTAAGCGTCTTGATCCAGCAGTTTGGCGACAGCCGATGCATCGGTTGGCTGGAAGCGGAAGAACCAGCCTTCGCCCAGCGGATCTTCGTTGACCAGTTCAGGGCTGCTGTCCAGCGCCGGGTTCACTTCCAGCACTTCACCGTCCAGCGGCATGTACACGCCGCTGGCGGCTTTTACCGATTCCACGGTGGCGGCTTCAGCGCCTTTATCGTAGGACTGCAGCTCAGGCAGTTGTACGAAAACCACGTCGCCCAAGGCGTTCTGTGCGAAAGCGGTGATGCCGACTGTGACGGTGCCGTCAGCTTCGGTACGCAGCCATTCGTGATCTTCAGTAAAACGCAACTCGCTCATGGAAACTCCTAAGGGGGCCAGACTCGTCTGGTGGACGCGATTGAATACTCGGCAATGCCGTACTTTATGGATGGTTACTAAGCAAAATCGCGGCCAATGTTTTTTAATCGTTATAAATCAATAGCTTGTGTGTTTGTTCGAGGTACAAGAGTTTGCTGGCTGTAGCGAAATCGCTACAGCACAAGGTGGAGAAAAAAGCCTAAGTGGATCAAAGCCTTGCACAGCGGTGATCAGGAGAAGGTGTAGCGATATCGTTCCGCTGTAGCGCTTTCAGTACAGATGGAGGTCGTTTTTGAGTTGCGTAAATGATCGTTCCCACGCTCTGCGCGGGAACTCCTCAATGGACGCTCTGAGTCCGCTTTGGGACGCGGAGCGTCCCGGGCTGCATTCCCACGCAGAGCGTGGGAACGATCAATACAGAAGCCTTACGGCTTATTGGGAATGCCGTACTTGCGCAACCGATGGGCGATGGCGGTGTGAGAGGTTTGCAGGCGGTTGGCCAGTTGGCGGGTCGAGGGGTAGCTGACGTAGAGTTTTTCCAGCAGGGTTTTTTCGAACTCTTCCATGGCTTGTTCGAGGCTGTCTACTTCGCTGTCACTCTGACGTGCCACGGAGGTGCCGGCGATATCGAGGTCGCCAATGTCCACCAGGGTGCTTTCGCAAATGGCGGCGGCGCGGAAGATCACGTTCTGCAGTTGCCGCACGTTGCCCGGCCAGCGATTGCCGAGCAGTGCCGGATAGGTGCCGGGCGCCAGGCGACAGACCGGGCGCTGGATCTGCGCGCAGGCCTGCTGCATGAAGTAGCGGGCCAGCAGCAGGATGTCCTGGCCGCGTTCGCGCAGGGGCGGGACTTCGACGTTCAGGACATTGAGGCGATAGAACAGGTCTTCACGGAAAGAACCTTCGCTGACCATTTTCTCCAGATCACGGTGCGTAGCGCTGAGGATCCGCACATTGACCTTCACCTCACGATCCCCGCCCACCCGGCGGAAGCTGCCGTCGTTCAAGAAGCGCAGCAACTTGGCCTGCAAATACGGCGACATCTCGCCGATCTCATCGAGAAACACCGTGCCCTGGTTGGCCAGTTCCATCAGCCCGGGTTTGCCGCCCCGTTGCGCGCCGGTGAAGGCGCCGGGGGCGTAGCCGAACAGTTCGCTTTCGGCGAGGTTCTCCGGCAATGCCGCGCAGTTCAGCGCCAAAAATGGCGAACTGTACCGAGCGCTGATGGCGTGGCAGGCTCGCGCCACCAGTTCTTTGCCGGTGCCGGTTTCGCCCTGGATCAGCAACGGCGCATCGAGGGCCGCAACGCGCTGGGCACGGGCCTTGAGGGTCCGAATTGCCGGGGACTCGCCGAGCAGCGCATCGAAACCTTCGGCATGGTCGTGGTGCAGCGCCGAGAGGCGTTCGCCGATGCGGTTCGGTTGATACAGGGTCAGCAGGGCGCCGGCGTCGGTAATCGGTGTGGCGTCCAGCAGCAACGTCTGGCCGTTGACAGTGACTTCCCGCAGCGGCAGGCGGAAGCCGTTTTCCAGCAGGGCTTCGAGCAGTGCGGGGTCGGCGAACAGGTCGGCGATGCTTTCGCCGTCAGGCTCGCGACCGTACAACGCAATCAGCGCCGGGTTGGCCAGCAGCACCTTGCCGGCACTGTCCAGTGCCAGGACCGGGTCGGTCATGGCCGCGAGCAACGCATCGAGCTGCAGGTGCCGACGCTGACCGGGAAGAATGTCGACCACCGTCACTGCTTGCACGCCGCGCACGCTGAACAACGCATCGCGCAGCTCTTCGAGGACTTCCGGGCTCAGGGTCGGGGCGTCGATGTAGACGTTGGGCGGAACCATTTCCACTGCATCCAGATTGAGATTGCGCCCACCGAGCAGGGCCAGGACTTCCTGGGTAATGCCGACGCGGTCGATGAAGCTGACGTGGATACGCATGGGGCGTTTTTGGGTTCTGGAGTGCGGAGGGTGGCAAGTATGCCTTGGGGCGGGCCAATGGTGAAATCTTGCGCGGGACTTCTAATTGATCGTTCCCACGCAGGCGCGCGGGAACGTTCAAGGGGTGTCTCAGATTCGATCCAGATGCTCAGGTTTGACCGGGTCGCCGGATTTGACGTGGAGCTGCGCCCGCACATCTTCAAACATGGCGTCGTACTCCTTGTGTATCGAGCCGATACTGGCCTCTTTGGGCATCCCGTACTTCTGCGCGATGCGCGTGGCATGCCGGGCGAAGTCGAACGCCTGATCCTTGGGCAGGAAGAATTCTTCCTTCAACTCCTTGTCCCCAACCGTGCCATGCATCTTGAACAGCATGCCTTCGCCTTCCTGGGGATCCTGGCTGATTGCATATTCGATGTGCAGGTTGTAACCGTAATCGTCCTTGGTCAGCGCGTGGCGCTCGATGTGCAGGTGACCGGGCTCGAACATAGCCATTTAGCGTTTCTCCTTCAAAAAGGCATTGAATCAGGGCAGACCTCAGGCCTGCCCTCGGAGTTTCTTTTATTGATAGCTTATCCGGGTGTCGCCGTGTCCGAGAGTGGACCGATCACCGCGACTTTTCCAGTCTGTCGGGTGAACTTGGTTCATCTGGTCAGCGGGGGCTCATCGGCAATTGGAGGCATTATGAAGGTGCTGCTGGAGTACCTACAGCCCTATGACTGGTCGGCGATGCTGGGGTTTTTGTCGGCGCGGGCGATCGTCGGGATCGAGGTCGTGGTTGACGGCGTTTACTCGCGCAGCATCGGGTTGAACGGAGTTCATGGCACGTTTTCGATCAAGCCCGCGGCGACGGATGCACTTGAAGTGACGCTGGATTTTCCTGATTCAGCGGCCGTGCCGGAGATCACCGCGCGGCTGCGGCGGATGTTTGATCTGGATGCGGACCTGGCAACGATTCATCGGGAACTGGCGGTTGATCCCTTGATGGCGCGGTTGATTGCCGAGCGCCCGGGGTTGCGGGTGCCGGGGGCGTGGGATGGCCTGGAGTTGGCGATTCGTGCGGTGTTGGGGCAACAGATTAGCGTGGGCGCGGCTATTAAACTGACGGGGAAATTGGTGGCGCAGCATGGCGAGTCGTTGGCTTCGTCGTTGCCCGGCGTGACCCATGTGTTTCCTCAGGCTGCTGCTTTGGCGTCAGTGGATCTGGCAACGTTGGGGATGCCGAAAAGCCGTGGTCGAACCCTGTCGGGTGTGGCTCAGGCGTTGCTCGATGATCCTTTATTGTTTGAGCCGGATCGGGAGGAAGGCGTTGCGCGGTTGCTGGCGTTGCACGGGATTGGTGACTGGACGGCGCAATACATTGCCTTGCGGCAGTTGCGCGATCTGGATGCGTTTCCAAGCGGGGATGTGGGGTTGATCAATGCGTTGGCAGCGCTAGAGGGTGAGGCGGTGACGGCTCGGCAATTGTTGCAGCGTGCTGAAGCGTGGCGACCTTATCGAGGCTATGCGGCGCAGCTGCTTTGGACATCACTGAGTCGAACGGACTGAATATTGATCGAACATCTATGCTGAATGTTCGGGCTCCTTCGCGAGCAAGCCCGCTCCCACATTTAATCGCATTCCATCTGGATGAACCCGGTCAAATGTGGGAGCGGGCTTGCTCGCGAAGGCTATCGGACAGTCACCACCACTGCGCGCGATGGGAACCCAGTTCGCTGGCCGCAAGAGCCCACTGCAACGGCGTCCCCGTGATCTTAAGCGGTACCTGCAACCGATGCGCCGGTCCCCAAGGCGTCTGCTCGATCAACAGCCCTTGATCGTTGTCATCCTCCGCCCGCAACGGCTCATCTGTTCCCGGACCATTTTCAATCAGCAACTTCGCCGTACGCGCCAACGACAACCGCGCCGATCCACTACGCCCCAACAATCGAATCGCACTGGCCGCCATCAAATACCCGGTGGCGTGATCGAGCGCTTGCAAGGGCAATGGCGTCGGTTTGTCCGAGCGCTTCCACTGCAGGCCGGCGTCGGCGATTCCGCTGCTCATTTGTACCAGGCTGTCGAAGCCGCGGCGGTTCTGCCAGGGGCCGCTCCAACCGTAAGCATTAAGGCTGACGTCGATCAGGCCGGGCGCCAGTTTCTGGCGTTCGGCGACGCCGTAACCCAGATGTTCCAGTGCGTCGGCGCGGTAGCCGTGGAGCAGAATGTCAGCGTCCTTGAGCAGGCTTTCGAACACCGCGCGATCAGTCTTGTCGTGCAGGTCCAGGCGTGCGCAGCGTTTGCCCAAGGTGACTTCCGGCACCACACCGGGTTCGTTCCAGGTCGGTGGGTCGATCCGCAAAACGTCGGCGCCGAGGCCTGCCAGAAAACGGCTGGCGATCGGTCCGGCGAGCACTCGGGTCAAATCCAGCACCTTGATCCCGGCCAGCGGTTGCGCCACCGAGCCTTGCCACGGTTTCGCGTTCTGGCGGCTGTTTTCAGCAAACTGAATCAGCGGCTCGGCGTTCACCGCCTGACCTTGGGGATGCGTCTGCCATTGCGCCCAGCTACGCATCTCGGCGGCGCAGCCACCGGCATCGACCACGGCCTGCTCCAGATCGCTTTTGGCCCATTGAGCAACCTTGCTCGCCATCGCTGCACGGTCGGCGCAGGCACCGAGCACTTTTTCGGCAGCGGCGCGGTGATGGGGCGCGTTGGTGTGCAGGCGGATCCATCCGTCTTTGGTCGCGTAGTCACCGGCGACCGGATCCCACAGCGGCGGGACGCTCCAGCCTATCGGGCGGATCGAAGTGGCGAACCAAAAGGAGGCCAGGCGGCGGTCGACCTCAAGGCTGGGTAAGCGACCGGTTTGTTGCTGTAGCCATTCGCTGACAGCCTGGCCGGCAGCGGCAATGCTGGCGCACGCCAGATCGGTGACGGCAAACGCCGAGGGCAGGGCGCCGCTCGAGGTGAACTTGACCTGGGTGTGAGGCAAGCCGAGTGCGGCTTGAATGGACGTGAGTAAATCAGTCATCGAAGGCCCTCCGGGAGAGGGCCTGATCATAGATCAAAAAATTGCCAGGCCGGATGAAATCCCATTGTGGGAGCGGGCTTGCTCGCGAAGGCGGTGGGTCAGCAACATTGATATCGACTGACACTACGCTTTCGTCGGAACGCCGCCCGGACCAAGCCCGCTCCCACATTGTTAGGTGGTGCCTGTTTAAACCCGAAACTGATCCATCAATTTCATCTGGTGGGTGGTCAACGAATTGAGATGGCTGCTGATCTGCGCCGATTCGGTGGCCTGGCCGGTCAGGGTTTCGGTGACGGTGCGGATCGCCGAGACGTTGCGATTGACCTCTTCGGCCACCGCGCTTTGCTGTTCGGCGGCGCTGGCGATTTGCAGGTTCATGTCGCTGATGACCGTCACCGCGTCGCTGATCTTGCTCAAGGCCTGCACCGCTTGCTGGATCTGTCCAGCGTTGCTGTGAGCCTGTGTCTGGCTCGAATGCATGGTAGCAACCACGCCGCGAGTGCCGGTCTGGATGCGCTCGATGACGATGCGGATTTCTTCCACCGAATCTTGCGTACGTTTGGCCAGGTTGCGCACTTCATCAGCGACCACCGCAAACCCGCGACCGCTTTCGCCGGCACGTGCCGCTTCAATCGCCGCGTTGAGCGCCAGCAGGTTGGTTTGTTCGGCGATGCTGCGGATCACTTCCAGCACCGAGCCGATCTGCTCGCTGTTGACCGCCAGTGCTTCGACTTCGGTCACCGCCTTACTGACTTCGTCGGCCAGTTGATTGATGTCGCGGGTGCTGCGTTCGATGATCTGCATGCCGTCGCGGGCCGACTGGTCGGCACCCTTGGCCGCGTTAGCCGCGTTCGACGCACTGTTGGCGACGTCGTGGGCGGTGGCGCTCATTTCGTTGGACGCGGTGGCGACCTGGTCGATTTCGCGGAACTGCACCTGCATGCCTTCGCTGGTCTGGCGGGCGATTTCCGAAGATTGGTCGGCGGTGCCGCGCGCATCGGTGATGCTTTGTTTGATCTGCGCGATGGTCGGTTGCAGCTTGTCGAGGAAACGGTTGAACCAGCTCACCAGTTCGCCCAGTTCGTCTTTCTTGCTGTAGTGCAGACGCTGCGTCAGGTCGCCGTCGCCGCTGGCAATCGCCTTGAGCATTTCGGCCACGCTGTTGATCGGCCGAGTCACGCCGGACGCCGTGAGCCAGATCAACAACAGTCCGACCAGCCCGGCAATCACCGCCACCAAAACGGCTTTGATCGTGCCGCTTTGCTGGGCGTCATCGAGTACGGCTTGCAGCTTGACCGAGTCGGCCAGCAACACTTGTTTCGGCAGGTCGATCACCACGCCCCAGGCCTTGGACTCGGCAATCGGACTGACCGGGTACACCGCACGGATCAGGTCGCCCTGTTCGAGAATTTTCGGCGTCCCACCGCTGAGCAATTGCAGGACGTCCTTGCCGTCTGCGCCCAGGGTGTCGCCGATGCTTTTGCCAACCTTGCTCGCGTCGACGCTGTAACCGGCGAGTACACCGCTGCCGGAGACGATCAGCATGTGCCCGGCGCTGTTGAACAGATCACGTTGGGAGTCGACCGCTGCTGCTTGCAGGGCGTCGAGGGCGATGTCCACACCGACCACGCCGATGGATTTGCCATCCACCAGCAGCGGTACGGAAATGGTGGTCATCAACATTTCCTTGCCGGCGACGGTGTCGGCATACGGGTCGAGCAGGCAGGTGCGCTTGCTGTCGCGAGGGCAGGTGTACCAACTGTTGTAAGGCGTGCCGCTGAGGCTCAAGGTGGTTTTGGTCATGTCGTCTTCGACCATGATCGTGTTGATCCCGACACCGCCGGCACGGCTCCAGTAGCTGGCGAAACGACCGGCTTCGTTGGACTGGCGAGCCGCATCGTTGGCGAATTCGCTGTCCTTGCCATCGAGGCCATTGGGCTCGAATGCCAGCCAGATGCCGAGCACTTTGCTGTTGCGCTCGAAGGCGGTTTTCAGGCTCTGGTTCAACTCTTCACGCAGGGCGCCGGCGTCAAGGGAGCGCTTGCTCGCCAGGTTGCGCATGTCCTCGATCTGATCGGCCAGGGCGGTCACCACCAGCAGGCTTTCGCCGAAGGTTTTCTGCACCCGCACCGCTTGCTCGGCGGCCTTGGCCTGGAGCAAGTCCTGCACGCTGGCGGTGAGCATCTTGCTGCTGGAAGCGCTGACCAGTTCATCGTTCTGATCGGTCTGGTAGATGTTCATGCCGACGATCAGGGCGACCACGCCCAGCAGGCACAGACCGGACAGCAGGACGATTTTCAGGCGGATGGAAAGAGAGTCGAACATAGGACGAACTCGCGAATGGATGAGGTGTTGGCTGTGAGTCGGGATCGACCCGGTTCGCCAAGTCCATTCAGCGCCATTTAATGCACATCGGCGCAGGCGCAGGTTGCATGAACGCGAAGCCGACGAACGGTAGCAGGTGAACGTTTGCGCAGGAAAATGCCCTGAAAAGGACAAAAATTCAGGAAATTGTCGGCAATGATTCCGGCCGCGACCAGATCCACAGATTGCCCAGGCTCATGCCGGCAATCGCCAGGAAGATCGGCCAGCCAGGTTCGAGCATCACCAGCATCAACCCGGCGCACAGCAGCATGCTGACGGTGGCGCTGATCTTGGCTCGGCGGGCGATGATTTTGCCGTTGCGCCAGTTACGCAGGATGGAACCGAACAGCCGATGGTTTTCCAGCCAGGCACTCAGGCGCGGCGAACTCTTGGTCGCGGCCCAGGCGGCCAGCAGGATGAACTCGGTGGTCGGCAGGCCGGGTATGACGATGGCGATCAGGCCGATGCCCAGGCTGATGTAGGCCAGGAGACCGAAGAGGATTCGGGTGAGTTTTGAGGTGGTTGGGTGAGGCATTGGGCTCAAGTTGCGCGACTAAGGCTTGATCGGGATCTTGCAGGCACACTCGGTCCCTTGTAGGAGTGAGCCTGCTCGAGATAGCGGTGGGTCAGGCGGCAATGATGTCGACTGACACTCCGTCATCGCGAGCAGGCTCACTACTACAGGGGGAATGTGTTTCTTCAGGCGAGTTCGGGGGTGGAGGCGTAGGCCTGTTCCAGTAATACGGTGAAGCGGTTGAACGCGTCGATAGCGCCTTTATCCAACTGGGCTTCTTCTTGTGCGCTGAGTTCCAGCCCGTCGAGGGTTTTGACGAAGCTCTTCCAGCCTTCAGCGCGACCACCGGCCGGTTCACCAAGATGGCGGGCACCAAAGGTTTCGCTTAATCCGAGCCCCACAGCACGCTTGATCAGAAACGCCGCACCAAGTTTCGAACCTTCCGACACGAACAGCCAACCCAGCGCCTCGGCTTTGGTTGGGTTCTTCACCGCCCCGGCGACGGGGGCCGGAACTTCGGTTTCCAGATCAGCGAGGTCAGCCTTGGCCGCTTCAGCACGGCAGCGAGCTGGCAGGTCCGGGACGATGGCGGTCATTTCGGCATCGTTGTACAGCGACACCAGTTCCGACTGAAACAAATACTGAGCCACCACGAAGCGCGCGAAGTTGGCCTGGGTTTCGAACGGTGCGTGGGCTTTGACCAAGGCATCCAGCTTGGTATGAGGCTCGTTTGTGATCTGGTTCAAACGTTGCGAACGCAGAGCGGGGCGTTGAGCAGTGTCCTGAGCGGTCATGAGAAGTCCTTGAGAAAAAGAGGCGCTTGGTAACGAGACGAACAAGCAGGCGCCTGACAGTAAAAAAACCTCACTTCGCCACTTCTATAAAGCAGCGCAGTGAGGTGGCAGGGTCAGATATCCCAGACCAGGTTGATCGCGAAGTTGCGACCCGGCTGGGTCAGGCGGTCGAGGTTGGCCGGTTGCGTGACCGAGGCTTCGCCGACGCTGTCGTAACCGCGCACGTCATCCCACTGCCAGTACTTCTTGTTGGTCAGGTTGTACAAACCGGCGTTGACGGTTACGTCGTCGGTCACCTTGTAGAAACCGGCCAGGTCGAGCACGCCATAACCCGGGGTCTTGAACTGGGTGCTGGTGCCGTCCGGGGTTTTGAAGCTGGTGCTGTCGACGCGGGTCTTGCGTTTGACCAGTGTCCAGCTCAACAGGGCGCCGTAGTTGTCCTGGTCGTAACCCAGGCCGAACACGCCAGTCAGCGGGTTGATGCTGTTCAGCGGCTGGCCGTTGTCATCGTTTCGGCCGTACAGGTAAGCCACCGAACCTTGGGTGTAGAGGCCGGTCGGCGCGCCGAAGCTGTCCAGGTTCAGGCGACCCTTGAGCTCCACGCCTTTGATGGTGGCGTGCGCGATGTTGTTGCTCTGGAAGGTGGTCTCGGTGTAACCGGGCGTGATGGCGTTCTCATCGATGAAGTCGCGGTATTTGTTGTAGAACACCGCCACATCGAAAGTGCCTGCCTCGAACTGGCCGCGCAGGCCGGTTTCATAGCTCTTGCTCTTTTCCGGTTCCAGATCAGGATTCGGTGCGACCTGATAACCGCCGGCCAGGTTTTCAAAGCGACCGTACAGTGCCTTGGCGGTCGGCGTGCGGAAGCCTTCGGCGTACTGGCCATACCAAGTGTAGTGATCGTTGAAGTTATAGGTGGTGCCGAATTTTGGCGACAGACGATGCCAGGTCTTGGTGTCTTCGCTCACCACACCGTTGCCGCTCTGATCGGCGGTGACCAGGAATTCGTCGGTGATGTGCGGCTTGAGCTCGGTGTAGTCGTAGCGTGCGCCGGGCAGGAAAGTCCAGTTGCCCCAACTGATCTGATCCTGAGCGAACAGGCTGTAGCTGTTGATGGTCGGGTCCGGGAAATCGCTGGCTGGTTTGAGCGTATCGGCGGCGCTGGCGGCACCGATGACACGGCAAGCGCCGGCCACGGTCAGGCAGGTGCCGCTACCGGTGCGCAGGCCGGTGACTTTGTCCTGTTTGATCGTGGTGCCGTAAGTAATGGTGTGGTCGGTGTCGGCGATGGCAAACGACTTGTCAGCCTGGGCATCGAACACCCATTGGCGATCCTTGTAGGTGGTATCGCGGTTGCGCAGCACCGTGCGCGATGGCGCGTAGATTTCTTCGGTGCTCTGGTCGGTCTTGGCGATCTGGTAGTTCAGCGTCCACTTGATGTTGTCAGCCAGGACGCTGTCCAGGCCGAAGCTGTGTTCCAGACCGAAGCGTTCGCGGGTGACCGTGTCGTTGCCGGTACGGGATTTATAGAAACCGAAACCACGTCCTGCGTTGAACGGACCGCCCACTGCGCTCAGTTGATTAGTGTCGCGGTCATCCTTGTAGTGCTCGTAAGTCAGGCCGAAGCGCGCATCGTCGGCGTAGTCCCAGCCCAGTTTGGCCAGCACGTTGGTGGTGCGCACGTCCTCGGGGTTGGCCTCGGTGCGGTTCAGGCCGGTGCCGCCGGTTTCACCGTAGGACTCTGTTTCATGACCATTGCGCTGACTCAAGTGCAACAGGCCGTCGAAGTCGCCGGTGCGACCGGCCACGGTGCCGGAGGTCAACCAGCTGTCGTCGGCCGAGCTGTAGCCGGTTTTCAGGCGTGCGCCGACATCCTTGCCTGGTTTGATGATGTCGTCCGGGTCCAGCGTGTAGTAGCTGACCGCGCCGCCGATGGCGTTGCTGCCGTAAAGCACGGATGCCGGGCCGCGCAGAATCTCGACGCGCTTGACGATTTCGGGGTCGACGTAGTTGCGGTTGGTCTGCGCGTAAGGGCCGTTGAAGAAGCTGTCGGGTACTTGCACACCGTCGATCTGGGTCAGTACGCGGTCGCCGTCGATGCCGCGGATGTTGTAGCCCGTAAGGCCGGCGCGTTGACCGGCGCCGCCCACCGAAACACCGGGCTCGTAGCGCACCAGATCCTTGATGTTGTTTACGTTGTTGCGGTCCAGCTCTTCGCGGGTCTGGACGGTGACGGTGCTCGGCACGCTGTTCACGTCCTGTTCCTGGCGGGTGGCGCTGATGGTCACCTGGTCCAGGTTGAGCGCGCTGCTGTTGCTGCGCTTCTCCAGCACGATGTTGTTGGTGCCCATTTTGCGATAGCTCAGGTTGGTCCCCACCAACAGGCGATCGAGGGCTTTCTCTGGCGGCAGCGAACCCCGTACGCCCGGCGAGGCCACGCCTTCAGCCAGTTCTGCCGGCAAGCCGACCTGCCAACCGGTCACGGCGGTAAAGGCATTGAGTGCCGAGACCAGCGACTGCTGGGGGATGGCGAACGCGTAATCGCCCATGTTGCGGGTCGGTTGCTCGGCAGCGGTGGCGGCGTAGAGCTGCGCGCTGCCGGCCATCAGGATGGCGGCGGTCAGCAACGACAGCACGCGAGAAGGTGAAGAGGGTTGGCGGGTAAGGCGAGAGGACATCGATAGCGCTCCGTGTCGCACGAATCTTTATAGGTGCTGATCGGCATCTGTAGATGCGAATCAATTGCATTGGCTATAACGAGACGTACGGGCGTTGGCTATCGAGTAAAAATAATTCTCATTTAGTTCAAAATCACCAGCGCCGGGAACTCCTGGAGTCGCGCCGAGGTGATGTGGGCCAGCGAACGGACCACGTCCAATGGCTGGTCGAGGCGGTAATTGCCGGTGACGGCGATGTCGGCCAACTGCTCGTTGTTGTTGATAATCCAGCCTGGATAGTAACGACGCAGCTCCGCCAGCACCTGGCTCAGCGGGCAGTTTTCGAACACCAGTCGACCCTGGACCCATGCCAGGTCAGTCGCGGCATCGAGTTTGGCGGGGCGATCGAAACCGTTGGGGCCGATACGGACGCTTTCTCCGGCGGACAAACGAATTCGCGCGTCATCGCGGGTTGCTCGCAAGTCGACATCCCCACGCTGCACCCGGACCTGCGCCACACCGTCCAGATAACGCACCGCAAACGCGGTGTCCCGAACGCTGGCCTTGACCGGCCCGGCGTCAATTTCCAGCGGCTGGCCACGATTGGCCGTTACCTCGAAAAACGCCTCGCCCTGATACAAGCGGGCAACGCGCTGTTGATCGTTGATGGTGCTGGAGAAGGCCGAATTGGTATTGAGCAGGACCTTCGAGCCATCCTCCAGTTGCAGCCGCTGGCGTTCACCGACCACGGTCAGGTGATCAGCCTGCAGGCGAATCGGCAGATTACTGAAGCTGAACAAACCGAGGATCAACACGGCGGCGGTGGCCAAGGGTTTCCAGTGCGGGCGCAGGCGCGACAGGACGGTCACTTTCGGCGGCAGGGCGGCCAGGCTTTGCGCGCATTGCACGACCTGCGGGCCTTCCCAGATCGCCTGAGCCTTGGCGAACGCCTCGGCATGCAACGGATGGGCGGCGAGCCAGTCGTGAAACTGTCGGGTCTGTTCCTCGCTCGGACTGTCCAGCACGATCAGCCAGTCCAGGGCCTGGTCCATCGCACTTGCGGGGGCCCGCGCCGGGGAGGGCGGAGGGGGGGCGGGGGGAGGCACTGGAAGCGTGTCCGTCACGGTGTTTCCTCGGCAGTGTCTTGGCACCGCTGTTTTTTTAGTGAAGCTTGAAAGTGGGGCAAGGGTAGCAAAGCCCGATAGTCAGTGCAGGTCATCCTCACAGCTAGAGAATTAACCTACAGATTCAGTCGCCGTTTAACCGTTCGGCCACGCCGATGCAGATCGCCATGATCAATTTCAGCTCCTTTTGCACGGTGCTCAATGACACGCCAAGCTTCTCGGCGATCTCCAGATAGCTGTGTCCGTGCAGACGACTGAGGATGAAAATCTGCTGCTGACGGGCGCTGAGTTCATTGAGGCTCACGTTCAAGCGCTCGAGCAATTGTTCGGCATGGGCGGCGTCCTCGGCACTGCTGGCGGGGGCGGCGACGCTTTCCACCACGTCCAGCGGCACGTCGTCGAGCATCGTGCGCGACTGGATTCGCCGCGCACGCAAATGGTCCAGCGCCAGGTTGCGGGCGGTCTGGAAAACGAACGGTTCAAGGTGATCGATGGCCCGCTCACTGAGCGCCCGGGTCACTCGCAGGTAGGTCTCCTGCAGGAGGTCTTCGGCGGTGCTGTGATTGTTGACCATCCGCTCCAATGTGCGCAGCAGAGAGACTCGCTGGGCGATGAAGACGTGATTGAAGCGAGATTGACTCACGGGAGGACCTGATCCATTTCGAGCGAATGATAATGCTTATCATCCGCTCGAGTGGTCAAGTGCTGATTTGTGAAGGTTCAGGCGCGGCCCAACAGATAGGTCGCGTAATCGGGGATCCGATGTTCGTGCGCCTGCTCCATCATCGGGCTGCTCAGCAGGTAGTCGGCGCTGCATTCGTTGCAGGCGACGGGAATGTTCCAGACCGCCGCGACGCGCAATAACGCCTTGATGTCCGGGTCGTGCGGCTGTGGTTCGAACGGGTCCCAAAAGAACACCAACATGTCGACCCGCTGCTCGGCGATGCGCGCGCCGAGTTGCTGGTCGCCGCCCAACGGACCGCTGATCATGCTCTCCACAGGCAAATCCAGGCGTTGTTGCAACAACAACCCGGTGGTGCCGGTGGCGACCAGTTCATGCTGTGCGAGCCTGTCTTTCTGCCGCTCGGCCCAGTCCAGCAAAAACACTTTGCAGTGGTCATGGGCGACCAAGGCAATACGCTTGCGCGCTGCCATGGTCTTTTGCGTAAAGCTGATACCGATCATCGGTGCTGCTCCTGCTTTTTCACGGCGGCTTATTCAGCGTTGCACAGCGCCAGGCAGTTATCGAGCATGCGGTTGGAGAAGCCCCATTCGTTGTCGTACCAGGCCAGCACCTTGAGCAGCTTGCCGCTGGACTTGGTGTGGTTGGCGTCAAAAATCGACGACAGCGGGTTGTGGTTGAAGTCGCTGGAGACCAGCGGCAGGGTGTTGTAACCGAGAATCTTCGAGTGCTGGCTGGCTTCTTTCAGCAGCGCGTTCACTTCATCGGCCGACGCTTCGCGTTTGAGTTGCACGGTCAGGTCCACCAGCGACACGTTGATCACCGGAACACGCACCGACATGCCGGTCAGTTTGCCCGCCAGTTCCGGCAGCACCAGGCCGACCGCTTCAGCCGCGCCGGTTTTGCTCGGGATCATGTTTTGGGTGGCCGAACGCGCACGATACGGATCGACATGATAGACGTCGGTCAGGTGCTGATCGTTGGTGTAGGCGTGGATCGTGGTCATCAGGCCGCTTTCGATTCCCAGTTCGCGGTGCAACACCTGGGCCACCGGGGCCAGGCAGTTGGTGGTGCACGACGCATTGGAAATGATCTGGTGCGATTGGCGCAGAATGTCGTGGTTGACGCCATACACCACGGTGGCGTCGGCGCCTTTGGCCGGGGCCGAGATGATTACTTTGCGTGCGCCGGCCGTAATATGCGCGGCGGCTTTGTCGCGGTCGGTGAACAAACCGGTGCATTCGAATACGACGTCGATCTTCTCGGCAGCCCAAGGCAGTTCGGCCGGGTTGCGAATGGCACTGACAGAAATACGGTCGCCGTTGACGGTCAGGCTTTCCCGATCGTGCTGCACATCGGCATCGAACGTGCCGTGAACAGTGTCGTACTTGAGCAGATGAGCGTTCATCGCGCTGTCGCCCAGGTCATTGATGGCAACGATCTGCAGATCCTGGCGATACCCTTGGGTATACAGTGCGCGCAGGACGTTACGGCCAATTCGGCCAAAACCATTGATTGCGATTCGAAGAGTCATTTAACAGGGCCGCCGTCGTTTTGTTGTTGGAATTACAAGATTATTCGCATAAAAATAGAAAACAAGCCTTTTTAATGGCAATATTTTGTTCAATCTACAACGAGTGACCTGAATCAACTGGTCCGACCGATCAAGAAAACCGTCCGTCATCCCATCGACAACGGCTCTTGTTCAGCATAGACAATCAGGTCGCCACATCCGTTAGCCTGGAGTTCTAAACATGCATCCCCGCGTCCTTGAGGTCACCGAACGGCTTATCGCCCGCAGCCGCGCCACGCGTGAGGCTTACCTTGCACTGATTCGTGGTGCTGCCAGCGACGGTCCCATGCGCGGCAAGCTGCAATGCGCCAACTTCGCCCACGGCGTGGCCGGTTGCGGCACCGACGACAAGAACAGTCTGCGGATGATGAACTCCGCGAACATTGCGATTGTTTCGTCCTATAACGACATGCTCTCGGCGCACCAGCCGTACGAAGTCTTTCCTGAACAAATCAAAAAAGCCCTGCGTGAAATCGGCTCCGTCGGCCAGTTCGCCGGTGGCACCCCGGCCATGTGCGATGGCGTGACCCAGGGCGAGCCGGGCATGGAGCTGAGCCTGCCGAGCCGCGAAGTGATTGCGCTGTCCACCGCCGTGGCGCTGTCCCACAACATGTTCGACGGCGCGCTGATGCTCGGCATCTGCGACAAGATCGTGCCGGGCCTGATGATGGGCGCGCTGCGTTTCGGTCATCTGCCAACGATCTTCGTGCCGGGCGGGCCGATGGTCTCGGGCATTTCCAACAAGCAGAAAGCCGACGTGCGCCAGCGCTACGCCGAAGGCAAGGCCAGCCGCGAAGAGCTGCTGGAATCGGAGATGAAGTCCTACCACAGCCCGGGTACCTGCACCTTTTACGGCACCGCCAACACTAACCAACTGCTGATGGAAGTCATGGGCCTGCACTTGCCGGGCGCCTCTTTCGTCAACCCGAACACCCCGTTGCGTGATGCCCTGACCCGCGAAGCCGCGCATCAGGTCACGCGTCTGACCAAGCAGAGCGGCGACTTCATGCCGATCGGCGAAATCGTCGACGAACGTTCGCTGGTCAACTCCATCGTGGCCCTGCACGCCACCGGCGGCTCGACCAATCACACCTTGCACATGCCGGCGATCGCCATGGCGGCGGGCATTCAATTGACCTGGCAGGACATGGCCGACCTCTCCGAGGTGGTGCCGACCCTGAGCCACGTCTACCCGAACGGTAAAGCCGACATCAACCACTTCCAGGCGGCGGGCGGCATGTCGTTCCTGATCCGCGAATTGCTGGAGGCCGGGCTGCTGCACGAGAACGTCAATACTGTTCTCGGTCATGGCTTGAGCCGCTACACCGTGGAACCGTTCCTCGATAACGGCGAACTGGTCTGGCGCGAAGGCCCGATCGAAAGCCTCGACGAAACCATCCTGCGTCCAGTCGCGCGCGCCTTCTCGCCAGAGGGCGGCCTGCGGGTGATGGAAGGCAACCTCGGCCGCGGTGTCATGAAAGTGTCCGCCGTCGCGTTGGAAAATCAGGTCGTCGAAGCACCGGCCATGGTGTTCCAGGATCAGCAGGATTTGGCCGATGCGTTCAAGGCCGGTTTGCTCGAGAAGGATTTCGTCGCGGTGATGCGCTTC
Organism: Pseudomonas arabinosi; assembly: GCF_047758675.1. Lineage (NCBI taxonomy): Bacteria > Pseudomonadati > Pseudomonadota > Gammaproteobacteria > Pseudomonadales > Pseudomonadaceae > Pseudomonas > Pseudomonas arabinosi. The sequence continues at coordinate 5,795,547 of NZ_CP180480.1, read as the reverse complement.
CAGGGCCCGCGCTCCAACGGCATGCCGGAGCTGCACAAGATGACGCCGTTCCTTGGCGTGCTGCAGGATCGCGGCTTCAAAGTCGCGTTGGTCACCGACGGGCGTATGTCCGGCGCGTCGGGGAAAATCCCGGCGGCGATTCACGTCAGCCCCGAAGCGTATGTGGGCGGCGCTTTGGCGCGCGTCCAAGAGGGCGATATCATCCGCGTCGATGGCGTCAAAGGCACTCTGGAGCTTAAGGTGGACGCCGAAGAATTCGCAGCGCGCGAACCTGCCAAAGGCCTGTTGGGCAATAACATCGGCAGCGGTCGCGAACTGTTTGGTTTCATGCGCATGGCCTTCAGCTCGGCGGAGCAGGGCGCCAGCGCCTTTACTTCTGCCCTGGAGACGCTTAATTGAAACTGGCTTTGGTCGGTGACATCGGTGGGACCAACGCACGTTTCGCGTTGTGGAAAAACCAGCAACTGGAATCGATCCAGGTGCTGGCAACGGCCGACCACGCCAGCCCGGAGGAGGCGATTGCTCTCTATCTGAGCGGGCTCGGTCTGGCGCCGGGTTCGATCGGTTCGGTGTGCCTGTCGGTGGCCGGCCCCGTCAGCGGCGATGAATTCAAGTTCACCAACAATCACTGGCGACTCAGCCGCAAGGGGTTCTGCCAGACCTTGCAGGTGGATCAACTGTTGCTGGTCAACGACTTCTCGGCCATGGCGCTGGGCATGACCCGTTTGCAGCCGGGCGAGTTTCGGGTGGTCTGCGAAGGCACGCCGGAACCGTTGCGGCCGGCGGTGGTGATCGGTCCGGGGACTGGCCTCGGCGTCGGCACGTTGCTGGATCTGGGCGAAGGTCGTTTCGCCGCGTTGCCGGGGGAGGGCGGTCACGTCGATTTGCCGCTGAGCAGTCCGCGGGAAACTCAGTTGTGGCAGCACATCTTCAATGAGATCGGCCATGTCAGCGCTGAAACGGCATTGAGCGGCAGCGGTTTGCCTCGGGTTTACCGGGCGATTTGTGCGGTGGACGGTCATGAACCGGTGCTGGATTCCCCCGAGTCGATTACCGCGGCCGGTCTGGCCGGCGATCCGATTGCCCTGGAAGTGCTTGAGCAGTTCTGCTGCTGGCTGGGTCGTGTGGCCGGCAACAACGTGCTGACCACCGGTGCGCGTGGTGGCGTGTACATCGTGGGCGGGGTGATTCCGCGGTTCGCCGATTTCTTCATCGAAAGCGGCTTTGCCCGGTGCTTCGCTGACAAGGGCTGCATGAGCGATTACTTCAAAGGCATCCCGGTGTGGCTGGTGACGGCGCCGTATTCCGGCCTGATGGGCGCGGGCGTTGCGCTCGATCAAGCTTGAAATGCGATCAAATGTGGGAGCGGGCTTGCTCGCGAAAGCGGTGTGTCAGTCAACGATGATGTTGGATGTGATGGCCCCTTCGCGAGCAAGCCCGCTCCCACAATGGGTTTTGTGGTGTTTGTAGATTCAGTGCATCAGGCATAATCCGCCCAATTCAAACAACAAGGACGCCGCCCCTGTGAGCTCAGTCAACAAGTCGATTTTGTTGGTCGATGACGATCAAGAGATACGCGAGTTGCTGGACACCTACCTGACCCGCGCCGGCTTCCAGGTTCGTACCACGCCTGACGGTGCAGGCTTTCGTCAGGCGATGAACGAGGCACCGAGCGATTTGGTGATCCTCGATGTGATGCTCCCTGACGAAGACGGCTTCAGCCTCTGCCGCTGGATCCGCCAGCACCCGCGTCAGGCACAGGTGCCGATCATCATGCTCACCGCCAGCTCCGATGAGGCCGACCGCGTCATCGGTCTGGAATTGGGCGCCGACGATTACCTTGGCAAACCCTTCAGCCCGCGTGAATTGCAGGCGCGCATCAAAGCCTTGTTGCGTCGCGCGCAATTCGGTCAGGAGCGTTCCGGCAGTGAAGTGCTCGCCTTCGATGACTGGCGTCTGGACATGGTCAGCCATCGCCTGTTCCACATCGACGGCGAAGAAGTGATTCTCTCCGGCGCCGACTTCGCGCTGCTCAAACTGTTCCTCGATCACCCCCAGGAAATTCTCGACCGCGACACCATCGGCAACGCCACCCGTGGCCGCGATTTGATGCCGCTGGATCGCATCGTCGACATGGCCGTCAGCCGTTTGCGCCAGCGCCTGCGCGACACCGAAAAACCGCCACGCCTTATCCGTACCGTGCGCGGCAGCGGCTACCAACTGGCCGCCAATGTGGTTGCCAGCAATGGCCACTGAGTTTTTGCGCAAACTCGCCGCACGGATTCCGGTGCCGCGTTCTCTGCTCGGGCGGATGTTACTGCTGACGTTGTTGGCGGTGCTGTTCGCCCAGACGCTGTCGAGCGTGATCTGGGTCTCGCAACTGCGCGCCACCCAACTGGAAGGCCTGGTCACCAGCGCCCGTAGCCTCGCTCATTCGATGACGGCCAGCGTCAGTTACTTCCGCTCGCTGCCAGTGGCTTTTCGTCCGCTGGTGCTCGACCAGTTGCGCAGCATGGGCGGCACCCGTTTTGTGGTGACGCTCAACGACAAACCCTTGGGCATGGAAGTGCTGCCGATCACCCCGCGCAAGGAAGCCGTGCTCAAAGCGGTGGACGAAGTGTTGCGTCAGTCCCTGGGTCAGGACACGGATATCTCGGTGACGTTCGTCAGCCCCGAAGACCTGCGGATCTTCAACAGCGGGCTGAAACTCGATGAATTGCCACGCTCCTGGGCGCATTACGCGCTGACCCTGGAACCCGTGAACCCGCCAGTATTGGTCACGCAAATCCAGATGGCGCCGGGCGAATGGTTGTACATCGCCTCACTGTTGCCCGAGCCCTACACCAGTCTTGAAGAACAAGGCCTGCCGGCGCAACAGGTCTGGTTCATCGTGCTCACCAGCGGCTTCCTGTTGTTGTTCATTGGCCTGCTGGTGCACTGGCAGAGCCGGCCACTCAAGCGCTTGGCGCGGGCTGCACGGGACATGTCCCTCGGTGCGGAAGTCGAGCCGGTGGCGGAGGGCGGCGGCAGTGAAGTGGTCGAGGTCGGCCGCGCCTTCAATGCGATGCGCGAACGCATCAGCCGTTACCTGACCGAGCGCAGCCAGTTGTTCAGCGCAATTTCCCATGACCTGCGCACGCCGATTACCCGCTTGCGGTTGCGGGTTGAATTGCTCGAAGACGAAACGCTGCAAGCCAAGTTCGGCCGTGATCTGGATGAGCTGGAGCTGCTGGTCAAAGGCGCGCTGCAATGCGTGAAAGACACCGACATCCACGAAAACATTGAACCGGTAGACCTCAACCATGTACTGGATTGTCTGGTGGAGCCGTATCTGGCGCCCAACGGCAATGGTCGTGTCACTCAACAAGGGCGTGCGCTGGCGGCGTATCCGGGGAAGCCGCTGGCGCTCAAGCGTTGCATCGGCAACCTGATCGACAATGCCTTGAAGTATGGGCAGAAAGCGCATTTGCACATTGATGACGACCAGAGTGCGTTCATCCTGCATGTGGATGATGAGGGGCCAGGGGTGCCGGAGCAGCGGATGGAGCAGGTGTTCGAACCGCACTTCCGCCTGGCCGGCCAGCAGCAGGGTTATGGATTGGGGTTGGGGATTGCGCGAAATATTGCGCATAGCCATGGGGGGGAGGTCAGCCTGCAAAACCTGCGTGAAGGCGGGTTGAGGGTGACGTTGCATTTGCCTCGTAGTGTCGATTAGTTAGACCGCGTCGCGCCCATCGCGAGCAAGCTCGCTCCCACAGGGGAGATGCGTCGTACACAAATCCAATGTGGGAGCGAGCTTGCTCGCGATGGCGTCAGACCATTCAACCCACTCCTCAAGGTAAATGTCACAAGTCAGTGACATAACTCGCCCCCTTCGTTACAAGCCCGCCACCGCCCGTTGTTTAGACTGCCCCCAGTCATAACAACAAAAAAGGCACCCCATGGACACCTTCCAACCCGCTTTCAGCAGTTGGCTGAACGCCCCCGCCCATCAGCAATGGCTCGCCGACGAAGGGCTGCGCCTGCTGGCGTTTGCCAAGGCTTCGAAGCTTCCCGAAGGCTTCGGCAATCTTGATGAAAAGGGCTGCCTCCCGGCCAACGCCCACGCCGAAACCATGAACACCGCGCGCATGACTCACAGTTTCGCCATGGCTCACATTCAGGGCCTGCCAGGTTTTGCGGAATGGGTGGATCACGGCATCAAAGCCCTCAGCGGCCCGTTGCGCGATGCCGAGCACGGCGGCTGGTTCGCTGCCCCCGAGCATCGCGACGGCAACACCGACAAAGCTGCTTACCTGCACGCCTTCGTTGCCTTGGCCGCGAGTTCTGCGGTCGTCGCTCGGCGTCCCGGCGCGCAGGCTCTGCTCGACGATGCCATCCACATCATCGACACGCATTTCTGGAGCGAGGAGGAGGGCGCGATGCGCGAATCCTTCAACCGCGACTGGAGTGAAGAGGAAAGCTATCGCGGCGCCAACAGCAACATGCACGCCACCGAAGCCTTTCTCTCGTTGGCCGATGTCACCGACGACAACCGCTGGCTGGTCCGCGCCCAGCGCATCGTCGAGCGCGTCATCCACGGTCACGCCGCTGCCAACGATTACCTGGTGGTCGAGCATTTCGACCGCGACTGGCAGCCGCTTCGCGACTACAACCACGACAACCCGGCCGATGGTTTTCGCCCCTACGGCACCACGCCGGGCCATGGTTTCGAATGGGCCCGGTTGATGCTGCATCTCGAAGCGGCACGGGTTAAGGCCGGGATGCTCACGCCGGGCTGGCTCGCCACCGACGCGCAAAAACTCTTCGACCATAACTGCCGTCACGGATGGGATGTCGACGGTGCGCCGGGGATTGTCTACACACTCGACTGGGACAATCGCGCGGTGGTCCGCCATCGCCTGCACTGGACCCATTGCGAAGCCAGCGCCGCCGCCAGTGCGCTGCTTAAACGCACAGGCGATGCGCAATACGAAAGCTGGTACCGACTTTTTTGGGAATTCTGCGACAGCCATTTCATCGACCGCGAAAGCGGCAGCTGGCACCACGAACTCGATCCGCAGAATCGCCCAAGCGCCGATATCTGGGCCGGTAAACCTGATCTTTATCACGCCTGGCAAGCCGTATTGATCCCGCGATTGCCTCTGGCACCGAGTATGGCGACGGCCTTGGCACAGTTATCCCAGAGCGCTCCTGTGTAACCATGTGGTGACATTCGAACGTCCCTTCGTTACCTGCGAAGGGATAACTCCTGTTTAAAATCCATGCAGCGCAAGCACCAGACTTGCATGCATAACAACAAGAAAGGTAATTCTAGATGAATGCGATTTCTCGCCTCGCTACTGTCATTTCTCTTGCCTCATTGCTTCCTCTCAGTGCATTCCCTCTCAGTACGCTTGCCGCCGATGCCAAAGGTTCGGTAGAAGTCGTTCACTGGTGGACCTCCGGTGGCGAAAAAGCTGCCGTCGATGTCCTCAAGGCCCAAGTTGAAAAAGACGGTTTCACCTGGAAGGACGGCGCGGTCGCCGGTGGCGGCGGTGCTACGGCCATGACCGTACTCAAAAGCCGCGCCGTGGCCGGTAACCCGCCGGGCGTTGCGCAGATCAAAGGCCCGGACATCCAGGAATGGGCGTCTACCGGTCTGCTCGACACCGACGTCCTGAAAGACGCCGCCAAAACAGAGAAGTGGGACAGCCTGCTCGACAAGAAAGTCTCCGATACCGTGAAGTACGAGGGTGACTACGTGGCCGTGCCGGTGAACATTCACCGCGTCAACTGGCTATGGATCAACCCGGAAGTCTTCAAGAAAGCCGGCATCGAAAAAGCGCCAACCACCCTTCAGGAATTCTACGCAGCCGGTGACAAGCTCAAGGCTGCGGGCTTCATTGCGCTTGCCCACGGCGGCCAGCCTTGGCAGGACAGCACCGTGTTCGAAGCGGTGGTGCTTTCGGTCATGGGTGTCGACGGTTACAAGAAAGCCCTGGTCGACCTGGACAACGCTGCACTGACCGGCCCTGAAATGGTCAAGGCGCTGACCGAGCTGAAGAAAGTCGCGACCTACATGGACGCCGACGGCAAAGGCCAGGACTGGAACCTCGAAGCGGCCAAGGTCATCAACGGCAAGGCCGGCATGCAGATCATGGGTGACTGGGCCAAGAGCGAGTGGACAGCGGCCAAGAAAGTCGCCGGCAAGGACTACGAGTGCGTAGCCTTCCCGGGCACCGACAAAGCCTTCACCTACAACATCGACTCCCTGGCCGTGTTCAAGCAGAAAGACAAGGGCACTGCTGCCGCTCAGCAGGACATTGCCAAGATCGTGCTGGGTGAGAATTTCCAGAAAGTCTTCAGCATCAACAAGGGCTCGATCCCGGTTCGAATCGACATGCTGAACGACATGGGCAAGTACGGTTTCGACTCTTGTGCCCAGACGGCTGCCAAGGACTTCCTGGTGGACGCCAAGTCCGGCGGCCTGCAGCCGAGCATGGCGCACAACATGGCAACCACGCTGGCGGTACAAGGCGCGTTCTTTGATGTGGTGACCAACTTCATCAACGATCCGAAAGCCGATCCTGCCGTTGCGGCCAAGCAACTGGGCACTGCCGTCAAAGCTGCCAAGTAATGCTTGGCCCCTGTAGGAGTGAGCCTGCTCGCGATAGCTGATTGTCAGACTGGATGTATCAACTGATACATCGCTATCGCGAGCAGGCTCACTCCTACAAGGGGTGCATTTCCAAAGTAATTTTTCCTCACGTACGGGATCTTCCCATGAGTTCTGTTGCTGTGTTCAGCAAGGCCTCGCCGTTCGATGCTCTGCAGCGCTGGCTTCCCAAGCTGGTGCTGGCGCCCAGCATGTTCATCGTCCTGGTGGGCTTCTATGGCTATATCCTGTGGACGTTCGTCCTGTCGTTCACCACGTCGACCTTCCTGCCGACTTACAAATGGGCGGGCCTGGCGCAATACGAGCGGCTGTTCGACAACGACCGTTGGTGGGTAGCGAGCAAGAACCTGGCGGTTTTCGGCGGCATGTTCATCGGCATCACCCTGGTGATCGGTGTCCTGCTGGCGGTGTTTCTTGATCAGCGCATTCGTCGCGAAGGTTTCATCCGCACCATTTACCTGTACCCGATGGCGCTCTCGATGATCGTCACCGGTACCGCCTGGAAGTGGCTGCTCAACCCGGGCATGGGCCTGGACAAATTGCTGCGTGACTGGGGCTGGGAAGGCTTTCGCCTGGACTGGCTGATTGACCCGGATCGCGTGGTGTATTGCCTGGTGATCGCTGCGGTATGGCAAGCGTCGGGCTTCATCATGGCGATGTTCCTCGCCGGCCTGCGTGGCGTTGATCAATCGATCATCCGTGCCGCCCAGATCGATGGCGCGAGCATGCCGCGGATTTACCTGAAAGTGGTGTTGCCCAGCCTGCGTCCGGTGTTCTTCAGTGCGGTGATGATCCTGGCCCACATCGCGATCAAGAGTTTCGACCTGGTGGCGGCAATGACCGCCGGTGGTCCGGGTTACTCCTCCGACCTGCCCGCCATGTTCATGTATTCCTTCACCTTCAGTCGCGGGCAGATGGGCATGGGCTCGGCCAGTGCGATTCTGATGCTCGGTGCGATTCTCGCAATCATCGTGCCTTACCTGTACTCCGAGCTGAGGACCAAGCGTCATGACTAGTTTCGCTGCCAAACCTTCCATCAGCCTGAGTCGCATCGCCATCTACGGCGTGCTGATCCTTGCCGTATTCCTTTACCTGATACCGCTGGTGGTCATGCTGTTGACCAGTTTCAAGACGCCGGAAGACATCAACTCCGGCAACCTGCTGAGCTGGCCGACCGTGGTCAGCGGCATTGGCTGGGTTAAGGCCTGGGCCACGGTTGACGGGTATTTCTGGAATTCGATCAAGATCACCGTCCCTGCGGTGATGATCTCCACCGCCATCGGTGCGCTGAACGGCTATGTGCTGTCGATGTGGCGATTTCGTGGGTCGCAGTTGTTCTTCGGCCTACTGCTGTTCGGTTGCTTCCTGCCGTTCCAGACCGTCCTGCTGCCGGCCTCGTTCACCCTCGGCAAGATGGGCCTGGCGAGCACCACCACGGGCCTGGTGTTCGTGCACGTGGTCTACGGCCTGGCGTTCACCACGCTGTTTTTCCGTAACTACTACGTCAGCGTTCCCGATGCGCTGGTGAAGGCGGCACGGCTGGATGGCGCGGGTTTCTTCACCATCTTCCGCTTGATCATCCTGCCGATGTCCACCCCGATCATCATGGTCTGCCTGATCTGGCAGTTCACCCAGATCTGGAACGACTTCCTGTTCGGCGTGGTGTTCTCCAGCGGTGACTCGCAACCCATTACGGTGGCGTTGAACAACTTGGTCAACACCAGTACCGGGGCCAAGGAATACAACGTTGATATGGCGGCGGCAATGATCGCCGGGCTGCCGACCCTGCTGGTCTATGTGGTCGCAGGCAAGTATTTCGTGCGCGGCCTGACGGCCGGCGCAGTCAAGGGGTAATCATGGCAACGCTCGAACTTCGCAATGTAAACAAGACCTATGGCCCCGGCCTGCCGGACACCCTCAAGGACATCGATCTGTCGATCAAGGACGGTGAGTTCCTGATTCTTGTCGGACCTTCGGGTTGCGGCAAGTCGACCCTCATGAATTGCATCGCGGGCCTTGAGACCATCACCGGCGGCGCGATCATGATCGATGACCAGGACGTCAGCGGCATGAGCCCGAAAGACCGGGACATCGCCATGGTGTTCCAGTCCTACGCGCTGTACCCGACCATGAGCGTGCGCGAGAACATCGCCTTTGGCTTGAAGATCCGCAAAATGCCCGCTGCCGACATCGAAGCGGAAGTGGCGCGGGTGTCCAAGCTGTTGCAGATCGAACACTTGCTCAACCGCAAACCTGGCCAGCTCTCTGGTGGTCAGCAACAGCGTGTGGCGATGGGCCGTGCCCTGGCGCGGCGGCCGAAGATTTACCTGTTCGACGAACCGCTGTCCAACCTCGACGCCAAGCTGCGCGTCGAGATGCGTACCGAAATGAAACTGATGCACCAGCGCCTGAAAACCACCACGGTCTACGTGACCCACGACCAGATCGAAGCCATGACCCTGGGCGACAAAGTGGCGGTGATGAAGGACGGGATCATTCAGCAATTCGGCACGCCAAAAGACATCTACAACAACCCGGCCAACCTGTTCGTGGCGAGCTTCATCGGTTCGCCGCCGATGAACTTCATCCCCCTGCGTTTGCAACGCAAGGACGGTCGTCTGGTGGCGCTGCTCGACAGTGGTCAGGCGCGTTGCGAATTGCCGTTGGGCATGCAGGACGCCGGTCTTGAAGACCGCGAAGTGATCCTCGGCATGCGCCCTGAGCAGATCGTGCTGGCGGGCAGCGAGCCGAATGGTTTGCCGATCATTCGCGCCGAAGTCCAGGTCACCGAGCCGACCGGTCCCGACACCCTGGTGTTCGTCAATCTCAACGAAACCAAAGTCTGCTGCCGTCTGGCGCCGGACGTTGCACCGGCCGTGGGCGAGACCCTGACCCTGCAATTCGATCCATCGAAAGTGCTGCTGTTTGATGCCAAGACCGGGGAGCGCCTGGGGGTGGCTGGTCAGCCTGAAACCGAGGTTCACAGTGCCAATGTGGCTCAGTTCAAGGGCCGTTGATTCCGTGGCGGGCAGTCTGTCGCCCGTCGCAACCGATGTCACCGCGTTAAATAAAAACAGTTAATAACAATAAAACGAGGATGTAGGGATGAAGAAGAACAACAACGCTCAGCTTATCTGCCAGTTGTCAGCCGTTGCGGCAATGATGCTGGCCGGGAGCGTGCACGCGGCTGACGCGTTCAGCGCCGATTCCGAATGGATGACCGGTGATTGGGGTGGCGAACGGACCAAGCTGATCGAGCAGGGTATCGACATCAAGATGGACTACGTCGGTGAAGTGGGCGCCAACCTCCACGGCGGCTACAACAATGACAAGACTGCGCGTTATGCCGACCAGTTTGGTCTGGGCGTGGCGCTGGACCTGCAAAAACTGTGGGGCTGGGATAACACCCAGGCCAAGATCCAGCTCACCAACCGTAACGGTGAGAACATCTCCAATGACCGTGTTGGCGACCCGCGTGCCGGCACCTTGAGTTCGTCCCAGGAAGTCTACGGCCGTGGCCATATGGTCCGTCTGACCCAGCTGTGGATCAAGCACCAGTTCCTCGACGGTAAACTGGACGTCAAGGCCGGTTACTTCGGCGAAGGCGAGGACTTCAACACCTTCCCTTGCGAGTTCCAGAACCTGGCGTTCTGCGGTTCCCAAGCGGGTAACTGGGCCACCAACATCTGGTACAACTGGCCGGTCATGCAGGCTGCGGTCCGCGTGAAGTACAACATCTCGCCTGAGTTCTATGCGCAGATCGGCGCGTACAACCAGAACCCTTCGCAACTGGAGCACGGTAACGGCTTCAAGCTCAGCGGCAGTGGTACCGAGGGCACCGTCTTGCCGGTCGAACTGGTCTGGTCGCCTAACCCTAATAACCTGCCGGGCGAATACCGTGTCGGTTACTACAAAAGCACGGCCAATGCCGATGACGTCCGCAAAGATGAAAACGGCGATGATGCAGCAACCAGCCGTAACGCCTATCGCAGCCACGATAGCAAGCACGGTTACTGGTTCGTTGCGCAGCAACAGCTGACCGACCATAACGGTGACAAGAGCCGCGGTCTGACCGTTTCGGCCAACGCCACGTTCCACGACAAGGACACCAACTTCGTCGACAACTACCAGTCGCTGATGTTTGTGTACAAAGGCCCGTTCGATGCGCGTCCAAAAGATGACGTCGGTATCGGTTTCGCCCGTATCCATGTCAACGATGACGTGAAGAAAAACGCCGAGCTGGTCAACGCCTCCAATGGTGTCACCGAATACGAGGATCCGCTGTTCTCGCCACTGCGTACCACCGAGTACAACTACGAGATCAACTACGGCTTCCACGTTACCAACTGGCTGACCGTGCGTCCTAACCTGCAATACATCACTCACCCGGGTGGTGTTGATGAAGTCGACAACGCGCTGGTCGCCGGCCTGAAAATTCAGTCGGTGTTCTAACGTTGTTGCGATAAGCTCCTCTCTATGTGCGCATTTTTGCGGACAGCCCAGGCTGTCCGCTTTTTTTTGGGGCGGCGCACCCCGGGTGATTTTCAGGACCGTGGCACATGCATGAGCATCCGCTACAACGCTTCTTCAAATCCTTGCGCGAACGTCCGGTGTTTGCGTGGGAGCGCTATCAGAAGCGCGACGTGCTGGTGATCGACCATCCGCTGTGTCAGGCGGTGTTCAGTCGGCAGGGGGCGCAGTTGCTGCACTTCCAGCCAAAGGGCCAGAAACCCTGGCTCTGGTGCGCGGCGAAGTGGCCGCAGGTCGGCGCGATTCGCGGTGGCGTTCCGGTGTGCTGGCCGTGGTATGGCCGTCATCCGAGCGAAAACGCCTGGCCTTCCCATGGCTGGGCACGGTTGATCGACTGGAAGCTGCTGGACAGCAGCACTGACGACGATGGCGTTCGCTTGCACTGGCAACTTCAGTTGTGCGACTGGCAAGTGGACCTGCACGCGCACTTGGGCGAACGCATGGATTTGCGCCTGAGTACCGAGCATCAGGACAGTCTGCCGTGCCAATTGAGTCAGGCGTTGCATGCCTATTGGCGTATTGGCGACGTCGGTGAGGTAGCGCTGTCTGGGCTTGACGGGGCGCAGGGTTACGACCAGTTGAACCGTCAGATTTGTCATCAGGAAGGCGAATTGCGGGTAGAGGGTGGCTGTCAGCGGGTGTTCCAGCATGACGGCGAATTACAGCTCAAGGACCACGCCTGGCAGCGCGAATTGTGCATCGATACCGGTGACCATGCGGACACAGTGGTCTGGCATCCGGGCTCACGACCGTTGCTGGGGGTGAGCTGGAACGAGATTTCGGAGTTTGTGTGCGTTGAAGCGGCGAGCGGCGGGACCGATAGCCTGAGCCTGGCGCCGGGGGAGAGGGCGCATTTGAGTTTGCAGGCGCGGGTTGGGGCTTGAGATCAAAAGATCGCAGCCTCGTTTCACTCGACAGCTCCTACAAGGGATCGTGTAAACCTGTAGGAGCTGTCGAGCGAAGCGAGGCTGCGATCTTTTTAATTAAACTCATCCCCAATCGGATACCGACTGGCATTCAGGCTTTCCTTGATCTTGCGCAAATGCGGCTGGAAATCCACGCCTCGGCGCAAGGTCATGCCGGTGGCGAGCACGTCCAGCACGGTCAACTGAATGATCCGCGACGTCATCGGCATATAGATGTCGGTGTCTTCCGGCAGCGGAATGTTCAGGCTCAACGTGCTGGCCTTGGCCAGTGGCGAGCCCTCGGCCGTCAGGCCCAGTACCGAAGCACCGTTTTCCCGGGCAATACGCGCCACTTCCACCAGTTCGCGGGTACGGCCGGTGTAGGAAATGATCACGAACAACTCGCCGGTGTGCGCCACCGACGCAATCATGCGCTGCATCAGCACGTCCGCGTGGGCGGTGACCGCCAGGTTGAAGCGGAAGAATTTGTGCTGCGCATCCAGCGCCACCGGGGCCGAGGCGCCGAGGCCGAAGAAGTGGATCTGCCGGGCCTGGATCAACAGGTCGACGGCGCGGCTGATCAGGTTCGGGTCAAGCGCCTGCAACGCACTGTCCAACGAGGCGATGGCGCTGCCGAAAATCTTTTTGGTATACGCCTCGGGATTATCATCGGCCTCGACCGCACGGCTGACATACGCCGCGCCGCTGGCCAGGCTCTGGGCCAATTGAAGCTTGAGTTCCGGGTAGCCGCTGACGCCGAACGAACGGCAGAAACGGTTGACCGTCGGCTCGCTGACCTTGGAGGCCTGGGCGAGGGCGGCGATGCTGAACCGGGTGGCCTGCTGTGGGTTGAGCAGGATCACCTCGGCGACTTTGCGTTCTGCCTTGTTCAGGTCTTCAAGGCGATTCTGGATCTGTTCCAGTAAATTTCGCACGCGGTCCATATATGTTCCTTAGCTCCGCAAACAAGAGAGCAATGCAAATAAGGGCCCCTGCTATGCAAATTGGGACTTTGATCGGGCCCGTAACGGTGGCCTATCCTACTGATGGCTCCGACCGTCCACCACTCGGAATCTGTATTTTGCGAAAATGTTGTGGTTATTACTACATTTTCCCTTGAGTGATGCCTTGAAAAAAGGTATTTGTAGCTTAACTTGATAAAAGAACAAACATCATGCCTTCGATTACGGTTGAACCGTGCACCTTTGCCTTGTTTGGCGCCCTCGGCGATCTGGCCCTGCGCAAGCTGTTTCCTGCCCTTTATCAGCTCGATGGCGCAGGCCTTTTGCACGAGGACACGCGAATTATCGCGCTGGCCCGTGAGCCTGGCAGCGAGCAGCAGCATTTGGCGTTCATCGCCTCCGAGCTGCGCCGCTACGTCGTCGCCAAAGAGCTGGACGAAGCCGTGGTCGAACGCTTCCTGGCCCGCCTGAGTTACCTGCACGTCGACTTCCTCAAGGCTGACGATTACGTCGCCCTGGCCGAAATGGCCGGCAGCGCCCAGCGGGTGATTGCCTACTTCGCGACACCGGCCGCCGTTTATGGCGCGATCTGCGAGAACCTGTCGAAGGTCGGCCTGACCGAAAACACTCGCGTGGTGCTGGAAAAACCCATTGGTTCGGACCTGGAATCCTCGCGCAAGGTTAACGACGCCGTGGCGCAGTTCTTCCCGGAGAACCGCACCTACCGCATCGACCATTACCTGGGCAAAGAAACCGTCCAGAACCTGATCGCCCTGCGTTTCGCCAATAGCCTGTTCGAAACCCAGTGGAACCAGAATTATATCTCCCACGTGGAAATCACCGTGGCCGAGAAAGTCGGGATCGAAGGTCGCTGGGGTTACTTCGACAAGGCCGGCCAGCTGCGGGACATGATCCAGAATCACCTGCTGCAACTGCTCTGCCTGATCGCCATGGACCCGCCGGCCGACCTGTCCGCCGACAGCATCCGTGATGAGAAAGTCAAAGTGCTCAAGGCGCTGGCGCCGATCAGCCCGGAAGGCCTGACCACTCAGGTCGTGCGCGGTCAGTACATCGCCGGTTACAGCGAAGGCAAGTCGGTTCCCGGTTACCTGGAAGAGCCGAACTCCAACACCCAGAGCGACACCGAAACTTTCGTTGCGCTGCGTGCCGATATCCGCAACTGGCGTTGGGCTGGCGTGCCGTTTTACCTGCGTACCGGTAAGCGCATGCCGCAGAAGCTGTCGCAGATCGTCATCCACTTCAAGGAACCGTCCCACTACATCTTCGCTCCCGAGCAGCGCCTGCAAATCAGCAACAAGCTGATTATCCGCCTGCAACCGGACGAAGGCATTTCCTTGCGCGTGATGACCAAAGAACAAGGCCTGGACAAGGGCATGCAGCTGCGCAGCGGTCCGTTGCAGCTGAACTTTTCCGACACTTATCGCAGCGCACGGATTCCCGATGCCTACGAGCGGTTGTTGCTGGAAGTAATGCGCGGCAATCAGAACCTGTTTGTCCGTAAAGATGAAATCGAAGCCGCGTGGAAGTGGTGTGACCAGCTGATCGCCGGGTGGAAAAAATCCGGTGATGCGCCCAAGCCGTACGCGGCCGGGTCGTGGGGGCCGATGAGCTCCATTGCATTGATCACGCGGGATGGGAGGTCGTGGTATGGCGATATCTGAATTGAAACTGCCTCAGGGCGTCAGCGCCCATGCGTTCAAAAGCCCGGTGCTGCTGGCCGATGGTTTGGCGCTGAATGTGGCCAAGCAACTGAGTGACGCCATCGACGCTCGCGGCACCGCGACGCTGGTGGTGTCCGGTGGCCGCAGCCCGGTGGCGTTTTTCCAGAACCTGGCCAAGCAGAAACTGGACTGGTCCAAAGTTGTGATCACCCTGGCCGATGAGCGCTGGGTACCGGTTGAACACGCCGACAGCAATGCCGGTCTGCTCAAGCGTTACCTGTTGCAAGGTCCGGCGGCCAAGGCTCAGTTCCTGAGTCTGTACAGCGCCACGGCCAACCTTGAACTGGCGGCCGAGCAGGCGGATCGCTTGCTCGCGGAATTGCCGCCGATCGACGTGCTGATACTCGGCATGGGCGACGACGGTCACACCGCCTCGCTGTTCCCCAACAGCCCGAACCTGAGCGATGCCTTGAAAGCCGACGGCACACGTCGTTGCTACCCGATGCTGGCGCCGACCGTGCCGCGTCAGCGCCTGACCATGAGCCGCGCGCTGCTGGCCTCGGCCAAGACCACCGTTCTATCGATTTCCGGTCAGTCCAAGCTGACCACCCTGAGTGCCGCATTGGCCGGTGACGATGTCGCCGCCATGCCGATTCGCGCGTTTCTGCAACCTACGTTAGAGATTTACTGGTGCCCATGAACCAAGGATCAGCCGCTATGACAACCCCATCCCCGACCGTTTCCATGGCGGACAAAGTTGCCCTGATCGACAGCCTCTGCGCCAAGGCGCGGATCCTGCCGGTGATCACCATCGCTCGCGAGCAGGACATCCTGCCGCTGGCCGACGCCCTCGCGGCCGGTGGCCTGACAGCCCTGGAAGTGACCTTGCGTTCACAGTTCGGCCTCAAGGCTATCCAGATTCTGCGCGAGCAGCGTCCGGAGCTGGTGACCGGTGCCGGCACTGTGCTGGATCGCAACATGCTGGCGGCTGCCGAAGCGGCCGGTTCGCAGTTCATCGTCACGCCGGGCATCACCCGTGACCTGCTCGAAGCCAGCGTCAACAGCCCGATTCCGCTGTTGCCAGGCATCAGCAACGCCTCCGGCATCATGGAAGGCTATGGCCTGGGCTATCGCCGCTTCAAGCTGTTCCCGGCGGAAGTCAGCGGCGGCGTTGCGGCCATCAAGGCCCTTGGCGGCCCGTTCGGCGAAGTGAAATTCTGCCCGACGGGCGGCGTCAGCCCGGCCAACATCAAGAGCTACATGGCGTTGAAAAACGTGATGTGCGTGGGCGGTAGCTGGATGCTTGATCCTGAGTGGATCAAGAACGGCGACTGGGCCCGCATTCAGGAATGCACGGCCGAGGCATTGGCCCTGCTGGACTGATCGGCTTTTACCAAACACTTCGTTGTGTGTTCTACGGCTTTACGGTGCGCTTGGTCGGTGCACCGTTTTTTTTTGCCTGCAGAAACCAAGCGATACATAGTTACCGCATCTCGCTGCTCGGCCGGCGTTAACCTGCGTTCATCTTATGGAAGAGAGAACGTCATGGACGACAACACTCCTGTTTCACCCGCACCAGCGGTTTACCTGCTTTCACCCGAACAGATCGCCGGTCCTTATTTCCGAAATCCGAAATTGATCAGACGAAACATCAGCGAAGGCATGGATGGCATCCCCTTGGTGCTGAGGCTGACGATCGTCGATGCCATGACCGGTCAACCGGTGACTGACGCGTTAGTGGATATCTGGCATTGCAATGCACGCGGTGCGTATTCGGGTTGGAGCAAGGTCAATCCGGACAAGGAAATCGACGTCGATGAAATCGGTTCGATCCCGCGCACTGACGACGACACTTACCTGCGTGGCGGGCAATTTACGGACAAGAACGGCATCGTGCGGTTTACCACGATCTATCCAGGGTTCTATGCCGGCCGCGCACTGCACCTGCACGTTGCCGTACGCATTACGGAAGGCAATAACTATCTGGAAGAACGGCATGTCGCCTGGGTCGGTCAGCTCTACTTTCCCGAGGTGGCTTCGCGTTCGGTACTCAACGCCAGGGAGTACCGCGGTCGAGCCGTTTCGCCGCTGACCAACGCTCAAGACCTTTTCTATGAAACCATGGGCGGCGAAGCCTCGACGCTGAACGTTCACACCCTGAGTCGAGACTCGAACAACGACGGCTACTTCGGGCACACGACCATCGGCATCGACACCTTCGCGGTATCAACACAGATCAAGCCCGAGGACTTCGACAAATACACCGTGTGACGTCAGCGCAGCTCGGTCAGCGCCCGGGCCAGCAAATCCATGTCTGCAGCGGTGGTAGTGAGCCCCGGCGTTATGCGAATGCACGGACCACTCGCGGCACCACTGCGCACCACGGTAAACAGGTTGTAGTCCTTGAGCAGCCGCTCGACCATCGCCTGTTGATCGGCATGCCGGGTAAAGCGCATCGAAGTGATGCCGCAATACAGTCGCGGGTCGTCCGGGGTCATGACGTCGATCCCCGGCAACTCGCGTACCGCGCTCGCCCAGCGGTTGCGCAGGTAATTGAGCCGAGCGCCCTTGGCGGCGGAACCGCCCATGGCCCGATGTTCCTCGAACACCAACGGCAGGGTCAGCAGCGCCGGGATGTTGGGCGTGCTGTACGGCGTGCGGGCGCGAATGTCGGTGACCGGGAAATGCATCTCGCCCATGTCCGGGTCGATGTCCGCCAGGCGCTCGGGGGCGATATAAATGAAGCCCAGAGTCAGCGGTGCACCGATCCATTTGTGCAGGTTGTAGCCAGCAAAGGCGATGCCCAGTTTATCGAGATCGAACTCGAGCTGGCCGAGCGCATGGGCGCCGTCGAGGATCACGTCGATGCCATATTCCCTGGCGGCTGCGGCAATGGCCTGCACCGGCATCACCAACCCCGAGCGATGGGTGACGTGGGTCAGGGCCATCAGTTTGAGTCGTGGATAACGCACGAAGGCTTCGCGGTAAGTGGCCAGCAAACTGTCGAAACTGGCGGGGTGCGGGTGTTCGATCTCGATCACTTCGACACCGCGATGACGTGCCAGCCAGCGCATGGCGCCTTTGACCGTGTCGTATTCCAGATCACAGATCAGCACCTGATCGCCCGGCGTCAGGCGGTTGTAGTTGCGGATCAGCGATTGCAGACCGTCCGACGCGTTGCGGGTGAGGGCGACGGTGTCGGCGGGTACGCCCAGCAGATCGGCGAGCTGTTTGCGAATCTCCAGGCTTTCGCCCTGTTCGAAGCGTTGTCGCACGTGCACCGAGTTGCTGCGATTGATCAGTTCGATGTTGCGCTGATACTCCTCGACCACCGTGCGCGACATGCGCCCGAAGTACCCGTTTTCGAGGTTGACCGGGCCGGGTTCAACCGCATATCGGTCGGCAAAGGTTCGCCAGAAAGCTTCATCACGGGCGCGGCGGGTGTTATCGGGCATGGGCTACTCAATCAGGGGCCAGGTAGGGGTGTCGGGTCAATGGCGAGGGGCGGGTTTGCCATGTTTGGCGCGTAGCGGTTCGAGCAGCTCCGACAGGCCGTTGTGATCGATTTCCTGCATCAAGGCCAACAAGCCGCCGAGTTCGCCATGGGGGAAACCTTCCCGAGCGAACCAGTTCAGGTATTGGCCGGGGAGGTCGGCAATGATTCGGCCCTTGTACTTGCCGAAGGGCATTTCACGGGTAATCAACAGTTCGAGCTTTTCAGGGTTCATCTATCGGTCGTCTTGATTCAAACAGTCTGGAAAATACAGGCATTCTGCATGCAGGCCAAATGACAGATCATGCAAAAAAAGCGGATACAGATTTCGCGTTAAACGATAAGTGATTGAAATATAAGTGGTAAGTCGTCAGTTCAAAGCTGGCATGCAGGGTGCAATACCTATTGCATCTCTCATCAACCCGCGAGGAACTGAAAATGACTGACATGAATAAAGAAGCCATCTCTGTACTCAACGACCTGATTGAAACCAGCAAAGACGGTCAGGAAGGGTTCAAGACTTGCGCTGAAGACATCAAACACCCTGAACTCAAAACCTTGTTCGTGCAACGCTCGGCGGACTGCGCGACTGCGGCTTCCGAACTGCAAGCGCAGGTGCGTTCGCTAGGCGGCGATCCGGAAACGTCCACCAGTGTCAGCGGTGACCTGCACCGTCGCTGGGTCGACGTGAAGGCGATGTTCACCGGCAAGGATGAAGAAGCCGTGCTGAACGAAGCAGAGCGGGGCGAAGACCATGCTCTCAAGGCTTACAAAGAAGCCATCGAAAAAATCAACAAACACAACCTGGTGGGCATTCGTGACCTGGTTGAGCGTCAGTACCACGGCGTGCAACGCAATCACGATCAGGTAAAAGCCCTGCGTAACCAGGCTCGCGCACGCTCGTAAGCGTTCGTTGTCTGTCAAAAACGCCAGCCAGCCTGGCGTTTTTTTGTGTCCGGGAATTAGCACTGAAATCGGCACTTGTAGGAGCTGCCGAAGGCTGCGATCTTTTGACGGTATAGAGGTCGCCGAACAGCAAGATCAAAAGATCGCAGCCTCCGGCAGCTCCTACCGTTAAATCGTCCTTCCAAGAGTCCATTACGTGCCTATCACCCTGCAGGCTTTGTTTGCGCCTGACCGCCGCGCCTTACAGTTCGCAATCAAGACCTTGATCGGTGGCGGCCTGGCCCTGTGGCTGGCATTACGCTGGGGCCTGGAGCAACCGGCCTGGGCGTTGATGACGGCGTTCATCGTCGCCCAGCCCTTGTCGGGGATGGTGGTGCAGAAGGGCTTGGCGCGGCTGTTGGGGACTCTGGTCGGGACGATCATGTCCGTGGTGTTCATGGGGTTGTTTGCCCAGACACCCTGGTTGTTTTTGTTGGCGTTGGCGTTATGGCTGGGGCTGTGTACGGCGAGTTCGACCTTGCTGCGCAGCGCCTGGTCCTATTCGTTCGTGCTGGCCGGTTACACAGTGGCGATCATCGCGTTGCCGGCCATTACTCATCCGCTGACGGTGTTCGATCAAGCCGTGGCTCGCTGCACGGAAATCTGCCTGGGCATTCTTTGCGCCACCGCCGCCAGTGCGCTGCTCTGGCCGATGCGGGTCGAACGGCAACTGGCGGATCAGGCGCGGGCAGCGTGGCAAAGCGGTATGAATGCCGCGCGTGCGACATTGGCCGGTGATGGTCAGGCGCGTAAAGGCTTGCTGGAAATCCTCGGGAGAATCGTCGCCGTCGATGCCCAGCGCGAGCATGCCTGGTTTGAAGGTGGCCTGGGACGGCAACGAGCGCGGGCGATCAGCGGCTTGAGCCAAAAGCTGTTGATGCTGCTGCGCATCGCCCGTTCGGTGCGCCGCCAGTGGAAGCAATTGGAACCCCAGGAAACCGAGCAACTGTTGCCCTGGATGACCGAGGTTCAAGAGGCGCTCAACAGCCCGGATACCGCGACCCTGCAAGCGCTGCGTCCAAGGTTGCTCGACGCTTCCCACGACCCGCACGTCAGCTCCGCGCAAAGTTACAGCCTGGCCCGTTTCACCTTGTTACTCGACACCGCCATGGCAGCGACTGCCGCGTTGAAAGCGGTGGAGGAGGGCAAGGAAACGGTCGATCCACCGAGAACCCTGACACCGCACCGCGACCTGTCATTGGCGCTGATTTTCGGTGCCCGCAGTGCCCTGGCGTTTCTGGTGGTCTCGTGCTTCTGGTTGGCGACCGCCTGGCCCGCTGCCTCCGGCGCGCTGCTGTTGACGTGCGTGGTGTGTAGCCTGTTCGCCAGCCGCGAGAACGGTGCCCAGATAGGCATGAGTTTTATGCGCGGGATCTTCCTGGCCATTCCGGCCGCGTTTATCGTCGGGCAGATTCTGCTGCCGCAATGGAGTGGTTTTGCCTTGCTGTGCATGGGCATGGGCGTGCCGTTGTTCCTCGGCGCGCTGGGCATGGCCAAACCGCAGATCGGTGCGACGGCTACCTCATTTTGTCTGCACTTCATCGTGCTGGTCTCGCCGCTCAATGCGATGAAATTCGATGTCGCGACGTTCTTCAACAGCGCTCAATCCATCGTGGTCGGTGTTGGCGCCGCGGTGCTGGCGTTCCATTTGTTGATCCTGCGCAACCCGACGTGGCATGGCCGACGTTTGCTGGCAGCAACCCTCGCTGATCTGGTGCGTCTGACCCGGCGCAATCTGCGCGGTGCCGAAAGCTGGTTTGGCGGGCGCATGGCCGACCGCTTGCTGCAATTGGCGCGGCACTATCCCGAGTTGCCGGAACCGGCGCGCAGTCGCTGGGACGATGGCTTGCTTGGCCTGGACATCGGCGACGAATTGCTGCATTTGCGTTTGAGTCTGGCGGTGGCGCAGGCACCGGTCAGCGCACCTCAACGGCGCTATCTCGAACAGCTGGAAAAAATCCTCGAGCAAGGCCCGACCGGCAGTCGCGCCGAGGCGTTGGCGCAGCCGAGCGAAGAATTCTTGAAGACCTTGTACGCGTTGCCTCCCAGCGATGCGGTGAAACTGGCCCAAGGCGCGGTGCTGCAATTGCAAAGCAGCTGGCGCGCCTGGTGCCGTCAACAGGAGCAAAGCCATGGGCTTGCGTGAGTGGTCGGTGGGTGGCGTGCTGCTCAGTCCGTTTCTGATTTATGTGCTGCTGGCGCTGCTCGTCACTGGAGCCTTGCGCATGCTCTTGCGCCTGACGCCGGTGGGCCGCTGGATCTGGCACGAAGCATTGTTTGATTGCGCCTTGTACGTCTGTGTATTGACCTTGATCACCGTCGTCCTCGGACCTTTATAAGGAGTTGAAAATGCGTACACCGATACGTGTCGCGGTGACCTTGTGCCTGGTGGCGGTGGCGATTTTTGCCGGCTTCCATTTGTGGCAGTACTACATGCTCACGCCTTGGACTCGGGATGCGCGGATCCGCGCCGACGTGGTGGTCATCGCCCCGGATGTCTCGGGTTGGGTGCGGGAGCTCAAGGCTTTTGATAACCAGCAGGTCAAGGCTGGCGATTTATTGCTGAGCATTGATCGTGATCGTTTTGAGGCGGCGCTGGAGAAAGCCCAGGCGGTGGTGCAGACACGCCAGCAGCAACTCAATCTGCGTGAACGCGAAGCCAGTCGCCGCGCTGCCCTCGGTCCGCAGGCCATCAGTGCCGAGCTACGTGAGAACGCGCAAATCAACGCCGGCATCGCCCGTGGCGAACTGCGCGAAGCCCAGGCCGAAGCCAAGGTTGCGGAACTCAACCTCGCCCGCAGTCAGGTCCATGCGCCACGCAATGGCCACATCACCAACCTGCGTCTGGCTGAAGGCAACTACGTGAATGCCGGGCAATCGGTGATGGCGTTGATCGACGATTCGACTTTCTATGTGCAGGCGTATTTCGAGGAAACCAAATTGCCACGGATTCGTGTTGGCGATCCGGTGAAGATCTGGTTGATGAGCGCGGGCGAGGCGTTGCAGGGGCATGTGGAAAGCATCAGCCGCGGGATTACTGATCGCAATACCACGCCGGACGGGCAGTTGCTGGCAGAGGTCGAGCCGACGTTTAACTGGGTGAGGCTGGCGCAGCGGATTCCGGTACGGATCAAGATTGATCAGTTGCCGGAAGGGATGAATTTGAGTTCGGGGATGACGGCGAGTGTGCAGGTGCAGGAAGGGCCGTAAGATCAAAAGATCGCAGCCTCGTTTCACTCGACAGCTCCTACAGGGTTTGCCATATACCTGTAGGAGCTGTCGAGTGAAACGAGGCTGCGATCTTTTGAGGCAATCAGCCGATGCTGATTGCCGGCAGCTTAGGCAACGTCACGGTCTGTTGCTTGCGCGGCGCCAGAATCTCCGCCTCGCCATCCACTACCAATTCATCGCGCTGGTTAAACACGCGAGTGGCAATCCGCACACGAAACTTCGGCAGCTTCTCGAGAATCTCCAGACGCACGGTCAGCGTGTCGCCAATTTTCACCGGCTTCTGAAAGCTCATTTGCTGACCGATATAAATAGTCCCCGGCCCAGGCAACTCGCAGGCAACGGCAGCACTGATCAGCGCACCGCTGAACATGCCGTGAGCAATGCGCTCCTTGAACATGGTGCCGGCGGCGAATTCAGCGTCCAGGTGCACCGGGTTGTGATCGCCGGACATCGCGGCGAACAACTGAATGTCGCGCTCTTCGACCGTCTTGCTGTAGCTGGCGGTCTGGCCGACTTCAAGGGCCTCGTAAGGGGTGTTGGTAACCTGGGTCATCTGTTTCAATTCCTGTCACGAATAAATAAATTCAAAAAAAACTATTCCGATCTGGGTGGTCGACGGTGGCTCAGCGCCTGGGCGATCCAGCTCAACACGTCATTGATCACTTCATCGCGGTTGCTCTCGTTGAACAGTTCATGCCGTGCCTGCGGGTAAATGGTCAGTTGCAGGCTTTGGCTGCCGGCCGCGCGCAGCGCATGGGCCAGATCTTTCAGACGCTTGCCTTCGCTCACCGGATCACATTCACCGCCGATGACCAGCAACGGCAGGCCCGGATCAATCTGAGCGAGATTGGACGCTTTGCTGATTTGCTGCAACCCACCGAGTAAATCGATCCACAGCTGATTGGTGCAGCGAAAGCCGCAGAGCGGGTCGTTGGCGTAGAGATCGACTTCCGCCGGGTCGCGGCTGAGCCAATCGAACTTAGTGCGCGCCGGTTTGAATTTTTTGTTGAACGAGCCGAACGACAGCCATTCGATCAGCGCACTGCGACCCTTCGGGCCCTGGCGCAAACGTTCCAGCCGCGCAATCTGCCGCGCCGCGCGATAAAGCGCCACCGGTTGGAAGTTCGAACCGCTGAGAACGGCCCCATGCAGGCTGGCGCTGTGGTGCAGCAGATAAGCCTGGGCGATGTAGCTGCCCATGCTGTGACCGAGCAGCACGATTGGCGCGCCGGGATGTTGTTGGCCGATGTGCTGGTTGAGGCTCGCCAGGTCGCCGACCACCTTGCACCAACCGTCATCGTCGGCGAAATGGCCCAGTGTCCCGTTTTCGGCAGTTTTGCCATGTCCACGCAGGTCCGGCGCATACACACCGTAGCCCTGATCACAGAGTTTTTCCGCCAGACGGGCGTAGCGGCCACTGTGTTCCGCCATGCCATGGGCCAGCAGAATCACTGCTTTTAAAGGCGCGGCGGGCAGCCACTGGTTGACGAAGAGGCGGCTGCGGTCACTCGCGGTCAGCCAGAAAGTGTCGTGGATCATGGCGATTCCTTTGCGCTTGGTCGATCCATTGTATAGCGCATCCATAGCGTGCCGTCCGATCAGGCCACGACGTGGCAGCAAGATTCACGCGATCAATGTCGACCGTGCGCATATTTGCCTGATTCGCCATAGCTGCTAGTGTCCGTGAAGCTCCGTTTTTCGCTTTTGTTTTACAGGAAGGACAGAAAAGCGGCCCCGGATAGGTTCAGGTAAAGAGGACAAGAACAATGCAACCTGATTTCTGGAATGACAAACGCCCGGCCGGCGTGCCCCTGGACATCGATCAAGGGGCCTATAAGTCGGTGATCGAGGTGTTCGAGCGTTCCTGCAAGAAATTTGCTGACCGCCCGGCATTCAGCAACATGGGCGTCACCCTGACCTACGCCGAACTGGAACGCTACAGCGCAGCGTTCGCCGGTTACCTGCAAGCCCACACCGACCTGGTGCCCGGGGATCGCATTGCGGTGCAGATGCCCAACGTCCTGCATTACCCGATTGCCGTGTTCGGTGCCTTGCGCGCCGGGCTCATTGTGGTCAACACCAACCCGCTGTACACCGCGCGGGAGATGTGTCATCAGTTCAAGGACTCCGGTGCCCGGGCGCTGGTCTACCTGAACATGTTCGGGGCCAAAGTCCAGGAAGTGCTGCCCGACACCGACATCCAGTACCTGATCGAAGCGAAGATGGGCGACCTGATGCCCGCCGCCAAGGGCTGGCTGGTTAATACACTGGTGAGCAAGGTCAAGAAGATGGTCCCGGCGTATTCCTTGCCGCAGGCCACTTCCTTCAAGAGCGCGCTGCGTCTGGGCCGGGGCCTGGGCATCAAGCCGCTGAAGATCGGGCTCGATGACATCGCCGTGCTGCAATACACCGGCGGCACCACCGGCCTGGCCAAGGGCGCGATGCTGACCCACGGCAACCTGGTGGCCAACATGCAGCAAGTGCGGGCGTGCCTGGAGCAGTTCGGCAATGACGGCCAGCCGCTGTTGCGCGAAGGGCAAGAGGTCATGGTCGCGCCGCTGCCGCTGTACCACATCTATGCGTTCACGGCGAATTGCATGTGCATGATGGTGTCGGGCAACCACAACGTGCTGATCACCAATCCGCGAGACATCAAGGGCTTCATCAAGGAGCTGAAGAACTGGCGGTTCTCGGCGCTGCTGGGGCTCAACACCCTGTTCGTCGCGCTGATGGACCATCCGGACTTCAAGACCCTGGATTTCTCCAGCCTCAAACTCACCAACTCCGGGGGCACCGCGCTGGTCAAGGCCACGGCCGAGCGCTGGGAACAGCTCACGGGTTGCCGCATCACCGAGGGGTACGGCCTGACCGAAACCTCGCCGGTGGCCTGCACCAACCCGTACGGCGACAAGTCGCGGCTCGGCACGGTCGGCCTGCCGGTGCCGGGCACCACGCTGAAAGTCATCAACGATGAAGGCGTCGAGCAGCCGCTGGGTGAGCGCGGCGAACTGTGCATCAAGGGCCCGCAGATCATGAAGGGCTACTGGCAGAAACCCGACGCCACCGCCGAAGTGCTAGATGCCGAAGGCTGGTTCAAGTCTGGCGACATCGCGGTGATCGACCCGGACGGTTTTGTGCGCATCGTCGATCGCAAGAAAGACATGATCATCGTCTCGGGTTTCAACGTGTACCCGAACGAAATCGAAGACGTGGTCATGGCTCACCCGAAAGTCGCCAACTGCGCGGTGATCGGTGTGCCGGACGAGCGTTCGGGGGAGGCGGTCAAGCTGTTTGTGGTGGCCCGTGAAACGGGTGTCAGCCTTGAAGAGCTGAAGGCTTACTGCAAGGAAAACTTCACGGCGTACAAAGTGCCCAAGCACATTGTCTTGCGTGAGTCGCTGCCGATGACGCCGGTGGGCAAGATATTGCGGCGGGAGTTGCGCGATATCGCGTAATGAATTGTTAGCGACGCAGCATCGAAAAGGGGCGGCCAAATACGGACGCCCCTTTTTTTATCTTCGTTGTTTGGCTGTAAGGCCTGTTCTAGAGCGCTTTCTGTCGCTATAGAATTTTTGCTCTAAAATAGACCATTGATTGGTCTTGAGTCACGAATGTGACTGTAGAGGCTGTTTTTGGCTCTAGTCGGCCTCTGGCAAAGCTGCTACTCTCGGCGCGCTTTGTGACTTCTCGGCCTATATAAAAAGCCAGACTCACCAACATAGATACCAATAAAAAACACACACCAATAATAATCGCATCAAATGCGGTGATGAATTCGCGTTGCTGAGGAGTGGGCTTCCATGATCGAAGACTTTTGGAAGGATAAGTACCCTGCCGGGATTGCTGCCGACATCAATCCGGACGAGTAT
This sequence comes from Pseudomonas arabinosi, assembly GCF_047758675.1. NCBI lineage: Bacteria > Pseudomonadati > Pseudomonadota > Gammaproteobacteria > Pseudomonadales > Pseudomonadaceae > Pseudomonas > Pseudomonas arabinosi. Next base: position 5,769,272 of record NZ_CP180480.1, on the reverse strand, counting down.
CCGAATATTCAGGCGGTGTTGAAGCAGTCCTGCCAACGCTTTGCCGACAAACCGGCGTTCAGCAACCTGGGCAAGACAATCACCTACGGTGAACTGTACGAATTGTCCGGTGCCTTTGCCGCTTACCTGCAACAGCATACCGACTTGCAGCCGGGCGATCGAATCGCCGTGCAGCTGCCCAACGTGTTGCAGTACCCGGTCGCCGTCTTCGGTGCCATCCGCGCCGGGCTGATCGTGGTCAACACCAACCCGCTGTACACCGCGCGGGAAATGGAACACCAATTCAACGACTCCGGTGCCAAAGCCCTGGTTTGCCTGGCCAACATGGCGCACCTGGCCCAGCTCGTCGTGCCGAAAACCGGCGTCAAGCACGTGATCGTCACCGAAGTGGCCGATCTGCTGCCGCCGCTTAAGCGCCTGCTGGTCAACAGCGTCATCAAGTACGTGAAGAAGATGGTCCCGGCGTATCACTTGCCCAAGGCCATCAAGTTCAACGACGTACTGAGCAAGGGCCACGGCCAGCCAGTGGCTGAAGCCAACCCGGCCAGCAGCGACGTTGCCGTGCTGCAATACACCGGCGGCACCACCGGCGTGGCCAAGGGTGCGATGCTGACCCACCGCAACCTGGTGGCGAACATGCTGCAGTGCAAGGCGCTGATGGGTTCCAACCTCCATGAAGGTTGCGAGATCCTGATCACGCCGCTGCCGCTGTACCACATCTATGCCTTCACCTTTCATTGCATGGCGATGATGCTGATCGGTAACCACAACATCCTGATCAGCAACCCGCGTGATTTGACGGCGATGGTCAAGGAACTGTCGAAGTGGAAGTTCAGCGGTTTCGTCGGGCTCAATACGCTGTTTGTGGCTCTGTGCAACAACGAAGCCTTCCGCAAGCTGGATTTCTCTGCGCTGAAAGTCACCCTGTCCGGTGGCATGGCCCTGCAACTGGCCGCCGCCGAGCGCTGGAAAGCGGTCACCGGTTGCGCCATCTGCGAAGGTTACGGCATGACCGAAACCAGCCCGGTGGCCACCGTGAACCCGATACAGAACATCCAGATCGGCACCATCGGTATTCCGGTTCCGTCGACCCTGTGCAAAATCATCGACGATGCCGGTGTTGAACAGCCGTTAGGCGAAATCGGCGAGCTGTGTGTGAAAGGTCCGCAAGTGATGAAGGGCTACTGGCAGCGTCAGGACGCCACCGATGAAATCCTCGACAGCGAAGGCTGGTTGAAGACCGGTGACATCGCGCTGATCCAGCCTGACGGTTACATGCGCATCGTCGATCGCAAGAAAGACATGATTCTGGTCTCCGGTTTCAACGTGTACCCGAACGAACTCGAAGACGTGCTCGCGACCCTGCCGGGCGTGCTGCAATGTGCAGCCATCGGCGTGCCGGACGAGAAGTCGGGCGAGGCGATCAAGATCTTCATCGTCGCCAAACCGGGCGTGACCCTGACCAAAGAGCAAGTGATGGAGCACATGCGTGCGAACGTTACGGGCTACAAGGTTCCGCGCTCGGTGGAGTTCCGCGATGCGCTGCCGACCACCAACGTCGGCAAGATCCTGCGCCGCGAGTTGCGCGATGAAGAACTGAAGAAGCTCGGCGTCAAGAAAGTCAGCGCGTAACAAACAAAAGCCCCGCAGATGCGGGGCTTTTTGTGGGCACTGATATGAGTGGGCTTCTGTGGCTAGGGGATCGCGGTTACAGGCGGAACTGCGCGAAATTGACGTTGGTACCCGCCGGGCGCATGTCCTGGAGGTACGAGTCCTTGTCGGCGCTCAGTTCCAGGCTCAAGGCTGCTTTACGTTTGCCTTCATTGCGCACCACCAGACCTTCCAGCTTCTCCCGAAGGAATACCGTCGGCACTTTCAGGTGCAGCAGTTCGTCGGTATCCGGGGTGTGCATCAGCAGGTGAACCCACTCGTACTGACCAACGGCCAGGCGCGCGACCGGAATATCGAACCACCAGATGTTGCGGTTGCGGTTCAGTTCGGTGAAATGGCAGTTGTTGACGCCAAGCACAGCACCGCCAAGTTCCTGGTTTCTGCGGGCAATGGCCTGCTTTTTATCGAGTTTCATAACATTCCTACGGGATTGGATCTTCAGCGCCATGGCCTGAATACGTTGCGCATTCTCGGGGGTTGGTCGGCAAACATAAAGCCCAACCTGCGCTGAACGATGAAATGTCGCGGTGAAAATAAATGAAACTCCGCGCAAACGCCTTCGGTCAACCTTGTGTAACGACATTTCCCGTTGAATTGTTCGCAGGAGAATCACCATGAGCAGCACTGGCGATAAAGTAAAAGGCATGGCCAACGAAGCCGCCGGCAACGTCAAGCAAGGCGTCGGCAAGGCCACCGGTAACGACAAAATGCGCGCCGAAGGCGTCGTGCAGGAAAAGAAAGGCGAAGCCCAGCAAGCGGTCGGCAAAGCCAAGGACGCTCTGAAAAAAGGCATCGACAAGGCGTGATCAGGCCTTTGATGAGCAACAGAAACGGCCATCCGCGGATGGCCGTTTTTGTGTCAGCCTGAACTTGCACAAGGAAATTGTTTCAAACTCGCCAAGTAGGCTACTTTGATGTAGAAAACGGCCCCTGAGTCGCCACGACTTCGACCAAATTTGCGGCGAAAGGAGACGCTAATGTTTTTCCCACACATGAAAGGTCAGCGCCTGCACCGTGTCATGGTGCGCACGATCACCGAGTTCGTCGACGACGAGATGTCGACCTATGCCTCGGCGCTGGCCTATCAAATGTTGTTCTCGCTGTTCCCCTTCATTCTGTTCCTGATCGCCCTGATCGGTTTCCTGCACCTGCCGGACTTCTTCTCCTGGCTGCGCCTGCAATCGGAACTGGTCCTGCCGCCCCAGGCGCTGGAGCAGGTGAACCCGGTCATCGACCAGCTCCAGCAATCCAAGGGTGGCTTGCTGTCGGTCGGTATCGTGATTGCCCTGTGGACCGCGTCCGCCGGTGTGCGGCTGATGATGAGCGCGATGAACGCCGCCTACGACGTGGTCGAAGGCCGGCCGGCGTGGAAGCGTTTCCCTCTGTCGATTTTCTACACCATTGGCATCGCCGGCATGCTGCTGGTGGCCGCCGCGCTGATGGTGCTCGGGCCGCAGGTGATGGGCTGGATCGCCGCGCAAGTCGGCCTTGAAGAATTCATCGTGACCCTCTGGACCATCGTGCGCTGGCCGGTGGTGGTGATTCTGTTGATGATGGCGGTGGCGCTGATTTATTACGTCATGCCCGACGTCAAACAGGAGTTTCGCTTTATCACCCCCGGTTCGGTGCTGGCCGTGGTGGTGTGGATCCTTGCATCACTGGGCTTCGGTCTGTACGTCAAAACATTCGCCGACTACAACGCCATGTATGGCAGTATCGGCGCGATCATCGTGCTGTTGCTGTACTTCTACATTTCCGCCGCCGTGCTGTTGCTCGGCGCGGAGATGAATGCCGTGATCGAACACATGTCGACCGAGGGCAAGGGGGATGGCGAAAAATTCCCCGGCGAGCTCGATCACGAACCCAAACACCACGTGTCGGGACTGGGTCGGGATCACTCGATCAAGCCGACCACTGACGAAGTCATCAAATGATCCGTGAAATTCTGAAAATGGGCGACGAGCGCCTGCTGCGCATCGCTCCGCCGGTGCCCGCCGAAATGTTCGACAGCCCCGAGCTGTGGCAACTGATCGACGACATGTTCCAGACCATGGAAAGCGTCGGCGGCGTTGGCCTGGCCGCACCGCAGATCGGCGTCGACCTGCAATTGGTGATCTTCGGTTTCGAGCACAGCGAACGCTATCCGGACGCCGAAGCGGTGCCGCAGACGATCCTGATCAACCCGCTGATCACGCCGTTGAGCCCGACGCTGGAAGAGGGTTTCGAAGGCTGCTTGTCGGTACCCGGCCTGCGCGGCGCGGTGGATCGCTATCAGCACATTCGGTATGAAGGTTTCGATCCCAAAGGCAATCCGATCGTGCGCGTTGCCGAAGGCTTCCATGCGCGGGTTGTGCAGCATGAATGCGATCACCTGATCGGCCGGTTGTACCCGTCGCGCATCAGTGACTTCAGCAAGTTCGGATTTACCGAAGTGATGTTTCCGGATCTCGATCCGAACTCAGACGATTGACCGAATCCAACCCGAAACCAATGTGGGAGCGGGCTTGCTCGCGAAGGGGCCATGTCAGTCAATATTGATGTCGACTGACACGCCGCCTTCGCGAGCAAGCCCGCTCCCACATTAGATCTTCTTAAGGCTTTAGAACGTTATCTGGCCATGTCCAACCCCATGGCGATCATCGGTTTGCTCCGCGCGTAACGGCTCAAGCGTTCGGCCATGGAGTAGGGCAGTGGCGGGTTGAAGGTTAAACCGCGACGTTCATAAAACCCGCGCAAGTCTGGATGACAAAACAGCCACACCGGGCCTTCAAGATCCTTGAGCGCCTCGGCGATCAACGCCGCAGCGATGCCCTGTTCACGGCAGGCCGGATCGACAAATAAACCCGTCAGCCAATGCCCGTCCGCCACCGGTCGCAAACACAGTGCGCCAATGATCTCCTCGCGCCGGGCCACCCACAGTTGAGCGTCGCGGACGGCTTTCATCGACGATTGGTGAGCGCGATAAAACTTGTTCATCAAGGGCCACAAAGGCTCGGCGAGCAAGGTGTACTGGGTGTTGGGCATGGGCTTCGACTGTCGGTGCGCAAAGCGGGCGATTATAAAAGAACGCGCGCGCAGCGATAGGTGTATACCTGATCCCACATCCCGTATGAGTGGAGTACGTATCATGGCCAAAGGCATGGATTCAAAAAAAGCAGCAAAGAAGAAACCGGCAAAAACTGCCGATGAAAAGCGCGCGGACAAGAAGGCCAAGAAGGTGGATGTGTTCGGTCATTGATACCGCCGCTGGTAAATGATCGTTGATTGATCGTTCCCATGCAGTGGGAACGATCGTCAAAATAATCTGCAAGAAAACCCTGCGCCATTGCACAGAAGGGGATTGGTCCCCGATCTGAGCAACGCCATGCCCCATTACTTCGATACCGCCCACCGTGAAGAAATCGACACCCTGCGCCAACGCCTGACCGCTCGCACCGAGTGGCCGACCTGGCTGTTGCTGGTCGGCGTGTACGCTGGTTGGTTCAGCATTGTTTTGGGGAGTCATCGGTTGGGGCTCTGGTGGAGCACGGTGTTGTTGATTCCATTGGTGGTGCTCTGGTTGTCGGTGCAGCACGAATTGCTTCACGGGCACCCGACCCGTTGGACATCGCTGAACAAGATCCTCGGCTACGCGCCGTTCGCCGTCTGGTATCCCTACACCCTGTATCGCGACAGCCATTTGTTGCATCACCGCGACGAAGACCTGACCCTTCCGGGTCGCGATCCGGAAAGCCGTTACCTGAGCGCCGAGCAATGGCAGGGCAGTTCGCTCTTCGAACAGAGTCTGCACTGGCTGAACAAAACCGTGCTCGGACGCTTCGCCCTCGGTGCACCGCTGGCCTTGCTGGCGCTGGCCCGGGAGGAACTGCAACGTCTAAAAGCAGGTGAGCGACAAGCCTGGTTGATGTGGTTGAGCCACGGCGCGTTGACCCTGCTGATGTTGCTGTTTATCGCCCGCTACAGCGTGCTGCCGGTGTGGCATTACCTGTTGCTGATCAGTGTGCCGGCGCTGTCGATTGCAATGATTCGCTCCTACTATGAACACCGTCCCCACACTGAGCCCGAGCAAAGGACGGTCATCAATGAAGCCGCCTGGCCGTGGCGCTGGCTGTTCCTCAACCTCAATCTGCATTTGGTGCATCACGACTTGCCAGGGCTGTCCTGGTACGACTTGCCCCGCGCCTATCACGCGCGTCGCGAGCAATGGCTGGCGCGCAGCGGCGGGTTTCTGGTGCAGGGTTATGGCCAGTTGTGGCGCCGGCACGGGGTGAAGGCCATCGACAGCCCTCGGCATCCGTTTCACTGATTTTCATGATCGACACCACCCCCTGTGGGAGCGAGCTTGCTCGCGATGAGGCCATAACATCCAACATTGATGTGCCTGTCACGCCGCTATCGTCGGAACGCCGCCCGGAGCAAGCTCGCTCCCACATTTGAATGTCGTTGTATTGGAAGATTTCGATGACACAGCACATCGCTGAATTACTGATGTACGTCGCCCCCGAGTCGATCCGCGAGGCCAACGAGCGCTGGCTGACGCAAATGATCGAGCGACTGGGTGCCCCCCGCCGCAACGCCGAGGGCCTTTCGCTGATGGACCTCTGGCTGTCCCCGCACTTGCTGCTGACCCAAACCTGCGGCTACCCGCTGATGACCGCGCTGCGCGGTCGGGTCCGGGTCATCGGTCGTCCTCGTTATGAACTGCCGGACGCCAACGGCGGCAACCATTGCAGCCTGTTGCTGAGTCGCGTCGATGATCCGCGGCGAAGCCTGCCGGCCTTTCGCGACAGTCGTGGGGTGATCAATGGCGAAGACTCCAACAGCGGCATGAACCTGTTGCGTCACCGGCTGGCGCCGTTGCATCGCGACGGGCAGTTCTTCTCCAGTGTTGCCATCAGCGGTAGCCACCGCGAGAGCCTGCGCGGGTTGCGTGAAGAAACAGTGGACCTGGCGGCCATCGACAGCGTCACCTTCGCCTATCTGGCGCGGCACGCCGAAGAAGAAGTGGCCGGCCTGCGGGTCATCGCGCGAAGTGCATTCAGCCCGACCTTGCCGTTCATCACCGCCGCGACCGTTACCGATGAACAGGCCGAGGAGTTGCTGCAGGTGATGAACACGACGTTGCAGGAATTGCCCGACGTCGCTGAAGTTCTCGGCCTGCACGAGGTGTTGCCGGCCAGCGAAAGCGACTATCAGATTGTGCTCGACTATCAGCTAGAGGCTGAGGCGTTGGGATTTGGGCGATTACGGTAGGCAGAATCAAAAGATCGCAGCCTTGCTTCGCTCGACAGCTCCTACAAGGATGTCGGCGTACACCTGTAGGAGCTGTCGAGCGAAGCGAGGCTGCGATCTTGATGATGTTGAAATAGCACCTAATGGGATATAAAAATACTTTTTAAATATTATTAATGAATAAGGCTCCTTGCTAGGATCGCGTCACCGGATCACCGGACATTCAGCGACCCCTAACCCTTGGAGCCTCTATGTCCGGCACCGACCTTTCCCATCGCAACGACGTGGGCGGATTGTTCCGCGCGCATTACTGCTGGCTGTGCGCACGGTTGCGCCGGCATCTGGGCGCCAGTTCCAGCGTCGAAGACATCGCTGCCGAAACCTTTCTACAGCTGCTCGAATCGCCGGGGCTGACCCCGATCCGCGAGCCTCGCGCCTTGCTCACCACCATTGCCCTGCGGTTGATCTATCAGCTCTGGCGCCGCCGCGATCTGGAACGCCAGCACCTCGATCAGTTGCAACACCTCGATCAGCCTCAAGCGATCTCGCCCGAAGAGCGGGTGCAACTGACCCAGGCCTTGCATGGCCTCGACCGCACGCTTGAGCGCTTGCCGGGCAAGGTTCGCGCAACCTTCCTGTTGTCGCGAATTGACGGCCTGACCTACCCGCAAATCGCTGCCGAACTGGGCATTTCCCTGCGTTCGGTCAGCGTCTACATGACGCGTACCCAAGCCCTGTGCGCCCGGCACAGCGCCAACCAATCCTTGAATTCCCTGACCCGGAGGTCCGCATGAGATCGATCAAAACCCTGCTCGGCAGTTCGCTGCTGGCCCTGAGCCTTGTGGCAACTCACGTTCCCGCGGCAGAAAAAACCGCGCCGATCCACTTCGGTGACATCACCTGGGAAAGCGGCAGCCTCATCACCGAAATCCTGCGCTTGATTGTCGAGAAAGGTTACGGCTACCCGACAGATACCTTGCCGGGCAGCACCGTCAGCCTCGAAGCTGCACTGGCCAAGAACGATATTCAAGTGATCGGCGAAGAGTGGGCCGGGCGCAGTCCGGCGTGGGTCAAAGCCGCGTCGGAAGGCAAAGTGTTTGGGCTGGGCGACACGGTCAAAGGCGCCACCGAAGGCTGGTGGGTGCCGGAATACGTGATCAAGGGCGACCCGGAACGCGGCATCAAACCCCTGGCGCCAGAGCTGAAATCCGTCGCCGACCTGGCGCGCTACAAGGACGTGTTCCGCGACCCGGAAGACCCGAGCCGTGGGCGCTTCCTCAACAGCCCGACCGGCTGGACCTCGGAGATCGTCAACAGTCAGAAACTCAAGGCCTATGACCTGACCGGCAGCTTCGTCAACTTCCGCACGGGTTCTGGCGCCGCACTGGATGCCGAGGTGGCTTCGTCGATCCGTCGTGGCAAACCGGTGTTGTTCTACTACTGGTCGCCGACGCCGCTGCTGGGGCGTTTCAAACTGGTGAAACTCGACGAGCCGGCGTTCGACGCCGAAGCCTGGAAGACCTTGGCCGACGCCAACAACCCGAACCCAAAGGGCACGCGCTCGATGCCGGCAAGCCTGGCGATTGGGGTGTCCGCGCCGTTCAAGGCGCAGTACCCGGACCTGGTGGCGTTCTTCGAAAAGGTCGACCTGCCGATCGATCTGCTGAACCACACGCTCGGCCAGATGAGCGAAAAGCGCCTGCAACCGCGTCAGGTGGCCGAAGCGTTTCTGCGTGATCAGCCACAGGTGTGGAAGGGCTGGGTGCCCGGTGAAGTGGCCACTAAGGTGAGTGCGAGTTTGTAAGTTTGTAAGTTTGTAGTGCCTGGAAAATAGCCATCGCGAGCAAGCTCGCTCCCACAGGGGATCTATGTCACGCCGAAGATCCAATGTGGGAGCGAGCGTGCTCGCGATGCTCTTGAAGCCTACACCAACTCCGCTGCAAGCAAGCCACCCCCCGGCGGTGCAGGCGTTGATGAGTCTGCTGGCCAAGAAATGACGCCTACCGATGCTGAACCGATTTTGTCCTCAATACTGGCCGACTAGTGGCCTTGCTTACCTTCCTCGCCTGTCTATGCTGACTCGTAACTAACTATATCGACCGCCATGTGAAGGCCGTCATACACGATAAAAGTGTGCGCAACCCAAGGCACCGACGCTGAACAACACGGAGCTGTCCGGTCAATGGAATGTCTTATCAGAACGTTAGGGCTGGCCCGATTCCGGGCTATCAAGAGAAGGATGTCTTGATAAGAGCGTTGCGGCATGGACTCTCCGATTAAACATCATTGATCACCTGACCAAGTCCCTCCTGTGGAGGGATGCGTGTGCCTGTTCCCTGGAACGTAGTGGTGGAGCTGTTGAAAGACCAAAGAACTTTCATCAAACAAAAGACCGCGCTGAAGGTGATATGACTATGTTTAACCGACATCACAAGACCGACCTGCTGGAAATCGAACGATTCAGTTGCGCGCTGGCCGAGGCTAACGCGAAGTTGGCCGCGGTCAGCGGCTCGATGGCAATGATTGAGTTCACCCCCGAAGGGATCGTGCTCGATGCCAACGACAACTTTTGCAGTGTCATGGGTTACAGCGCCGAAGAAGTGCGCGGTAAGCATCACCGGATCTTTTGCGAAGAAGCGTTTTATCGAAGCGAAGCCTACGCCAAGTTGTGGCGTGACCTGGCCCGTGGCGAACCGGTGAGCGGAACCTTTTTACGCTTGAACAGGAGCGGCAAGGAGATCTGGCTTGAAGCCAGCTATATGCCGGTGTTCGGCGCTGATCGTCAGGTCCGGAGTGTGATCAAAGTCGCCACTGACATCTCAGCCAAGGTCTACAAGGAACACGAAAACGAGAGCATGCTCGCGGCGATCGGTCGTTCCATGGCCGTGATCGAATTCACCCCGGATGGCAAAGTCATCACGGCCAACGACAACTTCTTGAAGACGATGCATTACTCGCTCAACGAAGTGGTTGGCCAGCACCACAGCCTGTTTTGTCATCGTGCCGAAGCCGAATCCCAGGCCTACAAAGCGTTCTGGGCCTCGCTCAATCGCGGCGAATATCACTCGCACCGTTTCGAGCGCAAAGACAAGCACGGTCATACGGTTTTCCTGGAGGCCTCCTACAACCCGCTGTTCGACACCAAGGGTCGCTTGTACAAAGTGGTCAAGTTCGCCAGCGACATCACCGATCAGGTGACCACCCTGCAAACCGCCGCGGAGTCGGCCCACAGCACCTCGGTTCAAAACGACGCCTGTGCGCAGAAAGGTTCTGAGGTGGTGCAGCAAACGGTGCAGATCATCCAGGACATTTCCAAAAACCTGAACGAAGCGGCGCTGAGCATCGATGCGGTGAGCAAGCAGTCGGACATCATCGGCACCATCGTTCAGACCATTCGCGGCATTGCCGATCAGACCAACCTGTTGGCGCTCAACGCCGCGATCGAAGCGGCCCGGGCCGGGGAACACGGGCGCGGGTTCGCGGTAGTCGCCGATGAAGTTCGCAGCCTTGCGGCACGAACGAGCCAGGCAACACTGGAGATCGTTGAAGTGGTGCGCAAGAACCACGATTTGTCATTGAGTGCGGTGTCGAGCATGCAGTCCAGTTTGAGTCGAACCGGTCTTGGAGTGGAACTGGCGAATGAGGCAGGAGCGGTGATTCTGGAGATTCAACAAGGGTCGCGGCATGTGGTGGATGCGATCAGTCAGTTCAACTCGACCTTGCAGATAAGTTGATAGCGGCACATTGAAAAGGGTCCCTCGAAGGGACCCTTTTTTGACTTCCGCACTGTTAAAGCGAAGCGAGGAACTTGTCGACCACCTGGCTGCTGCCGTTTTCGCTGCTGCTGTTCTCTTTCTCGGCCTGCGCCAGTTTGATCTTGTCTTGCATGCGCTCGGCAATCTCTTTACCGATCGCCAGTTGTTTTTCCGGCGGCATGGCTTTTAAGTCATCTTCCGTCAGCCCCATCTCTTCCAGGATGCTGTCGCGCAACCGCTCCTCCGGTGTTTTGCTCATGTACTCCTTGAAGGCGTCCGTGGCTGTTTCAACATCGGCCGGTAGTTGGGCGGACGAGGCTTGCAGTCCCACACGGGTTTTGGCGAACGCTTCATCAACGTTGTCGCTGATCCGGGTCGCTTCGCTGACCTGTTGCGTGGCGATTTGGGTGGCGGAGTCCTGGACCTGCTTAGTGGCTTGCGCGGTTTGCGCCTGCACATTGTTTTGCAGGGCTTGCGTCATGGCGGCTTGCAGGCCGCCCTGAAGTCCGGCGGCAGCGTCCGTGATCGGTTCGTCGCCGGGGCGCTTGGGGAGGGGCGCCACCAGGTTTTGTTTTGCACTGACCAACATGATGAAGAGACCTTGTAGGTATTTGCGGTGCAGTGTTTTCAGCAAATAGTATGCCTTGTTGATAAATATCAACAAAAACAACTAGTTGCGTATTTTAAGCTCAGCAAGTGACGAGGAATCTAGGCCAACCTTTGCCGCCGGACGGCAGAGGTCGACCGCACGGTGGATCAGCGATGGGCGATGTTTTTCCGCGGGCCGATTTGTAGCGCAGGAGCCGCTCAAGGCAGGCCGTTGCAGCCATGTTTCAGAAATCCCGGGCGTTGTGCCAACCGTTGGAAATACTCGTCGATGGCCGGGTAATCGGGACGCTCCATCGGTGTCATCAGCCAGCGGTTGACCGACAGCCCGATGACGATGTCCGCCAGCGTGAAGTGTGGCCCGGCGACATACGCTTTGGTGGCCGCGAGCTGATGCTCGAGGATGCCCATTTTCTGATTCCACCCGTGTACACCGGCGGCAATGTGATGCGGGTCCCGCAATTCCGGATCTTTGCGTACCAACGCCGTGAACGCGTAGCTCCAGGAGGCATTGAGCTCGGTCGCTTGCCAATCCATCCACTGTTCCACCCGAGCGCGCGCCGCCGGTTCGTGGGGTAGCAGATCGGTGTTGTGGTGTTTGCCGGCCAGATAGCGGCAGATGGTGTTGGACTCCCACAGCACGCCGGCCTCATCGATGATCACCGGCACCAGTGCGTTGGGATTGAGCCTGAGAAACTCCGGCGTGTGGGTCGACGCATAACCGCCGCCCCAGTCTTCACGTTCGTAGGCAACACCCAGTTCCTCACAGGTCCACAGGACCTTTCTGACGTTGATGGACGAGGCTTTACCCAGAATCTTCAGTGCATGTTCCATTGAGCTACTCCGTTAGCGATTCGACGCTTCAGGAATCTAACAGACATTCAGCGTTTTCAGACCGGATCCGGCAGCGCCGAAGTTGGCAAACCAAACGTACGATCAAACATCCAGTTGAAGGCGAAGGTGTAGCACGGGATGAAAATGATCAGCGCCAAGTCCAGCAGGAAGGCTTGCACCAGGCTGATGTTCATCCACCAGGCAATCAACGGGATGAGGAACACTATCAAGGTTAGTTGAAAACCCACGGCATGGGCGATGCGCCGTTTAACGGTGCGGGTTCGCGAAGGCTGACGACTTTCCCAGCGCTCGAACAGCGTGGTGTAGATGAAATTCCAGGTCACCGCGATGGTGGTGATGATCACTGCCAACGGGCCAGTGCTGCCGGGCGAGGTGCCGGACAACAACGCCAGACCCAGCGCCGAGAAGGTCATGCCGATGACCTCGTAAAGCGACACGTAGATCAGTTTTCGTTTAACGCCTTGCATGGGATTTGCCTCTTTCTGCCAACTTGAAGCCAGGAGCACTGGCGAAGGCGGCGAAAGATAGCTTCAATAGGGCTGACAGAAAAAGTCAGTAGCTTTCAGTTTTATTGATAGGACGATGGATGAATTTCAACAGTGACAGCATCGAGTTGTTCCTCGCGGTGATTGAGCGCGGCTCGTTTTCCGCTGCCGCCCGGGCGCTGGGTAAAGTGCCGTCGGCGGTGAGCATGGGCATCGCCAACCTGGAAGCCGAACTCGGTTATCCACTGTTCGACCGCAGCCATCGCGAACCGGTGCCGACGGCGATGGCCAGCGCATTGGTGCCGCATGCGCGACTGATTGCCGAGCAGCTCAAACAGCTGCAAGTGCATGCGGTCGAGTTGTCGCTGGGGCTGGAAAGCAAGTTGTCGATCGGGGTCGTGGCGGACATCGACAAGGGCCGCGTGATGGCGGCGATCAAGGTCATCGCCGAGCGTCATCCGTTACTGGAAATCGAAATGCTCAGCGCGCCGCAGGATGATGTGCTGGCGATGCTCCACAGCGGCCGGGTCAGCGTTTGCCTGGCGTTCGCCGGGCTGAGCATGAACGTGCTGGAGCGGTTCCAGTTCGTCGGCACCGAACGGATGATCGCCACGCTGGCGGCGGACAATCCGCTGTTTCAGGGCAGGGATTTGTTCCTGGAAGACTTGGTCCACGTACGGCAAATCATCGTCGCCAGCCGCGACCTGCCGATCAGCGAAACCCGGCCGCTGGTGGCCGAGTCTTACTGGCGCACCGACACGTTGATTATGGCGCTGGAAATGGTCGAGGCCGGATTGGGCTGGGGCAATTTCCCGCTGTCGGTGGTCCAGCCGTTGCTCGACGCCGGAAGGCTCAAGCGCCTGAGCTTCCGCAACATCGAGAACGGATTGGTGCTGCCGGTGCATGCGGTGTGGCTCAAGAGCCAGCCGTTGCAGAAAGGGGCGTTGGCGTTCGTCGAACTGATGGGGCGCTGACTCGTGATGATCCTTGTGGGAGCGAGCTTGCTCGCGATGGCGGAGTGTCAGTCAACATGTATGTGGCTGTCAGACCGCCATCGCGAGCAAGCTCGCTCCCACAGGGGGTTATGTGCTTTCCCGGATTTTTAGTTCAAACCCCATGTCCTGCACCGGTTTCGCAACCGTATTACCCGCCATCAACGTCAACATCTGCTCCGCTGCGCGCCGGCCGATGGCTTCTCGCGGGGTGCTGATGCTGCTCAGGCGCGGGACCATGTGGGCCGAGGCCGGCAGGTCGTTGAAGCCGAGGATCGCCACTTGTTCGGGGATCTTGATCCCGCAGCGCATGGCTTCGAGCAGTGCGCCCTGGGCCAGGTCGTCGTTGCCGAAGAAGATCGCATCGACATCGGGATGAGTGGCGAGCAGTTGCAGAAACAGTTCGCCACCAAGGCCGACGGAGGAAGCGCGAGGTGTCAGCACTTCCAGATCCGGGTCATACAAACCGGCCTTTTGCAGGGCTTTGCGGAAACCTTCGCCGCGCAGCAACGTGCGTTGATCCAGTTGCGCGCCGATGTAGGCCAGACGCTTACGACCGCGTGACAGCAAATGCCCGGCCGCGGTCTCGCCGGCAGCGAGTTGCGAAAAGCCCACGCAATTCAGACCGGCGGCGCTGTCCAGCTCCATCATGTACACGCAGGGAATGTTGCTGGCCTCGATCATCCGGCGCGAGCTTTCGGTGCGGTCGAAACCGGTCAGCAGCAAACCGCGAGGTTGATACGCCATGTAGTTGCGCAGCAGGTTTTCTTCTTCATCACGTGAGTAATGGAAGTTCCCGATCAGCACTTCGAAGCCCTTCGGGCGCAAAACCTGATGAATGGCTTCCAGCGTGTCGATGAACAATAAGTTGGACAGCGACGGCACCAAAACCACCACCGAATGGCTCTGGGCCGAGGCTAACGCGCGGGCGGCGGGGTTGACCACGTAGTTGAGGTCGAGGGCGGCTTTCTGCACTTTTTCCACCAGTTCGGTGGCCACCGTGCTGACCCCGCGCAGGGCGCGAGAGGCGGTGATCGGGCTGACACCGGCCAGGCGTGCGACTTCGTTCAAAGTGGGGCGGCCAGTGGTGCGCGTATTTTTATCGTTTTTAGGGGAGATCATCGGACGGCTTGCCAAACAAAATTCGAGGCACTAAGGTAGCGCTGTCTCGACGCAGCTGCAAATGCGTGAGCGGGGTTTGCCTGATCCCCGTTTTTTGGCGTCGGGAACGAACATGCTGCAACCCACAAAAATGACAAGAAGGCGTCGGCAACTTCTGCTTTTGTTCTAGTGTCATAACTGGCAAAGGTAGCGCTGTCTGCGCGCTGAGGTGTTACATGAATCATCCCATCACCGCCCTGGTCATCATGGGCGTTGCCGGTTGCGGCAAGACTTGCGTCAGCGAGGCCTTGTGCCAACTCAGCGGCGCGACCGCCATTGAAGGCGACACTTTCCACCCTGCCGCCAATATCGAAAAGATGAGCGCGGGTATCCCCCTGAACGACGACGACCGTGCGGGCTGGCTCGACAGCCTGTGCGATGAATTGCGCCGCATTGACGCCAAGGGCGAACGCCCGGTGCTGACCTGCTCGGCCCTCAAACACATTTACCGCGAACGTCTGCGCAGCGCCTTGCCGGGCCTGGGCTTCGTGTTCCTTGAACTGACCCCAGAAGTTGCCGCTGATCGTGTCTCCCATCGGCCGGGCCACTTCATGCCATCGACGCTGATCGACAGCCAGTTCGCCACCCTTGAATCACCCGTTGGCGAGCCCTTGACCCTGGCTCTGGACGCGTCGAACCACAGCGTCGACCAATTGGCGAAGCAAGCTCATGACTGGTGGCAGGCTCATGGCCTGAAACACGCCGTATGAGTTTTGCCAGAAGAGATAGCGCTGTCCTGTTGGCTTGCGAATTACCCGCTTTAATAACAACAACAACCAGGAGACACCCCTAATGTTTGGCATGTCCCACGAGACGTTCCTGCTGCTCGATGCAGTGGTCACGGTGATCGGGCTTATCGTCCTGATCACCAAGTTCAAGCTTCACCCGTTCATTGCCCTGATCATCGCCGCAGCCTTTCTCGGGCTGACCTCCGGCATGCCAATCGGCACCATCATCAAGGCGTTCCAGGACGGCTTCGGTGGGGTGCTCGGTTTCGTCGGGATCATCCTCGCGCTGGGCACGATGCTCGGCAAAATGATGGCCGAGTCGGGCGGGGCGGATCAGATTGCCCAAACCCTGATTCGCGCGTTCGGCAAGGACAAGGTGCAGTGGGCGATGATGTTCGCGGCCTTCCTGGTCGGCATTCCGCTGTTCTTCGAAATCGGCTTCGTGCTGCTGATCCCGCTGGTGTTCATCGTGGCCCGGCGTACCGGCGTGTCGATCATCAAGATCGGTATCCCGCTGCTGGCCGGTCTGTCCGCCGTGCACGGTCTGGTTCCGCCGCATCCGGGTCCGTTGCTGGCCATCGGCGTGTTCGGTGCCGACATCGGTAAAACCATTCTCTACGGCCTGATCGTTGCGCTGCCGACGGCCATCATCGCCGGCCCGATCTACGGCACGTTCATCGCCAAGTACATTCCGGGTCATCCTAACCAGGAGCTGGTCGATCAACTGGCGCGTGATGACGAATCTGCCGATCTCCCGAGCTTCGCCATCACCTTGATCACCGTGCTGTCGCCGGTGTTCCTGATGCTGCTCAAGACTTTTGCCGATGTGGTGCTGCCGGATGGCAACTTCTTCCGCACATTCATGGACCTGATCGGTCATCCGATCTCGGCACTGCTGCTGGCGTTGCTGCTGTCGCTGTACACCTTCGGTTACAAGCAGGGCATTGGCTCCAACCAGATGCTCAAATGGCTGGATGCCAGCCTTGCACCAACCGCCGCCATCATCCTGATCATCGGTGCCGGTGGTGGCTTCAAGCAGATGCTGGTGACCAGCGGCGTGGGTAATGTCATCGGCAACATGGCGGTGGAAGCGCAGATCTCGCCAATCCTTCTGGCGTGGCTGGTGGCGGCGGTGATCCGTATCGCGACCGGTTCGGCAACCGTGGCCACCATTACTGGCGCAGGCATTGTGGTGCCGGTGGTGGGGATGATTCCGGGTGTGAACCGTGAGCTGCTGGTGTTGGCCACCGGTGCCGGTTCGCTGATCCTGTCGCACGTCAACGACGCGGGTTTCTGGCTGGTGAAGCAGTACTTCAACATGACCGTGGCGGAAACCTTCAAGACCTGGACCGCGATGGAAACCATCCTGTCCATCGTTGCGCTGGGCTTCATCCTGCTGTTGTCGCTGTTCGTCTAAAGCACAACGCAAAACAAATGTGGGAGCGAGCCTGCTCGCGATGGCGGACTTACATTCAACATCTTCGTTGAATGTTAAGCCCTCATCGCGAGCAGGCTCGCTCCCACAGTGTTATGTGCAGGGCATCAAGATTTGCTAATTAACCCATCCGCCCGGAACATCCCGCGAATCCCGCGTATGGCCTGACGAATCCGGTCCTGGTTTTCGATCAGCGCGAAGCGCACGTGATCGTCCCCATACTCACCAAACCCTACGCCCGGCGAGACGCAAACCTTGGCCTCGGCCAGCAGTTTCTTGGCGAACTCCAGCGAGCCCAAGTGTGCATACGCCTCGGGAATCTTCGCCCAGACGTACATCGCCGCTTTCGGGTTCTCGACCATCCAGCCCAGTTCATGCAGGCCTTTGACCAGCACGTTACGGCGCTGACGATACTGCTCGGCAATGTCCTTGACGCACTGCTGATCACCTTCCAGCGCCGCAATCGCCGCGACTTGCAGCGGGGTAAATGTGCCGTAGTCGTGGTAGCTCTTGATCCGCGCCAGGGCGTTGACCAGTTCGGCGTTGCCGACCATGAATCCGATGCGCCAGCCTGCCATGTTGTAGCTCTTGGACAGGGTGAAAAACTCCACCGCAATGTCCTTGGCGCCCGGCACTTGCATGATCGACGGGGCTTTCCAGCCGTCGTAGACGATGTCGGCGTAAGCCAGGTCGTGCACCACCAACACGTCGTACTGCTTGGCGAGGGCGATCACTCGCTCGAAGAAGTCCAGCTCCACGCACTGGGCGGTGGGGTTCGACGGGAAGCCGAGGATCATCATTTTCGGTTTCGGGATCGAGCCGCGAATGGCGCTTTCCAGTTCGGCGAAGAAGTCCACGCCCGGAATCAACGGCACCGAACGCACCTGGGCGCCGGCAATCACGGCGCCGTAAATGTGAATCGGGTAGCTCGGGTTCGGCACCAGAACGGTGTCGCCCTGGTCGAGGGTGGCCAGCATCAAATGCGCCAGGCCTTCCTTGGAACCGATGGTGACAATGGCTTCGCTTTCCGGGTCGATGTCGACCTCGTAGCGATCCTTGTACCAATTGGAAATCGCCCGGCGCAGACGCGGAATGCCCTTGGACGTCGAATAACCGTGGGTGTCTTCGCGCTGGGCGACGGTCACCAGTTTTTCGACGATGTGCGGCGGAGTAGGGCCATCAGGGTTGCCCATGCTGAAGTCGATGATGTCTTCGCCACGACGACGGGCGGCCATCTTCAGCTCGGCAGTGATGTTGAATACGTAAGGGGGGAGTCGATCTATGCGCGCAAAGCGGCGCGGCGAACCTGGGTTGGCCATTGTTGCCTCGGATAACGTGAGCGCCCGGAACCGTCCGAGCGACGCTGGTCACTGCGGTGACCTGTGGCGGAATGTAAGGGCTGATGTGGCAAACTGTCCAGCGACTATGTAAACAAATTTGTCCGAAGGAAATCGGTTGATGGAATTTACCAGTGGCTTCTTGCTGAGCCTTTCGCTGTGCCTGGACATCGGCGTGGCCAACATCGCGATGATCACGTTGGCGATGCAACGTGGCTATTTTCAAGGCTTTGCGCTGGGTTTGGGGACCTGTGTCGGCGACCTGATCTACGCCGTCCTGGCCTTGGCCGGGATGACCGTTTTGCTGCAATACGAAACTGTGCGCTGGGTGCTGTGGATTGGTGGTTCAGCGCTGCTGGTGTACTTCGCGGCGAAGATGATCTATTCGGCGATTCACCATGAGGCGGTGCTGGCGCAGACAGCAGAGGTGGGGCAGAACTCTCACCGGAAGGAGTTTTTCCGCGGGATCTTCCTCGCCATGTCGTCTCCCAGTGCCATTCTCTGGTTCGCGGCGGTGGGCGGCACATTGATCGCTCGCTCCGGTGGCGGTGGCGCCCTTAGTTCGGCGCTGTTTCTCGGCGGATTTCTCTGCGCCGGGGTGCTCTGGTGCGTGGCTTTGTGCTTCGCCGCGAGTCACGGTGGCAAGTTGCTGGGCGACAAACTGTTGCGTTACTCCTATATGGCATCGGCAGCGATCTTCTGCTATTTCGCGGTCTACGTGATCCTATCGGGGTATAACGAGTTCGTCGGCGCAGGTGCTGTCGAGCCGTTGCATGCACTGTAACTGGGCGAATTCGGTTTGGGTTCTATACTCCCAGCCGAACCCACTTTTTTGTTCCAGGAGTTGAGTCATGGATGAGCAAACAGGCGTCGACACCGCCAAGCCACGCTTCGAGCACGGGCACTTCCTGCTCATTGCAGGGCTTGGCGGACGATTTACCGCAGACACCACTAAAGGCATTCCCGATCTCTGGGAGAAATTCATTCCCGAGATTGGCAAAATTCCCGGTCAAAAAAACGAAGTGACCTACGGCATCTGCTGCAATCCGGATGGCAAGGGTGGTTTCGAGTACATCGCCGGCGTTGAAATCAGCAAGCTCGACGACCTGCCCGAGAAATACCGTTGGGTCGAGGTCCAGCCTCAGCATTACGCGGTGTTCGAGCACAAAGGCTCTCTCGATCAGTTGCCCCAAACCTTCCAATACATTTGGAAAACCTGGCTGCCGCAGTCCGGTTATCAGGCAGCGGACGCGCCGGAATTCGAACGCTACAGCGAAGACTTCAACCCGAAGCTCAACACCGGTGTGCTGGAAATCTGGCTACCACTCAAACCGTAATGAACCGAGCCAGGGACGGGCACTTCACCGTGCCCGTTCGTGGCTGTCGTTGACTCCTCGCATCCCCCACACACAACCTCCGTTTCGCTCGTTCTATACGCCGTCTTAATACCGCTGCCCCCAATCAGTGTCCGTCCTTGATACCCCCTCACTTACCCTGCAAGGCGCAGATGAGAGCGTGAATTCAGTGCGTTTTTTGTACTGACGCTCTCAGCCGGTACCCGATTGCGGGTGTCCTTTCGTTTTGTCAGGGGGAGCTGTCTTGTTAACACTCGAGTTCATTTACATCGCCAGCGGCCTGTGTGCCGCCTTGTTGTTTGCCTACCTGGGTTACGCCCTTATCCGTGCAGAGAAGTTTTGATGGCCGCAGTCATTGCGGCACAGGCTTTTTTATCAGCCCGCCAGGGCGGTCTTGAGAAAGGAAATCGGCAATGTACGACCTGATTTTTATGGGGGTTAGCGTGGTTTTTTTTGCTGCGACAGCCATGGTCATCGTCGCCATGGGCAAGATTTGAACGGAGCATCGACATGTTGAGCACTATGCTGGAATTTGCGGTGATTCTCGGGTTGATGACCGGACTCGCCGTGTTGATGGGTAAGTGGCTGACGCTGGTATTTACCGGGCGTAAACATGCCTTGGCGGAGCGCGCTACTTATCGTCTGCTGGGGATCGATACGGCCGAAACGATGGGCTGGGCACGTTATGGCTTGGCCCTGCTGCTGTCTAATGCGGCGATGATGTTGCTGGGTTACATCGTGTTGCGCCTGCAAGGTTTCATGCCGCTCAACCCATTGGGGCTGAGTGCGCAAAACCCTGATCTGGCGTTCAATACCGCTGCGTCTTTTATCACCAACACCAACTGGCAGGCTTACTCAGGTGAAACCAGCCTGTCCAACTTCAGCCAGATGGCGGTCATTACCTTCCTGATGTTCGTCGGCGCAACGTCCGGCGTTGTGGCAGCGGCGGGTTTCATTCGCGGCCTTAGTCGGTCGAATTCCGCTGACATCGGAAACTATTGGGTGGACTTCACCCGAACGCTGTACCGGGTGATGCTGCCACTGTGTTTTGGTATGGCGCTGGTTTATGTCTGGCAAGGCATGCCGCAAACCCTGAATTCCCAGGCACTGGCCACCACTCTGGAAGGTGCACAGCAGCAATTGATCGTCGGCGCGGTGGCGAGTTTCGAGTCGATCAAACACATCGGCACCAATGGCGGCGGCTTTTTCAGCATGAACGCCGCACACCCGTTCGAGAACCCGACTCCGCTGACCAACATGCTGCATATCCTCAGCATGCTGCTGATCCCGTCGGCGCTGACGTACACCTTCGGCAGCATGCTGATGCGTCGACGTCAGGGGTGGGTGTTCTTTGGCACGTTCCTGGTGATGTTCGTCGGCTTTCTGAGCATCGTTTACACGGCTGAACAAAGTGGCAACCCGCTGCTGACCCGGGTGGGCGCAGACCAGGTGCTGTCGGCCACTCAGAGTGGCGGCAACATGGAAGGCAAGGAGCTGCGCTTCGGGATTGCCGACACCAGCCTGTTCGTGACCACCACCACTGGTGCAACCACCGGTTCGGTGAACGCGATGCATGACTCGCTGACGCCCATGGGCGGCTTCGTGCCGTTGGCGCAGATGATGCTCAATTGCGTGTTCGGTGGCGATGGAGTGGGGTTTATCAACCTGATCCAGTACGCGCTGCTGACGGTGTTTCTGGTGGGGATGATGATCGGCCGCAGTCCCGAATTCCTCGGCAAGAAGATCGAGGCACGGGAGATCAAGCTGGTCATGCTTTCGGTGCTGGCGCACCCCATCTGCATTCTCGGCTTCACCGCCCTGGCGACACTCTGGCCGGACACCCTGAACAGTCTCAACAACCAGGGGCCCCATGGCTTCAGCGAGGTGCTTTATGCCTACACCTCGGGCACTGCCAACAACGGTTCGGCGTTCGCCGGATTGAACGCCAATACGCCGTTCTTCAACACCACAATCGGTCTTGCCATGTTGCTCGGACGCTTCTTCACCATGTTGCCGATGCTCGCGGTCGCCGGTTCCTTGGCGATGAAAAAGAACATCCCGGCCGGTGCCGGCACCATCCCGACCGCCACACCGCTGTTCATGTTCCTGGTGGTGTTCGTGGTGCTGGTCGTGGGCGGCCTGACTTTCCTGCCGGCGCTCGCGCTCGGCCCGCTGGTCGAGCAACTGCAGTTGCTGTCTGGCCAGACCTACAAGTAAGGGGGCTGTGATGACTCAAGTACAAACACAAACCAAGACGCAATTTCTGTTTACCGGCCTGTTGCGCCCGGTGCTGATTTCGGCGGCGTTTTTCATGCTGCTGACCGGGTTGGCGTATCCGTTGTTCACCACACTGGTGGCCAACGTGCTGTTCCCGTTTCAGGCCCAGGGCAGCCTGGTTGAACGGGACGGGTTGGTGATCGGTTCGGCGGTGATCGGCCAGCACTTTACCCGCCCCGAGTATTTCCAGGGACGGGCGAGCATGACCCTCGGCGCAGATCCTCTGGACCCGAGCAAAAGCGTGGCGCAGCCGTATAACGCAGGTTCCAGTGGCGCCAGCAACCTTGGCCCTACCAGCCAGAAGTTGATCGATGCTGTGGCCGTGCGGGTCGAAGCCTACCGCAAGCAGAACGGCCTGGCGGCAGATGCGCAGGTGCCGGTGGATGCGGTCACCTCGTCGGCTTCAGGCCTGGATCCGCACATTTCGGTGGCCAACGCACAGATTCAGGCGGCGCGCGTCGCACGTCTGCGCCACCTGCCGCCAGCCGATCTGTTGAAGCTGGTGAATACCCACACCGAACAACGCACCTTCGGCCTGCTCGGCGAACCCCGAGTCAATGTGCTGCAACTCAACCTCGCGCTGGATGCTCTGGCGCCTGCGCATCAGCCACCCCTTGCGGCCAGTGAGTAAGAGAAACAACCATGAGTAAGCAAGCTCGTTTGCCTTTGTTCGACCGTGGGTTGTTGCTCACGGCGTGCCTGGATGCCTTCAAGAAGTTGCTGCCCCAGGCGCAGTGGAAGAACCCGGTGATGTTTGTGGTGTACCTGGGCAGTATTCTCACCACGCTGTTGTGGTTTCAATCACTGGGCGGCAAGGGTGAAGCCCCCAGTGGCTTCATTCTCAGCATCACGTTGTGGCTGTGGTTCACCGTGCTGTTCGCCAACTTCGCCGAAGCCCTGGCCGAGGGGCGCAGCCGGGCCCAGGCGGCCAGCTTGCGCGGGATGAAGCGCCAGACCCTGGCCAAGCTGTTGAAGCAACCCCGGCATGGCTCCGCCTGGATGCCGATGCCTTCCGGCGAACTGCTCAAGGACAATGTGGTGTTGATCGAGGCTGGCGATCTTGTGCCACTCGATGGCGTGGTGATCGAAGGCGTGGCGTCGGTTGATGAAAGCGCGATTACCGGAGAATCGGCACCGGTGATTCGCGAGGCGGGCGGCGACTTTTCATCGGTAACCGGTGGGACAAAAGTGCTGTCGGACTGGCTGGTGGTGCGCATCAGTGTCAACCCGGGCGAGTCATTTCTGGATCGCATGATTTCCATGGTCGAATCCGCGAAACGCCAGAAGACTCCCAACGAGGTGGCGCTGAACATTCTGCTGGTGGGCCTGACATTTTTGTTTCTGCTGGTGATCGTGACCCTGGGTCCATCCTCGATGTTTGCGGTGGCCATGAGCGGAGGCGACGTGGTCAGCGCAACGGTACTGGTGGCGCTGCTGGTTTGCCTGATCCCCACGACCATTGGCGGTCTGTTGTCGGCGATCGGTGTGGCAGGCATGAGCCGGATGATGTCGGCCAACGTCATTGCCACCTCCGGGCGAGCCGTGGAAGCGGCGGGCGACGTTGACGTCCTGCTGCTGGACAAGACCGGCACCATCACGCTGGGTAACCGCCAGGCCAGCAGTTTCCTGCCGGCGCCCGGGGTTAAGGAGTCGGAACTGGCCGACGCTGCGCAACTGGCCTCGCTGGCCGACGAAACGCCGGAGGGGCGCAGTATCGTGGTGCTTGCCAAGCAGAAGTTCGACCTGCGGGCGCGGGACCTCAATGCCCTGGGTGCGAGCTTCGTGCATTTCACCGCGCAAACCCGCATGAGCGGCGTCGATCTGGCCGGTGGCCGGAGCATCCGCAAGGGTGCGGCAGATGCCATTCGTCTGCACATCGAGGCGCTGGGCGGCAGCTTCCCGTCCGCGTTGCAGGCCAGGGTCGATGAAGTCTCGCGTCGTGGCAGTACACCGCTGGTCGTATGCGATGGCCAACAGGCCTTGGGCGTGGTGGAGCTCAAGGACGTGGTCAAGGGTGGTATCAAGGAGCGCTTTGCCGAACTGCGGCGCATGGGGATCAAGACAGTCATGATCACCGGCGACAACCGCCTGACGGCGGCAGCGATTGCCGTGGAAGCCGGGGTTGACGATTTTCTCGCCGAGGCTCGGCCGGAAGACAAGCTGCAACTGATCCGCGACTACCAGGCTCAGGGCAAGCTGGTGGCCATGACCGGAGACGGCACCAACGATGCGCCGGCACTGGCTCAGGCAGACGTGGCGGTGGCCATGAACAGTGGTACTCAGGCCGCCAAGGAAGCGGGCAACATGGTTGATCTGGACAGCAACCCGACCAAGCTGATCGAGGTGGTGGAAGTCGGTAAACAGATGCTCATGACGCGCGGCGCGTTGACCACCTTCAGCGTGGCCAACGATGTGGCCAAGTATTTTGCTATCGTACCGGCCGCATTCGTCGCGACCTACCCGCAACTGGGCGCACTGAACGTGATGCACCTGAGCAGCCCGAACTCGGCGATTCTCAGCGCGGTGATCTTCAATGCCCTGATCATCGTGTTTCTGATCCCGCTGGCGCTCAAGGGCGTGACTTACCGAGCCATCGGCGCGGCGGCGTTGCTCAATCGCAACCTGCTGATCTATGGCCTGGGTGGCGTGCTGGTGCCGTTCGCGGGGATCAAGGTGATCGACATGCTGTTGGCCGGGCTCGGCCTGGTTTGAAAGGACTGACTGCACGGCGCCGTGTATGGCGCCGTGCAGTTCAAAAGGATTGCCATGCCCGTTATTGATACGTTCACCGCTTCACGAGACGGCCGCCCTGATCCCGACGCGCTGTTGGAGAAGCTGCAACAGGACGAACAGGCCGCCCTGCGTGGGAAACTGCGCATCTATTTCGGTTCCAACGCCGGGGTGGGGAAAACCTGCGCGATGCTCACCGCGGCCCAACGCGAAGTGACCCTGGGCCGTGACCTGGTGGCTGGCGTGATAGAAACCCATGGCCGCCGGGAAACCGCCGAACTGCTCGCGGGCCTGGAATTGCTGCCGCGATACAACGTGATGCATCGCGAGTGTGCCCTCAGCGAGTTCGATCTGGATGCCGCGCTGGCGCGGCGTCCGGCGGTGCTGCTGGTGGATGAACTGGCCCACAGCAATGTTCCCGGTTCGCGTCACCCCAAGCGCTGGCAGGATGTCGAAGAACTGCTGCGCGCCGGCATCGACGTCTGGACCACCCTCAATGTCCAGCACCTGGAAAGTCTCAACGATATCGTCAGCGGGATCATCGGCATCCGGGTGCGCGAGACCGTGCCCGACCATCTGTTCGACGGTGCCCATGAAGTGGTGGTGATCGACCTGCCACCCGATGACCTGCTGCGCCGTCTCAAGGAAGGCAAGGTCTACCTGCCGCCCCAGGCCGAACGCGCGTCCCGGCATTTCTTTCGCAAGGGCAACTTGCTGGCCTTGCGCGAGCTGGCGTTGCGGCGTACCGCTGATCGCGTCGATGCACAGATGCGCGACTATCGCCGCGAGCGGTCCATCAACTCCCTTTGGCCCGCGCGCGAGCGTTTACTGGTTGGCGTGGCAGGGCACCCTTCGGATGAACGTCTGGTTCGTGAAGCGGCGCGTCTGGCACAAAAACTTGAGGCGGACTGGATTGTCGTTCATGTGCCTTCGGTGCAGCGACGTGGCGCGGGTGCGCACCGCTATGCCGCCGCCATGAAGACCTTGGCGCTGGCCGCCGAATTCGGTGCCGACACGGCCACGCTGTCGGGCATGGACGTGGCCGAGGCTTTGGTGGCGTTTGCTCGTGAGCACAACGCCAACCGGCTGGTGCTCGGGCATTACCCGCGCAAGGTCTGGCAGTTTTGGCACCAGTCGGTCAGTGACCGCATCAGCCGTCGCCATCCCGAGATCGATCAGATTGTCATCGCCCATGGCCCACTGCCTATCGTGGTTGCGGTGGCGGTGAATACAGATACAGCGCTGCCGCCCAGCAGGGTTCCGGCTTATCTGTGGGCCAGCCTGGCCTGTTTTGCCGCCACGGCGGTGGCCGCGTTGCTGTTGCAGGTGTTTGACCTGGCCAACGTGGTCATGCTGTTTTTGCTCACGGTGGTGCTGGTCGCCTTGCGCTTTGGGCGAGGGCCAGGTGTCTGGGCGGCGATGCTGGCGGTGCTGTGTTTTGATTTCTTTTTCGTCCAGCCACGCTGGTCGTTTACGGTCAACGACACCCAGTACTTCTTTACCTTCGCCCTGATGCTGGGTATTGCGTTGATCACCGGGCAGCTCACGGCACGCTTGCGTCATGAAGCCCGCACCGCTGCCAGCCGTGAACGGCGCGCGACTTCGTTGGCCAGGTTGGCTCGCGACTTGTCGGCGGCGCTGACAGTGGAGCAGATCACGGAGGTGGCGCTACGCACCTTCAGCGGCGTATTTGAAGCGCGGGTCGGGCTGACACTGCCGGACGCCGCCGACAGTGTCCACGCTCGTGGCGCGGGTGCATTTGCGATCGATGAAAACATTGCTCAATGGGTTTACGACCATGGCCAGCCCGCCGGCCAGGGCACCGATACGTTGGCCGCCGCTCAGGGCCGGTATTTGCCGTTGAAGGCGCCAATGCGCGTGCGCGGAGTGTTGGTGCTCGCGCTGGCTGAGCCCGAGCGGTTGAACGGGCCTGAAGAGCAGCGCTTGCTCGAGGCCTGCATGAGCCAACTGGCGATAGCGCTGGAACGGGTGCACTTCGTCGAAGTGGCGCAAAGCACCCTGGTGCAGATGGAGGGCGAGCGCATGCGCAATACCCTGCTGGCCGCGATCTCTCATGACCTGCGCACGCCGCTGACCACCATCATCGGCGCGGCAGACGCAGCAGCGCCCCATGCGCCGCCCGGACCGCTGACCCAGTTGCTGGGCGGTATTCGCGATCAGGCCAGCTCCATGCAGCGGTTGATCGAAAACCTGTTGGACATGGCCCGCATGCAGGAACGCGGTGTGCGCCTCAACCGGCAATGGCACTCACTGGAGGAAATTGTCGGCAGTGCTTTGCGTCAACTGCGCGAGCCATTGGCGCGGCATGTGGTGCGCACCGCCCTGTCGCCGCTGTTGCCGTTGGTGGAAGTCGATGCGCTGTTGATCGAGCGCGTGCTGGTCAACCTGCTGGACAACGCTGCCAAGTACACCCCGGCCGGAACGCTGGTGCAGGTTGTGGCTCGGCAAGAGGAGGACAGCATTGTGCTGGAGGTGATCGACGCCGGTCCCGGTTGTCCTCAGGGCAGCACGCCTCAGAGCTTGTTCGAACCGTTCACCCGGGGTCAGCAGGAGTCGGCCGTTGCCGGCATCGGCCTTGGGCTGGCGTTGGCAAAACGGATTGTCCAGGCCCATGGCGCAACGATCGAGGCTCAGCCTCAGGCCATCTCGGGCATCCGCTTTGTCATTACTCTACCGGCGGGTCATCCACCTTCCATGGAATCGCTATGACCAGTGCACGCATCCTCATTGTCGAGGACGAGGCCAACATCCGCCGTTTCGTCGGTATCGCGCTGCAGGACGAAGGTTTTCAGGTGTTCGAGGCCGACAACGTCAAACGCGCCCTGATCCACGCCGCCAGCCGTCAACCGGATCTGGTGATTGTCGATCTGGGCTTGCCCGACGGTGATGGAAAACAATTGATCAGTGAGTTGCGGGGCTGGATGACGGTGCCGATTCTGGTGCTGTCGGCCCGTGATCGTGAAGAGGAAAAAGTGGCGGCACTGGATGCGGGGGCGGACGATTATCTGGTCAAGCCCTTCGGCGTGCCCGAGTTACTCGCGCGTATTCGCGCCCAGTTACGTCGGCATGTGCAGAGCGGGACCGCCGCGGTCACCAGCAAGGTAACATTTGGCATGATCGAAGTGGATCTGGCCACGCACGAGGTCCGGCGCGAGGGCCAATCGGTCCATCTGACACCCATCGAGTATCGCTTGCTTTGCGCGCTGATTCGCGGACAAGGCCGGGTCATGACCCATCGCCAGCTACTGTTGGAAGTGTGGGGCCTGGATTACGTCGATCGTGCTCACTATTTGCGGGTGCACATGGCGCACTTGCGGCAAAAACTGGAGGCCGATGCGGCCCAGCCGCAGCATTTCATCACCGAATTGCAGGTGGGTTATCGCCTGGTGGGGCTGTAAAGCACGGCGGGCGCTGGCTGCAGCGCCTGGCCGTGTGTCGCTCACTTGTCTTTCTTGATCCGGCGCTCGTGCAGGAAGTCGATGTACAGCGTGATGAAACCGAACGAAGAAATGCTGAACAACACGAGTAGGCCGATTTGAGTCGTGCTCATGATCAAAGTCCTGTGGGTGGGACGAGGAGCGCTCAACCTGCCGTGGCTGGGCGTCATTAATCGTCGAGACACAGATAGATAATACGAACCCGGGGCCTTGGGTAGCGGTTATATGAAAGCTTTACGGCGCTGTCCTTGAACCCTATGCACTTCATACGAGAGGTGGTTATCGGGCGTTCGAGAGCAAGCAAGTATTGCTAGAATCGGCGAGCGTTATCCTGTCATCTCACTTGCCCCAAGGTCTGCGCTGCGCCATGAACTCGTCGAACCCTGTCATCCGAAACGTCCTGCCTGCTGATCTGGACCGCTGCTACGCCATCGAAACCGTTGCCTACGAAGGCGACGAAGCCGCCACCCGCGAAAAAATCGCCACCCGCATTGCCACCTGGCCCGAAGGTTTCATCGTGGCCGAAGTCGACGGCGTCGTAGCCGGTTTCATCAATTCCGGTGCGGCGTTTCAGGTAGAAATGTCAGACGAGGCGTTCAAGGAACTGATCGGCCACGACCCGGCCGGCCCGCATGTGGTCATCATGTCGGTGGTGGTGCACCCGGATTATCAGGGGCAGGGGCTGGCGAAACGGTTGATGGGCGAGTTCATCGAGCGGATGCGCGCGTTGGGCAAGACCCACATCCATCTGATGTGCAAGGAACGGCACATTCCCCTGTATGCCGGGTTTGGCTTTGCCTACATCAAGCCTTCAGCGTCTGATCATGGCGGGATGGCGTGGCATGAGATGACGTTGGCATTGTAAACAGCGTCCCTGTGGGAGCTGCCGAAGGCTGCGATCTTTTGATCTTGCTTTTGAAGATCAAGATCAAAAGATCGCAGCCTTCGGCAGCTCCTACAAGGGGGTGGGATTTGTCAGTAGAGGCTGTCTCGCACTCTGGCCGGCGCTTCCCGGTCATACGTCTCGGCATCGAACTGCCCATCGTTCAATCGCTTGTGAAACGCACCCGCCGTCGGCAGGGCAGAGCGTTCGAGGTGCTTCTCAGGGTTCCATAAATCCGAACGAACGATGGCCTTGGAGCAGTGGAAGTATGCCGCTACCACCGTCACCAGCATCACCGTGCGCGCCGGTTTGCCGTTCACCGCGAAGCTCTCCAGCAACCCAGGTTCGGCGCTGATCTGTGCCGTGCCGTTAATCCGCAACGTTTCGCCAATCCCGGGAATGATGAACAACAGCGACACCCGCGAATCGAGCACGACGTTACGCAGCGTGTCGATGCGGTTGTTGCCCGGCCGATCCGGGATCGCCAGGGTGCGCTCATCAATGATTCGCACGAAACCCGGCGTGTCACCCCGCGGCGAACCGTCCATCCCGTCAGGCCCCACCGAGCTGACGATCACCAGCGGCGAGGCGCGGACCATCGCCTGATAATCCTCGTTCAAAAAAGGGATTTGCTTGCGCACGGCACGGTCGTGGGGCTGGCCGTAGAGCGCTTCCAGTTCTTCGATGCTGTTGAGCATAACTACCTCAGAAAACCAGCCCCATGCGCCGTTCGTAACCGATCCGGCCTCTGTAGGCTTCGCCGCTGTCGACCCAGCCGAATTTTGCGTAGAGCGCGATGGCCGATGCGTTATCCGCATCCACCGACAACTCCAGCCCCTTTATTTCAGGAAACGCCTGACGCGCCACGTCGGGCAGGGCTTGCAGACAGGCCTTGCCATAGCCTTTGCCCTGAGCCCGATGATCGACTTGCAGTGCGTGAAGGGTGGCGCTGTGTTCATCGGCCCACGCTGGCAATACGGGCGGGCGCTTGAGCAGCAGAAAGGCCACGGGAACCTCCTCGACCAGTAGCGCAAATCCTTTGACGCCGGGGCCGGGTTTGGACAGCAAGGTGTGCAACGCACCGTGAATGTCGCCGGAGAATTTGATTTGTTCTTTGTGAACTTCAATGGCCTCGACCTGCTGGCGCTGGAGCGCATTCAGGTTTTCGTAAGGCACGAGTCGGGCTGTCACTGGAGTGTCCTTTTTCCAACAAAATGTGTTTCGGATTCTAACGAGTTTGCGTCCATGGATTATTTTTATTTGGACTGTCGATTTGGCTTTTCGCCAGACGACTAAGGGTGTCTTCACAACAAAAACCACGGAGAACCACCATGAACGCTACCCACGAAATCCAGACCTTGATCGACACCTATCGTCAGGCGGTCATCGCCAAGGATGTCGAGAAACTCATGCCCCTGTATGCCGAGGACATCGTCTCCTACGACGCGGTCAAGGCCCTGCAATTTCGGGGCAAGGCCGCCTACCGCGCGCATTGGCAGGAATGCATGGAAATGTGCCAGGGCGAGCACAAGTTCGACTTCGACCATATGAACATCGTGGCAGACGAACACATCGCCTTCGCCCATTGGCTGGCCCATTGCGGCGGCACCAACGAGAAGGGCGAAACCCAGGCCTGCTGGATGCGCGTGACCGCCTGCTATCGGCGCGACGATGGGCAATGGCGCATCGTCCACGAACACTGGTCGGCCCCGTTCGACATGATGAGCGGCACGGTGTTGTTCAACCTGGAACCCTGAGCGTCAGGCCGATTCGTCGGGAATGTCGCGAAAGCGTCAATCAGCAGCCATAGTTGATCCGTTCGATTCAGGAGAGCCCCATGAAGTATTTATGCCTGGTCTACAGCAACGAGCACGAGTTGCACTCGCTGCCCGAAAGCCCGAATGACGCTGAATGCATGGCCTACGCCGAGGCGATCCAGGGCAGCGGCCGAATGGTCGCCGCCGAGGCGCTGGAGTCGGTGCAGACCGCGACGACCGTGCGTATGCGCAACGGGAAAATGTCGATCACCGACGGCCCGTTCGCCGAAACCAAGGAGCAATTGGCCGGCTTCTACCTGATCGATGCCAAGGACCTCAATGAAGCTATCCAGGTCGCCGGCAACATCCCGGCGGCCCGGGTCGGCTGTGTCGAGGTGCGTCCCGTTCGTCAGTTGAATCCCGGCGCCTGATGTCGGCCGAGTCGGTACGGACGCGGGTCGAGCAGGTTTACCGCGAAGAGTCACGGCGGATTCTGGCGACCCTGATCCGTTTGCTCGGCGATTTCGACCTCGCCGAAGAAGCCTTGCACGAGGCGTTTTTCGTCGCGGTCGAGCGCTGGCAGCGTGACGGTGTGCCGGACAATCCGCGTACCTGGCTCGTGTCCACGGGGCGCTTCAAGGCCATCGATGTGTTGCGGCGGCGAGCACGCTTCATCGCGTCGCAACCGATGTTGATCGCTCAACTGGAGGCGCTGGAGCAGGCCGACTGGAGTGACGAAGACGTGGAAGACGATCGCCTGCGCCTGATCTTCACCTGTTGTCACCCGGCACTTGCGGCGGACGCCCAGGTGCCGCTGACGCTACGGGAAGTCTGCGACTTGACCACGGAAGAAATCGCCCGGGCGTTTCTGTCGGCGCCAGCGACCATCGCCCAGCGCATCGTGCGTGCCAAGGCGAAAATCCGTGACGCAAAAATTCCTTATCAAGTGCCAACCCTGGCGGAGTTGCCCGAGCGCCTGGACAGCGTGCTGCGGGTGATTTACCTGGTGTTCAACGAAGGCTATTCCGCGTCCATGGGCGCGGAGCTGACCCGTGAGGATTTGACCCGCGAGGCGATTCGACTCGGTCGTCTGTTGATGGAGCTGCTGCCCGAGCCCGAGGTGATGGGGCTGCTGGCGCTGATGTTGCTGCACGAGTCTCGACGCCCGGCCCGGACGTCGGCGAGCGGGGAGTTGATCGTGCTGGATGAGCAGGACCGTTCGTTGTGGGACGCCGAAATGATCGCTGAAGGTTGCGCACTGGTGGAGCGTGCACTGATAACCCGACGCTTCGGGCCTTACTGCCTGCAAGCGGCGATAGCGGCGTCGCATGCCGAAGCGCCCACGGCGGCGGAAACGGACTGGCTGGAGATTGTGGGTCTGTATGACGTGCTGTTGCGGGCGGCGCCTTCGCCAGTGATCGAATTGAACCGTGCGGCGGCGATCTCCAAGCGGGATGGACCGCTGGCGGGGCTGACGTTGATTGAAGGGATTCTGGCGCGGGGTGATTTGCTGGATTACCACTTGGCGCACGCGGCGCGGGCGGAGTTTTGTCGGCAGTTGGGGAGGGTAGATGAGGCGCGGGCGGCTTATGAGCGGGCGCTTGAGTTGACGCAGCAAGTACCGGAACGGCGGTTTATCGAGGCCCGGTTGCGGGAGCTGAAGTGATGTGATCTTGCGGGCCTCTTCGCGAGCAAGCCCGCTCCCACAGGTTTAGCGCAAATCCTGTGGGAGCGAGCTTGCTCGCGATGGCAGCACCGCTATTCCAGCATCTTGCTCAATAACCAACTCCCCGCCGGCCCTGGCGGATGCAGCCGCGACCACAGTGCATCGACGAACACCGGTTTCGGCCAGCCGCGCACGTCCAGTTCCTGCAACGTCCCTGGCCCAAACCGCTCCACCAACCACCGGGGCAACGGCGCCCAGCCGAATCCGCCCTGGGCCATTTCCAGCAGCATCAGATAACTCGGCGCCGACCAGACGCGCCCCTTCGCACGGCTTTCATACGGATTGACGATCGTCGCCAGACGCAGCTCCCGGTGTTGTTGCAACACGTCTTGATCGATGTGGCTCAGCGCCGCCAACGGATGCTCGCGGGACACGAACAGAGCAATCTCGGTCCGCTCTTCCACAGTCGAACTGACCAGGTCCGGGGGGTAACTGTCTTGTTTCTCGGCGAAGGCCACATGCGCCCGACCTCGTTGCACCAAGGCCACCAGGTCATCGCATTCAGCGATCAGGCATTCAAGTTCCAGATCCGGATAGCGCTGCTCGAAAGCGCTGAGCGCCGCTTCGAATCGGTCGGACTGATACGTGTCGGAAATCGCCACGGTCAGTTTTGGCTCGACCCCTTGGGACAGTTGGCTGGCGGTCATTTCCAGCCGACTGGTGGCGGCCAGAATGTCCTCGGCCCGTTGCAGCATCACGTGGCCGGCCGGGGTCAGGCTCGGTTTGCGGCTGCTGCGGTCGAACAGCGTCAGGTTCAAGTCGATTTCAAGGCTGGCCACGGCGGCGCTGATGGTCGACTGACTGCGGCCCAGTTTGCGCGCAGCGGCGGAAAACGAGCCTTGAGTCGCTGCCTGAACGAAGGCCTGCAACACTTCTTGAGAGGCCATGAACTATCGCCTTGATCGATGGTTATTGGTTATGAAGTATCGGTGTGAAGAAGGATCATGGCAACCACAGTCACTCAGAGGAGTCTGGCCATGAGCGCCAACAAATCCATCACTGAACGTATTTTCCAGGCCATCGGTTTCGAATTGCTGGCCATCCTGATCTGTACCCCGTTGCTGGCGTGGATCATGGACAAACCGATGCTCGACATGGGCGTCGTGACCATGGCTATCGCGGCACTTGCCCTGGGCTGGAACGTGGTCTTCAACGGATTGTTCGACCGTGCGCTCAAACACTACAACCTCGTGCACAACGCGTGGGTACGTGTTGTCCATGCGCTGTTGTTCGAAGGCGGTCTGGTCGCGGTGGGTGTGCCGTTGATTGCCTGGTGGCTGAAGGTCAGCCTGTGGCAAGCGTTCGTGCTGGACATCGGCGTGTTGCTGTTTTTCCTGCCGTACACCTACGTCTACCACTGGACGTATGACGTGGTACGGGAGCGGGTAGTGATGCGCCAGACCGTCTCGGGATAAAAGCCAAAGATCTTGATGGCGCTTACAAAAACAATCCACCACTTGAAAAATAATACATAACCTGTGGGAGCGAGCTCGCTCCCACAGATACTGCTGAGTATCAGAACAGTTGGGTGAAGAGCCAATACAAACTGCCCGACAACAGAATCGCCGCCGGCAAGGTCAGCACCCAGGCCATCAGCAGGTTGCGGATGGTCTTCATCTGCAAGCCGCCGCCGTTGGCGACCATGGTCCCGGCCACCCCTGAAGACAGTACGTGAGTGGTCGACACCGGCAGGCCGAACATGTCCGCCGCACCGATGGTCAGCATCGCGACGGTTTCCGCCGAGGCGCCTTGCGCATACGTCAGGTGGGTCTTGCCGATCTTCTCGCCGACCGTCACCACGATGCGTTTCCAGCCGACCATCGTGCCCAGGCCCAGGGCGATGGCCACCGCGATTTTCACCCACAGCGGAATGAACCGCGTGGCGTTGTCGATCTGCTGCTTGAACAGTTGCAGCTTGCCGTTGGTATCGGCGTCGAAGTTGCCAACCTTGTTTTTGTCCATCAGGCGAATGGTTTCGCTGGTCAGGTACATGTCGTTACGCACGTTGCCCATGGCCTCGGCCGGGACCTTTGCGAGCGAGCCGTAGCCCTTCACTTCGTTCCCGATATTGCCGGTCAGCGCGGCGAGGGCAGGGATCAGTTGTGGTGAGGTTTCCTTGCTGCGCATGTATTCGGACAGTATCGCGCGAGGATCGGCGGGCGCCGGCAGCGGCGAACTCTTGACCAGCGCTTGCTGGGTGACTTCGGCCACGGCGGCAAACTGCAGCGCCTGGTCCGCCGGCATGGTGCGGTTCAGCGCGTAAGCCATCGGCAGGGTGCCGACCAGAATCAGCATGATCAGGCCCATGCCTTTCTGACCGTCGTTGGAACCGTGGGCGAAGGACACGCCGGTGCAGGTCAGGATCAACATGCCGCGAATCCACCACGGTGGCGGAGTGTCGCCCTTCGGCGCTTTGTACAGCGCACGATTCTTCACGAAAGCACGCAAGGCCAGCAGCAACAGCGCGGCAAACACGAAGCCGATCAGCGGCGACAGCAACAGCGCATAACCGACTTTGGTTGCCTGCGCCCAGTCCACACCGCTGGTGCCGTCGCGACCGTGCATCAGGGCATTGGCCACGCCGACGCCGATGATCGAGCCGATCAGGGTGTGCGACGAAGACGCCGGCAAGCCCAGCCACCAGGTGCCGAGGTTCCACAGGATCGCGGCGATCAACAGGGCGAAGATCATCGCGAAACCGGCGGAGGAACCGACTTGCAGAATCAGCTCCACCGGCAGCAGGGCGATGATGCCGAACGCCACCGCGCCGCTGGACAGCAGCACCCCAAGGAAGTTGAAGAACCCGGACCAGGCCACCGCGAAATTCGGTGGCAAGGAGTTGGTGTAAATCACCGTGGCCACGGCGTTGGCGGTGTCGTGGAAACCGTTGACGAATTCAAAGCCGAGGGCAATCAGCAGCGCCACGCCCAACAGCAGAAACGGCGTCCAGGTGGTCACCACGGTGCCGAGTTCATTCATGTCGTGCATCAGGCTGTAGGCGGTGAACAACAGCCCGCTGCCCAGCACAGCGAAGAAAATCACGATGGTCAACAGGCTGGGCTTTTTATCGAGTTGCGGTTTTGCGCTACTGGTGGGCGCCTGGGCGGCGGTGAAGGAAGGAGTAGCCATGACGGACAATCCTGAGGGGAGAAGGAATGTCGCCCATGATCGTTGCTGAATGTTACAGAGAGGCTGCGCTGGGTCAGTGTTTGGGGGGGTTTAAAGGCAGAATCAAAAGATCGCAGCCTCGTTTCACTCGACAGCTCCTACATTTGGAATGCGCAACCCTGTAGGAGCTGTCGAGTGAAACGAGGCTGCGATCTTTTGATCTTAATAATCCTGTCGCTTGCGAAACGCCCAACGCCCGGCGATCACGGTAAACGTCGCGACCAATGCCACCAGAATCCAGAACCCTTCCGGGTCGCCGGAAAGCGGCACCCCACCGACGTTCATCCCAAAGAAACCGGCGATGATGTTGATAGGCAAGGCCAGCACCGTGACCACGGTCAGGGTGAACAGCGTGCGGTTGCTCTGTTCGTTTAGGTTGGCGGCGATTTCTTCCTGCAACAGCTTGATCCGTTCGCCCAGCGCCGTGAGGTCGTTGATGATCAGCGCGAACTCCTCGGTGGACTTGCGCAGCTCCTTCACGTCTTCCTTCTGCAGCCACTGCGGCGGGCGATTAAGCAGGCGCAGCAACGAGCCCGGTTCCAGCGCCAACAAGCGTTGCAGGCGCACCAGCACCCGTCGGTTGGCACCCAGCTCAGCGCGGTTGGTCGACAGCCGCGAGGACAGCAACTCATCTTCAATCTGATCGACACTGAGGCTGGTCTTGCGCACGATCTGGGTCAGCACTTCACCCTGATCACGCAGCAGATGCACCAGCAATTCCAGTGGCGAGCGAAAGCATTCTCCGGCCTTCACCGACGAGCGCAGCTTGTCCACTGAGTGCAGCGGTTGCAGTCGCGCGCTGACGATCAGCCGACTGCGGGCGCAGACCCACAGCGTCGAGACATCTGACGAAACCATGCTGCTGAGGTTGAACACCACGTCGTTGACCACCGCCAGCAACGCCGAATCCACGTGCTCGATGCGCGTCGAACGCGAACCCTCATGCAGCGCTTCGAAAAATTCGTCGGGCAATTCCAGATGGCTTTTCATCCAGCGTTCGCAGGCGGCGTGGGCCAGATTCAGGTGCAGCCAGAGAAATTCGTCGTTGTCGCCCGGTTGTTGCAGGCACTGCAATGCCTTGGCCGAGTCGAGCTCCCGGCCGCGCTCGCCGGGGCGAAAACTGAAACCGTACAGCAGACCGAACAGGTCCGTGTCGCGATGACTTTGGTCGATGCTGTGGTTCATGAGGTCTCACTGAAGGAGGCGCGGTCGAACGCAGGCTTCGCCAGCTGCTACAGGTCGCGTTACGGCGGGATTCACAGGTTCACTTGAGCCGCATCATCGCAAGGATTTTTGACGGTTTTGTGACAGAGCGGTAGAGGAGAAACAGTGGCACTACCGACGGTCGGAATTGATTAAAGAACCGCTCTGGCACGCCGATCTTGCCTACGTTAACTTGCACGGCTTCGGCCACTGGTCAAGGTCGCAGACAGGGATGTCCAGACACCTTTCACGCCTGTTTGCGGCGTGTCTCATCCTTGTCATGAGTATCACTCGATGTTGCAAAAATCCCTGAGAGCACAAATCCTCGCGTTGTTGAGCGGCAGTCTGTTCGCGATGCTATTGATCGCCCTGGCCTGCTTTCACTTTTTGTCCAGTGGTGTTCAGAACTACGCGAATCTGATCGAAGGCCCGCTGCACACCTCGCAATTGATCGATGAAGCCAACCTGCAATTCAAGGTGCAGGTTCAAGAATGGAAAAGCGTTTTGCTGCGCGGCAAGCAGCCTGCGGACCTGGACAAATACTGGAAGCAATTCGAAGACCGTCAGCGCGATGTGCAGGGAATCCTCGGTGAGCTGGCCGGGCAGAAAGGTATCGAGCCGTCACTCAAGACTCGCATCGAGCGCCTGCGGGACGAACATCGTCTGTTGGGCGCGGCCTATCAGAAGGGCCGTGACGCCTACGTGGCGGCAGGCGCCGACCCAACGGCTGGCGACACAGCGGTCAAAGGAGTGGACCGCGCGACCAGCGATCAGATGAGTGAATTGGTCAGTGAATTGCGCAAGCAGGGTGCCGAGCAATCGAAGCTGATCAGCGCCGATGCCGATCGCACTGTGTTGCTGGGGATCATTGTGATGCTCGCCTCGGGACTGTTGATCGGGTTGTTGAGCCTGTGGCTGGTCAACCGCAACCTGGTCGAACCGATTCGCAAACTGATCGAGTACGTGGCGCAACTCAGCCAGGGTCGTTTCGCCGAACGCGTGGCCAGCACCCGCCAGGACGAACTGGGCAAACTGGCGATGGCCGCCAATACCCTGCGCGATTTTCTTGCCGAAACCTTCAACCGTTTGCAGCGCAGCGCCTCGGATCTGGACAGCGCCAGCGGTGAGCTGAATTCCATCGCCACCCTGATGGCCAGCGGCACCAACGAGCAGTTCAACCGCACCGATCAGGTGGCCACGGCGATGAACGAAATGTCCGCTACCGCGCAAGAAGTCGCGCGTCACGCAGCCGATGCGGCACGTGCCGCCGATGATGCCGACCAGTCCGCCCAGCAGGGCGAAAAGGTCATGCAGGGCACCATTCACACCATCACCCAAATGCGCGGCGAAATCGCCAATACCGCCACGGTCATCCGTCGTCTGGAAACCGACAGCGGGCGCATCGGCAAGGTGCTGGAAGTGATTCGCGGCATCGCCGAGCAGACCAATCTGCTGGCGCTCAACGCCGCCATCGAAGCCGCCCGTGCCGGTGAAGCCGGGCGTGGTTTTGCGGTGGTGGCCGATGAAGTCCGCAGCCTGGCCCAGCGCACGGCAGCGTCGATCATCGAGATCAACCAGATCATTCAAACGGTGCAAACCGGTGCGGTGGACGCCGCTCAGGCGATTGAAAGCGGTCAGTCGCGCAGTGAGGAAAGTGTCGCGCAAGTGACTCAGGCCGGCGCCATGCTGGAACGCATCACCCTCGCCGTGGAAGCCATCCGCGACATGAACCGCCAGATCGCCACCGCCGCGGAAGAGCAGACGTCAGTGGCCGAAGACATCTCGCGCAACCTCACCGAGATCACCAGCATCGCCAGCACCAATCTGGATAATGTGCAGCGCACGGAAGCGGCCAGCCACAACCTGCACGGGTTGTCGGGGCAGTTGAGTGAAGTGACGGCACGTTTAAGCGCGTAACGTTCCTTGGTCAGTACGACCGCTTAAGTCCGGATTGTAAGACTGAAGGAAAACGTCGTGCCCTGTTGCCCGGTCGAGACCACGTCCAGTTTTCCACCATGGGACTGCGCAATCTGGCTGGCAATGTACAACCCCAACCCGAGGCCGGTCTGCGGTGTTCCGCTGGCCGGTCGCGAGTAGGGCCGGAACAGATGGGGCAGCGCATCCTCGGCAATCAGCCCCTGATTTTTCACGCTCAGCACGAACTGTCCTTCATTGATCTGCGCGCTGATTTCGATCGGGCCATCGGGATCGCCATGAGCAACCGCGTTTGCCACCAGATTGGAGAGTAACTGTGCGACCCGCTCGCGATCGCAATGAACGCTGTGCAAGTCGCCGATGGACGATTGAATGGTGCGGTCGGGATGGACGCTCTGAACCTCTGAAATCACATGCCGCAAGGCATCCTCAAGATCCGGGCACGGCTCGATGTTCACGGGAATGCCACGGCCCAAAGAGCCGCGAGCGAAATCCAGAACGTCATCGACCAGTTTGGTCGCACGACGGGCGCTGGTGAGGATGTGTCGGGCCCGTTGCTGATTCGCCGGATCAGGTAGTTTGCGCAGGAGCATTTCGGCGCTGGCGTTGATGGCGAACAAGGGGTTGCGCAGATCATGTCCGAGCACGGCGATGAACTGTTCGCGCAGTTCGGCGGTTTCGCGTTCCTGCTTCAGCGCTGCTTCGGTCTTTTGCAGTTTTTCTTCGGCCTCGATCTGCAGCGCCAGCATCCGGGCGAAGGATTCCATGGTGCTCTGGATCGTGCTGGATTTGAGGGGCGCAGGGTTGGGGTCAAGGGCGCAGATAGTGCCGAAAAAGCGTCCGTCAGTGCGGAAAATCGGCACGGCGATGTAGCTTTCGAACTGATAGAGGCGAGGGGTGTGGTGATCGCGGTAAAGCGGGTCTTCACTGGCTTTGTCGATGACCACCGAGTGATGCGCCTGACGAATTTCGTGGCACAGGGTCGTGACAAGATCCAGCTCACCGCCGACCTGCAAACCGAAATTCAGCTGATCGAGCACCGCACACGCTGTCCACGACTTTTCGGTGACCCTGGCCACGGCGGCGAAGCGCAGCCCCGTCAGTTCTCGGATCACTTGAAGAATCGCTGGCACCGCACTGATCCGACCGATCGTGGCGATATCTGCTGCCGCTGCTTGCCCCATTTCAATCCATCTCTGCATGAACAGTGTGGTGGGATTCTAGCGGGCTGGAGTTGCGTTGGCGCAACTTGATTGCCTGAATTTGACGTGCAAAAAAGCCGCACGATCCGAAGATCGTGCGGCTTGGTGTTTGTGCATCAGGTGTCTTGTTTGTTGCTCAGTACTTTGCCGGTAGTGGCATCGAAGTCCACATCAAATTCTTTGCCGTCAGCGGTTTTCAGTTCCACTTCGTATTCATAGTTATTGAAGTGGTTGTCCAAATCCGTGTCGGTGATGGTCGCACCCGGATGCAACTTCAGAGCAGCCTGGTTCATTTCTTCCAAAGGCTTGATCTTGCCGCTTTTGACCAGCTCAGGGATCTGGTCGACGCGGACATCGGCTTGGGCCAGGCCAGCGGTGAGGGTCAGGGCAGCAGCAGTGAACAGGGCAGTCAGGGTTTTCATGAGGTTCTATCCTTGGGTGATCTGTTTAAGTGGGATCAGGTTAACCGGTGCAACTTAATCCATCCTTAATTCTCCGAACGCGACTGGGTACAGATCGTTCCCACGATTATCAGTAACCGTTGTTCTGCAGCAATTGAGCAACACTGGCCGCCGCCGGGCGTTTGTAGAACTTGAGCAGTTCGCTGGCGCGGTTGGTGAAGATGCCATCGACGCCGGCGTCCATGACTTTCTGATAATCCACAGCATCGTCGATGGTATAGACATGCACCAGCAGACCTTGGTCGTGGGTGTACTGGTTCATCCAGGGTTGCACCAGGTCCGAGTAGCTCTGATCGCCCCCCTTGGTCAGCGCGGCAGACGGGCCGGTGCCGATCGCGCCCTGGGCTTTGGCGTACTCGACCCATTGCTGGAATTCGGCTTTGTCCTTCGGTTGCTGTTTGGCGTAGTAAGTGGCTTTGTCCTTGTCGCCGGACTCGGCAAACGTCACCTTGGATTTCGGCTCGATGCTGCCTTCACCGACCCACAACAGGAGGATTTTCGGCACTTTCGGCATTTCCTTCTCGAGCAGTTCGAGGCTGCTCTTCTCGAAGGTTTGCAGCACGACTTTACCTTTGCCCTGGCCAACCGCCAGATTGCTCTTCGCCAGTTTCGAACCGGCCGGACTTAACCAGCCGCGGTCCTGGAGTTTTTCCTTGAGGTCGCGCTCGATCCCGGGAAATTGCTTCGGTTCTTTGGTTTCGATGTACAGACCGGGCTTGTGCAGCGGATTGCCTTGGGCAATGTCGATGATTTCGTCGAGGGTCAGAATTTTCAGACCGACGTATGCAGGACGCGCGCGATCCGGGTAGGCGGTGTTGAACCAGCTCCCGGCATCGAGGGTTTTCAGCTCAGCGAGGGTGAACTCGTTGGCCGGGCGGTCCTTGCGTTCAGGGAATTTGCTGGCGACGTCGGTGGTGCGTTGCAGGTTGTCGTCGTGCAGGGCGAACAGCACGCCATCCTTGCTGCGTTGCACGTCCATTTCCAGGTAATCGGCCCCCAGATCGCGGGCCAGTTTGTAAGCTGCGGCGGTGGATTCCGGTGCATCGAAGGACGCGCCACGGTGAGCGATCACCGCTGGATGCGGGATACCAGTGCGGGTTGCCAGTGCAGTGGGGCTTGGCTCGCTGGCGGCCTGCGCCTGGCCGAGGCCCAGCATCAGACTCAGCATCAGGGCGCTCTTGGTGAAGGTAACAGGCATGGTCGAGGTCCTTTCGCAGATTTTCAAAGACGTATCTTTTAACAACTGAACGCCGCTTGCGCTATCGCCAGACCGACATAAACGTGTTTAAAGCTGATTTTTTCAGCGCTTTTGTGCGCTTCTTTGCAGTACTCTTGGCCCCGGCAGTTACCCCGGCAGAGGGAACGCCCATTCGCTTGCCCTGCGTGTAAACCATCGATCACCGGTCCTTTGCGACCTTTTGTGAGGTTTATCATGCGCATCACTTCCGAGCTCATCTGCCAGGCCGCCGACCAACTCAAAGGCTTCGTCGGCCTCAATCGCAAGACCGGCCAGTACATCGTTCGTTTCAGCGAAGACTCCTTCGGCATGGACGTGGCTGACGACGGCATTATTCCCACCAGCGAATTCGTCTGGGCCCCAGGGGCCGGGCAGGCCATGACGCTCAAGCGTGAGTTGATTCAGTTGTTGCTGGATCAGAACATCGATGACCGGATTAACATCACCGAGCCGTTGCGGGTGTACATGAATCGGCGGGAAGTGCCGGAGATTTCGGCGGTTCGCAGTTTGGTGCAGAGCTGAGTTTTGCGGTGACTGTGCGGGCCTCTTCGCGAGCAAGCCCGCTCCCACATTTGATCTGTGCATCAACACAAATCCAATGTGGGAGCGGGCTTGCTCGCGAAGACGGCCGGAAGAACGCCGCATCATTTACTGGTTGAACGCGGACCCATGTGGGAGTGAGCCTGCTCGCGATGGCGGCCTCAAGAGCACCACAACCTCTCACTTCGTGAACGCATACGCCCGCTCAACCTTGCACACCCGCGTATGGCAAGACGAATACCAGGTCGACCGCCCGCGCTCGCGAATCTCACTGTGCTCGGGATGATGTTTCCACGCCAGAATCGCCGCTTCGCTGGCCCAGTAGGACACCGTAATCCCGAGCCCATCTTCACCCCGAGCCGATTCCACACCCAGAAATCCAGGTTGCTCACGGGCCAGTTCAACCATGCGTGTGGCGGCCTGCTCGTAACCGTGATCACCGTCGGTGCGCAGGGAGGTAAAAA
The DNA here is from genome assembly GCF_047758675.1 of Pseudomonas arabinosi. Lineage (NCBI taxonomy): Bacteria > Pseudomonadati > Pseudomonadota > Gammaproteobacteria > Pseudomonadales > Pseudomonadaceae > Pseudomonas > Pseudomonas arabinosi. The sequence goes on along the minus strand of NZ_CP180480.1, from coordinate 5,726,619 downwards.
TCACCGCGTAGTACGGCGCTGACGGAGTCTTGGCGATCATGACTTCTGCCTCTTGCAGGCTGCGATCAACGCACGGACCAGCGGCGGCAGCTTGCCTTTGAGTGCTGCGCGCTCAGGTTGGAACAGCGTCGCGACGAAGAACGGATGACCTTTGAGTTCCACCGCCCGCAAGTCGCCGGTTGAGTCGTGTCCAACAGCGCACAGCTGTTGGCTCAATAACTCACGTTCGAACGCGGGATTAATGCCGTAGCGGCAGCGATAGCCTTCGACAATTTCAGCGCTTTCGTACGCCTGGGCGATCAACGAGCCTTCCGCCAGATGAATGCTGTCGACGGCCTCCACCAGCGAACAGGTCAGTGGCGTGAGCAGCGCTCGCGCCGCTTCCGGCGATGTCTCGCCATGTTCGGCATCGTCCCAGCCCAGAACATGTCGGGCGTATTCGAGTACAGCGTGTTGAAAACCGCCACAGGTGCCAAGGAAGGGGCGCTGCTGTTCACGGGCAAAACGAATCGCCCGCAGCGCACCGTCCCTTTCGCGGTAAGGGCTGGCGGGCACGCACCAGAAACCGTCGAAATCAGCCAATGGCGCATCGGCGCTGATGCGGTCGGTGGCCAACCATTGGAACTGCACGTCTGTGCCCGCCTGTTCGGCGGCCATGCCGAGGGCGATGGGGATGGCTTGGTGAGCGGTGACTTGCGGGTCGTAATCGCCGATCAGGGCGATGCGGATTGGGCGGGTTTCCATGAGTGCGCTCCACGCTTGTTGATTCCTGGCACCCACTATAGATTGGCGTTCACGCACTCAATATTGGCGTTATCCCAATTGATCAATGCACCGACGCACTATCGACTGGACTACCCCGACCTGTCCCTGATCCTCGCGCTGGTGCGCGGCGGCTCTCTGGCCCGGGCGTCGACGCTATTGAAGGTCGACGTCTCGACCGTATTTCGCGCCGTGCGCCGACTGGAAGCCGCGCTGGGCCAGCAACTGTTCGAAAAGAGCCGCGCCGGCTACTTGCCCACCACCTTGGCGCGAACCCTGGCCGAGCAGGCTGAGCGGGCCGAACAGGCGCTGGAGGCGGCGCGCATTGGCGTGGAGCAGGGTGGTGAAGTCATCAGCGGCACGGTGCGTCTGACCTGCACCGATTCGGTCTTGCAGGGTTTGCTGTTGCCGGCGCTGGCGACGTTCATGCCCGGCTACCCGGCGCTGACCATCGAGCTGAGTACGTCCAACGACTTCGCCAACCTCAGCCGCCGGGATGCCGATATCGCCTTGCGCCTGACCCGCACACCGCCCGAGCACTTGGTGGGCCGGCGATTGGCTGAGGTTTCCTATCGAGTCTGTGCCAGTGAGGCGTATCTGAAATCGGTCGATTCCGAAGACTTGGCTTCGCTGACCTGGATTGCTCCGGACGACTTCCTTCCCGATCACCCCACCGTTGTGTGGCGCCGTCAGCAGTTGCCCGGCGTCACACTGGGTTATCGCTGCAACAGCATGTTGTCGGTGACTGAACTGGTGCGGGCCGGGCTCGGTGTCGCGGCATTGCCGGACTTTCTCATCGGTGAAGGGCTGCAACCGTTGAGCGAGCCGTTACACGGTTACGACACGGCGCTCTGGTTGCTGACCCGCCCGGACTGCCGCGCCTTGCGCTCGGTGGTGACGTTGTTCGATGAGTTGGGGCGGACGCTTCGATTGCCTTGACCGAGCGCTAAACCTTCGGCTGATCCTTGCGCACGAAGTGCTGATGCATTTCCGAGGTCAGGCTTTCGATGCGTTCGGTGAGGGCCTTGGTCATTTCCGTGAGCCGGGTGTTTTGTTCGAGTAACTCCAGCAGTTGCGCGGTGTTCTGCGCTGCTTGCGCCTGACGTTCACTGTTGGCAACGGCGAGGGATTCGCGGTGCAGGGCGTCGGCTTCAGACTGGGCTTTGTCGCGTGCTGCCTGTCGGGTCTGGGCCAGCAGAATCAGCGGCGCGGCATAAGCCGCTTGAAGGCTGAAGGCAAGGTTGAGCAGGATGAACGGGTAGAGATCGAAGTGGGCCACGCCGAACAGATTGATGCAAATCCATACCGCCACGATCAGCGTCTGCGCGCCGAGAAAGGTCGGCGTGCCGAAGAACCGCGCAAAGGCCTCGGCGCGCAGGGCAAACTTGTCGTTGCCGAAGGTGGGCGCGAGGTGGGCGTGGGGGCGATGAAAACGCAGATGGTCGACGGGGGCAGCGTGTTTAGTGTCAGAAGTCTTGGTGGTCATGGTGCTCTCTGCATGGCGCTGGGACTGAGGCTCACTATAGCCCCAGCGCCAGTTTCATTCTGAAACACATTGCGGAGTTTTTTTCGGCGTTACCGATTACCGCTGAAGCAGCGGACATTGTCATTTATTGCAGCTGATAGCAGGCAAGAAACATGTCCAGCGCCGACTCCACCACCGTGGTCTGCATCTCGGCTGATAGGCCGGGCAGGCCCATGGAAATCTGTGGCCAGAACGCAAAGGATTTGAGCATTCCCTGAATCTGTTGTGCAGCGAATTCGGGGGCGACCGGTTTCAAACGGCCATCGGCCTGGGCAGCGCGGATCCACACGGTCAGGCCTTCTTCGCGCTCCCCCATTCGGGCAACCATATTCTGGGCGCGCTCGGGGGAATGGATGGTGGCGGCGATGGCCACTCGCGCCAGGTCGAGAAAATTGTCATCGCCCAGCATCTGCAATTTCGCCATCAACATCCGGCGCATCTGATCGCGCAGCGGCAGGTCAGGGCGGTAGGGCGTTTCCTGTTCTGACGTCACCCGCGCCCACAATTGATTGAGGATTTCGGCGAACAACTCTTCCTTGCTGGGGAAATGGTTGTACACCGTGCGCTTCGACACGCCGGCGGTGGCAGCGATCTTGTCCATGCTGGTGATGTCGAAACCGTTGGCACGGAATTCGGTAATCGCCGCCTGAATGATGGCTTCGCGTTTTCGGTCGGTGAGGCGCTGTGGAGCTGTCATAAGTACGCTTCGGCAGGAAGAAGTGAGAATTACACTTGGCAGTTTACTTGTGATCGGGTTTGATGCAACCTAGAAACTACACTGTGCAGTGTAATGTTTTGTTAATCCTGCGCAGTGAACAATAGATCTCCGGCTGATGCGTGCGTGCCTTGGCCATTTATCGTCCCAAGCGGAAAACCGCGAATCATGTGGTTTTCCTGGAGTCATTCAGTCATGGCCACTTCAACTTCCCCTGCGGACAACGTCTCCACGCCTGAAGCATCCCGTCAGGCAGAAGGGAACTTCCGAAATCATGCGTCCTTGCAACGTGAAGGCTTTCGCAAAATGGCGCGCATCATGTGGAACATGATCTTCCACAAACCGCGTAACACCCGCCCGACGGCGCCTGTCCCGGTGCAAACACTGACTCAGGCAGCGTTGATCGCCGCCCCCAACCACAGCGTCTACCGCCTCGGCCATTCCACCGTACTGCTGAAACTGCGAGACAAATTCTGGATCACCGACCCGGTCTTCGCCGAGCGCGCTTCACCCGTGCAATGGGCCGGCCCCAAACGTTTTCACCAGCCGCCAATCAGCCTTGAAGAGTTGCCGCCGATTGAAGCGGTGATCCTGTCCCACGATCACTACGACCACCTCGATTATCAAGCGGTGCTCAAACTGGCGGACAAGGCCAAGTACTTCCTTACACCACTGGGGGTGGGCGACACCCTGATCAAGTGGGGCATCGACGCCAGCAAGGTCCGTCAACTGGACTGGTGGCAAGGTACCGAGGTCGAGGGTATTCAATTCATCGCCACACCTTCGCAACACTTTTCCGGTCGAGGTCTGTTCGATGGCAACAGCACGTTATGGGCCTCGTGGGTGATGGTCGATGGCGACACGCGAATCTTCTTCAGCGGCGACAGCGGTTATTTCGATGGCTTCAAACGCATCGGCGAACAGTACGGCCCATTCGACCTGACACTCATGGAAACCGGTGCCTACAACGTTGAGTGGCCGCATGTTCACATGCAGCCGGAGCAAACCCTGCAAGCGCACATCGACCTTAAAGGCCGCTGGTTACTGCCGATTCACAACGGCACGTTCGATTTGTCGATGCACGCCTGGTACGAACCCTTCGACCGCATTCTGGCGTTGGCCTGGGAGCGGAATGTTTCGATTACCACGCCGCAGATGGGTCAGGCGTTCAATGTGAAGTATCCGCAACGGGGTGGAGCCTGGTGGTCGGAGATGGAAAACGTTGGCGATCAGGTGGAACCTCAGAACGCTTGAGAACGTGCTGCCGGGCCGACCCGCGGAGCGGCCCGAGGTTCACATCTAAACTAGCTGCGTTCATCCTGTAGCAGGTTTAGATATTCCGAGATCTTTGCCACGGTCAAATCGCGAAATTTTCCGCGGAGCATTTCATTCAGCTCCTCCTGAGACAGTCCGAGCTTTTGTGCCGCCTCAGTCTTACTCAGCCGACCGGTTTCGAGAAATATGCCAATCTTCATAACGTATTCAGATTTGGCCCGCATCTCATCCGCATCGGGATATCCCAGCGCCTCATAAACACAGCTGTCGCTTCCATTGACTTCACTCATTTGCTGACACCTCACTCAACCATCGCATAATCCGCCCGCCCCACCGGATCAGGCGTCGACCCTTTCACATTCATCCCTCGACCCGGCGCAAATCCCGGGAAGAACACCAACCCCTCCGATTCAAACCGATAAGCCAACGCCAGCCGCGTAACATCCAGCACATCGCGTTCATCCTCAAATCGCTGAATAGCGTCCACCGAAACCCCGGATTCCCGAGACAGTTCCTCCACACTCCAACCCAGCATCGCTCGGGCCTGAACGCTATGCGCGGGGGTGAATTGGAAAAGGGCGATACGTTCCAGGGTGATTTTCATCGCATGAGAGGCCATGGTGTTCTCCGGGCTCAAGAGTGCTGATTCAAAAAATACTGTGTTTTTGTACAGTTGTTTTGAGCGCGGATCAACCTCATTTTTTGATCGGTTCTATCTCGTCCCGTCCAGCCAGGTCGTTGGCGCCTGTCCCAGTACGCGGCGGAACATCGTTGAGAACGCCGCCGGGCTGTCATAGCCAAAATCCAGGGCAATCCGCGTCACCGGCTCGCCCACCACCAGCCGCGCCAGCGCCAGCACCACACAAGCCCGCTGCCGCCATTGGCTGAAACTCAGACCCGTCTGCTGGCGGAACAGGCGATTGAAAGTACGCAGGCTGATATGCAACTGATCGGCCCATTGCTGTGGCGACTGGTGAGCGTCGGGCCGCTGCACAAAGCCCTGGCACAACGCGAGCAGCCGCGCATCGACGGGCAGGGGAATGTGTAACAGTAGGTGAGTGCTGCGCGCCAGTTCATGCAGCAGCAAGCCGATCAGCGTACCGTCGCGCCCGAGCTCGTCATACGCCAGCGGGATTTCCACCGCCTCCATCAGCAAGTGCCGCATCAACGGCGAAACGCTGATCACCTGGCAGCGATCCCCCAAATCCACCGCGCCCGGCTCGATATACAAACTGCGGGTGCTCACCCCCAGCATCAGCACTTCATGCGCCACTCCCGCCGGAATCCACACCGCCCGCTGAGGCGGCACCACCCAATTGCCGTCGTGCGTGCTGACCTGCATCACCCCGGTGGCGCCGTATAACAATTGCGCCCGCCGATGCGTATGACGAGGCAACAAATGGCCGTGGGAATAATCCGTTCCAATGGCCACCACCGACCGTGGCGTGTGGTCCAGCAGATCAATCGAAACATTGCGCATCGAGCAGCCTCAGCGATTGGCGTAAACGCGAACATTATTGGCTGACTTGCTGAAGCAGGCCAAGGCGCATCGCTCTATCGTCTTCCGCTCTCAACCAACGGACGATGCGTAATGTTCTATCTCCTGCTGGCACTCTTCGGCTGCATGACCGGCATCACCGCAGTGCTGTTCGGTTTCGGCGGCGGCTTCGTCGTCGTGCCCTTGCTCTACCGCATGCTCATGGCCAGCCACGGCACAGACGACCCCGTAAACCAATCGGCAATGCACATTGCTGTGGCAACCTCGACCTGCGTAATGATCGTCAACGCAACGATCGCCACCGGAAAACACCGACGCGCCGGTAATCTCATTCGCCATTACCTGTGGCCGTTGGGCGGGTTTATCGGCGTGGGCGCGGTAGTCGGCGCCGTAGCGGCGATGTGGGCAAGTGGCGAGGTGATTCGCTATGCCTTCATCGCGTACCTGGGCGTGACCATCGCGGATTGCCTGTTGCGACGCGGCTTTCTTACAGCATCCGACACCGCCATCCCACGGCGATTGGAAAGGGCAGAAGTGTCTGGCGGCGGTGTAGGAATCGGCACCATCGCCACATTTCTCGGCGTAGGCGGCAGCGTCATGACCGTGCCGTTATTGCGGCGCTGTGGATTGAGCATGTCCCAGGCGACGTCCATGGCCAATCCGCTGAGTTTGCCCGTGGCACTGGCCGGAACGCTGACTTACATGGCCATGGCCGGCTTCACCGAGTTTGATCTTGGGCCGTGGTTTGTCGGTTATGTGGATCTGCTGGCGTTTGCGGTGTTGACGGTGGGGTCGCTGGTGGGGATTCGATTGGCCACGCCGTGGATCGGGCGGATACCGGATCGAACCCATGCGCGGGTTTATATCGGTTTGCTGGTGCTGGTAATGCTGAGTATGTGGGGTAGCTAAATCACCCTCTATTTTAGGGTTGGTCTTGGTAAGTTTTTTCGCAAGAATGAGTCTTTGCACTGACCACAATTTTTCGCGGGAGGATGTCATGTCCATCATCGAAAGTGACTGGAAGAAATTCAAGGAACTGCACAAACTTGCGCTCGACCGTTTCTGCCTGGGTGTGCTGGCTGATGCCAAGACAATTGCCCAGCATGACGCGCTCTCGGCTCATGCCAGGTATCGAATGCTTTATCGCCTGATGCATGATCGGGACAAGGACATCGTCCGAACTTTCGACCACTACAGTCGTTCTAGTGCACTCATAGCGTTGCGATTGATGGTCAAGCACGACTTGCTGACCGATGCGGAGCTGTCGGTTCTCAGCGAAGCGGCAAGGGAGGAGATTGCTGACGTTGTTCGCCAGCCCTATGAGCTTGAATGGGTCGAAGAGATCGTGCGGCAGGACTGAAAACGGTTATCACCAGCCCTTTATAAGAGAACGATGGATGTGGATCTTCAATTGCACCGAAGCGGCAAGTAACTTCTTCAGCCGCGTGCACAAGGGTAAAAAAATCAGCCCGGTGGACAAACCGCCATCGTCCGTCATTGAAGAAGATGTGCCTGATGAGTCAGCCGAACAGTGGCTGGTTCACGCCGTCACTGTTCAACGCAAGCATGTGTTGTACGTCATTCACGTAAAAACTCGTTATTGCATGATTTTTGCGGACGCGAAAAAAGCGGATATCGAGGGTTTCGTTCAACGTTTTTCCGAGCGTTGGATAAACGGCGTGATTCAGCATGCGGGGCAACACGACATACTTCGTTGGTTCAACGACGAACTGATAGCGGAGCGATTCCAAGAGAGTTGTCGCGAGTACGTGTTTTACAAACGCGGACATCGCGGTGCGCAGAAACACATCAATGACATCGCCTGGGTGTTTGAGGGATGTGCTGCCGAACGAGGTTCTTTACCCCCTGACGAGTTCTCGGCGGGCCGCTTCGATTCCGACATGAACAACTACCTGAGAGGCGGTAAAGAACACAAGGATTACTTCTACCCGGATGAGGAAATGATCGTTCACTGGTTAAGCCGTTACGGCGGCCTTGATGAACTTGGCATTCAAGCAGTCCGTGAGCGGCACAAGGAAGCGAAACGGGAGATTCGGGAGGTCGTAAGGCAGCTTAATCTCGAAGCGCAATGAGCCGTCGCAATAACGCCGTGACCCGGTCCTTTAACCTTTGAGCCCCGGCGCCTCACGAATAATGAAGTGATCCAGGTTCTCAATATTTGCACTGAACACCCCGAACGTCTGCTCGGGGTTTTTCTTGCTTGGCACCTGCTTCAACTCCGGCGTCACACCATAAAAGAAGCAATACAACTCTTTCCCGCTCTCACTCGCGTGCTTGATCTCTTCCAGAAACGCTTTGCGCTTGCGGTAGTTGTCGATCAGCTTTTTGCTCAAGTAAACGTTGACTGAATAAGGCTTCTTCTTCGCCTCGTCCGGTTGCCTGAACCAGACCTTCTGTTCGAAATCGATGCGAAAGCTCTGCGTGTAATCCTTGATCTCCTTGATCTTGCCCCAGTAAATCAGCCCTTTGTTGTCCTGCAGATACTCGATCTTCTTGAAGAACGATCCATAAGGCGCCGTGTGCTCGCCAATCTTCAGCGGCATGCGCTTGAGCAACTCCTTGTCCTCGAAGTTCGACACAAAACACTCCACCGGATGGGCGAAGACACTGGTCTTGTCCGGTGCTGATTCGCGGCTCGGGTGTTCGACGTCACTAGCCGCTGAAGGCGGTTTCGGATCGTCCCGCACAACATCCGCCACCACCGCAGCGTTCGACGGCTTACGCACATACTCACGCCGCGTCAGCAACAACTCAGACGGGAAATGCTCCTCGCGACTGTCATCCGTTTCCGAACCGTCCGCGTCCACACCGGACTCCGACGCCTTGAGACTGACATAAGGGCAATCTGCAACATGCCGGGTGCTGGGCGTGTTCTTGAAGTGCGGGGTGCGAACGTAATTCACGTTTTTGGCGTTGAACGTCGTCAGCACATTCGCCGCATCGAAGGCCAAACGACAGGCATCGTTGGGGCACTGGAAGTGCTCCTTGGCGGAATCGAACTCCATGGTCTCGTCGAAATTCAAATCGCGCACGTCATAGATCGACAGCTTGTCGTCGAGGCTGAGGCAGTAGGCGAGGTCGAATTTCATGGGGGCTCGGGTCCTTGAGGGGGGAAGGGTATTAATAGCGGGAGGTGGGGCGGGTTGCACTGAATGTTTTCAACACAGCGCAAAATCAACGGCAACACACCAAACCTGTGGGAGCGAGCCTGCTCGCGAAGGCGATTTTCCATTCAACAACAGCTTCATCATGAACAATGAGCTCGAGCATCAACGCCAATTACTCACGCTTCAACCGCTTCACTGTCTGATAAAGCGACTCAGTGAATTCCTCGCTGTCATTCGAGTGGTGACAGCGTCGATGACAGTTCGGACAAAGCGCCACAGCGTTGCGTGTTCGATCAGAGCCCTTATTCGCCAAGTGCTTAACATGGTGGACTTCAAGATAGGGCGAGTCATTTTTGGTGAAGGGTGCCGGTTGACGGCATTGAATGAGCCCCATGAAAGACAGGACACCGTTTCCCCCTTACGATAAGGGATAGGCAAACGGTTATGTTTATGACTAACAGCAACGATAAGAGTGGGGAGCTTTTGGGCCAGGAGCGGCGGCGCCGCTGGAGCCCAGAGCAAAAACTGGCCATGGTTCGCGAGAGTCTTGAGCCAGGGCAAAGTGTGTCGGTGGTGGCTCGGCGTAACGGCATCAATGCCAACCAGCTATTCCTGTGGCGCAAGCTGTATCAGGACGGCAGCCTGTCGGCGGTCAGCGCGGGCGAAGCCGTGGTGCCTGCCTCCGAGCTGAGCGATGCGCTCAAGCAGATCCGTGAGCTGCAACGGATGCTGGGCAAGAAAACGATGGAAGCAGAAATCCTCAAAGAGGCCGTGGAGATCGCCCGGTCGCGAAAATGGATTGCGCACTCACCCTTGTTGCCGGGGGACGACCAGTGAAGCTGGTCAGTGAATGTCTCGGTGTGGCGCGCTCGCAACTAACGGTTCGAATCAAGCAATCGGCATCGCCCAAAGTACGGCGAAGCAGGCCTGTGAACGATGCTGCGCTGGTGGTCGAAATCCAGCAACAGGTCAGCGAGCTGCCGAGCTATGGCTACCGTCGGGTCTGGGGATTGCTGCGTCGCGCCCGCGAAACCCAGTTGCTACCCGCGATCAACGTGAAGCGGGTTTACCGGGTGATGCGTGATCACAATCTGCTGCTTGAACGCCGGATCAAACAACCCGGCGTACCGCGTCGGCACGAAGGCCGTATTGCCGTGGAAACCAGCGATACGCGTTGGTGCTCGGACGGCTTTGAGTTCCGCTGCGGGGATGGCGCCAAACTGAGCGTGACCTTCGCCTTGGACTGTTGTGATCGCGAAGCCATCGGCTGGGTGGCAAGCCCGACCGGGTACAGCGGCGATGATATCCGCGACTTGATGCTGGAAAGCGTGGAGAAGCGCTTCGGTGATCAACTGCCGACAACGCCGGTGCAGTGGCTCAGCGATAACGGCTCGGCCTACACCGCCGAACAGACACGCCTGTTTGCTCGACAGATCGGTTTGCAACCGGTGACCACACCTGTGCGCAGCCCGCAGAGCAATGGCATGGCAGAGAGCTTTGTGAAGACGATCAAGCGTGATTACGTGGCGCACATGCCCAAGCCGGATCGGGAAACGGCGCTGCGTAACCTGGCAATTGCCTTTGAGCATTACAACGAGCAGCATCCGCACAGCGCTTTGAACTATCGCTCTCCGAGGGAGTTCAGGCGTTTGGCAGCGGCATCAATTTAACGGGGAGTTGGTGTCCGGTTTTGTAGGAGCAAATCCAGGCATCCTTCACATATACCTTTGGCTTTCTTACGAACCCAGGCTCTAACTTTCGGGTCACGTATGAAGGAAGTGCCTTGGGCAGGTGCTCGCTTCGGCTTCAAAATGCCTTCAGGCTCATCTTCAATAGGTAGTTTCTCCAGCGCTGCCGCTCTTCGTTCCAGCGTTTCTTCATCAGCTGTCGGAGCCGTGGGATCGCCGGGTTTAACGCCTTTTTCAATGAGCACCGCCCGGATTGCCTCTTCGACGTTCGAACCGACGTTTCTGGCAGGTTTGTATCCTCTGATGAACTCCCGCTCCATTTTCATCAGTACAGCGGAGATGTTCTGCATACGGAATTCAACAGAGCCTTCGGTGCGAGTGGGTAAGGCCGCTTCGCGGAGCGCAAGATTTTCTACAGTCTTCACGAATTTCTGACCGCTTAGCTCTAGCGCGAGCATCTTCAAATACGCATCAACCGCAGCCCTAATCTCGGGAACGCTCCAATCGCTTTCTTTTTTCTTTACGCTCATAAAATCGCCGAGGGTTGGAATCCCTCGGACGATACTGAGTGGCCGTTACGACTGTCTACGAAAATTCCTACAGAAAATACCGACGCTTCTTTCGGTCGGTCCTACAAAGGCTAACCAACTGAATGCTTTGAAGACTGAAACGCCTCCAAAGCCTTCCGCCACCAAGGTTTAACCACCGGCACTCGCCGCCGTGTGCGATTCAGCAACAGATAAGGCATATCCCGCAGCCGAATCCAGCCTTCATCCTGCCAATGCAACAAACTCAGCGACATCTCCGGCCAGTCCAACAAACTCAACATCGGCCGATCTGCATTCTTCGACTGCCCCGCATCGCGCAAGGCTGGCACCACTTGATGAGTCAACCATTCACGCAACAACCGATTCCCCGGAGCGTAGTGATAGACCAGCAACGCATACACGCCTGACTCGCTGAGCATCAGCCGCTTTTCCGGTTGGCCGTGGTAGTCGATCAGTAACGTGTGCCGTTGATCTTCGTCGAGTTTATTGACCACCCGATCACTCAGATGAAAACCCATCAATCGACCAAAATCGCGGGCGCAGAACCAAGCTTGGTTTTCCAGGAGAAGGGCGTGGAGGACAAGGTTGTGGCGGGAGAAGGCCATTACCGAGAAGGGATCAGACATAGCTGATCTCCAGAGTTTCAAGAGTGTGGGGTCGATCATGTTTAGGCATATCCATTACCTCTACGTTTAGATTTTGGAGGGCCTGAACCCAACGTAGAGTGGACTTAAGAAATCCCAACGAGCAAAGCCATCACACACCTGAACGACAAACACCTAAAAGTGATTGCGGATCTGAATGATTGGCCAAGCTTTCTACGTTGGGCGTTTCTTAGGCACCTGCAATGGAGCTTAGAGGTGCTTTGAAAGGGCATCAATGCGGACGGAGCTGTAAGTGCTGTAGGAGTTTTAGCGTTATAGCGTAGGGATGAAAAAAGCATTTCCATTACCCAATAAAAAAGCCCCGATCAGATCGGGGCTTTTGCTTTTCCGATTTGTCGATTCAGATAACAATCGTCAAATCACGGCTAGCCGCTCATCGTCATTGGCCTACGAAACGGTGGTCCCGAAAACCAAGGCCTGTAGAGAATTTTTCCACTAGAGGCGAAATTCTTTTTTCGTTATTTCGCGAATTTATAAACTTCTTTTGCGCTTATTTATGAAATGGATTCTGGTCGTTTTTTTCGGGAGGTTTCCAGTGGCAGAACACCACTGGTTTTTGCGTAGATGGGGGGTTATTTTATTTCGTTAACATCATGTCGGCGCAGAAGCCGAACGGTAGAAACGTAGCCGGTTTCATACGGGTGTACGGGATTAAGCCTTTTCTGTCTTACAAGGTTGGCGGTATGTCCGATTGAGGCGCCTAGAATTTCATCCGCTTCGCAGAAGCTCATGTATAGCTCCCGGTGCTCTTGCACTCTACGGATTTGCTCTGTGGATATTAGGGTTTTACTCCCTACGCGGAAGTACTCCAGAAAGTCGCTTTGGATAAATCGCCTGGAGAACGTCTGTGGAGTCATGCCGAGCTGAGCTGAAAAACGCTTGAGTGAGATCATGTTCTCAAGCTTTGCTTTGGCATTTGCGACCGAGCTGCTTGTGTAATGGCGGCCGGTCTTCATGTTTTTTGCTCGGCTGATCAAGCCTTGTCGTTCGAGATGCTTCAAATCGTGCAGTACAAACCCAAGATCGCGCGCAGTATCGGTGCTTGATGTCGATTCCTCTCCGATCAAGCTTGAGGTGCATTTGGGTTTTCTACCTGCGTTGGATTTGTAGTGAGCAACGTTTTGTAGTGAGGCTTGGACTTCTCCATTGATGTCATCGCGGCGGTAAACCGTTATTAGCCCTCCATCAAGATCTGGTCCAGAAATCGGTGTTACCCCTAGATGGAGGAGTTTTGCTGAAAGGGTCGTTCTGGGAAGACCCAGATCCGTAGCAAGTTGACCTATGAACACGAAATTTTCCGAGAAGTGATCTATCGCAGCCACCTGGAGCAAGGTCCTGCCATGGGGGCCTTTCCTGACACCAGTCTGCATGAAACCCCGCGAGTGGGCGCTACGAATCGCCTGCGGATATACGCCCAAGCGGATAGCGGTCTCTTCGATGGTAAGGTGCGTGCTGCAATCTTGAGTTGAAGGTTCCGAGATAGAAGACTGTCCGGTTGGCAGGAGAAGTCCCGTCGGTTGCTCAAACAGCATGCATAGCTTTTTGGCGGAGTATGTCCACCGAGTGTCATCACCCTTTTCGCGTTGAACCAAATCACGAGTCAGAAATGAGCGAAGCTTGGTCTGTGAAATTTTCAGCGCGTGAATCATCTCGTCCTGATAAAGCCGAAGCGCTGAGCATTTACACGTTCCTTTAGCATCTGCGATATCGGATTTGGATTGGAGCAAATGTTGCACTTGGCTTTTGATCCATGAATCTTCCGAAGCCATCCAAGGAGCAAGTAGTGGCCTCAGCGTAAGGCACGGGTACAGCCGCTTGGATGTCTCCAGCAGCTCCCCAAATATCTTAGTGTCACAATCGGCGACACGAGCAGCTGTTTCTAGGATTTCCAGAGTTTGGTTTGGGTGCTTCGTATATCTGAGCGCCTTCAGCGCAAAAATGAATCGACCCAGCGCAGCCTGATCCTTCGTCCTAAAGATCTTCAGCAGACAATGCGAACTCTGCGAGTGCCAGTTTATTTTCGGGATGTTGCGTAGATCAAACCCGCACTGGCAATTAGCTGTCGGCGCTGATTGAAAACTGACCCACCCTGCCGATTGAAAATTGACCCAGGGCGGATTGCTGATTTTTGCATCAGCAATTGTGGATAAGCTTAGCAGTCGTGTCCCGGTGGAAGAGGCATTAAGCCCCACCGCATGTGGGCATGCGGCAGGGTATTTTCGGTGCTGATCAGAATAGCTCATCGTCCTCGATACCATCTTCGTCCTTGCGCTTTCGTTCACGTGATTTGATCTTTGTCTGCGCGGCCAGAGTGCTGTGTTGCAGGCGGTAGGACTCGTTGCCCGTTTCGACGATGTGGCAGTGGTGTGTCAGCCGATCCAGCAACGCTGTGGTCATCTTGGCGTCACCAAATACACTCGACCATTCCGAGAAGCTGAGGTTGGTGGTGATCACCACGCTGGTGTGCTCGTATAGCTTGGATAGCAAGTGAAATAACAGGGCACCACCGCTCTGACTGAAGGGCAAATACCCCAGTTCATCGAGTATCACCAGGTCTGTTCGTAACAGCCCTTGAGCTATGCGGCCCGTCTTGCCGTCGTACTTTTCGCGCTCCAGCAGATTGACCAGATCCACCGTGGAGTAGAAGCGCACGCGTTTGTGATGCGTCGTGATCCCGGACACGGCTAAGGCGGTGGCGAGGTGTGTTTTGCCTGTACCAGGCCCGCCGATGAACACGACATTCTGCGCGGTATCGGTGAATTCCAGGCTGGACAAATCCCTGACCAGGCGGGCGTCTGCGCTGGAAGCGCTGAAGTCGAAACCGGCCAAATCACGATGCATGGGGAGTTTGGCCATGTTCATCTGGTGGTTCACTGAGCGCACCGCTCGATCCGCATGTTCTTGTTGGAGAAGATGCTCAAGCAGCCATTTCGACGAGGTCGTTGAGGCTTCGCCTTGCGAGGCCAGTTCTTCCCAGGCGCTGGCCATGCCATGCAGACGCAGTTCTTTGAGTTCCGCCTTAAGATCACGCATTGCGAGTCTCCTCATCGGTGGTACGGAGCCGGTCGTAGCGTGCCGTATTGGCGACAGGCGCTATCTTGAGTTGCAGGCTGGTTTCGGCGGACGGAGGGGCTGCTGTCGATGTCAGTCGAGCCAGGACATTCAGGATGTGGTCAGCACTCAAGCTGCCTGATTCCAGTACCAACTCCACAGCCACCAATACGGCGTCGAGCCCGGCGATGGGAACAGCCGCCAGTACCTGCGTCATGACTCGATCACCATTGGTGTGCCGCCTCAGACCGCGTTTTAGCAGTTGCAACGGCTTCGGCAGATCGGCAAACGGAGCGCCATTGCGCAGCGCACCGGGCTTGCGTTCGATGAGCGGGATGTAATGCTGCCAGTCAAAACTGACCTGATCTCGATCAAACAGGCGCTCGTGACTGGCAATCATCGTTTCATCGGCGATGACCACCACCCGCGTGGGATACAAACGGCTGCTGACCCACTGACCGACCCGCTCACACGGCACCGAGTAGCGATTTCGCGCCACGCTGATCAGGCATGTGCTGGAGACCCGTACGGTGCGCTCGACGTAGCCATCAAAGGCAGTCGGCATCGGCATCAATTCGGCGCGTTCCAGCGCCAGGACGTCCGCCACTGTCAGCCCGTTGTACTGCGGGTGCACCAGTTCGTCCCAGAGCGCACGGCAGCGTTGGCCGAGCCAGGCATTCAATTCCTCGAAGGTGTGGAACATGCAGTTTTGAGCATCGAGCCAGATGCGCCGTCGGCTGTCTTGGACGTTCTTTTCAACGATGCCTTTTTCCCAGCCGGAGGCCACGTTGCAGAAGTCCGGATCGAATAGGTAGTGCGCACACATGACCGCAAACCGGGCATTGACCGTGCGGCCTTTACCCTTGTTGACCTTGTCGACAGCCGTTTTCATGTTGTCGTAGATGCCACGACGCGGCACCCCACCTAACGCGCCAAAAGAGCGGGTATGGGCATCGAACAACATCTCGTGGCCTTGGCTGGGATACGCAACCAACCAAAATGCGCGACTGGCGCACAGCTTCATATGGGAGACCTGGATGCGTCGGAACAGGCCGCCGATCAGCAGACCTTCTTCGCTCCAGTCGAATTGAAAGGCCTCGCCGAGTGCAAAGGTCAGCGGCACAAAGGCCCGTAAAGACTTGCCTTGCTGGCCGCGCCACGTGCGTATGAAGGCGGTGAGCTGGCTGTAGCCGCCGTCGTACCCCTCGGCCTTGATCTGTTCGAAGAGTGCTTTGGCACTTCTGCGGTTGTGCTTTGCCCGAAACGAATCGGCCTTGAGCGCCTGCTCAAGCGTCTCGTGAAATGGACTGAGTTTGTTGAAGGTTGCGCACCGTTGGTACGCCGGCTGAGTGGCTTCGGGTGCTCTGACCCATTTTCGAATGGTGTTTCTCGACAGCCCGGTACGCTTGGCTATCTGATGCAGCGAGAGCTTGTCGCGGAAGTACATCCGCCGGATTTTTCCCAACATTTCCATGCTGATCACCCTGTGTTCTCCTGCTCGAAAAGTGAGCAGAAGCAATTGAACACCTGGGTCAGTTTTCAGTCGGCAGAACAGCCTTTACTGGGTCAGTTTTCGGTCAGCGGCAACAACCATTGCTGCCCGAGAAATGAGTCGCCCCTCGTGATGAGGGCTTGCTTTGGCCGGTTCGACCTGTGTAGCCACAGGCTGATACTGCTCGGCTCCGGATGGACCGGCCGCTACTCCCACATAGTGGCCAGTTTTGATCGTTAGAGACCGACACAACATGGCCTAATTAGCAGCCCTCTAGCCGCTTCGGAAACAAGCTTTCATCGAACAAACTAGCCGCACGTTCGAAACCAAAACTATCGCTTCGCAAGATCAATCGATAACTGAAAATCATTCGCACTAAATCAGAAAATTCAAGCGCAGGTTTTTTGTTCAGATAGCACTGAGCAACAAAGCTTACCCAATGGACGAACAAGCTGAATTGCTAAACGTCAATCGGGCTTTCAGATACAGAGACAAGCCATGTTCACGCCCAATTGAGTTAGCTTCGCCGTATACCTCGAAAATTCCGTCGACACACTATGTTCATCGGGTCTGCTACAGATGTGGATACGCTGATTTCCAGCGCACTGGCTCGGTCGTTTTTACCCTCAACTAGGTCAATACGATGACCAACACAAGGCAGCGCTTTCGGCCAATCGAACGAGTAGGCGTGATTCTGACAGTGGCGTTAAGCCGATTGGGGAGTTGGACATTCATCGGGGCAACCGCCAAGTATAGTCCATGAACTGAGCCAATAATTTGAAGCGATCAAGCATGGCTTTAGGTTTAAACAACTCGTATGCAAAGCAGCATTTTCTTTCTCAAATACATTCAAGCGTTGACTATCGAGGCGACGCTGCTCCGCCTCCCTCTCACGAACAGGCAAGTCAGCAGTGACAGATGCCTCACTTATAGGAGGCAATATAGGCACCAAATCTCAGCGGTCTACCAATTGGAGGGGGGCTACAGTTTCTGAGGGGCTGGGTGCGCTTAGGTATATGCGGGTGACAAACAAAAAGGCTGCCATTTGGCAGCCTTTTGGGTGAATCCATTTCACATTTAGTGAGAAGGTTTCGCGATCTAGTGATTCTGAGCGCTAGCTCGGGAATCAATCCCAGCTCAACGCCCCACCAGTCTGATACTCAATAACCCGAGTCTCAAAGAAGTTCTTCTCTTTCTTCAAGTCCATAATCTCGCTCATCCAAGGGAACGGGTTAGTCGTCCCTGGATACTCTTCTTTCAAACCAATCTGGCTCAAACGACGGTTAGCGATGAACTTCAGGTAGTCCTCCATCATCGCCGCGTTCATGCCCAACACGCCGCGAGGCATGGTGTCACGCGCGTATTCGATTTCCAGCTGAGTGCCTTGCAGAATCATCTGCGAAGCTTCTTCCTTCATTTCGGCATCCCACAAGTGCGGGTTTTCGATTTTGATCTGGTTGATCACGTCGATGCCGAAGTTCAGGTGCATGGATTCGTCGCGCAGGATGTATTGGAACTGCTCGGCGACGCCGGTCATTTTGTTGCGGCGGCCCATGGAGAGGATCTGGGTGAAGCCGCAGTAGAAGAAGATGCCTTCCAGAACGCAGTAGTAGGCGATCAGGTTGCGCAGCAGCTCTTTGTCGGTTTCGACGGTGCCGGTTTCGAACTTTGGATCGGAGATCGAACGGGTGTATTTGAGGCCCCAGGTGGCTTTTTTCGCGACCGATGGGATCTCGTGGTACATGTTGAAGATCTCGCCTTCATCCATGGCCAACGATTCGATGCAGTACTGGTAGGCGTGGGTGTGGATCGCCTCTTCGAACGCCTGGCGCAGGATGTACTGGCGGCATTCCGGGTTGGTGATCAGGCGGTACACGGCCAGGACCAGGTTGTTGGCAACCAGGGAGTCGGCGGTGGAGAAGAAGCCGAGGTTGCGCATGACGATGCGGCGCTCGTCGTCGGTCAGGCCTTCCGGGTCTTTCCAGAGGGCGATGTCGGCGGTCATGTTGACTTCTTGCGGCATCCAGTGGTTTGCGCAACCGTCCAGGTACTTCTGCCAGGCCCAGTCGTACTTGAACGGGACGAGCTGGTTGAGGTCGGCGCGGCAGTTGATCATGCGCTTTTCGTCGACCGCCACACGGGCGGAGGCGCCTTCGAGTTCGGCGAGGCCTTCGGCGATGTCGAGGTTGTCCAGGGCAGCTTTTGCACGGGCGATTGCGGCGGAGTCGGACGCGGTTACAGCGCGGGCTTCTTGCGCAGCAACGCCACCAGCGGTGTCGAGGCGGTCCATGTTGGCTTCAGTTGCGTGCCCGGCGTTGGCGCCTTTTACAACGGTTTCGCCGCTGTCTTCTTTGTCGAATTCGTCCCAGCTCAGCATGACGTGTCGTCTCCTGCGTGAGGGCCAGATGCCCGTGTGAAAACTGATTGGTTGGTTTTTCACACGACCGTACTGGCCGCGTTGGATAGCGTTTTTTGCAGCGGTACACGCAGGCAAATAAACATAATTTTGTACGGGGTTCCGAGAGCCTCTGAGGGGCGCAGAAATCGGTGAAGACTTCGGCGTGGGCTTCAGACTGGCTGTTATCCCTGTAAGGGAATATTGCAGGCCCGTTAAGGCGGCATTATAGGGAAATTTTTGCGGCCGTGGTGGGGCGAATCCGCGCATGGAGCGGTCGAGAAGGAGGGTTTTTCGGTTGGAGCGAGGGTTTACAGGGCTTTGGCTGGATGTCGCGGGTGCAGATTTTTTTTCATAAATTTTGGTGGGCAATTTTTTTGTTCAAAAAATAGCCAGAAAACTGCGTTTTTCACTACATGTTGTGTTTTGAGTCACTTTTCGATGCCCCCAGACACAACTAAGCCCGGCCGAAGCCGGGCTGTAAAGTCACGCTTGATGATCAGCTGAGGCGAGCGGCGCCCACGTGATCTGCGCCATCGGCAGCGACTTTGGCAGCACCTGTGTGATCAAAACCGTCAGAAGCGAGTTTGGCAGCGCCCGTGTGGTCGGAGCCATCGGAGGCGAAAGACGCCGAACCGGTATGGTTGTAACCGTCAGAAGCGACAGCCGATTGAGTGGTGTAAGTAGCCGAGCCGGAACGGTCGTAGCCGTCAGCGGCGAAGGTGTTAGCGGCCAGGACAGAGAGGGTCAGGGCGAGGATCAGTTTGGTTTTCATGGTAGTGGCTCCAGGTTCGTTGGCGTTTTGTGCCTTGGGTGTGGAATTGATACTACGCCAACTAATTTGATTAAAAAGCGCAAATAAATGCTTAAACTAATCGAATAAATAGATATAAGGTTCGGCGCTTCATCTGCCTTAAGTAGCGGGCGGGTGGGTCGAACCTTGGGAGGGTGAGAGCGGGTGATTAGCCGTTAGAGCAGCCGTTACCCATAACGCTGTAACGCAGAATGTGGCGTTGGCCTTTGGAGTCGTCGTATTCCATTTTCGCCGGAACAACTTCGCAAACGTTCGGGATTTCGCTCATGGAGATAACTTTGGCGATGTCCAGGTGAGTAGAGTAAGTGTATTCCTCAACGGCGGGTTGCTGCTGCGCGACATCAGTCGGGGCCTCGTCTGCCATGGCGGTTGCGCACAGGCTGCTGAGGGCCAGAACTAATAAAGCTTTCATTTCAGATTTACCTTTTAGAGGTCGAATGGGGTCACGCAACCTTTTTGGGGTTGCGTGTAGAACTTAAGTACTAGGTTTTGGATTAACTGCCTTCGTGGGGGCTGCAACTTGGTTAATCACGTTGCCTGGTTGGCGAGGCTGATTTTAGGCGTGGGGTTTACATTCATATAGCCGTGCTTTTGATAAACACCTTTGGCGAATTTCGTAACAATCCCTGTAGGAGCCGCCGGAGGCTGCGATCTTTTGATCTTCGAGGACCGCCAAGATCAAAAGATCGCAGCCTTCGGCAGCTCCTACGGGGGCCCTAAATAGCCGGCCTTGAGCGCCTCGACGGGGTATAGCCACATTTTGTAGGGGCTTGTTACTACCATCGTCGAATGGTTCTATAGGCCCGGCCCGGCTACAACTGGGTCATACAAAAACAACTATTCCACCGAGGTAACAAAGATGAGTGCGGCTTCTCTGTATCCCGTTCGTCCCGAGGTTCTGGCTAACACGCTGACTGACGAGGCGACCTACAAGGCCATGTATCAGCAGTCCGTCGTTAACCCGGACGGCTTCTGGCGCGAGCAAGCCAAGCGCCTCGACTGGATCAAGCCTTTCACCACCGTGAAACAGACTTCCTTCGACGATCACCATGTCGACATCAAGTGGTTCGCCGACGGCACCCTGAACGTTTCCTACAACTGCCTCGACCGTCATCTGGCCGAGCGCGGCGATCAAGTCGCGATTATTTGGGAAGGGGATGACCCTGCCGAAAGCCGCAACATCACCTATCGCGAGCTGCACGAACAAGTCTGCAAGTTCGCCAACGCCCTGCGTGGCCAGGATGTGCACCGCGGCGACGTGGTGACTATCTATATGCCGATGATCCCCGAAGCCGTGGTCGCCATGCTGGCGTGTACCCGGATCGGCGCGATTCACTCGGTGGTGTTCGGTGGTTTCTCGCCGGAAGCCTTGGCGGGCCGGATCATCGACTGCAAATCCAAAGTGGTGATCACGGCTGATGAAGGCGTTCGTGCCGGCAAGAAGATCCCGCTCAAGACCAACGTCGACGATGCGCTGACCAACCCGGAAACCAGCAGCATCCAGAAAGTCATCGTGTGCAAGCGCACCGGTGGCAACATCAAGTGGAACCAGCATCGCGACATCTGGTACGAAGACCTGATGAAAGTGGCGGGCAGTGTCTGCGCGCCGAAAGAGATGGGCGCTGAAGAAGCACTGTTCATCCTTTATACCTCCGGTTCGACCGGTAAGCCGAAGGGTGTGCAGCACACCACCGCCGGTTATCTGTTGTACGCGGCGATGACCCACGAGCGCGTGTTCGACTACCGTCCGGGTGAAGTCTACTGGTGCACCGCCGACGTCGGCTGGGTCACCGGCCACAGTTACATCGTTTATGGCCCGCTGGCCAATGGCGCGACCACGCTGCTGTTCGAAGGCGTGCCGAACTATCCGGACATCACCCGGGTGGCGAAGATCGTCGACAAGCACAAGGTCAACATCCTCTACACCGCCCCGACCGCCATCCGCGCGATGATGGCGTCGGGCAAGGCCGCCGTTGAAGGCGCTGATGGCAGCAGCCTGCGTCTGTTGGGGTCGGTCGGTGAGCCGATCAACCCGGAAGCGTGGGATTGGTACTACAAGAACGTCGGCCAATCCCGCTGCCCGATCGTCGACACCTGGTGGCAGACCGAAACGGGCGGCAACATGATGAGCCCGCTGCCGGGTGCGCATGCGCTCAAGCCGGGTTCTGCGGCACGTCCGTTCTTCGGTGTGGTGCCGGCGTTGGTGGACAACCTGGGCAACATCATCGAGGGCGTTGCCGAGGGCAACCTGGTGATTCTCGATTCGTGGCCAGGCCAGGCACGCACGCTGTATGGCGACCATGACCGCTTCGTCGATACCTACTTCAAGACGTTCCGCGGCATGTACTTCACCGGTGACGGTGCGCGTCGTGACGAAGACGGTTACTACTGGATCACCGGTCGTGTGGATGACGTACTCAACGTGTCCGGCCACCGCATGGGGACCGCCGAGATTGAAAGCGCGATGGTCGCCCACCCGAAAGTCGCCGAAGCGGCCGTGGTCGGTGTGCCGCACGACATCAAAGGGCAGGGCATCTATGTCTATGTCACGTTGATCGGTGGCGAAGAGCCGAGCGAGCAGCTGCGTCTGGAGCTGAAAAACTGGGTCCGTAAAGAGATCGGCCCGATTGCTTCGCCGGATGTCATCCAGTGGGCGCCGGGCCTGCCGAAAACCCGTTCGGGTAAAATCATGCGCCGTATCCTGCGCAAGATTGCTACGGCCGAATACGATGGGTTGGGGGATATCTCCACTCTGGCGGATCCGGGTGTGGTGCAGCATTTGATTGATGAACACAAGATCATGAACGTCGCGTAAGCGGTTCTTGAGTCACCAAAGCCCCGCCCGGCATTGCGTCTGGCGGGGCTTTTTATTGTCTGGTGTTTTTGTGTTGGCAGTGCGGGCCTCTTCGCGAGCAAGCTCGCTCCCACAGGGGATCTGCGCCTGGCACAAATCTTATGCTCACTGGAGATCAACTGTGGGAGCGGGCTTGCTCGCGAAGGCGTCCTGTCAGACACCACATCAACAACGGCCAATAATTATCGGCTTCGTCTGTAGGTGATTTCCCACTGTTACCTGCAAGCCTTCAAGTAACTGAATGTGTAACCGCGCGCACGGATACGGGGCATTGGGAAACGCAAAGCCCCGTCATCGGGCCGTTCCAGTCCCCATAAAAAATAAGACACAACGCTATGCTTGCCGGATTAGAAGGGTTTGCCAATAATAGGCCCGCAATTTGCAGCATAGATCGGTTTACTGTCTTTTGCTCTTGCATGAATTTGCAGGGCTGTCAACGCGCTCAAGCGGCTTTCTCGGTGCTTCTGTAATTAGTTGTCGCATTGAAGAAATATCGGCTTCGGGCCTGTCGTTAGAATGCCGATCACTCGCTCGTTGTGGCTCGCGTTGAAAAAAGCGCGCGACTCCTACGACGCAGCACCGCTTTGCGGTTCCACTCATTCGCATATTGGGCTGTCGCTCACTCTGCCGTTTTAGCCCTTTACCGATGGAGTCCCAAGATGAAGAAACTCGTGCTGCTTGGCGCCCTGGCACTGTCCGTGCTGTCCCTGCCGACTTTCGCTGATGAAAAGCCTCTGAAAATTGGTATCGAAGCGGCTTACCCTCCGTTCGCTTCCAAAGCGCCGGACGGCAGCATCGTTGGTTTCGACTACGACATCGGCAACGCTCTGTGCGAAGAGATGAAGGTCAAGTGCGTTTGGGTCGAGCAAGAGTTCGACGGTCTGATCCCGGCACTCAAAGTGCGCAAGATCGACGCGATCCTGTCGTCCATGTCGATCACTGAAGACCGCAAGAAGTCCGTGGACTTCACCAACAAGTACTACAACACCCCGGCTCGCCTGGTCATGAAGGCCGGCACTCCAGTCAGCGACAGCCTGGCTGAGCTCAAGGGCAAGAACATCGGCGTGCAACGTGGTTCGATCCACGAGCGTTTCGCCCGTGAAGTGCTGGCCCCGCTGGGTGCCGAGATCAAGCCATACGGCTCGCAAAACGAAATTTACCTCGACGTGGCCGCTGGCCGCCTCGACGGCACCGTGGCAGACGCTACGCTGCTGGATGACGGTTTCCTGAAAACCGACGCCGGCAAAGGTTTCGCCTTCGTTGGCCCGGCCTTCACCGACGTCAAATACTTCGGCGACGGCGTAGGTATCGCAGTTCGCAAGGGTGACGCGCTGAAAGACAAGATCAACACCGCGATCACCGCCATTCGCGAGAACGGCAAGTACAAGCAGATCCAGGACAAGTACTTCGCCTTCGATATCTACGGCAAGTAACACGTCCCGGCGACAAGTCCGAAATGGCGCAAGCAGCAGGATCTCTGAGGTTTGCGCCATTTTTTCATCCCCCTTTTCGAGGACCTGAATCATGTTGAAAGGCTACGGGGCTGTCATCCTCGATGGCGCATGGCTGACGCTTCAGCTCGCCTTGTCGTCCATGGTCTTGGCCATTGTTCTGGGTCTGATCGGCGTTGCGCTGCGTCTGTCCCCGATTCGCTGGCTGGCCTGGCTGGGCGACCTGTACTCCACGGTGATCCGCGGGATTCCCGACCTGGTGCTGATCCTGCTGATTTTCTACGGTGGTCAGGACCTGCTCAACCGCGTCGCGCCGATGCTCGGTTTTGACGATTACATCGACCTGAACCCGTTGGCCGCCGGTATCGGCACCCTGGGCTTCATCTTCGGTGCATACCTGTCGGAAACCTTCCGTGGTGCCTTCATGGCGATCCCGAAAGGTCAGGCAGAAGCCGGCATGGCGTATGGCATGAGCAGTTTTCAGGTGTTCTTCCGGGTGTTGGTGCCGCAGATGATTCGTCTGGCAATTCCGGGTTTCACCAACAACTGGCTGGTCCTGACCAAGGCCACCGCGCTGATTTCGGTGGTGGGTCTGCAAGACATGATGTTCAAGGCCAAGCAGGCGGCAGATGCCACCCGCGAGCCTTTCACCTTCTTCCTCGCAGTGGCGGCGATGTACCTGGTGATCACCAGCGTCTCGTTGCTGGCATTGCGTCACCTTGAGAAGCGCTACTCGGTAGGCGTAAGGGCGGCTGATCTATGATCTTCGACTACAACGTCATTTGGGAGGCCCTGCCGCTGTACTTCGGCGGCCTGGTGACCACCCTCAAATTGCTCGCGCTGTCGCTGTTTTTCGGTCTGTTGGCGGCCTTGCCGCTGGGGCTGATGCGCGTCTCGAAGAACGCAGCCGTCAACATGTCGGCCTGGCTCTTCACCTACGTGATTCGCGGCACACCGATGCTGGTGCAGCTGTTCTTGATCTACTACGGTCTGGCGCAGTTCGAAGCGGTACGTGAAAGCTTCCTCTGGCCGTGGCTGTCCAGCGCGACGTTCTGTGCGTGCCTGGCCTTCGCGATCAACACCAGCGCCTACACCGCCGAAATCATCGCCGGCAGCCTGCGGGCCACGCCGAACGGCGAGATCGAGGCGGCCAAGGCAATGGGCATGTCGCGCTACAAAATGTACAAGCGCATCCTGCTGCCGTCGGCCCTGCGCCGGGCGCTGCCGCAGTACAGCAACGAAGTGATCATGATGCTGCAGACCACCAGTCTGGCGTCCATCGTGACCCTGATCGACATCACCGGTGCCGCACGCACGGTCAACGCGCAGTTTTACCTGCCGTTCGAAGCCTACATCACCGCCGGCGTGTTCTACCTGTGCCTGACTTTCATTCTGGTAAAGATGTTCAAACTGGCCGAGCGCCGCTGGCTGGGCTATATGGCCCCGCGGAAGCACTGATATGGAACGCATCGATCATTCATTGCCGTGGAGCCACTTGGGCAGCGAACGCCAGATTTCGGTGTTCCGCTTCGGTAGCGGCGAGCGCAAGGCCTACATCCAGGCCAGCCTGCACGCCGATGAACTGCCGGGCATGCGCACGGCCTGGGAGCTGAAAAAGCGCCTGACCGAACTCGAAGCCCAAGGCTTGCTCAACGGTGTGATCGAACTGGTGCCGGTGGCCAATCCACTGGGCCTCGGTCAACTGCTGCAAGGCAATCATCAAGGGCGTTTCGAGGCGGGCAGCGGCAAGAACTTCAACCGGGATTTTGTCGAGCTGAGCGCGCCAGTGGCCGCCGAGCTGGAAGGGCGCCTGGGTGATGATCCGCACGCCAATATTCAGCTGATCCGTCAGACCATGAGCGATGTGCTTGCCGCATTGCCGCCAGCCGCCAGTCAGTTGCAAGGCATGCAGCGCATTTTGCTCAGTCATGCCTGCACCGCTGACGTGGTGCTGGATCTGCATTGCGATGCCGAAGCGGCGCTGCACATGTACGCCTTGCCGCAACACTGGCCGCAATGGCGTTCGCTCGCCGCGCACCTGGACGTGAAGGTGGGTTTGCTGGCGGAAGATTCCGGTGGCAGCTCCTTCGACGAAGCCTGTTCGCTGCCGTGGTTGCGTCTGTCGCGTCTGTTTCCTGATGCGCAGATTCCCCTGGCCTGCCTGGCGACTACCATTGAATTAGGTGGTCAGGCCGATACCGGTCGCGCTGAAGCCTGCGCTTACGCCGAAGGCATTCTGGCGTTCCTCGCCGAACAAGGCTTGATCAGCGGCGAATGGCCAAAACCTGCGCAGGACGCTTGCGAAGGTATGCCGTTCGAAGGCACCGAATTACTGTTTGCGCCACACCCTGGCGTGATCAGTTTCTTGCGTAAACCCGGCGAATGGATTGAAGCCGGCGATGAGATTTTCGAAGTGATCGATCCGTTATCGGATCGGGTCAGCACGGTGTGTGCTGGTACGTCCGGGGTGCTGTTTGCCATTGAACGGCTGCGTTATGCCCAACCCGGTTTCTGGCTGGCCAAGGTGGCGGGGCGCGAAGCGCTGCGTCACGGGCGCTTGCTCAACGACTGACTGACTGTTTTTGTGAGAACCGACCGCATGTACAAACTTGAAGTCCAAGACCTGCATAAACGCTATGGCAGTCACGAAGTGCTCAAGGGCGTGTCCCTGAAAGCGGCGGCTGGCGATGTGATCAGCATCATCGGCTCCAGTGGCTCCGGCAAAAGTACCTTCCTGCGTTGCATCAACCTGCTGGAGCAGCCGCACGCGGGCAAGATTCTGCTCAACAACGAAGAGCTGAAACTGGTCGCCAACAAGGAAGGCGCGCTGAAGGCGGCCGACCCGAAACAGCTGCAACGCATGCGTTCGCGCCTGTCGATGGTGTTCCAGCATTTCAACCTGTGGTCGCACATGACCGCGCTGGAAAACATCATGGAAGCGCCGGTCCACGTGCTCGGCATGTCCAAGGCCGAAGCCCGCGAGAAGGCTGAGCACTACCTGAACAAGGTCGGCGTAGCCCATCGTAAGGATGCGTACCCGGGCCACATGTCCGGCGGCGAGCAGCAGCGTGTGGCGATCGCCCGTGCGCTGGCGATGGAGCCTGAGGTGATGCTGTTCGACGAACCGACGTCGGCGCTTGACCCGGAACTGGTTGGCGACGTGCTGAAAGTCATGCAGGCCCTGGCGCTGGAAGGCCGGACCATGGTGGTGGTGACGCACGAAATGGGCTTCGCCCGTGAAGTGTCGAACCAGCTGGTGTTCCTGCATAAAGGTGTCGTCGAAGAAAGCGGCAACCCGCGTGAGGTGCTGGTCAATCCACAGTCCGAACGTCTGCAACAATTCCTCTCGGGTAGCCTTAAGTAATCGCTCCCGTTACGCACCAAATTAGGTCATGCTGCGCACCGCGCGCCAGATGGTCTAATTTGGTTGCAGCCGCTTTCGGCTTCTAACAGTGTTTTCGTTTCGGATTGCCCGCCATGACTGCCCATCGAATTGGTTTCCTGATTTGGCCCAGCACTAAAGCACTGACGCTTGCGCTGGCTGAGGAGGCCTTACGTGTTGCCCAGCGTGTGCATCCGGACGTTGTCTACGAACTGTCGTTTTTGCAGGCCGAACCGCCGACCGAAGGTGCCTGGCAATTGCCGGGTGAGCCATGGGCCGGCAAGCTCGAAAACTTCCAGAAACTGTTCCTGCTCGCCGATGAGCCGCCGACCACGCTCGCGCCGGCGCTCAGTAGTTCGCTGAAACAACTGGTGCGTGCTGGCTGCGTGATCGGTGGTTTGTCTGCCGGTGTTTACCCGTTGGCACAACTGGGTTTGCTCGACGGTTACCGCGCTGCCGTGCATTGGCGCTGGCAGGACGATTTCACCGAACGTTTCCCGAAAGTCATTGCTACCAGCCATCTGTTCGACTGGGATCGCGATCGCCTGACCGCGTGCGGCGGCCTGTCGGTGCTCGACTTGTTGCTGGCCGTGCTGGCCCGTGACCATGGCGCCGAACTGGCCGGTGCGGTATCCGAAGAACTGGTGGTCGAGCGCATCCGCGAGGGCGGTGAGCGCCAACGCATTCCGCTGCAGAACCGTCTCGGTTCCAGCCATCCGAAGCTCACGCAAGCCGTGTTGCTGATGGAAGCCAACATCGAAGAGCCGCTGACCACCGACGAAATCGCCCAGCATGTGTGCGTGTCCCGTCGGCAGCTGGAGCGGATCTTCAAGCAATACCTCAACCGTGTGCCGAGCCAGTATTACCTGGAACTGCGCCTGAACAAGGCCCGGCAGATGTTGATGCAAACCAGCAAGTCGATCATCCAGATCGGCCTGTCGTGTGGCTTCTCCTCGGGGCCGCATTTCTCCAGCGCCTACCGCAACTTCTTCGGTGCCACGCCGCGGGAAGATCGCAACCAGCGGCGCAGCAGCAGCCCGTTCGAACTGTCGTCGGTGCCCTCCGAACGGGGCTGACTACACGAGCAGGTCCATGCCCAGATTGTTACCGGTACGCTGGAAGTAAAGGGTGATGCGCGCCAGGCTTTCCTCGGAAAACCGATTGCCCCTCAAGCTGATGTTTTCTGCAGTTTCCACCTGCGATTCCAGCAGTTCGTCGGGTATTTCGCTGATGGCGTTTGCGCTCAGGTCTGCCCAGTCCAATGCTTCCAGCTGGAACAGGCCCCGGGGGATTTCGGTGATCCCGGTGTCATGGAGCAGGACGGTGGCGAGCCCGTTCATTTGACTCAGGTCGGGCGTTTGCCCCAGTGAGTTGAAATTCAGATCCAGATAGTCGACCTGCTCCATCGCCGCCAAGGCGTTTACCGATTCTGCTGACAAAGTGATTCGGCAGCCGGGCAATGACAGTGATTTCAATTGGCCCATCTTGAATACCGCATCGGGAATGTTGCCCAGATTGCAATCGCGCAACTTCAGGCGTTTCAGGTTGGGGAATGACTCCAGAAAGCGCCCGACACGCGTCACGCCCTCGACGCTTTGCAGCACCAGCGCCGAGACATGACTGAAGTCAGCGCTGAGGGTTGGCAGATCACCGCTGATAACGGGGCGGATGTTGAGCTCGAAGGAGGGCTCAAGGGCGACATTGAAATCGTCCAGTTCGCTTTCATGCCGCCAGCATTGCTCCAGTGCTTCTTTGAATTCATCGCGATTGGCATGCTCGATGAACTGCTGTTGCGCATTGAAGGGTTCGCCAGTCAGTGGATGTTGGGCTGGCAGGTTGGCTGTCCAGGCAGACAGATCATTGCTCAGTTGAGTGAACTCCGCTTCCAGGTTAGTCAGCTCGACTCGGCCATTGACCAGTGTGCCGGGCAATTCGTAGACGAAGTCGCTGGCCTGCTCGATTTCCAGGGTCGGGTAGAGCGCGCTGACCCGTGCGATATCCGCCTCGGGGGCCAAGACACCTAAATCGTAAGAGGTTTCAAAGTACTGCTGCTTGATGAACTCACGAGCCTGGTTAGTGAGTGGATTGTTCGAGAGATGTATACCGCGGTTCTCGTAAACCACACTGTCGAGCAAACCCGTCGGCAGCTCGGTGATCTGGTTATTCATCAGCATGAGGGTGTCGAGCTTTCTGTGTTTCATGGCGCTGCCGGGCACTTCGGTCAGGCCTGTACCACTCAGGTCCAGGTGCACCAGCTCAGGCAGGGATTCGATGTTGGGTATCACATCAAATGAATTGCGGAACAGGTCCAGCATCACCAGTTTTTTTGATGAAGACAGCTTTGACCAGGTAGCGGCGTCGAACCGGATGCCGCAGTCGCTGAGCACGAGCTCATCGAGGTCTGTCATTTGTGGAATCGTGTCGGGCAGGGTGCTGAGGGAGAAACGGCGCAAATCGAGGCGACGTAGCCCATTGAAACCTCGCAAGAAACCGTGGATGCCTTGCTCCGCATGACGGCCTTTCAGGGCCAGGTGTGAGACGTGACTGAAATTGGCCGTCAGCCCCGGCAGGTCACCCAGGATCGGCTCCGGGAACTGCAGTACATAACGGTGACTGTCGCCTGGTGCCTCGAGGTCGCGGTCCGATTGTCGGCGCCAACTGCGCTGGATTTCCTGAGCCAGTAACCGGCGATTGTGCTGTTCCCCCTGGCGTTCCAGTTCGCTCAGCGGAAGTCGGCTTTCGGGGTGGACGTCAGGGGTGTTTCTTATCCAGTTGTCCAAGTCCAGATGCAGCTGTTCAAGTTCGTTGCTCAGGCGAGTAAGTTCGATACGCGCACCACTGGGGTGACGCTGTAAATCGGCGACGAAAGCCTGCAGTTCCTCCGGATTCAGGCTTGGATACACTTCCAGAACCCGCTCGTTGAGTGTCGGTGTCGGGCGTCCAATGCGGGGGTAACCCGCCGTGCCGCCAGGAAGGCGCATCAGCCTCGGGTCGTAGAAGGGTTTACGCAACGGGTGCTTTGTGAACAGCGTGCGCAATTGCGGTTGAGTCACCGCGTGCTCGGCAATACGCTGCTTGAAGGCCGGGCCATCTTCGGAGGAGAGGTTCAACGCCTTGCGCTGTGCATCCGGCAGTGCTCGCAGAATGGCTTGATAAAAGTCGCCGGGCTGTTCGCTGATTCCATGCACCTGATAAGTAGCATCCTCAGCCTGCACCAGCGTCCTGATGATCGGCGCGTCGGGCTGGCCGATGCCGTCGCGCAAGGTGCCGTCAGGGGAAAATTCCCTGACCTCGATGCGCAGGTCGGT
This sequence comes from Pseudomonas arabinosi, assembly GCF_047758675.1. NCBI lineage: Bacteria > Pseudomonadati > Pseudomonadota > Gammaproteobacteria > Pseudomonadales > Pseudomonadaceae > Pseudomonas > Pseudomonas arabinosi. The sequence goes on along the minus strand of NZ_CP180480.1, from coordinate 5,696,068 downwards.
GGGCCAACCGGGCAGCGTTTCGAGGCTATGCAATGCCAGTCGGTGGGTGTCCGCTGTTTCCATGTCGGCCAGATAAAACCCTTCATACGCTCTGGCGACACGCACGGCTTCCAAGGCTTTGACTGCCGCTTCTTTGAGGCGTGGCGGTACTTGGCCGTTGTGCAACTGCGTCAGCTCCGTGCCGGTCGCGTTGCTCACCAGTTCTTGCGCGATGTCAGTCGGTAATCCCGGTACATCGCCAAGCAGTCGCTGAACCTGCGGGTCGCTGGTTTTTTCAAGCGCCCGGTAACGGGTTTCAAACAGCAATTTGCGATGGTGCAGGGCGTCAAAGTGTTCGGGGTGATCGCTGCTGCCCTGTTCGATTAATGACTGAATGTCGCGATCGATCTTGAATCGTTTGATCGTGTCGGTAAGCAGTGAGGGCGGGCGTTGTTTCTCGACATGCATCTCGCGCAACACATTGTCGTGGAAGCCGCTGATCTGCAGGATTTGCTCGCGCTCGGCGCTGCTGAATGACTCCACGCTGGGGCCGAGACGGCGCAGCACGGTGTCCCGGTCCCATGTCAGGGGTTGATCAAGTGATGTCTGCCACGCGCCATGTTGGTTGTGGCGCAACGGAGGCTGATAGGCATCGGTCCGGTCTGGATGCTGAATCTGAAACCGACCGGTTTCGCGATCGGGTTTCACCGCGTAGAGCTTGTCCTCGAGGCGTAGCAGCGTTTTTCCTTGATGCTGATACAAGCCGAGCTGATCGGGGTTGGCTTGCGTCGGCAAGTCGATGGGTTGCTCGTAAGGCGTGAGGTCCTGCTTCCAGTATCGGGTTTTACCTGCGCCCGTTTCGACAGCTTTGAGTGGCGATAACAGCGCCACCGCTTCGCCCGACAGCAGGCGGCTGAACGCCCCGGCAACAAGGGCGCCACCTACCGCGAAGGCGCCGACTTGAACCACCGTATCAACCAACGCCATCAAGTGGCCGAATGCTTCTTCTTTCAGTCCTTGCGCCCAGTTGATGATGCCTTCGAAGGTTTCATCGAGTACCTGATAGGCCATGTAGGCCAGCATCATCTCACCCAGAAACGGCACAAAGGGTATGGCCACGAACGATGCCACTTCAATAATCGTCGTGGCTATTTTGCTCAGCGCGTCCCACAGCGCCCATCGCGCGGCACGGTCGGCGCTGGCGGTGGAGACGGCGAGGGTGCGCGCGTCGTTGAGGATCTTGTTCAGTTGCTGCTGATAGAGGTGCGACCAGAGATCGGTGTGGGGCGGGCTCACCGCAAACCGCAGGTTGGGCTTGTCGATGGGTGTTTCTCGCCAACTGGGCAGCGAGTCGCCGCGTGCGTGTTGATGCCAGGTCACGTTGCTGAGGCGGTGGTTGAGGTTGGCGAAAAAGTAGCCTCTTTCACTGTGATCGACGAATCGGCTGAAGAATGCCTGGTAAGCGGCCGAGCGCAGTTTGCGGGTCAGCTCCATCATGAACGTCAGCGTGTCGGGATACTGTTTTAGCGGGTGCTCCGGATCATCGGGGATGTACGCGATGATCCGTTTGGCCTCGCGTGCACGTTTAAGCCTTGGCGCGAAAATGACGATGCCGGTCAGCAAGGAGGACATGATCGTCAGGTCGTGACAATACAACGGCTGGTCGTCCAGGCGCGGGGCGGCGTTGCTCACGGTCATGCCGAGAATCGAAAGATACGCATCGGCAGGCAGATCCCCTCGGGCGTGGGCCAGTTCCAGTGCGGACCGAAGCGCTGCCTTGTGCGTCGGGATGACCTGCGACTTCAGCACAGTGCCCGCCACCGGATTGGTCAGCCCCAGATTGTCGTTGAGATAAGCCTCGTACTGACCGCCGATATCCAGTTCCCGGCACAATCGGGTGAAGTCCTGAACAGAGAGTTTGCGTTTGATCGCCGGCAACGTATTGAACTGACCGGAGGCCGAAGGTTGGGTGATGAATGTCGAGGCGGATTCATAAGCGTCCGCCTCCGTTTCCGATTGCTGAAAGTTGTGCAGGGCGGCGTCGAGCAGCGACACCGTCCAGGCGCGGGCGGCACCTGACTTGATCGGGAACCAGGGGATGGTCTGAGGAATGTACAGACGCAGGAAGGTCGTTCTGACGTCCAGGTCCAGGCCGAACCGGGTTTTCAGCGCGTCACTCAAGAGCGGTTCGGCAAAGTCCTGGGCGTTTTTCAGTTTGCCGAGCATCGCCTCCAGCCGATTGCGCTGGGTCCAGTGATCCACGCTGGAGGATTTCAATGACATATGTTGCTGGCGGGTCGCTGTGGCGTGCCACTCCGGCAGTTCCAGTCGGGCGCTTTTCAGCGCGTTGCGCGTAGCGGGCGATGCTTTTAATGCCCAGTCGGGCAGGTTGTTGAACGCGTGATGAAAATGCGCGTCCGGTTGAGCGATAAGCTCGGGGTCATGTTGAATCATTGCGCCAGTCCCTTAGCGTTTGGATTGAACCCAAGCAAAACAAACGATGAAGGAGGGCGTGCGGTACATATTTACCGCACCGCTCGTCAACCCTGCCTATAACCTGTGCCGGCAGTTTAAACTGCGCCTTTGCGACGCTATATGTCGCATTGCCGTAAACCCGGCTGAAACCGGGGTTTGCGCTATAAGAAGTTGTCGCTTGGCGGCAAGGCCGGGCTGAAAACTGTCCTTACAATCCCCCCATCGCTCGCCAGTTTCAGGCGAGTGTTCCTCATCAGGAGACTCCGATGTCCGTTGAGCACGCTGCGGTACAACGCGCCGATTTCGACCAGGTAATGGTTCCCAACTACGCGCCTGCCGCTTTCATTCCTGTTCGTGGCGCCGGCTCCCGCGTCTGGGACCAGTCTGGCCGCGAGCTGATCGACTTCGCCGGCGGGATTGCCGTTAACGTATTGGGCCATGCGCACCCGGCGCTGGTCGCTGCATTGACCGAGCAGGCGAACAAGCTGTGGCACGTGTCCAACGTGTTTACCAATGAGCCGGCCTTGCGCCTGGCCCATAAGCTGATCGACGCTACTTTTGCCGAGCGTGCGTTCTTCTGCAACTCCGGCGCCGAAGCTAACGAGGCCGCTTTCAAGCTGGCCCGTCGCGTCGGTTTCGATCGTTTCGGCAGCGAGAAGTACGAAATCATCGCTGCGCTCAACAGCTTCCACGGTCGTACCCTGTTCACCGTGAACGTCGGTGGCCAGTCGAAGTATTCCGATGGCTTCGGTCCGAAGATCACCGGTATCACACACGTGCCGTTCAACGATCTGGCCGCGCTCAAAGCCGCCATTTCCGACAAGACGTGCGCTGTGGTTCTGGAACCGATCCAGGGCGAGAGCGGTGTCATCCCCGCCGAACTCGAGTACCTGCAAGGCGCCCGTGAACTGTGCACCGCACACAACGCGCTGCTGATTTTCGACGAAGTGCAAACCGGCATGGGCCGTAGCGGCAAGCTGTTCGCCTACCAGCATTACGGCGTGACCCCGGACATCCTGACCAGCGCCAAGAGCCTGGGCGGTGGTTTCCCGATCGCCGCGATGCTGACCACCGAAGACCTGGCCAAACACCTGGTCGTCGGCACTCACGGCACCACGTATGGCGGCAACCCGCTGGCGTGCGCTGTCGCTGAAGCCGTGATCGACGTGGTGAATACCCCTGAAGTGCTGGCCGGCGTTAACGCCAAGCACGACAAGTTCAAGGCTCGCCTGGAACAGATCGGTGAGAAGTACGGCCTGTTCACTAAGGTCCGTGGTATGGGCCTGTTGATCGGTTGCGTGCTGAGCGATGCCTGGAAAGGCAAGGCCAAGGACATCTTCAACGCCGCTGAAAAAGAAGGCCTGATGATTCTGCAAGCCGGCCCCGACGTGGTTCGTTTCGCGCCAAGCCTGGTGGTTGAAGACGCCGATATCGATGCCGGTCTGGACCGTTTCGAACGCGCCGCGGCGAAACTGACTCAAGCCTGATAGGCCCTTCGACGCCTGAACAATCAGGCGTCGATGCAAATTTTTATGCCGGACCAGATTCAATGTGGGAGCGGGCTTGCTCGCGAAAGCGGTGGGTCAGACAGCAGCAATGTCGACTGATACACCGCTTTCGCGAGCAAGCCCGCTCCCACATTATTCCGAGTGGTTTCAGGACTGGCCCGGTTATTTTTCCTCAAAGAGTTTTTCGAGAAAGGAGTGACACCATGCTGGTGATGCGCCCCGCGCAAATGGCTGATCTGGGCGAGGTACAGCGTCTGGCTGCGGACAGCCCGATTGGTGTCACTTCCTTGCCGGATGACGTTGAACGCCTGAGCGACAAGATCGCGGCAAGCGAAGCCTCGTTCTCCGCCGAAGTCAGCTTCAACGGTGAAGAGAGCTATTTCTTCGTCCTCGAAGACACCGCCACCGGCAAACTGGTGGGCTGCTCAGCCATCGTTGCGTCGGCCGGTTATTCCGAGCCGTTCTACAGCTTCCGTAATGAAACCTTTGTGCACGCCTCCCGCGAGCTGAAGATTCACAACAAGATCCACGTGCTCTCCCAGTGCCACGACCTGACCGGCAACAGTTTGCTGACCAGTTTCTACGTGCTGCCGGAGCTGGTGGGGTCGGCCTGGTCGGAACTCAACTCCCGTGGTCGCTTGTTGTTCGTGGCGAGCCATCCGGAGCGTTTCGCCGATTCCGTGGTGACCGAGATCGTCGGTTACAGCGACGAAAATGGTGATTCGCCGTTCTGGGATGCCATCGGCCGTAATTTCTTCGACCTCAACTACGCCGCTGCCGAGCGTCTGTGCGGTCTGAAGAGCCGGACGTTCCTGGCCGAGCTGATGCCGCATTACCCGATCTATGTGCCGCTGCTGCCGGACTCCGCTCAAGAGGCGATGGGCCAGGTGCACCCACGGGCGCAGATCACCTTCGACATCCTGATGCGCGAAGGCTTCGAAACCGATCATTACATCGACATTTTCGACGGCGGGCCGACCCTGCACGCCCGCGTCTCGGGGATCCGTTCGATCGCCCAGAGCCGAGTAGTCCCGGTGAAAATCGGCGAGCCGGTCAAAGGCGCCGGTCGTCAGTACCTGGTGGCCAACGCCCAGTTGCAGGATTACCGCGCCGTTTTGCTTGAGCTCGATTACGCGCCGGGCAAACCCGTGACCCTGGATCTTGAAGCGGCCGAAGCTTTGGGCGTCGGTGAAGGTGCCAGCGTGCGCCTGGTGGCGGTTTAACACCCGCCGCTACGCCTGGAAAGAATGCTTGGAAAGAATGCCTAAAAAGCAGCGAGTTTCACGGGTGGCGCAAGCGGCCCGTTTGAGGAGATAGCATGATCGTTCGTCCCGTACGCAGCAGCGATTTACCCGCTCTGATCGACCTGGCCCGCAGCACCGGCACGGGCCTGACCACCTTGCCGGCCAACGAAGAACGTCTGGCCCATCGGGTCGGCTGGGCCGAGAAGACCTTTCGCGGCGAAGCCGGGCGGGGCGATGCGGACTACCTGTTCGTGCTCGAAGACGATGACGGCCGCGTGGTGGGTATTTCCGCCATCGCCGGTGCTGTCGGTCTGCGTGAGCCTTGGTACAACTTCCGGGTTGGCTTGACCGTCAGCGCTTCGCAAGAGTTGAACATCTACCGCGAAATCCCGACGCTGTTCCTGGCCAACGACCTGACCGGTAACTCCGAGCTGTGCTCGCTGTTCCTGCACGCCGACTACCGCACTGGCCTCAACGGTCGCATGCTGGCCAAGGCGCGGATGCTGTTCATCGCCGAGTTCCCGCAACTGTTCGGCAACAAGATCATCGCCGAGATGCGCGGCATGTCCGACGAAGCCGGGCGTTCGCCGTTCTGGGAAAGCCTGGGGCGTCACTTCTTCAAGATGGAATTCAGCCAGGCTGACTACCTGACCGGTGTGGGCAACAAGGCGTTCATCGCCGAACTGATGCCGAAATTCCCGTTGTACACCTGCTTCCTGTCGGAAGATGCGCGCAACGTGATCGGCCAGGTTCATCCGGACACCGAGCCGGCGTTGGCCATGCTCAAAAGCGAAGGTTTCAGCTATCAAGGCTACGTCGACATCTTCGACGCCGGTCCTGCCGTTGAGTGCGAAACCGGCAAGATCCGCGCAGTGCGCGACAGCCAGGCGCTGGTGCTGGCCATCGGCACACCGGGTGACGACGCCACTCCGTTCCTGATTCATAACCGCAAGCGCGAAGACTGCCGGATCACTGCTGCTCCTGCACGTTTCGCCGCCGGTACGCTGGTGGTCGATCCGCTGACCGCCAAACGTCTTCAACTCAACGCCGGCGATCAAGTGCGCGCCGTTCCGTTGTCCGCTGCCAGGGAGTCGAAATAATGAATTCGCTATACATCGCAGGTGAATGGCTGGCTGGCCAGGGTGACGCCTTTCAGTCGCTGAACCCGGTCACCCAACAAGTGCTGTGGGCCGGCGAAGGCGCTACCACGGCTCAGGTTGAATCGGCCGTGCAAGCTGCGCGCCAGGCATTCCCGAGCTGGGCCCGACGTACCCTGGAAGAACGCATCACCGTGCTGGAGGCCTTTGCCGCCGCGCTGAAGAACAATGCTGACGAACTGGCTCGCACTATCGGCGAGGAAACCGGCAAACCTTTGTGGGAAGCGGCGACCGAAGTCACCAGCATGGTCAACAAGATTGCGATCTCGGTGCAGAGCTACCGCGAACGTACCGGCGAGAAGAGCGGCCCGTTGGGCGACGCCACCGCCGTGTTGCGCCACAAGCCACACGGTGTGGTTGCTGTGTTCGGGCCTTACAACTTCCCGGGTCACCTGCCGAACGGTCACATCGTGCCGGCGCTGCTGGCCGGTAATAGCGTGCTGTTCAAACCCAGCGAGCTGACGCCCAAAGTCGCCGAACTGACGGTCAAGTGCTGGATCGAAGCCGGTCTGCCGGCAGGCGTGTTGAACCTGCTGCAAGGCGCTCGCGAAACCGGTATCGCCCTGGCGGCGAACCCGGGCATCGATGGCTTGTTCTTCACCGGCTCCAGCCGCACCGGCAATCACCTGCACCAACAGTTTGCCGGTCGTCCGGACAAGATCCTCGCGCTGGAAATGGGGGGTAACAACCCGCTGGTCGTTGATCAGGTCGCAGACCTCGATGCTGCCGTTTACACCATCATCCAGTCGGCGTTCATTTCCGCCGGTCAGCGTTGCACCTGTGCGCGCCGCTTGCTGGTGCCGCAGGGCGCCTGGGGCGACACACTGCTGGCGCGTCTGGTGGCGGTCAGCCGTACGATTGAAGTCGGCGCGTTTGATCAGCAACCGGCACCGTTCATGGGCTCGGTGATTTCCCTCGGCGCTGCGAAAGCACTGATGGATGCGCAGGAACATCTGCTGGGTAACGGCGCAGTCGCGCTGCTGGAAATGACTCAACCTCAAGCTCAAGCCGCCTTGTTGACCCCAGGTATTCTGGACGTCACGGCAGTGGCTGATCGCCCTGACGAAGAGCTGTTCGGCCCGCTGCTGCAAGTGATCCGCTACGCTGATTTTGAGGCGGCGATCGCTGAAGCCAACGACACCGACTATGGCCTGGCGGCCGGTCTGCTTTCGGATTCCGAAGCACGTTATCAGCAGTTCTGGCTGGAAAGCCGTGCGGGCATCGTCAACTGGAACAAACAGCTGACCGGTGCTGCGAGCAGCGCGCCATTCGGCGGTGTCGGCGCTTCGGGCAACCACCGCGCCAGCGCCTACTACGCGGCAGATTACTGCGCGTACCCGGTTGCTTCGCTGGAAACGCCGAGCCTGACCTTGCCGGCGACTCTCACGCCTGGCGTGAAAATGGCGTGATGCCCATCGCCAGCAGGCTGGCTCCCACAGGTTCGGTGGTGTTCACACATTTTGTGTACGACGCAATCACTGTGGGAGCGAGCTTGCTCGCGATGGCCGCGACTCGGTCGCACTGAACAGTTAGTTACTGATGCCTATAACAACAGATTCTCGTGGAGCCTCGCTGATGAAATCCTATGAAGTCAATTTTGACGGTCTAGTGGGGCCGACCCATAACTACGGCGGTTTGTCCTACGGCAACGTCGCGTCCCAGAGCAACAGCCAGCAGTCTTCGAACCCGAAGGAAGCCGCGCTGCAAGGCCTGGCGAAAATGAAATCGCTGATGGAAATGGGCTTTCAACAGGGCGTGCTGGCACCCCAGGAACGCCCGGACGTGGCAGCCCTGCGTCGTTTGGGTTTCGGCGGCACCGACGCTCAGGTGATCGAGCAAGCGGCCAAAGATGCGATGCCGTTGCTGGTCGCCAGTTGCTCGGCGTCGAGCATGTGGGTAGCCAACGCCGCCACTGTCAGCCCGAGTGCCGACACTGCGGATGGCCGTGTGCATTTCACCGCGGCCAACCTGAACTGCAAATATCACCGCAGCATTGAACACCCGACCACCAGTCGCGTGCTGGGGGCAATGTTCGCTGACCAGAAACACTTCGCTCACCACGCTGCATTGCCAGCCGTGGCGCAGTTCGGAGACGAAGGCGCAGCCAACCACACCCGTTTCTGCCGTGAATATGGCGAAGCCGGCGTCGAGTTCTTCGTGTTCGGTCGCAGCGCGTTCGACACCCGTTACCCTGCACCGCAGAAATACCCGGCCCGCCAGACCCTCGAAGCCTCCCAGGCGGTTGCCCGCTTGCACGGCTTGAGCGATGACGGCGTGGTCTACGCTCAGCAGAACCCTTCGGTGATCGATCAGGGCGTGTTCCACAACGATGTGATCGCGGTGGGTAATGGCGAGGTGCTGTTCTATCACGAGGACGCGTTCCTCGACACCGAACAGATGCTGGCCGAATTGCAGAGCAAACTCGCCAAAGTCGGTGGGAAATTTCAGTCGATCTGCGTACCGCGTTCCGCGGTCACCGTGGAAGACGCCGTTCGTTCCTACCTGTTCAATAGCCAACTGCTTTCACGTCCTGACGGCTCGATGCTGTTGATCGTGCCGGAAGAATGCCGTGGCAACGAGCGTGTCTGGCAGTACCTGCAAGGGTTGACCAGCACCGGCGGCCTGATCCGCGAAGTGAAAGTGTTCGATTTGAAGCAGAGCATGCAGAACGGCGGTGGCCCGGCTTGCCTGCGACTGCGCGTCGCGCTCAACGAAACCGAACTGGCGGCCGTCAACCCAGGGGTTATCATGACGGCACCGTTGTACGGCACCCTGACCGAATGGGTCGACAAGCACTACCGCGACCGCATGACCGAAAACGATCTCGCGGACCCGCAATTGCTGCTTGAGTGCCGGACGGCACTGGATGAACTGACGCAAATCCTTAAACTGGGCGCGGTTTATCCATTCCAGATCAATTGAACGTCGAGAGCGTAAAAAACATGAGCGATACCCTGCAGCTGATCCTTGAAGACACCGACGGCACGCAACTGGAAACTTCCTGCACCCGCGTTGCGGTCATGTGGCAAGGCAAAGAGCTGTGGATCCAGCAGGACGGCCGCGGCCAATTGCTGATCGGCGTGGACGTCGAAGAAGGTGACGCTGAATACGCAAACCTGCTGCTGCGCCCATTGGCGACTAATCTGGTAAGTCTGCAACTGGAAATGGAGCCGGCTGAAGTCGGTGACGAAGACCACGTGCACGGCCCGGATTGCGCACACGACCACTAAGGAAACCGCTCTATGCTCGCCCTCGGCAAACTGCTTGAACTGACCCTCGCCGGCCGCGAACCGGCGGAGAAGACTCAACTGACTGTCGAAGGCGTGCGCATGCGCTGGTTGAGCGAAGGTGCGCTGGAAGTCCGGCCACCTGAAGTTCGCGACAATGGCCTGGACCTGCTGCTATCGGCCGGCATCCACGGCAACGAAACAGCCCCGATCGAGTTGCTCGATCGCCTGTTGCACGACATCGCCCGCGGCGACTTGAAGCCGCGTACACGTATTCTGTTCTTGTTCGGCAATCCGGAAGCGATTCGCAAAGGCGAGCGTTTCATCGAGCAGGACGTCAATCGGCTGTTCAACGGCCGTCACGAACAAAGCAGCGGCTCCGAAGCCCTGCGCGCGTGTGAACTGGAGCGGCTGGCGGCGAGTTTCTTCAGCCTGCCGGATCGTAACCGTCTGCACTACGACCTGCACACGGCCATTCGCGGTTCAAAAATCGAGCAGTTCGCGCTGTATCCCTGGAAAGAAGGCCGTCAGCATTCACGCCTGGAACTGGCGCGCCTGCGCGCTGCCGGCATGGAAGCGGTGCTGCTGCAAAACAAGCCGTCCATCGTTTTCAGCTCCTATACCTACGACAAGCTCGGTGCGGAGTCCTTTACCCTCGAGCTGGGTAAGGCGCGGCCATTCGGGCAGAACGATGGGGTCAACGTCGATCTGTTGGAAACCCGCCTCAAACAGATAATCGAAGGCAACGAACCAGTTCAGACTGAAGAAGCGCTGGACGGTTTGCAGCTGTTTAGCGTGGCGCGAGAAATTATCAAGCACAGTGATAGCTTCCGCTTGAACCTGCCAGCAGACATCGAGAACTTTTCGGAGTTGGCGGTGGGTTACCTGCTGGCCGAAGACATCGCCCAGACCCGGTGGATCATTGAGGAGGAGGGGGCCCGGATCATCTTCCCGAACCCCAAGGTCAAGAACGGCCTGCGCGCCGGCATCCTGATTGTGCCGACTACCGACGAAAACCTCGCCTGAGAGCAACGCATAACAAATGTGGGAGCGGGCTTGCTCGCGAAAGCGGACTGACAGTCAACAAATGCGTTGAATGTTAAACCGCTTTCGCGAGCAAGCCCGCTCCCACATTGATTTGAGTGACGCCAGAGACTTCACTCAGGCCAGAGGTGTTTTAGACAGCTACCGCGCGAGGCTCGCTACGACGCAACGCACGCAGCTTGTGCAGCGTATCCGCGCACGTCTTCGCCGCTTCCTGGCCTTTATGCACAAAGTGCTCGAAGAAGAATTTCTGGTGTTCTTCGCCAGCATGGAAGTGATGCGGGGTCAAAACCACCGAGAACACCGGCACTTCGGTTTCCAGTTGGACCTGCATCAAGCCGCTGATCACCGACTGGGCGACGAATTCGTGGCGGTAGATCCCGCCGTCGACCACCAGGCCCGCCGCGACAATGCCGGCATAACGACCGGATTTGGCCAGCAGCTTGGCGTGCAGCGGAATTTCAAAGGCGCCGCCGACTTCGAAGAAATCGATCTCCGATTCCTGATAACCCTGAGCAATCATTTCGGCCACAAAGCCCTTACGGCTCTGATCGACGATTTCCTTGTGCCAGCAGGCCTGGATGAACGCAACGCGCTCGCCCTGATGGTTTTTGCTTTTGCTATCGATTGCGGTGGGTTGCATGTTCTGACTCCTGTTTATGTAAAAAACAGGGCATATGAATCGAATGGGATTTAAGGGTACGCGGGCACAAATGCCTACGGACGGCGCTTTGGTACAGAGCCTAGGCGGCGCCAATCCCGTTCTCTCTTCATCCGGACTATGACCGTCGGCCCCGGGATCACACCGGGTCTGCTGACCTTGCCGCCATCACAGCCATTGCCGTGCCTGTCGCCAAGCGCTCGCGGGCTATGCGCATTGCGCGCAATTACCGCCGGTGGGGAGTTGCACCCCGCCCTGAGAACGTTTTGCCGCCAGATTGTTTGGCGGCGAAGCGTTTTTAACACATATTTCTCACCTGTGCATTGCTGCTATTTGATGATTGCTATCGACTTTTTCGTCGGTTCAGGAAGCCTTTTCCTGCCCAAGGGTTGATTATTCGTCGGCATGACCGCAGTAACTCCTGACTGAAAGGGATTTCCCCTGCTTACCGAGGCCAGATTCATGAGCGTTATCGATCTTCGCAGCGACACCGTCACCCAACCGTCCGCCGGGATGCTCGACGCGATGGCCAGCGCGGCCACCGGAGACGACGTTTACGGCGAAGATCCAACGGTCAATCGACTGGAAGCCGAGCTTGCGAATCGGTTGGGTTTTGCTGCGGCGCTGTTTGTCCCGACGGGCACCATGAGCAATCTGCTGGGCTTGATGGCCCACTGCGAACGCGGTGATGAATACATCGTCGGCCAGCAGGCTCACACCTATAAGTACGAAGGTGGCGGCGCGGCGGTGCTCGGTTCGATCCAGCCGCAACCGCTGGAAGTGCAGGCCGACGGCTCGCTGGACCTGGCGCACGTCGCGGCGGCGATCAAACCGGATGACTTCCACTTCGCCCGTACCCGTTTGCTGGCGCTGGAAAACACCATGCAGGGCAAAGTTTTGCCGCTGGAGTATCTGGAGCGGGCTCGAAGCTTTACCCGTGAACATGGGTTGCAGCTGCACCTGGACGGCGCGCGGCTGTACAACGCGGCGGTCAAATTGGGTGTCGATGCCCGGGAAATCACTCAACACTTTGATTCCGTCTCGGTCTGCCTGTCCAAAGGCCTGGGCGCGCCGATCGGTTCGGTGCTGTGCGGCTCGGTCGAATTGATCGCTAAGGCGCGACGCCTGCGTAAGATGGTCGGCGGCGGCATGCGCCAGGCCGGGATTCTGGCGGCAGCAGGTTTGTACGCGCTGGATAACAATGTTCAGCGTCTGGCTGACGACCACGCCAATGCCCAGTTGCTGGCCGAAGGCTTGCGAGCCGCGGGTTATGAGGTCGAGCCGGTGCAGACCAACATGGTTTACGTGCAGATGGGCGACAAGGCCGAGGCCATCAAGGCGTTTGCCGCCGAACGCGGGATCAAGCTCAGCGCTGCCGGACGTCTGCGCATGGTCACGCACATGGACGTCAGCCGCGCTCAAATCGAGCAGGTCGTCGCGACATTCGTCGAGTTTTCGCGCAACTGATAGCGTTAGCGGTCCAATTGACCGTTTCTATCGTATAAACACGCTGTACCCCGCGCGCAGGGCCGATATAATGCGGCCCTTTGCCGTCGCTTCGTCTGTTGACGTTTCGCACAGGCCTTTGGCCGCAGCCTCCGTGGAAGAACATAATGAAAAGCGCAGAAATCCGTGAAGCCTTCCTTCGCTTCTTCGAAGAGCAAGGCCACACCCGTGTAGCCTCCAGCTCTTTGATTCCGGGCAACGACCCAACCCTGCTGTTCACTAACGCGGGGATGAACCAGTTCAAGGACTGTTTCCTGGGCCAGGAAAAGCGCGCGTACACCCGCGCAGTCAGCAGCCAGAAATGCGTGCGCGCCGGCGGCAAGCACAACGACCTGGAAAACGTCGGTTATACCGCCCGTCACCACACATTCTTCGAAATGCTGGGTAACTTCAGCTTCGGTGATTACTTCAAGCGCGACGCGATCACCTACGCCTGGAACTTCCTGACGTCCGACAAGTGGCTGAACCTGCCGAAAGAAAAGCTCTGGGTTACCGTCTACGCCAGCGATGACGAGGCGTACGACATCTGGACCAAGGAAATCGGCGTTCCGGCCGAGCGCATGGTTCGTATCGGCGACAATAAAGGCGCGCCGTACGCGTCCGACAACTTCTGGACCATGGGCGATACCGGCCCGTGCGGTCCTTGCACCGAGATTTTCTACGATCACGGCGCCGACATCTGGGGCGGCCCACCGGGCTCACCGGAAGAAGACGGCGACCGTTACATTGAAATCTGGAACAACGTGTTCATGCAGTTCAACCGCACCGCCGATGGCGTGTTGCACCCGCTGCCAGCGCCGTCGGTCGATACCGGCATGGGCCTGGAGCGGATCAGTGCCGTGCTGCAGCACGTTCACTCGAACTATGAAATCGACCTGTTCCAGAGCCTGCTGATTGCATCGGCCAAGGCCATCGGCTGCACCAACGACGCTCAGGCTTCGCTGAAAGTCGTTGCCGACCACATTCGTTCGTGCGGTTTCCTGATTGCTGACGGCGTGCTGCCGTCCAACGAAGGTCGCGGCTACGTGCTGCGCCGGATCATTCGTCGCGCTTGCCGTCACGGCAACAAGCTGGGCGCCAAGGGCAGCTTCTTCTACCAGATCGTTGCGGCACTGGTCGCCGAGATGGGCGAAGCCTTCCCTGAGCTGAAATCCCAGCAAGCGCACATCGAGCGCGTACTGAAGGCTGAAGAAGAGCAGTTCGCCAAGACCCTGGAGCAGGGCCTGAAAATCCTGGAACAGGATCTGGCCGAGCTCAAAGGCGACGTAGTGCCGGGCGACGTAGTGTTCAAACTCTACGACACCTACGGTTTCCCGATGGACCTGACCGGCGACATCGCTCGCGAACGCAGCCTGACCATCGACGAAGAAGGCTTCGAGCGCGAAATGGAAGCCCAGCGCGTCCGTGCCCGTTCCGCCAGCTCCTTCGGCATGGACTACAACAGCCTGGTCAAGGTTGATGTGGCTACCGAATTCACCGGTTATGAAGCGACCAAAGGTTCGGCGAAAATCGTTGGTCTCTATAAAGATGGCCAGTCGGTCGACGTACTCAGCGAAGGCGAAGAGGGTGTGGTCGTACTGAACCAGACGCCGTTCTACGCTGAATCCGGCGGTCAGATTGGCGACTGCGGTTTCCTTCAGGTCGGCAACGCACGCTTTGACGTACGCGATACCACCAAAACCGGTGGCGCCTTCTTGCATCACGGCGTGCTGGCGTCGGGCAGCCTGACCATCGGCGCGCCGGTAGAAACTCATGTTGATGCCGAAGTGCGTCACGCGACTTCGCTGAACCACTCGGCGACTCACTTGCTGCACGCGGCATTGCGCCAGGTGCTGGGCGACCACGTTCAGCAGAAAGGCTCGTTGGTCGACAGTCAGCGCCTGCGCTTTGACTTCAGCCACTTCGAAGCCATCAAACCTGAGCAGTTGAAGGCGCTCGAAGACATCGTCAACGCCGAGATTCGCAAGAACTCCGAAGTTGAAACCGAAGAAACCGATATCGAAACCGCCAAGCAGAAGGGCGCCATGGCGCTGTTCGGCGAGAAGTACGGCGACAATGTGCGCGTACTGAGCATGGGTGGTAGTTTCTCCGTCGAGCTGTGCGGCGGTATCCACGCTAACCGTACCGGCGACATTGGCCTGCTGAAGATTATCAGCGAAGGCGGTGTGGCTTCCGGTGTGCGTCGTATCGAAGCGGTCACCGGCGCCGCGGCGCTGGCATACTTGAACGCTGCAGAAGAACAACTCAAGGAAGCGGCCAACCTGGTCAAGGGTAGCCGCGACAACCTGATCGACAAGCTGTCGGCTGTGCTGGAGCGCAACCGTCTGCTGGAGAAGCAACTCGAGCAGTTGCAGGCCAAGGCTGCCAGCGCGGCGGGCGACGATCTGTCGGCTTCTGCCCTGGATGTCAAAGGCGTGAAAGTGCTGGCCGTGCGTCTGGACGGTCAGGACGGCAAGGCGCTGCTGGCGCTGGTCGATCAACTGAAAAACAAACTCGGCCGCGCAGTGATCCTGCTCGGCAGTGTCCATGAGGAAAAGGTCGTTCTGGTTGCAGGCGTAACCAAAGACCTGACTGGCCAACTCAAAGCCGGTGATTTGATGAAGCAAGCCGCTGCGGCAGTGGGCGGGAAGGGCGGTGGTCGTCCAGACATGGCGCAAGGCGGTGGTACTGACGCTGGCGCACTGGATGCGGCATTGGCCCTGACTGTTCCATTTGTAGAGCAGGGTTTATAAGGCAGTGTGTCCGGCCCGCAGTCTAGTGGCGGGCCCGAACGCTGTTTGAGTGATTATTTGGGCGCCCTTCATGGGCAGAGGCGGCTTTGAAATGGCTTTGATCGTACAGAAATTTGGAGGCACCTCGGTCGGCACTGTCGAGAGAATCGAGCAGGTCGCCGACAAGGTTAAGAAATTCCGCGAAGCCGGCGATGACCTGGTGGTTGTGCTGTCTGCAATGAGCGGCGAAACCAACCGTCTGATCGATCTGGCCAAGAAAATCAGTGGCGACGGCCAACCGGTTCCTCGTGAGCTGGACGTGATCGTCTCCACCGGTGAGCAGGTGACGATTGCGCTGTTGGCCATGGCGCTGATCAAGCGTGGCGTGCCAGCGGTGTCCTACACCGGCAACCAGGTGCGGATTCTGACGGACAGTGCGCACAATAAAGCGCGTATCTTGCAGATTGATGACCAGAAGATTCGTGGCGATCTGAAGGCTGGTCGTGTGGTGGTTGTCGCCGGCTTCCAGGGCGTCGACGAGCACGGCAACATCACCACCCTCGGTCGTGGCGGTTCCGACACCACCGGCGTGGCGCTGGCGGCAGCCTTGAAGGCTGACGAGTGCCAGATCTACACCGATGTCGACGGCGTCTACACCACCGACCCGCGTGTGGTGTCCGTGGCTCAGCGCCTGGACAAGATTACCTTCGAAGAGATGCTGGAAATGGCCAGCCTCGGTTCCAAGGTGTTGCAGATCCGTGCGGTGGAATTCGCCGGCAAGTACAACGTTCCGCTGCGCGTACTGCACAGCTTCAAGGAGGGTCCGGGCACCCTCATTACTATTGATGAAGAGGAAACCATGGAACAGCCGATCATTTCCGGCATCGCTTTCAATCGCGATGAAGCCAAGCTGACCATCCGTGGCGTGCCAGACACCCCGGGCGTTGCATTCAAGATTCTCGGCCCGATCAGCGCCGCGAACATCGAAGTCGACATGATCGTGCAGAACGTTGCGCACGATAACACCACCGACTTCACCTTCACCGTGCATCGCAATGACTTCCAGGCAGCGCAAACCGTGCTGGAAAACACCGCTCGCGAGATCGGTGCCCGTGAAGTCGTTGGCGACATCAAGATTGCCAAGGTGTCGATCGTCGGTGTCGGCATGCGCTCCCACGCAGGCGTGGCCAGCCGCATGTTCGAATCGTTGGCGAAAGAAAGCATCAACATCCAGATGATCTCGACCTCGGAGATCAAAGTCTCCGTAGTGATCGAAGAGAAGTACCTGGAACTGGCTGTGCGCGCTCTGCACACGGCTTTCGAACTGGACGCACCGGTCCGTCAGGGCGAGTGATGCGTTAACCGAAGGGCGCGGTCTGACCGCGCCCTTTTGTTTTTTTGAATGGTGCGACCCGAAGCTGTTCTTTTGCTCGCGCTAGTCAATACTCAGGCATGTAGGGCTGCGATCGCTCCGGTTGTAGGTCGAGTGCCTTTTTTTTGCAGACTGTTGTCCCTGAAATGAAATGCGTGAGGAGAAAGGTATGCTGATTCTGACTCGTCGGTGCGCAGAAAGCCTGATTATTGGTGATGGCGAAATCACCGTGACCGTGCTCGGCGTCAAAGGAAATCAAGTGCGTATCGGTGTCAACGCCCCGAAAGAGGTTGCGGTCCACCGTGAGGAAATTTACCTGCGTATAAAGAAAGAGAAGGACGAAGAACCAAGCCATTAATTTTTATCGTTTTTTATGTTTGCAAACGGGGAAGAAGCTGGTTAATATACGCCCCGTGTTGCGGAGAGCTGGCCGAGTGGCCGAAGGCGCTCCCCTGCTAAGGGAGTACACCTCAAAAGGGTGTCGGGGGTTCGAATCCCCCGTTCTCCGCCATTATTTGCGTAGTACGTTGTAATCTGGCTTTTTCGGTAAGTTGTTGAAATTACTAGAAAAAGTGTTTGACATAGAGATTAGACGGCCTATAATGCGCGGCAACAAATGCACTCGTAGCTCAGCTGGATAGAGTACTCGGCTACGAACCGAGCGGTCACAGGTTCGAATCCTGTCGAGTGCACCATTTAAGAGTTGTTTGCAGTAATGCGAGCGACTTTGCTTCAGCCAGTTGTGGTCTGGTTTAAAAACACAAATGCACTCGTAGCTCAGCTGGATAGAGTACTCGGCTACGAACCGAGCGGTCACAGGTTCGAATCCTGTCGAGTGCACCAAACACCAAAAAGCCCGCGTTTAACGCGGGCTTTTTGCCGTCTGGGATTTGGCTTTTCCTTTGGTGCATCCTTTCTCATCGAACTCGACGTGTGCGCTACGACCTCGCTGGGTGTCGTAACGGTAGCTCGTGGCCGAATTGCGAATACTGATCTTGTCTGGCTTGCCAAGGGCGCTATCGACATCCTGCTGACTCATGCCGGCAACAACCCGCTGATTGATGATCGCTTCGCGGCGTTCTTTAGCGCTGATGAGATTTCCACATTTGTCCTCGGTCTTGCCGACGACGGTCGGATCTCTCCTTTTGACTTTCATACCTGATGTTTCGCGATTTCCGGCTTCCGGCATGAGAGCGGTCACGCTGCCCGGTGTGAAGGTGCGGACATCCTGTAGCGAAAGGCTGTCTCCGGCCTTACAGCTCAGCGTAGTGAAGGTAACGCGTCCGTCGGCCGCCTCGCAGCGGTGAACGGTCGTGGCAAGCGCCCAGGGCGACGGGCAGAGCAGGGTGATCAACAAAAAACAAAATGCATTGGATGGCATTAAACGTCCTCCGTGACGGTCCAACTCAAGGGTAGTCGTTACATTTTTCGGCTGTGGTGTGTTTTCTTTTCAGGATGAGTCGTCGCAGTTTGATGGATCACGCAGCGCTCAGGTTTGTCTTGCAAGCGCTTGTTTCAGCCACGATTTTTTAACGTTTTAAACCGTCGGGCGGTGTATCATTGCGCCCGTCAGCCCCGCCGGGGCTTGTGGAATACCTCCATGGACTTACCCAGTAGTTACTCAGTACCCCGTTTTTCCAATCATGAATTGACTGATTGATCCTTCCGGCGTGCCCCGCTGCTGGGAGTGGAGTTCGCCTATGTCTGAAGTTGAAGTAAAGAAAACGCAGGAAAGCTTGCAGGACCGCCTCGCTCAAGTTGTTGAGCTGCTGCAGCGCCAGCGAGTGGTCGAAGACCTGACTCACCGCCAGGAAGGTCCGCATCACGACCGGGTCGAGAACCTGGTTCACCGGCAAAACCTCGTCGAGTTGCAACGCAAGCTCGATGATCTGCACTCCGCCGACGTCGCCTACATCCTTGAAGCCTTGCCGCTGGGCGATCGTCTGACGCTCTGGCAATTGGTCAAGGCCGATCGCGACGGCGACATTCTGCTCGAAGTATCCGATTCGGTTCGTGAAACGCTGATCGCCGACATGGACGATCACGAGCTCCTGGCTGCGGCCAAGGACATGGACGCCGACGAGCTTGCTGACCTGGCCTCCGAGCTGCCGCGAGATGTCGTCCACGAGCTGATGGAAACCCTCGATGGTCAGCAGCGTGAGCGCGTGCGCTCTGCGTTGTCCTACGACGAGGAGCAGGTCGGTGCACTGATGGACTTCGAGATGGTGACGATCCGTGAGGATGTCAGTCTCGAAGTGGTTTTGCGTTACCTGCGGCGCCTCAAGGAGCTGCCTAGCCACACGGACAAACTGTTTGTGGTTGATTACGACGGCGTGCTCAAGGGCGTGCTGCCAATCAAGCGTTTGCTGGTCAACGACCCGGAAAAACAGGTTTCTGAAGTCATGGCCAGCGATCCGGTGAGTTTTCATCCGGATGAAGACGCCTATGACGCAGCTCAAGCGTTCGAACGTTACGACTTGATCTCGGCGCCTGTAGTCGACAAAAACGGCAAGCTGATCGGCCGTCTGACCATCGATGAAATGGTCGACCTGATCCGTGAAGAGAGCGAAAACGAAGTTCTCAACATGGCGGGTCTGCGTGAAGAGGAAGATATTTTTGCGTCAGTCTGGAAATCCCTGCGTAACCGTTGGGCCTGGCTGGCAGTTAACCTGATCACCGCGTTCATCGCATCCCGAGTGATCGGTCTTTTCGAAGGCTCCATCGAGAAATTGGTGGCATTGGCGGCACTGATGCCGATCGTGGCGGGTATCGGCGGTAACTCGGGTAACCAGACGATCACCATGATCGTTCGGGCCATGGCGCTGGATCAGGTCAGTACCGGCAATACTTCGCGCCTGATGCGCAAGGAATTGGCGGTCGGGCTGATCAATGGCCTGGTGTGGGGCGGTGTGATCGGCATTGTCGCCTATCTGCTATATGGCAGTTGGTCTCTGGGTGTGGTGATGACCGCTGCCATGACGCTCAACCTGTTGCTGGCGGCATTGGCGGGGGTGTTGATTCCCATGACCCTGGCGCGGCTTGGGCGCGATCCTGCAATGGGCGCCAGCGTGATGATTACCGCCATGACAGACAGCGGCGGATTCTTCATCTTTCTCGGGCTGGCGACGATCTTCCTGCTCTGACTTACAAACGTAAAAAACCCGCCAATCGGCGGGTTTTTTTTGCCCGAATTTCAGGTAAAAAAAAGCCAGCGATTAAGCTGGCTTGAACTTTACGATGAAATCAGGAAGCGTCTGCGGCAATTTCGGCATCATGCGCAATCAGCGAAACTAGAGCATTCTGCTGACGGTGGGAGAGTTGGCGGAAGCGTTGCAGCAGTTCGCGTTCGTGCAATGACAGCTCCGGGCTGTCCAGGCGCATGCTCAATTCTTCGCCCAGCGCGCCTTCCTGAATAAGGCTCTGCTCAAGGCGTGCGATGATTTCGGAGTTCATGCTGCGATGATGATTGCGAGCCACCTCGGCAATGCGTTCACGCATTCCGTCTGGCAGACGTACGACGAACTTGTCAGCCGTACGGCTGGAATAAATTGCCTGTTTCAATGGGCGCATATATTTAACCGGTTAGTTCAGGGGAGCGGTTCTCGGGATTGGCCGCAGGATGTCTGATAGGACAAGCGGTCTGGCCAAATGTTCAACCTGAATTGATAGAGACTCGCATCATGCCTCAAAGTAGCCAGTTCATTGGCGTCAATTCTGTGACAAATATTGAACTGGATAAAGGCGTTATGCCAGCACCAATTATCAGAAATGCGGACTGGTTTGAAAAGTTTGCTCAGGTCCGTATTACTGACCGCATCCTCTTGCCCGGCAGGTGATGTCCTAGGACGCCTGAAGGCGCATGCTGTGCAGATTCGATCAGTGTTCCTTACTTGTACAGGATAGTGGCAATTGGCCGATTTACTAGGGGAGGACGTGCGGTGGGAGGTGATTTCAGGATGGATGGCAGGTTGATTTACTTGATGGGGCCTTCTGGGTCCGGCAAGGACAGCCTCATCGAAGCCGCGCGCGAGCCGTTGCAGGCGCTCAATTGTGAAGTGGTGCGTCGGGTCATTACGCGTTCGGCTGAATCAGTGGGCGAGGATGCGATTGGCGTTTCCCGGGAAGAGTTCGAGCAACACAGAGTCGAGGGCGATTTCGCGCTGTACTGGAGCGCCAATGGCCTGGATTACGGTATTCCGGTCGACATAGATCAATGGCTCAATGACGGTCGGCATGTCTTGGTCAACGGTTCTCGTGGCCATCTGGCTCAGGCGCTGCACCAGTATCCAACGCTGTTGCCGGTTCTTTTGACGGTCAAGGATGAAGTCCTGCGAGAGCGTCTGCTGCGCCGTGGTCGCGAGAGTTATGCGGAGATTGAAGCGAGGCTGTACCGCAACGGGTTATTCACGGCGGAGAGTTCAAGCGGAGACGCGCGGATCCATCGACTCGACAATTCAGGGGAGCTGTCCGCCACAGTTGCCAATTTAATGGATCTGTTGAGGATTAACGCAGTACCGGGTCGAACTTGATCTTGCGCCCCGCAATCAGCGCCAGCACAAACAGCGCCCCGAACACGCCGCTGGCGATCAAAGGCAGGGTAAGGACCGTATCCTGGACCACTAACAGATGAAGAATGCCGCTCAGTAAGGCCAGGATGAAAAACCCTGCGGCTGATTTGGACATGCGGTGCTCCTGATGGGGGTGATTCAAAATACCAAGCGTTCTGAAGACTGAGCCGGCAGTAAAATGCCCTCCTGGCTCACCTCTTGGCTGACAAAGCTGCGCTGGTCGCTCATTACCGCCAGTTGAGGCGCTCTTTGTACCTGAAGGTAATGAGGCATTCGTTGAGCAACCGGATCTACACCGCTCTCTGGGACAAAATGGAAGCCCAGCAGAATCGCCAAAGCGATTGCGATCGAGAGTAAAAGGGCGCTGTTCATGAGGCTTGCCTCCGTTGTTCTCCGAGAACAGCTCAAGCAGCCCGCATGCCAAGAGTCTAACGGGAATTAAATCCTTTAAAAACAATGAATTAAGATATTTCATCGAGATGCCTGCATTGCATTTTGCAATGATGGCCTTTTGCGGTGATGCAATTTGCACGGTAAACAAAGCCACGCTCCTGCGAGGCGTCTGCCTACACTTAAAAAGCCCAACGGACGACATGACAAAAGCAGGCCTGCCCGTTAACATGCACGCCGTCCATTGCATCGCGTTTCTTCGTGGTCGATCTGTGTCTCAGTAGCTCAATTGGATAGAGCATCCCCCTCCTAAGGGGAAGGTTGGCAGTTCGAACCTGCCCTGGGACACCATATAATCCGGGCCTCTCAAGCCATTCTCCTGACAGCTGAATTTCTTCGTGACAGCAGGGTGGCAGCAGCAGGCCAAAGAAAGCCCCACCGGGAGATGCTCGGTGGGGCTTTTTTGTTCCTGACCTCAGGCCATGGCCAAACCCGTTTCCTGAGTATTGTGATGTGTTCAAGATTGGGTGCTCCGAAATGCTCATGCTCATGCTGATATCTGATGCAGCCTGTGGCGGAGGCATCTAACAGTGAAAACCATCGGGGAATAACCCTGTTGGTTTCTCAGAATTCACGTAGCGACGCGCTCGCTTTCAAATGCTGAGCTGGGACTGAGTCCGGCGTTGTTGTTGCTTCACTCCATGCGAAGCAGGGCCCACCATCACGAAGTGATGTGTAGTGGGTTACACATTGCCGCCTTCAGTTTGTTCAAACTGGGGGTTGCATTGGGTGATGCTCCAAGCGCTTAACTGACTGATAAGGCAGTTAAAAGCGACGGAGAAGCGCTATGGCTTACGCAATCATCAGGGCGAAGAAACTCAAGACCATGGGAGCGGTGTCGAGGTCGGCACAGCACACGTTCAGGATGCAGCCCACCCCGAATGCAGATCCCGCACTCACAGGGCGAAACCGAACGGTGGGGGCCAAAGGATCGGAGCAGATACTCGCTGCCCTGGTGCGCACGTTGCCGACGAAAAGGCGCAAGGATGCGGTGCTCGCGATTGAGTACCTGGTCACCGCGTCCCCTGAAGCTTTCAAGCGTCACGGCGGACGTCTGGATGATATGGGGGACGGTTACTTTGCCGATGCGTTGAAGTGGCTGAAGGCGCGCCACGGTGCAGCGAATGTCCTCAGTGCGACCATCCACCTGGATGAATCAACGCCGCATATGGTCGTTTACGTTGTGCCTATGACAGCAGACAGGAGGCTGTCGTGCCGTGACTTCCTCGGAGGGCCTGAGAAGCTCAGAGCGATGCAAACCAGCTTCCATGCCAAGGTTGGTGCGCAGCGTGGGTTGGAGCGCGGCGTGGAGGGTTCGAAGGCGAAACATGAAGCGGTGTCGGCGTTCTATTCGACCATGGCAGCAGTAGGCGAAGCGCCGGCGCTGAAGCCTCGCGACTATGCAGCCGCGGTTGTCGGCGTGAAGACTGAAGCCTGGCAACGAGCCGAAGCCGTGGCCAGCGCCAATGCCCAGGGCGCAGCTCGTCACGCACGTTCAAAACAGGCAGTGCTCTCACGTGCGCGTGCTGTGAAAAAAGCAGCGTCACTGGTGGAAGATCGGCAGCGAGAAATAGAACGGCGGGAGCACCAGCTGCGCAGCAGAGAGGTGGATCTGGATCGGCGCTCCAGGAGCATTGACGACCTGGTGAGCCACGCCAGTGAGGCGGAGCAGAAAGCGGTGGTGCTCGCCGCTGAAAAGTTCGCCCTGGAGCATCGTCTAAAAATGCTTGAGAGCAGTCTGGCCAATGACAAAGCCCTGGCGCGAGAAGCTCGCCACGATCAGGAGTTCACGCTTGGCTGAGCGCATCGCCTAATCTCTAACGCTGAAAACGACAACCCCCCACTGGGCGGGTTCGGTCGTTTGCAGCCTGGCTAGCGTTGCTCCACTGAGACAGCTCAACAGCGCCAGGCAGCGTGAGACGAGTAAATCTAGTCACATAGGCCAATAGCGAAAAAAAACGGCAGCGAAAATAAATCTTCTTGAAAAAGCACTTATCCCCCTCCCGCCGACGCGCTCTGTGTGATTTTTTTGTGCAAATCTCAAGGTAATGCAATCGGGGCGCCAGCCTAGACTGGCTGCGGGCCTTGGCAGGCGATTGGCCTTTTCATTTTGTGCAAAGTTTTGCAAAGAAATGCAAAAACCTTGCACAGGCAGCGTGTCGTTCCTGACTACGTTTCAAGACACCAAACCCAACGGCAATAGGGGGGCGGCGGAGTTTTCTCAAAGTGAATGGCTTGTTTTTTTGGTTGTATTCGTGAAGAGGCGGAAGCGAATGGAAAGCGTGCCGGCCATATGGAGCAAGGCTTTCAGCCCTGCTTTCGGGGGGTGTCGATTGCATTTCTCTTCGTGCGAGCGCTTGCGGTGGTGCAATCGAAAACACAGCTTTCGCCCATTCGGGGCGGGGCTGAAAACAGCTTTTTTGAGCGTCGCCGAAACCAACAGGCCTTACGGGTGGGGCGGCAAAGCGAAGGTGGGAATTGAGGCCGCTTACACGGCCTTGACTTGGCACCACTCAGCAGGACTTTCCTGCCAGGCAATGATTGCTGACTCACGCCATCCGACACGCCCTGGTGAGATTCGGACAGGTCTGGGAAACTGCCCGCTTTTGATAACTCGCCAGAGGGTGGTTCGAGAAAAGGAGGTGACATCGAGCACTTCCCTTTCCCGCATGAAACGATCCAGCTTACTCACGTTGGGCTCCTACGATCTGAGCCTATGCGAGACTCCTAAACTGACTGACTGTTGAATCTCAGGACGCGGCGTGTACGACCTGAAGTTTTCGCAACTCACCAGGAGTGTTCACTAACACTTCTTTCAATACTGCGGGCGGCATGGTTACCAATGATGGTGCCTGTGCATGTTCCCCATCATCGCCAAACAGTTTCTCAAGGTCTTTACCGAAAGCCCTCCAGGTGAGTTCGTTCGTCTTTGCTTGTCGCTCTCTCATGCTATTACAGCCACGCAATAAACCATCGTGCTCTTTAAGGCTTCCGAGGAACAAGGCGCGGGACAAAGCGAACATCTCCATCAGGCTTTCTCGCATGCCTTCCTGGGCAAACATTTTTTCAAGCTGAGCTTGCCAGTGCGCCTTATTAATCACACTAGGATCACTTACCAGCTTCAGACGAGCCTCAGCCACTCGAACAATCAAGTTGTTTTCAATGCCGGCTCTCGCTTCGGCGGTGACACGTAACGCTTGAGCCTCTTTCCTGAGTTGGGCGCTGCGTTCAATTTCTTCATTGATTTTGTCTTGGTCGATGGTGGCTGATTTGGCCAAGGCATTCCAAGCCGCATCGGTGCGATTGGCTTGCCCTTCAAGCTCAGAGGCTTTCTGCTTGAGCCGCTGGCTTTCTTGGGTAACTTCCGTTAGCTGCTTTTGCAAGCTAACGTAAACATCCTTATTTGCGTCGAAACAAGCCACGCGCTCCAGTAGTTCTGGTGCAAGGCTTTCGCGATCAATAGTGGTGAGTTTCATGTCGATATTCCTTAGTAATTTAATCAATGTTGCGTGCGCCAAGGTGGGGGCACGCTAAAGCACTCGTCGGCCCGACTTGGATTTGCTGGCTAGCTCTCGACGCTCTTTAATTGCATAAGTGTGCAATCTCATATCCCGCTTAATACGCTCCAGGCTGACTGCCAGTGCCTTATTGATTGGCGCTGATTGCAGTGGCGCGGACGCAGTGCGGTAGGTGGTCTTGTTGGCTTGTTTGGAAAAGTAAAGTTCCTGAGTGCCAAGACTGGCAGGTTCATCAGTGACGGCCAGGCCGGTCATATAGGCCTTCCCCGAGCCCGCAAAGTTAGGCGTAATCTCCACGCTGGAAAATAACTTCTCCCCGTCACTGTTTAACTTGAGTAGTCGGGAATTTGGTTTCATCTGTACTTCCAAGGCCACTTGGCCTTTCCCAAATGAGGGGTCGTCGTCAATCAGGCGCGCCGCGAAGACAGTCCCGTGGGCACCATTACAGCGCTGATGTTCAACCCAAATCACAGCGGTGTACGTCGATGATTTGTAGGTTTCTGCGCAGTCGCGTAGTTCCTGAGGTTTGATTTCTCGGCCGTCGGCAGTCGGGCCACTGATGGCGACACGCTTCCAAGAAGAAACAAGTGATCGGGGCATTAAGCGCCTCCATGAGTAGTAGTGATAACTTTCTTTAAATGCGTTCGACATGAAGTTGCGCAACATGCCGTGTTTACATGTTGATTTTAACACAATACAATTGTCGATTTAACAAAGTTGAGTGAGATTAATGAGAGTTATTTGTCGTGAGTGCGAGGGGAAAGCATTGATTTCTCAGGTCGAGGAGGTGTCTTTAGAGTTAAAGAAACTTTACTGTTTATGTTTGAATCCTAGGTGTGGGCATTCTTTTGTGATGAGTTTTCAGTTTTCTCACAGCGTTAATTCTTCTGCTAAGGAAGTTAATGATTCTTTGCTTGAGCGCCTTCAAGAGCTACCTAGTCATGAAAGACTTCAAATATTTGAGCAGCTGGGTCTGTTGACATGAGCAGAGTTGTACCAGGGGTTTTGACCTTTGAAGATCTTCAGTGCATCACGGGATATCAAAGGCGTTCGGATGTTGAACGGACATTAATAGATCAGGGTGTGCGCCTATTTCGTGGGCGTACTGGCCCTTGGACGACTCTTGAACTAATTAATCAGGCTGGCGGTATAAATCCAGCCAGAGATGAAAAGTATCCGCCTGACATCCTGTGACGTGTGCATGAGGGCAAAACTAAAGACGCCGAAGGAAAGCTGGTGGGGTCTTTCATACAGGGCCTGCCAACGAGCCTATTGGTCGTCGAACAGCCAGTCTTTCTGCCCCGCCAGCTCGGCGACCTGAACGCACATCGGTGTGATCTGCCGGAGCAGGCCCTGCGCGATGTGAAGCTGCTCCCGAAGCTTGCGGTTGTCGTCTCTCATATCGGCGATTTGCTCGGATTGCCGGATCATCAATTCGATACCTGCAATGAATGCTTGGCTGCCAGTGGCCTTTCCTGTAATGGCCTTGGCTTGCAGGATCAAAAAGGGCGATGGGTCTCGGATGGTGAGCACTTTTTTCTGTTCTTTCATTACGTTTTTTCCTTGCTAGCAATTTTTGACCTGGTACGCAGATCGAGCGCGAAAAGTGATAGCAATTTTTCGACGCTGACGACGGCAGAACCGCTCGCCAAGTGGCGATGAGTTCACCGGCTTGGTCGTGCCTGAATGTCCGCCGTCTGCATCACTATTTTTTTTCTAGATCAACTTCCCGACATTCCGTCAACAAAAACCACGCGCCCCCCCCTTTACCGTGTCTGATTTCGAAAAGTGCAGGGATTCCGGGAATTGAGGGATAACCGCTCTAAACCGGGGCTTTCAGAGCATAGTTCCGTTCCCTGCCTTTTTTTCAAGGGAATTTTTGAGAGGGGAAAGCCCTTATTAAACAGAGTTGTATTCCCTATTCCCTATTCTCTAGTCTATTAAGGGAATGCTGTAAGCCCCGTATTTACTGGCTCATTCCCTCATTCCCTGCATTCCCTGTAAAAAATACCGTTCCCGGCAGTTGCTAGTCCATAAGCAGCTTGGCAACTGCGCGCGCCTTCGCTCTAAGGTTTCAAGGGAAGTGGTTCACTACGACAAAGGGAAGCGGTTCACTACGACAACTGAGAGCGACCGTCTGGCGTGCAGACGGCTCATTGTCCTGCGCCTTCCTGATCGAGTTTTACGGGATCGATCACATAAAAACGCGACTTACCTCCACCCGGCATGGTGAAGCTTTTTTTACTGCGTTTCTGGCCTGCCTCAGTGTCCACCTTGGCAAGCGCGTCCGCGCCCTGGAGTGCACGAACAATCCTCTGCAGATTGAAACCGATAGCAGCCTCTGTCAGTCCCGGATTGTTGAACAGGTAGAGGCGAGACCCACCATCGACTTCGTAGTAACCGGCACGGTTATGTACAGTCGTGGTGCCTGAGTGACGGAACTCGGAAAAGCGACTGTCGCCGTGCAAGTCAATGAAGTTAGCGATGCCACGCAGGATTTGGCGATCCTCTGCGTTGCCGTCTCCCATTGTTGAGAGCCATTCATTGAATAAGAGGCGACAGGCTTTGGTGGCTGTACCTTCCGGCCAGTTGACCAGCTTGCGACGGATAGCCAGTTCTCCTGCCAGCGCCATAATTGCAAAGCGATCCGCAACCCGGCCAGCCTGTGAGCTTTCTGTACCAAAGGCCTGCCGCTCCTGTCGGAAGGCGCTGTGCCAATCCTCGGGTTGTTGAATCAGAGACTCCACAAATGCTGGGCCTACATGGCCGTAGTTCTGAGAGACAGCATCGTTAAGCGTCCGGTGGAACTCTTGCCCGGTCAGACCGTGCACATCATCAAAGGCACGGTGTGTGCGAGTTCCTGCATTCACATCCACCATGCGTAGCTCGGCACCAGCGTGTGCGTTGCTGCCCCCGATAGCGGCATGGTCTGACAATGACCGCTCGCCGCTGGAGAGAGCGAGCACGCGCCAGGTTAATTTGGCGCGCCCTTCGCGTTCACGGGTCATGGTGCCTTTACCCATGCCGTTGGCAATCGCGTAGGCCATTTCCTGAACACGCTTGGGGTCGGCTCGTTTGATTTCATCCAGGATCAATATGGTGTCGTTGCGCGAAGCGGCCTCAATTTCGACACCGCCTTTCGATACGTCCCATGACGCCGCGAAACTGCCTGGATTGCCCCACACAGACGCAGCCAAGAGCTGTGCCAGCGATTTGCCACTCGACGAATCCCCTACCAGGTGCACACCACCCCCATTCACCCCCACCTTGGCGAGCAGAGGCCCTGCTAAGGCGCAGCAGACCGACAGGATCAAAACGGGATTGCCCAGGCAACGCGCTGCAATCTCGGCCTGCCAGCCGCTGATAGAGCCCTTGCAGGTGAATATGTTCGCTGCCTTGCCAGAGTCCTGGAAACGCACGTTATCGCCGCCAATGACGCGAGAGGGCAGCACAAACGCCCCCGACTCATGCCAGCCAGGCTTGGTGGTGGTCGCAATCACCAAAACGGGCGATTGGTGGCTAGCCAGGTAAGGAATGATCTGGCGTCGTTGATGGTGCTCGATGACCAGGCCCCGGCCCAACAGAACCTTCATGACCTCGTCACCCTTACCGGCCAGCGCCTCCATGGGCATGACCCACTCGATACGCTTTCCCCGGTGACTGAATGAGAGCAGCCGCCCAATCGTGCCGTCCTCCGTGTTAACCGTTTCGGCTTCGACGTTTAACGGCGTGCAGATCCAGTGATCTACGGGAATGGCCTTTTCATCCGGCCCGCTTTGCTTCAAGCCGTGATACCAGGTGCCTGGCTTGTATGTCCTGCCCTCGATTGTGCGAGGGTGCTCGTAGACGGCATAACGTGGCCGCTCCAGCTTTTCAGGTGCCGGTATGACTGGATCGCCAACCAGGCTCAGGGTGGACGTTTTTTCGTGAGTGCTCATACCTTGCGGCTCTCTTTGGATTGACCTGTAAGCCAGAGGCACAGGTCGTTGAAGTCGGATAGATCGGACGGGGCATCAGCGGGCCATTCGGGGAAAACCACACGGGCATCGGTTGCGCGAGCTGCTTGGTTGGCAGCGCGTTTTCCCGGGTTTCCAATGGTCTTGCGGTCGTCATCACCGGCGATCACCAGATCCAGCGTTGCGCCGTAGCGCTCACGCATTGCCACGGCCACCGGCTTGAGGTTGCCCGCGTTCATTGCGCAAACCACCGGACTCCCGGTGTCTTTGTGCAGGGTTGCGCCAGTGGCCCAGCCTTCGCAGACATACAGGCGGCAACCTTCGGAAAACTTGCCCAGTGGCGCGTAGCAGCCCTGGACACGGCCACCCTTTAAAAAGCGTTTTCCGCCGTCCGGCATGATGATTTGCAGATTGACCAGGCGCCCGTCATCGCAGAGCGGAACCAACAGACGGCCCTGGCCCAACTGGCGCAATAAATACGGCTGCACACCTTTGGCGACCAGGTAGGTGTGCAGTGGATCGGCGGGTTTCGCCATCTTCCAGAGCTGCGACGCCTGGCGGACAGCCGCAAGGTTTTTCTCCTCCTGGAGCTGCTGCTCACGCAGACGCCACGATGCGCGCTCGCGTTCGGCCTGTCGGCGGCGTTCCTGGAGCTGCTGAGCATCGGCAGCCGTGAGATTGAACAGGCCCAGGCGCAGGCGTTCGTCAATTTCCTTTGCTGCGTCCAACTGCCCACATCCGCGCAGGTAGGCCAGCAGCGACACCAGATCGCCGCCATGGGCACCACTGTCGGCAAAGTCGTTCCAACGACCAGAGTCGAGCGAAACGCCGAAGGAACCGGCTTGCCGATCCCCACGAGCAATGTTGGCAGCCACCCACTCGCGGCCTTTTCGCGACCCACTGGGAAACCATTCAGGCAGTAGCGTTTCCGCTGCGCTCAGGGCGTGCTGCGCTGCGTGTCGGATCAGATCAACAGGGCTAGGCTTCATCATGATTTTCTTCCTAGTCGCCTGCCTGGACGCTTTGCTGGTCACCGACTTGGTAGTAGGTGTGAACGGGCTCCACGTACCCGTCATGAGTGTTTTGTTTGTCCTGGTGCAGGGTATGAATGGCTTTTTTCAGACAAGCCGATCCCGTCAACGCATCAAGGCGCTTTAGAAAAGTGTTCATCACTAACTTTCCTTAAAAGGAGAAGGGCGCAGGACTTTGTTGCCTGGCATCCCGGGTAAAGGACTTATGTTTGTCTGCTTCCCTGGCGGCTGAAGTATTCAGCTTTTTGAGCGAATCCTTTTCACCCCGAGCTGCACTGAATCGTTCAGCGCGTCGAAAATGTGCCACTCACTGACTTAATCACCACAGAAATGTGCTCCTCGATCAGCACCAGGAAGGCGGCAATCATCTGGGGGGTATATGTGGTTGGTCGCTGTACTTCCCCTGCCAGTATTTGCACCAGTGCGATTGAATCGCGCACGGCCTCTAGCTTGTAAAAGTCTGCCTCCGACATGCTGTAGGGACGGTTCATTTGTTGATCCCCACGCGCCAGGCACCGATGCTGCGAAGAGCTTCGAGATCGACCACGAAAGTGTTCGATGCCAGTGTTAGCTGTCCAAGTGATTGGCCGGCACGATCAAACAGGCAGATGGTGATTTTCATGCTGATGCTCCTTCAACTGTCGCGAGGTCAGAAGCCGGCGAATGTTTAGGTGCATGGGGGGTAGTGCTGGCATCGTTCTTCAGCAGAAGAGTAGAATTCAGTGGTCGCATGGTTTTTCCTAAGAGTTCTGTGCGGTGGGTCGGGTCAGTGGTCGAAACACTGACTCGGCACTTTTTCTTTCAGGCCTGTTTTCGTCAGGCCGCTGTGATATTTGAATCCCTTCTTGTTTTGCTCCCTTTGGCGCTGCCGCGATCACCTGGCGCCATCCTTCGCTACCCGCTCAATCCATGCCTTCAGCTCGGTCATAAGAATCAAGCGTCGCCGTCCAAGCTTGAATGCTTTGAGGTCACCCGAAGCAATCACTTCGTAAATACCTGACCTCGAATGGCTCGTAAGGCGTGCTGCTTCCTCGACGCTTACGGACAGCGAGTTGACGCTTTCAGCTTGGGTCATTTGTTTCTCCTTGAGTGTCCGTTGGGACTGTACGATACTGGTTAGGACGTAAGCAGATTATTTGTAAGTAACATTTTATGCAAGCTGTTTTGTTTGTAAGTTTTTTGGGGGGCGGATGGTAAACAGGTCTAAAAAGGTTGTGATTTCAGCGCGGATCGAGCCGAGGCTCAAGGCAGCCTTGGACATCGCCGCCAGCAAGCTGGATGAAAAGATCGTCAAGGTCTTGGAGGATTTTGTAGAGGAGGGACTGAACGGGATTTTTGTAGAAAAAAATCCATTCTGGGGAGGGTTAATGCCCTCAAATTCCCAGATAAATTTTATGGAGGTTTTTGACGCGGTATGGGATGAGGATGAGGTACTTTTCAAGCTGAGAGCGGGCACAATCGGCCCCGAATTTTGTGGCGAAACATTGGCTCGCCAGGCGCAGGTAGTGATTGGCTCGGATTACTTCAAGGGTGAATACGATCTCTTCGGCGACCTGAACGGCTACACCGCCATATGGGGTGGGGAGATCGAAAAGCAGTTCGTGAATCTGGCGTTGGTCAGAAAGGAATGGCGTTACATAGAGGACTTCGCGGCATTCATGAGAGTCAATGACCTAGTCGATCTCCCCTATGACTATTACAAAAAAATGAAAGGCTATGGTGACTAGATGAGCTCAACCGCTGCGGCTTTTGTACCTGGTGCCAAGTGCGCATAGCGAAGCGTCATCTTGATGTCTGAATGCCCCAGTAGGTCGCGCACTGTGTTGAGGGGGACGCCAGCCATCACGAGGCGCGAAGCGAAGTCATGACGCATGTCATGCCATCGAAAGCCGATGATCTGGGCGCGTTCCAACAACCTTAGCCAAGCGCTTTTAACGTCGTCCATGCGCTCGCCGCCTTGCCCTGGGAAAACATACCCTACCTCGCTCGACTGTTCCTTCCATGCTTTTAGCGTAGCCAGCGACTCTTGGTTCATAGGTATATGCCGCGTTTCGATTGTTTTGGTCGTGTCGCCAATGATCGTTATCGTCTTAGTAGTAAAGTTGACCGATGGCCACTTGAGATCAAAAAGCTCGCCACGCCTTACTCCCGTGTTGAGCGAGACTATTACCATCGGCTTTAGATGGTCGGTAAACGTTAGGCACTGGAAGTCCAGCATCTGCTCCTTTTTACGATCTGCTCGCCACTTGTTCGCTCTTTCCCGCTCGGCCCGGGCTTCATCCTGTCGCGCGTCGAGGGCTTCTCTTAGGCGCTTAGATTCATCGGAAGTCAGATAGCGGACTTGACCCTTTGAATCGACCTTGAGAGCTTTCAACTTCGCCAACGGGTGCTCACTGATGAACTCCCACTCTACCGCTCGACTGAATACCCCGCTGATGCTTCCCATCTTCCGATTGACGGTGGAGGCAGCGTTGCCTGCTTGCAGCCAGGCTGTACGAATCTGCTCGAGATCCCGATTGGTAATCGCATCAATGCGTTGCGCCATGATGTTGGTAAAGTTGTTGTCCAGAGTGTGTTGGGTCTTTTTATGTCCTCGATGGTGGGCCTTGAACCATGGCATGTAGTGCTGATCCACAAACTCTCTCAACGAGGGTAGGGCTGCGCCCTTGCGGCCTTGGGTGACGGCCAGGGGTTCGCCATGGGCGTGAGCATCCGCAAGGTACTGCGCTGCCTCAGTTCTGGCTTGGTCGAGCGTCAGCACACCAACGCGACCGAGCGTGGCGTTCTTGTTGCGTCCCCAGGTCACCATGAAGGATTTATGGCCGCTGGGTAGGACGCGTATGAACAGGCCCGGTTGGGTCGTGTCGTGAACCCGGTATGCCTTCTGCTCGGTCACGAGGCTGTTGATTAGTCGCTGAGTTATTTTGGTTTTCAAGGTTTTCGATCCGTGACAGCGCTGTGGCAGCAAAACTCACTATATGGCTCAGTCTTTTCGGACGCAACCGGACTATGACGCCCATTGTACATAGGGTTAGCCCCGGTCTTGCTAGGCGTAATATGGCCCTCCTAAGGGGAAGGTTGGCAGTTCGAACCTGCCCTGGGACACCATTTATTTCAAGGCCTCTAGAAGTTCATGACCCCTCCGATAAAACCTCATGGGT